>NZ_PPHG01000091.1:114457-159873 GCF_002904295.1 Amycolatopsis sp. CA-128772
CAGCTTGCTCGCCGGGACGCCCTTGCTCTTGAGCTTCTGGATCGCCGCGTCGGAGTAGAAGCCCGGCGTGGGGATGCCGTTGAAGCTGGTGAGCGGCGAGTGCGGAGCCGTCGGGCCCTGCGCGGCCCAGGCGCCGAAGTAGTCGTAGGTCATCACGTTGTACCAGTCGAGGTACTGCGCCGCGCCGCCGTAGTCGGCGACATCGAGCTTGCCGCCGTTGCTGCCGTCCGCGGAGATGGCCGAGGTGATCAGGAACGACGAGCCGAACTTCGCCCGCAGGGCCGCCATCAGGTTCTTGTAGGCCGCGGCCCCGCTGGTGTCACAGGAAAGGCCGCACGCGTTGGGGTACTCCCAGTCGATGTCGATGCCGTCCCAGATGTCCGCCCAGCGCGGGTCCTTGAGCAGGTTGTAGCAGGACTGCGCGAACGCGGCCGCGTTCTGCGCCGCCTGCCCGAAGCCGCCCGAGTAGGTCCAGCCGCCGAACGACCAGATCACCTTGAGGCCCGGGTGCAGCTTCTTCAGCTTGCGCAGCTGGTTGAAGTTGCCCGCGACCGGCTGGTCCCAGGTGTCGGCGACACCGTCGACGCTCGTCGAGGCGTCGTAGGTCTTCTGGTAGTCGGCGTACGGGTCGTCGTTCGCGGTGCACTGGCCGTTCTTGACGTTGCCGAACGCGTAGTTGATGTGCGTCAGCTTGCTGGCCGAGCCCGAGGTCTCGATGTTCTTGACGTGGTAGTTGCGCCCGTAGACGCCCCACTGCACGAAGTACCCGACGTTCTTCAGCCCACCCGGCGGGGGCGGCGTGGTCGTCGTCGGGGTGGTGGGCGTCGTCGGCGTCGTCGGCGTGGTGGGGTTGGTGGTCGGCTGCGTCGGGGTGGTCGGCGTGGTGGTCGGGTTGCCACCGCCGGCGTCGCAGGAACCGCCGTTCAGCTTGCAGTTCGCCGGCGCGGAGTAGGTGCCGGAGTAGCTGACGTTGAAGCCGAAGCTGGCGGTGCCGCCGTTGCCGACGTTGCCGTTCCAGCTGTTCTTGACCGTGACGTGCTGCCCGGAAGCGGTGTAGCTACCGTCCCAAACGGACGCGATCTTCGCGCCGCTGGGCAGGTCGAACTCGACGGTCCAGCTCGGCAGCGTCGCGCCGGAGCCGTTGCTGATCGTGTACTTGCCCTCGTAACCGGAGCCCCAGTCGGACCCCTTGCTGAAGGCGGCGCCGACACCACCGGCGGCGCTGGCCGGCACGGTGACAAGCCCGACCGCGATCGCGCCGACCGCGGTGAAAAGACCGAGGAGGTGCCATCTCTTTCTGGACATCGCTCTCCCTTGAGCCAGGTGCAGGACGGCGGACACCAACACCACCGGCGGGGACCAGGGCGGTGTTTTGCGCCGTTTGCCCAGACGTTACGTGGTCCAGACCAATTATGGAAGCGTCACCACGAAGAGTGATGAATGGTCGAGACCAGTCCTCGTGCGCCCGGTTCGCCGGCTCGGATCGGTTACGCAGTGCAGTTGAGCCCTACGCGATCCGGGACCGGACGCGCCCTGGACCAACCGAGTGAAAGCGCCGGATCGTCAGACACATTGCTTGACGAACGGACCGCAAAGAGTCCACAGTCCGAACGACGACTGGGAGCGCTCCCAAGACGGCCGGTCACTCGTCGAAGAGGAGATCATCGTGCGCGCAACGAAGTCCCGTGTCCGGAGAACGACGGCCGTCGTGGTGGCCATGGCGGTGACGACCGCGCCTGCCGTGGCCGGCCCGGCGGCAGCCGCGGCGGCGGCCGGCTGCCGGGTCGATTACGCGATCGGTTCCCAGTGGCAAGGCGGGTTCGGCGCCGCCGTGACGGTGACGAACCTCGGCGACCCGGTGAGTGGCTGGCAGGTGACGTGGACGTTCTCCGCCGACGAGCGGATCACCCAGCTGTGGAACGGTGCCCACACCCAGTCGGGCGCCCGGGTATCGGTGACCAACGCGTCCTGGAACGGCGCCGTCACCACGGGCGGAACCGTTTCCTTCGGCTTCAACGCCACGTCCGGCAGCAGCTCGACCGCCCCGTCGACGTTCGCGCTCAACGGCGTCACGTGCAACGGGTCGGCGCCGCCCCCACCGGCGGGCGGCGACCCCCTGGTGAACAACAACTTCCCGGTCACCCGCGAGGCCGCGTACGGCGACAACCGGTACACCGTGTTCCGGCCGTCGAACCCGCAGGCGGTGGGGGCGCCGATGCCGGTGCTGGCGTTCGGCAACGGCGCCTGCGCGCACACGGACAACAGCGAGGTCGCCCGCGCGTTGACGTTCATCGCGTCGAAGGGCTTCGTCGTGGTGGACACCGGATCGGCGAACGGCTCGGCCAACGGCGTGCCGAGCGGCTCCCCCATCCCGTCCCTGCTGACCGGGGCGATCACGTGGGCGGAGCGGGAGCAGAACCGGTCCGGGGCACCGCTGTCGCAGCGGCTCGACCTGACGAAGGTGGCCACCGCGGGCCACTCCTGCGGCGGTCTCGAGGCCCTGGTCGCCGCGCAGGACAGCCGGGTCTCGGCCGCCGTCTCGCTGGACAGCGGCTTCTTCGCCGACGGCTCCTTCGGCTACTCCCGAGCCGAGCTCGCCCGGCTCCACGCACCGACGTTGTTCATGGCCGGCGGCCCCTCCGACATCGCCTACGACAACACCCGGGCCAACTACGACCTGGCTACTGTTCCCGCCGTGCTGGCGGTACACCCCCAAGCCGGGCACGTCGGCTTCATCACCGGCAACCAGCTGTCCGACGGCATGACCACGGTCGTCCAGTTCCTGGACATGGTCCTTAACGGCAACGCCACGGCTCGCAGTTACATCCTGGACCCGTCGGGGCTCGCGTCGAAGTATCCGTGGACGGTGTCCAAGAAGAACTTCTGACCGGCGGAGGCGAAACAGCAAGGAACCCCCTGTTTCCAGGGGGTTCCTTGTAGTGCTGTCTCAACCAGACGTGCGCCCGAAGGGATTCGAACCCCTGACCTTCTGATCCGTAGTCAGATGCTCTATCCAGCTGAGCTACGGGCGCGTGTTCAGTTGTAACCTAGCACCCGGCGGACCGGGTACCAGCGGAGGCTCCGGGATTTGAACCCGGGAGGGGGGGTTACCCCCAACCGCATTAGCAGTGCGGCGCCATAGACCAGACTAGGCGAAGCCTCCTGGGCCCAACGACCACTGCTCAGATAGGTTACACACCCCCGAATACCCCTCGGATAGCACCCCCCTTAAGCCCGTTGCAGCAGTCTGAGCAGGCGCGGGGACCGGCCGCCCAGGCCCTCGGCCTCGAACGTTGCGATGCCCACCCTCGGGAGTTCGCGGACGCCCGGGTACACCAGGTACCTCGGCACCCAGCGCGGCTGGAACTTCGCGTTGAAGCGGTACAGCGTCTCGATCTGGATCCAGCGCGAGAAAAAATGGAGCACCTTCGCCGACATGCGGGCGACCGGGCCCGCGCCGATGCGCTGGCCCTGCTCCATCAGCGCGCGGAACGCCGCGAAGTTCAGCGACACCTGGGAAACGCCGTGGCGGCCCGCCGCCAGGAGGAGCTCCGAGATCATCAGCTCGTTGACGCCGTTGTCGGCCGTGCGGTCGCGGCGCATCACGTCCAGGGACAGGCCGCTCGTGCCCCACGGCACGAACTGGAGCACCCCGCGGACCCGGCCGCCCTGCTCGGCCGTCACCAGCACCGATCCCGGGTCGCCCATGCGGCCCAGAGCCATCGAGAACCCGCGTTCGGTGTCCGTGCCGCGCCAGTTGGCCGCCAGCACCTCCAGCTCGGCCAGCTCGCCCGGACGCAGGTCCTCGGCCCGCCGCACCAGCACCTTGTAGCCCGCCCGCTTGGTGCGGGCCGCCGCCTGGCGGACGCCGCGCATCGTGCGGCCGTCCAGGGTGAAGCCGGCCGCGTCGACCACCGCCTCGTCGCCGATTTCCAGTACCTCCAGGCCGAACCGGGCCCAGATTGTCGCGCCCAGCTCGGAGACGCCCATCGCCGCCGGGATCCAGCCGCCCGTGCGGCAGACCTCCAGGTACTCCTCGATCGCGCCCGGCCACGCTTCGTGGTCGCCCAGGGGGTCGGCCGAACACAGCGCCACGCCGGCGATCACGCGGTAGGTGACCGCCGCCTTGCCCGTCTTCGAGAACACCGCGAACTTGTCCCGCCGCAGCGCGAAGTAGCCGAGGGAGTCGCGCTCGCCGTGCTCGTCCAGCAGCCGGCGCAGGCGCGCGACCTCCTCGTCGGTCAGCCGCGGCGCCGGCTCGGCCGAGCGCAGCAGGAAGTACGCCGAGACCAGGAGGGCCGCGAGGCCGAACAGCAGGCCGACGGCGGCGGTGAGGTCCTCCAGCCACATCTGGTGGAACACCGCGGGTCCGCTGGCCGCGACCAGCGCCAGCGCGGACTCCGCGAGCCGGTCGCCGAAGCCCATCGGTTCCAGGGCCGCGCGGGGCGCCACGGACAGCAGGATGACGTTGATAACGAACCCGGCCAGCGCCAGCTGGACGAACACGTGCACCGCCCGCCAGCGCCCGACCACCGGGTCCGGCTTCGCGACGAAGTAACGCCGGTTCGCGATCAGGCCCACCAGCAGCAGCACCGAAACCAGGCCGGCGCCGAAGACGTGCTTCAGCCCGAGGTGCGACATCGTGAGCAGCACCGTCGCGCCGACCGCCAGCTGCCACGCCCGGCGCTTGCGGCGACGCAGGCCCGCGGCCAGCAGCACCAGCAGCACGCCCATGACCAGCGCCACGGTCGCCGCGGCCACCGTGGCCTCCTGCGGCAGCTCCAGCCATTCGGCCAGGTGCCCGCGCAGGCTGCGCCGCCCGGCCGGGATCAGGATCGAGCCCAGCGTCATCAGGCCCGCCAGCCGGGTCACCCAGGTGATCACCCCCACGGTGGTGGCCCCGGCCACCTTCCAGGTGATCTGCGCGCGTGTCCCCGTCACCACCTGTACAACCCGCCGTGGATGATCATGCTTCCCCCATCTACCCCCCGGCGAGCTCCACGAACGGCGCCAGCGCCGCCGGGTTGGCCAGCGCGTCCCGGCTGACGGCCCGGTCAGGAGCCACACCGGCGAGGATCTTCTTCACCGGTACCTCACACTTCTTACCGTTCAAGGTACGAGGTATCTCGGAAACCACGACGAACCGATCGGGTACATGGCGCGGTGACAGCGCGCTACGGAGCTCCTTGCGCAGCCGCGGCTCGATGTCTTCGAGCGCGACACCGCCGGCGAGGACCACGAAGCAGATCAGCCGGCCGTCCTCGTTCCCGGCCGCCGAGGTGTCCACGACCAGGGAATCCGCGATCTCGTCGTAGCCCTCGACGACCCGGTAGAACTCCGCCGTGCCCATCCGGACGCCGCCGCGGTTGAGCGTCGAGTCGCTGCGGCCGTAGATCACCGCCGAGCCGCGGTTCGTGATGCGGATCCAGTCGCCGTGGCGCCACCGCCCGGGGTACATCTCGAAGTACGCCTCACGCAGGCGCGAGCCGTCCGGGTCGTTCCAGAAGAACACCGGCATCGACGGCATCGGCTTCGTGATGACCAGCTCGCCGACCTCCTCGACGACGGCCTTGCCGGCCTCGTCGAAGGCGTTCACCGCGGCACCGAGCGCCGGGCAGGACAGCTCGCCCAGCCACACCGGCACGTCGGGCGCCGACGCGACGAACGCCGCGCACAGGTCGGTGCCGCCGGACACCGAGCAGATCTGGACGTTCCGCCCGACCTCGTCGACGATCCACCGGAAGCCTTCGACGCTCAGCGGGGCGCCGGTGGAGCCCAGCGCGCGCAGCCCGCTCAGGTCGTAGCGCTCGGCGGGCTTGATGCCGGCCTTGAGGCAGCTCTGGATGAACGGCGCCGACGTGCCGAAGTAGGTGACGCGGTGCTGCTCGGCCAGGTGCCAGAGCGCGTTCAGGTCCGGGAAGCCGGGGCTGCCGTCGTAGAGCACGATCGTGGTGCCGACGAGCAGGCCGGAGATGAGGAAGTTCCACATCATCCAGCCGGTGGTGCTGAACCAGAAGAACCGGTCGCCGGGGCCGAGGTCGGTCTGCAGCGCGAGGGCCTTGAGGTGCTCCAGGGTGATGCCGCCGTGGCCGTGCACGATGCCCTTCGGCAGGCCGGTGGTGCCCGAGGAGTAGAGCACCCACAGTGGGTGCGCGAACTCGACCGGCTCGAACAGCAGGGGCGCGCCCGCGTGCTTCGCGAGCAGCCCGTCCCAGTCGAGGGCGTCGTCCATCCGGCCTTCGCCGACGTACTCGACCAGCACGGTCGCGGCCAGCGACGGCAGCTGCGCCTGCAGGTCGGCGATCGTCGTCCGGATGTCGAACTGGCGGCCGTTGTAGGCGTAGGCGTTGACCGCGAAGAGCACCTTCGGCTCGATCTGGACGAACCGATCGGCGACCGCGCGGACGCCGAAGTCCGGCGAGCACGACGACCAGATCGCCCCGATGCTCGCCGCGGCGAGGAAGGCGACCAGCGTCTGCGGGCAGTTCGGCGCCAGGGCGACGACCCGGTCACCCTTGCCGACGCCCAGCTCGAGGAAGGCCGCCCGGGCCGCGGCGACCTGCGCGCGAAGCTCGCCGTACGTCAGGTGGCTCGCGAAGCCGTCTTCGCGGTGGAAGATGACCGCCGTCTCGTCGTCGGCCTTCGCGGCGCCCGCGACGCCGGGGGTGAGCGCGTGCTCGGCGTAGTTCAGCGTGCCGCCCTCGAACCAGACGGCGTCCGGCATCCCGCCCGAAAGCACCTCACCCGGCTGGTCGTGCCAGCGGACGCCGAGGAAGTCCGCGACCGCCGCCCAGAAGTCCGGGCCGCGCTCGACCGAGAACTCCCACAGCGAGCGGTAGTCGTCCACCTCGACGCCGCGCTCGGCGCGCAGCCACCGGCGGAACTCGTCGATCTTGGTGTCGGCTACGTGGCCCGGCTCGGGGCGCCAGAGCACTTCGGGGGCGTCGGCGGTGTGCGTCACGCCCCGAGCCTAATCCCTCGGATCCGGAAGTCACCGTGGTCGGAACCGACATGGAACAAGGGCAGACGGTGGTTCCTGCCCACACTTACCGCAGGTGCGCGTCGAACCAGTTCAGCGTGCGCTGCCACGCCTCCGCGGCCGCGCCCGGGTCGGCGTCGAAGCGGTGGTTCGCACCCGGGTAGTGGACGACGTTCGTGGCGACCTTCGCCGACGCGGCGGCGTCCCGCAGGCGCTCGACGTCGGCGCCGCCCGCCGCGTCGCCGGCGTCGCCGTACATGCCGAGCCACGGGCTGGTGAGCTTGCCGGCGATCTCGACCAGCGCGGGCAGTTCGGCGGCCTGCTGGCCGCCGACGCTGACGGCCGCGCCGAGCCGGCGGTGCGACGCGACGACCAGCGCCGCGGTGCCGCCCAGGTCGAAGCCCATCACGCCGAGCAGGTCGGCCTGGACGCCCCGCTCGACCAGCCAGGCCAGGGTGAGGTCGGTCGCGTCCAGCAGGTCCTGCTGGGTGAGGCGGTCGTTCTCCAGGTGCGGGGTGACAGTCAGCCAGCCCTCCGTGGCCAGGCTCGCGAGCAGCAGTTTCACGCCGTCGGTGACGCCGTCGGCCTCGTGCAGCACCACCAGGCCGCCGCGTAGCGCGCCTTCGGGTTCCGAGAAGGTCAGGCGCAGGGTGCGGCCGTCGGTGCGCTGGTAGTCCGCGGTGGAGGTCGACGTCATTGGTTCACTCAATCACTTCCAGGTGAACGGGAGGAAGCCCGGCCCGGACACAGTCCGCCGGAAGGGAGTCGCGGGGCGGCCGCGGGAAAAGATACGGTGACCGGGTCGTCCCGTCGATTTCCAGGAGCGCCGAAGATGCCGTCCGTGTCCCCGCGTGCCGATCTCGAATCGTTGCCGAAATACATCCCTGGCCGGACGATCGAAGGTGCGGTCAAGCTGGCGAGCAACGAGGTGCCCGGCGGCGCGCTGCCGAGCGTCGCGCAGGCCATCGCCGAAGCCGCGGCCGGCATCAACCGCTACCCGGACACCGGCTCGCAGGCGCTGCGCGAGCGGCTGGCCCGCGAGCTGGACGTGCCGGTGGAGCGCGTCGCGATCGGCTGCGGCTCGGTGTCGCTGTGCCAGCAGACGATCCAGGCGGTGTGCGCGCCCGGCGACGAGGTCATCTTCGGCTGGCGTTCCTTCGAGGCGTACCCGATCGTCACGCAGGTCGCGAACGCCGTCTCGGTGAAGGTTCCGATCACCGAGGGCCAGGAGCTCGACCTCGACGCGATGCTCGCGGCGATCACCGACCGGACGCGCGTGGTCTTCGTCTGCAACCCGAACAACCCCACCGGCACGGCCGTGCGCCGCGCCGAGCTGGAGCGGTTCCTGGCTTCGGTGCCGGAGCACGTGCTGGTCGTGCTGGACGAGGCGTACAAGGAGTTCGTCACCGACCCCGAGGTGCCCGACGGCGTCGAGTACACCCGTACCCGGTCGAACGTGATGGTGCTTCGCACGTTCTCGAAGGCGTACGGCCTCGCGGGCCTTCGCGTCGGTTACGCAGTGGCGCCCGAGCCGATCGCGGACGCGCTTCGCCAGGTGTACGTGGCGTTTTCGGTGAACATGCTGGCCCAGGTGGCCGCGCTGGCGTCCCTCGACGCGGCCGGCGAGCTGCTGGAGCGCTGCAAGGAGATCGTCGCCGAGCGCGGACGGGTGCGGGACGCGCTGCTCGAGGCGGGTTACCGGGTGCCGGAGACGCAGGCGAACTTCGTCTGGCTGCCCCTGGGTGACGAGGCGGTGCCGTTCGCCGAGCACGCGCTGGACCGCAAGCTGGTGGTGCGCCCGTTCGCCGGCGACGGCGTCCGCGTGACCATCGGCACCCGCGAGGAGAACGACCTGTTCCTGGCCGCGGCCCGGGAGTTCCGCCGGTAGCTTGCCGCGGTGGCAAGGCGGCGTCCGATGGGTTGACGTTGCCGTGGCGCTGAGCCGTTCCCGGTGGGGGACGGCTTAGCTTTCCCGGCATGAGCGAGCGAGACCGCGATTCGTCGGCGATCAGCCGGGAGATCGGTGACGAGCTGAAGCGGTTCCGTGTCGAGGCCGAGCTGCTGGCTTCGGATCTCGCGGCGTTGATCGGCTGTTCGCCCAGCAAGATCTCGCGAATGGAAAGCGGGGTGCGCGGCTATTCCGAGCTGGACGTGACGATGTACCTCGCGAGCTGCCGGGCATCGCGTGAGGACGTGGTGCGGGTACTCGACCTTGTCCGCGAACAGGCAGATGGCTACCGCATCCGACAGCATCGAGAGCAGCTGCCGGACGAGCTGCGGTCGCTGATCGTCACCGAAACCCAAGCGACCGAGATCATCGAGTTCGAACCGCAGATCATTCCGGGCATTCTGCAGATCGAGGACTACGCCCGCGCGGTTTTCCGGTGGTTCGGCCTACACGACGAGACCGGCATCGACCTTCGGGTCAGAGCCCGGCTGAGCAGGCAGAAGTTGCTGAGACGGCGAGATCCTCCGCGATTCACGTTCTACCTCCAAGAGGCCGCACTCCGGGCGAAGGTCGCCGATGCCCAGGTCATGCACGAGCAGATTCTCCACCTCCTGCTCACGTCCTCGTTCGAACACTGCGTGATTCGTGTGGTCCCGGAGGCCGCCTGCCCGGAAGGTGTCCTCGGTGGGGGATTCCGCATCATGCGGCACAACGACACTCCCCCCGTGGCGCACGTCGACAACCAGACGACCACCTTGTTCTTGGAGGAACCAGCCGACTTGGAGGTATATCGCCACCTGCTCAATCGAGTCGCCAGGCTCGCTCTGGATGGAGGACAATCCCGGGAGTGGCTTGCCATCCTGGCAAGTGAGTTCGACCGAGCGAAGGACGGTGCGCAATGACCTCCACTGGCCGTTTCTGGCGCAAGAGCAGCTACAGCAACGGCAACAACGGGAACTGCGTCGAGGTCGCCCTGAGCACCGAGCTGGTCGGCGTCCGGGACTCGAAGGCGCCGACTTCGGGGGAACTGGTGCTCCCGGCCGAGGCGTGGGCCACCTTCCTGCGCGACCTCAGCTGAACTGCTTGACCACCAGCTGAACCACCGCCGCAACCCCGATCACCACGATCACTCCGCGCAGCACCGCCGGCGGCAGCTTCCGCCCGATCTTCGCGCCGAGGAAGCCGCCGGCGGTCGACCCGACGGCCAGCCACAGCACGACGGCCCAGCTGACCGGCGCGACGAAGGCGTAGATCAGCCCGGCAACGACGTTGACGACGGCGGCGAGGACGTTCTTGACGCCGTTGAGCTTCTGCAGCGGCTCCGACAGCAGCATCCCCATCACGGCCATCAGCATCACGCCCTGCGCGGCGGTGAAGTACCCGCCGTAGATGCCGATGAGGAAGATGAAGAACATCAGCAGCGGCCCGGACTTGTGCTCGGCACCGTTCTCTTCGCGGCGCTTGGCGACCCACTTCGACACCTTGGGCTGCACGATCACCAGCACCACGGCCAGCCCGACCAGCACCGGGACCACGGCTTCGAAGGCGTCCTTCGGCAGCGAGAGCAGCAGGATGGTGCCGCCGATGGCCCCCAGGAAGGACGCAACGCCGAACTTCACGACCTGCGGCCAGTACCCCCTGAGCTCGTGCCGGTACCCCCAGGCACCGCTGAGCGTGCCGGGCGCGAGCCCGATGGCGTTGGACGTCGTCGCCGTCACGGGCGGATAGCCGAGCGCGACCAGCACGGGGAAGGTGACGAGCGTCCCCGACCCCACGACGGCGTTGATGGTCCCGGCCCAGATCCCGGCGACCACGACGATCAGCGCGTGCCACCAGCTCATGAAGCATTCACGTGCGGAGCCTAAGCATCGTGGACCGGTCCCGCGACGCGGATGTGTCAGGTCAGACATTCAGCCGAGCGCGCAGTGCCCGGCCGAACCAGGTGAACACCGGCTCCGGGTCCGGTAGCGGGGGCCAGCCGTTGATGGTGGCCACCAGCTGCCAGTACCGCGTGACGCGACGATCGTCGGCGACCTCGAGCCGTTCGAGGATCCACGACTTCAGCCGGTGGTCGTCGGCCTTGCCGAACGTCTCGGCGTAGCGGGCCGTGAGCGTGGCGACGACGACGCCGGCCCGCTCCGAGTCCGGCGCGATCCCCGCGGCCAGTGCTCGGCCGACGGCTTCGCGCACGGCCTCGGTCAGGTCGTGGTGCAGGCCGGTCGTGTCTCCGTCGGCGCGTTGGGCCGCCTGGTATTCGGCCATCCGCCGCACCGCGGCCCGGAAGCCGGTGTCCTGGACCAGCTCCACGAGCTCCATCCACGCCTCGACCTGTTCGGCGGTGGCGTCTTCGCGCAGCTCCGGCATGCTCGAACGCAGCAGTTCCACCATGGCCGGGTTGGCGTCGACACCGCCGAAGGTGTCGTCGATGAAGTCGTGGATGAAGCGGCGCCGTTCGGCGTCGGACAGGCTCACCAGTCTGTGCATCAGGTCCATCTCCTTCGGGGTCGATTTCCGGTTCGCGACCGCGGCCAGCACCGCACGCCGCAGGCGCAGCGCCCGGACCTGCACGTCGAGCGCCGCCGCGTGCGCGGCGGCGACCTCGGCCAGCGAGGTTTCCCCGGCCAGCACGCGCCGGACCGTGGCCAGATCGATGTCCAGCGCACGAAGCGTGCGGACCAGCTCCAGCCGAGCCAGGGCAGCCACGTCGTACAGGCGGTAGCCGGCCGGGCTGTGGCAGGTCGGCGGAACGATCCCCTTGTCGGAGTAGAACCGGATGGTCTTGACCGACAGACCGGTCCGTGCGGCCAGAGCCCCGATCGTGAGGAGGTTCTCGTCGTCCATCCCCACAGCCTGCGGCCTCCCCATGGTGGAGACTCAACTCCCGAGTCAGCGCGGGGTGAAGACGCAGAACTCGTTGCCCTCCGGATCCGCCAGCACGGCCCAGTCGGTGTCGCCGCCGGGTTCGCGGAGCAGGGTGGCGCCCATCGCCACCAGCTCGGCCGGGTCGCCGAAGACGTCCACGTGCATGCGGTTCTTGACCGTCTTCCGCTCCGGTACCGGGTTGAGCCAGATCAGCGGGCCCTGGCCCGCCGGGTCGACGATCGGGATCGGCCAGTCGGCCGGGCGGGTGTCGCCCGTCACCGCGTCCCGGCGGACGTAGCCGAGTGCTCGGCACCACCAGTCCGCCTGGGCCTGGTGGTCGTTCGCGTCCAGGGCGAGATCCTTGAACCGCGCCGTCATGCCGCTCCTTCCGGGACGTGGGCCGGGACGACGTCGGAGACCACCCGCCAGCCGAGCGCGCCGTACAACCCGCGCCCGGCCGCCGAGGCCAGGAGCGCGCTCGAATCCGCCTCCGCCGCCTCGCTCAGCCGGTGCATCACCACGCGGCCGAGGCCGCGGCGCCGGTGCTCCGGCGATGTCTCGATCTTGTCGAACACCGCCACACCCCCGGCCACCGCGACCCGGCCGCGCGCCGCGGGTGCCTCGGCCGCCGAGACCAGCACGTCCCAGGCCGGGCCGTCGCCGGACACCGTCACCTCGTACCCCGGCGGCACCGCGACCGGCGGCTGAGGCCCCTCGAACGCCATCAGGTACTCCGTCTCCCCCGCCGTCCACGCCGGGGTCAGGGCCGCCACCACGTCGGACCGCGAGCCGCACGTCTTCAGCCACGTGCCCGGCGCGGCCACCGAGGCCGCCCGCGCGGGAACCGCCGACGGCGAGCGCAGCAGGTAGCGCACGCGGTGGCCGGGCAGGCCGACGTCGACGCGGTAGCCGTCGGGCTCGGGCACCGGCGGTGGCGTCGCCCGCGACACCGCCCAGCCCCGCACCCACTCCCCCAAGATCTCCATGCCGCCGATCATGACAGCCACCACCGACAATTCCGCGAACTGACAGGATGAGCCCGTGGACACCGAGCAGGTCTGGAGCGCGACCGTCGACCGGCTGCGGGCGCGGATCGACGCCGGCGACCTGCCGCCGGGCTCGCGGCTGCCCGCCGAACGCGTCCTGTGCGAGGAGCTCGGCATCAGCCGCGGGTCGCTGCGGCAGGCGCTGCGCGTGCTCGCCTCCATCGGGTACGTGCAGATCCGCGCCGGCTCCGGCACCTACGTCCGGGAGCAGCAGGAACAGCCGTTGCGGACCTGGTTCACCGAGCACGACCAGCTCGTCGAGAAGCTGTTCGACCTGCGCGCGACCGTCGAGCCGACCCTCGCCGAACGCCTGGCCCGGCACGCCACCGCGAGGACCGTCAGCCGCCTCGAGGACAACGTCGCCGAGATGGCCCAGGCGGCCGAGGACGGCGACATGCTGCACGTCATCGCCGCCGACGCCGAGTTCCACCGGGTGATCGCGCAGAACGCGGGCAACGACGACGTCGCCGGGCTGCTGCGCTCGGTGCTCGCCCTGGTCGGCGAGGAGCGCCGGGCGGCGCTGCGGCTGCCGGGCCAGATCCGCAAGGCGGTCGCCGACCACCGGGCGATCCTCGACGCCATCCGCCGCTCCGACCCGGCGGCGGCGCGGGAGCTGACCCTGAAGCACCTGGTCGACGCGAAGACCTACGCGCACGACTTCGCCGCGGAGGAGCCCTGATGGAGAAGGTCCGCTTCACCGAGGAAAAGGCCACCAAACTGGCCACGCTCTACGGCCGCGCGCTCGACTACCGCAGCGCCCACCCGATCCTCGGCGACAAGGCGGCTCGGACAAGTGCCGTCCGGCCGGCCCTGATCGTCGCCAAGGCCCCGCGATGGTCCTGAAACCTGAGGCCGGCACCGAACTGTTCGGCCGGCCGGCCGCCGAGTTCCCGTCCGGCGAGCTGATCTGTGACCTCGATCGCTGCGGCCTTACCCGCGAGTCCTCATCGGACGCCGGCCACCGGGCCACCCCGGAGTGCTTCTAACGCGTCTCCAGCACCCGCGCCACGAACTTGTGCAGCTTCTCCTCCAGCCGCGCGGCGCGTTCCGCCACCGTCAGCGACTCGTACGGCTGGGGCACGTCGGACTTCAGCTCGCCGCGGACGTACTGGCTGCAGGCCAGGTTGCCGCACGCGTAGGTGCCCAGCGTGTTGCCCTCGCGGCCGGCCTTGCCGGCGCGGCGCCCCGAGAACAGCGTGATGTCGGCGAGCCCGTGGGTCGTCGTGCAGAAGCCGCAGATGTTGCTGCGCAGGCGGGACTTCGGGGGCGCCGCCGCGCGCAGGGCGAGGCCGATCACCTCGCCGCCGTAGGGCAGCACGAGGTACGCCCGCCCGGGTGCCTTCGGGTCGCGCCAGCCGAGGAACTCGCGCCGGTCCCACGGGATTTCCGACGGCGGGGCGGGCAGTGTCACGCCCTTGGCCTCGCCGCGGGTGCAGTTGACGAACGACGCCCGGATTTCGTCCTGGCCGAGGGGATCCATGATCCGCACGTTAGACACCGGCCACCGGCGGTGGCCACGCATTTTCGGCCGTACGATCAACGTCGTGCGCAAGATCGCCGTGGGCAACTTCCGGGTGGTGTTGCGCACCAGCCTGGGCTTCGCCGGGCTGGGCATCGGCTCCAGCGTCGCCGGCTCCGGGGTCGTCGCGCTGCTCCTGCTGCTGCAGGGCCTGCCCGGTGACGTCGGGGACCGCGGGTGGCTGCTCGGGCTGACCGCCGCCGGGATCGTCGCCGGGTCGCTGCTCGCCGGGACGCTGTGGACGGCGTGGCTGCAGCGGCGGACCGCGATCTGGTTCGTGCTCGGCCGCCCGCCGTCGGAGAGCGAGGCGCGCCGCGCGCTGCGGCTGCCCGTCGACATGGCGCTGGTCAGCGGCACGCTCTGGCTCATCGGGACCGTCGTCCTGGCCGTGCTCGCCGGGGTGCTCGGCTCGGCCGGCGACGCCGTCGGGATGGCGACCGTGATCGGCCTCGGCGGGCTCACCACGGTCGGGCTCACCTACCTCGCGGCCGAGTGGGTGGCGCGGCCGGTGATGACCATCGCGCTGGCGGTCCTGCCGCCGCGCGGGTCGCTGCCGGTCACCGTGCTGACCCGGCTGATCGTCACCTGGGCGCTGGCCAGCGGCGTCCCGTTCGTCGGCGTGCTGCTCGTCGCGACGCCGCCGGAGCTCGGCTCGGGCGACCACACCGCGAGCCTGATCATGCTGTCGGTGATCGGCCTGGCGGTCGGCGCGATCGGCACCGCCCTGCTGGCCAGGGCGGTCGCCGCGCCGCTGCACCGGCTGCGGGTGGCGCTGGACGAGATCGCGCACGGCAACACCGGCGTCACCGTCGACGTCGACGACTCCAGCGAGATCGGCCTGCTCCAGACGTCGGTGAACCAGCTCGCGGCCGGCCTGCGCGAGCAGGCGCGGATGCGGGACCTGTTCGGCAGGCACGTCGGCGCGGACGTCGCCCGGCACGCCCTCGAGTACGGCGCGTCGCTCTCGGGGGACGTCCGCGAGGTCACGGCGTTGTTCGTCGACGTCGTCGACTCGACCGCGCTGGCCTACCGCACCCCGCCGGAGGAGCTGGTCGGGAAGCTGAACCGGCTGTTCGCCGCGGTCGTCGCCGCGGTCAACGCGCGCGGCGGCCTGGTCAACAAGTTCCAGGGCGACGCCGCGCTGTGCATCTTCGGCGCGCCGACGCGGCTCGCGGACGCGCAGACGGCCGCGCTGGCCGCGGCGCGGGTGATCCGGGACGCGGTGCGCGAGGCCGGCGAGCTCGACCTCGGCATCGGCGTCTCCAGCGGCCCGGTGTTCGCCGGGCAGCTCGGCACCAGCAGCCGGCTCGAGTACACCGTGATCGGCGACGCGGTCAACGAGGCCGCGCGGCTCACCGAGCTGGCCAAGGCCGTCCCGTCACGGGTGCTCGCCAGTGACGCCGTCGTCTCGGCGGCCCTCCCGAGTGAGCGCGCGAACTGGGAGAAGCACGGCGAGCTGGCGCTGCGCGGCCGCCAGGAGGCGACGCCGACCTGGACCGCCGCTCAGGCCGGCTGACCGAGGTCCGGCCAGCGCAGCACCGTCGAACCCCAGGTCAGGCCCGCGCCGAACGCGCTGAGCAGGACGCGGTGGCCGGGCGCGAGGGTGCCGTCGGCACGGGCGTCGGCCAAGGCGAGCGGGATGGACGCGGCGCTGGTGTTGCCGACCCGGTCGATGTTGGCGACCACGGCGTCGGCCGGCATCCCGAGCTGCTTCGCCGTCGCCTGGAGGATCCGGATGTTCGCCTGGTGCCCGACGAAGCGGTCGACGTCGCCGACCATCCAGCCCACGCGCTCCAGGACGGTGCGCGAGGACTCCGCCATCCGCGCGCAAGCGTGCCGGAAGACGGCGGTGCCCTGCATGGCGAGGAAGCGGTCGGCCGGGGTGTCCGAAAGCCGTTTCCGGGCGCCGCCGGCCTCGACCCACAGCAGCTCGGCGTGCTCGCCCTCGCTGTGCAGGTCGAACGGCCCGAACGCGCCGGGCTCGTCGGCGTCGCCGGCCCGCAGGAGCACCGCGCCGGCGCCGTCGCCGAAGATCGGGACGGTGGTGCGGTCGGTGGGGTCGACGAGCGAGGTGAAGGTGTCCGCGCCGACGACGAGCACGCGCTCGGCCAGCCCGCCGGCGATGAACCCGGCGGCCGTGGCCAGTGCGTAGACGAAGCCGCTGCAGACGGCGTTGACGTCGAAGGCCGCGGCGGTGCCGAGCCCGAGCCGGGCGGCGACCTGTGGCGCGCTGGCCGGGCAGGGCTGGTCGGGCGTGGCGGTGGCGAGCACGACGGCGTCGGCGGAGGTGCCCCCGAGCGCCTCGCGGCCGGCCTCGACCGCAAGATCCACTGTGGACTCACCGGGCCCGGCGACGCGGCGCTCCCGGATCCCGGTGCGGGTCCGGATCCACTCGTCCGTGGTGTCGAGCCGGGCGGCGATTTCGTGGTTGTCCAGGACTTTCGTCGGCAACCACGAGCCGAGGCCGGTCAGCACGGCGGCAGGTGCGGGCACGGGAGAGCCTCCCCACGCCGGCGGGTTGGCTGGGGACCGGCTGGTCTTCCACTTCTATGGGCTACCCCCTGGTAGACCGGCCAGTTGTGTTGGAAGTCACGTAAGAAGTTGTTTCATCTTCGCCCCGGAGGGAGTAGTGAGCGACGTCACGGAGGAGTGAAGGCGGGCGGATTGTCGGGGGTGCCGGATAGCCTGCTGGAGTGCCGACACCCGACCTCGACCAGCTCGACATCGCCATCCTCGCCTGCCTGCAGGCCGACGCGCGCACGATCGCCGAGACGATCGGCGCGAAGGTCGGGCTCTCGGCCGCGGCCGTGCAACGGCGGATCAAACGGCTGCGCGAGACGGGCGTGATCGAGCGCGAGGTCGCGGTGCTCTCGCCGGCGGCGCTCGGGCTGAGCATGACGTTCGTGGTCACGGTCGAGATGGAGCGCGAGAACCTGGCGGTCCTGGACGCGTTCCGCCGCCAGATCCTCGCCGACGACTGCGTGCAGCAGTGTTACTACGTCACCGGCAACGCGGACTTCGTGCTGATCGTGACGTGCCCGGACATGGCGGGCTTCGAGGCGTTCACCCGGCGGATGTTCTTCGACAACCCGAACGTCCGCCACTTCACGACGAGCGTGGCGATGGATCGCGTGAAGGTGGGGCTCTCGCTGCCGCTCGACCCGTAGGCTGGGCCGCCGGGGGAGGCATGCTTCGGATCTTTCTGGCCGCGACGCTGATCGACGCGCTCGGCAGCGGGCTGTGGGTCCCGTTCGCCCTGCTGTTCCTGGTCCACGGGCAGGGCATGGGCCTGGTCGACGCGGGCGCGTCCCTGAGCACCGGCGCCCTGCTCGCCCTGGTCACCGGCCCGGCGGCGGGGGCGGCGATGGACCGCTTCGGGCCGCGGGCGCTCATCGCGGGCAATCTGGTGCGCCTCGCCGCCTTCACGGCGTACCCGCTGGTGCACACGAGCTGGCCGGTGATCGCGGTATCGGCACTGGCCGGCTTCGGCGACCGGCTGTTCTGGACGTGCAACGCCCCGATGGTGGCCCGCCTGACAATGGGCACGGACACCGACCGCATGCTGGCGACGCAGACGGTGGGCCGGTTCGCGGGAGCGGGCCTCGGAGCGGCGGCGATGGCCCTGCTGCCGGCGATCACGAGCCCGTGGGCGTTCCACGCGCTGGCGTACGTGAACGCGGCGAGCTTCGGGGTGGCGGCGGTGCTGATCCGCCTGCTCCCGACGGTCGTGGCAGACCGTGGCGGGGCGGGTGATCCGGCGGAAGGCGGTGAGCGCGGGGCTGCGGCGCGGGCGCGCTCGGCGGGGGCGGCTTCGGCGGGTCAGGCGGGCACGACGGGCGGGACTCCGGCGGGCGCGGCCCCTGCGGCTCCGGCAGCTCCAGGTCCTGCGGCTTCGGCGGCCGCGGCTCATACGGGACCAGCGGAAGCCGCCCTCACCGGCGTGACCCCCGCCGCCGAGCCGGCCCCCACCCCACCGGCAGCACGCCCCGGCACCTGGCGGGCCGTCCTGAGCGATCGGGCCTTCACCGGGTTCTGCGTCACCCACATGGCGTTCACCCTGGCCAGCGCCAGCAAGTTCTCCGTGCTGCCGATCGTCGTGCGGGATTTGCTGCATGGTCCACAGTGGATCGCCGGGACCGCGATCACCGCCGGGACCGTGGTCGTCGTCGGCGCGCAGCGGCCGATCGTCGCGCTGCTCGCCGGGCGGAGCCGGACCAGCGGGCTCATCGGGGCCGCCGTGCTGTTCTCGGTCTGCTTTGCGCTGCTCGTGCCGCTGACGGCCGTCCCGCTGCCGGTGGCCACCGTGCTGATCCTGCTGACCAGCCTCGGCTTCTCGGTCGCGGAGGCGCTCTTCGGCCCGACCGCCACCGCCGCGGCCGCCGCGGCCGCGCCGCCGGGGGCCGAAGGGCGGGCCAGCTCGATCTTCCAGCTGTCCTGGGGCCTGCCCATCGCCCTCGCGCCGGGCCTGCTGGCCACCCTGCTCAGCACCAGCAACGCCCTGACCTGGTCGATCCTGGCCCTGACCTGCGCATCCGCTGTTCCCGCGCTGCTCGTACTGCGGAAGAAGCTGCCGGCCGCCCTGCGCGAACCGTCACCAGCCGTGGCCGCCTGAGCGCAAGGGGTATGTGCCGGGTGTTACACCACAATGGACGGATGCAACCGATCAAGTGAACGTGAGAGTTTCTCCGTCATGACCGTAAGCCCTGGTCATCTCCTTGCCGAACAGTTCGCGCCGCGCGAACCACCGCGAGACTCCAGGAGGGGCCGTGCACACCGACGCCGTACACCAGAGCCAGTTCGTGCTGCTGAACGAGAGCACCACGCCCGTCCTGTCGCGCCTGTCCTACCACTCGCACGAGCCCTTCGCGGTCACCGTGGCCTTCCGGACCGAACGCGGCCGGTGGATCGAGTGGACCTTCGCGCGTGACCTGCTCGTGGCCGGGCTCGACGAGCCGGCCGGGCTCGGGGACGTCCGGATCCGCCCGGACCTCTCCGACGACGAAGACTTTCTCACCCTGGAAATCGAGTCACCGGACGGCTATGCGTCGTTCGAGCTCGAAGTCGAGGACGTCCGGACGTTCCTCGACGCGTCCACCGAACTCGTGCCGCTCGGCGAAGAGAGCGCGCACTTCGACGTCGACGGGCTGATCGAGGAAATCAGCAACGTCTGACCCGCGAACCTCCCATTCCCGCGGCGAGGAAGAAGGGCGGGTTTCGGGCGCGCTGGAGGCGCCCGAAACCCGCCCTTTCGCTGTTCCTACGACGAACTTCAGCTGGTCTTGAGGGTGGTACCGGTGCCGGAGAGCGCGCCGGCGATCGGGTAGAAGTACGTCACGGACGTGTTGCCGCCGGACAGGATCCCCTGCGCGTAGTTGCCGGCGATGAAGCCGCCGCCCGAGTCACCCGCGGCCGAGCGGACGTTGGTCGCGGTCATGCCGTTGACCGTGCCCTCGGAGTAGCGGACGCTCTGGTTCTTGGCGCCGATGGTGCCGCAGGTCCAGCCGGTGGTCGAGCCGGCCTTGCAGACCGAGCTGCCGGTCGCCGCGTTCGACTGGCCGCGGACCGCGGTGCCGTTGTTCATCTGCGCGACCGGGGTCCAGCTGCTGTTGGTCCGGACCGCCGCGTAGTCGACACCCGGGAAGCGGTAGGTGATCCAGCTGCCGAGCGCGGCCCCGTTGGACCCGGTCAGCGAGCCGCCGCCGGTGAGGGCGCCGCAGTGGCCGGCGGTGACGAAGCCGGTCGTGGTCGCGAAGCCGACCGAGCAGCGCGACGAGCCGCCGATGTAGTAGGCGTCGCCGCCGCGGATGTTGGCGTAGGTGGTCGGCGCCGACGCCGTTTCGCGGACCGTCACCGCGGCCTTGTCCACACCGGACTTGACGAGGAACGCGTCCGCGGCGGCCCGCTGGCCCTGCAGCACGTCCAGGGTGACGCGGTTGGTGACGTCGTCGACGCCCCAGCCGGTGATCGCGGCGGGCGCGGCCTTGTCGGCGGCGTTCAGCCGGTCCACAGTGGAGTTGAGCTGACGCGCGCTGAACTTCACGACTTCCGCTTCCGCACCGGATTCGCGGATCTTGGCGACCAGGGCCGCGTTCGTCGTCGTGACGTGCGCCCTGCCCGTGGCGGCGTTGTAGGTGGCGCCGCCGTACGCGTCGCCGAGCGCCGCGGTGAGCGATTCGGTGACCTTGTTCGCGACGTCCTCGCTCTTGAGCCGCGAGATCGCCTGGTCGTGGGTCAGGCCGAGGTCCCGCTGCATGGCGGGCACCATGTCGGGGTTCAGCAGGTCCTGGCCCGACGCGGGAACGGCGGTCGCGGCCAGCGCGCCCGTCGCCATCACCGCGGTCGCAGCGGCACCGAGAAGTCTCGCGATCTTCATGCTTCTCCCTAGGTGGTTACGCGCGGCTCCGCATCGGCCACGCAGTGGTACTCCCCCGGGTGAGCGTCCCCGCAGTGGGCGTTACGGTGCAATCCGGGCGCCCGGCGAATGGGTATACGCATTCACCGAGGACGAATCCCCTGCTCCAGCCGGGCTCAACCGCCGCGCGTCACCCGGTCGGACAGGTCCGTAAGTAGGGTTTCCGTGAACTACTTTCAGTAGCCATGTTCTGTACACGAACGCGTTAAGCGACGTTCGAACGTGCGATCGGCCCGGCTTTCGCACGCTGGGTGACCCGATCCCCCCGGTTCCCGCAGCAAACCGGTGACGGTGGGTAGGCGGACGTGTGACGACCGCAGCGACCACGTATTCGGTGAACGGTTTACGGACGGATCAGCGCTGCTTAGGCTCCCGCGCACGGCTCTGCCTTCCGGGGCCGAGCCCCAGACCCCAGCCGGGGGGCAAGCCCCCTGGACCCCCAAGTGGTAACAGGTGTGCGTCGAGGAGGTCATATGTGGCTGGCCGCCCCCCGCCCCACTTCGGTGTCCGTCCGGTCCGGACCCGCCCGGCTGACCGGCCGCGACGCCGAGCTCGACGCCATCGTCGCCGTGCTCAAGAGGCGCCCGGCCGCCGTCCTCATCGAGGGCGAGCCGGGGATGGGCCGTACCCGGCTGCTCGCGGAGATCGGCCGGCGCCGGGAGTTCGACGGCGGCCGCGTCCTCACCGGTGCCTGCCAGCCGCTGCGGGAACCCTTTCCCTACGGGCCCGTCCTGGAAGCGCTTCGCGCGGTGGGCGACGCGCCGCTCGGGCCGCTCAGCCCGGTCGCCGGCGTGCTGCGGCCGTTGCTGCCGGAACTCGCGGAAGCGCTTCCTCCCCGGCCGGAACCCCTCGCGGACCCGGTCGCCGAGCGGCACCGCGTGTTCCGGGCGGTGCGGGAGCTGCTGGCCGCGTGCGGGCCCACGCTCGTGCTGATCGACGACCTGCAGTGGGCCGACGAGGACACCCGTGACCTCATGCGGTTCCTGGCCGGGACGATGCCGCCGGAGCTCGCGGTGGTCGCCACCTACCGCTCGGCGACCGACGTCCGGCCCGGCCCGCTCGGTGCCCCGTTCCGGACCGACCCGGCCGTGCACTCCGCCCGGGTCGCGCTCGGCGCGCTCGACGTCGCGGCCGTGCGCAAGCTCGCCGCCGACATCCTCGAACTGCCCCGCGTCACCGACGAATTCGCGGCGAAGCTGCACGAGTGCACCGCCGGGATCCCGTTCGTCGCCGAGGAAACGCTGCGGGCGCTGAAGGAAGCGGCCGACCGGCTCCCGGTCGGCGAGGTGCTCTCCGACCGGTTGCTGGAGAACCTCGAAGTCCCGGTGCTGCTGCGGGAAGCCGTCACCGAACGGCTGGCCGCGCTGCCGGGGCCGGCGGTGCGGCTGGCCGGCGCGGCTGCCGTGCTCGGGGTCGCCGCCGAAGCCGCCGTGCTCGGCGAACTGGCCGGGCTCACCGACGACGCCCTCCGCACGGCGCTGCTCGCCGCCCTTGCCGGCGGCGTGCTCGGCGAAGTCGGCGACGGCCGGTACGGCTTCCGGCACCCGCTGGCGCGCAAGGCGGTCTACGACACGGTGAGCGGACCCGAACGCGCGTTGCTGCACGCGCAGGCGATCCGCGTGCTCGCCGCGCAGCCGTCCCCGCCGCTCACCCTGCTGGCCCGGCACTCGCGCGCGGCCGGGCGCGTCGACCAGTGGCGCCACTACGCCGAAGCCGCCGCCGACGAGGCGATCACCCGGGGCGAAACGTCCCGCGCGATCGACCTCCTGCAGTCGGTGCTGGCCGAACCCGGCCCCACCCAGGCCGACATCGGGCGGGTCGCGGGCAAGCTGAGCCAGGTCGCGCTGCGGGGGTTCCGCCCCGACGTGCTCGGCACGCTGGCGCGCGTGCTGGAGGAGGTGACGCTGCCGCCGTCGGTCCGCGGATCGATCCGGCTGAGCCTCGGCATGCTGCTGGTCCGGACCATCGGCGGGCTCGGCCGCGGCCGCCTGGAGGTCGAGCGGGCGGTCGGCGAGCTGACCGACCGGCCCGACCTCGCCGCGCGCGGGATCACGCTGCTCGCCCAGCCGATCGACGGGCTGACGCCGTTGTCGTGGCACGAAACCTGGCGCGCCCGCGCGGGCGAGGTGTACGAGCGGCTCGACGACCCCGAGCTGCGGCTCGCACTGACCGCCGACCGCATCGCCGCCGCGTCGCACGTCGGCGACGGCTCGGCGTGGGCGGAGTTCGAGGCGCTCTCGGACACGGTCGGCACGGTCGCCGAGCGCGTCCAGCTGGCCCGGCTGTGGTGCAACCTGGCCGACGGGCAGTCGTGGGCCGGGCACCTCGACCGCGCCGAGCGGCTGGTGACCGAGGGCGTGCGACGCGCGACCGACGCCGGCGCGCTGTACGCGATCGGCCTGATCCAGGGCACCCGCGTCCGGCTGGACTGGGTGCGCGGGCGCTGGACCGGCCTCGCCGAAGCCGCCGAGCAGCTGCGGGACAGCTACCCGGAGCTCGGCCCGATCGTCATGGAGTCCTCGCTGGTGCTCGGCGGGCTCGCGGCCGTCCGCGGCGAGTTCGCCGCGGCGCAGCGGCACCTGGCCGCGGCGAGCGTGCACGCGCCGGACCGCGGCCCGATCCCGGTGGTGCTGTCGGCGGCCGGGGTGCTGATCTCCGTGCTGCTCGCGACCGACGACGTCGACGGCGCCTGCGCGGCGGCCGACACCGCGGTGGCCGCGGCCGGCCGCAAGGGCGTCTGGATCTGGGCGGCGGCGCTGGTCCCGGCGGCGGCCCAGGCGTACGCGCGGGCCGGCCGCTGGCCGGAGGCCGACAACGTGGTCGAGGCGTTCGCCCGCGGCATCGAAGGCCGGGACGCGCCGGTGGCGACGGCCGCGCTGGTGGCCGGCCGGGCGGTGCTGCTGGAGGCGCGCGGCAAGCACCTGGCCGCGGCGAGCCTGTACGACGAAGCGGCGTCCGGCTACGCGGCCCTGCCGATGCCCTACCCGGCGACGGCCATGCGCGAGCGCGCGTCGATGTGCCGCCTCGCCGCGGGGAACCGCACCGCCGTCGACGAGCTGACCGCGGCGGCGGAGGCGTACGAACAGCTCGGCGCGACCCGCGACGCCGGCCGGTGCCGTCACCAGCTCCGCGAGCACGGCGCTTGGGCGCCTTCGCAACGCGGACGGCGTGGGTACGGGAGCGAGCTGTCGCCACGGGAGCGCGAGGTGGCGCGGATGCTCGCGGAGGGCCGGACGAACCGGGAGATAGCGGACGGGTTGTTCCTGTCGCCGCGGACGGTCGAGCAGCACGTGGCGAAGGTGCTGCGGAAGCTGGGCGCGCGCTCGCGGACGGACGTGGCCCGCAAACTGCCGGGCGCGGTGAGCGTTGGCGCGCCGGCCGGGAGCGACCTAACGTGAGCCGGTGACCGAAGAGGCCCTCCCCGCTTGGCGCCGGCGAACCTCCGGCGAAACCCGCTGGCCGGCGATGGCGGTCGTGGTCGCCACGCTCGTGCTGCAGGTCGTCCTGCCCGACGACATGGCCCTGAACCCGTGGTGGCTGCTGCCGTCGGTGTCCGGGTTGCTCGTGGTCGCGCTCCTGCTGGCCAACCCGGGCCGGATGACCCAGTTCAGCGCGGCCGAGCGGGTGATCTCCCTGCTGCTCGTGGCCACCGTGACAGCGGTGAACGCGCTTTCGGCGGTGTCCCTCGTGTACGACATCGCCACAGGCACGATCGGCGACCGCGCGGGAGCGGTACTGGTGACGGGCGGCGTCGTCTACTGGACGAACATCGTGGCGTTTTCCCTGTGGTACTGGGAGTTCGACCGCGGCGGCCCGGGCCGCCGGGCGGCGGGAAAGGCGGCGTACCCGGACCTGCAGTTCCCGCAGATGGCCGACCCGGGCCTGGCGCACCAGGACTGGGAACCGTCCTATTTGGACTACTTGTACTTCTCGTTCACCAACGCCGCCGCGTTCAGCCCCACCGACGTCATGCCCCTGCGGATCTGGGCCAAGCTGACGATGATGCTGCAGGCGGTCGTGTCCCTGGTGCTGGCGGTGATGGTCGTCGCCTGGGCGATCAACAACCTGGAGTAATTGTCCAGTTCTTGACAATTGACTCCACTCGGGACGTCGGCGACCCTTGAACCCCTGACCGACCGAGGGGCGCATGACCGACAAGAACAACGATGTGGTCAACCACGTGGAGGGCGACCTCCACACCGCGGTTCAGGTGGGCAACGTAGGACGCGACCTCATCGTCCATTCGGCGATGCACAACGGCGGACCGCCGCCACCGGACCCCAAGGCCGGGCGGCTGACCGTGCTCGCGGTCGACGACGAGGCCCACGCGCTGGCGGAGATCGTCCACCTGCTGCGTCAGGACTCCCGCGTCGGGAAGGTGGACAGCGCCTCGGACGCGGTCACGGCGGCGCGGTACATCACCCAGGTCCTGCGGCAGAAGGAGCGGCTGGACGCCGTGTTCCTGGACATCGAAATGCCCGGGCTCAACGGCCTCGACCTGGCCTGGCTGATCACCCGGTTCGCCGAACCGCCCGGGTTGGTGTTCGTCACCGCGTGGGAAAAGCACGCGATCGAGGCCTTCGAACTCGAGGCCGTCGACTACCTCGTGAAGCCGGTGCGGAAAGAACGGCTCGGCGACACCGTGCGCAAGCTGCTCGACCGCGCCTCGCCGCACGACGGCGAACCGCCGGGGGACCCGCTGATCCCCGTGGAACGCGACGGCGTCGAAGCGTTCCTCCGCCTCTCCGAGGTGCGAATGGCCGAACTGGACGGCGACCGCGCGCGGCTGACCACCGCGTCGGGCGAGTTCTCGGTCCGGGTGCCGGCGGCGGTGTTGACCGCCGACTGGGCCACGTCCGGTTTCGTCCGCATTGACGAGTGGCGCTGGGTGGCCGTCGAGCACGTCGAGAACGTCCGGCTCACCGGCCGGGATATGACCGTGCAGGCCGCGGGCCGCAGCTTGGCCGTCGGCGCGGAGTACCGCCGCGAGGCGCGCCGGCTGCTGGTTCACTCGCGACGGCGGCCGGAGCACCTCTGACGTGGCCGACCTCACGGGTGTCGCGACGTGCTTCTGGCTCTTGACCGCCTTGTTCTTCTTGCCCGCGTGGCGCGCCGCGCTGGTGCGTCGTCGTCGCGAGATCGCCGAGACCGTCCGTGCGCAGATCTTCGCCTTCCTGCCGGTCGTCGCGGAGTTCCGGCGTGGCCTCGGCACCGAGAGCGCGGCCGGGTTGCGAGCGTTGCTCGACGTGCCTGCCGTGGCCATCGTCGGCAACGAGGGCACCATCGCGTCGGACGGCGCGGTCGACGGGGAACACTTCGACCAGGCTGCGTCGCTCGCGGCGGCCACGCTCGCGACCGGCGTGCCGGGGCCCGCCGGTCCGCAGGGGATCTCCTGCGGGATCGCCTCCTGCCCGGCCCGGTACGCGACGACCTTGCCCCTGAAGGTCGACGAGGAGATCCGGGCGGCGCTGGTCGTCTACTCGGCGAACCGGTCCCCGGCCCGCGACGCGGTGCTGCGCGCGGTGGCCGGCATGGTCTCCGACCAGCTGAGCCTCGGGGAATGGGACCGGTTCGATTCGTCCGACGACGAGCCGCCCCTTTTCGTCCTACCGGATCCGATCCCGGCGACGTTCGTCTCCCAGTCGCTCACCACGCTGGGCGCGTTGACGAGGACGGATCCCGAAGCGGCGACCGAGCTGCTGCGCGAGTTCGCCGACTTCCTCCGCTACCGCTCCCGGCAGTACGGCGAATTCACCGAACTGGCCAACGAGGTGCGGTGCGTCGACCAGTACCTCGTGCTCGCCCGCGAACTGCTCGGTGACCGGCTGAAGGTGGTCGTGGACATCGCCCCCGAGGTGCTGCCCCTCGAGGTGCCGTTCCTGTGCCTGCAGCCGCTGGTGGAGCGAGCTGTGCAGTTCGCGCCCGGCCCGTGCCTGGCGGTTTGCGTCGCCGACGGCGGCCCGGACATCGTCCTCAGCGTCGAACACGAGGACCCGCGCCTGGAGTACGAGGACATTCCCCGGTTCACCCCGGACAAGGAGTGGTGGGAACTCCGCCGGAGCGGTTACCTCGGGTTGGCCGGCCTGCCGGCGCTGGGCAGGCGGCTGGCTCACCTCTACGGGGACGATTTCGCGCTCGAGGTCCAGGTGCGGGCCGAGGTGAACACCAAGGTCACCGTGCGGCTGCCGAAGACCCGGCGCCCCCGGCCGAGCCGGAGGCGCCAGGTTGCTCAGTGGCGCGAGATGGTGAAGCTCTGGCCGTCCGAGCCGATGGCGCCCGGGATCCACGTGTAGGACCCGCGGTCGTCGGCATCCAGACCCGATGGGTTCGTCGACGCCAGGTTGGTGCCGTTGAACTTGACGCCGGTGAACTTGACCCCGCCGGAGATCGACGGGTACGAGTCCGTCGGGGACTCGATGATCGCTTCGGCCGAGGCGTGCCTCGAGGTCAGGGACTTCGTCGTCGACTTGGACCAGCCCTTGGTCGTGTCCGACAGGTCGAGGCGGTAGGTGTTGGTCGCCGTGCGGGTCACCGTGGCCGTGATGTGGTCGCCCGCGCTGACCGGCACGCTGTAGTACACCGGGGCCGCCGGGTACATCTCGTACCAGGCCGAATACACCGGGCGGCCGCTGGAGCAGTCCGTCTCCACGCCCGTCTGCTCCACTGTGGACGATCCGTCGCCGTCGATGCCCACCCAGGGTGCGAACAGGTCGTTGGTCGAGTTGCACGTCACCGACGGCTCGGTCCAGCTCGCCGTCGCCGTGGTGAAGCTGCCGAAACTCACGTAGCCACCCCAGTTGCCGCCCGCGAACTGGTGACCGTGGCTGTGCCCTTCAAAAGCGTGCGAGCCGTACTCGACCGCGGCGTGCGCGGTGCCGGAAACCGCCAGGCCGGCGGCGGCCGCGGCGGCGGCCGTGAGGACGCGGACCGCGCGGGACGAAAGGATTCTGGACATGCGGGACTCCGTTCACCGATGGGGACCGGGAAAGCCGTTCCCCAAGTGTTGGAGCCAGCCGAAAAAGAAGGTAGCTACTTTCGAATGGTCTTCGCATTGCCCGAAAAGACCCGTAAAGGCCTCCGCGGGGGAAAGAGGCCTTTACGGGTCGATATCGCTCACCTACCGCCCCGGTGAGGTGAGCGGGGCTCTAGCCCTGCTTCGCGGCCGCGTCGACGAACTCGGTCGTGTACGTCTTCGACAGGTCGATCGAATCCTTCTTCGGCTTCACGTTCTTCGAAAAGCTCGAAAGCACTTCGAGCACGTTCTTCGCGCCGTCGGCGTCCATCTTGCCGTCGCCGTTGAACATCCCGATGCTGTCCTTGATGGACTTGATGTACAGCGCCTTGTCGCCACCGCTGTAGGACGGCGGCATCTTCGCCGCGATCTCCTCCGGGCTGTGCTGCCCGATCCACTTCAGCGTGGCCACGAACGCGTTGGCCAGCTTCTGCACCGCGTCCTTGTTCCGGTCCACGAAGTCGCAGCTCATGTACAGCGACGACGCCGGGTACAGCCCGCCCAGCGCAGCTTTCGTGCCCTCCACCGTGCGCAGGTCGTACAGCACCTTCGCCTTGCCCGTGTTGGTCAGCTGCGCGATCGTCGGGTCGGTCGTCATGCCGCCGTCGATGCCGCCGTTGTCCAGGCTCGCGATGAACGTCTGCCCGGCGCCGACCTTCACCGGCGTGTACTGGTCGGCGTCCACGCCCGCCTTGGCCGCCAGCGCCTTCGTGAGGAAGTCGGTGGACGACCCGAGCGACGTCACGCCCAGCTTCTTGCCCTTGAAGTCGGCCGAGCTCTTGATCGCGTCGGCGTGCGCGGTGCCGACGACCTCGGCCTCACCCGGGATGTTGGCCAGCTGGACCACACTCTTGATGCACTGGTCCTTGGCCTGCAGGTCGATCGTGTGGTCGTAGAACCCGACCACGCCCTGCACCTGCCCGGCCACGAGCGCGGTCTCGGCGTTGGCGCCCGACTGCTCGCTCTGCAGCTCGACGTCGATGCCCTGCGCGGCGAAGTTGCCGAGCTGCTGGGTGAGCATGGCCGGCAGGTAGATGACCTTCTCCAGGCCACCGACCATGATCGTGACCTTCGGCTTGCCCCCCTCGCCCGTCGCGGCGACGCGGGAGTCCTGGCACGCGGTGGTCAGCGCCGCCACCACGGTCAGCGCGGTGAGCGCGCCGGCGATTCGGCGAATCCTCATCGATTCGTTCCTTTCCGATGACTCAGATGACGGTCTGGCCGGAGGTGGACATAGAGGGCCGCCACCGCAGCAGCCGGTTCTCGAGGTTCCCGATGCCCCACTCGGCCAGGAGGGCGACGACGGTGATGATGATCATCGCGGCGTAGATACCCGCGGAGTCGAACGTGCCCTGCGCGTTCGAGATCAGGAAGCCGATGCCGGCCTTGGACCCGGCGTACTCGCCGACGACCGCGCCGATCAGCGCGAAGCCGAACGCGGTGTGCAGCGAGGAGAGGATCCAGGAAGTCGCGCTCGGCAGCACGATCGCCTTGATCACCTGCATCCGGCCCGCGCCGAGGATGCGCGCGTTGTCGATCAGGTTGCGGTCCACCTCGCGGGCGCCGGTGAAGGCGTTGAAGAACACCACGAAGAACACCAGCACGACGACGGTGGCGACCTTCGACGCCAGCCCGAGCCCGAACCAGATGACGAACAGCGACGCGAGCACGATGCGCGGGACCGCGTTGGCGGCCTTGATGAACGGCGCGAGCACGTCGGCCAGGTACTGGCTGCGGCCCAGGATCACGCCGAAGATGACGCCGGCCACGGCGCCGATCGCGAAGCCGACCAGTGCTTCCTCGACGGTGACCCACAGCTGGTACCAGAGCGAGCCGAAGTCGGTGCCGCTGGTGACCCACTCGACCAGCCGCTGCCAGATCCGGGACGGCTTCGAGTAGAAGAACGGGTCGATCCAGTAGGTCGCGGTCAGCTCCCAGCTGCCGAGCCACACGACGACCAGGGCCAGCCGCAGCAGCCAGGTGTTGCGCTTGCGCCGCGACGACGCCCGCTTCGCGCGGGTGAGGATGTCCTGCTCGGTCTCCAGGACCGGGAGGGACGCGGCCGGCGCCGCGGGGGTCTCAAGCGACACGGTTCGCTCCCTTCTCACGGGCCTTGTCGACCTCGCTGCGCAATGATTCCCAGATGTCCGCGTAGAGCCGGCGGAATTCTTCGGTGAGCCGCAGGTCCTCCACCTTCCGCGGCCGCTCCAGCGGGATCTCGAAGACGTCCTTCACGGTGGCCGGCGACGTCGTCAGCACGACGACCTTGTCCGACAGCGCGATGGCCTCGTCGAGGTCGTGCGTCACGAAGATCACCGCGGCCCCCGAACCGGACCACAGCCGCAGCAGCTCGTCCTGCATCAGCGCCCGCGTCTGCACGTCCAGCGCCGAGAACGGCTCGTCCATCAGCAGGATCTTCGGCTTGGTGACGAGGGTCTGGGCCAACGCGACGCGCTTGCGCATGCCGCCGGAAAGCTGGTGCGGGTAGTACTTCTCGAACCCCGCGAGCCCCACGCGGGCGATCCAGTCGACGGCCTGCGCGCGGGCCTCGGCCTTCGGCACCCCGCGGAACCGCGGGCCGGAGGCGACGTTGTCGAGCACCGAGCGCCACGGCATCACCGCGTCGGTCTGGAACATGTAGCCGACACCGTCCGGAATGGACTTCACGTCCTCGCCGTTCACCCGCACCCGGCCGGCGGACGGCGGCTGCAGGCCGGAGACCAGCGAGAGCGTCGTCGACTTGCCGCAGCCGGTCGGGCCGACGACGGCGACGAACTCGCCCGGCTGCACGGTCATGGTCAGGTCGCGGACGGCCGTGTGCACGGAACCGGACCCGCTCGGGAACCGTTTGGTGGCTCCGGTGAGTTCGATCAGTGGGGGAACCATGAGGGGGTGACTCCTTCGTCATCACGTGGTGGGGGTCACGTTGGGGAAGGACGTTAAGTTCGTGTGGCGCCGAGGTGAAGCTTGTCGACGTTCTGCGTCACAAGTGCGCGTTATGCATGTTTTGCTCATTTAGCGCACCCCGCTGACCAGGGGGTATGGTTCCGAGCCATGCCAAAGTGGGCGCTCTTCCCGCGCATGCGGTTCAGCCGGCAGGTGCTGCTGCTGCAGATCGGCGTGGTGCTGCTCGTCGTCGGCGTCGGCGTCGCGCTGGTGAGCGTGCTCCTCTCGCGCACCCTCACCGACCAGTACGGCCGCCGCGCGCTGGCCATCGCGAAGTCCGTCGCCGCCGACCCGGTCGTCGTCGCGAACGCGGCCGCGAAGCTCCCCGGCGGACCGCTCGAGGAACGCGTGCTCGCCGTCACGAAGGCCAACGATGCGTTGTTCGTCGTAGTCACCGACGACAAGGGCATCCGGCTCGCGCACCCGACACCGGGCGAAATCGGGAAGCCGGTCAGCACCCCGCCGGACGTGGCCCTCGCCGGCGGGGACGAGGTCAGCGCCGTGCAGAGCGGCACGCTCGGGTTGTCCGTCCGCAGCAAGACCCCGATCTGGCAGGGGCGGCACGTGGTCGGCGAAGTCAGCGTCGGCTTCGAGGTCGGCGACCCGACCGGCGACTTCAACCGCCTGCTGACGATCACGCTGCTGTTCGCCGGCGGCGCGCTGCTACTCGGCGCGGGCGCGTCGGCGCTGCTGAACCGGCGGCTGCGGCGCGTCACGCACGGCCTTGAACCGCACGAGCTCACCGAGCTGCTCTACGAACGCGAAGCCGTGCTGCACGGGATCGGCGAAGGCGTGCTGGCCGTCGACGACGCGAAGCGCGTCTCGGTGCGCAACACCGAAGCCGAGCGCCTGCTCGGCACCGAACTCCCGATCGGCGCGACGATGTCCGAACTCGAGCTGAGCCCACGGCTGCACAAGGCGGTCGCCGAAGGCCGGCCGGTCGACAACCTCCTCGCCGTGGCCGGGAACCGGGTGCTGGTGATCAACTCGCGCGCGGTCCGGCTGGACGACCGGGACATCGGCACCGTGCTCACCTTCCGCGACCGCACCGACCTCGACACGCTCACCCGCGAGCTCGACGGCATCCGCGCGCTCTCCGACGGCCTGCGCGCCCAGCGCCACGAGTTCGCCAACCGCCTTCACACGCTCTACGGGCTGCTCCAGCTCGGCCACCACACCGAAGCCGTCGAGTACCTGCAGACGCTGACGGACTCGTCGTCGGCGCGGCCGAGCGAGCTCGGCGACGCGGTCGCCGACCCGTACCTGCAGGCGCTGCTCGTCGCGAAAACCGAGCAGGCGCAGGAAAAGGGCCTCTCCCTCAAGCTCGCCGAGGACAGCTGGGTGCCCTCGACGGTGACCGACCCGATCGCCGCGAACACCGTGATCGGCAACCTCGTCGACAACGCGCTGCACGCCGCGCGGATGGGCCCGCGGCGGCCGGCGACCGTCGAAGTCGGCCTGCTCGCCGAGGACGGCACCCTGCACGTGTCCGTTGTGGACAGTGGCCCCGGCGTGCCCGCGGACCTGCGGCGGACGTTGTTCGACGAAGGCGTCTCGACGAAGATCGCCCCCGGCCACGGCCTGGGCCTGGCGCTCGCCCGGCAGGCCGCCCGCGCCCGCGGCGGCGACGTCTGGCTCGCCGACCCCGGCGAAGGCGAGGCGGGTGCGCTGTTCGTCGCCAAACTGCCCGGAATGCTGACGGAGGACCGATGATCCGCACGCTGATCGTCGACGACGACTTCCGGGTCGCCGGCGTGCACGCCGGGTTCGTCGAGGAGGTGGCCGGGTTCGCGGTGGTCGGCACCGCGCACACCGCCGCCGAGGCCCGCGCCCGCGTCCGCGAGCTCGCGCCCGACCTCGTCCTGCTCGACGTCTACCTGCCCGACGAGTCCGGTCTGGCGGTGCTCCCGGAGCTGCAGACCGACACGATCGTGCTGTCCGCGGCGACCGACAGCGCGTCGGTCGCCGCGGCCATCCGGGCCGGCGCGCTCAACTACCTGATCAAGCCGTTCACCACCCGGCAGCTCGCGGAACGGCTGACGTCGTACGCGCGCTTCCGCGGCCTGCTCGCCGACGACCGGGCGCTGGCCCAGGACGACGTCGACCGCGCGTACCGCGTGCTGCACGACCAGGACCGCACGTCCGCGCCGAAGGGCCAGTCGACGGCGACGTCACGGCTGGTTTCGGAGCAGCTGCGACGCGCCGGGCGGCCGCTGTCGGCCGCGGAGGTCGCCGCCGAGCTGGGCATGGCGCGGGCGACGGCGCAGCGGTACCTCACCGCGCTGGCGGAGTCGGGGACGGTCCAGATGCGGCTGCGCTACGGCGCGACCGGCCGCCCGGAGCACGAATACCGCTGGTCCGGGGCCTGAGCTCAGCGGCCGCCGTAGCGCTGCATCATGCTCTCGGCCACGTCGACCCAGGACTGGATCGGGTTGGTGGTGGGCGGCGGCGTCGACGACGTCGGCAGGTCGACCCGGGCCTCGTTCTCGTCGTCCGGCGCCGGCTTCTTCGGCTGCGGTTTCGCCTGCGCCTGCGCCTGCGCCTGCACCTGCTGCTTCGGCGCCGGCTTCGCGGGCACCGGCACGAACACGGTCTTCGGCGCCGGCGTGACGACGACCGGCGCCTGCGGGGCGGGCGGCTCCGGCGCGGGCGCCGCGGCGACGGCCGGGCGCGTGTCGAGCGCGGCCGCGTCACCGTCCGGCGCCGGGGCGAACAGGCCGCCGGTGAACAGGCCGCCACCCAGCCACCCGGCCGCGACGAGCAGCACGGCGGCGCCGCCGCCGAGCCAGGTCCGGGTTCGCCGCCGGATCACCACCGACTTCGGGCGCAGGTCCTGGTCGCACACCGGCGGCCGGGTGTAGATCGGTTCGGCGGCCGGGGTTTCGTCGTCGGTGCGGCGGCGCCGGGGCAGGCTCGCCGCGACGATGCCCGTGCGGTCCAGCAGCTCCACCGCGGTGCGGTCGCTGGACGAACGGGTCGCACTGCGCGGTGCGGTGCGAAGCATCGGGGACCTCCGGGACGGGGCTCGCGGACCTCACGCATTCTGGACCATTTCGGACGGTCATGTCCGAAACGCAACTCCATTGAGTGAAGCCTCAGCCGCCCGTCTGCTTCAGCCTGAGTCGCGCGAGCGCCGCCAGCGGCCGTTGGTAGGCCGAGCCGAGCACCCGCGGAATGGCGTCGATGACGTAGGCGTCGGGGCCGATCAGGATCCGCGCCGACTTCCGTTCGATCCCGCGCAGGATCGTCTGCGCCGCCTTCTCCGGTGTGGTGCGGGCGACCCGCTCGAAGCCCCGCGCGGCCTTCTCCTGGTCTTCGGCGGCGCTGCGCGAGTTGCGCACGATGTTGGTCTTGATCCCGCCGGGGTGCACGCAGCTCACCGCGACCGGGCGCCGCGCGATCAGCATTTCTTCGCGCAGGGCTTCGGTGAATCCGCGAACGGCGAACTTGGCCGCGTTGTACGCGCTCTGCGTCGGCACGCCGACGAATCCGAACACGCTGGAAATGTTGACCAGGTGCCCGTCGCCGGAGGCGATCAGGTGCGGCAGGAACGCCTTCGTGCCGTTCACGACGCCGCCGAGGTTGACGCCCATCAGCCAGTCGTAGTCCTCGAACGACATTTCCTCGACGGTCGCGCCGAGCGCCACGCCCGCGTTGTTCACGACGACGTTGACGCGGCCGTACTCGCCGGCGACCTCTTCGGCGTGCGCGAGAACCGCGCCGCGGTCGGCGACGTCCAGGGTGTACGCGCGGGCGTTCCCGCCGGCCAGCTCGGCGGTCTCCTCGGCGTTCGCGGTCACGACGTCGGAGAGCGCGACCCGGGCACCACGCCGGGCGAACTCGCAGGCCAGCGCCCGGCCGATGCCCGAACCCGCTCCGGTGACCACCACGACCTTGTCCGCGAACCGCTTCATCGGCCCTCCCGCCCGCCCGGTGTTACTCCCGAGTAGGGGATGTTAGCGGCTGTGAGCTTGCTGTGGGTGTGCTGATTGTGTCGGTGCGTCGCCTTATGGTGATGTGGTCGACAGCAACCGGACGAGGAGGCGATGTAGGTGCGGTGGCCGGCCGTTCTGCTCACCCTCGCCGCGATCGCGCTGCTCGGGGTGACCTACGTGGTGGTCGTCGCCGCCCGGCAGCCCGAGTCCGCGGGCGCGACGACGCCGGAGACCGCGACGGTCGAGGCGGCCCCGGCGCGTGACCTGCCCGCGGTGTCCAGCCCGGCGGTCGGCGCGCTGTTCTCCGAAGGGGCGCACTACTGCACGGCCAGCGTCGTGCACAGCGAGCAGGGTGACGTGCTGCTGACCGCGGCCCACTGCATCCACGACGGCGAAGGCGGCGGCTACCTCGCCGGCCTTACCTTCGCGCCCGGCTACCACGACGGGATCGCGCCGTTCGGCTACTGGACGGTGTCGGACGAGCACGTCGCCCCCGGCTGGAGCGCGTCCTCGGACCCGGACCTCGACGTCGGCTTCGCCACCGCGCACCAGGTGGGCACCACGAAGACGCTGGAAAGCCTGGTCGGGGCGAACCTGCTGGCCACCGGCACCGCGTTCGAGCAGCCGATCACGCTCACCGGCTACCCGGACGACTCCGAGGTGCCCGCGGTCTGCCAGCACACCACCAGCAAGCAGGACACCTACCAGCTGCGGGTGGACTGCACGGGCTTCCCGACCGGCACCAGCGGCGGCCCGTGGGTCACCCAGCAGAACCCGCAAACCCGCCTCGGCACGGTCATCGGCGTGATCGGCGGCTTCGAGTACGGCGGCGACGACCCCGACACGTCGTACTCGAGCTACTTCGACACGGACGTGCTCGCGCTCTACCGCCAGACGACCGCCAGCACCTGAGACGGCATGATGCGGGGCATGAGCGAGCCCGTCGACGTACCCATCACCGGAGAGCCGATCCGCCTCGGCCAGTTCCTCAAGCTGGCCGGCCTGGCCGAAGACGGCTCCCACGCCAAGGACCTGATCGACGCGGAGGAGGTCACGGTCAACGGCGAAACCGAGACCCGCCGCGGCCGCCAGCTGACCAACGGCGACATCGTGGCCGTGGGCGCGGCCCGCGGCAAGGTCGTCCTGGTCCACTGAGCCCGGCTCCAAGCGCCCCAATGTGGCGTTGGTTGCGCTGAACGCACCCAACGCCACATTGGGGCGTTTTGGGCCCGGCCCGCTAGCCCGCGCTGGTCAGCGGCGGCAGCCCGAGCGACGCCGCCAGGGTGTCCAGCTCGCGGCGCACCGGCCCCGCCAGGGGCACCCCGAGCGCCCGGCACTGCTCGAGGTGCTGGGCCTCGCGCCAGCCCGGGTAGCGGATCGGCGCGCCGCCGTCCCAGCCGAGCATGCTGCCGAACAGCGCGCTCGCCGCCCGGTAGAAGCCGTCGGCGCTGCGCAGCGTCGTCGGGGCGATCGCCAGCACCAGCAGGCCCGTGTCGTGTTCGTGGTCGGCGACGCCGGAAAGCACCCCGGCGAGCACCTCGACCAGCAGCGTCAGCCCGGCCGCTTCGGAACCGGGGCGGTCCATGTCGAAGACGAACTCGGGGTACGCCCCGCCGGGCGCCGCCATGCCGAGGGGGTTCATCGGCTGGCCCGGTTCGCCGCCCGCGGCGAGCACCAGCCCGATCATCGCGTGCGGCAGGGCCCGGGCGGCATGGTGACCGGCGCGGCCGAACGGCCCGATCCCCCGCATCGACACGAGCCCGACGCCGAACCGGCCGGCCCGCGTCACCGCGCGGTCCATCGCGTCGCCGACGGCCCACAGCCCGGGCGCGCGGCGGTAGTCGATCAGCGCGGCGGCCCCGCGGTCGGCGATCATCAGCGGCTCGGCGTGCGGCACGACGAGCCCCTCCTTCAGCAACGGCAGGTGCACGCGCGTCAGGTCGGCGACGCCGGTCTCGGGCGAACCGGTCAGATCGCCGTGGCAGAGCGCCTCGGCCGCGATGCGGGCGCGCACCTCGGGAAGACCGTGGGCGGCGAAGACGTGTGCCACGAGGGTGACCAGGTCGTCGGCCCGGACCCGGGGCCACGCCTGTTCCGGGATCGGGGTCTGCGGGGGTTCCTCTTCGAGGATGCCGGGTTCGGGGCGGGCGGAGCGGAAGGGACGCGGTCTGAGAGGCACTACCCCGACATTGCCCAGCGCAGGTCCGGGCGTCAACGACGTCGGCCCGGGCCTACCCGACCGTGTGATCGAGGGCTCCGGAGCGACGTACCCTGGGCGGCATGTGCCGAAACATCACCACCCTGCGGGGACTTCAGCCGGCCGCGACGGGCGCGGAGATCGAGGCCGCGGCCCGCCAGTACGTCCGCAAGGTGACGGGCGTGCAGTCCCTTTCGGACGCCACGCGCGAGCCGTTCGAGGCGGCGGTCGCCGAAATCACCGAGATCACCACCCGGCTGCTGGAGCAGCTGCCGGAACGCCGGCAGCCGCCGGCGACCGTGCCGCCGCTGCGGCGGCCCGAGGTGCAGGCGCGGATCGCCGCCAAGGCCCTGCGGCAGCCCTGAAGTCCTGCCGCCGGTGTGCTCACGCCGGGCCGCGCGCCTCGACGTGGTGGAGAGCGACGGAAATCGTCGGACCCCTCGTTAGGCTGCCCGCATGGGTGGACAGGCTTTGGTTTTGGGTGGCGGCGGAGTCGCCGGGATCGCGTGGACGACGGGGCTGCTGGCGGGTCTGGCCGGGCACGGCCAGGACCTGACGGGCGCGGACCTGCTCGTCGGGACGTCGGCGGGCTCGGTCGTGGCCGCGCAGGTGGCGAGCGGCCGTCCGCTGGACGAGCTGTACGCGTGCCAGGCGGACCCGGCGCGGCAGACGCCGGAAATCCCGGCGGAGATCGACTTCGAGAAGTTCGCCGCCGACTTCGGCGGCGCGGTCACCGGCGCGACCGACCCGGCCGACGTGCGGCGGGCGGTCGGGAAGCTGGCCCTGGCGGCCGAGACGGTGTCCGAAGCGGACCGCCGCGCGGTGATCGAGGCGCGGCTGCCGGTGCACGAGTGGCCGGCGCAGCGCCTGGTGATCGTGGCGGTCGACGCGGAGACGGGCGAGCCCCGCCGCTTCGACCGCGAGTCCGGCGTCCCCCTGGTCGACGCGGTGGCGGCGAGCTGCGCGGTCCCGGGCGTCTGGCCTCCGGTGACGATCGACGGCCGCCAGTACGTCGACGGCGGCGTCCGCTCGGCCGAGAACGCCGACTACGCAACCGGCGCCACCCGCGTGACGGTGGTTTCGCCACTGGGCGTGGACGCGCCCCTGCCGATGGAGAAGCCGCTGCTGGAGGTCCTGGAGGACCTGCGCGCGGCGGGCGCGAAGGTCACGCTGATCACCCCGGACGAGCCATCCCAGGCGGCGATCGGCGAGAACCCGCTGGACCCGGCAACGCGCACACCGGCGGCGGAGGCGGGGCGGGCGCAGGGTGCGGCCCTCACGCTCAGCTGGAGCTAGCCGGGAGCGGTTGCGCCGCAGCAAAACGACGAAGCCGGCAGCAGCGCCCCGCCGACGGCGAGACGGGCGCCGCCGTCGGCCCCTCGCTGTCACCCACCATCAGCGTCCCGGTGGCCGGCACGTCGAGGGCCCGCACGGCGTTGCGGAAGATCTCCACCACCGGCGGGGCCCAGGTCGCCCCGGAAGGCGTCGGCTACCCTCGTGGGCAGGGGTAGCGTGTCCGAGCGGCCGAAGGAACATGTCTTGAAAACATGCGAGGGGGCAACCTCTCCGTGGGTTCGAATCCCACCGCTACCGCACTGAGCACCCGGGCGCCCGCCGCGCCCGGGTTCAGCTTTCCGGCTCCAGCAGGTGCGCCTGCACGCGCTCGAACGCCGCGGCGATCGTTGCCTGCTCCTCCGGGCTCAGCAAATCGATGAGGTGCTCGCGGACGCCCTCCACGTGCGTCGGCGCGGCCTTCTCCAGCAGCGCCAGGCCCTCGTCGGTCGCCTCGGTGACCACGCCGCGCTTGTCCTCCGGGTCACGCGCCCGCCGGACCAGGCCCGCGCCCTCCAGCTTGGCCACCTGGTGCGAAAGCTTGCTCTTCGTCGACCCCATGTACATCGCCAGCTCGGACATCCGCATCCGGTAGCCGGGCTGGGACTGCAGGCAGACGAGCACCTCGTAGTCGGTCAGGGACACGTCGTGGCAGTCGGACAGCTCCCGGTGCAACCGCTGCCGCAGCAGGAGGGTCGCCACGATGTAGGAGCGCCACGCCGCCATCTCGGCTTCGTCCAACCAACGCACAGGCCGCTCCTTGCTCATAAGGCAGCCTAGAACGCTGATCAACGGATTGCGCGGTCCGAGTCCGATCCGGGTGCCGGTGAAAACACCGTCGCAACATCGCCCGAAGGTGGGGTTACGAAAAGGTTGAGACTCGGCCGGGAAAGGCGCATTCTGCTTGTGGGCGGACGTCGGCCAGGGTAGACGGCGCGGCGACGGCGACGTGCCGGCCCGGCTCCCCGCCAGGAGAGGTCAGGTGGTTGCGTGGTGGGTGATCCTCGCGGTTGACCGCCAGCTGCGTCCCCGCGACCGGAACGGACATCTACCGGGTTGGTCGCGATTGAGGGTAGCTACGAGCGGGCTTCCATGCGTTCACGCATACGGCGTCGGTCGGGCCTGGATCCGGTCACGGCCTCGGAAGCCGTGACGACAGCGCCTGAACGCCGGCCCGGAAGCGGCCGACCGCTCGACAGAAGACATACCTCGGTACAAGCCTGGGTGCGCCCGTCAGCGCGACGGACGCACCCAGGCTCGTTACGATTCACCGGTGAGATTCGACGACGACGCCGGCCTGGACGCCTCCGAAGTCCAGGACCTGCGCGGAAGCGGTGGAGGCGGCGGCGGGATCGGCGGCCGCGTGGCGCTCGGCGGCGGCGGGCTCGGTGTCGTCGGCCTGATCATCTACTTCGTGTTGTCCCAGCTCGGCGGGGTCACGACGGGCGGCAGCGGCCTGAGCGGCGGCCTCGGCAGCGTCGGGTCCGGCCAGCAGGTCGACAACTCGAAGCTCTCGAGCGAGTGCAAGACCGGCGCGGACGCCAACAAGAACCACGACTGCGCGATCGTCGCGGTCGTGAACTCCGTCCAGGACTACTGGACGCAGCAGTTCGCCCGCTCCGGCTCGACCTACCAGAAGGCGCCGACGAAGTTCTTCAACGGCGGCGTCCGCACCGGCTGCGGCAGCGCCACCTCCGACACCGGCCCGTTCTACTGCCCGGCCGACTCGGATGTCTACATCGACCTGTCCTTCTTCGAAGAGCTGAAGACCCGCTTCGGCGCCCAAGGCGGGCTCTTCACCGAGGCGTACGTGCTCGCCCACGAGTACGGCCACCACGTGCAGAACCTGCTCGGCACCTCGCGCAAGGGCACCGGCAGCGGCCCGACGTCCGGTTCGGTGCGCCTGGAGCTGCAGGCCGACTGCTACGCCGGTGTCTGGGGCAACCACGCCTCGACGACGCCGACCGAAAGCGGCAAGCCGCTGATCACCGACGTCACCCAGGACGACATCAACTCCGCGCTGGACACCGCGTCCCGCATCGGCGACGACTACATCCAGGAGAACCTCGGCGGCGGCCAGGTCGACCGCTCGAAGTTCACCCACGGCACGTCCGCGCAGCGCAAGAAGTGGTTCACCACCGGCTTCCAGACCGGCGACCCGGCCCGCTGCGACACCTTCGGCACCAACAACCTGGGCTAGCAAGCGCCCCAATGTGGCATTGGGTGCGTCTGACGCACCCAATGTGGCGTTCGGTGCGTCTGACGCACCGAACGCCACATTGGGGCGCTTGGGTCAGGCCGTCAGCGCGTGCGGGTCGCCCGCCACGGCGCGGGCGGAGAAGTTCCGCTGCACCTTGCGCTCGGCGGCCTTCTGCTTGGCCGCCTTGGCCTTGCCGGGCTGGACGCCGTTGACGCTCTCGGTGCTCGTCGCGTACAGGCCGAGGGCCCAGGCGACGCCGTCGGCGTTGCGGTCCAGCGCGACGCGGTCGATGTTGCCCAGGTTGTCGCAGGCCTGGTGGTAGCACGGGTCGAACGCGATGCCGGCCGTGCCGCCCCACTTCGCCGCCTGCGCCGGGGTCTTCAGCACCTCGGCGCCGGTGTCCAGGCCGCCGGCCGGGATGCCGACGGCGATGAACTCGCCGTAGTCCGAGCGGCCGGTGAAGTCGGTGCCCTCGAGGGAGACACCCCGCGCGGCCTGCATGAAGTCGACGAAGGTCTTCTCGATCTGCGCCGAGCCGTACGGGCCGGCACCCGCGCCGACGCCGTCGGAGTTGTCACCGTCGTAGGCGAAGTACCCGGCGTTCGGCGAGCCGATCATGTCGAAGTTCAGGTACAGCGCGATGTCGAGCTGCTGCTCGAAGCTCAGCTGGTCGACGTAGTAGGTCGAGCCGATCAGGCCGAACTCCTCGGCGCTCCAGAAACCGAAGCGCACGGCGTTGTTGACCTTCGGGCTGCTCCCCAGCTGCAGCGCGGTCTCGAGCAGGGTCGCCGAGCCGCTGCCGTTGTCGTTGATGCCCGGGCCGGCCGGGACGCTGTCGAGGTGCGAACCGAGCATCACGACGTTGTCCTTGCGCCCGGTCTTGGTCTCGGCGATGACGTTGTAGCTGGTCCGCGCCTCCTGGAAGGCCCGCAGCTCCAGCGTCACGTTCTGCCCGCCGAGCGTCGCCAGCTGCGCCCCCGCGGCCGCCGTCACGCCGCCGGTCGGGATCGCCGCGTTCTCCGGGCCCCCGAGCGTCCCGTTCAGCGCGCCGTCGGTGTTGTTGTAGACGATCGCGCCGATCGCGCCCGCGGCCGCGGCCGTCTGCTGCTTCTGCGCGAACGAGCAGCCGCCGCGCTTGATCAGCGCGATCTTGCCCGCGACGTCCGCGGTGTAGTCGGTGGCCTCGCAGCCGCTGGTGTCGTCCACGGCGACCACGGCGAGCGGCGCGGTGATGCCGCCGACCGGCGTCGACTTCGTGTACTCCATGGCGATGACCGGGACGCTCGCGCCGCCCGCGGTCAGCTTCTCGGCCAGGGTCTCCGAGTAGGTGAACGGGAACTCCTGGCGGGTGACCTGGTAGCCGGCCGCTTCGAGCTTGGTCGCGATGTACTCGGCGGACTTCTTGTGCCCCTCGGTGCTCGCCGCCCGGGTGCCGCCGTTCGTGTCGGCGATGCGCTGCAGGGCGACCAGGTGCCGGTTGATGCCGTTGACGTCGATCTTCTTGACGAGCTGCTTCGCCAGGGCAGGACCGTCGGGGAGGGTGTTCGCGGCGGCGGCCGGGGTCAGGCCGAGCACCAGCGTCGCGCCGGCGGCTATCGCCACCGGCGGCAGGATTTTCGTTCTAAAGAGTGACATGGTTGCTCACCTTTGTTCGATATGCGAAGTCCGTCAATGCGCCTTTCGGCGGGACCTTCGGCCGCGGTATACGGTCGGCACATGTACGCGATCACCATCCGTGAACCAGGTGACCCGGACGTTCTCGAGTGGGCGGAGGTCGCGGATCCGCGGCCCGGCCCCGGCGAGGTGCTGCTGGAGGTGGCGGCGAGCGCGGTGAACCGCGCGGACCTGCTGCAACGCCAGGGCCACTACCCGCCCCCGCCGGGCGCGAGCGAAACCCTCGGCCTCGAATGCTCCGGCACGATCGCGGAACTCGGCGAAGGCGTCGAAGGCTGGAACGTCGGCGACGAGGTCTGCGCACTGCTCTCCGGCGGCGGCTACGCGGAGAAGGCCGTCGTCCCGGCCGGCCAGCTGCTGCCGGTGCCCGGCGAGATCGACCTGCTCACCGCGGCCGCGCTGCCCGAAGTGGCCTGCACGGTGTGGGCGAACGTCGTGATGCACGCGAAGCTCGGCGAGGGCGACGTGCTGCTGGTCCACGGCGGCGCCGGCGGCATCGGCACGCACGCCATCCAGGTCGGCAAGGCGCTCGGCGCCACGGTCGCCGTCACCGCGGGCTCGCCGGACCGGCTCGAAAGCTGCCGCCAGCTCGGCGCCGACATCACGATCAACTACAAGGACCAGGACTTCGTCGAGGTGCTCCGCGAGGAGACCGGCGGCGCGGACGTCATCCTCGACAACATGGGCGCGTCCTACCTGGGCCGCAACGTCGACGCGCTGAAGCAGGACGGCCGGCTGGTGATCATCGGCATGCAGGGCGGGGTCAAGGGCGAGCTGAACGTCGGCGCGCTGCTCGGCAAGCGGGCGTCGGTGTTCGCGGCGGGCCTGCGGTTCCGGCCCCTGGAGCAGAAGGCGGCGATCGTCGCCGACGTCCGCGAACGCCTGTGGCCGCTGGTTTCCGACGGTCTCGTCAAGCCGATCGTCGGCCAGGTGGTGCCGATGGCCGAAGCCGCGTCCGCGCACCGCGTCCTGGAAGAGGGCAGCGTGTTCGGCAAGGTCCTGCTGGCCGCGAAGTCCTAACGCAGTTCTTCGAGGACGCGCACCAGCTGGTTGATCTCGAAGACGTTGGAGTAGTGGGCGAGCCCGATCCGCACGGCGCCGCCCACTTCTCCGACGCCGAGTGACGCGAAGACGCCGCTCGTGCCGTCGTCGGCGAAGGCGCACAAGCCCTGCTTCGCCAGGTACTCGGCCACTTCGGGCGACTTCTTGCCGGCGACGGCGAAGGCGAGCGCGGGAATCCGGCGCATGGCGCTGCCGATGACCATGATGTGCCGCAGCGACAGCAGTTCCGTGGACAGCTGCGCGAGCAGCCCGGCGTGGTAGGACTTCGCCGACCCGAGCGAGGTGACCAGCCGCTCGCGCCGCGAGCCGCTGGCGGCGTCGTCGAGGCCGGCGAGGTAGTCGATCGACGCGATCAGCCCGGCCAGCAGCGGGTAGGCGTGCGGGCCGAGCTCCAGGCGGGCGGCACCGCGGGCCATCGGGTCGAGCGAGGCGGACGGGATCCGCTCGATCAGCTCGGGGTCGCGGAAGACGAGCGCGCCCACCGACGGGCCGCCCCACGCCTGCGCGGACACGACCATGACGTCGGCGCCGAGCGCGTTGATGTCGAGCGGCAGGAAGGGCGCGGCGTAGGTGGCGTCGACGACGACGAGCGCGCCGACCCGCTTGGCGAACTCGATGATGGTCGGCACGTCCGGCCGCGTCCCGACCGAGCCGGACGCGAGCGTGACGGCGACGGCCTTGGTGCGCGCCGACACGAGCTGCTCGTACTGCCACGCGGGCAGCTCGCAGGTCTCGATGTCGATCTCACCCCAGCGCACGACCGCGCCGACGCGCTTGGCGGCGCGTTGCCAGGGCGCCAGGTTGGCCTGCTCGTCGAGCCGGGACACGACGAGTTCGTCGCCGATGGTCCAGCGCTCGGCGAGCGCGTCGACGAGCCGGCGCAGCATGACCGGCGCGCTCGGCCCGAGCACGACGGCAGCCGGGTCGGCCCCGACCAGGTCGGCCACGGCCCGGCGGGCCGCGGTCACGATGCTTTCCGCGCGTTGTGAGGCCGGAAACGCTCCGCCCGGCCCGGACACCGGGGCACGCATCGCCGTGGAAACGGCCGAAGCGACCTGTTCCGGTACCAGCATTCCGGCGGCGCCGTCGAAGTGAATCCAGCCGTCACCCAGCGCGGGAAAGAGCCCACGGATACGAGCGACGTCGAACGCCATGGGGACACCGTACGGACGTGCGGTTTCGCCGTGCGTCCGGGGTTGGGTGGAGAGCCACCGGGAACCCGGTTTACGGCTACGCTCGCCAGACGGGCACCCCTCGGGTGTCGCGGAGCGTGTCGAAGGCAAGCCAGGATGGAGCACATGACCGAGCCGAACTTCACAGCGGGTGACTCGACCCAGGATTCTTCACCCCACGTGGTGGTCGTCGGACCGGACGGCACCCCGGAGGACCACCACGAGTCGGTGGGCGACCTCGTCGAAGAGCCGGCGAAGGTGATGCGCATCGGCACGATGATCAAGCAGCTCCTGGAGGAGGTCCGGGCGGCCCCGCTGGACGACGCGTCGCGCACGCGCGTGCGCGAGATCCACCAGACGTCGATCCGCGAGCTGGAGAAGGCGCTGGCCCCGGAGCTGCAGGACGAGCTGGAGCGGCTGGTCCGCCCGTTCACGAACGACTCGACGCCGTCGGACGCGGAGCTGCGGATCGCGCAGGCGCAGCTGGTGGGGTGGCTGGAGGGGTTGTTCAGCGGAATCCAGACGGCGTTGTTCGCGCAGCAGATGGCGGCGCGAGTGCAGCTGGAGCAGATGCGGCGCGGGCTGCCGGCCGGGTCGTCCGGGGTTGTCGGGCCGGGGCATGAGCACGGGCCTGGGCCGGGGATTTCGGGTACGGGCCAGTACCTCTGAGGACGTGGTCCACGGAAGGTTGTCCACAGACCGAGGGGGATGTGGACAACTCCTGTGGACAACTCTGGTGGGCGGCGGTTTTGTCCGGGGGTGGCGATAGGCTGGACTTGGGGACGCCCCCCAGGGAGGGCGGGGGAGTTTTCGGCGGCGGCGGGGCCCGGGCGGATGTGGTGCACCAGCTGGCTCCCTGCGGACGAGCCCGTGGTCGGCGAGCCGGCTCCGATGAAGGCGCCGAACCGCCGGAAGGCGAAGACGGCCGTGCGGTCGTGACCCCGCGGCGGCCGTCGCCGGCTCCGGCGGCTGGTGCGGCCGGGCGGCTGGTGCGGCCGGGCGGCTCGTGCGGCCGGGCGTCAGATGCGGCCGGGCGTCAAATGCGGCCGGGCGGCTGGTGCGGCCGGGCGTCAAATGCGGCCGGGCGGCTCGTGCGGCCGGGCGGCTCGTGCGGCCGGGC
>NZ_PPHG01000092.1:0-97 GCF_002904295.1 Amycolatopsis sp. CA-128772
TGCGGCCGGGCGGCTCGTGCGGCCGGGCGTCAAATGCGGCCGGGCGGCTCGTGCGGCCGGGCGTCAAATGCGGCCGGGCGGCTCGTGCGGCCGGGCG
>NZ_PPHG01000092.1:203-108814 GCF_002904295.1 Amycolatopsis sp. CA-128772
GTGCGGCCGGGCGTCAAATGCGGCCGGGCGGCTCGTGCGGCCGGGCGGCTCGTGCGGCCGGGCGGCTGGTGCGGCCGGGCGTCAGGTGCACCTCGGCTGAGCGGCTAAGAGAGCGACTCTCCGACAAGCCGGCCGGGCCCGGCAGGAGCATGCCCCTGCCGAAGCCCCCAAGCCACCGCGAAAAGCTCAGCCCAGCGACCGGAAGAACGCCCGGATGTCGCCGATCAGCGCGTCCGGTTCCTCCAACCCCGGGAAGTGCCCGCCGCGGGGGAACTCCGTCCAGTGGACGATCTTGTCCGTCCGCTCGGCCAGTGTCCGGATCGGATAGCCGATGTCGTCCGGGAACACCGCCACCCCCGTCGGGACCGGGTTCTCCGGGGCCGGTGCTCCCCAGCCGCCGACCGCGTACAGGCGGGCCGATGAGTTCGCCGTCTCCGTGAACCAGTAGATCGACACGTCCGCCAGCAGGTCGTCCCGGTCGATCAGGTCCTCCGTCGCGTGGGAAAACGACCGGAACTTCTCCGCGATCCACGCCAGCTGGCCGGCCGGGGAATCGTGCAAGCCGTACGCCAGCGTCTGCGGCTTCGTCGCCTGCAGCATCGCGTAGGCCGTTCCCTCGCGCGAAAACTTCGTCCCCTTCGCCAGCGAGCGCTTTCCCTTCTCCAGCTCGTCCCCCTCCAGCCCCTCGAGGTCGGCTTCGCTGCGCACCACCGCCGACGCCAGCATCGTCACGTGGATGCCCCGCACCCGCTCCGGGAACTGGGTGGCCAGTGCCCGCGAGATCGTTGCTCCCCAGTCGCCGCCGTGCGCTCCGAACCGCGGGTAGCCGAGGCGGGTCATCAGCTCCGCGAACGCCCGGGCGATGCGGGCCGGGTCCCAGTCCGGGGCCGGGGTCGGGCCCGAAAAGCCGTAGCCCGGGATCGAAGGCGCCACCACGGTCAGCGCGTCCGCCGGGTCGCCGCCGTACGCGCGGGGGTCCGTCAGCGGGCCGATGACGTCCAGGAACTCGACGATCGAGCCCGGCCAGCCGTGCGTCAGGAGCACCGGGGGCGCCGCCGGCTCCGGGGAGACGACGTGCAGGAAGTGCACCTGCGTCCCGTCGATCACGGTCGTGGCCTGCGGGAACCCGTTGATCCGCGCCTCCTGTGCCCGCCAGTCGAAGCCCGTGCGCCAGTGTTCGGCCAGCTCGCGCACGTAGTCCACCGGGGCCCCGAGGCGCCAGCCCGTGTCCGCCGGCTGGTCGGGCCAGCGGGTGTTCGCCAGCCGCGCGCGGAGGTCGTCGAGGTCGGTCTGGGGGATGTCGACGCGAAAGGGGGTGATCTCCATGCCCCGACCCTAGGAACGATCGCGGACAGATCCGGTCCTCAATACCGCGGGCATACCGTCAGTTCGCCCGCCGGCAGCGCGTGGTCGCAGTCGAAGCGGCTGCGCACGCCCGCCGCGACGTCGGGCGGCAGGCGGTCCACCGCCAGCCAGGACGGCTGCACCACCAGGTACCGGGCGTCCGGCCGCTCGAGGCAGGCCAGGTTCTCCCGGTAGCTCTCGAGGCCGCGCACCGCCGGGAGGTACGTGCCGCGCTGCACGAACACTGGCGCCGGGTAGCGGCAGGCCGACGGGTTGCCGAAGAAGTACGCCATGTCGCCGAACGCCAGGTAGACCACCGGGGTGTCCGCGCCGATCTGCGCGCGGACCGGCGCGAACAGCCGCTCGTTGGTCTCGGCCGCCGCGACGCGCTCGGAGTTCGTGTAGTCGGCGTGGATCGCGTCGAACGAGTAAGGCGCGCTCGGCCATACCGGCACCGCGAACACGGCCAGCGCGCTCAACGACGCCAGCACCGGCCACGCGCGGCCGCGATCCCTCAGCGCGAGCCACCCGGCGGCGAGGACCAGCAGCACCAGCGCCGCGTAGACGGGCGTGCCGTGCGCCAGGCGCCAGTCCGTCGTCGCCGACGAGACGATCGGGATCCCGACGCCGAGCGCGAGCGCCGGCAGCACCAGCGCGCGGGGCGGGCCGCCGTGCTCGGCGGACCAGCGCGCCAGGGCGAGCCCGCCGAGGGCGGCGGCGAACGGCGGCAGGGCCGCCAGGTGGTACTGGAACCACTGCCCCTGCAGGACCACCGCCGCGAGTACGACCAAGACCGCGGCGGCCGGCAGGACGACCCACGCGAGGCGCGCCCGCCGGTCCGGCGCCAGCCGCGCCAGCACGGCGACGCTCACCGGCAGAAGGGCCACCATCGGGACGGCCAATGCCTCGTTCAGCACCGTCCCGGCGAGCGCCTGTACGTCCCCCGCCGCCCAGCCGCGGCTCAGCGGGCTGCCGCCGTTCAGGGCGGACAGCTCCCCGAACCACCGCCACTCGCGCGGCTCGACCAGGACCGTCAACCCGAACAGGCCCGCGCAGATCGGCGCCGCGAGCACGCCGGTGAGCAGCGCGCGGCGCCGGTCGAGCACCGCGATGACGCCGAGCGCGACCACCGCCGTCGGCGCCGTCGTGTACTTGACCAGCACGGTCAGGGCCAGCAGCACGCCGCCGAAGAGGGCGGCCGGCAATGGGCGCCGGATCCGGAGGGCGGCCCCGACGCCACCAGCCGCGAACACCACGGCCAGCCACTCCGGCTGCAGGAAGTCCCAGTTCGGGGCCAGCGCCAGCGCGACACCCGTCGCGGCGGCCACCGCGGTTGCCTCCCCGGCCGGGCGGTAGCGCAGCAGGCCCGCACGCAGCAGGAGGGACACCAGCAGCACCGCGACCAGCGCCAACACCCCTACGACGGCTTCGCGGCCGGGGACCGGCAGCGCGCTCCCGGCGTCACCGAGGGCCAGCATCAGCCGGTACGCCATCGGCCGGTGCACGAAGACCTCGGACGGCGACAGGCCCGCCCGGCCGGCCGTCTCGAGCGTGCCGAGGACGAACCGGACGTCGTGGTTGAGCCCGGTCCAGGCGATGGTCAGCGCCAGCAGGACCAGCGCCAGCAGCCACGCCGGACGCGCCCGCCGGGCCACGGCGGGCGTCCGGGCACCGGCTGTGCTCAGCCGGTCACCTCACGTCTGGTGGCGACGTCCTCTTCGAGGCGGGCCAGCCGCTCTTCGTACTTGGAGATCGCGGCCAGGCGCGCGCGGATCCGGGCGTGCTCGGCGCGGACCTCCTCGGCCTCGTCCGGCGAGTATTCGAGGCGCTCCGCCAGCCGGGCCACCGAGCCCGGCCGTTCGAAGGCCGCGATGCGCGCTTCCAGGGCGGCGAGGTGCGGCGCCAGCCGGCGCTGCTCGTCGTAGAGCCACTTCACGTGGCCGTCGAGCTCCTTGGTGACGCGTTCGACGTCGTGCCGCAGGCCGCCGATGTCCGAACGCAGCGCGTCGAGTTCGGGCCGGATCCGGTCGAGCGCGATGTTTTCGATCCGCGGCCGCAGCTTCGCGACCACCGGCCGCCCCGCGACGCGGGCGAGCTCTTTCGCCCGCGAAACCACGCCGTGAATGTCACTCACTGTATGATCTCGATTCTTCCGGAGTCACGCCATGTGCTCAGCAGCCGGGATTCCGCGTGCAGCCGGTGCTCCGCCGTCACGCCGACCTTGCTGCCCCAGGCGTGTTCGAAGTCGGTCTGGTCGGGTCGTTCGATGATCGACACCCCGGTCAGGCGCACCAGCGCTTCGGGGAAGAGCTCCTGGCACATGTACGTCACCAAGGTGCCCGTGGTGGCCCAGACGTGTTCGTCGGCCGAAAGCCCGAGCAGGCGGGACAGCGGCAGCACGAACCGCCGGTTCGGGATCGGCACGAACCCGAGGTCCGCCGGCCACCAGTCGGGCAGCGTCTCGGGCTCCCAGAACAGCCGGCCCGGCTCGGCGAGCAGGTAGAGGCGCGAGGTGTAGTCGGCGAACGTGTACGGCGAGACGACGACCCCGCGGTGCACCACGACGACGTCGGTGCGGTGCCCGTACGCCGGTTCGGCGTCCGGCTCGTCCAGCGCGAACGTCGTCATCCGGATCACGAGGTCGCTGCCGTCGATCAGCGCGGCCCGCTCGGCGTCGGAGGCCATCGGCGCGTTCCCGACCACCGCGATCGTCTCCACGCGCTGCCCGCGGGCGTAGGCGAGCAGGAGGTCGCGGAACATGCGGGCGGTGTCGTCGAGCTGCTCGGAAGCTTCGTCCGCGAACTGAGTCCGATTCATCGCTCCCCCATGGCATCGGTGACCGGGGCCGCCGTCGGGCGGCAGCCGAGCAGACGGACAATAGCCGACAGACCACCGTCGTTTCCCGGAAGGGGTCCCCTGTGACCGCGCTGGCCATCGTCCCGGCGAGGGGCGGCTCCGTGGGGCTGCCGGGCAAGAACCTGGCGCCCTTCCGGGGCCGGCCGCTGGTCGCGCACACCGTGCACACGGCCGTTTCCGCCGGGATCGCCGACGTCGTCGTCACCACCGACGACGCCGCCATCGCCGCCGCGGCCGAGGCGGAGGGCGCCCGGACCGTCCACCGGCCCGCCCACCTCGCGGAGGCGACGAGCCGGACGCTGCCCGCGGTCACCCACGCCATCGACACGCTCGGCGTCGCGGATTCGACCCTGATCCTCCTGCTCCAGCCCACTTCGCCGCTGCGGACGGCCGAGGACATCGCCGAGTGCCTCGACATCCACGCGGACCGGCCCACCGGTTCCGTGGTGCAGATGTGCCAGTCGGCCGAGCACCACCCGCTCAAGGTGTGCCTGCAGACGCCGGACGGCGGCATCGCCCCGGTCCGGGACTGGGCCGACCTCGAAGCTCCCCGCCAGACGCTGCCCGTCGTGCTGCGCCCCACCGGCGGCATCTACCTGGTCCGCGCCGGCGACCTCCGCCGGCACGAACGGTTCTTCATCCCTGAGGTGCGGCCCCAGTTCGTGCCGGTCGAGCGGGCGATCGACATCGACTCCGCCGCGGATCTGGTGCTGGCCGAGCAACACGTCTCCGGTTAGCGGTCCACGAAGGCCTTGTACAGCGAAGGCCGCCAGAGCTCTTCGCCCTCGAGCAGGTCGATGATCCGGCGGTGCGCGCCCGGCTCGCCGAACTCGGTGTGCGGCGCGCACCGGCCCATCGCACGGGCCTTGCCGATCCCGGCCGTGACGGCTTCCGCGGTCGGGTCGACCGACAGCACGCTGGGCGCCATCGCCCGGTTGCGCTGCCGGGTGCCGACGGTGACCGATGGCGTGCCCAGCACCGGCGCCTCGCGCACGCCGGCGCTCGAGTTGCCCAGCACGACGGCCGCGTTCTTCATCAAGGTGACGAAGTACTCGAACCGCATCGACGGCAGGCGCACGAACCGGGGACCTTCGAGCCGGTCGAGCTCGCTCCGGATCTCGCGGCAGCCTTCGTCGTTGTTCGGGTCGATGACGACCCAGTTGCCCTCGGTGAGCACGGCGTCGACCACGGCAGCCGCGTTGCGCCGGTTGAGGTCGCGCTCGGTCGTCACCGGGTGCAGGGCGAGCAGGCCGTAGTCGGTGAACGGGATCTCGTAGTGGCGCCGGACCTCGTCGAGGTCGGGCAGCCGCGCCGACGTCAGGACGTCCACCTCGGGACTGCCCACGACGAAGATCCGGCCCTCCTCCTCGCCGAGCTGCAGCAGCCGGCGCCGGGCCGTCTCGTTGGCGACCAGGTGGATGTGGGCGTGCTTCGACAGCGAGTGCCGGATGACGTCGTCGATCGTGCCGCTGACCTCGCCGCCTTCGATGTGCACGACCCGCACGTTGGCCAGCGACCCGACGATCGCGCCGGCGAGCGCCTCGACGCGGTCGCCGTGCACGACGATCGCCGCCGGCTGCTCCTCGTGCACCAGCCGGGCCAGCGCCTGGACGGTGTTGGCCAGCACGAGCGCCATCGGCTCGTCCTCGATCTGGTTCGGGATCAGGTGCAGCCGCTGCAGCCCGGCCAGCTCGATCTCGCGCACGGTGTAGCCGTAGCTGCGCAGCATGTGCATGCCGGTGACGACGATGCGGGCGGACAGCACCGGGCTCCGCTGCACGGCGAGCATGACGTCGCGCAGCTTCCCGAAGTCGGCGCGGGTCCCGGTGAGGAAGAGGACCTCACGCCGCCCGGTCTCAGCCAAGGTCCGCCCAGCTCACCTGCGTGTTCGCCGGCAGCGCCCGGGTGACCGCCCGGCCGAGCAGGCTCTCGTAGTCCTTGGCCTTGATCTCGCCGGTGCCCGGGCGCTTGACCCAGATGTTGTCCGTGGTCAGCGCCTCACCTTCGGCGACGTCCTTGGTGGTCACGACGCAGGCGTAGGCGAAGTCGATCGTCGGCTGTTCCTCGGCCAGGATCTGCTTCGACCCGCCGCGCGAGGCGTGGATCAGCCGCGAGCCCTCGACGAGCTGCTTGAACTCGGCGGGCGTCGACGAGACCGGGATGTCCGGGCCCGGCCAGCTCATGTCGGAGGTGAAGTGCCGCTCCAGCACGGACGCGCCGAGCGCGACCGCGCCCAGGCATGGGTAGATCGTGGTGGTGTGGTCGGAAAGCCCGAGTTCCGCGTCCGGGAAGGCCGCGTGCAGCTCCGCGAGCGCGCCGAGGCGCACCTGCTCCGGCGGCGTCGGGTACAGGGACGTGCAGTGCAGCAGCGCGAACCCGGCCCCCGCGGCCCGCAGGATCTCGACGGCCGGGGTGATGGACGCGATGTCGTTCATCCCGGTCGAGAGGATGACGGGCTTGCCGAACGACGCGACGTGGCGGATCAGCGGGTAGTTGTTGCACTCCCCCGAGCCGATCTTGAAGCCCTCGACACCCAGCTCGGCCAGCCGGTCGGCGGCCGCGCGCGAGAACGGCGTCGACAGGAAGACGAGCCCGCGCTCCTCGGCGTGCGCCTTGATCTCGCGCTCGTCCTCGGCGGTGAGGGCGACGCGGTTCATCATGTCCCAGATCGGCTCGTCGGCGTTGCCGGGCACGACGTCGTTCGGGATCATCTCGTCGTCGACGACGTGGGTCTGGATCTTGACGACCTGGACGCCGGCGTCCGCGGCGTCGTCGACCATCTTGTGTGCCTTCTTGGGGTCGCCCTCGTGGTTGATCCCGATCTCGGCGATCACGAGAGGGGGGTGGTCGGCGCCGACCGGGTGCTCGCCGAGCATGAACATGGAGACCTCCGGGTCGCTGCGTGGCTGCGGGCCGTCTCCGACCTTATCCCGTGGCCCGCGCGAGCAGCCCGGCCCCAGTGCCCTGTCAAGGCCGCCGGACCTCCCATCGGTACCCTCGTCCACGTGCATGCCACCAGCACGGTTCAGGCCGCGGACTCACCCGTAGCGACGTCGGCGCCCCCGACGTCGGACAGCAAGACGTTCTCGCGTGCCTTCGCCGACATCAAGGCCGGTTTCTCCGCCCGCGAGCTGTGGGGTCACCTCGGCTGGCAGGACATCAAGCAGCGCTACCGCCGCTCGGTGATCGGGCCCTTCTGGATCACCATCAGCCAGGCCGTCATCGCGCTCGGGCTCGGGCTGCTGTACTCGCAGCTGTTCCACTCGCCGATCCAGGTGTTCCTGCCCTACCTCTCGACCGGCTTCATCCTGTGGGGCTTCATCAGCGGCTGCCTCTCCGAGGGCATGGAGACGTTCATCGCGAACGAGGGGCTGATCAAGCAGCTCCCGGCGCCGCTGAGCGTGTACATGCTGCGCACGGTGTGGCGCCAGACGCTGCTGCTGGCGCACAACATGATCGTGTACGTCGTGGTGCTGGTCATCTTCTTCGGCGCGCTGGACAACCCGTATTCGCTGGGTTCGAAGGACGGGCTCTGCAGCGGCGACCTGTTCTGCCACCCCGGCCTCAGCTGGAACATCCTGCTGGCCATCCCCGGGTTCCTGCTGCTCGCGCTGAACGCGGGCTGGGTGACGCTGCTGCTCGGCATCATCTCGACCCGCTTCCGCGACATCCCGCAGGTGATCAACTCGCTGATCCAGCTGCTGTTCTACGGCACGCCGATCGTCTGGCCGGTGGACCAGCTCCTCGGCGGCGGCGCGCGCGAAGGCATTTCCTGGGTGCTGCCGATCATCCAGCTGAACCCGCTGTACCACTTCATGCAGGTGGTCCGGGCGCCGCTGCTCGGGCAGTCGTTCACGCCGGGGAACTGGATCGTCGTCGGCGGCATCACCATCGTCGGCTGGGCGCTCGCGCTCGTCGCGATGCGCAACTACCGTGCCCGCGTCTCCTACTGGGTGTGACAAATGGTCAGCATTGACGTCCACAACGCCTTCGTCGACTTCCCGATCTTCGACGCGAAGACCCGGTCGATGAAGAAGAAGGTCCTCGGCAAGGTCGGCGGCAAGATCGGCACCGAGACCAAGGTGCCGATCATCGAAGCCCTGCACGACGTGACGCTCTCCCTGCGCGAGGGCGACCGGGTCGGTCTGGTCGGGCACAACGGCGCCGGCAAGTCGACGCTGCTGCGGCTGCTCGCCGGGATCTACGAGCCCACCCGCGGGTCCGCGCGGATCGAAGGCAAGATCGCGCCGGTGTTCGACCTCGGCGTCGGCATGGACCCGGAGATCTCCGGCCAGGAGAACATCATCATCCGCGGCCTCTTCCTCGGCATGACCGCCAAGGAGATGGAGAAGCGCGTCGACGACATCGCGGAGTTCACCGAGCTCGGCGACTACCTGCAGATGCCGCTGCGGACCTACTCGACGGGCATGCGCGTGCGGCTGGCGCTGGGTGTCGTCACCTCGATCGACCCCGAGATCCTGATCCTCGACGAGGGCATCGGCGCGGTCGACGCGGCGTTCCTGAACAAGGCGCGCGACCGGCTCAAGGACCTCGTCAAGCGCTCCGGCATCCTGGTCTTCGCCAGCCACTCGGACGAGTTCCTGTTCGAGCTGTGCGACTCGGCCCTGTGGATGGACGAGGGCCACGTGAAGCAACGCGGCTCGCTGCGGGACGTCCTCACCTCGTACAAGGGGCGTGACCCCTTCGAGAACATGAGCCAGGAAACCCTGGACCGCTTCGGCATCGAGCCGGTGGCGACGACGAACGGCGGGGAATGATGGCCAGCGAGACCCGGCAGCTGCCCGACGGCGCGGTCGTCGGCGTGGTCGTCACGCGGCACCGGCGCGAGCTGCTGGCGGACTCGCTGAAGGTCATCGCGGCCCAGACCCGCCCGGTCGACCACCTGGTCGTGGTGGACAACGGGCCGGACGAATCGGCGCGCGAAGTCGTCGAGAACTACCCGCTGCCGTACACGTACCTGCCGTCGCACCGGAACCTCGGCGGCGCCGGCGGGTTCGCGCTGGGCATGCTGCACGCTCTGTCGCTGGGCGCGGACTGGGTCTGGCTGGCCGACGACGACGGCCGCCCGGCCGACGAGAACGTGCTCGCCATCCTGCTGGAGGAAGCGGAAAAGCGCGGCCTGGCGGAGATTTCGCCGGTGGTGTCCAACATCGAGGCGCCGGACAAGCTGGCGTTCCCGCTGCGCCGCGGCCTGACCTGGAAGCGGTCGCAGTCCGAGCTGGGCGTGGACTTCCTGCCCGGCATCGCGTCCCTGATGAACGGCGCGTTGTTCCGCGCGTCCACTTTGGACGTCGTGGGCGTGCCGGACCTGCGCCTGTTCTTCCGCGGTGACGAGGTCGAGCTGCACCGGCGGCTGGCCCGCTCGGGGCTGCCGTTCGGCACGTCGCTGAAGACGAAGTACCTGCACCCGGACGGCTCGGACGAGTTCAAGCCGATGCTGGGCGGCAAGTTCCACGCGCAGGACCCGGAGAACGAGGTCAAGCGCTACTACACCTACCGCAACCGCGGTTACCTGTTGTCCCAGCCGGGAATGCGGAAGATCGGCGCGCTGGAGATCGTCCGGTTCGGACTGTACTTCGTGGGCGTGAAGCGGGACCCGAAGGCGTTCCTGCAGTGGCTGAAGCTGGTGCGGCAGGGCCGCGCGGAGAAGTTCTACCGCTACTGAGAAGGGGCCCCCGCGGGGGCCCCTTCTCTCGTCTCACTCCCCGATGACCGGGGGCGCGGTGCGCATGTCGGTGCCGAAGACCTCGTCGGGGTCACCCTCGACCAGGTAGGTCGGCCGCGAGTGCTCGGTGTCCTCGTCGCCCTCGCCCTTCTGGCCGCGGCCCATGGCACCACCGCCGGGGCTCATCCCGCCCCGGCCGGCCGCACCGGCGCCGAGACCACCCATCCCGCGTCCGGCGGCCGCTTCGGCGGCCCCGATCCCACCGGGCCGGGCGGCGCCCGACGCGGCGCCCGCGCCGGTGGCGTTGCCGGCACCCGCGCCGCCGGGGCCGAAGCCACCGCCACCGCGTCCGCCGCCGCCCCCGCCGACCTTGGAGTTGTAGGCCTCGTCGCCGCCGAAGTTCATCCCGCCCATCGGCATCGGGCTCATCGGCGGCATGCCCCCGAACTGCTGGTTCGGGTTCGAGGTCGACGCCGCCGGCAGCGAGCCGGGCGCGAAGCTGGACGGCGTGGTGTTGCCCGCGGGCACGAACCCGGACCCGGTGGTCGACCCGGGCCCGGAGAAGGAGTGCCCGGCCGGCCCGCCGAGCGGTCCGGCGGTGGTGCCGGACACGAAACCCTGAGCCGTGCCGCCCGGCGTGGTCCCCGCGTGCGAGCCCGGCATGTTCACGCTGGAGGGGTTGTTGATGCCGTTCTTGTCCCCGGTACCGCCGGGATCATCGCTGCCCCCACCGGTGCTGAAGCTCGGCGGCGGCGCGAAGGCGGGCTGCTTGGAGGCGGCCTCGTAGAGGTTCTTGTCGTAGGTCGACATGACCCCGGCGGCCTCGTCGTGCGCGGCCTGGCTGTCCTTCTGCTTCTGGATCGACTTGTCGACGTTGTCGGGCAGGTTGAACGGGTTCGACGTCGCCCAGCCCTTGAACTCGTCGGTCCAGCTGAACGGAATGGGCGCAGGCATGGAGTTCTTCGCCGTGGCGGCGGCCTGCCCCTGGTCGTAGATGGTCTCCGAGGCCAGCTTGGCGTTCTGCGAGTTGGCGTCGGACCACTTGCTGAGGCTGGTGAAGTACTGCTGCGCGTTCTCGGCGGCGCTGCCTTCCCAGGTGCCCTTGGAGGCGTTGACGGCGGTGGTCATCGACTGCGCGAACTTGTCGAAGACCTGGTGCACCTGGTGGTAGGCGGTCGAGACCTCGGACACCTGGTCGACGTCGAGGTTGCTCTGGAGGAAGGCCTGCAGCTGGGTGTGGTCGGTGCCCTTGTAGTCCGCGTTCGGCGCGTTCAGCCCCGAGACGTACTCGACATCGCGGCCCGTGGTGGCGTCCTTGACGTTCTTGTCGCCCATCTGCTGGGCCTGGTTCTTCGCCCGCGCCTGGGCCATCCACTGCTGGATCGGGCCGAACAGCCAGCTGCTGGGATCGACGCCCTCTTCGGCTTTTTGCTGCAGGTAGGCATCCCGCTCGGCGGGCGCCATGTCCTGCACTTCCTGCGGCGTCTTGTCCGGCGTCTTCGGCCGCGGGCCCTGTCGCGTGGTCATTTGAACTCCCCTAAGCCTTGGGCAGTTTCGGCTCGACGGCCTTCGTGGCCATGTCTTCGGCGATCTGGCACGCCTTGGCCACGGTCTTGAGACCGGTGGCGTTCACGTCCACTCGCCCCTTGTCCCCCACCCCGAGGGCGACGGTGCAGCCCAGCGGCGCGTCGCTCGACGCCTCCTTGGCCGCGCGGCCGTTCACCGGCATGTCCTTCACCCCGTTGCCCGTGTCGTTGACGGAGTCGAGCGGGGCGGTGTCGCGGATGGCGACGCTCAGGAGCATGCCCTCTTCGCTCGCATCGGTGACCTTGTGCTGGTAGCTGCAGACCCGGGCACCGCCGAGCTTCCTCTCGTTGGGAGGCTCGAACGAGGAGGCGTAGCCGCTGATGTCAGCCGGGGTGAGCAAGGTGCACGGCTGCAGGTCGGCGGTGGAAGCGCCGCCCGGGTTCGCCGAGCTGGAGCCGACGCTCGACGGCGCGGCGGACTCCGAGCCGGCCGGTGAGGCGGTCCCCGGCTGGGTGGTCGTGCAACCGGCCAGCAGGACGGCACCGGCGGCGAGGGGCAGGATGGCCCGTGCGAGGAGTTTCATCATTCCCTAGTGCTTGGGCTTCAAGGCGTCGAAAGCGGCGTTGTCGGACTCGTTGTACTTGGCGACGGCGAGATCGAGCGCTTGGTTCGCCTGGTCGGCCAGGTTCTTGAGCTCTTCGAGCGCGGTGCTCGCGGACCCCTCGGCCTGCGCCGCACCCTTGTGGTCGTGCGCGGCGACGGTGTGCCCGTACGGGTGGTTCCCCAGCTGAGGTGACTGGTTGAGCAGGTAGATGGCTTCGGATTTTTCGTTGAGGTCGTTGACCAGGTCGGACAGCGCCTTCTTGATCGGCGCAACCCCCTCGGGCGAAACCCTGAAGCCGCCGCTGCCGGCCGCGGCCAGCAGCTTCTGCGTCTCCGCCGTCGCCGCCTTCACGGCCGTGTCCATGGCGCCGGAGGAGAACGGGTTGACGATGTCCGACATCGAGCCGCCGCCACCGCCGTCAGCTATCAGCATCGCTGTCCACCCCGAATGTCGTCGCCCGTGCGTGTGCTCCCGGGAGTCTACTAGCCGGGCACCCAGCGCAACGGCTGTTCACCGATCTTCACTTCGGACGCGCCAGGCTGCCGGCCGGTTCCGCAGCGCTCAGAACTGGCCTTCGAGCTGGGCGTACAGCTGCTGGGCCAGCCGGGCGTTGTCCGCGGGGGCGTAGGTGATCCAGCGCTGGCCGTCGGCGGCCGCGCGGGAGGACATCAGCCAGCGGCCGCTGGGGGTGTCGAACCAGGCCAGCGGGGGGAACGTGCCGCCGCGGGTCTGGGCCGTGAACTGGCCCACGCGCTTCTTCGGCTCCTGGAACACCCGCTCGATCATGCGGACCTGCGGGCCGCCGCTGCCGCTCTGCGAACGCGGGGCGCTGACTCCCGCGAAGGGGTCGTACGCGTCGTCGCGGCGCGGGTGGCGGGGCTGCTGGACCGGCCGGGAAATCGTCACCGACTGGCCGGGCGCCGCCGGGGTGAGCGGGAGGAGGTCGACGATCGCCGGGACGATGCCCGTCGGGCGGACCTCCTCGAAGACGATGAGGTTCTCCTTCTGGTGGGCCAGCACCGCGAACTGGCCGTCGGACGCCACCCGCGCGAACAGGTGGCGGTCGCCCAGCTCGGCCGCCGCGCTGATGGTCACACTGCCGCGGACGAACGTGGTCAGCGCCAGCTCGGCGTCCGGGTCGAGGCGGCCGCGGCTCCACAGCCCGCGGCCGGTCAGGTCGCGGACCACGGCGTCGCGGATCATCGCGCGCTGCTCGACGGTCGTGCCGACGTGCGGGACCTCGAACGGCGTCGGCGCGCGGCCGAGCCCGAGCCGCTCCAGCAGGATGTCCACCGCCGCCAGCGACAGCGAGAACGAGTGCGGCATTCGCTTCCAACCCCCCGCGGATGAGTCCGGCGTTCGCGAAAACCGTAGCTCCGCCCTCAGCGAACCCGCTTGCCGGGGCAAGATCGCCGCTGGTCCGATGGACGCATGGCTGACCAGAAACCCGCACTCGTGCTGCACCTGGCGACCGGCGGCGAACCGCTGCTGTTCGCGCTCACCACCGAAGAATCCGGCAAGCTGGCGGGCCGGCTCGCCCAGCTCGTGAAGGACGGCGCCGTCGAATCGGTGACCACCAAGGACGACTCGGTGGTCGCGATCAACTTCGCCCACGTCGCCGCCGCCTACGTCGACGACCTCACCCGCAAGAGCAAGGTCTTCGGCCTGCACGCCTGAGACGGCGAAGGCCGCCTCACGACGTACGTGAGACGGCCTTCGCGAAGCACCCTCAGAGCTTGTACAGGCGCTTCCAGTTCTCCCGCGAGGTGAGCTCGGGCATGGCGCGCTTGTACTGCTCCTGCACCGCCGCGCCTTCCTTGCGCAGCCGCTGGACGACCTTCGCGCCGCGCTTGGCCAGGTCGAACATCTTCGCGCGGTCGTAGTGCCGGACGCGGACGCCTTCCTGGCTCGCGTCGGTGACGACCGCGGTGTCGAACAGCGCGATGTGCCACCAGTTCGCCTCGTCGATCGGCACCGCGCCGAGCCCGAACCGGCTGCGGCCCAGCACCCGGTCGAGCACGCGCTTGATCAGCACCAGGCGCTGCATGCTGGGCCGCGGCGCGCTGTTGATGATGCCGATGTCGTTGGACGCGATGCCCGGGACGTCGGTCGCCTTGTGGCGCTTGGTCTCCGGGTACTCGTCGCGGATCCGGCGGATCTCCTTCATCGCGTCGACCCCGCCGTCACGCAGGACTTCCGGGCCCTGCAGAAAGTCCTCGACGGCCTTGATCAGCGTCGCCGACAGGCCGTACTGCATGCCGAGCAGGTAGCGCACCAGCTGCGCGAGCAGCACCCGCGAGAGCAGGTTGAGGTTGAACGGCGAGTGCAGGGCCGCGGTGATGATCGAGTTGCGCAGGTTGAAGTACCGGTGCCACTCGTCCCAGTCCTTCATGTGGAAGTCCGCGTGCCACACGCCCGCACCCGGCAGGGTGACGGTCGGGAAGCCGTGCGCGCGGGCCCGGTAGGAGTACTCGGCGTCGTCCCACTGGAAGAAGAACGGCAGCGGGTAGCCGGTGGCCTGGACGACCTCGTACGGGATCAGGCACGACCACCAGCCGTTGTACCCGGCGTCGAGGCGGCGCTCCTGACGGTTCGGCTTCAGCGTCTCCTCGTCCACGCCGAGCAGGTCGGCGGTGGACAGCGAGTGCTCGACCGGCTGGCCGGGCTCCAGCGTGTTCAGCCGGGCGTACTCGGCGCCGACGTGCAGCTGGTTCGGGTGGAACAGGTTCAGCATCTGGCCGCCGACGATGATCGGGTTGGCGGCGCGGTTCGAGAACGCCGTCATCCGGATCACCAGGTCCGGCTCGAGCAGCACGTCGTCGTCCATGAACAGGACGTTCGCGTGCTCGGTCGCGGTGTGCCCGGCCACCTCGAACAGGCCGCGGGTGAAGCCGCCGGCGCCGCCGAGGTTCGGCTGCTTGATGTAGTGCAGCTTGTCGGCGAGGTCCTTGGCGACCTGCTCGAAGCCGTCGCGGGACTCGACGAGGTCGGTGCCCTGGTCGGCGACGTAGATCGCGTCCAGGGTCTCCAGCGAGGAGACGTCCGCGGCGAGGGCCTGGAGGTTCTTCAGGCAGTCGTCGGCGCGGTTCATCGTGCAGATGGTCACCGCGGTCGGGCGGATCTTCTCCGGTGCCTCGACCGTCCAGCGGACCTGCTCGACGCGCAGCGTCTGGCCGCCCTCGGTCTCGAGGTCGAGCCAGAGCGCGCCGCCGTCGTAGAACTTGTCGAGCTTGCCGGTCAGCGACACCTTCGCCTGCTTGGCGTCCTTGACCTGCTCGGCGGCCACGACGCGGGGCTCGCCCTCGACATCGGAAGCGCCCATCGACAGCAGGCCGGTGCCGGTGACGACGGCCTCGACCGAGACCTCGGTCACCGTCGTCCAGCGCTGCCAGTAGCTGGCCGGGAAGCGGCCGAAGTACGTGTTGCCCGAGACCTTGGAGGCGGGGTCGAGGCTGATCGACGCACGTTCCCGCACGGCCGCGCCCCACTCGAGCTCGGCGTACAGGTCCTTGCTGACGATCGGCGCCGGGCCGGCGTAGAGCCCGCGCTGCGCCGTCAGACGGCCCTGCGGAGTGTGCTCGGTGAACCGCGTCTCGGCGGCCGCGCCGGCTGGGGTGGTCGGCGCCGGGGTGGCTGTTTTACCGGGCATGGAAGTCCTCAGTTCTCCTCAGTCGACGGCTCGCGGAAAACGACCCACTTGAGCATCACGAAATTGATCACGGTGGCGGTGGCCTGCGACACGGCCCAGCACAGTGTGTGCTGCCACGCGGACTCCGGCAGCACGTTCAGCATCAGCTGGTTCACCCCGACCGCGACGAAGAACGTCACGGTGTAGAGCAGGACGAACGAGCCGACCTGCGCCCGGCCGTCGCGGCGCCCGCCGGCGAAGGTGAACTTCCGGTTCAGGAAGAACGCCGTGGTCGTACCCACGACGAAAGAGATAGCGCGGGCGATGTCGACCCACGGTGAGGTGGCCATCCCGGCCACCTGGGTCAGCAGCGTGTAGGTGCCCAGATCGACCAGGGCGCAGAAGCCCCCGATCAGGGCGAAGCGGATGAGCTGGCCCAGCAGTCCAGGGGAAGACTGAGCAGCCGCTGCGTCGGCTTGCGGATCGGTCGCCACCACTGCATTACCTCGATACCTGAGTCACGGTCACCCGCGCGGGCGCTTGTGCCTTGATGCGCAAAGTGTAGAAGCGAGCACTTCAGGGTCACGTTCCGGGCGTGGTTCGGCGTGGCTACCCTGGTCGAGTGACCCACGTACCCAACACACAGCGTCGCACGCTCATGGGCTGGGCGCGGACCGCACCGACCACCGCCGACGTCCTGAGCACGCCGGACGTCGGGACCATAGCGCGGGCCGTCGCACAGGCGGGTGCACGCGGCGTGATCGCCCGCGGCCTCGGCCGGTCCTACGGCGACCCGGCGCAGAACGCCGGCGGCCTGGTCGTCGACATGACCGCGCTGAACCGGATCCACTCGATCGACCCGGACAGTGCGCTGGTCGTCGTCGACGCCGGCGTGAGCCTGGACCAGCTGATGCGCGAGGCGCTGCCGTACGGCCTGTGGGTCCCGGTGCTGCCCGGCACGCGCCAGGTGACCATCGGCGGCGCGATCGCCAACGACATCCACGGCAAGAACCACCACAGCGCGGGCAGCTTCGGCAACCACGTCGTGTCGATGGACCTGATCACCGCGGACGGCCAGGTCCGCACGCTGACCCCGGAGGGCCCGGACGCCGAGCTGTTCTGGGCGACCGTCGCCGGCATCGGCCTGACCGGCATCATCGTCCGCGCGACCATCCGGATGACGAAGACCGAGACCGCGTACTTCCTCGCGGACAACGAGCGCACGGACAACCTCGACGAGACCCTCGAGCTGGTCAGCAACGGTTCCGACGACAACTACACGTACTCGTCGGCGTGGTTCGACACGATCTCCACCGGCTCGAAGCTGGGCCGCGCCGCCTTCGGCCGCGGTTCGCTGGCCAAGCTGGACGAACTGCCGCCGAAGCTGCGGGCGAACCCGCTGAAGTTCGACGCGCCGCAGCTGGCGACGCTGCCGGACGTCTTCCCGAACGGCCTGGCGAACAAGCTGACGTTCGGCGCCATCGGCGAGCTGTACTACCGCAAGACGCCGAAGGCCGCCCGCGGCGTGATCCAGAACCTGACGGCGTTCTACCACCCGCTCGACATGTTCGGCGAGTGGAACCGGGCCTACGGCTCGAAGGGCTTCCTGCAGTACCAGTTCTCGACGCCGCTCAACGCGCACGAGCCGCTGCGGAAGATCGTCCGGAAGATCGCCGAGTCGGGACACGTGTCCTTCCTCAACGTCTTCAAGCGGATGGGCGAGGGCAACGCGGCGCCGCTGTCGTTCCCGCACCCGGGCTGGATGGTCTGCGTCGACTTCCCGATCAAGGACGGCCTGAGCCGGTTCTGCCAGGAGCTCGACGAAGACGTCCTGGAGCTGGGCGGCCGGCTGTACACGGCGAAGGACTCGCGCACCTCGCCCGAGACGTTCGCGAAGATGTACCCGCGGCTCGAAGAGTGGCGCAAGGTGCGCGCGTCCATTGACCCCGAAGGCGTTTTCGCCTCTGACATGAGCCGGAGGCTCGAACTGTGATCGACGCGGTGGGCAACCCCCAGTCCCTGCTCCTGCTCGGCGGCACGTCCGACATCGCGCTGGCGATCGCCGAGAAGTACCTGGCCGAGAAGCCCCTGCGGGTCGTGCTGGCCGCACGCCCCTCGCCGCGGCTCGACGCGGCCGCGCAGCGCCTGAAGGACCGTGGCGCCGAGGTGTCCACGGTGGACTTCGACGCTGCGGACCTGGCCTCGCACCCGGGCGTGCTGGCCAAGGCGTTCGAGGGCGGCGACATCGACGTGGCGGTGGTGGCGTTCGGCCTGCTCGGCGACCCGGAAGAGGTCTGGCAGGACCACGCGAAGGCCGTCGAGCTGGCCACGGTGAACTACACGGCGGCGGTGTCGGTCGGCGTCGCGCTGTCGGAGAAGCTGAAGGCCCAGGGCCACGGCACGGTGATCGCCCTGTCCTCGGTGGCGGGCGAGCGCGTCCGCCGCTCCAACTTCGTGTACGGCTCGACGAAGGCCGGCTTCGACGGCTTCTACCTGGGCCTCGGCGAGGCGCTGGCGCCGTCCGGGGTCAAGGTGACGGTCGTCCGCCCGGGGCACGTGAAGACGAAGATGACCGAGGGGCTGAAGGACGCTCCGCTGGCGCAGACGGCCGAGCAGGTCGCGGAGACGGCGGTCAGCGCGGCTCGCGCGGGCAAGGACCTGGTGTGGGCGCCGGCGCAGTTCCGCTTGGTGATGTCGGCCCTGCGCCACGTGCCGCGGCCGATCTTCCGCAAGCTGCCGATCTGAGTCAGGCTTCGTCGAAGGCCCGGACCGCCCGGTCCGGGTCTTCGACGTAGAACCTCACGACCTGCACGGTCTCGCTCCGGCCCAGCGGCCGGGTCGCTGTGACCGGCCGGCGTAGGACGGCGACGACGTTCGTCTCCCTGTTCAGGCCATCACCAGCTCTTCGCCGCGCCAGACGAGGGTCCGCGCGCTCGAGTGGGTTTCGTTGCGCCGGGTGAGGCTCTCGACGTCGGTGAGCGGTACTCGCAGGTCGAACAGCGCGACGACCCGCAGCCGCAGCTCCCGGGGCGAGAGGGTGTGCGGCCGGGTGATCGTGGTGGCCAGGTAGCCGAGCAGCCACGCGGCGCTGTAGATCTCCGCGACCAGCAGGATCGTCCCGCCGAGCGCGCCGAAGTCGACGAGCAGGAACGCGCCGGTTTCGACGAGCGCGACGGCGAAGAAGACGATGACCATCGGCCGCTGCGGGCCGGCGTAGGGCAGGGCGACACCGTCGGCCGGCACGTCTTTGCGGCCGGCCAGCAGCAGCCCGATGCTCGAGAAGAGCACGGCTTCGTGCCGCAGCAACCGCCGGATGACCCCCATCACCGGCCAGCGTACTCAACCGCCGGCAGCGTGGGCCGGGACCAAGTACAGGTTCTGGCTGCCCATCCACGGCGAATCGATCCGCCAGCTCGCCAGCGCCGCCGCCGGGGGCGTCCGGCGGGTGGTCGCCAGCACCAGGTCCGGGCTGAGCGGGGCCACGCTGTGGTCGAAGTTGTGGAAGTTGGCCTCCAGCAGCGCGCGGCCGAGGTCGCCGCTGAGGCGTTTTGTCTCGCTGATCGCCGGGTCGACCGCGCCTCGGTCGGAAAACTCGTCGACCAGCTCGCAGTCGCACGCATACGCCAGTGCGCCGACCTCGCCCGCCGTCTCGACCTTGCGGCCGTGGGCGATGGCCGCCAGCTCCTGGCCTATTTCGCGGTACTCCGTCGTCGATGCGTGATTGCTCGTGATCGGGGCGAACTGGCGTGGGAGGCCCGGCAGCGCGTACACCGCGACGCTCGCCGCGAGCACCGTGCCCGCCGCCGTCCACGTTCCGCGGCGGATCCGCTCCGGGGCCGCCGCTGCGCAGGCCGCGAGGAAGATCGTGGCGCCGATGATGCTCGGCGCGTAGTACCAGTGGTACGGCGGCACGCCCAGCCGGCTGTAGGCCACGTAGTGCAGGGCACCCGCCGCGGCGAGCGCCGCGAACGGCGTCAGCCGGCGGGCCGTCTCGGAGCCGCGGCGGTACTGGATGATCCAGGCCACCCCCGCCGCGCCCGCGAGCAGCAGCGGCAGGAACGACAGCGTGGCCGCGGCCGGGAAGTTGCGCCAGTACAGCAGCGGGCCGTTGGTGAAGCTGAACGGTCCCCACGACTGCTGGCTGATCTTGATGACGAGCGTGTCCGGCACGGCCGAGCCGAGCACCAGCCAGCTGAACCCGAACCAGGGCAGCGTCACCGCGAGCGCCGCGAAGGCCGTCCGCCAGATGCCGTCCCAGAACTCGCGGCGGGCGGCGAACAGCACCGCGGCGATCAGCAGCAGGTCGATCCGGACCAGCGCGAGCAGCCCGATGACCACCCCCAGCCGTCCCGCGTGCCGCTCCCCCGCGTAGACCAGCGTCCACACGACGCCGGTGGCCCCGAGCGCCACCTCCAGCCCGATCGAGGACAGCAGCAGGGGGTTGACCAGCAGCAACGCGAACGTCAGCGGCGCGAACGCCGCCGGCAGGCCACGACGCTCCCCGAGCCGGCGCAGGCCCAGCACGAGCAGCACCTGCGCGGCGACGAACACGAGCCCGCCGGCGAGCACGGCGTCGCGCACGACGAAAGTGACCGCGCCGAGGGCCAGGACGTTCAGCGGGGACGTCGCGGTGTTCGCCGTCCCCTGTTCGATCAGGCCCCAGTGGCCGTGGAAGGCGAGGTTCTTCGCGTAGGACAGCGTGATGTAGGTGTCATCGATGAGATGGCTGCTGACCAAAGCGAACACCAGTGCGGAGGCCACCGCGGCGCCGGCCGGCAGGGCCCACGAGCGGGCGACGGGGACGGCCATCGGCAGCGCGCGGACGACTTTGGGGAGTTCTGCGGAGGCGCTTCGCATCCCGGACACCGTACCTCGCCCGTGATGCTTTCGTGACCTGAGCGAGGTACGGGTGGCCCAGGCCACAGTCAGATGCCGTCTCCGGAGCCGCCGCCGTTGTTGCCGGAGTTGCCTCGGCCGCCGAAGCCGGGACCGCGGCCGTCGAAGCCCTGGTTGCCGTTCGGCCCGTCGTACTGGCGGTGGCTGCCGGGGCGGCCGTCACGGGGGCCGTGGTGGGTGGCCGCCGCGATCCCGCCGACGATGCCGCCGCCGATCAGCAGGCCGAGCACGCCGACGCCGACCAGCTGCGTGGCGCGGTGGCCGACGAACCGGCGGAACCCGCCGGGCTGCCGCGGAGCAGGCGGACCCCAGGCGGCGTAGGTGTGGCCGGGGCCGGGCTGGGAGAGCTGCGGAGCGGGTGGCGCGGGTGGCGGCGGCTGGCCGTGGACGGCGGTCTGATCGGCCGGTGCCTGCGGGGCAGGGCCGCCCTCACCGGCCGCGGCGGCGGGCTGGCCCGACGCTGCGGTCCCGGCCGCGCCTTGCGCGGCGGCAGGCGCGCTGGGAAGTGCTTGGGTTGCGGCTTCTCCGTGGCCGACCGGTTCCCCCTGCACCACCGTCGGCTGGTCGGCCGGGTGCTCGGCGGTCGGCTGGTCGGCCTCCGCCGGGGGCTTCTCCTCGCGCGGCTGGTCGTTCATCGTCGCTCCTGTGGTCACGGGGACGGGCGCAGTGCCCGCCCCCACCACCTCAGGGTGCGTCGCTCAGCTGTGCGTCACCTGAAACGAACCTGTCGATCCGCCATGAGAACTCACAGGTAGAACGCCAGGAACAGGGTGATCACCCAGGTCGCGCCGAGCACCTGCAGGATGCGGTCCTTGAGCGCGATCTCCTCGGGCTCGCCCGCGATGCCGCCGTCGACGTCCACCGCGTACCGCAGCACCGCCACCACGAACGGGACCATCGAGATCAGCGCCCACACCGAGTTGTGCTCGGTCTGGCGGATCTCGAACGCCCACAGGCAGTACGACATGATCAGGATCGCCGCCGAGGTCGCCCAGACGAACCGCAGGTAGCTGGCCGAATACTTCTTCAGGGACGAGCGGATCTTCGCGCCCGTCCGCTCGAACAGCATGATCTCCGCGTAGCGCTTGCCCGCCACCATGAACAGCGAGCCGAACGCCGTGACCAGCAGGAACCACTGGGACAGCGCGATGCCGCCCGCCACGCCGCCGGCGATCGAACGCATCAGGAAGCCCGACCCGACGATGGCCAGGTCGACCACCGGCTGGTGCTTCAGGCCGAAGCAGTAGCCGAGCTGGACGGCCTCGTAGACCGCCAGCACGATCGCCAGCTGCCAGCTGGCGAGGAACGACACGCCGAGGCCGGCCAGGAAGAACACGACCGCGGCCCCGTACGCGACGGGGACCGGCACGATGCCGGCCGCGATCGGCCGGTTGCGCTTGGTCGGGTGGGCCCGGTCGGCCTCGACGTCGATCGCGTCGTTGATCAGGTAGACCGAGCTCGCCACCAGCGAAAAGGCCACGAAGGCGACGATCGCGTCGAGCAGCAGGCCCGTGCGGTCGGTCGATTTCGAGAACGCGAAGAACGGGGCCGCGAAGACCAGGACGTTCTTCACCCACTGCCGGGGCCGCGCCGTCTTGATGACGCCGCCGACCAGGCCGAACGGCCCACGTGACGCAGTCGGCCCAACAGCCTCGGGCGTCACGGCAGTTTCGTCGCTGTTGCGCTGCTCGGTCGTTTCACTCATCGGCTCTTCTTCAGCTTCCGTCGTATCAGACCACCGACGAGCCCCCCGAGAGCTGCACCGGCCAGAACGTCTGTCGGATAGTGAACGCCGAGCACGAGCCTCGAGGCCAGCATCGGCGGTACCAGGGCGGGCACCAGGTTACGCCCGGTCAATCCGGAGTAGAGCACCGCCGCCGCCGTCGTGGACGTCGCGTGCGACGACGGGAAGCTCAGCTTGCTCGGCGTGCCGACCAGGACCTCCACGCTCGGGTGGTCCGGTCGCGGCCGCCTGACCACGCGTTTCACCGCGATCGACGCCGCGTGCGCACCGACGACGCCGGCCGACGCGACGAGCCAGTCCTTGCGCCGCTCCTTGTCGACCACGGCCCCGAGCAGGCCCAGGCCGAACCAGCCGAGCGCGTGTTCGCCGAAGTGCGACATGCCGCGCGCAGCCTTCACCGAAGCTTCACTCTTCAGAAAGCCCTGCGCCTTCGCCAGGACTGCCACCTCTCCGGTACCAGCGGCAGTTGGGGGGTCCAGGGGGGCTTGCCCCCCGGCCGGGGTCCGGGGCTCGGCCCCGGAAGGCACTGTGCTCTTCTCAAGCATCGAGGGACCCGTCGAGCGGCGCGCCGTCGGTCAGGTGCGGGGCGATCTTGTTGTCGAACGCCGACAGCGCCGAGCCGATGGCCATGTGCATGTCGAGGTACTTGTACGTGCCCAGCCGGCCGCCGAACAGCACGTTCTTCTCGCGCGCCTCGGTCTTGGCCAGCTCGCGGTAGGCCTCGAGCTTCTCGCGGTTGTCCGGGGTGTTGATCGGGTAGTACGGCTCGTCGTTCTCGCCCGCGAAGCGCGAGTACTCGCGGAAGATGACCGTCTTGTCCTTCGGGTAGTCCCGCTCCGGGTGGAAGTGGCGGAACTCGATGATCCGGGTGTACGGGACTTCCTGGTCGTTGTAGTTGACGACCGAGGTGCCCTGGAAGTCGCCGGTCTCCGCGACCTCGGACTCGAAGTCGACGGTGCGCCAGGTGAACTTGCCCGCCGAGTAGCCGAAGTAGCGGTCCAGCGGCCCGGTGTAGACGGTCGGGGTGCCGGCCGGGATGTGCTCGCGCACGTCGAAGTAGTCGACGTTGAGCCGGATCTCGATGTTCTCGTGCTCGGCCATCTTCTCGAGCCACGCGGTGTACCCGTTGACGGGCAGGCCCTCGTAGGTGTCGTTGAAGTACCGGTTGTCGAAGTTGTACCGGACCGGCAGGCGCGTGATGATGTTCTCGCCGAGGTTCTTGGGGTCGTTCTCCCACTGCTTCGCGGTGTACCCGCGGATGAACGCCTCGTAGAGGGGACGGCCGACCAGCGAGATGGCCTTCTCCTCCAGGTTCTGCGCGGCGGAGGTCTCGAACTCGGACGCCTGCTTCGCGATGAGCTCGCGCGCTTCGTCCGGGGTGTGCGCCTTGCCGAAGAACTGGTTGATCAGGCCCAGGTTCATCGGGAACGAGTAGACCTGGTCCTTGACCCGCGCGAACACGCGGTGCTGGTAGCCGGTGAACTCGGTGAAGCGGTTCACGTACTCCCAGACGCGCTTGTTCGAGGTGTGGAACAGGTGCGCGCCGTACTTGTGCACCTCGATCCCGGTCTCCGGGTCGGGCTCCGAGTAGGCGTTGCCGCCGAGGTGGCTGCGCCGCTCTAGGACGAGGACCTTCTTGCCCAGCTCGGCCGCGGCCCGTTCGGCGACGGTCAGGCCGAAGAAACCGGACCCGACGACGATGAGGTCGTAACCTGCGAAATCGTCTTCAGTAATCTTGGCGGGGTTCGTGTGCGCGCTCACGGGCGTCGAGGGTACGGGGGCCGCTGACCCGGCTCGCACCCGACTATCACATTTCGGCCTACGACACACCTGGAAAGCAGTGCCTGCACCCGAGGACTTCTGGAGCTACTTCGGCGCGGTGGCCACCTACCTGGCCGTGCTGGCGGTCCCCGGCGGGGTCGTCGGCTGGGCCGCCGGCCTGCGCGGCTGGGCCCTGGCCGGCCTCGCGCCGCTGCTCAGCTACGCCATCACCGGCCTCGCCGGGCCCTGGCTGGCCATCGCGCACGTCCCGTACGGCTCGCTCAGCGTCGCCGCGGTCACCCTGCTGCTCGCCGCCGTGCTCTACGGCCTGCGCCGCCTGGCCACGGCACGCGGCTGGCTCACGCCGGGCGTCGAGGAGCCGGCGGTGCCGTGGACGCGGCGGGCGCACCTGGCCGTCGGGGCCTGCGTGGCGACCGCCGTCGCCGTGTCGATCGCCGTGGTCGTCTCCGGCCGCGGCGGGACGACCGCGGTGTTCCAGCGCTGGGACACCGTGTTCCACGCGAACGGCATCCGCTACATCGCCGAGACCGGCGACGGCTCCCTGACCGGCATGGGCACCATCAACTGGTACCCCGGCGGCTCCTTCTACCCGAACGCCTACCACCTGGTCGGCGCCCTGGTCTACGAGCTGTCCGGGACGTCGGTCCCGGTCACCCTCAACGCGGTCACGATGCCGATCGCCGGGCTGTTCGCGCTGGCCATGGCCGCGTTGGTCCGCCAGCTCGGCGGCCGCGCGGTGTTCGCCGGCAGCGCCGCGCTGGTCGCCGGCGGGGCCACGACCGGGGCCTACGAATCCGTGTCGAGCGGCCTGCTGCCGTTCGCGCTCGGCATCGTGCTGACGCCGCTGGCGGTGATCGGGCTGCAGCGGTTCCTCGCGCGGCCGGGCGTCGACACCGGCGCGGTGCTGGCGCTGAGCGCGACCGGCCTGCTCGCCGCCCACTCGAGCGCGCTGTTCGGGGCCATCCTGTTCGCGTTCCCGCTGGTGGTGCAGCGCTGGTACCGGGCGGTGCGCGGCCGCCGCGTCGACGGCGTCCCGGAGGGCAGGCGCGCCTGGCGGGTCGCCGGTGGCGACGTCCTGCGGATGGTGCCGGTGATGGTGGCCGCCGGGGTGCTGGCTGCGCCGATGATCCTCGGCGCGATCGGCTTCACGTCCGGTTCGTACCCGTACCACGCCTGGGGCTCGCACATGCCGGTGTGGAAGGCGCTGGCCATGCTGGCGACGTTCAAGCAGGTGCTGCCGGTGCCGCAGATCTGGCTGACGGTGTTCCTCGCGATCGGTGTCTTCACGCTGGTCGCGCTGCGGCGGATGCGCTGGCTGGTGCTCTCGGCGCTCGGGCTGTCCGCGCTGTTCGTGGTCGTCGCGTGCTTCGGCGGCGAAGACTGGGTCATCGCCCTGTCGCGGCCCTGGTGGAACGACCGGTTCCGGCTGATGGCGCTGGCGTCGATCCCGCTGTGCCTGCTCGCCGCGCACGGCATGAGCGAAACGCAGCGGTGGCTGGCGAAGCTCGCGAGCGGCCGCGCCTGGGTGCGCGCGCGGCCGTGGCTCACCGGCCGGGTCGGGCTGGCCACGGCGGTGCTGCTGGTGGTCGCGATGGGCGTGCTGACCGGCGGGTTCTACCGCGCGGCCAACGCCAAGACGGTGTCGCTGCTCTACTACAACGGCCTGCCCGGTGAGGTGGTCCCGCCGGTCAGCCAGGACGAGATCGACGCGATGGACCGCCTCGGCACGCTCGGCATCCCCGCCGACCAGAAAGTGCTCAACGACCGGCTCGACGGCACGGCCTGGATGTACGCCCTGACCGGGGTGCACCCGGTGGCCGGCCACTACGACGCCGGTGTGGCCCCGCCGGACGCGCTCTACCTGGCCCAGCACTTCGCCGACTACGACACCGACCCGCAGGTGCGCGCGGCCGTCGGGCGGCTGAAGATCCACTACGTGCTGATCGGCAGCGGCACCATCCGCCGGGACACGCCCATCGCGCGCGGCCTGCAGCACCTGGACGGGCACGACTTCCTCAGCGTCGTCTACCGGAACCCGGGCGCGGTCATCTACCGGATCGTGAAGTAGAACGCCCTCGTGGCCGCGGCGCCCCACCGCGGCCACGAGGGCCCCCGCACCCCCGGGGCGTCTGCAAGTACCGACGCCCGAGGGACGGCAATCGGTTTCCCGATCACCTCGATGCCACTCGATCGGACTAGCGCAGCTCCGGCAGGACGTCGCTCGCCACCTGCTCCAGCACGGCTTCGCGACCCTCGTACGGCGACGATGACCGCGGCCAGTGCGAGATGACGTCGGTGAACCCGAGCTCCTTCGCCCGGCCCACGGCGTCGCGGAACGCCTCCACGCTGCTCAGCGAGAACACCGGGGACGCATCCAGGCTCAGGTGCCGCTGGATGCTCGCCCGGTCGCGGCCCACCGCGTCCAGCCGCCGGTCGAAAAGCTCGGTGAGCTCCCTGATGCCGGCCCACCACTCGCCGGCCGTCGCGCCGCCCTTGCCGGTCGTGACCCAGCCCGCGCCGAAGCGCGCGGCGAGGGTCATCGTGCGCGGCCCGTTCGCCGCGACGACGAAGGGCAGCCGCGGCCGCTGGACCGGGCCCGGCAGGTTGCGGGCCTCGCGAGCGCGGTAGTACTCGCCGTCGAAGTCGAACTTGTCGGTCATCAGCAGCCCGTCGAGCGCCTCGACGAACTCGGTGAAGCGGTCCGCGCGCTGCTTCGGCGTCAGCTCGGGTGCGCCGAGCACCGCGCCGTCGTAGTGGAGGTGGTCGACGCCCGCGCCGACGCCGAGGACGAGCCGGCCGTCCGAGATGTCGTCGAGGGTGTTCAGTTCGCGCATGAAGGGCACGGGGTGGCGGGCGACCGGGGACGCCACGAACGTGCCGAGCCGGATGCGGGACGTCACCGTCGCCGCGGCGGTCAGGGTCGGGATCGCGGAGAACCACGGGCCGTCGACCAGGTTGCGCCAGCCCAGGTGGTCATAGGTCCAGGCGTGGTCGAAGCCGTACTCCTCGGCGGCCCGCCACTTCGGCTCGGCGGCCCACCAACGATCTTCAGGGAGAATGACGATGCCTACTCGCACACCGCCGGACGTTATCGGCTGCCACCGACAGTCGCACGGACGGGCAAGCCTTCCCCCGAACGAGTCAGGGACAATGGCCGGGTGGAGAGACCCCAGTTGATCGCGTCCGACGTCGACGGCACCCTGCTCGGCCCCTCCGAATCCCTCACCGGCCGCACGATCGCGGCCGTGCGCCGGGCGATCGAGGCGGGGGTGCCCTTCGTGCTGGCCACCGGCCGGCCGCCGCGGTGGATCGCGCCCGTGGCCGGCCCCCTCGAGCTGACCGGGTACGCGGTGTGCGCGAACGGCGCCGTCCTGTACGACTGCGCCCGCGAGGAGGTCGTCGCGGTGCACGGCCTGCTGCGGCCCGAGCTGCTGCACGACATCGCGCACGCGCTCGACAAGGCCCTGCCCGGCTGCCGGCTGGCCACCGAGCGCGTCGGCACCGGCGCGGTCGACCACGACATGCGCAACTTCGTGATCGAGCCGGACTACCACAACCCGTGGGGCGACGGCGAAGGCCGCACCGGGCCGCGCGCCGAGGTCCTCGGGCACCCGGCGATCAAGCTGCTGGTCAGCCACCGCGGGATGTCGTCCCAGGAGATGGCGGACGCGGTGAACGCGCTGTTCGACCGGGACGTCGACGTCACCTACTCGTCGTCCGGCGGCCTGGTGGAGCTGTCCGCACACGGCATCACCAAGGCGACCGGCCTGGCCGACGTCGCCGAGCGGCTGGACGTCGAACCCGGGCAGGTCATCGCCTTCGGGGACATGCCCAACGACGTCGAGATGCTCCGCTGGGCGGGCCACGGCGTCGCGATGCAGAACGGGCACCCGAAGCTGCTCGAGGTGGCCGACGAGGTCACCGGGCCGGCCGGCGAGGACGGTGTCGCGCAGGTCCTCGAGCGCTGGTTCTAGCCGGCATCGGGACGGCGGTCGAGCTCGGCCGCTTCGGCCGGGCTCGGCGCCGTGCCGCCCAGGTGGGCGGGCAGCCACCAGCGTTCCTCGTCGGACGCCGGCCGGTCGGGGTACTCGGCCTGGGCGCGGTCGAGCAGCGCGCTCATCCGGGTGCGCAGCTCCTTCGTGACGACGTCCCAGTCGTCGCCCTTCGCCGGGTGCATCGGCTCGCCGATGAGGATCGAGACCGGCACGTGGCGGCGGGTCAGGTCCTTCGGCCGGCCCTTCGTCCAGAGCCGCTGGGTGCCCCACAGCGCCATCGGCACGACCGGGACGCCGGCCGCCGCGGCCATCCGGACGGCGCCGGACTTGATCTCCTTGACGGTGAACGACCGGCTGATCGTGGCCTCGGGAAAGACACCCACGACCTCGCCGGCCTGCAGCTTCCCGAGGGCCTCGCGGTAGGAGCCCAGGCCGGCGGAGCGGTCGACGGAAATGTGGTGCATCCCGCGCATCAGCGGCCCGGCGATCCGGTTGTCGAAGATCTCCTTCTTCGCCATGAACCGCGTCAGCCGCTTGGCCGGGCGCGCGCCGAGGCCGCAGAAGATGAAGTCCAGGTAGCTGATGTGGTTGCACGCGATCACCGCGCCGCCGCGACGCGGGATGTGCTCCGCGCCGTCGATCCGGATGCGGTTGTCGAGTACCCGGAACATCGTCCGGGCCGCCGCGATCACGGGCGGGTAAACCAGGTCAGCCATCCGGCAAGGTTACGGGAGCGTAGGTTCGGAGCGGCGGATCAGCGAGGGAGAACACAATACGAGGGCGAGCAGGATCGCGAACAGCGCGACGGACTGGTGCTTGGTGCCCTCGATGCCGTCGCCGAGCGCCGCGGTGCCGAACTGCGTCACCGAGACGGTGAACAGGAACGCCAGCGTGACGCCGAGTGCGGTCCGCCGCCACAACCACGTCCTGGCCAGGACGAACAGCCAGATCGGCACCAGCGCGAAGAGCCCGAGCGGGGCGATCAGGCCGGTCAGCCACGACACCACCGGCACCCGGTGTTCCTGCGCGTGCGGCAGGTACCCGGCGCTCTCGTCGAAGCTGCCGAGGTAGTCCGGCCGGGCCGTGAGCTGGTCGGTCGCGGCGCGGTCGAGCACCTCCAGGGTCCGGCCCGGGTGGCTCGCGAAGTACGTCACGACGTTCCGACGGCTCATCCGGTCGCGGTACTGCGGGTAGAGCGGGTCCATCGTCGCCGGGTGCAGGTGCCACCAGCCGTTGCCCGCGTACTGCGCGAACGACGGCGGCAGCCCGAGCTCGGCCAGGTCGGCTCGGGTGTCGTGCCGGCCGTCGACGATGTTGAGGAAGATCGAGTTGAAGACGTTGATCTCGCGGGAGTCGTCGCCGGGCCGCGCGGCGAGGGTGCCGTCGGGCGCTCGCGCGGGCTCGACGCTCTGCTGCGCGTACAGCGTGACGGCGCCGAGCGCACCGATGACCAGCGCGGCCAACGCCCACCGCCGCACGCCCCGCAGCGCGCCCGGCCGGACGAGCAGGATGGCCACGGCGAGGATCGGCAGGATGGTCAGCGTCTGGACCTTGGCGTTGACCAGCAGGACACCGCCCACGAACGTCACGGCCATGCCTGCGTAGCTCCACCGGCCCTCGCGGGCGGTCAGCAGCAGGCCGCCGACGGCGAGGAGCAGGCCGAGGAAGGCCGCGCCTTCGCCGAGCACCGCGGCGAAGTAGCCGAAGAACGCCGAATCCGCGACGACCAGCAGCAGCCCGGCCGCCGCGAACAGCCGGGTCCGGCGCGGCTGCGGCAGGCCGAGCACGATCGCGGTGACCGCGGCCGCGGCGATGACGCTGCTGAGCAGGCCCAGCACGACGAGGCTGAGCGTGGCGTGCAGGCCGAGCAGCCGGCCGAGCCGGACGGCCAGGTCCGCGAGCCAGCTCTGGGTGAGCAGGTACGTCGGCCGGCACGGCACCGCGCCGGGGTCCGCGGTGTAGGTCAGGTGGATGAACGGCTCGGGCCCGCCGTGCCAGGTGAGGCCCGCGCCGCACAGCACGCGGGCGCCGTCACCGTTGTTGGACATCGCGATCGGGCGCGGCACCAGGAACCGCACCACGAACAGCGCGAGCGACGCGCCGAACACCCCGAGCCCGAGCCGCGCCTCGGCGCCCAGCTGCCGTCCCGGGACCTCGAGCTTCACGAAGGACAGGGTACGTAGCGGAAGTCCGGACCCTTGTCGAGGTCGGCCACCAGGGACTTCGCCTCTTCCGCGCGCGGGTACACCGAGACCCAGTACGGCGTGCCGACGCGGCGGAAGGTCGCGACCTGGTACCTGCCCGCGTATACCGGGTCGATCGCGCAGTGCTGGCGGTCGCCGAACCCGACGTCCGGCACGGCGACGGCCGGGCGGCGGCCGTTGACCACGTAGTCGTAGTCGGTCGCGACGCCGCCGTCGTGCCGGCCGTCGCGGGCGATGTGGTCGTCGGTGCGGCCGAAGACGTCCACGATGAGCAGCTGCCCGCTCTGGGCGGCGAGCGCGCCCGGCGCGGCGGCGCTGACCACCGACCCGGGCGGCAGGTAGCCGCCGAGCCAGCCGCCGATCTCGGCGAGCTCGGTGCCGTGCGCGCGCCAGTCGCGCACGCGGTCGAGCATCTCGGGGCTGAACACCGAGACGAGCACGGCGATGCCGGCCAGCCCGCAGGCGGTCACCGGGACCAGCCGCGTTCCGGCGGGCCACGCCTTCGGCCGCGGCGACGGCTTCCCGGCGACGTCCACGGTGAGCACGCCGTAGGTGGCCAGCGCCGCGACGGCGAGCAACGGCGGCAGCGGGGCCAGCAGCCGCCACGACGGACCGGGGTCACCGCCGATCAGCACCGCCGCGGCGGCGAGCCCGACGGCCGTGGCGAACAGCAGCCCGAGCAGTGCCCGGGCCTCGGTGGCCATGGCCACCGGGGCGTCGCCCCGAGCCGGCGGCGGCGCTGCTGCGCCGACCGTGCCTTCGCGCCGGGCGGGCGGCTCGGTCACCCGGGACGCCGGTTCGGGGCGGCGCAGCAGCAGCGCCACCGCGGCGACCAGGCCGAGCAGCAGGAAACCCTGGTGCGCCAGTGCGAACCCGGACAGGTACGGCCAGCCGGCGGCGACCCGCGAACCGAACGGCCCGCCGAGCTTCGCGGCCAGCGGCGCCGGGAGGAAGTGCTGGTAGAACGTCGCTCGCCAGGCCAGCCGCGGGATCAGGAACACCAGCGCGCCGAGCAGGTAACCGACCGGCGCCCACCAGGTGTGCCGGCGCTTCCGGGCCGCGCCGACGAGCCACAGGCCGGCCAGCGCCGCGACCACCAAGCCCTCCGGGCTGGTCATCACGGCGAAGGCGACGAGCACCCCGGCGACCACCGGGCGCCGCGCGGCGAGCGAGTACCCGACGGCGAGGACGAGCAGCACGAACAGCGGCACTTCCGAGCCCGACCCGCCGTAGACGGCGAGGCCGCCGGCGCTCGCGGTCAGCACCGCCGCGGCCACCCCGATCGCGGGCCGCGGCTCGGCGCCGACCGGGGCGGCCGCGACGACGATCCGGTTGACCAGGAAGCAGGAGATGAGCACGCAGGCCAGCGTGGCGGCGACGCCGAACACGACGGCCGCGGTGCGCACGTCGGCGCCGAACGCGGCCCGCGGGAGGGCGATCAGCACCAGCCACAGGAAGTTCGTGTACCCCTCGACGCGTTCACCGGGGTTGAAGACCGGGCCGTTGCCGTCGGCGATGTTCTGCGCGTACCGGAACGTGACGAGCGCGTCCTCGGTGACGGTCGCGAACAGCAGCTGGTGGAGCAGCGAAAGGCCGAGCGTGAGGGTGAGGACGAACCCGCGCCAGCCGCGGTCGGTGTCGAGGCGGCGCCAGGTCAGCACCACGATCGCGGCGACGACGAACCACGCCACCACGACCGCGTAGACCACCCGGCCCCCTCACGTCGGCACCGAACCCACGCCAGGTTATCGATCAGCGGCAGCGGCGCGTTTCCCGCGGGCCGGTGACTTGCCCTGAACGGGGCAAGACCGCGGCGGCGGCGGGCCTGGTCAAGGCCGGACGCCCGCGGTTGTCCACATGTGCGTAAACCCTGTGGACAACCTGTGGGCAACCCCGGTCAGGATGCGGGGACCGCCGGGCGGGCCGAGCGGGCCGCCACCGCGGCGAGGCCCGCCGTGAGCAGGTCGGCCACCGTGAACATCACCCGGGAGGCCACCGCGAACGCCGTGGCCTGGCCGACCGTCAGGCCGCTCGCGGTCAGGACGGCCACCTGCGCGACCTCGCGGACGCCGACGCCGCTGGGGAGGATGAACGCGAACGTGCCCACCGTCATCGCCACCGCCATCGCGCCCACGCAGAGCACGAAGCCGCCGAGGCCCGGGGTGCCGACCGAGTTGGCCAGCAGCCACAGGTGGACGCCCTGCAGGCACCACGCCGCCGTCGACGCGGCGAACACCTTGCCGATCACCGCCCAGCCGAGCGGGTGCGCGAGCGGCGGCCGGCGGAGGATCCGCAGCACCAGGGACGTGCCCCAGGTCAGGATCTTCGGGTGCAGCATCGCCAGGCCGAGCGGGATGAGCACGAACAGCCACAGCGCGCGCGGGCTGTTGCTGAACACCGCGGGCGCCGCCAGCAGCGACACCACCAGCGCCGACACCACGCCCACGCCGAGCTGGATCAGGGAGCCGGTGAAGATCCGGGCGCGGGCCAGGCCCGCCTTGCGGCCCAGCTCCATCTGCAGCAGGTACGCCCAGACCGAGCCCGGCACGTACTTGCCGAGCGAGCCGACCAGGCAGATCTGCGCGCCCCGGGCGTAGCCGATCGGCTCGCCGAGGTCGTCGACCATCATCTGCCAGCCCCAGGTCGACACCAGGATGGCCGCGACCAGGGCGAGGAGGCTGAGCAGCGATGACTGCCAGGCGACGTCACGCAGGGTGTGCCAGAACTCGCCCCAGTTGGCCGCCAGCTGCTTCGCCGCGAAGCCGATGACCAGGGCGATCGCGACCCACCGGACGACGTCGAGGATCTTCGCGCGGGTGGACTTCGGCTGCTTGCCGGCCGCCGGCAGGTCCTCAACGGTCGTCATCGACGCTCTCCTCAGACCTGCACCGTGACCAGGCGGCTGAACTCGGAGAGCAGATCGTAGCCGTCCCACACCGCGGAGAAGGTCAGGGCGGAGCCGAACGGCACGATCCGGTCGACCCCGCGGCCAGCCAGCTCGTGCGCGAACGCCGTCAGCTCCTCGGCCGTGAAGCCGAACTGGCTGACCGTCTGGTCCTTCCGGAGGACGATCGGCACCAGGTCGGACAGCGAGGACACGCGCGCGTTGGCGAACGTGCCGGCGCCGAGCCACTCGCGTGGCAGCACCGCCGGGTCGGTCAGCTCCAGCGTCGCCAGGCCGTTGCCCTGGAACGCGATCTCCTTGACCAGCCCGTCGACCGCCGCGCCGTACGCCGAGACGCGCTTCTGGACCGCCATCGCGGGCTCGGTGACGTGCTGCTTGGTCTCCAGCACCGCCGCCAGCAGGGTGCGGAACTCGGTCCCCGCGGCCCGGGCGCCGGCTTCGTCGCCGACCCAGAACACCGCGCGCGGTGACGAGCAGGCGGCCTGGTCGAACCAGTACGAGTCGTTGTAGAAGCCCTCGGCGGCCGCGCGGCGCTCCGCTTCCGACGCCCGCTGCCAGCCCGCCACCGAGGCGACGGCGAAGGACGAGCGGTCCGGGAACGTCAGGTCACGCGCGTGCGGGGCGAGGGGGTACTTGCGCAGGGCCGCGACCGAGCCGTCGCCGCCCCAGATGACGCGCAGGTCGGCGGCCAGGGACAGGGCGCCGCTGACTTCGTCGCTGCGGTCGTAGGTGACCATCCGCTGGGTGGCCGTGATGGCCGCCGCCGTGTCGGAGTCTACATCGGACAGTGCCGCGTTCAGCGCTTCCAGCACCGCCTCCGCGGCCCCCGCCGAGCGCGACGAGACCCGCACGACGTTGTGGTTGCCCGCCAGCGCGGACAGCGCCCAGGAGTAGACGAAGATCGTGTCGACGTTCGCCGGCGGCACGTGGAACACCAGCCCGCGCGGGAACCGCAGGGCGGCGCCCGCAGTGTCCAAAGTGGACAGCGCCTTGGCGATTTCGCCCTTGCGCAGGAAGAAGCCGAGCGACGCCAGCTCCGGGAACCGGCGCGCGGTGGCCGGGGCCAGCAGCTTGCGGGCGAACTTCGTGACGAACTCGACGATCCGCGGGTCACCGACGCGCAGCCGGCCGCCCGGCGGTTCGGCGCGCAGCTGGTCCACCAGGACACCGGCGTCGATCGGGTCCGCCGCGGGAAAACGCTGGGTGAGGCTCATGCCGCCGCTCCCGAGAAGGTGTCCGAGCAGCCGCGGGCCTCGGCCTTGGGCAGCCGGCCCAGGACCGAGAAGTGCTTGCCGGGCCAGTCGCCGTCGTCGATGCCGTTGTACACACCCAGGTCTTCGGTCAGCAGCACGTGCCCCGGGTACGACCGCGGCAGCGTCGAGACGACCTCGATCACGCCCGGCTCCCCGACCGGCTGCTCGGCCCACGTCTCCGGGTTCCGGATCACGACGTCGGCGAAGTCCGGGCAGTACAGCGAATTCCCGGACGGCCCCTCGAGGAACACCGTGCCGATCTGCTCGATCATCCCGTAGTAGTTGTGGCTCCGGGTGAGCCCGGTGTCCTCTTTGAACCGCCGCCGGAACTCGGTGTTGTCGACCGCGCGGTCGATCAGCTTCTTCCAGCCACCGGAGTGGATCAGGATGCCGTTCGACAGGTCGAGCCCGTGGTCCCGCGCGACCTCGTACAGGTACAGCCACACCATGAACGTGAAGCCGAAGATCAGGAACGGCTTGTCGCCGTACTCGGCCAGGAACTTCTTGACCGCCTCGACGTCCGGCTGGTCGTTCTCGTCGAGCACGTACGTGTGCTTGCGGCCGAAGTTCGCCATGCCCAGCACACCGGCACCGCGCGCGGAGAACGACCGGCGGTTCTTGATGATGCCGATCGTGTCGACCATCAGCATCGGCAGCCGCTCGCCGCCGAGGACCTCCTGCAGCGTCGCGCCCAGCTGCTTGGTCTGCGCGCCCGCCGCCTCCTTGTCCAGGTAGATCCGCGACGCGCCGGCACCGGTGGTGCCCGACGACGTCAGCGTCTTGAAGACCTCGCTGTCCGGCACGGACTTGAGGTCGTGCGTCTTGAACATCCGCACCGGCAGCCAGGGCAGTTCCGCGATCGAGCCGAACCGCGCGTCCGAAGCGATTCCCAGCGAAGCCAGGATCCGGTCGTAGCCGTCGGAGTTCGCCCGGTGGTGGGCCGTCAGGCCGGCGAGTTCGGGCAGCAGCAAGGCTTCCCGGTCGGCCTGCGACCGGGTGAACACGCTCATACCTTCGCCTCCAATGACCGGTAGTCGATCTTGCCGCTGGCCAGCAGCGGCACGGTGTCGATCGGGCGGACGTCGAACCCGCTGACGTGCAGGTGCAGCCGCTCGGACAGCGCCCGCGACGCGTCCTTGCAGATGCCGGAGTCCGCCCCTTCGGCGAACAGCACGACCTTGTCGCCGGCGGGCACCGCGGCCACCACGTCGATCCCGACCGCGGCCGTGCGCACGGCCTGCTCGAGATCGTCGAGGCTGACACGGTTGCCGAACACCTTGCCGATGCGCTTGAGCCGGCCGGTGATGAACAGGTACCCCTCTTCGTCGAGGTACCCGAGGTCACCGGTGGCCAGCACGCCGCCGAATTCGTCGCCCTTGGCCAAGCCGGACTCGTCGTCCGCGTAGCCCATCATCACGTTGGGACCACGGTAGACGACCTCACCGACAATTTTCGGGTGCGTGGTCTCCGACCCGTCGTCCCGGCGGACCGCGAACTTCCCGCCCGGCAGCGCCGGCCCGGCGGAACCGAGCTTTTCGGCCAGCCGCTCGGCGGGCACGGTCGTCATCCGCGGCGCCGCCTCGGTCTGGCCGTACATGACGTACATCCGGCCGCCGACCGCGCGCATCTTGTCGTTGAACTCGGCGATCAGCTCGTCGCGCAGCTTCCCGCCGGCCTGCGTCAGCGTGCGCAGCGTCGGGTACTTCGCGGGGTCGAACTTGAGCCGCCGCAGCATCTCGTAGTGGTACGGAACGCCCGAAAGCGACGTGACGCCGTAGGTGGTCACCGCGTCCCAGAAGCCGCGGCCGAGCACGCCGGACGGCTCGATCACGATGGTCGCGTCCCGCACCAGGTGCGAGTTCAGCACCGACAAGCCGTAGCTGTAGTGCAGCGGCAGGCAGGTGGGCGCGACCTCGTCGGCGTCGATGTGCAGCACCTGCGCGATGGCGTCGGCGTTCGAGAGGATCGCCTGCCGCGAGAGCCGGACGAGCTTCGGGTTGCCGGTCGAGCCGCTGGTCGGCAGCAGGACGGCGAGGTCGGGGTGCGGGACGACCCCGTCGGCGCTCGAACGGATCCAGTCGTCGCCCCGGACGAAGTAGCCGTCGGGCGCGTCACCGGAGGCCGACAGCACGGCCGCCGGGCGGAACCGCGAGACCAGCCCGGCCAGCACGTCGGCGTCCAACGCCGGGTCGATCAGCGCGATCGCGCGCCCGGATTCGAACGCGCCCAAGTAGGTCAGCACGCTGTCCAGGTCGATCGACATGCGCGCGAAGACGACGCCGGTGGGCAGCGCGGCCATCGCCTCCATCGCGCGGCCGACCTCGGCCGACAGTTCCGCGCCCGCCAGCGTGCGGCCCCCGGCCACATCGACCAGCCGGGCTCCCGCACCCAACAGCGTCACAGCACCAAGCCTCCGTCGATCCCCAGCACCTGGCCGGTGATGAACGACGCGTCGTCGCTCACCAGGAACCGGATCGCGTTCGCCACTTCTTCGGGCCGGCCCAGGCGCCCGAGGGGCGTCTTGCCGGCGTTCTCCGCCTTCGCGTCCTCGCTGAGGCCCGCGGTGAGATCGGTCTCGATCACGCCCGGCGCGACCGCGTTGACGCGGATGCCCGACCGGCCGAGCTCCTTCGCCGCCGACCGCGCGATGTTCGCCACCGCGGCCTTCGAGGCCGCGTACACGGTCTGGCCGGCACTTCCGTGCTCGCCGACGATCGAGGCGAGCACCACGATCGAGCCGGTCTTCTTCCGCATCATCGCCCGGGCCGCGGCCTGGACGGTGTGCAGCGTGCCGGCGACGTTCGTGCTCAGCGTCGTGTCGACGAGCTCTTCCTTGATCATGCCGAGGAGCGCGTCCTCCATGATCCCGGCGTTCGCGACCACGATGTCCAGCTTGCCGTGCTCCTTGGCGACCCCCCTGACCAGGGAGGACACCGCTTTCGCGTCGGTGACGTCGAGGGCGAGCCCGGAGGCGCCGACGGAGGCGGCGGCCTCCTTGGCGCGAGCCTCGTCGCGGCCGGTGAGCACCACCGTCGCCCCCGCCTCGGCGAGGGCACGGGCGGTGGCCAGGCCGATCCCCCGCGTCCCGCCGGTGACGAGCGCGACCCGACCGGAAAGATCAGTCATTCTTCGACTGGAGCTCGGTGACCATGTCCACGGCAACCTTGAAGCTCGACATGTCGATGACCTGGTCGGTGTCGAACTCGACGTCGAACTCGTCCTCGATGGCCGCGACCAGCGCCATGTGGCCGACCGAGTCCCACGCCTCGATGTCGCGGTACTTCAGGTTCTCGACGTCCACACCGCCGTCGAGGTCCAGCGCCTCGACGAAGACCTCGCGCAGCTTGGGGGCGACAGACATGTGCGTGACTCCTAGTGCTCTTCGCGCGGGCGGGCGTCCCACGCCTTTACCAAGGTAGAGAGGTCGCCGGGCAGCGTGACGTCCGGGAGACCTTCCTTGCCCTTCAGCCACGGCCCGAGGGCCTCGATCGTCTCCTCGTCGAGGCCGCGGCGGGACAGGCCCACCACGTTGACGCCGGTGACGCGGGCCGGGTTGCCGACGGCGATGGTGAACGCGCCGATCTCGCGCCGGACCGCCGAGCCCATCCCGATCATCGCGCCGGGGCCGATCACGACCTTCTGGTGCAGGATCGCGCCCATGCCGAGGTTCGCGCCGTCCCAGATGTGGCAGTGGCCACCGGTGACGGCGTTCGAGGCGATCGTCACGCCGTCGCCGACCAGGCAGTCGTGCGCGATGTGGGAGTTGCGGAGGTAGTAGCCGTCGCTGCCGACGGTCGTTGTCCGCCAGGTCCCTTGGTGGACACTCACGTACTCGCGGATCCGGTTGCGGCTGCCGATGACGACGCCGTGTCCGTCGTGATCCGGGTCACCGGTGGGCGCGTCCTCCCACGCCGCCGGGTGCGGACGGCCGCGGTCCTCGCCGGGCGTGCCGATCGTCACGTGCGGGCCGATCCAGTTGCCGTCGCCGATCCGGGCCGGCCCGGCGATCACCGCGAACGGCCCGATGACGTTGTCCTCGCCGAGCTCGACGCCTGCACCGATGACGGCGGTCGGGTGGATGCGGTTGGCCACGGGTGGTCGTCCGTTCGTCGGCGGCTGGGTACTGGGCGTGCTACCGCGCCCGGTAACGTGTGGCCCGCGTTGCTGCAGGGCGGCCGGGCGCAGAACCGGCGGCTCACTGTACCGGACGCACCGAAATCGCCTGCCGAGAGAGACTGCCCATGATCCCCATCACTGTGGTCGACGTCCGCGACGCGGAGGACCTCGTCGTCGAGGTGCTGCGCTCCGGCGCCATCGCACAGGGACCGATGGTCAAGCGCTTCGAAGACGCCTTCGCGGCGGTCTCCGGGACCAAGCACGCGATCGCGGTCAACAACGGGACCACCGCGCTGGTCGCCGCGCTGCAGGTGCTGGACCTGAAGCCGGGCGACGAGGTCATCACCTCGCCGTTCACCTTCGTCGCGACGCTGAACGCGATCCTCGAGGCCGGCGCGACCGTCCGGTTCGCCGACATCCGGCGCGACGACTTCGCGATCGACCCCGACGCCGTGGCCAAGGCCGTGACGGACCGCACCAAGGTGCTCATGCCGGTGCACCTCTACGGCCAGACCGCCGACATGGGCAAGCTCGCGCCACTGGCCGCCGAGCGCGGCCTGCAGGTGATCGAGGACTCGGCGCAGGCCGTCGGCGCGTCGTTCGAGGGCAAGCAGGCCGGTTCGTTCGGCATCGGCTGCTTCTCGCTGTACGCGACGAAGAACATCACCACCGCCGAGGGCGGCGTCATCACCACGGACGACGACGCGCTGGCCGACAAGCTGCGCGTGCTGCGCAACCAGGGCATGCGCGCCCGCTACCAGTACGAGGTCGCCGGCCACAACTACCGGATGACCGACCTGCACGCCGCGGTCGGCATCCCGCAGCTGGAAAAGCTCGACCAGCTGACCGCCGCCCGCCAGGCGAACGCGAAGCGCCTGTCGGAGGGCCTCGCCGGCACGCCGGGGCTGGACGTCCCGCAGGTGCTGCCGGGCCGCGAGCACGTCTGGCACCAGTACACCGTGCTGGTCGGGCCGCACGCGTTCCTCTCGCGCGACGAACTCGCCGCGGCATTGACCGAGCGTGGCATCGGCAACGGCATCTACTACCCCAAGATCGTCTTCGACTACGACTGCTACGCGGGTCACGACCTGATCCCGGGCGCGCGCGTCGAGGACTTCCCGGTGGCCCGCGCCGTCTCGGAGCAGGCGCTTTCGCTGCCGGTGCACCCGCACCTGACCGAGTCCGACCTGGACACCATCATCGAAACCGTTCGCGAGGTACTGGGCGCATGACGCATCGGATCGCTCTTGTCGGTACCGGGAACATGGGTTCCCTCCACGCCCGCGTGCTCGCCGGCAACGAGCGCGTCGACCTGGTCCGCGTGATCGATCCGCGCGAAGAAGCGGGCAAGGCCGTCGCCGAGCGGTACGAAACGCAGTGGACGCCGGAGATCGGCGAACTGTCCGATGTGGACGCCGTCGTGCTCGCGTCGGCCACCGAGGTGCACTACGACCTGGCGCAGGAGATCTTCCGCCAGGGCAAGCCGATGCTGGTCGAGAAGCCGGTCTGCAACAGCTTCGAGAAGTCGCAGGAAATCGTTTCGCTGTCGGCGAAGAACGACATCCCGCTGATGTGCGGGCTGCTGGAGCGCTACAACCCCGCGGTGATGACCGCGCGGGCGCTGGTCCAGGAGCCGATCCACCTGATGGCCCGCCGCCACGGCCCGTACGCGCCGCGGATCAAGACCGGCGTCGCCTGGGACCTGCTGGTGCACGACGTCGACCTGGCGATCCAGTTCTTCGGCGGCGCGACGCCGTCACGCGTGACGTCCGGCGCGGGGTACTTCCACCCGTCGTCGGTCGAGGGCGCCGAGGACACCATCGAGACGGTCCTGTCGTTCCCGACCGGCCTGGCCACGGTGTCGGCCTCGCGGCTGGGGCAGCGGAAGGTCCGGTCGCTGATGGTGTCCGAGCTCGACCGGCTGATCGAGATCGACCTGCTGCGCCGCGACGTCACGATCTACCGGCACGTCTCGCACGATTCCGTCACCCCGGACGGCCTCGGCTACCGGCAGCAGACGGTCATCGAGATCCCGGAGCTGATCACCGCCCGCGAGCCGCTGGCCACCCAGCTGGACCGGTTCTGCGACCTCCTCGAAGGCAAGATCGACGCCGACACCGAGCGCGACCTGATCCTGCCGTCGCACCACGTCGTCGAGCAGGTCCTGACGCAGGCCGCGGCCTAGCTCACCGGCGCCGGGAACGCGGCCGGGCTCCGACGCGCGAGCCCTGGTCGAAGGATCATCTACCGGTATTGGTGCGGCCTGGCGTGGCGGGATGCGCCGGCGGCGTTCGGTCCGTGGCAACCGATCTGGCCCCGGCATCGCCGCACGGCCACGCCGGCATCTGGGACACCGTGCTGCAGCGCTTGCTCACCGACGCGGCCGGCCTGGTCGATTGCCGGTGTCGGTCGACTCCACGATCGCGCGGGCACAACAGCACGCCGGCACCATCACCCGCGTCACAGGGGGCTGGGTCGAACTACACGGATCTGCTCACCGAGCCGCCTGACCACGCCGTCGGCCGCTCCCGCGGCGGATGGAGCACCAAGGTGCATTGCCAGACATGCCCTAGCTCACCGGCGCCGGGAACGCGGCCGGGCTCCGGCGGCCGCCAGGACCCACCGCGCGGACGCCGAAGAAGACGTTGTCCTTGGACAGGTCGATCTTCGCCGTCAGCGCTGGGCCGACGTCGATCGCGTGCGTCCAGTCCGGTGCGGTCGTTTCGCGCCAGACGACCTCGTAGCTCGCCGCGCCCGGCGTCGCGGTCCACAGCAGTTCGGAGTCGTTCGTCAGCGCCGCCGTGCGGATCTTCACGCCCTTCGGCGTGCCCGGTGCGGTTGCTAGCGACCACAACGCGGCGCCGTTCACCCGGGCGACCCGGGCGATGAACGGGAAGTCGCAGAACTCCGGCAGGTCGCCGTACTGGACGCCGTTCTCGACGCGGACGTCCTGGTGCTGGTGGGCGAAGTCCTCGTTCGGCTCGGTGAACCGCGCCGCCGGGTAGCCCTGCTCCAGGAAGCCGATGTGGTCGCCGCCGCGCAGGTAGCGGTCGCGGCGGTAGATCACCCGGACCGCCATGCCGGTGGCGTCGTTCTCCGCCACCGACTTGACGAACCTCGCCAGCTGCCGCGGCGGGGAGTCGTTCTCGCCGCCGATGCTGCGGCGCAGGTTCGCCTCGGCCGGCGTTTCCGCCGTCGGAACGCCTTCGGCGAACAGCCGGATCGTGAACGGGTCGCGCGTGCCGTCGTCGGCCCGGCTCGAGCCGACGATGTCGTCGGTGAACATCGCCTGGACGTCGGTGCCGGCCGCCTTGAACTGCTGCGCCATGAACCGCGAGCCGTACAGCCCCTGCTCCTCGCCGGCGACGGCCGCGAAGACGATGGTGGCGGCCGGCTGCCGGGTCGAGAGCACCCGCGCGAGTTCCAGGGCGACCGCGACGCCCGAAGCGTCGTCGTCCGCGCCCGGCGCGTCACCGGTGAAGTCCATGACGTCGGAGCGGCGCGAGTCGTAGTGGCCCGAAACGACGTACACGCGGCCGGGATCGGTGGAGCCGTGCAGCGTCGCGACGACGTTGGTGATCGTCGTCGGCACCGGGATCCGGTCGGCGGGCGGCTGGACGTACGACTGCAGCGCCACGCTCAGCCGGCCGCCGGACGCCGCGGCGATCCGCTGGAACTGCGCGAAGAGCCAGTCACGCGCGGCGCCGATGCCGCGGGCCGGGTCGTCCTGGGCGGACAGCGTGTGCCGGGTGCCGAAGGCAGCCAGCCGCCGGACGGTCGCTTCGATCCGCCGTTCGTCGACCTGGCGGAGCAGGGCCCGCAGCTCTTGGTCCGGCCGCTGCGGGCGGACGGGGCCGCCGGGCCCGCGGTCGCCGAGTCCGGCGGCACCGGCCGGGGCGGCGGCGGCCACCAGGCCGAGGGCGGCCGAGGCGGTGAGGAACGCTCGTCGAGAGGTCACGGTGGGGTTCTTACGCCCCGCTCGCCGCGGCCGGTACCGCCTACTTGGTGAGCCGCTTGCCGTTGGCGTCGTAGGCGATCAACGGCGTCAGCACGGCGGCGTCCGGTACCTCGGCGGGGTCGAACCAGAAGATGACGACGGTCGGGTCCGCGGTCCAGGTCGCCAGGCGCGCTTCGACGGTCTTGCCGTGCACGGTCGTCGTGATCCGCGCCGCCGGGCCGGCGAAGTAGCCGAAGACCGGGATGAGCTGCTCGTGGACGACCTCGCCGCCGTCGGTGGCGTGGAAGCCGAACGAGACGTCGGAACCGCGGGTCTCGTTCGTCGCCAGCAGCGCCTGCAGCGAGTCCCCGGTCCGGAACCCGGCCACCAGGCCGAACCGGACCTTGGGCAGCTGCGGAACGTCGAGGGCCCGCGCGAAGAAGACGATCTCGCCGGCGGGGGTCCGGATCCCGGTGCCCACGACGGCCCCGAGCGGCTGCTCTTCGGGCGGCCGGCTGGTCGTCGGCGGCGGCGCCGGCGTCACCGACACGGGCGCGGGCGGCTGCGCGACCGGCGCGGGCGGCGGCTGCCGCAGCTGGACGGCGAACACGATGACGAGCACGACGGCGGCCGCGGCGGCGATCCCGGCGGTGCCGGTCAGCACGCGGCGGCGACGCCGGAGGCGCGTGCCGTCGCGCATGATCCGGGCCAGGTCCGGTTCGGCGAAGGGCTGGTCGGGCGGCTGCCGGAGGGCCGCGCGGAAGTCGCCGAGGTCGTTCACCGCCCGCTCCCCCCGATCAGCGTGTCTTCGGGATCGGCCGCCTCGACCCGCAGCTTGGCCAGCGCCCGCGAGTTCGTGCTCTTCACGGTACCCAGCGAAACGCCGAGCTCACGGGCCACCTCGGCTTCCGGCAGGTCGAAGAAGTGGCGCAGCACGACGACAGCGCGTTCGCGGGCGGTGAGCGTCTTGAGGACGGCGGTCAGCCAGGCGCGCTGGGTGACGGTCCGGTCGACGTCGAGGCGGTCCGGCCGCTCGGGCACGACCTCGGTGGCGTACTCCCGGAACGGCCGCCGCCAGCCGTCGATGACGTGGTTGACCAGGACGGTCCGGGCGTAGCCGTAGGCGTCCTTGTGCCGGACCCGCGACCAGGCGGCGTAGGTGCGGGTGAAGGCGGTCTGGGCGGCGTCCTCCGCCTGGTGGCGGTCGCCGGTGAGCAGGAAGGCGGCCTGCGTGAGCCGCGCCGACGACGCACGGACGAACTCCGCGAATTCCTCGTCGCCACGCGCCACGCGTCACCTCACTTCGTCCTCATCCAGCGACGGCCGGCACGCCGAAAGGTTGCTTTCCGATCTCCGTGGCGCACGCCGGCCGAAAACGTTGCGTAACCGCAATCCCGCGTTCCGTTACCGAGCGCTAGATTGTCATGCGTGCGCTCCATGGGGGAAATCTTCGCCGCCGCATGCCTGCTGACCTGCGTCACAGCGTGTTCGGGCGGTTCCACGACGGCGGCGCCGGCGACCACGTCGGCGCCGCCGTCATCCACTTCGGCTTCACCGAAGCCGACGCCGACCCCGACTCCGACTACGCCGAAGTTCGCGCCGGTGGTGTCCCCGGCCAAGGTGACGGCGGCCTGCCCGTTCCTGGGCGGCTCGGAGGTCCGCGAACTCACCGGCCGGCCGGGTGAGAGCGGCGAGGGCAAGGAAGGCGAGTCCGAGGCGGTGAACCCGGGCACGGCCTACCACTGCGGCTACGGGCTGAACGGCGAGCTGGTGGTGGTCGCGATCCCGGGCACCCAGAGCCCGTCGGCGACGATCGGCCGGCTCAACAAGGACTGCAAGGAGTCGGCGAAACCGATCCCGGGCGCCGGCGAGTACGCGAGCCACTGCAAGTTCCCGGACGGCGAAGAGATGGTCGCGATCGGGAAGCGGGGGCACGGCCAGAGCCGGTTCGCGCAGTTCTACACGCCGACCAACCGGGAGGACGTGTACGTCTCGGTGGCGAAGCTGCTCGGCGACCGGCTCTAGGGCCGCTGCGCGCCGGGTGGTGGCTCCGGCGAACTCGAGTCCGGCGATCCCGGAGAACTTGCCGAAGCCCTCGTAGTCCTGGTCGATGAGCGCCGGGGCTCACTCCGAGAAGTCACCCGAAGGCGCGCCCCAGCCGGAAGCCTCGCCGCCGCGGTTCTCCGCGATCGCCCTCCGGCGCGCGTTCTCCGTCCGGACCCGCTCCGCCTCCGCCTGGATGTACTCCTCGTCGTACCGCTGGAACACCCGGGCCGGGTTGCCCGCCACCAGTGTCCTGGGCGGGACGTCCTTCGCCACCACCGAGTTCGGCTGGACCGTGGCGAAGTCGCCGATCGTCACGCCGGCCATGATCACCACCAGGCCGCCGATGAAGCAGCCCTTGCCGATCTTGACCGGCTTGCGCTCGATCAGGTCGCTGCCCGAATGGTTCTGCAGCGTCATGTTCGCGAGCCAGCTCGAGTGCGTGAAGATCAGCGTGTTCAACCCGATGCTGGTGTGCTCGCCGATCTCCAGGCCGCCGCTCGCGTCCAGGGCCGCTCCTTCGCCCACCCAGCAGTGGTCGCCCATCCTCAGGTTTTCCGGGCTGATGATCTTCACGCGTTCGCGCACGCGGCACGTCGACGGCAAGCCGTAAAAAGCAGCTCGCTCGGCGTCGTTCATGTACTGCGAGACGAGCTCGGTCAGGATCTGCGGACGCAGCCGGTGGCTGCGCTCGTCATCGAAGAACATCGGCTTCCGACACCAGCTTCTCAAAAGTACGGAGGTGCTCCTCCGCGACGACGTCGAGGCCGAAGTTCGACCGCACCAGCTCGCTCTCGCGCTGGGCGATCAGCGCCCGCCGCGACGGGTCGTCGAGCAGCTCGATCACCGTGCGGGCCACGGCTTCCGCGTCGTCCGGGCGCACCAGCAGCACGTTCTCGCCGTTGCGCAGCTCGATGCCGGGGTAGTTGTCCTCGGTGACCGACGCGATCGTCGCCGTGCCGGAGAGCATCGCCTCCAGGGACGCCGTTCCGCAGCCGCCGTTGAGGTCGTGCGTGACGATGTCCGCCGCCGCGAAGTACGCCGGGACGTCCTCCTTCGGCACCGCGCCCGTCACGATCAGCGCGTCCGACACCCCCAGTTCCGCCGCCCGCTTCAGGAACGCGTCGTGGTACACGCGGCCGACGACGACCACCCGGACCCCGGGGTGCTTGTCCAAAATGGACGGCAGGGCCTCGATCAGCGGCAGCCGGTTGCGCAGCGGGATGACGTGGCCGAGGGACACGATCAGCGGGGCGTCGCCGATTTCGTGCTCCGCGCGGACGTCCTTCGTCACCGGCTTCGCGAAGTGACCGGTGTCGACGGCGATCGGGAAGTACTCCGAATTCGCGTCGCTGGTGCCGTAACGGTCGACGCAGTAGTCGACGCCCAGCTTGTCCAAAATGACGTACTTCGGCTTGAGGTACGCCAGGATCGGCCGCACGAGCACCGCGTCGAGCAGCCGGAACACGCCGCCGTACAGCTTGTTGTCGCTGATCAGCAGGGTGTGGATGGTCAGCAGCGCCGGCACGCCGTGGCGCCGAGCCCAGATGCCGGCCAGCCACGACAGGTCGAAGAACTGGCCGTGCAGGTGGATCGCGTCCGGCTTGAACTCGTCGAGCAGCTTCCACAGCCGCCGCCAGTTGCCCGGCCGCAGCGACGCGAAGCTCATGTCGAAGTCGATCGACAGGCCGATCTGCGGCATCTTCACCGCGGGGAGGCGCACGACGCGGTAGCCGTCGCGCTCCTCCTCCGCCGGGGCCTGCTCGTACGCCGCCGTGACCGCGAGAACCTCGTGCCCGGCCGCGGCGAACTGCGCCGCCAGCGAGGCCGCCATGTGCGCGCTGCCGCCCACCCGCGGCGGGAAGAAGTTGTTCACCACCGCGATGCGCATCGCACGCCCCGAGGCCGGCCCCGCCGACGCACTCACTCCGTTTCCTTGACCAGATCCCGCATGCCGTCCTCGACGGTGATCCGCGGCTCCCAGCCCAGCACGTCACGCGCCCGGCTGATGTCGGCCGCGCGCCGCGAAACCAGCACGTCACGCTCGTTGAACAGCGGCTCGACGTCGACGCCGACCGCCTCGATGAGGATCTTGGCCAGCGCCGCGATCGACGTGTCGATGCCGGTGCCGATGTTGATCGGCACGTTCGCCTTCTCCGACTCCAGCGCCGCGACGACGGCGTGCGCCAGGTCGGTGACGTGCACGAAGTCCATCGACTGGTCGCCGCGGCCGTCGATGATCGGCGGCTGGCCGGCGCGCAGGCGCTGGATGAAGTGGTTGATCACCGAGGTGTAGTACGCCTCGATCTTCTGGCCCGGGCCGTACACGTTGAAGAACCGCAACGCGTTCCAGGACAGGCCCTTCTGCCGCTCGTAGAAGCCGAGCAGGTCCTCGCCGGCGCGCTTCGAGATGCAGTACGGCGTCAGCGGGCGCAGCTCGTCGTCCTCGTGCATCGGCAGCCGCTTCGGGTCGCCGTAGACCGACGCCGTCGAGGCGAACACCAGCCGCTCGACGCCCTCGTCGGCGGCCGCGGCGAACACGTTGTGGTTGCCGATCATGTTGATGTCGATCGACTCGTGCGGGTCGGCGATCGACTTGTTGATCGACACCGTCGCGAAGTGGATGACGTGCGTGCAGCCGCGCATCGCCTCGCGCACCGCGCCGCCGTACCGGACGTCCTTCTCGACCAGCTCGACCTTGCCGGTCGCCACGAACTCGTTGACGCGCGCGCGGTCGCCGCGGGTCATGTTGTCGAAGATCCGGACCGTGTAGCCGCCCTCGATGAGGAGCGGGATCACGTGCGCGGCGATGAACCCGCCACCCCCGGTGAAGAGCACCTTCTTGTCGGACACCAATTTCTCCTCGGTCGGCGGCTTCAGGACAGGGACTGCACGGCTTCGCGCACGACCTCGCCGACGCGGGTGACTTCCGCGTCGGTGAGGTTGGCGTGCATCGGGATGGCGAGCTGACGCGCGAACGCGTCGGCCGAGACGGGCAGCGGGGCCTGAGGCCCGTAGATCGGCTGCAGGTGCGAGGCGTAGGTGCCGAAGTTGCACTGGACGCCCTGGGAGCGGATCCGCAGGGCGAGCGTGTCGCGGCTGACCTCGGGCGCCACCGTGAGCAGGTACGCCTGCCACGGGTGCTCGCGGTCGGGCAGCTCCACCGGGATCGTCAACGCCTCGACGTCGGCGAACGCCTCGTGGTAGCGCTTGGCGATCGAGCGGCGGGCGGCGAGGAGGTCCGGGAGGCGGTCGAGCTGGACGTTCATGATCGCGGCCTGGACGTCCGACATGCGGAAGTTGTAGCCGAGCTCGTGGAACTCCGGGATGGGCAGCGTGTCCGAGCCTTCGCGGCTGATCGCCGGCTCGATGCCGTAGGTGTGCAGCTTGCGGGCGTGCGCGATGAGGTCCTCGCGGTCGGAGACCAGCGCGCCGCCCTCGCCCGCGGTGATGCCCTTGCGGCCGTGGAAGGAGAACGCGGCGAGGTCGGCGAGGCTGCCGGCCGGGCGCGTCTTGTACGTCGCGCCGGCGGCGCAGGCGGCGTCCTCGAACAGCCAGAGACCGTGCTTGTCGGCGATCGCGCGGTATTCGTCGAAGTCACCGGGCTGGCCGGCGACGTCGACGGCGAGGATGCCGACCGTCCGCGGGGTGACCAGCGCTTCGACGTGCACCGGGTCCGCGCTGAAGACGTCCGGGCGGATGTCGGCGAACACCGGCTTCGCGCCCGCCTGCACGACCGCGTGGCCGGTGGCGGGGAACGTGTAGTCGCCGACGATCACCTCGTCGCCCGGCCGGACGCCGAGGACCTTGAGCCCGAGGAAGAGGGCCGAGCCGCAGTTCGCCGTCGTCAACGCGTGCGCTGTACCGGTGACCTGGGCGAACCGTTCTTCGAAGCGCCGGCACGCCGGTCCGGCACCGGCCAGCCAGCCGGAGCGGAAGACCTCCGCGACGGCAGCGAGTTCCTCTTCACCGACGGTCGGCTGACCGAGGGCGATGCTGTCTGACGACATACCTCTCCCATTGCGTGGGGACCCGGCGAAGTGTATAGACGCACGCTCAGCTGATTCACAGCCCCACGCCCAAGTCCCCTTCGGAGGGACGCCCGCCGCCGGTCGGAGACGCCCTACGCTGGGCGCATGCGATTCGGGGTGCTGGGGGCCGTCGCCGCGTGGCGCCCGGACGGCACGCAGGTGGCGGTGGGCGGCCCGCGGTCGCGGATGCTGCTGGCGCTGCTCGCACTGGAGGCCGGCCGGTTCGTCCCCGCCGAGCGGCTGATCGACGGCATGTACGGCGAACACCCGCCGGACGGCGCGGCCAACGCCCTCCAGTCGCAGGTGTCACGGCTGCGGACGGCGCTCAAGGAGCTTGCCCCGGTCGAGTTCACCGCGGCCGGGTACCGGCTGGCCGTCGCACCGGACGAAGTGGACGTTCACTGCTTCGAACGTCTCGCGCGCGAAGGCCGCGCCCTGCTGAAGAACGGCGAACACGCGCGAGCCGCGGCGGTGCTGGGCGAGGCGCTGGCGTTGTGGCGCGGGCCCGCGTTCAGCGACCTGGCGGACGCGCCGTTCGCCGCCGCGCAGACCGCGCGGCTGGACGAGCTGCGGGCGGACGCGGCCGACGACCACGTCGAGGCCCGGCTGCCGCTGGGCCAGGCCGAGGACCTGCTCGCCGGCCTGCGGGAGACCGTCGCCGCGCACCCGCTGCGGGAACGGCCGCGCGCGCAGCTGGTGCGCGCGCTGGCCACCGCCGGACGGCCCGCCGACGCCCTCGCCGCGTTCGAGGGCGCCCGCCGCACGCTGGCCGACGAGCTCGGCGCCGACCCCGGCCCCGAACTCGCCGAAGCCCACCTCGCGGTGCTTCGCGGCGAAACCGAGAAGCCGGTGCTGCCGGCGTTGCCCGCCCAGCTGACCAGCTTCGTCGGCCGTGGCGACGAACTGCGGCAGGTCGCCGGGCTGCTGGACCGCAGCCGGCTCGTCACGTTGACCGGGCCGGGTGGCACCGGCAAGACCCGGCTGGCCGTCGAGGTGGCCGCGGCCCAGGCCGGCCCGGTGGCGTTCGCCGAACTCGCCCCGCACGACGGCACCGGCGTCGCCCAAGGGGTGCTGAGCGCGCTCGGCCTGCGCGAGAGCTCGCGCGGCGGCCCGCAGGACCCGGCGGAACGGCTGATCGCGGCCCTGCGGGAACGCTCCACGCTGCTGGTGCTCGACAACTGCGAGCACGTCGTCGACGTCGCGGCCCGGCTGGTCGCGCGGCTGCTCGCCGGGTGCCCCGGACTGCGGGTGCTGGCCACCAGCCGCGAGCCGCTCGGGATCACCGGCGAGCAGCTGGCGCCGGTGCCGCGGCTGGCCGTCCCGCCGCCCGGGACGCCGGCCGCGCGGGCCCGGGAGTTCGCCGCTGTCCGGCTGTTCGCCGACCGCGCGGCCGCGAGCGACCCGGCGTTCGTCGTCGACGACACCACGATCGGCGACGTCCAGCACATCTGCGCCGCCCTGGACGGCCTCCCGCTGGCCCTGGAGCTGGCCGCGGCCCGCGTCCGGGCCCTGGCGCCCGGCGAGATCGCCGCGCGGCTCGACGACCGGTTCCGGCTGCTGGCGCGCGGCAGCCGGACGGCCGAGGCGCGGCACCGCTCGCTGCGCGGCGTCGTCGAGTGGAGCTGGAACCTGCTGACCGATGCGGAACGCGAGCTCGCGCGCCGGCTGACGGTGTTCGCGGGTGGCGCGACCGCCGCGGCCGCCGCCGAGGTCTGCGGCGCGGACGTCGACCTGCTGCCGGAGCTCGCCGACAAGAGCCTGGTGGAGGCCGTCGGCGGGCGGTTCCGGATGCTGGAGACGATCCGCGCGTTCGGCGGCGAGAAGCTGGCCGAAGCGGGCGAGGCCGAGGCGGTCCACCGCGCGCACGCCGAGTACTTCCTGCGCTTCGCCGGGGAAGCCGACCCGATGCTGCGGACCGCGGACCAGCTCACCTGGCTCGCGCGGCTCGACGCCGACTACGACAACATCCTGGCCGCCCTGCGCTGGGCGACCGGACACGACGTCGCGCTCGCCCTGCGGCTCGTCCCGCTGCTGGCGATGTACTGGTGGATGCGCGGACGGCGGTTCGAGGGCGCCGGGCTGTCGCGGGCCGTGGTCGCGCGGTGCTCGCCGGAGCTGCGCGAGGAGTACGTCGAAGAGTTCCTGGTGTGCGTGCTCGGCGCGCTGGCCGGGCCGCCGCACGAGTCGCTGGAGCAGTACCTGCCGCTGGTCCGGCGGTATGCGACGGACGGTTCGTGGGCGCCGCGGAGCCCGATGCTGGTGATGCTGCTGGGTGTCGTGGCCGGGCCACCGGGCCACGACGACGAGCTGCTCGGCCGCGGGGAGAGCCTGCTGGCCACTGGCGACGCCTGGAGCTGGGCGCTGCTGCCGATGGGCATGGGACTGCGTTCGATGATGTCGGGTGACCTGGCCGGGGCCGAGGAGGGGCTGCGCGAGGGCGCGGCGCAGTTCCGGGCCCTCGGCGAGCGCTGGGGCCTGTCGATGGCCCTGGACCACCTGTCGCAGCTGCTGACCTGGCGCGGCGAGCACGAGGCCGCGCTGCCGATGATGGACGAGGCCCTCGGCCTGATGCACGAGATCGGCGCGACCGACGACGCCGCGGATCTGATCTGCCGCCGGGCCTGGACGCGGCTGCTGTCGGGCGACCGGGCCGGCGCCCGCGCGGACTACGAGCTGGCGGCGGCGACGGCCCGCCGCTCGGGCATGCCGGAGTCCCGCGCCACGGCGTACCTCGGGCTGGCGAACCTGTCGCGGTTTTCCGGCGACCTGACGGCGGCCCGGGAGCTGTGCGAGCGCGCGCTGGCGGAGTGCGCGGGCGGCTCGTTCGCCGCGGAGACGGTCCGCGCCGCGGCGATGATCTCGCTCGGCTGGCTGGAACTGGCGGAAGGCCGTCCGGCGGCGGCCGCCGCGTTGCACCGCGAGGCGTTGCTGGTGGGACGGCGGCGCAACGCGGGTGACGTCATGGCGTTCGCGCTGGAGGGCCTGGCGGGCGTGGCCGGCCCGGAGCAGGCGGCGGTGCTGCTGGGCGCGGCAGCCGCGGTCCGGGGCACGGCGATCGGCGGCGACCCGGACGTGTCCGCCGTCCGGGCGCGGCTGGTCGAATCGCTCGGCGTCGGCGGGTTCGAGCGGGCCTACCGGACGGGCCTGGGGATGAGCGCGCAGAAGGCCCTGGAGCACTCGATCGGGGGAGAGGTGTCCACAACTTAGGACACGTAGGCTGGGATCACCCGCCCCGCGGACGTCCGCGGCCGAGCTCAGGGGCCGGTTCCCGCAGATCAGCCCGCGAACCGGCCGCGGCCGCATACGCGTAGCCTGATCGACCGTGCGTAACGTGGTAGTCGTCGGGGGCGGGATCGTCGGTCTGGCCGTGGCCTGGGAGCTGACCAGGCGCGGGCTGGACGTCACCGTCCTGGAAAAGGAATCCCGCTGGGCGGCCCACCAGACCGGCCACAACTCGAACGTCGTGCACGCCGGGCTCTACTACAAGCCCGGCTCCTTCAAGGCGCGGATGTCCGTGGCCGGCAACCGGTCCATCGTGGACTTCGCGCGCCAGTACGGCGTGCCCGTCGAGGTGTGCGGGAAGCTCGTCGTCGCCACCGACGAGCGCGAGATCCCCGCCCTGACCACCCTCGCCGAACGCGCCGAGGCCAACGGCGTCCCGGCGAAGCAGATCTCGGCCGCCGAGGCCCGCGAGTACGAACCCGAGGTCGCCTGCGTCGCCGCGCTGCGGGTCGAATCCACCGGGATCATCGACTTCCCCGCCGTCTGCCACACGCTCGTCCGGCTGCTCGACGAAGCCGGCGTCGACCTCCGGCTGAACTCCCCCGCGCTGGCCATCCGGGCCGGGGACACCGGCGGGGTCGAGGTCGCCACCGGCGACGACGTCGTCCAGGCGGACGCCCTGGTGAACTGCGCCGGCCTGCACTCCGACCGCGTCGCCCGGCTGGCCGGGCTGACGCCGTCGGCGAAGATCGTGCCGTTCCGCGGCGAGTACTACGAGCTCAAGCCGGACCGGCGGCACCTGGTCAAGGGCCTGATCTACCCGGTCCCGGACCCGACCCTGCCGTTCCTCGGCGTGCACCTCACGCGGATGCTCGACGGCAGCGTCCACGCCGGCCCGAACGCCGTGCTCGCGCTGCGCCGCGAGGGCTACCGCTGGCGCGACTTCTCCCCGAAGGACGTCGCCGAGGTCGCGGCCTTCCCCGGCGCCTGGCGGCTCGCGAAGAAGTACGCGTTCCCGACCGGCCTCGACGAGGTCCGCCGCTCCTTCTCGAAGAAGCGGTTCGCCGCCAGCCTCGCCCGGCTCGTCCCGGCGGTCACCGCGGACGACATCGTCCGCCACGGCTCCGGCGTACGCGCGCAGGCAATGCGCCGCGACGGCTCGCTCGTCGACGACTTCCTCATCGAGACCGCGCGCGACCAGGTGCACGTCCTCAACGCCCCGTCGCCGGCCGCGACGAGCGCGCTGGAGATCGCGCGTCACATCGCGGACCAGGTGTCCTCGGAGAGCTAGCCCGGCAGGTTCGCGGTGACCAGCCCCACGCCCTGCTTCACGACGTCGCAGGTCTTCGTGTCGTCGCCGATGAACCCGCTGACCACCTGCACCGACGACGTGTCCGTGATGGCCAGGGTCGCGCCGCAGGTGACCCGCAGGCCGCCCATGTTCGGGAACAGGCCCCACTTCTTGCCGCCGACGTCGACGGTTTCGGTCGGGTCGACACCCTTCGCGCCCGGCCACTCGCCGACCGGCGTGCTCGGGCCGAACCAGACCTCGAACGCCTTCTGGCCGCCGTCGCCGTCGGTGTCGTCCCAGAGGCAGTAGGACGCGTTCGGCACCGTGGACGAGGTGTCCTTCTCGCCGTCGGGCGAGATGTTCTTCAGCTGGGCCACCTGGTCCGGCTTCAGCATCGCGCAGGGGTCCGCCGACAGCAGCGGGCCGCCCGGCTCCGGCTTGGCCGAGGTCGACGGCGTGACCGGCGGGGCGTCCTGCCCGCCCGGCAGGTGCGCCGCGACCTGCGGGATCGCCAGTTTCGCCTGCTCGCAGGACTTGTCCAGCTTGCTCGTCGAGACGCCGACGTAGGCGAACGACTTGGCGCCGAGCAGGGCGTAGAACGTGCAGTCGTCGGGCAGGATCGAGGCGTACTGCGTCCAGGTGAGCCCGCCGATCTGCTGCGGCCCGGACTTCTTGATGGCACCGGAGATGTACTCGTTGAAGTCCATGTCCGAGGCGACGCCGACGTTGAGGACGGCCGACGGCTCGACGTCGTCCTTCGAGCTCCAGAGGCACATCGGCGGCTGCAGCCGCTCCTTGTTCTCCGGCACCGACCGCCCCGGCGTCCGGTAACCGAGCCCGTCGACCTGGGCTTCGTCGAGGAGCACGCAGGCGTCGACGGCCTTGACGATCGGGCCCTGGCCGGGCACCGGCGACGCCGTACCACCGACCGTGACCGCGCAGCCCGTCACCACGGTCACGGCCGCCAGCGCCGCCGCTGCCTGCCACTTCTTCCGCATGAGTCCTCCCGTTCGGCCCGGACACTACTGGGACGAACGGAGCAGCACCGCGGATCCACCCGATTCAGCGGGGCGTGAGGACTTCCTTGCCGCCGACGAACGGGCGCAGCGCCTCCGGCACGCGGACCGAGCCGTCCTCCTGCTGGTGGTTCTCGACGATGGCGACGATCCAGCGGGTGGTGGCCAGGGTGCCGTTGAGCGTCGCGGCGATCTGCGGCTTGCCGTTTTCGTCGCGGTAGCGGACCGAGAGGCGGCGGGCCTGGAACGTCGTGCAGTTGGACGTCGAGGTCAGCTCGCGGTAGGTCTCCTGGGTCGGGATCCACGCCTCGCAGTCGAACTTGCGGTGCGCGGACGTGCCGAGGTCGCCGGTCGCGGTGTCGATCACCCGGTAGGGCACCTCGATCTTGGCGAGCATCTGCTCTTCCCAGCCGAGCAGCCGCTCGTGCTCCGCCTCGGCGTCGGCCGGCTTGGCGTAGACGAACATCTCGACCTTGTCGAACTGGTGCACCCGGATGATGCCGCGGGTGTCCTTGCCGTACGAGCCGGCCTCGCGCCGGTAGCAGGACGACCAGCCCGCGTAGCGGTTCGGGCCGTCGTTCAGGTCGAGGATCTCGTCGGCGTGGAAGCCGGCGAGCGGCACCTCCGACGTGCCGACGAGGTAGAGGTCGTCGTCTTCGAGGTGGTAGATCTCGCTGGAGTGCTGGCCGAGGAAACCGGTGCCGGCCATGATCTCCGGGCGGACCAGCGACGGCGTGATCATCGGCGTGAAGCCGTTCTCGAGCGCCTGCGCGATGGCCATGTTGAGCAGGCCGAGCTGCAGCTGGGCGCCGACGCCGGTGAGGAAGTAGAACCGCGAGCCCGACACCTTCGCGCCGCGTTCCATGTCGACGCCGCCGAGCGCTTCGAGCAGCTCGAGGTGGTCCTTCGGCGCGAAGCCGAGCTTCGTCGGCTCGCCGACGTGCTTGAGGACGGTGTAGTCGTCCTCGCCGCCGACCGGCGCGCTCGGGTGGACCAGGTTCGGCACGGTCCGGAAGAGCGTGTCGAATTCTTCCGACGCGGTGTTCTGCTCGACCTCGGCCGCCTTGACCTGCGCGGCGAGCTCCTTGGCCGTGGCCAGGAGCTGCTGCTTCTCCTCCGGCGGCGCCTTCGGGATCTGCTTGCCGAGCAGCTTCTGCTCGTTGCGCAGCTTGTCGGCGGCCGCGATCGAGGACCGGCGCCGGGAGTCGAGGGAGAGCAGCTTGTCGACCACTCCCTCGTCTTCGCCACGGGCGCGCTGCGACGCGCGCACGGCTTCCGGGTCATCGCGCAGAGTCCTGGGGTCAATCACGGGTCAGAGGGTAGTCCGTACAGACTGTGCGGCCCTACTGGGTTATCCCGACAGTCTGATCGTTGAAGCGCTGTTCACGGCCTCCTCATACTCGCTTGAGACCCCGAGGAGGCGTTCGATGTCCGATGAGCTGCTCGCCCGGCACCGCGCAGTCATGCCGTCCTGGATGTCGCTGCTCTACGAAGAGCCCATCGAGATCGTGCACGCGCACGACCGCCGGATGACGGATTCCCAGGGGCGCACCTACCTGGACTTCTTCGCCGGCGTGCTGACCAACTCGATGGGCTACGACGTCGCCGAGATCGGCGACGCGGTCCGCAAGCAGCTCGACACCGGCATCCTGCACACGTCCACCCTCTACCTGATCCGCTCCCAGATCGAGCTGGCCGAGCGGATCGCGAAGCTGTCGAACATCCCGGACGCCAAGGTGTTCTTCACCAACTCGGGCAGCGAGGCCAACGACACGGCCCTGATGCTGGCGACGCAGTACCGCCGCAGCAACCAGGTGCTGGCCATGCGCAACTCCTACCACGGCCGCTCGTTCGGAACGGTCGCGATCACCGGCAACCGCGGCTGGTCGGCATCGGCACTGAGCCCGGTCAAGGTCAGCTACGTCCACGGCGGCTACCGCTACCGCAGCCCCTTCCGGGACCTGTCGGACGCGGCGTACATCGACGCGTGCGTGGCGGACCTGGTGGACGTCCTGGACACGGCGACGGCGGGCGACGTGGCCTGCCTGATCGCCGAGCCGATCCAGGGCGTCGGCGGCTTCAGCCTTCCCCCGGACGGCCTGTTCCGGGCGATGAAGGAGGTCCTCGACTCCTACGGGGTCTTGTTCGTCTCCGACGAGGTCCAGACCGGCTGGGGCCGCACGGGCGAGCACTTCTGGGGCATCGACGCCCACGGCGTGACGCCGGACATGATGACGTTCGCCAAGGGCCTGGGCAACGGCCTGGCGGTGGGCGGCGTCGTGGCCCGGGGAGACGTCCTGGACTGCTTCCAGGCCCAGTCGTTCTCGACGTTCGGCGGCAACCCGGTCTCGATGGCGGGAGCCACGGCGGTCCTGGACTACATCAAGGACCACGACCTCCAGGCGAACTGCGCGGCCCGGGGCACGCAGCTGCTGTCCGGCCTCCGGGCGGCGGCATCACCGCTGGTGGCCGAGGTCCGCGGCAAGGGCCTGATGATCGGCGTCGAGCTGATCAAACCGGGCACGACGGAACCGAATGTCCCGGCGGCGGCCAGGATGCTGGAGGAGACGAAGAAGCGCGGCCTGCTGATCGGCAAGGGCGGCCTGCACGGCAACGTGCTGAGGCTGGGCCCCCCGATGACCCTCACCGCGGAGGAGGCTCAGGAGGGCTTGGAAATCCTGGTGGACGCCCTGGCGGCGACGCACGCGGCCCTCTGAACGACCGAGCCCGGGCTCAGGCCGGCCGCCTGAGCCCGTCCATCAGCAGGTCCAGCAGGCGGCCGGCCCTGGCCGCCTGCGCGGGCCGGGGAGCCACGGTGAAAATGCCGATGAGGGCGGCGGCGATGTCCTCGGCGGTGACGTCGGTGCGGAGGTCCCCCGCCGCCCGGCCGGCGTCGAGGACGGCGGAGATGGCCGCCAGCAGCTCGGTCCGGGTCTGCGCGTGGGCGATTTCGCCCGCCTCAATCATCGCGAGCAGCGTGTCGAGCATGCCGTTCTTGGTCGCGATCCAGTCCCCGAACAGGTCCATCCAGCGCCGCATCGCCGCGGCCGGCGCCAGCCGGCCGAGCAGCTCGCGGGCGCCGGCGGTCAGCCGCCCGACCTGGTCCCGGTAGACGGCGTCGACTAGCGCCTCACGGGTCGGGAAGTGCCGGTAGAGCGTGGCGATACCGACCCCCGCCTCGCGGGCGATCGCCCGCATCGGCGGCTCGGCGCCGGCCGACGCGAACATGCGCGTCGCCACCGCGAGCAACTGGTCCCGGTTGCGGGCTGCGTCCGCCCGCGCGGTACGCGACTCCCCTTCGGCCAAAACGGATCACGCTCCGGTTGTGCTAGGTTGACTCAGGTAAACGGAGCATAGTCCGTTTCACCGCGCCAAGGAGGCAGGCGTCCATGCAGCAGCAGCACAGCCGGCCGTCGACGAGCACGAGCACGGCGGTCCGGCTCACGTCGTTCGGCGGCCCGGAGGTCCTGGACCTCCACGAGGTTCCGGCGCCCCAGGCCGGCCCGGGGCAGGTCCGGGTGCGGGTCACCGCGGCCGGCCTCAACCCGATGGACTGGATCATGACCGCCGACGCGGACACCGCCGCCCGGTTCGGCTTGCGCCTCCCGGCCGGCTTCGGGACCGACTACGCGGGCGTGGTCGACCAGGTCGGCGCCGGCGTGACCGGCTTCGCCCCGGGCGACCGCGTGTTCGGCGGCGCGCTGTCCCGCGCGGTCGCCGGCTTCGTGGTCGTCGACGCGGCCGGCGAGACCGCGGCGAACGAGGCCCACCCCACCCCCGACGGCGTCGACGACCACACGGCCGCCACCCTCGCAATCGCCGGCCGCACGGCATCCGCCGCCCTCGCGGTGGTCACCCCGGGCCCGCAGGACACGGTGCTGATCGGCGGCGCGGCCGGCGGCGTCGGAGTGTTCGCTGTCCAGCTGGCCCGGATGACCGGAGCCCGCGTCCTCGGAACGGGCTCGCCGACATCGGCCGATTTCCTGCGCGACCTGGGCGCCGAGCCGGTCACCTACGGAGCCGGCCTGGCCGACCGGATCCGCACCCTCGCACCCGGCGGCCTCACCGCGGCCATCGACCTGCACGGAACCGAGACGGCCCACACCGCACGCGAACTCGGCGTCCGCCCCGACCGGATCTGCACCATCGCCGCCCAGGTCGAAGGGGCACGGGCAGCCAACGGCGCAAACGCCCCAGTGGGCGCGCTGAACGAGCTCGAACGCCTGGTGGCGGCGGGCCGCGTACGGGTACCGATCGCGGCGACGTTCCCGATCGAGCAGATCCGCCAGGCGGCGGAGCTGCAGGCGGGACGGCACGTGCACGGGAAGATCGTGATCGACCTCGATTGAGGAGCTGGGTGGTCATCCCAGAGCCTGCCCGTCCGGCGAGGACATTCTTTTGATTCTGCCGCGGGTGAATTCTCTGCCGCGGCAGAGCGGGTCCAACCTCCCCCGCCCCTCCGGTGGGATTTTCAGTCGACGCTCGGGTTTGTCAAGGCGGGAAAGCGTGCCTTGACAAACCCGACCGTCGACTGAAGAGCGGCTGGGATGAGGGGCGGGGGAGGTCTGGTGACGTCCTTGCCCGGCCTGAGCTGCCGGCCGCTGGTTTGCGCCCGCTGTGGGCAACTCCGCCGCCGGCCGCCGGTTTTGTCGGTGCCCTCCGGTAGCGTGGGATTCGGGGGCTTCTCCGTCAGCCGCGGACGAATCTCGCCACGTGTTCCGCCAGCTCCTCGCCCTTGTCCTCCTGCAGAAAATGTCCCGCGTCGGCGATCACCGGGTGCTCCCGGCCCTGCGCGCCGCGCATCGACCTCCGCAGGATCGGGGCCATTCCTGCCGTTATCGGGTCGCCGTCGGAAAATGCCACCAGGAAGGGAATTTCCAGTTCCGTCAGCGTCTTCCAAGCCGCGCGGTTCGACGATGATGCCGGGTCGTCCGGGCGGTACGGCACCAATGATGGCATTGCCCTTGGGCCCGCCTTGTACATCTCGTTCGGAAACGGTGCGTCGTACGCCGCGCGCTCGGCCTCGGAAAGCCTTGATCGGCAGCCCGATTGAACAAACCGGCCGACGTCCAGCAGTGGGGCCTTTTCGACCGCCGTGCGGAATGCGTGCCACTCCGGGGGCATGTCGACGTCACCCGTCGGGAGGCCCGTGTTCGCCGCCACCACTCCTGCGAATCGCGATGGTGATGAAGCCACCATTCGCAAGCCGATCAATCCGCCCCAGTCCTGGCCGACCAGGGTTACGTCCTTCAGGCCCAGTGTGTCGAATGCGAATGCTCGCATCCACTCCACGTGGCGGGCGTAACTGTGGTCGGCCACGTCGGCCGGCTTGTCCGATCGGCCGAAGCCGACCAGGTCCGGGGCGATTGCGCGCAAGCCCGCTGTCGCCAAGACCGGCAGCATTTTGCGGTACAGGTACGACCAGCTCGGCTCGCCGTGCAGGAGCAGGACCACCGGGCCGTCCGCTGGGCCTGCCTCCACGTAACCCACTCTGATCACGCCGCCGTTCGGGTCCGCCAAGTCGGCGTAGCGGGGCTCGAAGGGGAAGTCGGGCAGGTCCGTGAACCGGTCGTCCGGTGTCCTCAGCAGGCGCACGGCCCCCACGCTAGTGCGAACGGACCAGCGCAGCCAGCATCAGGAGATGCCGACCGCCACCACCAGGCCCAGGCCGATGTGCGCCGCCGCGACCACGATGCTCACCGGGGCGAACTTCTCGCTCTCGATCGTCGAGGCCACGTCGATGCGGGTCGCCCACTCCAGCAGGCGGACCGCGACCACCTGGACGATGATCCCGAGCAGGCCGTAGACCAGCGAGGTGATCAAGCCCTCAGTCAGGTCGCTGGCCGAGTTGAAGATCGCCACGACGACGATGAACGCCATCGAAAGCATTCCGGACGCCGTCACGATCACCGCGTTCGGCAGGCCCTGGGTCACCAGCTTCGACAGCTTGCCCGGGGTGGTCCAGTCGATCGCGTAGAAGCCGGCGAACATCAGCAGCAGGCCGATGACGCCGTACAGCAGGATCGCGCCGATCCCCCGCACGAGGTCGGAGCCGAACGTGTCGGACAGCGCAAGGGTCGAGGTCACGAGTTTTCTCCCAAGAAGTCAGCGATGGGGTGTTCTATCACGACTCGACGATGCGATGTGGGACGAATGCCGCACCGTCGTCGGTCACCAGGCCGCCGGTCTCGCGGATGCCCAGGCCGGCGGAGCTGTCGCCGACGATCCACGCGCCCAGCGCCGGCCGGTAGCCGTCGAACTCGGGCAGCGGGTCGAACGCCTGGTACACGAAGCCTTCCGCGCCGTACACGCCGTCCGTCTGGGTCTCGTAGCCGGTCGCGACGATCTGGACGTTCGCGCCCTCGCGGCCCAGTTTCGGCTTCCGGACGTACTCGGTGAGGATGCCGGGGTCGTCGGCGAACGCGGGCAGCAGGTTCGGGTGGCCCGGGTAGTTCTCCCACAGGATCGCCAGCAGCGTCTTGTTGGAGAGGATCATCTTCCAGAGCGGCTCGATCCACAGCGTCCGCGGCAGCGACTCGACGGCGTGGCGGCCGAACTCCTCGTCGACCACCCACTCCCACGGGTACAGCTTCAGCACGGTCGCCATCTGCGACTCTTCGAGGTCGACGAACCGCTTGAGCACCGGGTCCCAGCCGATCTCCTCGATCGCCAGGCCCACCGTGTCGAGGCCGGCCTCGGCCGCCGTCTCCTGCAGGTACGCCGTGGTGACGTTGTCCTCACCGGACGGATCGGCCGCCGACCAGGTGAAGTGCAGCTCGTTGGACGGCAGCTTGCCCTGCAGCTGCGACCACCGCTCGACGAGCTTCTCGTGGATCGAGTTCCACTGGTCGTCGTCCGGGAAGACGTCGGTCTTCCAGTGCCACTGCAGCAGCGACGCCTCGAGCAGCGTCGTCGGCGTGTCCGCGTTGTACTCCAGCAGTTTGGCCGGCGACTTGCCGTCGTAGCGCAGGTCGAACCGGCCGTAGACGTGCGGGTCCTGCCGCTTCCACGACTCGGCGATGTGCGGCCAGACCCACTCGGGGATGCCGAACCGCCGGTAGCCCTCGGTCGTCACGACGTTGTCGACGGCCTCCAGGCACATCGAGTGCAGCAGCTCGACGTCGGCCTCCAGCGAGAGGACCTCGTCCATGTCGAAGACGTAGTGCACCGACTCGTCCCAGTACGGCCGCACCCGGCCGCTGCTGTCGCGGGCCGGCGTGCCGTAGACGAGCCCCTGCTCTTCGACGATCCGCTGCCAGTCGCGCCGCGGCTCACGCCGATCCCGGTACACCTACGATCCCCCGCTCTTGCCGCTGCCGCCGCTGCCGCTCTTGCCGCTGATGCCGAAGCCGCCGCGCTGGACGGACTTGCCGGACTTCGTCGTGACGTTGGTGCGGGCCGACGGCGCGTCGTAGCTGCCACCGGCCACCCGCTGGCCGATCACGCCGGTGCCGCCGTAGTTGTAGCGGTAGCTGTTGTAGCCGCCGCCGGGGATCGGCAGGAACAGGAAGCCGCCGCTGTGGTAGCCCCCGTGGCTCGAGACGTAGTTGTCGTCGCAGTAGTCGTCGTTCTGGACGACGCCGTTCGAGTCGGTGCAGACGGCGGTGACGTCACCTTCCGGCTTGGCCACCGTGTAGAACGTCGCGACCAGGCCGACGAGGCCGACCGTGACACCGCTGCCGATCAGGCTCTTCCGCCGCGTGGCCGCCTTGGCGTCCGCCTTGCGAGCCAGCTCCTCGTTGCGCTCCTCGTCGACGAGCGCCTGCCGGCGGGCACGCTGCTCGGCCAGCGAGGGTTCGCGGGGCTGGGTGTTGGCGTCCTGGAACCTCATCGAGCCGCGCTTCGGCGGCTCGGGGGGCGGCTGGTCCCCAGTGTTGTTGTCCTGCGTCATGTGCGCTCCGTAATCCCGGCCACCACGAACCCGTGACCCACCCTAACCAACCCGGATCGCGCACGTCATGCGCGGCGCGGGCATCATGGACTGCGATGTCTCCCAGCGCCGATCGGTTCCCCACCGCCACGCAGACGCTGCGCACCCGCGTCGTGATGGGCGGGATCTTCGCGGGCGCGCTCATCGCGCTCGCCCTCAGCGTCGTGTTCTCGTGGAGCGACGGCATCACCGGCGGGGCCGGCGGCGGGACGGGCAAGCTGTCCCCGGCCGCCGAAGAAGCGTTCCACTCCCCGCCCGGCAGCTGCCTGACCTGGGACAATCCGGACGCGAGCGACGCACACAAGGTGGCCTGCACCCAGCTGCACCTGTTCGAGGTGACGACGCTGGTGGACATCGGCGCCCAGTTCCCGGCCGGCGCGCCCGTGCCGTCGCTTGACCAGTGGCAGCAGATCGCGCAGCAGAAGTGCACCGCGGACGTGAAGCCGTACCTCGGGCACAAGCTCGACCCGTACGGCAAGCTCACCACGAACCTGCTGCGCCCGACGCCGTCGCAGTGGGACGACGGCGACCGCCAGCTGCGGTGCGGCCTGCAGTGGGCCGGCCCCGGCGGCAAGCTGCTGCCGACGACCGGGCCGGCGAAGGACCAGGACCAGTCGCTGGTCTTCGAGCCGGGCACCTGCCTGGCGCTGCTCGGCAAGGGCGTCGGCGACCCGATCGACTGCACCAAGCCGCACTCGTACGAGATCATCGCCACCCTCGACCTCAAGACGAAGTTCAAGGAGGGCTACCCCTCCCAGGACGACCAGAAGGCCTGGCTCGACACCGAGTGCACCAAGGCGTCGGCCGACTACACCGGCGGCGCCGACCTCGACGCGAAGAAGCTGGTCCTGACCTGGGACCTGCGGGAGCAGGAGAGCTGGGACGCCGGTTCGACCAAGGTCAACTGCAAGGTGGCCTCGGCCCTGCCCGACAAGAGCGGCCTGCAGGCGGTGACCGGCAGCATCAAGGCCGCCCCGGGCGGTCCCGACGGCGGCCGGCCCCAGGACGGCGGCCCGCCGTCGGACGGTGGCCCGCCGTCGGACGGCGGCGGCGGCCCGGCCACGTCGAACTCCGCTCCGCCGTCGAACTCCGCCGCGCCCTCGAACTCCGCCGCGCCCTCGACGAAGCCGAGCAGCTGATGCCCGTCGAGATGAGCCGCGAGCGGTTCGAAGAGCTGGTCTCCGAAGCCCTGGACGAGGTGCCGCCCGAGTTCGCGAAGGCGATGGACAACGTCGTCGTGCTCGTCGAGGAGTTCAACGACGAGGCGCCGGACATCCTCGGGCTCTACCACGGCATCGCGCTGACCGAGCGGACCTCGTCGTACGGCGGGGTGCTGCCGGACCGGATCTCGATCTACCGGCAGCCGATCCTGGCCATGTGCGAGGACGAGGACGAGGTCGTCGAGGAGGTCCTCATCACCGTCGTGCACGAGCTGGGCCACCACTTCGGCATCGACGACGCTCGCCTGCACGAACTCGGCTGGGGCTGAGCACTGGTGGTGACACCGTGACCACAACCGGGTGATGCGGCCCTTATCCTTTTACCCGAAGTCACTGGGTGACAGCGATACGTGCCGGGGGCCCCGATGGACCGAACCCGAAGACTCAGGTGGCTGCTGACGTCGAGCGCCGCGTCCCACCTGGGCGACGGCATCGGCAAGGTGGCCCTGCCCCTGCTGGCGACGACGCTGACCCGCGATCCGGTGCTGATCGCCGGGCTGTCCGCCACCCAGTTCCTGCCCTGGCTGCTGTTCGCCGCCGTCGCCGGTGCGCTGGTCGACCGGATCGACCGGCGGCGGGCAATGATCGTCGCGAACTCCGCCCGCGCGGTCGCGGTCGGCGTGCTGGCCGTGCTCGTCGCCGCCGGCGGCATGACGATCTGGCTCGTCTACCTGGTCGCGCTGATCATCGGCACCGCCGAGACGATCGCCGACAGCGCGGCGAACGCGCTGATCCCCGCGGTCGTCGGTGACGGCTCGCTCGACGCGGCCAACAGCAAGCTGCAGGCGTGCGAAATCGTCGGCCAGACGTTCCTCGGCGGCCCGGTCGGCAGCCTGGCGTTCGCGCTCTTCGCCGCCTTCCCGTTCGTCCTCAACTCCGCGGGGTTCGCGATCGCGGCCGCGGTTCTGCTCGGCCTGGCGGGCACCTACCGCGGGCAGGCCGAACCGCCGGTCCGGGCGGCGAAGCTGCGCACCGAGCTGGCCGCGGGCCTGCGCTGGCTGCGCGGGCACCCGCTACTGCTGCGACTGGTCGTCGTCGCCGGGCTGCTCAGCCTGGTCAGCGAGCTCGCGCAGGCGCAGCTGGTGCTGTACGCGCTGCAGGACCTCCACCTGTCCGACGCGACCTTCGGGTTCTTCGCGTTCGCCGGCGGGATCGGCGGGCTGATCGGCGCGGGCACCGCCCCGCGGCTGGTACGGGCGGCCGGCCGGCTCCCGGTCGTCGCCGGCGGGATCGCCGGCTGCGGGATCGGGTTCGGCGGGATGGGCCTGGTGCGCTCGCCGGTCGCGAGCGCGGCCCTGTTCGCCCTGTTCGCGGCCGCGGTGGTGGCGGTCAACGTCGTGCTCGCGACCGCCCGGCACACGCTGGTGCCCGGCGCGCTGCTCGGCCGGGTGCTCGGGGTTTGGCGCACGGTCGTCTGGGGCGCGATCCCGCTGGGCGCGCTGCTCGGCGGCGTGCTGACCGAGCGGCTCGGCACGGCCGCGCGGACGTTCGCCGTCTCCGGCGTGGCCATGCTGGCCATCGCCGTGTTCGCGTTCGCGGCGCTGCGGCGGTTCTCCCTCGGTGACGAATCGGACTCAGCCGCGGCGCTGACGCACCACGATCCCGGATTGTGAGCTGAAATAGCTCCTCACCCAGGTGGTGAGGAGGCAGTCATGTACACCGTGGACCCGGGGACCGGCACCGACGCCGATCCCGACTTCGACGAGTCTTCGGCCGAACCCTCGCCGCCGCCCCCGTCCCGCCGGTTGCTGGTGCTGTGCGCGGTGGCCGGGTTCGTGCTCGGCGGCAGCGTGCTCGGCCTGCTCTGGGGCCTGTCCGGCGTGCACGCGGGCGCGCTCGACGACGCCGTCGCGGCGTGCCAGGCGCTCGACCGGGTGGGCGAGCTGCCCGACACGAGCCAGGACGCGCAGCCGTCCCTGACGCCAGGGCTCACGTCCGAGCGGCTGCACCGGATGATGGCGGCGCGCGAGCTGTCCGCGGCCGCCGCCCAGGTCAACGCCAACTACCAGCCGCTGGCCGACCACATCGACGGCGTCAGCCGGATGGTGCTGAGCCTGCACTTCAACGACATCTCCGGCCAGCGGCACCTGACTCAGGCGAAGGAAATCTGCGGCAGAATCTGAGCCGCCGTCCGTTGAGGGTGGTGGTGGGGCGGGGTCCGGGGTTAGGCCGGGTGGACCGTCTTCACCGCGAGCTGGTTGCCCGGGATCTTCGTGCCGGCGCAGCCCGTGCCCTCGTCCGGCACGAAGTTCGACGCGGTCTCCTGCGGCAGGTAGATCCGCAGGCCCTTGACCTGCGTCGGCTGGCAGGCGCCCGGGTCGAAGTTGCCCACGTTGACGAACTGGATGTCGGCGGCCGCGGTCTGGCCGGGGTTCAGCTTGACGGCGTTGCCCTTGCCGCCCTCGCGGAACGCGTCCTTGCCGACCTGGTGCCCGTCGGTGCCGGCCACGTAGGACACGCCGGGGAAGCCCTGGATGGTGCACGGCTTCGCGCTGGAGTTCGTGATGAGCAGGGGCCGGTACCGCGATCCGGCGCCGGCGTCGCCCTGGCCGAGCGACAGCTTGACGTCGCCGGCCTTGCAGAGCCCGTTGTCCGCGGGCTGGGCGACCGGCGGCGCGGCCGGGGCCGAGCTCGCCGGGCTCGAGGTGGCCGTGGTGACCGTGGTGGTGGCGGTGGGCGACGCCGAGGACGGCGTCGAGCTGCTTGCCGCCGGCGTGGTGCCGCCACTGCCGCAGGCGGCAAGCGCGAGGACGCCCGCCGAAGCCGCGACGACCGGGAACAACCGGGTGAGCTTGGTCCGAGCCATGTCAATCGCCTCCCTGATGTGGTGCTACGGGGTAGACGTGCGAATCGCGGGGCGGGTTGGTTCGAACTCGTAAATTCCCCACCAAACGTGTTCTAAACGTGACGGGATCACACTTTCGTGACGATCAGAGCGGGGTGTCGACCCAGGTCAGGCAGCGCCATTGACCCTCCGGCCGGGCGTCCAGCTCCACCAGGCCGGTGTTCGGGATCAGCGCCGCGTTGGCCACGTCCGCGTGCACGTTCGGGGCCAGCCATTCGCCGGCCAGCCGGATCGCGCCACCGTGGCTGACCAGGGCGATCACTCCGTCCGGGTCGGCCTGCTCGTGCTTCGCGCGCAGCCGGCCGACGGCGTCCAGCATCCGCGTCCGCACGCTCGTGCCGCTCTCTCCGCCGGGCAGCGACGGCGTCAGCTCGCCGAGCGTCCAGCGCCGGACCGTCTCCATGTAGGTGCGGATCGACTCGTGGTCGGTCGCGCCCTCCAGGTCCCCGGCGACGACCTCGTGCACGCCGTCGACGATCTGGACGTCCATCGAGAACCGCGCGGCCAGCGGCGACGCGGTCTGCTGGGCGCGGGTCGCCTGCGACGCGTAGACGGCGATGATCGGCTCGCCCGACAGCCGCGCCGCGAGGTCGTCGGCCTGCGCGCGGCCGAGGTCGGTCAGCGGCGGGCCGGGCAGCGCGGTGTCGAGCGCGCCGCGGACGTTGCCGTCGGTCTGGCCGTGGCGGATGAGCAGCAGCCTCACGCCTGGTCTCCCTTGCGCACCGCGTCGGCCCACACGGCGGCTTCGACGAAGTCGTCGTTGCCGAAGCCGGGCTCGATCGTGGTGCGGGTCCCGTCGGCGCGCGGGTGCGAGCCGAGGAACCGCAGGTGGCGGCAGTGCCGGCGCAACGCCGTCAGCGCGTCGAGGACCCGCGGCTCGGCCACGTGCCCCTCGAAGTCGATGAAGAAGCGGTACTCGCCGAAGTTGTTGCGGGTCGGCCGGGCGTCGAGCCGGGTCAGGTTGATGCCGCGGCTGGCCAGCTCGGTGAGCAGCTCGGCCAGCGTGCCGGTGCGGTTCGCGGCCGCGGCGACCACGGACGTCCGGTCCGCGCCGGTCGGCTCCGGCAGCTCCCCCGGCGCGCGGACCAGCAGGAACCGCGTGGCCGCGTCGGTGACGTCGGCGACCTCGGTGGCCAGCACCTCGAGGCCGTAGTGCTCGTTCGCGACCGGGGCGCAGACCGCCGCGTCGAAGTCGCCCTCCAGCACGCCGACCGCGGCGGCGGACGTCGACGACGAGGCGACCGGGTGCGCGCCCGGCAGGTTCACTTCGAGCCACTCGCGGACCTGGGCCAGCGCGTGCGGGTGGCTGGCGACGGTCCGGATCTCCGCCGTCCCGGGCCGGGTCAGCACGCTGAAGTGGATCGGCAGGATGGTCTCGGCCACGGCGACCAGCGGGGTCGACTCGCTGAGCGCGTCGAGCGTGGTGGGCACCACGCCTTCGACCGAGTTCTCGATGGGGACGCACGCCGCGTCCGCCCGGCCTTCGCGGACGGCCGTCATCGCGAGCCGGACGGTTTCGACCGGGATCAGTTCTTCGCCGGCGGCGGCGAGCACCCGCGCGGCCTGTTCGGTGAAGGTCCCTCGGGGGCCGAAGTATGCGATCCGTGACACAGGCCCCAGGCTACGGGGCCCGGCCGTGGCGACATTCACTCGGACAGCCGGTACGGGAACCGGTTACGCCGGGTGGCATTTTTTGCGATGCTGAAGGCGTGACCGCCGAATCGGGCACGCACACCGGACGTGAGGGCACGCAGCCGCCGATCGCCCCTCGCGCACCGGAGCTGGTGCTGTGCGCCGTCGATGCCCCCCTCGCCGAGGCCTGGACCGCCGCTGCGGAAAAGCTGGCCGGCCGGGTCCGGGTGCACCGCGGCTCGGTGCTCGACGTCGTCGCCCAGGCGGTGGTGAGCCCGGCCAACTCCTACGGCTGGATGCGCGGCGGGATCGACGCCGTCTACGCGCGGGCGTTCCCCGGCGTGGAGCAGGGCGTCCGCAGCGCTGTCCTGGCCTTCCACGGCGGTGAGCTGCCGATCGGCGACGCCGTGGTGGTGCCGACGGGCGAGGCCGAGCCGGCGTGGTTGATCAGCGCGCCGACCATGCGGGAGCCCGGCGAGCGGCTGCCCGCCGACACCGTCCACCCCTACCTCGCCGCCCGCGCGGTCTTCCTGACGTGGCGCGACGGCCGGCTCGACCACGGCCCGGTGCGGGAGTCCATCGACACGATCGCGATGCCGGGGCTCGGCACCGGCGTCGGCGGCGTCGACCCCGCGACGTGCGCCCGGCAGGTCGCGGCGGCCTGGGACGAGGTCTTCGGAAGCCGTCACCCTCAGTGATCACCCCCTGATGGGAGGTGGACTTCATCACAGCGCTTTAACCGGCCGCAAGCCCTACCGTTGACAGGCAGGTGAACGTCCGCCAGTGCAGGCGACGGCCGGAGGAGTGTGCGATGACCCGGGTCCGCGAACTCAGCCCGTATGTCGAGCTGCACCGGGAACAATGGAAAGAACTGCGGAGTTCGACTCCGCTGCCGCTGACCGCGGCCGAGCTGCTGCGGCTGCGCGGTCTCGGCGAGCAGGTCGACCTGGCCGAGGTGGCCGACGTCTACCTGCCGCTCTCCCGCCTGATCAACCTCCAGGTCGCTGCGCGCCAGCGGCTCTACGAAGCGACCACGACGTTCCTCGGTGACGACTCCCGCGGCACGAAGGTCCCGTTCGTGATCGGCATCGCCGGGAGCGTGGCGGTCGGCAAGTCGACCACCGCCCGCATCCTGCGCACGCTGCTCGCCCGCTGGCCGGACCACCCGCGCGTCGACCTGGTCACCACCGACGGCTTCCTGTACCCGCGCGCCGAGCTGATGCGGCGCGGGATCATGCACCGCAAGGGCTTCCCGGAGAGCTACGACCGCCGCGCGCTGCTGCGGTTCGTCACGGAGGTCAAATCGGGTGCCGAGCGCGTCGCCGCGCCGGTGTACTCGCACCTGGCCTACGACATCCTGCCCGGCCAGGAGCAGGTCGTGCAGCAGCCGGACATCCTGATCGTCGAGGGCCTGAACGTGCTGCAGCCGGGCCCGCGGCTGATGGTGTCCGACCTGTTCGACTTCTCGATCTACGTCGATGCGCACACCGACGACATCCAGCGCTGGTACGTCGAGCGGTTCCTGGAGCTGCGGCACACCGCGTTCGCGGACCCGGCGTCGCACTTCCACCACTTCGCCGGCCTGCCCGACGACGAGGCCCGCGCCGAGGCGCGGCACCTGTGGCACTCGATCAACGAGCCGAACCTGATGGAGAACATCAAGCCGACCCGGCCGCGGGCGACGCTGGTGCTGCGCAAGGACTGCGACCACGCCATCAACCGGGTGCGCCTGCGCAAGCTCTGACGCCGGTCGGCGGGCTGGTCACGCGGCCTGTCACCCACATGCCGCGCATTTCCACGGTGAGCGAGCGCGCGGCCACGATTCGTTGCGGCTCGGCGACTCTCCGCGCCGGAATCCGGCCGATCGGCCGAGGCGGCCCGTTCAGGCGTAACCGGTTGGCCGATACCGGGCGTCCGCCGCGAAAGCGACCCTGAAGGAGTCAAGAAAACGGCTCTGAGCTGGGGAGGAGGCCCACGATGTTCGCGATGATCCTCACGTGGGTCGGTGCGGTGCTCGGTCTGGCCCTGCTGATCGCGATGGCCGCCGGAACGTTCGTCGTCGACTTCGACGACCGGCTGCAGGAGCGCCGCCGCAAGGGCAAGCCCGCCGAACCGGCAGGCCCCCTCCCCTGATTCGTCAGAGCCCGGCCAGCGCCTCGAGGTAGGCGTCGGCGTCGTATTCGAGGCTTTCCGCGTCCAGCAGGCTGTTTTCCAGCGCGTCGATCAGCTGCTCGAAGATCTCGTCGCGGTCCAGCTCGCCCTCCTGCAGGCGCTCGGCGGCCAGCCAGACGTCGGCGGGCTCGTTGTCCCACAGCTGGTCGACGATGGTCGCGCGCAGGATCAGCCGCTGCTCTTCCTCGTCCTCGTCGGCCTCGGCGATGACCAGCGCCCGGCGCTGCTCCGGGTCGTTGGGGTCGAGGTCGACCTCTTCCTCGTCGATTTCGGTGGTCAGCGTCGGCACGGCGAACATCCGGCGCTCCAGCGCGTCGGCCAGTTCGGTCGGCGACAGCTCGCTGGTGTCGGCGAAGTAGCGCTCCAGCGGGGAGTCGTCCTCGTCGGCGTACTCGCTCAGGTAGTCCTGGACGGCCTCGTCGAGGGCGGCGATCGCGGTCTCGGTCAGGTGCGCCCGCTCGCCCGTCCACTGCACCCAGGCCAGCACGACCGGCTCCACGGCGTCCTCGTGGTCGGCGTCGAGCTCGTACTCCCCGCCCAGGAGACCCTCGAGGAAGCGCGCGATCTTCTCCGGCCCGACGCGCAGCGGGTTGCCCGGGTCCGTCCGCAGGCCGTGTTCGAGCAGCAGGGCGCCGATCGCGCGGGCGGCGCCGGCCTCCTCCCCGCTCGCCGCGACGAACTGCTCGACGACGGCGGCGCGTTCGGCCTCGGACCACTCGGCCACCTCGGGCACCAGCGCGGGCTCGGGAAGCGCGCGGCACCAGGTCAGCGCGACGGCGTGGAAGCGCGCGTAGTCCTCGCTGACGTCGGCCTCGTCGAGGTGGTCGGTGGCGGCGAGGCCGTCCGCGATCAGGCGGTGGGCCTCGGCCGGGTCGACGGCCTCGAAGACGACCAGCTCGGGGTCGGCGTCGGACTGCTCCCGCATCTCGCCGATGACATCGGCCGGCCCGTCGATCACGACGAGGTCGCGCACGCGGCCGCCCTCGGTGTAGTCGAGCAGCGCGAGCAGGCCGTACGCCTGGTCGCCGTGCGAGAAGACGCAGAGCAGGGACGACTCGTCGCCGAAGACGTCGCCGGTGCGCCAGCACTCGCCGGCGGTGACCCGGCCCAGCCCGCCGGCCCAGGTGGGCTGGGGGATGCCGCGGCCGAGGACGACCTGCAGGCCGGCGTCGGCGGCCTTGCGCTCGACGTCGGTCTCGGCGACGACCTTCAGCGCGGCCAGCACCGCGGCGGCACCCGGCGTGATCTTGCGCTGTGCGAAGGCGATGAGCTCCAGGCCGAGCGGTTCCTCGCCGTCCTCGACGGGCAGGTCGTGGAACTGGCCCAGCACCTCGGAGGCCAGCAGCTCGACGTCGACCGGCGCGGGGTCGGCGCCCAGCGCCGAGAAGTCGTTCAGGACGTCCTTGAACAGGCCGGTCACGCTGTGCGTGACGGGCTGCGGTGCCTTCTTGCGGGCGCGACTGACCGGGCTCATGGCTTCATGCTTTCACTTCACCGCGAGCGGGTCGCGGTGGCCCTGGCGCGGGTCCCGCCGCTTGCCCGGCGGGGAGGCGCCGAGCCGGACGGCGGAACTGGGCCACCGCGACGCCTTGGCGCGCTCACGATGTCCCGGTGCACGTGAATCACCGGTTCTCCCGGGTCAACGAGGGGTGCGGGGGGAGGTTACGGCTTTTGGCAAGGCGATCCGGGCGGCCCGGATTTCCGTGATCAACCGGGTTTTCCGCCGGTGGTTTTCCACCAGCGCGGCCAGGTGAGCGGTGAATTCGTCCGGCGTCCCGGCCCGCTTGTGCAAGGTGCGCAACAGCTTCAGCCGGCGCGCGGCTTCCTGGTAGGCCTGTGGGTCCTTGCGTTCGATGAGCTCGTCGACGTGGTCGCGGAACACCGGGATCGTCTCCGCCGGGTGCTCGGCCGCGCGCCGCTCCGCCAGTTCTAGCTTGAGCTCCGCGGACGCCCCGAACCGCACGCAGGCCCGCCAGGCTTCGTCGGGACGGCCGTCGTCGAGCAGGACCCGGACCAGCTCGTCGGCTCGCTCGGCACCCTCGGCGGCGCGTTCGCGCAGGCCGGCGAGCGCTTCCCGGCGCTGCAGCGTCCACTTCCCTTCGGCCGTCGCGGCGTCGCGCAGGGCGGCGAACGTCTCGCGACCCGGCTCGGCGTCGAACTCCTTGCGCCGGCGGGAGGTATCGCTTTCCGGCTCCGGTGCCGGCGGCTGCTTGTCGTGGGTGAGCGCGCGGGCGGCGTGCGCGATGGCCTCGCTGTGCCGCCCGGCGGCCCGCAGCACCCGGACGATCTTGAGGCTGACGTCCACCCGCGGCGGCTTGGCCGACAGGATCGCCACCAGCTCGTCGACGTCGCCGAGCACCTCGGCCAGCTGCTCACGCAGCCGTTCGGCCACGTCACGGCGGTGTCCCGGCCCGTTCGCCGCCAGCACGTCGTCCACAGTGGACTTGATCCGCCGCAGCCCCGGCTCGCCCAGCGCCGTGGCGAACTCGGCGAGGTCGATCACCGGCCGGCCGGGGCCGTCGAACTCGACCTCGAGGATCCAGTCGGCCAGTTTCTCCGGGTCCGGCGGCCGGGCGGCGCAGGCGCGGGCGTACAGCTCGACCGCGCGGTCCAGCCGGTCGGCGAGGTCGCCGGCGTAGTCGCCCGACTGCTCCAGCACCTCGCCGATGTCGTCGACCGTGCGCCGGGCCAGCGGGGCCAGGTCGGCGCGGCTGCCGGCGTCGAGCATCCGCTGCAGCGTGTCGAGGACCGCGCCGATCTTCGCGGTGTACTCGACGTTCCCGTCGGTGACCGCGGTGTCCAGCAGCCGGTGCGCCTCGCTGACGTCCCCGGATTGGGTGGCCGCGCGCAGTTCGAGGGAGTGCCGCAGCTCGGGATCGCGCTCGGCTTGGGCGTGCAGCAGGTCCGCCAGCGTCTCCGCGTCCAATGTGCGCAGGTAGGGGCGAAGATCCGAGGGGGGACTCACGGGCACCAGTGTGCCCGACGGCCACCAGCGCGCGTGTGGGCCAACCGCGTGCTCTTTTCGGAGTAATCCGTGACTCTCGGTGAGCCTCTCACGGGCGGCGCAGGTCGTCGAGCACGGCTTTCAGCGGCCACGGCTCCGGCAGGCCGGGTCGTCGTGACCGTGCGTGGCGGGGCCGCGGGATGGCCGCGCCGACGGTGGGCACCATGATCGGGACGACCGGCACCGGCACCCGCGCGACCAGCCGCCGCACGACCACCAGCAGGAGCCCGGCGAACAGCAGCAGCGCCGTCCCGGCGGCAAGGGCGCCGGCCAGGGTGCGTCGGCCGTCGTCGAGGGTCAGCTGGACCGCGTACTGGCTCTGCTGCGCGTAGAGCATGCACAGCTGCTCGGACACGGCGTAGGCGGAGCTGCGCCACGTGGATTCGGGCACGGGCAGCGGCTCGGCCGCGGTGAAAGCGTTCTCGGCCGCCGCCAGCCTGCTCCAATCGGCGCTACGGGTGAGCGACTCGTACGCCATCCGGCCACTCTCGGTGAGCTGCGGCACGACCCGGGCCAGTTCGGCCCGGTAGGCGGCGACGGCGGAGGTGAACGACCCGCGCGTCACGTTGTCGAGGCCGGCCAAGGCGAGGGAATCGGAGCGATCCATCCCCTCGGCCACGGAAAGCAGCTCGACGGCGGTCGTCTGCTGGTAGGCGGACTCGGCGTCCGGCGCGTGGCGCGCGTACTCGCGCAAACCCGCGATGGCGGACTCGATCCGCACCGTGTAACTCGTGTACGCGGCGCTCCGCCGTTCGGGCGAAGCCATCGCCGCGCTGCGCTGCCCCTGGAGCGCGACCACCGCCCGGGCCGTCCGGTCCGCGGCGGACGCCGTCTCCATCGCCAGGTCGCGGGTGCGAACCGCCTGGTGGACCAGGAAAACGGCGATCACGATGGCCACCAGGACGAGCGCGCCGCCGGGGACGAAGGCGATGCCCAGCATGCGGCCGCGGACGGATCGCAGGTACTTCAAGACGTTCCTTTCCCGGCCTTGGACCCCGCAAGCATCCCGACGAAGTTCAACCTATTGAGTGAGAGATTCACCGGTCAACGCCAGTCCGCCATACGGCCGTTAGCGCACCGTGACCATCGAGGACAATCACGCCGTGACCTTCGACGACGTGACCCAGCGGCTACGCGGCTTCGCGGCGGCCCGCGCCTGGGAGCCGTACCACACCCCGAAAAACCTCGTGATGGCGCTTTCCGGCGAGGTGGGCGAGCTGATCTCGCTGTTCCAGTGGCTGACGCCGGAGGAGTCGGACGCGTGGCGCGAGGACCCGGCGCTGGCGGCGAACGTGCTGGACGAGATCGCGGACGTGACGCTGTACCTGCTGCAGCTGGCGGACCGCCTCGGCATCGACCTGGCCGCCGCCGCGCACGCGAAGATCGACCGCAACGAGGTGCGCTTCCCGCCGCCGGCCTAGCCGGCCTAGCCCCAGAAGACGCCGCCGGGGTTCCGGTCGATCTCGTCGAGCAACGCGGGCGGCGTGCTGGCCACGGGCGCGTCGGGGTAGCTCAGCCACCGCCCGTTCCGGTCGGCCCACCACACGGACCAGATCCCGAACTCGTCGAGCCGCAGCTGCGCGACCTTCTGTTCGCTCCACTCGGGCCCCTCCTGCGGCGCCCGCCGTTCGACGATGGTCACCACACGACCCCGCGTCCGGCACTCGACCCGCACCCGGTCCTGCAGGTGCTCGGGGACGCGCTGCGTGCACCAGCGTTCGATCTGCCGCAGCGCGAGCTCCGGAATAGCCATGCCACCCAGTGAACCGGACCGCCTCACCCGCCACGCAGGTGGGCAGGTAGGCGGCGAGCCGCTCACCGGCGACCGATTCGCCTGCCGTGAGCAAGATTTCTCGATCTCGGGCTACTGCGGCACGGGCGCGGCCAGCCACCACCCGCCGAGCAGCGCACCAACTCCGAGCGCGCCCACGAAGATCCCCACCGCCAGCGGCGTCCCGCCGAACATCGCCAGAACCACGATGAACATCAAGGCCAGGCCGATGCCCATCAAAATCCGCCCGCCGGCCCGCTTCGAAGCCGGCGCGGACACCACCGCCTGCGACACAGGCGGCGCCTCGAAACCCAGCGCCACCGGCGCCGCCCGCACGTCGAGCACCGCCGCGCCCAGCTCGGCCGCCCGGGCCAGCCGTGGCTCGTTCGCAGGCACGGACGGGTCAGCCACCAGGTGGGTGACGCTTCCGGTCAGCTTCTTCGCCAGCTGGACGCCCTCCTCGAGGACCCGCGCCCGCAGCCGGTCCGCCTCGACCGTCGTGCCCAGCACCAGCACCCGCGTCGCCTTCCCGCCCACCGACGGCCGCAGGTCACCGGCGGGGCCGACGCCGAGCGCCGTCGCCACCTGCCGCAGCTCGCGCGCCTCCTCCGCAGTCACCACGCCGTCCCGCTCCGCGATCTCGCGCAGCGCCGCCACCAGCTGCTCGTGCGTCGCCCGCACGTGCGCCTCGGACAACCCGGCCTCGCTCGCCAACGCGGCCAGCGCCGCCACCTCGTCGTGCGTGAGGTGCTGGTCGGCGATCACCCCGGCGAGCAGGTCCAGGTAGGCGTCGTCGGCGGTGATCCGCTCGACGGCCTCGGCCATCCACCCCGGCTCGGCCGGCCCCGTCTCGGCGCGCGGGAGCAGCCGGCCCTCGGCGAACCGCGGCAGGACGGGCAGCACCGGCGGGGACGCGAACGTCAGGCCGTACCGCCCGAACAGCCCGGTCACCAGCTGGGCGACCGCCCGCGCGCCGGACAACGCCGTCGGCCCGGGCCGGGTGGGCACGCCGAGCGCGTGCGCCACGGTGGCCGGCCGGTAGTTCGGCAGCCGCACCACCGACCGCGCGGCCGCCAGCGTCGAAACACCCGGCAGGGCCGGCAACCGGACGCCGAGCGACCCGATCTCGCGGTCGAGGAACGCGCTCACGAACGCCGGGTCGTGCGCCACGAGCACGCTGCCCGCACACAGGTCGAGCAGCGGCCCCAGCACTTCGCCGAACGACGGCGCGTCGTCGAGTTCGCCGCGCGTGATGCCGTGCACGGGCGCGGGGCCGGGCGGGACGCCCGGTCCGGGGTTGACCAGCGTCGACAGCTCGCCGACGAACGAACCGTCGGCGCGGACCCGCACCGCGGCGAGCTCGACGACGCGCCCGGGGCGCAGGCCGGTCGTCCGGACGTCCACGGCGGTGAAGTCGATGCCGTGCGCCGGGTGGCCGCCGGCGCCGAGCAACGGGAGGGATTCGATCACGTCCGCAGGTCGCTGCCGGCCCGGGAGTTGTGACAGCTTTTCGGCGCGCAACGGTGATTCGTGACGTGATCGTGACGGCAACAATCCGCCGGATAACGACTGGTGGTCGATCACGGCCCGGCGCGTAACAACGGCGGCAGATTTCCCGAGTACACCGTCAGCACGTCGCGATCCAGGAACGAGGAAATCCCGCATGCAGCCGAAGAAGCGTTTTCCGAACTGGCTGAAGATCGTCCTGGCCGCGTTCGCGGTCCTGTTCGTGCTCGGTGCCGTCTTCGGGAAGGCCCCCGAGCCGAAGCTCACCACCGCCGCCGCGCCGGCGTCGTCGGCACCCCCGTCCACCAGCACTTCCGCGACACCGACGCCGACGCCGGTCGTCGTCACCTACACCGTCGCCGGCGTCACCGACGGCGCGACCGTCGTGGTCAACGGCAGCGACGGAAGCAGCAGAACCGTGCACGTCCTCGGCGTCACCGCGCCTGCGGCCGGCACCGGCTGCTACGCCGCGGAATCGCTCGGCTGGGCCACCACGGCGCTTTCCGGCAAAGCCGTCAAGCTCGGCGCGGAAACAGCGCAGGGCATCGCGCTGACGCTCGCCGACGGCCAGGACTACGCGACGACGGCGATTCAGCAGGGATATCTCAAGTACGCCGCAACGGCCGCGTTGCCCGCACTCGCCGACGTCGAAACCGCGGCGAAGCAAGCCGTCAGCGGGCTGTGGGGGCCGCCGTGCAAGGGGACGATCGACGCGCCGGCGCCGGTGGTTCCTCCGGCACCGAAGCCGACGCAGGCCCCGACGCAGGCCCCGGCCCCGGCGACGAAGGCGGCGCCCAAGCCGCCGCCCGTCGTGCGGACCACCGAGGACGCGCCCGCCCCGGAACCGGACCACAGCGCCTACTACGCGAACTGCTCCGCGGCGAAGGCCGCCGGCGCCGCCCCGCTGCACCGCGGCGAACCGGGCTACCGGCCCGCACTCGACCGCGACGGCGACGGCGTCGCCTGCGAAAGGTGATCTAACCTGAGCCGATGACCACCGCCGACGAACTGCTCGGCCGGCTCCGGAGCCTGGACGAGGACGCACTGGCGAAGGTACTGGCCCATCGGCCGGACGTCCTCGAAGAACCGTGGCCGCGGCGGCTCGACGTCGTCGCGGCCCGGCTCGCGTCCGCCGGTTCCGTCGACGCCGCCCTGCTCGCGTTGCCCACGCCGCCGGCGCAGGTCATCCGCGCCGTCCAGGTGTGTTACGCGCTCGGGCTCCGGCCGGCCCCCCTCGACGAGGTCGCCCACCTGCTCGGCACCGGGTCCGTGGTGTCCCTTGTGGACGAACTGGCCGAACGCGCCCTGCTGTGGCGCGACGACGACGGCGTCGTCCTGCCGGAACTGTTGCGGCGCACCGGCTTCGGCGCCGAAGGACTCGGGCGGCCCGTCGCCGACCTGCTCGAAGAGCTCGGCACGGCCCGGCTGGCGGAGCTGTCGCGAGCGCTGGGCCTGCCCGACACCGAACGGAAACCGCAGCTCCTGCTCGGGCTGGTGGAGTTCTTCCGCGACGGCGACCGCGTCCGCGAACTGTTCGCCACCGCGCCCGCCGAGAGCCGGAAACTGGTGCAGGACATGGCCGACGGCGTGCCCGAGGTCCAGGGGCTGGCCCCGGCGAGCTGGGCGTTCGACCACGGTTTCCTGATCAGCACGTACTACGGCACGATCGCGATGCCGATCGAGGTATCGCTCGCCCTACGCGGCCCGGGTCACCAGCTGCCGTTCACGCCGGTCGAGCCCGAGTACGCCGTCACCCACCTCGGGGCCGACGCGGTGGAGTCCGCGTCGTCGGCCGCCGCGCTGCGGCTGCTCGACCGCGTGTCGGCGATCCTCGACCTGGCCGCCGCCGAACCGTTGCCGCTGCTCAAGGACGGCACGATCGGATCCCGGCTGATCAAGAAGGTCGCCAAGGACACCGGGGGCACGCCTTCCGAGATCGCGCTGGCCATCGACCTCGCGACGCAGGCCGGGCTGCTGCTGGCCGACGAGCCGCCGGTGCCGCGCCGCGGTCAGAAGGCGCCGCCGCCCACGCTCGCGCCGGACCCCGGGCTGGCCCGGCCGGCACCCGCGTTGCTGTACCGGCTGCTGCTGACGACCTGGTGGGACCCGGCGCCACCGGAGTTCGAGGTCGACATCGAGGCGCTGGTGCGGCGGCTGGTCGTGCGGCTGCCGGCGCGCCTGGCCCCCGGCGACGCGATCACCGACGCCGCCGCGTTCACCGAGCTCGCCCGGTGGCACGCGCCGATGCTGCCGGCCGAAGACTTCGCCGACCACGTCCGGATCGCCCTGGAGCAGGGCGAACTGCTCGGCGTCGTCGCGCACGGCGCGGCGACGGCGGCCGGCCGGGCCCTGCTCGGGCCGGACGGCTTGGTCGCGGTCACCGACGAACTCGTCGCCCGGGCGCGGACGACGGCGTTGTTCGGCACGGACCTGACCGCGATCGTGCCCGGCTCGCCCGACGCCCGGCTCGCCGCGCTGCTGGATCGCGTCGCCGACCGGGAAGCCCAGGGCACGGCGACCAGCTGGCGGTTCTCCCCGGCGTCCGTGCGGCGGGCGTTCGACCAGGGCGCGACGGCCGCCGTCCTGCTCGCGGACCTGCGCTCGATCGCGGCGGGCGACCTGCCGCAGCCGCTGGTGTACCTGGTGAACGACGTCGCGCGGCGGCACGGCGAGGCGCAGGTGCTCGACGTCGCCAGCGTCGTCGTCGGCGAACCCGCCGTGCTGGCCGAGCTCGCCGCGCACCGCAAGCTCGCCAAACTCGGCCTGCGCGCGGTCGCGCCGACCGTCTTGACATCCACAGTGGACGCCGCCGGCACGCTGGAAGCGTTGCGCGAAGCCGGTTACGCCCCGACGCGCCACACCGCGGACGGCACCATCGCGCTGCCCGCCCGCGACCAGGCCGAGCCGACGGCAGCCGTCCGTGATCCCGAACCCGGTGAACAGGCCGTCCCCGACCCGGCCGGCCACGCCGCGCGGCTGCTGGCCGCCCCGGCGACCGGCCCGGCCGTGCTGCGCGGCCAGCTCGCCCGCGCGATGAGCGACCGCTACGCGGGCCGGCTCACGCCGAAGCAGCAACAGCTCTGCTGGCAGCTCGAAGCCGGGCTGCCGGTGGGCATCGCGTACCGCGGCGAGCACCTCGTCGTCGCCCACCCCGAGCTCGACGGCGACGTCCTGGACGTCTGGTCGCTGGGCGAGCGCACCTACCGCCGGCTCGAGCTGACGGGGATCGAGCTGGCTCAGGTTTCGACGGCGGTCAGCCTGGCGTAGGCCACGACGTTGTCGAGGTAGTTGCCGCTCGCCCGGTCGAACGCCCCGCCGCAGGTGATGAGCCGCAGTTCGGCGTCCGGCGTGTCGCCGTACACCTGGTCGGTCGGGAACGCGGCCTTCGCGTAGCGGTCGACGCGGTAGACGGTGAAGACGGCGATCCGGCCGTCCGCGCGGCCGACCTCGGCCTGCTCGCCGGGACGCAGCTCCTTGAGGCGGGAGAACGCGCCCGGCACGTGCCTGTAGTCGACGTGCGCGGCCAGCACCGCCGGACCGGTCTCCCCGGGCGACGGCGCGCCGGTGAACCAGCCGACCGTCGTGGCGTCGCCCGGGACTTCGAGCGCGCCGTCCGGGGTCAGCCCGAGGTCCGTGATCCCGTCGGCCCGCACGCCGATCGCCGGGATGGTCAGGAACGCCGGTTTCGCCGCGGGGAGGCCGTCGGCGGCCGTTGCCGTGGGGTGCGCGAGGCTGGCGGTGCCCGGCGGGTTCGTGGCGGCCGGGCCCGGCGGGGCGATCTCCTCCGGGGCCTTCGGGGCCAGGACGAGGACGAGGGCCACGGCCAGGACCACGCCCAGTGCCGCGACGACCGCCGTGACCGCGGGCCACAGGCGCGGGTGCCTCAACTCGGGCGCCGGCGCAGGTAGAGCACCATGCCGCCGGACGCCGTCGCGGCGAGCAGCGTGCCGCCGAGCACCAGGACGCCGGGGACGTCGTCCGCCGGCTCACCGCCGCCGGTGGCGACGCCGCCGACCGGCTTGACCTTCACCTGGCCGCTGGTGGCGGGTTTTTTCGCGGCCGTCTTCGGCGCGGTCTGCGTGCGCTGTTTCGGCGTCGACGTGGTGGTTGTGCTCTGCTGTTGCGGGCGGTGCGGGAGTGCTTCGCAGGCGATGCCGTTCTTGTCGCGGTCCAGGCCGTTGGGGTCACCTGGTGTCGCTTCGAGGACCGCCTGGGCTTCTTCCTGGTACTGGAAGTCTGAGCAGTTTTTGTCGCCGGTGAGCGGCGGCGCGAGCTGGGCGGATGCGAAGGGGACGGGGCCGAAGAGAGCGAGCCCGGCGACGGCGGCGGCCGTCGTCAGGGCACGGCGAAACAGGGACAACGGAATTCCTTCCGAACGGAATCGGCGGCGAATGTGTCGTTACTATCGCCGCCTCGGCGGCGTCGTTACGGACGTTTCCGGAATTTCGGAAACGCCAGGTGTCCACCAGGATCGGCGCGTCCCGTGATTCTTCGCCTATTCCGCCGCGACCTGCGGATTCACCGGTCGGGAATGCATACCGGCCGGAATGTTACGGCTTTCGCGGTCACACTTTTGAGGTATTTCACGTGTGACGGCGCCGACCGGCCGTCACCACGGCGTCCGCACACCCCGTAGCCTCGGGGTATGCCGATCCAGGTACTGCTCGTCGACGACCACGAACTGGTCCGCCGCGGGCTCCGCGACCTCCTCGGCGACGAGCCCGACATCGAGGTCGTCGCCGAGGCGAGCTCCGTCGAAGAGGCCTTGGCGATGGCGATGCACGTCGAGCCGGAGGTGGCGGTGGTCGACGTCCGCCTCGGCGACGGCGACGGCATCACGCTCTGCCGCGAACTGCGGTCGAAGCCGAACCCGCCGGCCTGCCTGATGCTGACCGCGTTCGACGACGAAGAGGCGATGGTCGGCGCGATCATGGCCGGCGCGGCGGGCTACCTGCTGAAGCAGGTGCGCGGGCAGGACGTGGTGAACGCGGTCCGCGAGGTCGCGGCCGGCCGGTCGCTGCTGGACCCGGTGAGCACCGCGCGGGTGCTGGACAAGATGCGCCACCCGCCGACGGACGAGCTGGCGACGCTGACCGAACGCGAGCGCGACGTGCTCGAGCTGATCGGCCAGGGGCTGTCGAACCGCGAGATCGCCGAGCGGCTGTTCCTGGCGGAGAAGACGGTCAAGAACTACGTCACGTCGGTGCTGGCGAAGCTCGGCATGCAGCGCCGCACGCAGGCGGCGGCCTGGATCGCGCGGCGCGAGAAGTAACTGCCCGCGGCGGCCGCGTCCGCAATCCGCCGTTCGCTGCGTCCTTTCCCCCATCCGGTCACGGTCCGCCACGTCGATCGGCGGGTTTTCGCGCCCAGATTCACTCGAACGTGAGTCGAATATATGTTCGAGGAATCGGTAAGATCATGACGAGGGCGTGGAAGGGAGGCTGGATGACCCGAGAAGGATGAGTACCGGTCAGTCGAGAGGCAGGTCGAACGCGACGAGCGTGCCGAGGCTGGGTGAGGAGTTCAGGAAGAACTTCCCGCCCGCGGCGTCCGCGCGTTCGGCGAGGTGGCGCAGCCCACGGGTGGCGACGCCTTGGGGTACCCCGGAACCGTTGTCCCGGACGCGGAGTTTGACACCGCCGGAGTCCCTGGTCAGCGTCACGCGGGTTTCGCTGGCGCCGGAGTGCCGGACCACATTGGACAGTGCTTCACGCAGCGCGGCCCGGATGTGGTCGGCGCGTTCCGCGGGGATGTCGGCGAACTCGCCGGACAGCTCCAGGGTCGGTGGGTAGCCGAGCAGCTCGCCGGCGATGCGAACCTCGCCGCGCGCCGACTCGGCGAGGTCGGTGGGCGTGCCGGTGTCGTGGCGAGGCTCCGGCGACCGCAGCGCGCGCACGGTCCCGCGGATTTCCTCGATGGTCTGGTCGAGCTGGTCGATGGCGTCGGACAGCCGCACCCCGTCGGCCTGGGCGAACCGCTTGCGCATGTTCCGCCGGACCCGGTCCAGCTGCATCCCGGCGCCGTAAAGCCGCTGCACGATGACGTCGTGGAGCTCGCGAGCGATGCGTTCCCGCTCCTCGTACAGGGCGACCCGATGCCGCGCATTGGCCCCTTCGGCGAGCGCGAGCACGACCCCGGCCTGGGCGGCAAAGGCGACGAGCATCTCGACGGTCCCGGCGGAGAAGGGTTCCCGCCCCCGCTTCCGGTAGACGGTCAGCGACCCGAGAACGCGGCCACCGGACCCAAAAGGCGCGGCCGCAAAAGGCCCATAGCCATGAAGCTCGGCGGGCACGTAGGGCGCGGTACGCGGATCGACGGTGAAGTCGGCACTGGCCACGGGCTCACCACCACGAGCAACTCGCCCGGCCGCAGAGTCGGCGGGAAGCGAGAGCCCGCGAAGCGACTCCCCGGCGACGGCGGTCGGCTGCCCACCTTCTGCGTCCGGCTCAGGGCTCGCTTCGCCCGCTGGCGGGACCTGGCCCAGGTCGGGGTGCGCCGTGGCGTAGTGAGCAGCCTCCACCACCACGCGGCCGTCTTCTGTGCTGACCATGGCCAGCCCCAGGTCGGCGTCCGCCAGCTCGGCGGCCCGGGCGACGACCGTGTCCAGCACCGCTCCCGGGTCGTCGCCGGACAGGGCGGTGCTGGTGATCTCGGTGGCTGCGGACAGTGCCCGCGCGGCAAGCGTCGGATCCATGAGTTCCGTCATTATCGCGCGGCGCGGTGGCGGCACGGCAAGGACACCGCAGGGTTCGATCACTTGACCGGCACCCGGGTCACGATCCGGCCGTCGCGGACCTCGAGAACCACGTCCGCTCCGTCCGCTTCGTCCGCCCGATGAGTCACGTGCACCACCGTGCGGCCCGCCAGCGCCTCCCGCAAGTTCGCCCGGACAACCCGAGCCGTCCCCTCATCCAGGTGCGCGGTGGGCTCGTCCAGCAGCACAAGCCCCGCGGACGGCGCCCCAAGCAGCGCCCGCGCCAACGCGACCCGCTGGGCCTGGCCTCCGGACAGCCCGCTCCCGCCGCTGCCAAGCACCGTCTCGAGCGAGACGTCGGTCAACGCCACGCTGTCCAACACCGCCCGCAGCTCCCCCGCGCTCGCAGTCGGGTCGGCAAGGCGAAGGTTCTCGGCCACGGTCGTCGCGGCGAGCATCGGCTCCTGAGGAGCCCACGCAACCCCGGCCGGCACCCCGACAACTCCCCTGCGCGGCGCAAGAAACCCCAGCAAGGCGGCAACGAGCGTGGACTTCCCGGCCCCGCTCGGCCCCACCACGGCCGCATAGGTCCCGGGCGCCAGCTCCACGTCGACACCGTGCAGAACCACCGGCCCACCCGGCCAGCCAAGATCGGCACCCCGCAGCTCGGCGCCACCACCACTCCGAGCCGCAGGGGACAGCTCCGGGCCGCCGGGCAAGTCAAGGCCGGCACCCCGACCCGACTCCGGTACGTCCGCGAGGCGCCGGCGGGCGCGCTGCAGGGTGTCCCAATGCTGGGCCACCGGGGGCAGCAGCGCCAAAACCTCCGCCAGTGCCAGCGGTACCAACGCCAGCAGGGGCGCCAGCACCGGGTCGAGCCGGCCGGCCGTCACCGCCTGGGCCGCCAATGCCGTGCTCACCACCGCCGCCGCTCCGCACGCCACTGTCACCAGCGCTTCTGCCGCGCCCGAACCGAATGCCTGCCGGCGGGCTTGGGCCGATAGGCGCGTGTCCGCGTCCGTGAGGGTGCGGCGGTGGGCCGCCGCCCTGCCGAATGCCAGTAGCTCGGCCGCCGCTTCGAACAGGACCAGCACCCGCTCCGCCACCTCGCGACGGCCCGCCGCCAGGGCCGTCGTCGCCCGGCGCTCCGCTCGCAACGCCAGCCATGGCGCGCACAGCGCCACCACCACCGCCGCCGCCAGTGTCCAGCCCGCCGCCGGGAGCACCGCCGTCTGGACGGTGATCGCGCCCGCCGCCACCAGGGTCACCACCAGCGGTGGCGACACCACCCGCGGCAGCAGGTCGCGCACCGTGTCGACGTCGGCGACCAGGCGCCGTTGGCCCTCGCCCGCGTGCAGGCTCCGCGCCGGCCCGAGGCGGACCAGCGAATTCCACAGCCGCACCCGGACGCGGCCCGCGATGCGGAACGCGGCGTCGTGCGTGACCAGCCGCTCGACGTACCGCAGCCCGGCGCGGCCCAGGCCGAACGCCCGCACGCCCACCACCGCGACCGTCAGGGTCAGGATCGGCGGCTGCTGGGACGCCTTGGCGATGAGCCAGCCCGACGTCGCCGTCAGCGCCACCCCGGCCAGCAGCGCCAGCGCACCCAGCGCGGCGCCGCCGAACAGCCGTCCGTCGAGGAGCGCACGCCAACCCAGCGGCGCAGCCTCGGAGTCCACTTTGGACACTTCGGTGGCCACCGGGAACCCAGGCGATATGTCGACAGCCGCCGTGCGCTCGTGGGCCGCGATGACCGCCGCGGCGCCGTTGTCGACCGCGCGCTGCACCGCGTCGAGCACCAGGCGCGCGCTGGCCTCGTCCAGGTGGGCCGTCGGCTCGTCGAGCAGGAGCAACCACGCGCCCTGCCGCGCCCGCACCAACGCCCGCGCGACGGCGACACGCTGACGCTGCCCCAGCGACAGCTGCGAAACCGGCCGGTCGGCGAGGCCCGCCAAGCCGAGTTCGGCGAGCACCTCGCCCGAGGCGCCCACCTCGTCGCGGACCGTGCCGCCGGTGAACACCGGCGACTGCGGCACCCACGCGACCTGTTCGCGCCAACGCTCGAGGTCGGCGTCGGCGAGGTTCGCCGAACCAATCGTGATCGCGCCGTCGTGGGCCGGTACGAAACCGAGCAGCGCCGAGAGCGTCGTGGACTTGCCGCCGCCGCTCGGCGCGCGGAGCCAGACCGTCTCGCCCGGCCGGACCGTGAACGACTCGCCGTCGGGCGCGAACCCGCCGCGCCGCGCGACGCGCAACGACGACACGCGCAGCTCGCCCCGCGACACGACCGCCGTCCCCGCCGCAGGGACCGGCAGCGCCAGCAGGTCGGCGACGCGCCGGACCGCTTCGACGCCGTCCTCGCTGGCGTGGAACGCGGCGCCGACCGCGCGCAGCGGCTGGTAGCACTCCGGCGCCAGGATCAGCACGCCGAGGCCGATGGCCAGCGGCAGGTGACCGCCGGCGAGCCGGACGCCGATCACCACCGCGACCAGCGCCACCGACAGCGTCGCGACCAGTTCGAGCACGAACGCCGAGGAAAACGCCACCTTCAACGTCTTGAGCGTGGCGCGGCGGTGGCTTTCGGACAGCCGCCGCACGGTCTCGCCCTGCGCGGCCGCCCGGCGGAACGCGGTCAGCACCGGCAGCACGCGCACGAGTTCCAGAAGCCGTTCGGACATCCGGTGCGTCGCGTCGGTCGCGCCGGCGACCCGGTCGGCCGTGTACTTGCCGACGAGGATGGCGAACATCGGCAGCAGCGGCACGGTCAGCGCGACGATCACGCCGGACGGCCAGTCGGCGAACAGGATCGCCGCGCCGGCGCCGAGCGGCACGACGGCCGCGGTCACCAGCGCCGGAAGGTATTCGCGAAAGTAGGCGTCGAGTGCGTCGAGGCCGCGGGTGGTGAGCGCGGTCAGCTCGCCGTGGCCGCGCCGGGCGATCCACTCCGGGCCCAGGCGCAGCGCGTGGTCGACGGCTTTGGCGCGCAACTCGCGCTGGGCGGTCGACGCCGCCCGGGCGGAGACCGTGCGCACCGCCCAGCCGGTCAACGCGCGCGTCGCGACGAGCGCGAGCAGCGCGGCCAGCTGGGCGGTGCGTCCCCCGGCACCTGCTCCGACGATCGCCGCGAGGACGTCGGCGAGCAGGAACGCCTGCGCCACCAGGGCGGCGGCGTGGAGGAAGGACAGGAACCCCACCAGGGCCAGCGCTCGGCGCACGGCCGGCACCAAGGCCGGCAGCGCGCCGAGCGGACCCTTTCCCGGCCGCACCGAGTCCACTTTGGACTCCGAGGCGGAAAGGGGAGCGCGCCCGGGAAGCTGTGACAACCGGGGCTGCGCCCCGGGCCGGGGGCTCCGCCACCCGGAACCCCCGAAAAACCGTTTCGTCATGGCGCGTGGACCGCCGGGATGTGCTGAACGCCGATGCGCCGGCGGAACACCCAGTACGTCCAGCCCTGGTAGACCAGCACCGCGGGGGCGCCGAAGACCGCGACCCACGTCATCACCGTCAGCGTGTACGGGCTCGACGCGGCGCCCTCGATGGTCAGCGTGTTGGCCGCGTCGAGAGTCGACGGCAGGACGTTCGGGAAGAGCGAGCCGAACATGACCACCGCCGCCCCGGCGATGACCACACCGAGTGCGGCGAACGCCTGCCCGTCGCGGTCGGCGCGCAGGCGCAGCCAGGCGACGGCCGCCGCGGTGGCGCTGATCCCGAACGCGAGCAGCGTCCACAGCGTCCCCGCGCGCCACTGCACGACCGCGAGGAACGCGACCATCGGCACCATCGCCACCGGCAGCAGCCTGAGCGCCAGCAATCGAGCGCGTTCGCGCAGCTCACCGCTGGTTTTCAGGGCGAGGAACGCGGCGCCGTGCGTGATCGAGAAGGCGGCGATGGCGACCGCGCCGAGCAGCGTGTCCCAGCGGACCGCGGCGAACGCGGAGCCGGCGCGGTTGCCGTCGGCGTCCAGCGGCAGCCCGAGGACCGTCGTCGCGAGGATGAGCCCGACGCCCAGCGGCGGGATCCACGAGCCGGCCACGATGACGCGGTCCCAGTTGCGTCGCCAGCGCTCGGAGTCGACCTTGCCGCGGTACTCGAAGGCGACGCCGCGGCCGATGAGGGCGAGCAGCACCAGCAACAGCGGCAGGTAGGCGGCCGAGAACAATCCCGCGTACCAGGCGGGGAACGCGGCGAACATGGCCCCGCCGGCGACGATGAGCCAGACCTCGTTGCCGTCCCAGACCGGCCCGATGGTGTTGACCATGACCCGGCGTTCGGTGTTGTCCCGCGCGAGCACCGGCAGCAGCATGCCGACGCCGAAGTCGAAGCCCTCGAGGAACAGGTAGCCGAGCCAGAAGAAGGCGATGACGACGAACCAAGCGATTTCGAGCGTCATCGGGCACCTCCGCGCGACCCGTGGCCGTGAGTTATCCACAACGGGGCGAGTTGTCCACAGAGGGGCTGTGGGTAACTCGGGAGAGTGAGTTCGTCGGCACTCATCGTCAACACCTCAGTACGCGAAGGCGAGCGCGTCGCCGTCCGGCTTGTCCGAGTCCTGCTTCTCCGGGGGCATCACCGCTTCGACGCCGCCGCGGATGTACTTGCGCATCAGGTACAGCTCCACCACGCCGAGCGCCGCGTACACCAGGGTCAGCGCGATCAGGGACGTCCACACCTCGCCGGTCGTCACCTTCGACACGGCCTGGGCCGTGAACATCCAGACCCCGTCGACGCCGGACGGGTTGGGCGCCACCACGAACGGCTGACGGCCCATCTCCGTGAAGATCCAGCCCGCACTGTTGCCCAGGAACGGCGTCGCGACGCCGCCGAGGACCAGCCACGGGAACCAGCGGCTGCCCGGGATGCGGTCGCGGCGGGTCAGCCAGAGGGCCAGGACGCCGATGCCGGCCGAGACCGCGCCGAAGCCGATCATCATGCGGAAGCCCCAGTACGTCACCGGCAGGTTGGGCACGTAGTCGATCGGCTTGCCCGCCAGCGAACCCAGGGCCGGGTCGTCCGGGTAGTTCGTGCCGTACCTGGCCTGGTACTCGGTCACCAGATTCTCGACGCCCTCGACTTCGGTCGAGAAGTCGTTGTGGGCCAGGAACGACAGCAGCGCGGGCACGTTGAACGTCTTCACGTCCTCGCAGTTCGCGCCGGAGACGTCGCCGATCGCGATGATCGAGAAGCTGGCCGGCTGTTCCGTGTGGCACAGCGCTTCCGCCGACGCCATCTTCATCGGCTGCTGCTCGAACATCAGCTTGCCCTGCGCGTCGCCGGTGAACGCGAGGACCGCGAACGCGGCCACGCCGACCCAGCCGCCGAGGCGCACCGACGCGCGCCACACGTCCGCGTGACCGCGGCGCCGCCAGAGGTGCCAGCCCCCGATGCCGACCAGGAACGCCGCCGCCACCGAGAACGCCCCGGCGAGGGTGTGCGGGATCGCGGCCAGCGCCGTGTTGTTCGTCAGCACCGCCCAGATCGAGTTCATGGTCGGCTTGCCGTTCTCGAACGTCACGCCCACCGGGTGCTGCATCCACGAGTTGGCGGCCAGGATGAAGTACGCCGAAGCCATCGTGGCCAGCGAAAACGCCCACGCGCAGGCCAGGTGGACCTTCTTCGGCAGCCGGTCCCAGCCGAAGATCCACAGACCGAGGAACGTCGACTCGACGAAGAACGCGACGAGCCCTTCCATCGCCAGCGGCGCGCCGAAGACGTCGCCGACGAAGCGGGAGTACGCACTCCAGTTCATCCCGAACTGGAACTCCTGCACGATCCCGGTCACCACGCCCATGGCGAAGTTGACCAGCAGCAGCTTGCCCCAGAACTTGGTCATCTTCAGGTGCCGCAGCTCGCCGGTGCGGACCCAGCGGGTCTGCACCGCCGCGACCAGGATCGACAGCCCGATGGTCAGCGGGACCATCAGGAAGTGGTAGACGGTGGTGATGCCGAACTGCCACCGCGCTAGCTCAAGGACCTCCACGCCCTCCAGCGTGCTCCGGGCCGGGTGAGGGCAGCCAGATCAACTGGTCCCGTTCGCGGCGGGACCAACGTCCTACAGCTGGTCGAGCGCCTGCCGCGCCTCGTCCGCCACGCCCCGCCGCGGGCCCTCTTCGCCCAGCTCGAGCACGTGCCGCAGGGCCAGCGCGTACGCCGTGTCGAACGCCTGGTCCGCGGCGACCGCGATGTCCGGCGCCACGCCGACGCCCTCCCAGTTCTCTCCCGTTTCCGGGTCGTACGAACGGGCGATCGGGACCGTCACGTCCAGGTAGGTGTCCACTTTGTACCGGTCGCAGGGGTGCGCGCCGCCCCGCGTCCCTTCGCCGACGGTCTTCGCGCGGCCCTGCCGCTGCAACGAGAAGGCCAGGTCCTCGCCACCGGAGAACGTGACCGGGCCGGTGAGCACCCAGATCGGCTTGGTGCCGCCGAACTTCGGGCCGGGGACGTACGGCAGTGTCCACATCTGGGTGACGCGGTCGCCGTCGCGCTCGTAGAAGTCGAGGTAGTGGGTCCGCTCGTCGACGAGGTAGCTCTGCAGGAACGCGCTGGTCTCCGGGTCGCCCCCGCGGTTGCGCCGGACGTCGATCAGCAGCGCGTCGGCCGGCGCGACCAGCGTCATCGCCGCCGAGAAGGCCGGAGCCGCGAGGTCGATCGGGTAGAGCATGGTCGTGTCGAGGTAGCCGACGTTGCCCGGCAGCCGCCGCACCGCCGCGACCCCGAAGTTCTCCAGCTCGCCCGCGCGCCGGAAGTGCTCGGACGCGTGTTCCGCGTCACCGTCCACGGCGACGGGATCGACGTGGTGGCGCAGCCGCAGGTGCTTGTCGTCGTTCACCGACTGCAGGTCGGTTGTGACGAGGGCCGCGAATTCCGGGTCACCGAGGTCGGCGTACGCGCCTTCGTCGAGACGCGCGCGAAGCACCTTCTCCAGTTTCGCGGCGACGTCCGGAAAGACGTAGTGAGCTTCCAGCCGGCGGATGACCTCTTCGACCTGCGCAGCACGCGCCTGTGACCCCATGCCGGTGAACCTACCGCAGGCCACAACCGAAATTCGGCGTGCCGAAGAAATTTGTGCGACGCTCCTGGATGTCAAATTCATGGCCGCCGATCCGGCAATTTCGCAGAAGCCATCAGCTTGCCTCTTTCCGAAGCGCCCCTTTATCGTTGCAGTGAAAGGGGCGAAAGAATACTCATGAGTGCCGCTATGGTGGCGTTGATCAGCGCGTTCGGCCTGGTCCTCGCCGTGGAACTGCCGGACAAGACGCTGGTTGCGACCCTGGTGCTGACCACCCGTTTCCGCGGCTGGCCGGTTTTCGCCGGAGTCTGCGCCGCGTTCGCCGTGCAATGCGTCATAGCGGTCGCGTTCGGCAGCGTGCTGACGCTGTTACCGGACGTGGTCCTTTCCCTCGTGGTCGCCGCGATGTTCGGCCTCGGCGCTTTCATGCTCCTTCGCGAGGGATTCAGCGAAGCCGACGAAGCAGGCGAAGACGCCTCGCGCACCGGCCCGGCTCCGCAGACCTTCATCCGCTCCGCGATGACGTCCTTCGGCGTGCTCTTCGCCGCCGAGTGGGGCGACGCCTCCCAACTCGCGACGGCGAGCCTCGCCGCCCGCATCGGCAACCCCGTCGCCGTCGGCGTCGGCGCGTTCGCCGCGCTCGTCGTGGTCGCCGGGCTCGCCGTGTTCATCGGCGGGAAGATCCGCAGCCGGATCAAGCCGAAGCTGATCCAGCGCTGCGCCGGCTTCGCGTTCGCCGGGTTCGCCGCGTTCGCCCTGGTCCAGCTGGCCTTCTGACCGCTGCCTCACAGGTTCGCCCGGTAACCTTTCGGGAACGAAAGGGGAAGCACCGGGTGAACTCGCCGAACACGCACGCCGTCTCGCCGCTGCACGGCCGGCTCGCGCTCGGCGGCATCGGCCTCGCCGTCGCCATCTCGATCGACCTGCACCTGCGGTTGTCCGGCCAGGTCAGCCCGGTCTGGCAGACGCTGTCGGAGTACGTCTACGGCAAGCTCGGCACGTCCTCGGCCGCGCCCCTGTTCAGCGTCATGTGCCTGGCCCTCTCCCTGGGCTCGGTCGCCCTGCTCGCCGGCATCGCCAAGGCCCACCGCCCGGGCACCACGGCGGTCTGCGTGCTGCTCGGCGTCTGGTCGGCCGGGCTGCTCGTGTGCGGCCTCGTCCCCGTCGACCCCGACGGCCAGGCGCGGTCGCTCGCCGGCCAGGTCCACAACATCGCCGCCCTGACGGCGTTCGTCGCGCTGCCGGCGGCCGCGTTCGTGCTGACGAAGAAGGGCCGCGAGCGCTGCCCCTGGGAGCCGCGGCGGACGACGATCCGGCGCCTGGCCACGGCGAGCTTCGCCAGCGTCGGTGTGGTGCTCGCCGGGTTCGTCCTCACGCTCGTCCTCGGCCCGGCCCAGCAGGACGTCACCCTGGGCCTGTTCGAGCGCCTGCTGTTCAGCGTGGACGTCGCCCTGCTGCTGACGATGGTCCGGCCGCTGCGCTAACCCTCGGTCTTCAGGATGTCGGCCAGCCGGGTGGCGGCCGCGACGACCTGGGGCCCCACCTCGGCCGCCTTCAGCGGCTCCATCGAGACGACCCCGACGCTCGCCCGCAGCCCCGGCACGCCGCGCACCGGCGCCGCGACGCCGGACGCGCCTGCCTCGAGTTCGCCCGCCGACGTCACCCAGCCGTCGCCGCCGGGTCGCAGCGTCATCGCCTTGCCGGCCGCGCCGGCGGTCAGCGAGTGCCGGCTGCCCACCCGGTAGGCGACGTGGAAGTTGGTCCACGACGGCTCGACGACGGCCACCGCAAGCGCTTGCGTCCCCTGCGCGACCGACAGGTGCGCGGTCGCGCCGACCTTCTCGGCCAGCTCGCGCAGCACCGGGCCGGCCGCGTCACGCAGCTGCGGCAGCACCTGCCCGGCGAGCCGGAGCAGCCCGACGCCGAGCCGGACCTTGGTGCCGTCGCGCCAGACCAGCCCGCGCTCCGACAGCGGCACGAGCAGCCGGTAGACGGCCGCGCGGCTGGCCCCGATGGCCACGGCCAGCTCGGAGATGGTTGCCGCGTCGCCGCCGGCGTCGGCCACCGCCTGCAGCAGCGCCAAGCCGCGGTCGAGCGTCAGCGACCCCTCCCGGCCGGTCACAGCAAGCCGAGTTCGCCCAGGTCGGCGACCGGCTCCTCGAACGTGGCCGCCGCGTAGGACGCGAAGAGCGCTCGCACGGCCTTCGCGGCCGGCTCGGATAGCGCGCGAGCCTCGTCGGCCAGCGCCTGGGCGTCGGTCGACTCCAGCGCACCCCGGACGTCGCCGCCGGCGAGGCTGCGCGCGGAGGCCACGAGCAGGTTCAGGAAGCCGTGGTGCACGAAGCCGGTGCGGGGGTCGGTGTGCCGGACCGCGCGGTGCAGGCTGTTCGTCGCCTTGAACGACGCCCCGCTCGACCCGCTGACGACGGCGAGGAAGTCGGCCACCTCGTCGACGCTGGGGAAGTTCTCGCCCGCCTGCCCGCCGCAGCGGATCTTCGGCCAGCTGCCGTGCTCGATCACCTTCCGGACGCCGTCGAGCCAGCCGACACCGCGCCGCGGCTCGACGACCCGGATGACGTCCTCGGGGACGAACTCCGAGACGCGCTCCAGCCAGACCTCGTCGACGTCCGACGGCGCGGGCATCTCGACCATCCGCAGCGCGAGCAGCTCACTGCGCGACTCGACGATCGAAATGGCCTTCGGAACACCGCCAAGGCCGGTGTCGATGATCAGCGAAAGCGGCAGCGGCTGCTTCGGCTTGATCTTGATCAGCTCGGTGATCAGCTCCGGCAGCCGGGAGGCCTGGCAGAGGAAAACCCCCAGTACACCGGCGTGTTCGGACTCCCGGCTCGCGAAATGCGCGCGCAGGGCTTCGGGCATGGCCGCATCGCCCGGAGGGAACAGCGCCGAGTCGTCGACGAGCCTCGCGAACAGGGGAGGAATCCCACGGGGGCCGGGGGGCGTGAGTTCCACAGCGCTTGACACGACTGACACGCTAGTAGCGTACGACATGAGGACAAAATCGTTCGCACAACGGACACCTGCAGGAGGGACGGCGATGCCTTACTACCGGCGAGTAGGCGAGATCCCGCACAAGCGGCACACCGCGTTCCGGAAGCCGGAGGGCGGCCTCTACGCCGAGGAGCTGATGGGCGTCGAGGGCTTCTCCGCCGACTCGGCCCTGCTCTACCACCGCGGCCTGCCGACGGCGATCGTCGACGCCGTCGCGGTCGAGGAGGACCGCGGGTCGCTCACCCCGAACCACCCGCTCAAGCCGCGGGCGTTCCAGACCCGCGAGCTCAAGTTCGGCGGCGAGGCCGACGCGGTGACCGACCGCCGCCGGCTGTTCGGCAACAACGACGTCACCATCGGGTTCGTCACGGCGACCGCGCCCAGCCCGCTGTACCGCAACGCGGCCGGCGACGAGCTGTTCTACGTCCACGGCGGCTCGGCGACCTTCGAGACGATCTACGGCCGCCTCGAGGTCGGCGACGGCGACTACGTCGTCATCCCGACGTCGTGCACCTACCGGGTCGTCCCCCACGGCGAGGTCAACCTCTTCACCCTGGAGGCGCGCGGCCACATCGGGCCGCCGAAGCGCTACCTGTCGGCGAAGGGCCAGTTCCTGGAGCACTCGCCGTACTGCGAGCGCGACATCCGCGGCCCGTCCGAGCCGCTGCTGGAGGACGGCGAGGACGTCGAGGTGCTCGTCCGGCACCGCGCCGGGCTGACCCGCTTCACCTACGCGACGCACCCCTTCGACGTCGTCGGCTGGGACGGCTGCCTCTACCCGTGGGTGTTCAACATCGACGACTTCGAGCCGATCACCGGCCGCGTGCACCAGCCGCCGCCCGTGCACCAGACGTTCGAGGGCCCGAACTTCGTGGTCTGCTCCTTCTGCCCGCGGAAGGTCGACTACCGCGAGGACGCCGTCCCGGTGCCGTACAACCACGCGAACGTCGACTCCGACGAGCTGATGTTCTACGTGCGCGGCAACTACGAGGCCCGCAAGGGCTCGGGCATCGGCATCGGCTCGCTCTCGCTGCACCCGTCCGGCTTCACGCACGGCCCGCAGCCGGGCGCGGCGGAGGCGTCGATCGGCGCGGAGTTCTTCGACGAGACCGCGGTCATGGTCGACACGTTCGCGCCGCTGGAGCTCGGCGAGGCGGCCGACGCGGCCGAAGACCCCGGCTACGCGTGGACGTGGTCGCGTCGCGGCCCTAAGTCCTAGTCAAGATTCGGAAATACCGTCCCCTCCCCGTTCCGGCGCCCGGATAATGAACTTCCGGGTGGCGGAACGGGGAGGATTCGATGATCAATTCCCAACCAGCGCGACGCAGGAGAAAAATTCTCCCGTTCCTGGCCGCGATCGTGGTCGCCATCGCCTTGATCATCGGCATCCGGTACTGGACCAGCGGCTCGGGCGACGAGGCCGACGCGCCGAAGTGCTCCGGCGCGGACGCGATCGCGCTCACCATCGCGTCCTCCCCGGAGAAAGCGGGAATCGTCCAGGAAGCCGCGAAGGCCTACTCCGGACGGTCGGTCGCGGGTCATTGCGTCGACGTGATCGTGAAGTCCAAGTCGTCCGGCGTGGCGATGCAGGCGCTGGCGAACGGCTGGAACGAAGCCACCGACGGGCCGCGCCCGGACGTCTGGACGCCGGCCGCGAGCGGCTGGGTCAGCCTGCTGCGCGTCAACGCCAAGGGCGACACCGGCTCGATCGTGCCCGACGGCGATCCGCAGTCGATCGCGAACTCGCCGCTGGTCGTCGCGATGCCGAAGCCGATGGCCGAGGCGCTCGGCTGGCCCGCCAAGCCGATCGGCTGGAAGGACCTCGCGTCGCTGGCCACCGACCCGGCCGGCTGGGCGAAGTACGGCCACCCGGAGTGGGGCAAGTTCCGGCTCGGCAAGACGAACCCGAACATCTCGACGTCCGGGCTGAACGCCACGATCGGCGCCTACTACGCCGCCACCGGCACGTCGTCCGACCTCACCGCGGCCGCGCTCGAGAAGCCGGACGCGAAGCAGTTCGTCACGAACATCGAGCAGGCGATCGTGCACTACGGCGACACCACGCTCACCTTCCTGACCAACCTGCAGAAGGCCGACGACAAGGGCGCGGCGCTGTCGTACATCTCGGCGGTCACCGTCGAGGAGAACTCGCTGATCGGCTACAACCAGGGCAACCCGACCAACGACCCGGCCAAGGTCGGGCAGCACGCGCCGCCGAAGGTGCCGCTGGTGGCCGTCTACCCGGGTGACGGGACGCTGAACTCCGACCACCCGTTCGTCACGCTGAACTGGGCCGACCAGACGCGCAAGCAGATCGCCGCGGACTTCCTCGGCTACCTGCGCGGCCCGGACACCCAGGCGAAGTTCGCCGCGCTCGGCTTCCGCTCCTTCGACGGCAAGCCCGGCCCGCAGGTCACGACGGCCAACGGCGTCCAGCCGGACGCGAAGATCAACTTCATCCGGCCGCCGTCGCCGGCGGTGCTGTCGAAGCTGCTGGCGTCGTGGACCGATCTGCGCAAGAAGGCGAACGTGCTGCTCGTGGTGGACGTCTCGGGCTCGATGGGTGACGAGGTGAAGGGCACCGGCAAGAGCAAGATCGACCTGGCGAAGCAGGCCGCGATCGACTCGCTCGGCCAGTTCGTGCCGCGCGACCAGGTCGGGCTCTGGCAGTTCTCGACCCGCCTCGACGGCGACAAGGACTACCAGGAGCTGCTGCCGGTCCAGGCCCTCGGCACCAGCGGCAAGGAGACTCTGGCGATGCGGCTGAGCGGGCTGACGCCCCAGTCCGGCACGGGCTTGTACGACTCGTCCCTGGCCGCCTACCAGTACCTGAACGCCCACCTGGACCCGTCGGCGATCAACGCGGTCGTGGTGCTCACCGACGGCCGCAACGAGGACTCCGGCGGCGTCGACCTCGACCACCTGCTGCCGCAGCTGCGGCCGGAGGGCAACGCCGAGACGGTCCGGCTGTTCACCATCGCCTACGGCTCCGACGCCGACCAGGGCGTGCTGAAGCAGATCGCGGAGGCGACCGCGGGATCGGAGTACGACTCGTCCAAACCGGACTCGATTAACCAGGTGTTCACGTCCGTCATCTCGAATTTCTGAGATCCTCCGGTGATGAAGTTCGCCCGTGAGCTCGCCGAACCGTGGGGGCTGCTGCTCGCCGCCACGTCGGCGGGCGTGGCGTGGGCCGTGCAGCTGCCGGTCGTCGCGTCGGCCGGGGTCGGCGTCGCCGTCCTCGCGGTGTGGGCGGGCGTGGCGGCGGCAACCCGCGAGAAGGAGCCTCCACCGCGCGAGGCCCGGGTGCTCGACGTCGCGCCCGGGACGGCCGAGGCGGACTGGCTGCACCGGGCCGAGGGCGCGGCCGAGGGGTTCGGCTCGCTCAGCAGCTCCCTGAGCCCCGGCCCGCTCGCCGACCGCGTCGCGGACATGGAGCCGGTGGTCCAGGAGACGCTGTCGACGCTGCGCCGCCTGGCCGGGCGGGCGTCGGCGACCGGGCAGGCCCTCGCCCGGGTCGATGCGGACGCCGTCGCGCGCGAACGGCGCCGGCTGCAGCGCGAGCTGCGCACGGCGAGGGCGGAGGTGCGCGGCGATCTCGAACAGGCGCTGACGGCGGTGCAGGCCCAGGCGGACGTGCACACGCGGCTGTCCGGCGCCCGCGACAAGCTGCTGGCCCAGCTGCAGTCCGGCGCGCTCGGCCTGGACAGCTTGGTCGCGCGAGTCGCGGAGCTGACGGCCACGACGACGGACGTCGCCGTCGACACCGGCGCGGTCCGTGAGCTCAGCGACCAGCTGGAGGGGATCCGGCAGGGCGTGCTGGAGACGGAGCAGGCGACGCGGAAGTCCCTGGGGTAGGCGTCCGGGGCAGCAGCAGCGGCGTCACCAGCACGAGCACCCCGGCGACGCCGATGGCGACGCGCGGGCCGGTGACGGCGGCGAGCAGGCCCCAGAGGGCGGTCATCGCGGCGATGGACGCCTTGGTGCTGACCGCCCACGCCGAGAGCGTCCGCGCGACGCGGTCCGCAGGCAGCTGCTCGAGCCGGTAGGTGGCGAGGACGGGGTTGAACACGCTGCAGGAGACGATGATGCCGAGCTCGACGGCCATCACGTAGACCAGCCCGCCGGCGCCGGCGGGCAGGAAGGCGAGGGCGAGCAGCCAGCACGCCCGCAGCGCTCCGGAGGTCACCAGGACGCGGTGCCGCCCGAACCGCTCGACCAGGCGCGGGGTCAGCCGCGAGCCGGCGAGCCCGCCGAGGCACGGGACGGCGAACGCGAGCCCGTACTGCCACGGCGCGAACCCGAGGTCCTTCAGCATCAGCACGGCGAGCAGCGGTTCGGTGCCCATGATCAGGCCGTTGAACAGCAGGACGTTGAAGAAGAGCGGCCGGAGACCGGGGTGGGTCAGCACGAAACGCCACCCCTCGGCGAGGTCCCGCGCCCGCAGCGGTGCGGTGGTCCGCGGCCGCGGTTCGTCGCCCTTGATGGCGCGGATGCCCAGGGCGGAGAGCAGGAAGCTGACGGCGTTGGCGACGACGGAGGTGACCGGCCCGAGGACGGCGAAGGCGGCCCCGCCGAGCGGCGGCCCGAGCGCGGTGGCGGTCCAGTTGGTCGACTCGAACCGGCCGTTGGCGAGCAGGAGGTCTTCGGGCGGGACCAAACCCTTGAGGAAGGCCCCGCTCGCGGAGGTGAAGGTGATGTCCGCCGCGGCGACGACCACGGAGACGGCGAGCAGCTGGGCGAAGGACAGCAACCCGAGCGCGTAGGCGGCGGGCACGCTGAGGAGCGCGGCGAACCGGACGAGGTCCATGCCGACCATGACGGGCCGCTTCCGCCGCCGGTCGACCCACGGCCCCAGCGGAACGGCGACGAGCGCCCCGACGGCCGGCCCGACGGCGGCGAGGGCCGAGACGGCGGCAGGCCCGGCGTGCAGGACGAGGATGGCGAGCAGCGGGAAGGCCCCGAAGCCGAGCCAGGTCCCGAACGCGCTCACGGCGTAGGCCGACCAGAGCCACCTGAACCGCGGCCCCAGCGACCGCCCGCGCACCACGGGGAGATCAAAGCCGGGAAGGGCCGCGCGGAGCAAACAACCAGCGCGGCGGCGAGCCACAACGCGGCGTTGTGTATCTAGAGTCGACCGTCGTGGACCTCGATGCCGTGCGCACCTTCGTCGCCGCCGTGGCGGCGGGCCGGTTCCAGGACGCCGCCACCGACCTCTCGATCACGCAGCAGGCCGTCTCGAAACGCATTGCTGCGTTGGAGAAGGCGCTCGGGGTCCGGCTGTTCACCCGCACCGCCCGCGGCGCCGTCCTCACCGGTGACGGCGAAGCCTTCCTGCCGCACGCCCGCGCGCTGCTGTCCGCCGAGCTGCGCGCCCTGGCCTCGGTACGCACCGGGCCGCTCCGCGTCGACGTGATCGGGCGGCGGCTGTACCCGGCCACGTTGCTGCGCGGGTTCCACGAAGCCCATCCGGACCTCGCCCTCGAAGTCGTGACGCTCTTCGACACCGCCGTCGCCGCGATCCGGGACGGCTCGATCGATGCGTCCTTCCGGGCCGTCGCCGCGCTGCCCGAGGACCTCGACGCGATGTGGGTGCACGACGAGCCGATCCAGCTGCTCTGCGGGCCCGCGCATCCGCTGGCCGCCGCGGCCGTCGTCACGCCGGAGCAGCTCGCCGGGCACCGGCTGTGGATGCCCGGCGTCGTGCCCGGCACCGAGTGGGGCGCCTACTACGCCGAATTCGCGAAGGTGTTCGGCCTGTCGATCGACGCGGCGGGCCCCAACTTCGGCACCGAGGTCGTGCTGGACGCGCTCGCGGAGTCAGGTGCGGTGGCGACCCTGGCCGGCGCCGGCGTCCGGCTGTCGTGGCCGGCGGAGTACGACCTGCGGCGGGTGCCGATCGAACGGCCCACGCCGGTGTACCCGCACTCGCTGGTGTGGCGCCGGGACAACGCGCACCCCGGCCTGGTCGCCCTCCGGCGGCACTTCGCGGCCGGCGAACGCGCGCCCGGCGCGTGGCGGCCGGGCTGGGTGCGTCAGCCGAGCCAGACCGTGCCCAGCACCGGGTAACCCGGCACGCCCGCCGTCGCGCCACCGGGCCGTGGGACGCCCGCGATCCACAGCCGCCCGGTGGCCGCGACGTTCGCCGCCATCGACGGATCCGCCGTGGGCATCCGGAAGCCGATCACCGCGCCGTCCGCGAGCATCGTCAGGCCGCTCAGCCGGGCGCCGCGCGGGCCCATCCGGACCGGGCCGTCCAGGACCGCGCGCAGCTCCGTCCAGTGGTCGGCCGCGAGGGGGCGGCGGTAGGCGACCGACCGCGCCGCCGCCACGAGCGCGGTCAGCAGGGCCGCGCCCGCGAAGGTCCACGCGATCCAGCCCGTGGCCGGGAAGTCGAGCCGGACCCAGGCCGCGAAGCCCGCCAGGACCAGCAGGAACGCGGCCAGCGCGCATTGGTCGCGGGCGATCCGGCGCCGGTGCGCGGTCAGCACCGGGTCCAGCCGCGGCGAGTACGCCCCCGCCGCCGGGGGCACCGCGGCCGCGTCCGCCGGGGGCGCGTCGAAGATCCGGGCGCGGCGGACGCGCACCACGCCGGGGAACCCGACGAACACCTTCGGCCCCCGCCCGAGCAGCCACACCCGCCGGTGCGTGGCCAGCAGCAGCCGGTACGGCTCGTCGAGCCGCACGCGCAGCCACCGGCCGTCGGGCAGGCGCACCCCGACCGACCGCCCGGCGGCGACCAGGCCGTCGGCGGCGATGTCCACCTGCCGGAAGGCCTCGCGCTTGAGCCGCGTCTCCGGCACGCGGACGTACGCGCGGTACAGCCACCGCGCCTCGACCGCGCCCACCAGCGCGAGGACGCCGACCGGCAGCACGATTCCGGCGCCGGTGAAGAACTGGGCGACCCCGAACGCCAGGAGGAACCAGGACAGCAGCCGCTGGTTCGCCGCGTTGCGGCCGAGCCGGTCGAGGTACTCGCCGAAGATCGGCAGGGCCCCGGACGGCATGGCGGGGTCGAGCTCGAACGCGCGGACGCGCTCGGGAACCGGGACGATCGGCACGCGGAGCCCCCACCGGGTCGGAGTGGTCACCCGCCTTTTCGACAAACTGGCCACCGGCGTTACCGGATGCGCCGATCAGCGGAAGCGAAGTGACCGCGACGACTATTCACGCCGCAGAATTCAGGTTAGGCTCACCTAAGTAGGAGGTGAGCCGTGACCGAGGCACCCACATCCGTCCGCCGCCCGCCGGCGCCGAACCCCGCCGAGCGCGCCAAGACGATCGCGACCCGAAACGGGCCCGCGTCGCTGCTGCCGACGTGCGAACGCACGGACCTGGACGGCGAGCGCGTCGTGCCGCTCCTGCACCACGTGCACCACAGCGGCAGCGTGAGCGTGCTGCTGCCGGACGAGCACCAGCTGGTCCGCGCGGCGAAGCAGACCCAGCGCGGGGAGCTGGCCGTGATGGTCGAGCTCGCCGACCAGGCCCCGGTCGACCTGCGCGAACCCATCCGCGGGCTGCTGTGGATCACTGGCTGGCTGCGGCCGCTGTCCCCGGTGTCGGCCCGCGCGCGGGCGGTGGCCATCGCCGAGACGCGGCCGGACGAGCGGCTCCTCGACGTCGGCCACGGCGTGACGCTGCTGCGGCTGACCCCGGCGTCGCTCGTGCTCGCCGACGCCGAAGGCACCCACTCGCTGCGCCCGCACACGTTCAGCGCGGCGCCGCCCGACCCGTTCCACGACTACGAGGCCCGGTGGCTGCGGCACCTGGAAGCCGACCACGCCGACGTCGTCGGCCAGCTGGCCAAGCACCTGCCCACGGAACTGCGCGGCGGCCGGATCCGCCCGCTCGGGCTCGACCGGTTCGGCCTGCGGCTGCGCGTCGAGGCCGACACCGGCGACCACGACGTCCGGCTGGCCTTTTCGAGGTCGGTCGACAGCCCGGCGCAGCTCGCGTCGGAGCTGCGCCGGCTGGTCGGCTGCCCGTTCCTGCGCGGGCGGTCAGGCTAGGTCGGCGGGGAAGCCGCCCTTCGCGATCGGCCCCCAGCTTTCGATCGTGACGCGGATGATGCTCTTGCCCTGCTTGACCATCGCTTCGCGGTATTCGTCCCAGTCCGGGTGTTCGCCGGAGATGGCGCGGAAGTACTCGACGAGCGGCTCGACCGAGTCCGGGATGTCGAGCACCTCGGCGGTGCCGTTCAGCTGCACCCACTGGTCGTTCCACTCGTCGGACAGGATGCAGGCCGAGACCTGCGGGTGGCGCTTGACGTTCACGACCTTCGCCCGCTTCGGGTAGGTCGAGACGACCAGCCGGCCCTCGGCGTCGACGCCGCACGTGACCGGCGACAGCTGCGGGCCGCCGTCGGCTTTCGTGGTCAGCAGGATCGCGCGGTGGCGGGTGGACAGGAACTCGACCAGCGCGGCGCGGTCGACGGTTTCGTTGGTGGCGATGCTCCTCGGCATGCTCCGAAGGTAGCGTGCGCACATGACGTTCACCGCGCGATCGTGGCTGGCCCCGGCCCGCCCCGAGTTCCCCGGGACGATCGAGGACCCGGCCGAGCGCCGCGCGGTCAAGCTCGAGCTGCTGATCGTCTTCGGGATCACGCTGGGCATGTCGGGCGTGCGCAGCCTGCTGTCCATTGTGGACTCGCTGCTGCAGCCGGTACCGCTGGCGCAGCAGCAGACCCAGCTGAACGTGCCGCAGGCCGCGGCGAGCCTGATCGACCTGCTCAAGCAGCTGTTGTCGGCGGCGCAGCTGGTCGGCTGGGGCGCGCTCGGGCTGTACCTGCTGTGGCGCGCGGGCGTGAAGGTCGCGCGGATCGGGCTGGACCGCCGGACGCCGGGCCGGGACGCGCTGCTGACCGTCGTGCTCGCCGCGTTGATCGGGATCCCGGGTCTCGCGCTGTACTTCGTCTCCTACCACCTGGGCTTCAGCCTGGCCGTGCAACCGTCCACTTTGGGCGATACCTGGTGGCGGCCGATCTCCCTCACGCTGTCGGCGTTCGGCAACGCCTTCGCCGAAGAGGTCCTGGTCATCGGCTACCTGCTCACCCGGCTGCGGCAGCTCGGCGTGCGGGAGAACACCGCGGTGTTCGGCGCCGCCGTGCTGCGCGGGTCGTACCACCTGTACCAGGGGTTCGGCGGGTTCGTCGGCAACTTCATCATGGGGCTGGTGTTCGGGCGGCTGTGGCAGAAGACCAACCGCCTGTGGCCGCTGGTCGCCGCGCACACGCTGTTCGACTTCGTGTCGTTCGTCGGATACGCCCTGTTGAAGGGGCACGTTTCCTGGTTGCCCTGACTAAGCTCGGGGGGTGATCGACGAAACGGCACCTCCCCGGGTGGACAGCGAAGTCGGACCCCTGCGCGCGGTGCTGCTGCACCGGCCCGGCAACGAGCTCAAAAGGCTGACGCCCCGCAACAACGACCAGCTCCTGTTCGACTCGATCCCGTGGGTCGACCGGGCCCAGGCCGAGCACGACGCCTTCGCCGAGGTCCTGCGCAACCGCGGGGTCGACGTCCTGCTGCTGGCCGACGCCCTCCGGACCGCATTGGACGACGACCGCGCCCACGCGGCGGGCGTGCACGCGGCGGTCGACGACCGGCGGCTCGGCGGCGACCTCGCCGACTCGCTGCGGTCGCACCTCTCCGGCGTCGACGCGGCCGGCCTCGCCGAGGTCCTGATGGCCGGCATGACGTTCGAGGAGCTGCCGTCGGCCGAGGGCGCGTCGCTGGTGCGGATGATGAACCACCCGCACGACTTCGCCGTCGATCCGCTGCCGAACCTGCTGTTCACCCGCGATTCGTCGGCGTGGATCGCCGACCGGGTGGCGATTTCGTCGCTGACCATGCCCGCGCGCCGCCGCGAAACCGCGGTGCTGGACCTGATCTACGCCTACCACCCGTACTTCCGGCACGCGGCCCGCGCGTACGGCGCCCATTCGGCGCCGATCGAAGGCGGCGACGTGATGCTGCTGGCCCCGGGCGTGCTCGCGATCGGCGTCGGCGAGCGGACGACGGCGGCGGGTGCCGAGTCGCTGGCGCGGTCGGTGTTCGCCGATGGCATCGCGCACACCGTGCTGGCGGTGCCGATCGAGCAGTCCCGCGCGACCATGCACCTGGACACGGTGTGCACGATGGTCGACGCGGACGCGGTGGTGATGTACCCGCTGGCGCGCGACTTGCTGACGGCGTTCACGCTGCGCCCGACCGGCGACGGCGGGGTGAAGGTGGCCGGCCCGGCGCCGTTCCTGGTGGCCGCGGCCGAGGCGATGGAGATCGACCGGCTGCGCGTCATCGACACCGGCCTCGACCCGGTGACGGCCGAGCGCGAGCAGTGGGACGACGGCAACAACACGCTCGCCCTGGCGCCGGGCGTGGTCGTCGGCTACGAGCGGAACGTCGAGACGAACGAGCGGCTGGAGGCGGCCGGCATCGAGGTGCTGCCGATCGCGGGCTCCGAGCTGGGCTCCGGCCGCGGCGGCCCGCGGTGCATGTCCTGCCCGGTCCGGCGCGACCCGCTGCAGAAATGAAAGCAAGCCTTCCCTAAATGCGTTTAGGGAAGGCTTGCTTAAATAAGGTTCGTCTTCTTTAGGAATGGTAACCCTAATAGGGGCGAGATCACCAGGTCCCGGTGGCATTCGCCGGAAACTTGATCTATTCTGATCTGCATGGCCCTCACCAAGAAGAAAGAACCGCGCTCGAAGTTCTTCGAACTGCTGCAGGCGCAGATCCACAACGAGTTCAACGCGTCCCAGCAGTACATCGCGCTCGCGGTGTGGTTCGACGCCGAGGACCTCCCGCAGCTGGCGAAGCACTTCTACGAGCAGTCGGTCGAAGAGCGCAACCACGCGATGGCGCTCGTGCAGTACATGCTCGACCGCGACCACCACGTCGAAATCCCCGGCACCGGGGAGGTGCGCAACGACTTCTCCGGCGTGACCGAGGTCATCGAGCTCGCGCTCGAGCAGGAGAAGGACGTCGCGACCGACATCTCCGCGATGGCCAAGGCCGCCCGCGCCGAAGAGGACTACATCAGCGAGCAGTTCACGCAGTGGTTCCTCAAGGAGCAGGTCGAAGAGATCTCCCAGATGAACACGCTGCTGAACGTCGTCAAGCGCGCGAACGGCAACCTCTTCGAGGTCGAAAACCACCTGTACCGCGAGTCCGTCGGCGACGGCGGCACCGACTCGCAGATGCCGCCGGTGGCCGGCGGCAAGCTCTGACGCTTCGGTAGTCCGAAAACCGGAAACCCGGGCCCTCCCCCTGTGGACGGCCCGGGTTTCCGCGTGCGACCGGCCGGTCAGCCGGCGCAGTCCTGGGTAACGCTCATCAGGCTCGTCTGCACCACGCCGGTGTCGCCGAGCCGGAAGTGGTAGTCGGCGGCGGCACTGGCCGGGGCGACGACGCCGCCGGACTCCGCCTTGGCCGCGGGGTAGACGGCGAAGATCTGGTCTTGGGTGGACCCGGCGCCGACACCTTCGGCGGTGTGCGCGGCCACGTCCGGCGTGACGACGACGAGCCCGGCCGCCTTCGAAATGACGACGCTCGCGGCCGCGGGCACCCCGCTGCCCTGGACCTTGTAGACGGTGCAGTTCGCGGCGGGCTGGGCGTCGCTGAGCGTGATGGTCTGCGCGACGAGGTCGGCCTCGGACATGCCGAGCTTGAGCTTGCCGAAGCCGTCGGCCGCGAGGAGCGGCCCGCTGGTCACGGCGGGCAGCGAGGACGGCGAAGAAGAGGCCGACGGCCGCGTCGGCGGCGACGTCGAGGCCCCCGGCGGTGCGGAGACCTGGATGCTCTGGGTGCTGGTCGGCCCGGGCGTCGACGGCTCCGGCGGCCGGCCCTGCGTGAGGTTTTCGGGCGGCTTGACGCTGCTTTCGGTCCCATCGGCGGACATCACCGCGGTGCCGTCCTCGGTGTGGACGCGGACCATGGTCAGCCCACCCGAGACGGCGACCACGGCCGCCGCGACCCCGGCCACCGCCTGCACGGCGTGGCGACGACGGCGCCGCCGTCGCGCCCCGGCGACGATGACCGTGCCGGCGTCCGGCGGCGGGGGCAGGTCGAGCCGCTCGTCGGCGAACAGCGCGCGCAGCCGCTGCTCCAGTTCGTCCTCGGAGATGTTCAACCTGCACCACTCCCTTCGCCTTCGCCGTCGGCCGACTTCAGCTTCATCCGCAGCGACGCGATCGCCTTGCTGGCCTGGCTCTTGACGGTGCCCTGGGTGACGCCGAGGGCACCGGCGATCTCCGCTTCCGAGAGACCTTCGTAGTAACGCAGCACCATGACGGCCCGTTGTCTCGGCGGCAGCGTTCGTAACGCACGCCACAGCGGCTCGTGCTCGAACGGGTCATCCGGCACGTGCGGGCTGGTGTCCGGCAGGTCCGCGACCAGGTTCTCCCGCCGCGTCCGCCGCCAGCGGCTCACGTGCGCGTTCGCCATCGACCGGCGGACGTAGGCCAGCGGGTCGCCGGTCTTGTCGTGGACGTAGGCCCAGCGCGAGCCGATTTTCTCCAGCACGGTCTGCACCAGGTCCGCGGCGTCGTGCGGGTTGCCGGTCAGCGCGTGCCCGTACCGCAGCAAGCCCGGCAGGGTGGCCTGCACGAAGTCGCCGAAGTCGGTCAACTCACCCGGCAACGTCGCGGCTCTTCCTCGGCCTGCGCTGGTTACCCACGTATCTCCCCCGGTGAAGACGGGTGCCGCAGCGGTCACCGTATCGCCTCCCATCGGGGTCGGGTAGCCGGCAGCCGAGCCGCCTTCCTCCCCAACACGCATCACAGCCCCCTCAGGTTGCCCGCGTTCCCGGCCGGAATCCTGATCGTCCGGCCGGGTGCTGATCTGCCCACGTCAGCGGTGGGCGAGCGAGTCGGGCAGCCGGAAACCGCCGCCTTCGGACTCAGGGAATTCGTGCACGCCGACAACGGCCGCACGCGGAATCGGCCCGTAGACGTGCGGAAACCGCACCCCAGCCGGATGCGCCGGCACGCCGTCTTCCCAGCGGACGGGCACCCCGGCCTTGGCCGGATCGATTTCGAGCAGGACCAGATCGGTCCGCCCCCGGTAGAGCGCGTCGGCCGGCAGGTGCGCCGTGCCGAAGTCAGAACAGTGCACAAACCCGACATCCCCCAGCGACGGCGGCCGGTAGTCGCCGTCCTCCCCCACTTCGGCCCAGTCGGCCGCCCCGCAGATGTGAAGTATCACGCGGAGAATGGTCCCACCGGCGCGATCCCCCGGCGGTGTCTCGTGCGCCACATACTGCCTGGTTGAACACTCATCGAGCAAGTGGAGGACCACCGGTCCGTACCGGCGGTCCGGCACCCGCCGACGTGGGGTCAGCGCCGGGGTGAGTCGCCGGCCGACCCGCGCCGGCCGACGAGCGATCAGCGCAGGTTGAGCTGCCGGCCGACCCGCGCCGCCGACGAGGGTCAGCGCAGGGGTGAGCTGCCGATGGCCGTCCGGCACCCGTCGACCAGCGGGCAGCGCAGGGCAAGTTGCCGATGGCCGCCCCGCGCCGCCGGCGAGCGGTCAGCGCAGGGTGAGCTGACGGCCGACGAGGCCGTCCCGCGCCCGCCGCTCGGCCGCGTTCAGGGGCTCGTCGTCGAGCGACTTCAGGGCCGTCTCGAGCCGGGTGCCGAGGGCGTCCTTGGCTTCCGCCCACTCACGGGCGTGGGCCTCGGGGTCGAGGTCCCACACCGGGACGAGCAGGCCGTGCGCCCGGAACGAACCCGCGTACCGCGAGCCCTCCCCGAGGCCGAGTTCGCCGGCCGCGGACAGCCGGGCGAGCGCCTGGAGCAGCAGGTTCTCCGGCTCCGGCCGGACCCAGCGCAGGTGCGCCTTCTCGCCGGCGAGGACCCAGTAGGCGCCGGAGCCGAGCCGTTCGGTGGGCATGATGGCGGCGTTCGCGCGCTCGAGGGAGACCGCGACGTCACCGGTGGCGTCCGCGTCCTCGGGCAGCCACCAGGCGAAGTCCTGGTGCAGCGTGACGTCGAGTTCGGCACCCGGGGTCAGCAGGTCCTGCAGCCGCGCGTGCTCGTCGGCGGCGGGCGGGGTGGTGGTGTCCGGCACGCCGAGGACGTCGCCCTCCTTGGCGTCCAGCAGCCACTTGAGGGAGCGGCCGAGGTCGCGGCTGATGTCGGAGGAGCGGGTCTGCACCTGCAGACCGAGGTACCGCCGGCCGTCCGACCGGACGAACGCGGCCGCCGCCATCGGCAGCACGGTCCCGAGGGTGACCTCACCGCCGTCGGCGAGGGTCAGCTCGGCCGTCGCGGACGGCACGAACTCCCGGAGCGCGATCAGCTCGGGCTCCGCCGCCAGCCCTTCGAACGGCTGGCCGACGAAGACGTCGCGCACCTTCGGCTTGCGGTCCGATGCCTGCTTGGGACCCTTCTTGCGCGCGCCCTTGCCCACTGCTGCCTCCTCTGGCTCGGCTTGTGACGCTATCGAAGGGCTAGTCTCGCGAAGTGTTCGACCCCCGCGATCCCGCGTTCCTCGACGACCCGTACCCGGCGTTCGCCGCGCTGCGCGCACAAGGCGAAGTCCATTTCCACGAAGGGCTCGGCATCGCCATCGCGGTGTCGCACGCCGCGTCGTCGGCGGTATTGCGCCACCGCGGCCTGGGCCGGATCTGGCAGGACGCCCAGCCCCTCGAGCGGTTCGCCTCGTTCAACCTGCTGCACCGCAATTCGCTCCTGGAGAACGAGCCCCCGGCCCACACACGCCTCCGGCGCCTGATCGCGGGCGCGTTCGGCCGCGGCCACGTCCAGCGCCTGCGCCCGATGGTCGCCACGTTGGCTGCCGGCATGGTCGACAACCTGGCGGCGGCCATCGCCACCGACGGCAGCGCCGACCTCCTCGAGCACCTCGCCCAGCCCCTCCCGGTGGCGGTGATCGCGGAGCTGCTGGGCGTCCCCGCGACCGACGGCCCCCGCATGGTCGAGCTGTCCAACGCGATCGTGAAGATGTACGAGTACGGCCTTCCGGAAGAAGGACGCGACGCCGCCGAGCGGGCGGCCGCCGAGTTCGTCTCGTACATCCGCACGGTCGCCTCGGCCCGCGCCGACGCCCCGGGCGACGACATCATCAGCGACCTGCTGCGCAGCGAGCTGACACCGGACGAGCTGGTGGCCACCGCGGTGCTGCTGCTGATGGCCGGCCACGAGGCAACGGTCAACGTGCTCGGCAACGGCATCACGGCCCTGCTCACGCACCGGGACCAGTGGGAGCGCCTGCTGGCCTCACCTGCCCTTCTGGATTCGTGTGTCGAGGAGCTGATCCGGTTCGACGCGCCCCTGCAGCTGTTCGAGCGAACGGCAACGGAGGACGTGTCGATCGGCGGGTACGCGGTTTCCCGCGGTCAGAAGATCGGCGCACTGCTGGGCGCGGCGGCCCGCGACCCGAAGGTGTTCGACGAGCCGGACCGCTTGGACATCGGGCGGACACCCAACGCCCATCTGGGGTTCGGCCTGGGGATCCACTACTGCGTGGGTGCTCCTCTCGCTCGGGTGGAGATCGCCGCCGCGTTGAGCGCGTTGGCGGAGAAGCTGCCGGGGCTGCGGTTGGCCGAGCCTCCGCGGCGACGGCCGGAGTTCGTGATCCGCGGGTTGCGGGAGCTGCGGGTCACCGCCTGACGGGGTCGCCAACCCGGATCTCGCGTGATTGGAGACGGGACTCGCGTGATTCCCGGCGGAACTCGCGTGACTGAAGGCGGAACTCGCGTGATTGAGGGGGTATCTCGGGTCATGGGG
>NZ_PPHG01000093.1 GCF_002904295.1 Amycolatopsis sp. CA-128772
GGGGCCAGACCTGGCGCTCGATTTCGCGTGAGTGGGCGAAGAACGGGTGGGCTGGGTTGACCTGGGTTTGGTGGGCCAGGAGGGCCCGGTCGCGGGTGGCGAAGTACGACTCGCAGCGGATTCGGGTGGTGACCGGGAGCTTGTCGGGTGGGAGTTCGGCCAGGACTCCCGCCATCGCCGACTCCTGGCCGGCGGCCAGGGTGGCCTCGTGCAGGGCCTCGAACCACGCTCGGCTCAAGACCGCCTGGTAGTAGAGCTTTTGGGGACGCCATGGTGAGCCGGTGCCGGGGTAGCGAGCCGGGTCGGCGGCCGCCCGGAAGGCTTCGATCGTGACCTCGTGGGTGCGGATGTGGTCCGGGTGGGGGTAGCCGCCCGTTTCGTCGTACGTGATCACCACGTGCGGGCGAAACTCGCGGATCAGGGCCACCAGCGGGGCCGCCGCTTCCGACAGCGGGAGGGCCGCGAAGCTGCCGTCGGGCAGTGGCTCGCCGTCGGCGGGGAGGCCGGAGTCGACCAGGCCGAGGAAACGCTGGCGGACGCCCAGGATCGCGGCGGCTTCGGCCACCTCGCGACGGCGGATCGCCGGCAGGTCCGCCCACGTCTCGGCCGTGTCGAGGGCCGGGTTCAGGACGTCGCCGCGTTCGCCGCCGGTGCACGTGGCGACCAGGACGTCGACACCTTCGGCCGCGTAGCGGGCCAAGGTGGCCGCGCCCTTGCTGGACTCGTCGTCCGGGTGGGCGTGGACGCTCAGGAGGCGGAGGGTCATCGGGGGCCTTTCGCGGGGAAGAAGAGGGCGGGGACCAACGTCAGCGCCGACAGGGCCAGGGCCCACGTGAACGTGGTGCCGAACGCCGCCGGTGGGAACGTGGCCGTGAGCCGGTCGTGGAGGATCGCGGCCAGCAGGGCCGTGCCCAGCGAGCCGCCGATGCGGTTGACCACGTTGTACGCGCTCGCCGCCCGCGGGATGCGGGACCGCTCCAGCGAGCCGTACAGCGTCGTCATGCCGGGTGCCGTCGCCGCGCCCAGGCCGGCGCCGCGGACCAGCAGGGACAGGGTCAGCAGAACGCCGCCGGGCGCCGATCCGAGCCGGGTGAAGGCGATCGTGCCCAGCAGGGACAGGCCGGTGCCGGCCAGCATCGTCCGGCAGGGGCCGAACCGGGCCAGGAGCGGGCCGCTCGCCAGCAGCACCGCCGCCGAGCCGAGCGCCTGGGGCGCGAGCAGCAACCCGGCCCGCAACGCGCTCACGTGCTCGACCTGCTGGTAGTACAGCGGAAGCAGCAGCATCGAGCTGTACAGCGACGCCCCGAGCAGAAACGTGCTCACGCTCGCGACCGCGAACCCCCTGTTCCGGAACAGCTTCAGGTCGAGCACCGGTGACGCGCTCCGGGAGGCGTGGACGCCGTACGCCACCAGCAGCGCGGCGCCGGCCACCCAGGCGACGGCCACCCCCTCGGCCAGGCCGTAGACGAGCGCGCCCAGCCCGGGCGAGAGCAACGCGAGCCCCCGGACGTCCAGCGGTTCGCGCGCGCCGTCGGGCGCCGGTGCCGGAAGGAGCCGGCGGGCGAAGACGAACGTCGCCACGCCCAGCGGGACGACACCGAAGAACATCCAGCGCCACCCCAGGTCCGCCACCAGTGCGCCGCCGAGCATCGGGCCCAGCACCGGGGCCACCGTCGCCGGCAGGGTGATCACGCCGATCATCCGGCCCAGGGCCGGCCCCGCCGCCTGCGCGAACACCGCCTGCCCGACCGGCTGCATCAGGCCGCCGCCCAGCCCGTGCAGCACCCGGAACGCGATCAACGCCGGCGCTGACCAGGCGAAGCCGCACAGCAGCGTGCCCGCGGTGAAAATCGCCAGCGCCGCCAGCCACACCGCGCGGCCGCCGAACCGGTCGGTCAGCCAGCCCGACAGCAGGATGGCCGCCGACGCCGCCAGCAGGTACGCGCTCGCCACCCACTGCACCGTCGTCAGCGGGCTGTCCAGGTCATGGGCGATCGAGTCGATCCCGACGGTCACGATCGTCGCGTCCAGGATCGACAGCACCGCGCCCATGATCAGGACGCCGCCGAGCCGCCACAGCGCCGCATCCGACCGGACTGCCGTCGTCATGCTCACCCCCGTTGACTAGGTCGAACCTCAGATTAGGTCCGACCCAGTCAATGGGTCAAGCCCAAACTTGGGTCCGACCTAGTAGAGTGATCCCATGAGCGAGGGACTCCGCGCCCAGAAGAAGCACGAGACCAGGAAAACCATCTCCCATGTAGCGACCCGGCTGTTCATCCGGAACGGCTTCGAGGACGTGACGATCGCGGACATCGCCGCCGAGGCGCGAGTCGCCAAGATGACCGTGACGAACCACTTCCCGCGCAAGGAGGACCTGGTCTTCGACATCCGCGCCGACTTCGTGGCTTGGCCCGCCACCCTGGTCCGCGACAGCGCCTTCCACGACACGCGCGAGCTCTACTTCGAGGCGCTGGGCGCCGAACACGCGCTGATCGGCTTCTCCGGCCCTGGGTTCGTGCGGATGATCAAGGAGAGCTCGGTCCTGACGAACGCGCTGCACGAGATGCACCGCGAACGCGAGGCGGCGCTGACCGACCTCCTGGTCCGACGGCACCCCGGAGAAGACGTCACGCCGGTGCTCGCCGCCGCGCACCTCGCCACGGTCCTGCGGGTGCTCTTCCAGGAGGTGTTCGACCGGACCCTGGAGGACGAGAAGGCCATCGTCGACCAGCTGTGGCCGATCGCAGAACAGGCCTTCGACCAGCTGGAACCGGCCTTCGGGCGGTACTAGCGCGCGGCGCCGGCCGGCCGCGAAGCCCGCAGCTCCGGCTCGGGCGCGCCCTCGACCTTCAGCACGCGCATCTCGCGCACGGCCCGGGCGTCCCAGGGCACCAGCAGCGCCGAGAACCGCCGGACGACCAGGGCCGTCAGCACCGCCAGCGCGGCCGCGGACAGGTCGGTCAGCGCGACCAGGACGACGCTGTCGGCCATCGACTGCACGTCGTCGCGGAAGCGCCAGACGATCGACGCGCCGAGCAGGAGCCAGTTCAGCAGCCAGGCACCCCACCACACGAGCACCTGGCGCGACGGCTTCGGCCGGACGTCACGCGAGCGGCCCAGCACCGCGTGCTCCAGCTCGCCGACGACCGAAAGCGCCAGCGGCAGGTTCGCCACCGGCACGAGAACGCCGACCAGCACCTGCCACGGCGGCCGCGGCGGGTCGTCGCCCGACACGTCCGCCGCCGCCTGGCGGGCGACCAGCAGCCACCAGAGCGACAGCCCGGCGGGCAGCAGCGCGAGGATCGAGGCGAGCAGCCCCGCGGTGAGCACGAACCCGTCGGAGAACGCCACCACCGAACGGGACAGGGCGGCGTCGCGGCCCTGGGCGAGCAGCACGTACCGCCAGACCTCCGCGCCGGCCGCGACCGCGGCGAGCACGGCGAACGCGAACAGGACGACGACCACGCTGCGGCTGAGCACCGGCACCCGGTCGATCGGGCGGACCTCGTCGGACGCCGTGCCGGGCACCGACGTCGGGCGCCGCCAGACCAGGTTCGGGAACCCCCAGCGCGGCGGGACCGGGTACGACGGCGGGCCGAGGTACGGCTCCGGCGCCACCACGCGGCGACGCGGCCACGCGCCGGGCGGCGGGGTCGCCACCCAGCGCAGCTTCGGCCGGTGGACCGGACGGCGGTGGTACGGGTACGGCTCCGGCTGGGCCGCCAGCGTCCGGCCCTGCAGCTGCTGGGCCGACGGCGGCGGCGCCTGGCGCGGCCAGTACCCGGGCGGGTACGGCTGCTGCCCGGCCGGAGGCTGCCCCGGGTGCAAGGCTAGATCACTTCGGGTTCGATGCCGGGGTGCTCGCCGACCATCGGACGGCCTTCGCGCTGCCACGCGCCCATACCGCCGGCGACGTTCACCGCGTCCCAGCCGCTCTGGTTGAGCCACGCGGCCGCCCGGGCGGACCGGCCGCCGCTGCGGCAGATCACGTGGATCGGCTGGTCTTCGGGCAGATCGGCCAGTTCACCGACACGCGCGGGCAGCTCGCCCATCGGGATGTGCACCGCGCCGGGCGCGTGGCCGGCGGCCCACTCGTCGTCTTCGCGGACGTCGAGCAGCACGAGGCCGTCCTTGGGCAGGTCGCGGACCTCGGCGGTCGGCAGTTCAGCAGGGCTCACCACGATTCCCATGCTGCCATGCGGAGGCGTTGCCCGCGCGTGAGGTAGCGGATCACTTGTGCGGTTCGGGCATCTCGCGTGATCAGGGAGGCATCACGCATGTGGGGTTGCCCCCCGGGGCCGGACACCCTTGATTCCAGACAGGGGTCTGACGCGGCTGCGGAAGCAGGTCGCTGAGCTGCAAAAGAGAGAAGGAAATCCTGCGGAAAGCAGCCGCCTATTGTTCGCGCGAGACGGATCGATGACCTACCGCTCCCGCGGCCGGGCCGGTCGCTCCGGTGTCCGATGTGATCCGCCGGGACCTCACTGCCCCGGCGCCGGGACTGCGGCTGGCCGGGGACATCACCTGCCTGCCCACCTTCGAAGGCTGGCTCTACCTGGCCATCGTCATCTTCACCTGGCTGCGCTACTACAACCACCGCCGCCTGCGCTCAACGGTCGGTCAGCACACCCCGGCCGAAGCCCGGACCGCCTACTACGCTCAGGCCCACGCTGCCTGAAAACCCCGTGTCCGCCTCACCAGGGCAGGGCGACACGCGTGATGGGGAGGACGACACGGGTTACTTGCGGTGGCGGCCGCGGCCGGCGACGCGGGTTTTCTCTTCGGCTTGGCCGAACCGGGCGACCGCCCTGTCCCGCATGAAGCCGAGCGGGTCGGGCGCGTGCAGGCGCAGCATGATGTCGTGGACGTGCTCCGGGCGGCCGTAGCCGGTGACGCGGCTGACCAGGTACGTCGTGATGAAGGCCGCCGGGACGGTGATCAGCGCGGGCTGGTTGACGAACCAGGGCGCCCAGCCGCCGGTGTAGCCGCTCACGACGTTGACCACCAGCGCGGCCAGCACCAGGCCGCCGCCGACGAACATCCCGGCCAGCGCGCCCGGCCAGGACAGCTTGCGCCACCAGATGCCCAGCAGCAGCAGCGGGCTGAACGTCGACGCGGCGAGCGCGAACGTCAGCCCGATCGACAGCGAGATGTCCTCCGGCCGCAGCCCCACCGCCAGCGCGATCGGCAGCAGGGCGACCAGCGCGGTCGCCACCCGGAAGTCGCGCACCCGGCCGGGCAGCAGGTCGGTCGACACGACCCCGGCCACGCTCACCAGCAGCCCGGACGTGCTGGACAGGAACGCGGCGAACGCGCCCGCGGCGGTCACCGCGCCGAGGAGCTGGCCGCCGACCCCCGGCAGCATCGCCGTGGGCAGCTGCAGGATCGCCGCGTCGGACTTGCCGGTGACCAGCAGCTCCGGGACGTACATCCGCGACAGCGCGCCCAGCAGCGTCGGGAAGAGGTAGAACAGGCCGAGCAGCAGCAGGACGTGCACGGTCGTGCGGCGCGCGGCCTTGCCGTCGGGGTTGGTGTAGAAGCGGACCAGCACGTGCGGCAGGCCCATCGTGCCGAGGAACGTCGCGAACATCAGCGAGTACGTCTGGAGCAGGTCGGTGAGGCTGCCCGAGCCCGGGTGCAGCCAGTTCGCGTTGTCCGCGACGGAATCGCTGACCACCGGGACCGGCGTGCCGGCCACGAACTTGAGCTTGGTGCCTTCGGACACCGTGTGCGGCGCCAGCGGCGTCCAGTGCGTCGGGCCGGCCGCCGGGCCGTTGTCGGTGCGGCCGTAGGCGTAGAGGAACGTGTCGGTGGTGACGTGCAGGGTGACGTCGGTCTGCACGTCGACCGTGGTGTCGCTGGTGAACACCGGCGGCGCGGCGGCCCCGAGCGGGCGGAAGCCGTCCGGGCCGCCGCCGGCGAAGAAGACCATGCACAGCACGAACGCGGGCACCGAGATCGCGAACAGCTTGACCCAGTACTGGAAGGCCTGGATGACGGTGATCGCGCGCATCCCGCCGGCGATCACGTTGAACGCGACCACGACCATCACCGCGATCGCGCCCGCCCAGGCCGGCACGGGCAGGACCGTCGCCAGGGTCAGGCCGGCGCCCTGCAGCTGCGGGGCCATGTACAGGATCCCGATGAACACGACGAACGCCGTGGAGAACCGCCGCAGCCCCTTCGAGCCGAGCCGCATCTCGACGAAGTCGGGCAGCGTGTACGCGCCGGACCGGCGCAGCGGCGCGGCCACGAACAGCATCAGCGCCAGGTAGCCCGCGGTGAAGCCGATCGGGAACCACAGGGCGTCGGCGCCGTCCTTGAGCACGATCCCGGCGATGCCGAGGAACGACGCCGCCGACAGGTACTCACCGGAGATCGCCGCGGCGTTGCGGCGCGACCGCACGGTGCGCCGCGCGACCAGGAAGTCGTGCGTGCTCGTCGCCGACCGCGAGGAGCGGTGACCGAGGTAGGGCGTCACCACGGCGACCAGCACGATGCCGGTCAGGGCCCACGGGTTCAACTGCACGGGAGGAATCCTCGCACGGGATAGTGCGAAACTAGTTTTCGATCATGTCCACGAACGCGCGTTCGTTGCGTTCGGCCAGCCGGTTGTACCAGATGCCGACCCCGAACAGGAACGGGAACGGCAGCACGCCGAGGATCAGCCAGGCCACCGGGATGCCCAGGAAGCTCGCGCGGGAGAAGCCGGGCAACGCGTAGAACAGCAGCGGCAGCGAACCGAACACGACGACGACGAGCAGCGCGAGCAGCAACGCCGTCCGCAGCTGCACCTTCACCAGGTGGTCGCGGACGAGCAGCTTCCCCCAGCTGGTCTGTTCCTCCAGCTCGACGCGGGCGCGCAGGGTGCCGGCGCCGCGGCGGGGATCGTTGAGGATCACCCGCTCCCGCTTGGGTTTCGCGTGGTGCTCCGGCTTCGGCGGCTCGTTCTCCGGTGCGGGCGGCAGCGACTCGACGACGGCGCGGTCCGTGGGCTGCGGCAGCGGCCGCGGAGCGCGCCGGCCGAGCGTCGGATCCGGTTCGCGGACGCCGTTCGCGCGGTGCTCGTAGAAGTCGTCGGTCATGGCCGGGCCCGGCTCAGCCGTTCCGGCCCGAACCGACCAGCCGGTCCTTCAGCGCGCGGGTGTGCCGACGGCTGACCGGCAGCACCTTCTCCTCGTTGCCGATGACGACCTGGTAGCCGCCCTGGCCCATGCGCAGCTCGGTGATCAGCGGCAGGGCGACCAGGAACGACCGGTGGATCCGGACGAACCCGGCTTTTTCCCAGCGCTCTTCGAGCTGGGCCAGCGGGATGCGGACCAGGTGGCTGCCTTCGGTGGTGAACAGCCGCGCGTAGTCGCCCTGGGCCTCGACCCAGCGGACCGAGGAGCGCGGGATGAGCTTGGTGGTGCCGGCCAGCTCGACCGGGATGACCTCGTCGTCGTTCTTCACCGGCTCACCGCCGAGCGCGCCGGGCGGCGGCGCGGCGGCCGCGGCCAGCTTGTCGATCACGCGCGAGATCGCGCGGTCGAGGCGGTCCTGCTGGTACGGCTTGAGCACGTAGTCGAGGGCGCCGAGGTCGAAGGCGTTGACCGCCTCTTCGGCGTGGCCGGTGACGAACACCAGCGCGGGCGAGGGCCGCAGCGCGGCGAACACGCGGGACATCTCCATCCCGGACAGGCCCGGCATGTCGATGTCGGCGAAGACGGCGTCGACGATCGGCAGGCCGCGGTCCTTGCGCTCGCGCAGCCGCGGGTCGTCGGTGGACAGCAACCGCAGCGCCTCGGACGCGTCGATCGCCGGGAACACCTTCGCCACGTGCGGGCTGTTGCGCAGGCAGTGGACGAGTTCGTCAAGACCGTTCGGCTCGTCGTCCACGGCCAGGACCACGAGTTTCCGGGTGTCATCGTGAGCACTCACAGTGAAACGCATCCTGCCCATTGCCGAGTGCAATGTCCAGCCCCCGTCTGCCTGAAGTGGGAAGGCCCGCGGCCGGGGGCCGCGGGCCCCTCGTCTCAGTGCACGAAGGTGAACCAGTTGAGGTTCACGAAATCCGCGGGCTGGCCGCTGGTGAACGTCACGTACACGTTGTGCACGCCGGTCACCGCGGTGACGTTCGCGGGGACGGTCCGCCAGCTCTGCCAGCCGCCGGTGTTCCCCACCGCGAAGCTGCCGATGGGCGCGTTGGACCGGCTGTCGAGCCGCACTTCGACGAGCCCGCTGACGCCGGCCGCCGCCCCGGACGCGACGCGGGCCTGGAAGTTGGTCGCCGCGCTGCTCCCGAAGTCGACGTTCGGGTAGAGCGCCCAGTCGCCGTTGGCCACCGCGGCGACGTCCTGCCCGCCGCCGCTGTCGGTGGTGGCCTCGGTGATCACGCCGGACTGCTGGCTGAACGACTCGGCCTGGATGGTGCGGTAGGCGCTGCTGCCACCGGACGGCGGCGTGGTCGTGGTCGGCGGGGTCGTCGTGCCGCCGCCGCTGCCGCCGCGGGTGGATACCGTGACGTAGTCGACGACCATCGGGTGGCCCGGCACGATGCCCGGCCCCGGCGTGGTGGTGCCGGAGTTGTTGTTCGGGAACGCGCCGCCGATGGCGACGTTCAGCAGCACGAAGTAGCCCTGGTGGGTGGTCATGTTCGCCCAGGTCGTCGCGTCGACCTGGTTCTGGCTCACCGAGTGGAACTGCTGGCCGTCGACGAACCAGCGGAACACCTGCGGGCTGGTGCTCGCGTCCCATTCGAAGCGGTAGGTGTGGAAGGCCGACTGGCAGCTGCTGCCGGGGCACGCGCGGCTGCTCGGCAGGCCGGTGGTCTCGTTGCACGGGCCGCCCGGGTTGACGCCGCAGTGCAGCACGCCCCAGACGGAGTTGATCCCGTTGACGTTCTCCATGATGTCGAACTCGCCGATGGCGGGCCAGTTCCAGTAGTTGCCGCGGTACGGGCCGCCGAGGGCCCAGAACGCGGGCCAGTAGCCGAGCGCGGCGGCGCCGGTGACGTTCGGCATCTGGATCCGGCTTTCGATCCGCATGACCCCGCCGGCGGGCGGCTTGAAGTCGGCCCGCTGGGTTTCGATCCGCGCCGATGTCCAGTTGCCCGCCCCGTCGCGCAACGGCGTGATGCGGAGGTTGCCGGACCCGTCGAGGGAGACGTTGCCCGAGCTGGCGGTGTAGTTCTGGATCTCGCCGGTGCCCCAGTTGCCGGGGCCGCCGGGGTAGCCGTGACCGGTGTCGATGATCCAGTTCGCGCCGGCCGGCAGCGCACCGGAGCCGCCGGTGAAGTCGTCGGCGAACACCGTGGTCCAGCCCGATTCCGGCGGCGGGATGGAGGCCGCGGCGGGCATGGTCAGCGGGATGGCGATGAGTGCGGCGCCAAGCACCGCGCCGAGGGTGAGTCTGCGGGAGTGGGGCATCGGGTACGACCTCCTTGTCGACCGGATTTGTTGCCGTTCACAACAAAGCCCGTCGACAAGGAGACCCGAGGCCTCACGGCGATTCCAGAGGCGTTACCGAGGTCGAGTGATTCAGGTCACAAAGACTGCCCGGAAGTACCCGAACCGGACATCCGCGTCAGAGGCCGAACCGCGACCACGCCGCCTTCTGCGTCACCGCGTCCAGCACCGCCGACGCGGCCGCCGGGGCACCCAGACCCAAGCGGGCCAGCAGCGGCTTCTTCGGCTCGGCCACCGAGATGTCCGCGTCCGGGTAGCGCTCGGTGATGACCTGCCGGAGGCTGCCGAGGCCGTCGATCAGGCCGAGCTCAGCCGCCTTCGCGCCGAGCCAGACGTCGCCGGTGAACAGGTCCTCCGCCTCCGTCAGGCGGGTGCCGCGACGCTCCTTGACCCAGTTCACGAACAGCTCGTGGAGCTGGCTGTGCATCTTCTTCAGCCACTCGACGTCTTCGGGCTTCTCCGGCGAAAACGGGTCCAGGCGCGACTTGTTCGCGCCCGCCGTGTGCAGGCGGCGCTCGATGCCGAACCGCTCCAAGAGCCCGGTGAAGCCGAAGCCGCCGCTGATCACGCCGATCGAGCCGACCATCGACGTCCGGTGGGCGTAGATCTCGTCGGCCGCGCAGGCCAGCCAGTAGCCGCCCGAGGCGGCGACGTCCTCGCAGAACGCCAGGACCGGCACGCCCTTCTCGTCGGCCAGCTGCCGGATCCGCTCGGCGACCAGGCCCGACTGCGTCGGCGCGCCACCCGGCGAGTTGATCAGCAGCGCGACCGCCTTCAGCCGCTCGTGCCCGAACGCCCTGGTCAGCGCCGATTCGACCGCGGCCAGGTTGATCGCGCCCCTGGCCAGCGGGGACGGCGACGGCGTGATCACGCCGTGCAGCTTCACCACGGCCACGACGTCCTTGCGCTCGACGCGGTCGGCCAGGACCGGGATCCGCGAAGCCAGTTTGTCCGTAACGCTCATACCGCCAGGCTAGCCGGATTCAGCCCATGGGGAGGATGCCGGAGCGCGTGCCGTTGACGCCGTTCACCTCGGCGCCGTTGAGCTGGGCGGGCCCGCCCTGGGCCGGGACGTCGGCCTCGCCTGCGTCGTTGTCGGAGCTGTAGTCCGGCATGTTCGGCCGGACACCCGGGACGAACTTCGGCACCCGCAGCGTCACCTTCATGCCCGCGCCCGGCGCGGTCTCGACCATCACCGCGTAGTCGCTGCCGAACACCTGCTGCATGCGCTGGTTGATGTTGCCCAGACCGACGTGGGCGCCGGTGCGGTGGGCGCTCTTGAGCTCGTTGAGCCGCCGCGGGTCCATGCCGATGCCGTCGTCCTCGACGCTGATCAGCGCTTCGGTGCCGTAGTCCTGCGCGATCACCGTGACGCAGCCGCCGCTGGGCTTGCTGGCCAGCCCGTGCTTGACCGCGTTCTCCACCAGCGGCTGGATGATCAGGAACGGCACGACCACGCTGAGCACCTCGGGCGCGATCTTCATCCGCACCTCGAGCCGGCCGCCGAACCGGGCGTTCTCGATGGTCAGGTAGCGGTCGATGTTGCGCAGCTCCTCGGCGAGCGAGGTGAACATGCCCGACGTCCGGAACGAGTAGCGCGTGAAGTCGGCGAAGTCCTGAAGCAGCTCTCGCGCCTCTTCGGGGTCCGTGCGGATCAGCGCGGAGATCGTGTTGAGCGCGTTGTAGACGAAGTGCGGCGAGATCTGCGCGCGCAGCGCCTTGATCTCGGCCTGCTGGAGCTGGTGCTTGGACTCGTCCAGGCGCGCCAGCTCGAACTGGGTGCAGACGAACTGGGCGACGGCGTCGGCCATCTGCACCAGCCGGCCGCGGGTCCGGCCGACGACGATCAGCGCCGCCTCGGTCTCGCCCTCCACCAGCAGCGGCACGATGACCGCGGTCTTCATCCGGCAGGTGCCGCGGTGGTTGCACGGCATCCGGTCGTGCGCCACGACCTCGCGCCGGTGCTTGCGGATCGCCGCGCCGATCGCCTCGACCAGGTCGACGTAGTGCTCGTTCGCCTCGCCGTCCCACGACAGCAGCGTGCCCTCGCTGTCGGTGATGCCGACCGCGACGCAGTCCAGCATCTGCAGCAGCTGGGTGGTGATCTTGTCGGCGGCGTCCTCGTCCAGGCCGGACCGCAGGTTCGGGGCCGCCTTCGACATCCGGTGCACCGCCTGCAGCATGGCGTCTTCGACCACGCTGGCCGGCCTGCGCTGCTTCACGAGCAGCACGACCACCGCGATGCCGAGCAGCACCGCGACCCCCCACGGGATGATCTGCGCAAGCGGGAACCCGGACACGGCGTCCATGCTCTGCGCTCGGCCAACGGCGTGCAAGGCCTGAATCCCACTTTCTGTCCAACTGTGCCGACGGAGGGTGGACACGACCCTACCGAGCGTCCGTGGGCGCCTACTTGAGCAGGCGTGACATCCGCCGGTCGGCCAGCGGCTTGCCGCCGGTCTGGCAGGTCGGGCAGTACTGGAACGATTTGTCGGCGAAGGAAATTTCGCGGATCGTGTCGCCGCAGACCGGGCACGGCAGCCCCGTGCGCGCGTGGACCCGCAGACCCGACCGCTTCTCCCCCTTCAGCCGCGCCGCCTTCTGCCCCACCGAGCGCTCGACGGCGTCGGTTTCGACCTCGTGGATCGCCTCGGCCAGGACCTCCAGCGTCCCCTCGTCGAGCTTGCCGACCGTGGCGTACGGCGAGAGCTTCGCGCGGTGCATGATCTCGTCGGAGTAGCCGTTGCCGATCCCGGCGATGAGCGACTGGTCGGTGAGCGCCCACTTCAGCCGGGTCGTCTTGCCGGCGAACAGCTCCCGCAGCCGGGCGGCGTCGAGCGCCAGCGCGTCCGGCCCCAGCCGCGCGACGCTGGCGATCTCCTGCGGGTCGCGGACGATCCACACCGCCAGGCCTTTCTTCGTGCCCGCCTCGGTGAGGTCGAACCCGGGCCCGGTCGCCGACTCGAGGTGCACCCGCAGCGAGATCGGGCCCTTCCCCGGTTTCAGCGGCGCCGCGGCCAGGCCGTCGGACCAGCGCAGCCAGCCCGCGCGGGCCAGGTGGATGACCAGGTGCAGGTCGCCGGCCACGACGTCGAGGTGCTTGCCGTGCCGGGTTGCCCCGGTGATCTCGCGGCCGTGCAGCTCGGTCCACGGCGGCGTCGCCGTCTTGAGCACGCTCAGCGATGCGACATCGATGCGGAAGATCGTCCGCCCCACGGCGTTTTCGCGCAGGTAGTGGGCCAGTGCTTCGATCTCGGGTAGCTCGGGCATGGCCTCAGTGTCCTACTCGACCGGGTGAAGCGGCCCGTCGAAATCCGGGAGCGAGTGCCGCTGGATGGTCTTCGAGATCTTCTTGACCTCGCCCTGCACGGTGAACATGCCGCGGATGGTGCCGACCCAGCGCTCGGACGGCCGGTCGCCGGTCACGTCGCCCTCGGTTTCGGCGACCACCGTCCACGGGCGGCGCAGGATCCACCGCAACGGGAAGAACAAGACCACCAGCAGCAGCGCGAGCAGCACCCACGCCGGGACGTTGACCTGGTCGGGCGTCCACACGACGAGGATCACGGCCAGCAGCGTGGTCACCACGATCATCGCGATCCCGGGCCCGTAGCTGCCCGCGACGTCGTGCTCGAAGTCGTCGGCCGTCGCCGGTGCGCGCCATTCCATCTGGGCACGGACCACCCAGTCGCGGCCGTCTTCGCCGCGTACCAGCCGGTTCATTCAGTTGCCTCCCGGGGCGCCCGCAGGGTGAGCGCCCCAACGGTACCGTGCCCGGCCGCACCCGCGCGAGGCCGGAACCGGACATCCCGCCCGCCGGAAGCGGTCACTGCGGCTCGGAAGGCGGCGGAACGGCCGGCGCCGGATCCAGCGGTTCGCCCGGCCCGGTGACGGCGGAGGTGGTGCTGCTCGGGCACGGCTTCCCCGAGGTCGGCGTCACCGTCGTCGACGGCTCCGCGGTCCCGGTCGTCGTCGCGGTCTCGTCGTCCTTCGGCGCCGGCTTCCCGTCGAGCGTCGGCGCACCGGGACGGCCGGTCGGCGACAGCTCGGGCGCTTCGGCGTCCTTCGGCAACGTCGGGTCGGTGGACTCGGTCGTCATCGTCAGGTCCGGCTTCGACGTGTCCAGCCGCGGCGACGTCGCCGGGTGGTCGGACGCGCTGAACGTCGAGGACGTCAGGTCCTCGCGCGGGATCGGCTGCCCGGCGGGCCCGGCCACGTCCCCGACCGGGACGTCCCCGGCGACCGGCAGGCCCGGCACCTCGTTCGCGGCCACGTGCCGCTCACCAGCGCGCGCCCGGGCCGGCACCGCGACCCCGGTGCCGCGGCCGTTGAGCACGCCGATCCCGATCCGCTGCTCCGACTGGGCCTGCGGCGGCGGTTCCTGGTGCGGCTCGGGCGGCGGCACCACCACGAGCTCGGGCGCACCGCCGGTCAGCCCGACGTCCTGCACCGCCGTGGACCCGAACAGCACGGGCCCGGCCGCGACACCGACGGCACCCACCGCGGCGGTCGACGCCAGCGCCAGCCCGATCTTGACCTTGGAGCCGACCAGCACGCCCTTGATCGTCGCGCCGAGCCCGGCCAGCACCCCGCCGCCTGCCGACGCGGCGGCCGGCACCAGCAGCACCAGCACCCCGGCGTGCGCGCGCAGCGACGAGCAGACGTCACGCAGCTCGTCCTGGGTCGCCCGGCACGACGGGCAGCCGTGCAGGTGCGCCTTGATCCGCTCGGCCTCGGCGCCGGTGACGCTGCCCGCGGTGAACCCGCCGAGCTTTTCGACGACCGCGCGGCACGAGTCCGGGCCGCGGTTCACCGAAAGGTGTGCTTGCAGGTAGGCCGCCCGCAGGCCCTGGCGCGCCCGGCGGGCCAGGGCGGCCGTCGCGTTCGCGCTCAACCCGAAGTGCGGCGCGACCATCGCGGGCTGCTCACCCTCGACCTCGGTCTGCCACAGCACCGTCCGCCACCGCTCCGGCAGGCTGGTGAACGCCGTCGTGATCAGCGTGTGCTCGGCCGTCCGGGCGTGCGTGTCGGCACCCGCCCCGGCGCGGAACGTCAGCTCGTCGTCCGAAACCGGGACGTCCCGGCGGGCCCCGTGCCACTCCCAGGACACCCGGCGGGCCACGGTCAGCAGGTAGGCGCGGACGTAGTCACGGGGACCGGCCCCCCGCCGCAGGGCCTGCAACACGCGGAAGAAGGTCTCCGCGGTGATGTCCTCCGCTTCGGACCGGTCGGCGGCCAGGCTCTGCGCGAGCCGGCGGACCGCGGCGGCGTGCAGCTCGAACAGCTCCCCGAACGCGGCGTCCTCACCGTCGCGAAGCCGTTGCAACAGTGCCTGTTCGTCGGATTCCGAGGCCGCTTGTGGCGGCACCGTGCCCAGCTCGGTCATCCGGCCCGGCACCTCCTCCCCGAAGGTCTCACCATTCGGTCGAATGGAGACACCATACGGAGGGATTCAGCCGTCGTCACCCCTTGTACGCCAGCTGTGACGCCGAAGCACCGGCCGGAAGGCGGGGGACCCCGGTGACGGAGCCCGGACGCGGAGGGTATAGAGTTCCTTCCATCAGCAAGACAACGCGGATGTAGCGCAGCTGGTAGCGCATCACCTTGCCAAGGTGAGGGTCGCGGGTTCGAATCCCGTCATCCGCTCGCGACTAGGGGCCGTGTGCCGGCGGAAACGCAGGCCACGGTCCCTTCGCTATTTCACCCGGGGGCCAAGCCCCCTGGACCCCCACGGTGCCTTCGCGAGACCTGGGTGGGGTGCCCCTGTGGGGGGCCTAGAGCTCGTAGATGTCCAGGACTGTCGGGGCCACTGGGGTCAGGTGGGGGTCTTCGCGCTCGGTTATCTGGCCTCGGGCCATTCGGTAGACGCGGAAGTTGTTGTCGTTCTCCGTGTCCTGGTCGTCCCAGGTGTGGAGGAGGCCGTAGGAGCCCGGCGCCAATTCACCTGCTCGGGTGAAGAGGTTGAGGATCTCGGTGGCCAGGTGACCGCCGTGCTTGTCGAAGCCGCCGAAGTGGAGCATCGGCATGCCCGCGCTCCAGCGGAGGTCGACCAGGTCGAAGTCGCCCGCGTCGCGGATCGCGCGGTGGACGCGGTCGACCAGGCGCTCCAGGAGCGCCGCGTCGTCGTCGCCGCTCGCGGTCGCCTGGATGGTCACCCAGCCGTGATATTCGAACACCTGCAGAACGGTAGCAAGAGATCAAGCGGCGGATCAGCGGGCCAGCTCGGACTGCCCTTCGGGGGTCCGGGTGGCGGAGCCCCCGGCCCGGGGCTAAGCCCCGGTTGTCACGGATGGCTTTCCGTCGCGGCGCAGCACGTTCGGCAGCACGCCTTCGCCCAGCCGCTCGAACGCCGGCACCAGCTTCTCGCCGAACACGCACAACGTCCGCTCCCACGGGTGGCCGAGCGTGCCGTAGGAGAAGTCCGCCGCCAGGAACAGGTGGTAGTCCGCGCGCGGGAACACCGGCACCGGCCAGCGGGCGCTCCCCGACATCAGGTGCGGGCGGACGCGGTAGGACTGGTGCTGCCAGTGCAGCGCCCACATCCACTCGTCGGGGCCGCACACCTCGCGGAACGCGGCCAGCGCGATCGTCGCGACCTGGTGCTCCTCGACCGCGTACGGGCCGAGGCGGAACTCCGCGGACGCGCGGTCCAGGTCACCCGGGGACAGGTCCCACGTCCGCGACGGCGCCGGCTCGCGGAACCCGGGCCAGGCGTGGGCGTAGGTGCTCGGCCAGAACGCCAGCTTGTCGTACACCCAGTACCAGGCGGGCTCGTCGACGACGCGGGAGACGGCTTCCCAGGCAGCATTCACGGTTACGCCCTCAACTTGGCCAGGCACGGAAGAACACGCGAAAGCTTCGTGTTCGGCCTCCGGTTTGTCCAGTCCTCGTCCGCCCGCCGCGAACTGTGGCCACCCGTCCGGGTGGGTTCTGCCAAGTTGTCACCATGCGAGTCCTCTTCGTCCACGGCGCCTTCGTCCGCGACGGCGCGTGGTGGTGGCAGCCCACCGCCGACGTGCTCTCCCGGCACGGTCTGCGCAGCTCAGCGGCGGTGCTGCCGAGCTGCGAAGGCGAGCCGCGCGGTGATCTGCACGCCGACGCGGCGGCCGTCCGCGCGCTGCTCGACGCCTCCGACGAGCCCGCCCTGCTCGTCGGCCACTCGTACGGCGGCATGGTGATCACCACACTCGGTGAACACCCGGCAGTACACCGATTGGTCTACGTGACGTCGTTCCTGCCGGACGTCGGCGAGTCACTCGCGGACTTCGGCACCGGCGAACCGCCGCCGTGGCACCTCAGCCACGGCGACGGCACCGCCGGTGTCCGCGAGGAGTTCGTACGCCCCTTGTTCGCCCAGGACTTCGACGACCCGAACTACGCCGCGGCCGCCGCCCGGCTCACCGCCCAGCACGAAGCGGTGTTCGGCCAGCCGGCGACCCGGGCTGCGTGGCGGGAAACCCCGTCGACCTACATCGTCTGCGCCGAGGACCGCGCGACGCTGCCCGCGACCCAGCGGGCCCAGGCGGCGCGCGCCACCGACGTCGTCGAACTGCCGGTGGCGCACCACCCCTTCGTCACTCAGCCGGACCTGCTGGCCGGCGTGCTGCTCAGGCCGCGTCCCAGAGGGTGAGGAACGCCGACGCCTCGCTGCGGGCCCACGGCCGCAGCCGTTCGCGGTCACGGGCGGACAGCTGGTACTCCTTCCCGCGGCGGACGTCGATCACCAGCGCCTCGCCGCCGGGCAGGATGTCGGGCATCGCCTGCTCCAGCACCCACAGCGCGAGCTGCGCCGAGGCCTTCGCCAGTGGCTCCTCCTTGAAGTAGAGCCAGGTCGCGTACCGGCGGCCGTCGCTCTTGCGCAGCCCCATCTGCGGGCTGACGCCGATCTCGAGGTCGCCGATCCGGCACCGGCCGCGGCCGACGTCGACCAGCCGCGGCGACTTCCGGCCGAGGTACCGCAGCCAGCCCTCGGCGATCGCCGCGTAGTGCGGCTTCGTCCGCTCGTCGGCGGCGTTGACGAGGGCGCGCAAGGCGACTTCGTCCTGGTTCGCCGCCCGCCCGGAGCGCACCGCGTTGGCCGCCCGCCGGTAGTAGTTGAACGCCGCCCGCGCCGGATCCTCGTACTGCCGGCGCTGCCGCCGGACGAACGACGACCGCGACGGCCCGGAACTCGCGCTGTAGCCCACGAACGTGGACAGGGTGATGTAGGCCATGGCCCTGCCTTCCTCCATCACGCCACCCGCGCTCGCGGGCGGCATCTCCCCTGGACAACGCCAATTTTAGAACATATGTACGACAGTTTCCGGAGCCTGACGGGTGACCCGGTCGAGGCAGGTTCCGGGACTCCCGCAAACGCCGGACTTGCGCTACGTTGCCGATCAACCTCAAACCGCAACCTCGCAGGTCGGCCGCCCGTGCCAGACTGATGCCCCGAACGGTGGATGGGGGTCCCAAGGATGAGCTGGCAGGAAGAGCTTCGCCGTCTCGACGCGGAGCTTGCCGAGGGTCGCATCGAGCCCGCTGACCACCGCAAACAGCGGGATGAGCTGCTCGCGCAGGCCTCCGGTTCGACGGTGCCGTCACCGGTGCCCTCGCCGCTGCGCCGTCCGGGTGAAACCTGGCGGAGCGTGAACCCGGCGAGCCGCCCGGGTGCCGCCCAGCCCATGCCACCCATGCCGCCCATGCAGCCGGTCCTGCCGCCGCAGCGCATCGAGTCGCCCCGCCCGGCCGTGCCGCCCCCGCCGTGGCAGCGGACCGGGCTGCCGCAGACGCTGTCCACCAGCCAGGTGCCGGCCATCCCCGACCACATGACGACCGCGCCGAGCCCGGCCGACATCACGCCGACCCGCTACCTGCGCGTCGACGGCCCGGCGGAGCACGGCCCGGGCAGCCGGTTTCCGCCGATCACGCCGCCGGGCGGCGAATCGCGCCCGCCGCAACCGCTCGCCGAACCCGACGAGCCGGCCGGCAAGCACCGGTGGGCCACCGACGGCGAGTCGTCCGGGCGGTCCGGGCGGCCCTGGCCGTTCATCGCGCTCGGCGTGCTGGTGGTGCTGGGCATGATCATCGGCGCGACGCTCTGGCTCGGGGGCGGCGACGAGAAGCCCAACGCGCTGTCGACGTTCACCCCCGCCGTGACGCAGCCGCCGGCCGCCGCGGCCCAGCCGCAGCTGGAGGACCAGGTGCCGCCGCTGCCCGGGCTGCAGCACCCGGAGAGCTCCGCGATGTCGCTGGCCCGCGGGCTCGACCTGAAGCTGTACCCGCGTGAAGCCGCCCAGGTCTTTTCGCAGCACGGCGTCACGCAGCTGGTGTACCGCGCCTCCTCGGCCGGCGACACCGGGTTCCTCGGCTACGCGATCCCCGCCGAGAACGAGGACGGCGCGAAGGCGATCGTCGACTACCTGCGCGAGGCGGCCGGTGCGGGCGGGTTCGCCCCGATCCCGGCCGACCAGGCGACGGTCACCGGCCGCAACGGCGACCTGCGGATGGACGGCACCTGGTACACCTCGGGCAAGGTCGCCATCGTGCTGTGGGCGTCCCAGCCCTTCGCCAAGGACAAGAACGAGCTGAAGACCAGCCTGGACAACGCCGTCGCGGTGTTCAAGAAAGCGCTGCCGCCGAGCTGATCACCCGCGCCGGTCGAGCACCCCGGCGAGGGTGCGCCGGGCGACGTCGGCGCCGAAGAGCCGGTCCACCACGGTCTTGCCCTCTTCGGACAGCCGCTGCCACAGCTTGTCGTCCTCGAGCACGGTGACGATCTCGTCGGCCAGCTCCTGCGCCGAACCGCCGACGAGGACGTCCTGCCCGTGCGTCAGGTGCATGCCTTCGGCGGCCAGCGGCGTGGCGACGACCGGGACGCCGTAACCGAGGCTCTCGCCCAGCTTTCCCTTCACCCCGGCCCCGAAGCGCAGCGGCGCGACGACGACCCGGGCTTCGCGGTAAGCGCTGTCGAGGTTCGGCACCCAGCCGCGGACGACGACGCCGTCGCGTTCCAGGTCGAACACCTCCTGCGGCGGGTTGCTGCCGACGATCTGGGCGACCGCGTCCGGACGGCGGCGGCGCACCAGCGGCATGATCTCCTCCGCCAGCCAGCGGGCCGCGTCCCGGTTGGGCAGGTGGTCGAAGCTGCCGACGAACAACACCCCGGACCGGCCTTCGGGGACGGCCACCGAACCGTCGGCGTAGTGCACATTGGACAGCACCTCGACGCGCGCCGACGGCACGAGCTCCGCCAGCAGCGCACGCTCCACATCGGACACGACGAAGGTGACGTCGGTGGCGCGGGTCAGGCCCAGCTCCGACTCCCGCAGCACTTCGGCCCGCCGCCGCAGCGTCAGCTCTTCGCGGGTGTTCCCGAGCTGCGCGGCCAGGTCGGCCTGGCGGTTGAGCCGGACGAAGTGCAGGTCGACCGTGTCGTAGGCGATGACGCAGTCGGGCGCGTGCTCGCGGACCTGCTCCAGCAGCTGCCAGGCGACGTGCGGCCGCGACAGCACGGCCAGGCTCAGGTCGGCACCGGCGTCGCGCAGGAACTCCAGCTGTTCGCCGAGCCCGGTCACCACCGTGACGCCCGCGCGGTACAGCGCTTCGGCGTACGGCTCCGGGAGCGCGTTGTTGAGCGGCATGAACACGACCCGCTCGCCGAGGCCGACGAGCAGTTCGAGGATGCGGAACATCCGCACCGAGCCGGAATCCTTGTCCGGCATCGGCACCTGGTGGTCGGCGACGAGCACGGTGCCGCCGCGGTGGCCGTCCGGCGTGCGCTGCCGCCCGGCCCACACCGCGCGCGGGCTCGCCTCGGGGAGGTGGTCGCGCAGCTGGACGCTCCACTTGTCGACGAAGACGCCGCGGTTGAGCTCCTGGTGGCGCTTCACGCCGGAGGAGACGTCCGTGCCGTTGGTGATGCCTTCGTGGTGCACGACGACCGACGCGGGCTGGACCATCGTCCGGTACCCGGCCGCCCGCACGGCGAACGCGAGGTCGGTGTCCTCGTAGTACGCGGGCGCGAAGCGCTTGTCGAAGCCGCCGATGCGCTCGAACAGCTCGCGGCGGACGAGCAGGGCCGCGCCCGAGCAGTAGTCGACGTCCCGCAGGGCCTGGAACCAGGGGGCGTCCGGGTTCTGCAGCCTGCCGTAGTTCCAGCCGGTGCCGTCGGCCCAGATGATGCCGCCGCACTCCTGCAGGCGGCCGTCCGGGTAGACCAGCTTCGAGCCGACGAGCCCGACGTCGGGCCGCGTCTCGACGACGGCGACCAGCTCGTCCAGCCAGCCGGGCCGGACTTCGGTGTCGTTGTTGAGGAACATGACGAAGTCGCCGCGCGCGTGCTCGGCGCCGAGGTTGCAGGCGCCGACGAACCCGAGGTTCCGCGGTGCGCGGACCAGCCGGACCCCGGCGCAGGCGGCGATACGGTCGGCGGAGTCGTCCGGCGACTTGTCGTCGACGACGATCACCTCGAACGGCGTCGACGGCAGGTGCCGCTGGATCGAGTCGAGGCAGCCGCGGGTGAACCGCCAGTTGCCGTAGACCGGGATGACGACGCTGACGATCGGCTGGTCGCTGGTGGTCACCGCGACCGGCCCGGGCACCGCGACCGGCGCGCCGGGCAGCACGCCGGCGGGCCGGCCCAGCGCCGTCTCGTAGAAGTCGCGACGGCGGGTGCCGCGCGGCGCGTACCGCTCGATCCCGCGGCGGTACTTGCCGATCGCCCGCTGGACGAGGGCCGACGTGTCGGCCCGCAGCTTCTCGTTCTCGGCGGCGAGCCGGCCGATGGTCTCGCTGAGGCTGGTGTTGTTGCCGGCCAGCCAGTCCAGCCGTTCGCGGTCGTAGCCCGCCTTGCGCTGCAGCCGGCTCAGTTCGTCGGCCGCGCGCTGCCGGTCTTCGCGGGCGCGCCCGGCCTGCCGCAGCGCCTCGTCGCGCTCGGCCGACGCGCGCTGCTCGGCCGCGGTGACCTGGGCGAGTTCGCCGGTGAGCCGGGTGACGGACGCGCTCGCCTGCGCCCGCTCCGCCTCGGTGCGGCCGAGGTCGTCGCGCAGCCGTCCCGCCTCGGCGGCGGCGCGGGCGACGAGCGTCAGCTTGGGGTCGATCATCGCCGACGTCGAGGGCACCTCGAGCGGCTCGGCCGACGCGACGGAGACGAAGTACGTGTGCGGCGCCCCGGGCTCGACGACCCAGCCGTCGGCGTCGTCGGTCTGCACGGTGAGGACCTCGGCCCCGGCGCCGGCGCCGTTGTCGTGGATCAGCGAGCCGACGGCGACGTTCTGCCGGAGCACGACGACGTGCGCGAAGTTCGCGGCCAGCAGCGACCGGAACGCGGACTCGGTCAGCTCGTGCACGTGGTAGGGGTTCTCGTTGCCGTGGTCGTGCGTGTAGACCTCGATGTCCGGCGTGCTGCAGAGGAAGACCCCGCCCGGCGCGAGCCGGTTGCGGACGAGCTCCAGCAGCCGGTCCTGCTCGTCGACGTGCTCGATGGCCTCGAAGCAGGTGATGACGTCGAAGACCTCGCCGTCGAGGGCCTGCGGGTCGGTGATCGAACCGACCTCGAACCGGACGTCCGGGTAGCGGTTCCGGGCGTGCTCGACGGTCGTCGGGTCGATTTCGAGCCCGACGACGCCGGCCGCCGCCCGCGCGAGCAGGGCAGAGCCGTAGCCCTCGCCGGCGGCCAGGTCGAGAACGCGCTTGCCCGCGGCGAAGCGGGCCGCGAACGCGTAGCGGTGGTAGTGCTCGTAGATCACCTGGAGGTCGTCGGTCCACGGCACGCACCGCTCGCCGGTCCACTCGATCAGGCGGTCACCGCTCGTCCCCTTGCCCATGCGGGGCAGATTAGCCGTCCGGCCGATCTCACCTTTCCAGCAGCCCCAGCCCGACCAGGACGTACGCCAGCGTGCGCCGGTCGCCACCGGCGGTCACCGACCAGTCCGCGTCGAACGAGAGCCGCACCTGCCGGTGCGCGTCGAGCCGGACGGGCAGCACGAGCTCGGTCAGCCCCGCCCCGACGTCGGCCTTCGCGACCGGGACGCCGTCGACGGACACCGTGACGCTGCCGTACTCGGTGGCGTCGTCCGGCAGGTAGGTCTTCAGTTCGAACACCTCGACCGGCGCGGTGGTCAGCACGGGGAACTCGACCGAGGGCGCCGCCCAGTCGTCGTGGGCGATGCCGTTCATCCGGCCGGTCACGATCCCCGCGCCGCCCACCAGCCGTTCGCCGTTGCCGCCGCCGGGCCGGAACGAGACGCGGCCGGCCGGGTCGACGACCCGGGTGTCGCGCACCGACCGCTCCGGCGTGCGGTTGCCGTACACGCGCAACGGCTGCGGCGTGGGGTGGAAGAGCGCGGTCAGCCGGGTGCCGGTGACGAGCCCGAGGTCGAGCAGGCTGTCGTCGAGCACGCCGAGCTCGTCGATCAGGGCGACGTGCGCGGGGTCGGCCAGGTCGAAGTTGTGGCCGTAGATGCGGTCGACGAACGGGTCGATCACGTTGCCGTAGGGCAGGAACAGGCTCGGGTGCAGGAAGTCGAGCAGCACCGGCAGGACGTCCTGCGCCCGGATGCCCTCGAAGCCGTCCGCGGCGCAGTCGACGTCGGTGAACTGCTCGTCGATCTCTCCGGTCAGCGCGTTGCGGCGCAGCTGCGGCGGCAGCGTCGCCCAGATCCGGTCGACGACCTCGTGCGCCTCGGGCCACCGGCGGTGCCCGTTGCGGCCGATCATGTCGTGCACGACCAGCACACCGTCGGCGGCCAGGCTGTCCTTGATCTGCGTGTAGAGGTGTTCCAGGTCGAGGACGTGGTGCAGCGCCTGGAACCCGACGACGACGTCGTGGCCGGCGTCGGCGCGCCAGGTGTTGAAGTCCGCGGTGATCAGCTCGACGCGGTCGGCCACGCCCTGCTCGCGGGCCGACGCCTCGGCGCGGGCCTGCATTTCGGGGTTCAGTTCGAGCAGCCGCAGCCGGACGTTGTCCAGCCCTTCGGCGGCCAGGCCGCGCAGCCAGCCCAGCTCCTGGTCGCCGTTGCCGCTGCCCAGCGACAGCACCACGGCGTCGCGGGACAGCTGCCGCGCGCGGTCGGCGATCTGCCCGACGATCAGCTCGTCGAGGCCCGGGACGCCGAGCGCTTCGAGCTTCGGGCGCACGTGCCGGTTCGACCACCGGTGGGCCGACGGCGGCAGGTTGCCGTGGATCTCCTCCTGGCCGGCGAAGGTCTCGCGCTCCCTGGCCAGCCGCTGGTCGTAACCCGGCCCTCGCATCGCTTGTCCCCTCGCGTTCACCCGTTCGAGGCCGCTCGGCACCGGCCCGGCGCTAGGATACGGCTGTGTCGTTCCGTCCCCCGTCGCAGTCGCCCACCGATGCGGGCCTGCCGAGGACGCCGGAGTCGTTCCTCCCCAAGGAGCACAACCTCTACCGGCCGCGGCACAGCAAGCGCCAGCGCACGGCCCTGGCCTGCGCGGCCTTCTTCTTCGTGACGCCGTTGTTCCTTTCGGCGGTCGGCGTGCACCCCGCGGCCTTCGAAAACCGGCCGCTGCGCGAGTTCCCGAGCCTCTCCGAGGGCTGGGGCTTCTTCACCGGCCTGTCCGGCTGGGCGACCGACCACCTGCCGCTGCGGCAGGCCGGCGTCCAGGCCGCCGACGCCGTCGGCACCGGCCTGTTCGGCGACCCGCCCGGCTCCGGCCAGGGCACGAACCACAACGGCGGCACGGTCGGCGTCGACCAGGGGAAACCCGACAACGGCGACGTCCCGGGGTACGTCTACCCCACCGTGCTGCCGGGCAAGGACAACTGGCTGTACCTCGGCGAGGACGTCAACGCGCGGTGCCGTCCGGTGATGGACACCGACCACGTCGTCGCCGCGCTCCGGAAGCTGCGGGCCGCCGTGGAGAAGTCCGGCCGCAAGTTCCAGCTGGTCATCGCGCCGGACAAGTACAGCGAAGAGCCGTCCCACCTGCCGGACACCTACGTCGGCAAGCCGTGCGCGCAGGCGCGGACCGCCGAGTTCTGGAACCGCGTGCCGCGCGAGACCGGCGCGATCGACCTGCGGCCGGCGCTCGCCGACGCCGAAAAGCGCGTCGGGCACCCGCTGTACGACCGCAACGACACGCACTGGTCGTTCGACGGCGGCCTGGTCATGACGTACGCGCTGGGCGCGTCGATCGCGCCCGGCAGCACCACCGGCTGGCAGGCCGCGCCGAACGGCGTCCGGCCGTGGCCCGCGGACCTGGCCCGGGTGCTGGGCCGAAATGAACAGCGGCAGCTGACCACGTACAGCCTTTCGACCGACGGCACCGCGGACCGCACGCGCTACATCGCCAGCGACTTCAAGAGCCCGCTGCGCCTGACCCAGCCCGACGGCGCCACACCGGCCGGTTCGATCGCCCCCAACATGGCGGTCGTGGCCGACTCGTTCACCCAGTTCGCCAGCCCGTTCCTGGCCGCGACCTGCCAGGACGTCACCATCGTGCACGCCGAGACCGTCGCGCAGAGCACCGCACCGGAAATGACGAGCCTGTTCGCCGACCGCGACATCGTCACCTTCGAGCTGGTCGAACGCAGCGTGATCGGCGGATCGTCGGCGCTGCTGCGCGACCAGACCATCGACCAGCTGGGCCAGGTGCTGGCGGCGCACCCCCGCTGACCCGCGGCGCGGCATCCGCCACGCGGAGGTAACGACGGGGTGGTGGGCGACGAACAGGTGAGCGCACCCGTGCACAATGACTCCGTGCGGCCACGCTCCGCGTGAGCAGCACCCACAAAGCGATATACCCAAGGGGGTACCGGGGTGACCTGGCAGGAAGAGCTGCGCAGGCTTGACGAGGAGCTCGCGGCCGGAAACCTGACGGCCGACGAATACCGGGCGCGGCGTGACCGGGTGCTGTCCATGGCCGTCTCGACCGGTGACCCGAACCAGGCCCAGGCCCCGGTCCAGCCCGCGCCGCCGCAGGCGGCGAGCACCGCCGCCGACACGCAGATCATCCCCCCGGTGTCGCCCCCCGGGCAGCCGGACCAGCAGGCGAACTCGGCCGAGGCGACGCAGGTCGTCTCCGCGGCCGACGCCGGCGGCGGAGAGCGGACCCAGGTCGTCCCGCAGTGGCAGCAGCAGCAGCAGCAGGCGTCGCCTTCGGGCGGGTTCCCGCAGCCGATGATGCAGCAGCCGCCGCCCCCGTACGCCCAGCACTCCCCGGCCGGCGGGTTCGCCCAGCCGATGCAGCAGCAGCAGAGCCCGTGGGGCGCGCCGCAGCAGGACGTCAGCCCGCCGTGGGGCGGCTCGGAGTTCCCGCCGCTGGCGCCGCCGTCGAACAACGCGGACTGGATCAGCCAGGGCCCGGAGAGCTTCCAGACGCAGCCGTCGTCGGGCAAGGGCAAGAAGATCGCCTTCGCCGTGGTCGCGGCGCTCGTCGTGGTGGGCCTCGGCTTCGGCGTCTGGGCGCTGTTCATCAAGGACGGCGGCGGCTCGACGCCGCCGGTGGCGCAGAGCTCGAGCCCGCAGCCGCCGCCCGCGCCGACCGTCAAGCCGCTCCCGGAGCCGCCCGCGGCGAAGCCGGAACCGGGCGACAACTCCTCGGCCCTGGTCACCCCGGCCGGCACCACCCGCGCCGGCGGCGGCGAGTTCGATCTGGACAAGCTGCAGTCGGCCAAGTACCTGCCGGCCACGGTCATCGAGAAGCTCAAGCAGAGCGGCATGACCGAGGGCCTGCTCAAGACGACCAAGGACGGCGACGTCACGCTGGGCCTGTTCGCGCTGGAGCTGCCGAACGCGCAGGCCGCCGCCGCGGTGGCGGCCGAGTACGGCAACGCCGAGCAGGAAGGCGGCCTGACCGTCAACCGCAACCTGTCCCTCCACGGGGTCCAGGTGTTCTCGGCGGCGGACAGCAGCCAGCAGGTGTACCGCGCGGTCTACGTGCTCTACAGCCGGGTCATCATCATCGACTCGTTCGGCCCGTCGAAGGACGCGACGCTCAGCTCGTTCAAGACGCTGCTGACCGCCCAGGTCCAGAAGGCACCGCCGACGGAGCGCACGAACAACTGACCCTTCTGGGTGACTCTTCGCCGTGTCGGTGAACGTCGTCCCTCTCCCGGACGCCCTATGGGCAGAGCATCGGCCGGGAGAGGAGGCGCCGTGATCTGGATCGGCCTGGTCGGTGTCCTCGCCGTGGTGTTCCTGGTGCGCGCAGTCCGCGTGGTGCGCCGGGTCAGGCGGGGCGACGCGGTGTGACCAGCCCGGACTCGTAGGCCAGCACCACCAGCTGGGCGCGGTCGCGGGCGCCGATCTTCGTCATGATGCGGCTGACGTGCGTGCGCGCGGTCGCCGTGGAGATCACCAGGTGGGCGGCGATTTCGTCGTTGGACAGGCCACCCGCCACCAGGCCCAGCACCTCACGCTCGCGGTCGGTGATCTCGCGGACGGCGCTCGTGTCGATTCGCCGGTGCTCCGGGCGCCCGACGAACTCCTGGATCAGCCGGCGGGTGACCGTGGGCGCGAGCAGCGCCTCGCCGTTCGCGACGACCCGCAGCGCGCGCAGCAGCTCGACCGGCTCGGTGTCCTTCAGCAGGAACCCGCTGGCGCCCGCGCGCAGCGCCTCGTAGACGTACTCGTCGACGTCGAACGTGGTCAGGACCAGCACCTTCGTCCCGGCGAGGTCCGGGTCGGCGGTGATCCGCCGGGTCGCTTCGAGGCCGTCGACACCGGGCATCCGGACGTCCATCACGACGATGTCCGGCCGGTGCTCGACCGCGCCGGCGACCGCCTGCTCGCCGTCGCCGGCTTCGCCGACGACCTCGAAGCCGTCTTCGGTCTCCAGCAGCACGCGGAACCCGGCGCGGACCAGGACCTGGTCGTCGGCCAGCAGGACGCGGATCATGCTTCTCCCTCGATCGGTAACTCGACGCGGACCTCGAAACCGCCCTCGACCGGTCCGGCGGTGTACCGGCCGCCGAGGGCCGCGGCGCGTTCGCCCATGCCGCGCAGGCCGTGGCCCGGCGTCGGCTGTGCGGTGCCGCGGCCGTCGTCGCGCACCCGGAGCGTGAAGGCGCCGGGCCGGCGTTCGAACCGGACGTCGACGGTTTCCGGCTGGTCGGCGTGCCGGACGACGTTGGTCAGCGACTCCTGCAGGATCCGGTAGGCGGCGGCGTCGACCGGGGCCGGGAGGGCGCCGGGGTCGCCGTGGACGTCGACCGTGAGCCCGGCGTCCCGGGCGTGGTCCAGCAGCTCACGTGCCTGGGCGAGGCTCGGCGCGGGCGCCTTGTCCTCCCCGGACCGCAGCACGGCCAGGGTCGCGCGCAGGTCGTTGAGCGCGGACGCGCTGGCCGCCTTGATGTTGAGCAGCGCTTCCTTCGCCTGTTCGGGCCGCCGGTCGGCGACGTGCGCGGCCACGCCGGCCTGGACGTTGATCATCGCGAGGCTGTGCGCGACGACGTCGTGGACCTCGCGGGCGATCCGCAGGCGTTCCCGCTCGGCGAGCCGGTGCCGGTGCTCGTCGGCCTGGCCGCGGCGGGCGGCGAGCGCGTCCAGCTGGTACCGGACGGCGGCGCCGACGCCGATCACCGCGACCAGCCAGACGACGAGGAACCCGGCGCCGACCGCCAGCGCGAACGACCCCGACGTCACGATGTGGGCCAGGTAGAGGACGGCGAGCGCGGCGGCGCCGGTGCTCCCGGCGGTGAGCGGCCCGCGCTGCCGGGTGAGCAGGAACAACGCGATCGTCGGCACGACGATGATCGGGCCGCCGGGCAGCCCCGAGGCGTAGTAGCCGAACGCGGACGCCGTCGCGACCAGGAAGGTCGTGAGCGGGAAGCGGTGGACGGTCAGCAGCGTCAGCCCGGTGGCGACCAGCCAGACGCCCGCGAGCGGCGACATCGCCGCGGCGCCGGGCTGCCACCGCGAGGCCCCGCTCGTCGCCCCGAGCACGAACCCGGTGACGACGACGGTGCGCACCACGCGCCCCACCCACGGTTGCCATTCCATGCCGCGGAAACTACCGGTCACGACCGGGACGCGCGTCCGTTCCGGAGCGGGCTCGCGGCGTACGTCGTCAGTCGAACACGAGCGGCAGCTTCGCCGCGGTCTCCGCGTCGGCCGGGGTGTAGGTCGACATGGTGATCTCCGACCGGCGGCCGTAGTAGAGGTAGGTGAAGTTGAACTGCAGCAGCCCGACGTCCGGGTGCAGGTACCGCTTGGTGCGGATCGGCTCGGAGTTGACGTCGTGGTGCGGCCACAGCTCGGCGAACAGCGGCGACTCCGCCTTGAGGCGCTTCACGAGCTGCTTCCACGCGGGCTCGGCGACGTGGTCGGCCATCGCCGCGCGGAAGGAGGCGATGACCCGCGGGATGTTCGTCTCCCAGTCGAGCATGCGCTTGCGCCACTCGGGGTTGAGCAGGCACTGGACCAGGGTGTTCCGGTCGGCGAACGGGATCGCGCCGACGTCGCCCATCAGCCAGGTGTAGCCGCGGTTGTAGCCGAGCAGGTCGCAGCGGGCGTTGCGGATCGCCACCGGGTACGGCTCCAGCTTCTTCAGCATGAGCTCCATCGCCGGCGTGATGACCTGGCAGTCCTTCTCACGCTCCGGCTCGGGCGCCCCGGCCAGCCGGAAGAGGTGGACGTGCTCGTGCGGGTCGAGCCGCAGGGTGCGGGCGATGGCCTGCAGCACCTGCTCCGACGCGTTGATGTCGCGGCCCTGCTCGAGCCAGGTGTACCAGGTGACCCCGACCCCGGCGAGCTGCGCGACCTCTTCGCGGCGCAGCCCCGGCGTCCGGCGGCGGCCGGCGATCGGCAGGCCGACCTGCTCGGGCGTGATCCGCTCGCGGCGGCTGCGCAGGAACCTCGCCAGCTCCTGGCGGCGGAGGCCGGATTCGACGGCGGTGGTCATGGTGCCAGGATGGCACGCTCGCCAAACTGGTACCAGGTATTGGCCGGTACCTGGATAAACAACAACTGGTACCAGTTTCCCGGCGGGTCGATCGTAGTACTCATGACCACGACTTCTCCCGCACCGACCTCGGCCGGTGTCCAATTCCGGCCGGGCCTGACCCCCGCCGGCCTGGTCACGGTGCTGCTGGGGGCCGCACTGCCGATCATCGACTTCTTCATCGTCAACGTCGCCCTCCCGACGATCGACGCCGACCTCCACGCGTCCACGGCCACCCTGGAACTGGTGGTCGCGGCCTACGGCATCGCGTACGCGGTCCTGCTGGTGGTCGGCGGCCGCCTCGGCGACTCGTTCGGACGGCGGCGGCTGTTCGTCGCGGGCCTCTGGCTGTTCACGTTGACGTCCCTGGCCTGCGGAATCGCTCCGACGGCCGGCACGCTGGTGGTGGCCCGCGCCGCGCAGGGGGCGGCGTCGGCCCTGCTGCTGCCCCAGGTGCTGTCGATCATCCAGGCGGCGACGTCGGGCGAAAAGCGGTCTCGCGCGCTGGGCCTGTTCGGCGCGACGGGCGGCATTTCGACGGTGGTCGGCCAGCTCCTCGGCGGCGGCTTGGTGGCGGCGGACCTGTGGGGCACGGGCTGGCGGCCGATCTTCCTGGTGAACGTCCCGATCGGCCTGGTGGTGCTGGTCATGGCCCGCCGCCTGCCGGAGAGCCGCGCGCACAACCCCCTGGGCGTCGACCGCCTCGGAACGGCGTTGCTGGCGGCGACGCTGCTGTCGTTGCTGGTCCCCCTGATGGAGGGCCGGGCACTGGGCTGGCCGCTGTGGACGATCGCCTTGCTGATCGTGTCGCCGTTTTCCGCGGCCGCTTTCGTGCACGTCGAGCGGCGTTTGGAGCGGCTCGGCGGAACGCCGCTGCTGCCACCGTCGGTGATGCGCCTGCCGAGTGTGCGACGCGGGCTGCTGGTGGGCGTCCCGTTCTTCGCGGCCTTCGGTTCGTTCATGTTCGTGTTCGCGATGACCCTGCAGGAGGGCCTGCACTTCGGCCCGCTGGGCGCGGGCGGCGCGCTGACCCCGCTGGCGGTTGCGTACTTCACGGTGTCGATGCTGAGCAGCCGCCTGGTGGCGAGGTACGGCCAGAAGGTGGTCCCGGTGGGCGGCGCGATCACGGCGGTGGGCATGGTGGCGCTGCTGTGCACGACGCTGTCGACGTGGCCGCACGTGACGATTCTCGAGCTGGCCCCGTCGATGGTGGCGATCGGCGTGGGGAACGCGCTCGCGATGACGACGTTGTTCCGGATCGTGCTGTCCCACGTGCCGACGGACCTGGCCGGAGTGGGGTCAGGGGTGATGACGACCAATCAGCAGACGTCGCTGGCCCTGGGCGTGGCGACGTTGGGGAGTCTTTACGCGGCGCTTTCGGGTTCGGTGGGTCCGCGGGAGGCGTTCGCGCTGGTGATCGGCGTGGTGGCGGTACTGGCGATGATCGTCGCAATCACCGGGCGGCGGTTGCCGGACCCCCGGGTGTGACGGCGGAGAGGAAGGCGAACCAGGCGGCCGGCGGCACCTCGAGTGCCCCGGCCGCCGGGGCTTTCGAGTCGCGGGTGGCGACGGTCCGCAGCTGCCCGGCATCGCACGGCGCCCGCCGGATCACCGACTCGTCGATCACCGCGCGCAGTTCCAGCTCGTAGGCCCGCGACGGCGATCCCGACCAGCGGGAGGACCAGCGCCGCCGTGATCGGGAGCGGATCGTCCGGCAGGAGGCGCGGCTCGTTCCCCGGCGACCCTGGCCGCCGGAAAAACCCGAAGTTCACCCGTCGGAAAAGTGGCGCGCGGAGCGACGATGAGGGTGTGACGGAACCTCGGGTACGACCGGACCCGGCCTTCGCGCTGCTCGGGCTGTACGAGACGGCCCTGCCGGAGGTCTACGGGTACCTGCTGTCCCGGTGCGGCGACCGCACGGTCGCCGAGGAGCTGACGTCCGAGACGTTCCTCGGGGCGGTTGCCGCCTGTCGCAAGGAGTACGCACCTCCAGTGAGCACCGGGTGGCTGATCGGCGTCGCCCGGCACAAGCTCGCCGACCACTGGCGGCGCAGAGAACGCGAGGAACGCGGCCTGCGGCTCGTGCACGACAGCGAACCGGACGTCGAGGACCCGTGGGACGAGCGGCTCGACGCCCTGCGCGCGAGACAGGTGCTCGAATCGCTCGGGCCGCACCACCGGGCCGCGCTGACCCTGCGGTACGTCGACGGGCTCGGCGTTCCCGAGGTCGCCGGCCACCTGGGGCGCAGCGTGCACGCCACCGAGGCGTTGCTCGTCCGGGCCCGCGCCGCGTTCCGGCGCGCCTACGAGGAGAAGGAGGGTCGCGATGCCTGAGCCTTTCGACGCGCTTCGCCGGCCCTCGCAGCGGGTCGCCCCCGACCCGGACTTCGCCGCCGAACTACGCGACGACCTGCGTCGCCTGATCTTGAACGGAGCCGATGTGACGACCACTTCCGAGGCGCCCGCGGTCACCGCATCCCTGCGGTCCCTGACGCCGTACCTCGTGGTGACGGACGGCCGCGCGGCCCTCGACTTCTACGTCGAGGTGTTCGGCGCGGTCCGCCGCGGCGACCCGATCGTCATGGACGACGGCCGGATCGGCCACGCCGAGCTGGCCGTCGGCGACAGCGTGCTGATGCTGGCCGAGGAGTACCCCGAACTCGGGCACGTCGTGGCCCCCGAAGGCGGCCCGCTGGTGCGGATCGAGGTGCCCGACCCACGGGCACTGGCCCAGCGCGCGGTCGAACTCGGCGCGGCCCTGCTGCGGCCGGTCGAAGACCGCGGCTACGGCCTCGCCGGCACGATCAAGGACCCGTTCGGCCAGCGCTGGCTGCTCGCGCAGGCCCCCTCCCCGGCCGCGGGCCCGAAGCCCGCCCGGCACGGGGAAGCCATGTACTTCACGTTCCAGGTCCCGCAGTCCGAGCCGGCGAAGACGTTCTACGGCGCGGTGCTGGGCTGGCAGTTCTCCCCGGGCTCGACGGCGGACGCCTGGCAGTTCGCGGGCCCGGGCCTCGAGGGCGGCTTGTGGGCCGGCGACCGCCAGGTGGGCTGGAAGCTGATGTACGCGGTCGACAACCTCGAGGCGGCGCTGGTGCGGGTGCGGGAGCAGGGAGGCCGGGCCGGGGAGGTCGAGAACCACCCGTACGGGAACACCGCCGACTGCACGGACAACCAGGGCATCGAGTTCTGGCTGTGGGAGAAGCCCGCCGCGAAGTGACCTTCCGCCAACCTGCCTGCGGCCCTGTCTGGCTCACCTCTCAAGCCCCCACCCTCTCCGGGGGGTGTCCCTATGTGGTTGTCAAGCCGCAGAGGCGGTGGGAGCGGGTTCGGGGTGGCG
>NZ_PPHG01000094.1 GCF_002904295.1 Amycolatopsis sp. CA-128772
CTCCGAGCACCTCGGCGCCCGCCCCCTCGACTGACCCAGACGGCCGGCTCGCGTACCCAGCCGGTCGGTCGGCGTACCCAGACAGTCGGCTCGCGTACCCAGCCGGTCGGCTCGCTGAGCCGCTCCCCGGCAGGCGACCCGACCCTTCCGGTGCGCGAGCCGGCCGTCCAGGTGCGCGAGCCGGCCGTCCAGGTGCGCGAGCCGGCCGTCCAGGTGCGCGAGCCGACCCGCTAGGTACCCGAGTCGACCGTCGGGGTGTGCGAGGCGACGGTCAGGAGACCCAGGGGCCGTTGCCGGTCACCCGGTCGGCTGTCACCCGGACAATCACCGCCGTCGGTGAGCCCTGGTTGCCCAGCTCGTACCTTTCCGCCTCCAGGTAGCGCCGCGCCTGGCGGTCCATCAACGCCGTGAACTCCTGCGCGATGTCCGGCCCCTCCACCCGGGCGGTGCCGCGGACCAGCAGGTACTGCGGCAGGCCGCGGGCGTCGTGGCCGTCGTGGTCCTCGATCAGGACCGTCACGCGCGGGTCGTTGCGGATGTTGCGGACCTTGGGGCGGTGGCCCTCCATGCCCATCACGATCTCGTCGCCCTCGCGGCTGGCCCAGACCATCGACGTCTGCGGCGAGCCGTCCGGGTTGACCGTCGTCAGTACCGCGTTGAACGGGCGCTCGAACAGGCGGTGGCAGCTCTCGGGAAGTTCCATGGTTCCGAGGTTAGAGGGCCAGGTACGCCTCGATCGCGGCGACGATCGCCGCCGCGTAGCGCTGGCGGCCGTCCGCGCTCGTCATGCGGGCCGCCTCGGTCGCGTTGCGCATGTTGCCGCACTCCACCAGGGCTGCCGGGCGCGTCGACAGGTTCAGCCCCGCCAGGTCCGCGCGGGCCGACAGCCCCTCGGTGCCGATGTAGTTCGCCGTCGTGAAGCCGCTCGTGCGCAGCGTGTCGCGCAACGTCCGCGCCAGCTGCGTCGAGGGCGCTCCCTGCGCCGCGTTCAAGGCCGGCGACGAGTACGCGACGTGGAAGCCGGTCGCCCCCGCCGCTTCCGAACCGTCGGCGTGGACGGAGACGACCGCGTCGGCGTCCGCCTCGTTGCCGATCGCCGCCCGGCGGTCGACGCAGGGGCCGACGCCGGTGTCGTTCTGTCGCGTGTAGACAACGCGGATCCCCTTGTCCGCCAACGCTTTCCCGACCCGCTGGGCGACGTCGAACGTGAAGGCGTGCTCGGGGTAGCCGGCGTTGGTCGCGGTGCCCGTCGTGTTGCACGGCTTGGTCTGCCCGCGCCCGGCGGGCACCGGCCGGTTGATCTCCGCCGGGTGGGCCGCGTTCCCGCCGTTGTGCCCGGGGTCCAGGACGACGACCTTGCCCGAAGTCGCGGGCGCCGACGACGAAGGCGGAACCGAGGACGGCGAAGACGGCGAAGGCGAAGGCGAAGGCAAGGACGACGTCACGGCCGCCGACGTGGGCGGGAGCGTGGTCGCGGGGACCGCCGCCGGGGCGTCGTCGGAGCAGCCGGTGAGCAGCAGGGCACCGGCCAGCAGCAGGGGGACAATCGCGCGTCGCACGGCGACCACGGTGCCACAGCCCGGCACTTCGCGTGGCGCGACTACCCTGGTGGGGACACAGGCGTGCAGAGAGGACCGAGTGCGATCATGGCCCAACCCGGCGGCGGCTTCGACCTTTCCCAGCTGATGCAGCAGGCGCAGCAGATGCAGCAGAAGCTCGTCGAGGCCCAGGAAGAACTGGCCAACACCGAGGTCACCGGCACGGCCGGCGGCGGACTGGTCACCGCGACCGTCTCCGGTGACAGCCAGCTGAAGAGCCTGCAGATCGACCCGAAGGTGGTCGACCCGGACGACGTCGAGACGCTGTCCGACCTGATCGTCGCGGCGGTCCGCGACGCCTCGGCGAGCGCGCAGAAGCTCACCGAGCAGAAGCTCGGCCCGCTGGCCGGCGGGCTCGGCGGCGGTGGCGGCATGCCGGACCTCGGCAGCCTCGGCTTCGGCGGCTGACGAACTTGTACGAAGGTGTCGTCCAGGACCTGATCGACGAGCTCGGGCGCCTGCCCGGGGTCGGGCCGAAGAGCGCCCAGCGGATCGCGTTCCACCTGCTGGCCGCGGACCCGGCCGACATCTCGCGGCTGCAGGACGTCCTCGGCAAGGTCAAGGAAGGCGTGCAGTTCTGCGAGATCTGCGGCAACGTCTCCGAGCACCCGAAGTGCCGCATCTGCCGCGACGAGCGCCGCGACCTCACGGTGATCTGCGTGGTCGAGGAGCCGAAGGACGTCCTGGCGGTCGAGCGCACGCGCGAGTTCAAGGGCCGCTACCACGTCCTGGGCGGCGCGCTCGACCCGCTCTCGGGCATCGGCCCGGAGCAGCTGCGGATGCGCGAGCTGCTCAAGCGCATCGGCGAGGCGGACATCACGGAGATCATCATCGCCACCGACCCCAACACCGAGGGCGAAGCGACGGCGACGTACCTGGTCCGCATGCTGCGGGACTTCCCGGGGTTGAGCGTGACGCGCCTGGCGTCGGGCCTGCCGATGGGCGGCGACCTGGAGTTCGCGGACGAGCTCACGCTGGGCCGCGCGCTCTCCGGACGCCGTGTCCTTTGACGGCCTGCCGGTCGAGCCGGTCCGGACGTTCCTGTCCTTCGAGCGGCGACGGGAAGCGGAGTTCGCCGACATCCGGGAGTGCGCCGAGCTGCCCCCGGTCCGGCGTGGGGGCGACCTGCTCGGCGCGATCGAGCTGACCATCGGGCCGGTCACGTTGCTCGGGCCGGACTGGGTGTCGGACATCGAGCTGCTGTGGGGAGCGGTGGCCGACCTCGTGGCCGGCTACCGGGAAACCGGGCACGCCAAGGTGCGGTTCCCCGACCAGTCCGCGCACATCACGCTCGAGCCGGTCCCGCCGGGGCTGATCAGGATCACCGTGGCCGGCGAGCCGTACCGCGAGACCGCGGTCACCGGCGAGGAGAAGCTGCTCTCCGCGCTCGAGGTGGGTGCGGCGGAGTTCTTCGCGAAGCTGTTCGAGCTCACCGGTCGAAGCGTCGCAGGTCGTACAGGTTCATCAACCTGATCACCTTGTTCGCGTACTCCGGGTCGGTGGCGTACTTCTTCGCCACCGCCCGGATGAACGCGTCGGGGTCCGTGCGCACCGGCAGTGCCGCCGCGTAGTTCGGCGACGTCGTCAGCAGCCGGCCGTAGTCGCGGAACGAGTCGTCGATCGAGGCGTACGAGCGGAAATACGCGTCCGCCGGGTGGCACGGGGCCGGAATACACTCCGTTGTCGGGTACTGCGCGCACTTCAGCGCGATGGGCCCCGGGCTCGTCGGCGTCACGCACTTGAAGCCGAAGTAGTTGCGCTCGGCCGTGGACAGTTTGCTGCGGCCCCAGTTCGACTCCAGGATCGACTGCGCCACCGTCACCGACGCCGGGACGGCGTACTCCGCGTGGATCGTGCGCGCGATCGGGCCGGCCGTGCCGACGTACGCCTCCTGAAAGCCGGAGCCGAGCGCCGCCTGCCGGACCGAACCCTGGTCGATGGGCGGCGGGACCACCACCAGCAACGCCGCCAGTCCGATGTGGATCATGGCGACACTTTGCCCGGCTGACCCGCGGAGAAACCGCAGGTCACCCGGACGAAGGACGTCAGCAGTAGCCGAGCTGCGCCAGCGTGTCGACGACGATCTCGGACGGGTGGTACTTGTCCATCCAGGACTCGCCGCGCCGGTTCTGGTACGTGTCGAGGAAGTTCTGCAGCTTGTCGCCGCGCATCTCGGTCAGCACCACCGTCTCGCCGAGGTGCTGCGGGGTCTCCGTGCGCTCGCGGTGCACCGCGCAGGGCAGGCCGAGGTAGTAGCACTCCGCCGAAAGACCACCCGAATCGGTGACGACGTACTCGGCGCGCGCCACCAGCGGCAGGAACTTCAGGTACCGCATCTTCGGCTGGACGATGAACTGGTCGTCGAAGATGTTGCCGATGCCCAGCGAGCGGATCTTCTCGCGCTCCGGCGCCCCGGCCATGTACAGGATCGGCATCTGCCGGCTCTGCTCGCGCAGGATCTCCAGCGCCTCGCGGTACTTGTCCGGGCGCGAAACCAGCTCGAAGCGGTGCAGCGTGGCCAGGCCGAACTTCTCCGGCAGGTTCGGCACGTCCAGCGGTTGGTTGATGGCCAGCCGCATCGCGTCGATCGCCGTGTTCGCCTCGGTGTCGACGACCACGCCGCGGGCGTGCCGCAGGTTGTTCACCTCGCGGATGCTCGGCGCGAAGTGGATGTCGACGATCTTCGCCGCGATCTTGCGGTTCAGCTCCTCCGGCAGCGGCGACAGGATGCTGCCCGACCGCGCGCCCGCCTCGACGTGCCCGACCCGGGCCTTGAGGATCCGCTTCCCGATCAGCGAGCCGTACGGCGTGGTGAACGTGTCGCCGTGCACCAGCACCAGCGGCGGCCGGCCGTCCTCGGTCAGCGCGGCGCGCAGCTCGTGGCGGCGGCCCCACGCGGTGCGCAGCACCTGCGCGGCCCAGCCCGGCACCTGCGCCGGCGACTCGAGGTTGTGCGCCTTGTCCTCCGGCACCAGCCAGACGTCCGGCGCCGGCATGTCGAGGTCCGCGAGGACGTCCGCGACCTCGTCGACGTGCTGGGCGGTGAACCAGATCTTCGGCCGCATCCCGCGCTCGCGGATCCCGTGGTAGACCGGCGCGATCTTGATCAGTTCCGCCGTGGTGCCGAGAATGAAGGAAATCACCAGAGAAGCCCATTCCTGGTCGGGAGCGGTGGCGTAAGGATACTGGCCGACCCGCTACGGGGGCCGCCGGGTAGCCTCGGCCCGGTGAGTGCGAACCCGCTCCTCCCCTCGCTCAGCGTCGTGATCCCGGTCTACAACGAGCAGGACTGGATCGAACGCAGTGTCGGCGCGCTGCTCGCCTCGGCCTCGGCCGCGAGCTGGCCGATCGAGGTGGTGGTGGTCGACGACGGCAGCACCGACGAGACCCCGTCGCGGCTCGACGACCTGCGCGAACGCCGCGGCATCACGGTCGTCAGCCAGGCCAACTCGGGCCGGTTCGAGGCCCGGCGGGCGGGTATCGCCAAGGCCGCCGGCGAGCAGATCCTGCTGCTGGACAGCCGCGTGGTCGTGGACACCGGGTCGCTGGCGTTCCTGCGCGACCAGCTGGCCGGGCACCCGGAACGGACGGTCTGGAACGGCCACGTCAACGTCGCTTCGGAGCACAACCCGTACGCCGGTTTCATGGCCGGCCTGGTGAAGATCCCGTGGCGCCGGTACTGCGCGAACCCGCGCCTGATGTCCTTCGGCATCGAGGAGTTCGACCTGTTCCCGAAGGGCACCGGATTCTTTTCCGCGCCGCGCGCCGTGCTCGAAGCGGCTTCCGACGCTTTCGTTTCGCTGTTCGACGACGTCCGCTTCGCCAGCGACGACACCGGCGTCCTGCGCTGGATCGCCGAACGGCACCGCATCCACCTGGCCCCGGAGTTCTCCGCGACCTACCACGGGCGCGACAGCTTCAGGAAGTTCGTCGCCCAGTCGTACTTCCGCGGGACGACCTTCGTGGACTCCTACCTCGGCTCGCCCGGCCCGGCCCGCAACGGCCTGTTCGCCGCGTTCGGCGTCGGCGTGCTCGGCCTCGCCGTGGCGGCCAAGCGGCCGAAGACGGCGGTGGCGCTCGCCGCCGCCGGATCCGCCGCGGCCGGCGTGGCCGTGACCCGCTTCGGCGCGACGACCGCGGAGGCCAAGGCCGTCGCCAAGCTGGCCCCGGTGTTCGGCGCCGGCTTCGGCGCAGGGGCCGTCCGTGGCCTGGTGATGGCGCTGCGTGCCCGCCGGCGGCGGGGCGAGCGGGGCCGATGAGCTCGCCGATGACCGAGGAAGCGGACGGGCGCAGCCTGGCGAAGGAGACCGGGCGCTCGGCCGGGAAGATCGGCATCTCGCTGCTGGTCGCCATCGCCCTCGGGTACGTGCTGACGCTGGTCGCCACCCGCTGGCTCGGGCCGGAGAACAGCAAGGTCTACCTCTCGTTCTGGGGCATCCTGATGGGCCTCGGCAGCGCGCTGTCCCCGCTCGAGCAGGAGTTGTCCCGCCAGTCCGCGGTGGCCGCGCTCGACGGCGGCAAGGCGGGCAAGCCCGCGCTGCGGTCGCTCACCGTCGGCGCGGTGACCGTCGCCGTGATCGCCGCGCTGACGCTGGTCGTGCCGGTGCTGTCCGACCGGCTCTACGCCGGGCACACCGCCCTCGGCGTCATCGTGCTCTGCGGCGCGGTCTCGTTCGCCTGCCAGTTCGCCGCCCGCGGCCTGCTCGTCGGGCAGCAGCGGATCAAGCCGTACTCGGGGCTGGTCGTCGCCGAGGCGGCGGTCCGCGTGCTCGTGCTGTCCGGCATCGCCGCCGCCGGCCTCACCGGCCTGACGTCGTTCGCGATCGCCGCCGCGACCGGCTCGTTCGCCTGGCTGCTGTTCGTCCGCCCGGCCGCCGGCCTGGTCGACCCGCACGCCGATGGCGAGGGCTGGGGCCCGGTGACCGGCCGGATCCTGGTGCTGATGGCCGGTGCGGGCCTCACCGCCAGCGTCATCACCGGCTACCCGGCCATGGTGAGCCTGCTCGCGCCCGGCGGGTCCGAAGCGGGCGTCGGTGTCCTCTTCGCGACGCTCACCGTGTCCCGCGTGCCGCTGCTGCTGCTGTCGCCGCTCCAGGCGCTGGCCGTGCCGACGGTCGTCCGGCTTTCGGGCACCGAGGACGGCCGGCACCGGCTGCGGAAGCTGCTCGCGGCCGGCGCGCTCGGCACGGTCGTGCTCGGCGTGGTCGGTGCGCTGGTCGGCTGGCTGATCGGGCCCTGGCTGGTGTCGCTGCTGTATGGCAAGGATTTCGTCGCCCAGGGCTGGTGGGTGGCGTGGATGGTGTGGGGCGCGGTGCTGCTCACGGCGCTGCAGCTGATGACGGCCGTGCTGGTGGCCCGCAAAGAGGCGAACAAGGTGCTCGTGACGTGGGGGGTGGTCGCGGTCTCGACCGCGGTGACCCTGCTGCTGGTGCCGGGCGACCCGATCCTCAAGGCCGTCGCCGGCCTGGCCGGGGGACCGACGCTGGGCCTGGTGGTCGTGTTGGCGTTCGTGTTGCGACGGCCGGGCAACGTGCGGCCCGCTTCGGACGTCCCAGTAGGGTGACCCCGGCCGTGCCCCGGACAGGTCGGCGTGAAACGCCGGTGAGGTTGGTTAGCGGAAAACCATGAACGTACTTCTGGTCGTGCTCGCCTTCTGGCTGCCTGGCCTCGCCTTCGGAGCGGCGATCCGGCTCCGCGGCTGGTTGCTCGCCGCGGCCGCGCCGCTCCTGACGTTCGGCGTCGTGAGCCTCGGCGTGCCGGTGCTCGGCGGGCTGGGGATCCGCTGGAACATCCTCGACGTCGCACTGTGGACACTGCTGCTCTCGGCCGCCGGCTTCGGGCTGTCGTTCCTCGTGCTGCGGTTCACCGCGCGGCGGCACCCGGACTGGGCCGAGGCGGACGCCGCCGCGGCGGCGTCCGCCCGCTCGCTGCGGGAACACCTGCTGATCGGGGCCGGCGTCCTGGCCGGCAGCCTGATCGGGATCGTCACGTTCCTGCGCGGCGCCCGCGGCCTCAACCAGGTCCAGCAGGGCTGGGACGCGCCGTTCCACGCCAACCTGGTGCGCTGGATCGCCGAGCACGGCGACGCCCGGCCCTCGACCGTCGGCACGATCGCGAACCTGCCGGGGCAGACGAACTACTTCTACCCGGACACCTACCACGCCTTGCTCGCGCTGGTCTTCGACAAGGCCGGCCTGGCGATGATGCCGACGCTGAACACGGCGGCGCTCACCGTCATCCTGTGCGTGCCCATCGGTGTCGCCGCGATGTGCCACGTGTGGCGGATGCCGGCCCTCGCGGTCGCCGCGGCCGCCGCGGTTTCGGTGTCGTTCACCAACTTCCCGTACGACTCGCTGTGGCGCGGTCCGCTGTGGCCGTACGTCGCCGGGGTCGCGCTCATCCCGGCCGCACTCGCGCTGGCCCGCCTGCTGCTGCGGCCGCGGGGCCTCGCCGGGCCGGTGGCGATCGGGATCGCCGTGGCCGGGCTGATCGGCCTGCACACCAGCGTCGCCTTCGTCGTCGTCGTGTACTTCCTGCTCATCCTCTTCGCGGTGCTGTTCAAGTTCGAGCGCATCGACTGGCGCCGCTCCGCGCCCTCGCTCGCGGCGACCGTGGTGCTCGCCGTGGTCTGCGGGCTGCCGCTGGCCCTGCCTTCGCTCTACAACGCGGGCGGCGTGACGAGCGCGTTCTGGGCCTCGGACGCGACGGTCAGCGGCGGCCTCGGCGAGACGATCACCTTCTCGCCGATGGCGGCGTTCCCGCAGTGGTGGATCGGCGTGCCCGCCATCATCGGCATCTTCCTGCTGGTCAAGCACCGGCGGATGGTGTGGATGGTCGCGGCCTACGCCGTGTTCGGCGGCCTGTTCGCGTTCACCGTGTCGCTGGAGACGCCGCTCATCCACACCCTGACCGGCATCTTCTACAACGACCACTGGCGGATCGGCGCGCTGGTCCCGCTGGCCGGCGCGGTCGCGTTCGGCGAGTTCACCGACACCGCCGCCCGCTGGTTCGCCGGCAAGGCGGGCGTCCGGCTGCCGAACGTCCGGCCGGTGACGCTCGTCGCGATCGGTGTCGTGCTGCTCGCCGTGGTCGTGGGCGGCCTGAGCCGCGGCGGCTACATCGGCCGCAACGCCGCCCGGTTGCAGCTCAACTACAGCGGCGGCCCGACGGTCAGCAACGACGAGCGCCAGGCGTTCACGTGGCTCGCGGCGCACGTCGCGCCGGGCGAGCGGGTGATGAACGGAAAGGCCGACGGCTCGGTCTGGATGTACGCGCTCAACGGCGTCCAGCCGGTCGAATGGACCTTCTACGGCGCCGAACCGAACACCCCGGCCGGGTACCTCAGCGTGTTCCTCAACGACATCAACAAGTACCCGAAGGTGCGCCAGGAACTGACCGACCTCAAGGTCCGGTACGTCTTCGTCGGCAGCGGTCACGTCACGGCGACGACGAAGAACGGCGTCGGCCTCGACCACCTCGAATCCGACCCCGGCTTCAAGCTCGTGTTCCGCAACGCGGGTGCGTCCGTGTACGAGATCGAAGGCCAGCAGGGTGTCGTGACGGCGGGGGCGGCCCCAGGGTCCGCGGCCGGTCACGGGAAGTGAAGGGCTAGAGTGATCGCGTGTCAGTGTCTTCGGCGACCTCCGTGACCAGCCGCCGGGTGCTCATCGTGATGCCCGCCCTCAACGAGTCGGCGAGCGTCGCGTCGGTCATCGAGCAGGTGAAACGCGCCCTGCCGGACGGCGATCTGCTCGTCGTCGACGACGGCTCGGCCGACGACACCGCCAAGCTCGCCCGCGCGGCCGGGGCCGAAGTGGCCCGGCTCGCCGTGAACCTCGGCGTCGGCGGGGCCATGCGCACCGGGTTCCGGTACGCCGCCGCCCGCGGCTACGACGTCGTGGTGCAGGTGGACGCGGACGGCCAGCACGACCCGGACGAGCTCGACGCCCTGCTGCGCGGCCTGGACGACGCCGACATCGTGATCGGCTCGCGGTTCGCCGGCAAGGGCTCGTACAAGGCGAGCGGGCCGCGCAAGTACGCCATGGTCGCGCTCTCGCTCGTGTTCTCGCGGCTGGCGAAGACCAAGCTCACCGACGTCACGTCGGGCTTCAAGGCGATGGGGCCGCGCGCGATCCGGCTCTTCGCCGGCTACTACCCCGCGGAGTACCTCGGTGACACCGTGGAGTCGCTGGTCATGGCCATCCGGGCCAAGCTGACCATCAAGGAGATCCCGGTCGTCATGCGGGAGCGCGCGGGCGGCACGCCCAGCCACTCGCCCGTGAAGTCGGCCGTCTACCTGAGCCGGGCCGGGCTGGCGCTGCTGCTGGCGCTGGTGCGCCGCCGCCCGGCGGTCGACTCGTCCGACTCGGCGTAAGGGGAAGCAGAACATGGACGGTTGGCGCATCCTCAGCATCGTCGTCGCCGGCGTCGTGCTCTTCGTCGTCATCGAGATGATGCGGCGGCGGAAGCTGCGCGAGAAGTACGCGGGCGTGTGGCTCGTCGTCGCCGTCGGCGTGGTCGTCCTCGCGGTGCTGCCGCAGGCGGCCGAGTTCCTCGCCAAGCACACCGGCGTGCAGACGCCGTCGAACTTCGTCTTCCTCCTCGCCGGCGTTGTGCTGGCGCTCGTGTCGCTGCACCTGTCCACCGAGGTCGGGCACCTGGAGGAAGAGGTGCGCACGTCGATCGAGGAGATCGCGCTGCTGCGCTGCGAGCTCGAAGACACCCGCCGCGAGCTGACCGGCCGGATCACCGAGCTGGAGGCGAAGACGGCGGCTCCCGACGACGTCAAAGGGCTTCCCGAGGTCGAGCGCGTCAGCAAGTGACGCGCTGATCGAAGATCTGCTCGCCGCCCCCGCGCGGCTGGGCGGGGTGCGGGTGCTGGCCATCGACGGGCCGTCGGGCGCGGGGAAGTCCACGCTGGCCGCCCGGGTCGTCGCCGGGCTCCGGGCCCGCGGGTGCCGTACCGAACTCGTGAGCACCGACGCCTTCGCGACGTGGGACGACCCGGTCGCGTGGTGGCCGCGGCTCGCCGACGGCGTCCTGCGTCCCCTGGCGGCCGGCCGGCCCGGCGCGTACCGGCGGATGGACTGGACCACCGGGGTGCCCCGGCCGGGTGAGCTCGTCCGGGTGACCGTGGCGGACGTCCTCGTGCTGGAGGGCGTCTCCAGCGGCCGCACTTCGGCAAGATCCCTGCTTTCGCACCTCTGCTGGGTCGAGGGCGGCTCCGCGGCCGGGCGGCTGGCCAGGGCCATCGCGCGGGACGGCGTGGCCGCAGAGGCCGAACTGGGCCGCTGGCAACGGTTCGAGCGCGGCTGGTTCGCCGTCGACGGCACCGCCGCGGCCGCCGGAACCCGACTTTCGTAGGGCACCGGTCGGTCACGCTGCGTGCGCGACCCGCTCGGGATCGATCAAGCCAATGGGTGTTGCCAACACGACTGGGCTAAGGTCGGTACCGCCATCTGAGTTAGTGATCCGGCACCGCGTGCAGCCAGAGCACTCAATCGGTCACATTGTGTGGCGATTGACGGACACATTGCGGTCAAATCGGCGCGCACGTAGCGCGATCGTGACCTCACGTACTTAAGCCCGGGCCGACTTCCCGCTAGTGTCGCTGGGCACACCGATCGTCCGTCGAGTTCCTGACCGACCGGACGGTGACTTTGAACCCGAACATCTCCCAAGGGGTGCCAGATGCAGCAATTGCGGCTGACCCGAACACGCCGCGTGGCCCTGATCGGGCTCGCCGGCGCGCTCGCGGTTTCGCTGTCCGCTTGTGCGGAATCCAAGCGTGAAGAGGGCGCAGGGGGTGGTTCCGGGGGCACCATGATCTTCGGCGCGGCCGGTAACCCGAAGTTGTTCGACCCGATCTTCAACGACGAGGGCGAAACCTTCCGGATCACGCGCCAGATCTTCGACACGCTGATTCAGAACAAGCCGGGCACCGCCGACCTCGAGCCCTCGCTGGCCGAGAAGTGGGAGCCCAGCAACGACGGCAAGACCTGGACCTTCTCCCTCAAGCAGGGCGTGAAGTACTCCGACGGCACCGCCTTCGACGCGGCCTCGGTCTGCTTCAACTTCGACCGCTGGTTCAACATGAAGGGCGCCGCCGCCCAGAGCCAGATGATCTACTACGCCGACGTCTTCGGCGGCTTCGCCAAGAACGAGAGCGACGAGTACGGCGACCCGGTCTACAAGAGCTGCGAAGCCAAGGACCCGGCGACCGCGGTCGTGAACCTGAACAAGGCGAAGGGCGCGTTCCCGGCGGCCTTCACCCTGCCGTCGTTCGCGATGCAGAGCCCGACCGCGCTCAAGCAGTACAAGGCCGACGAGGTCACCCAGTCCGGTGACTCGTTCACCTACAGCGAGTACGCGAACAAGCACCCGGTCGGCACCGGCCCGTTCAAGTTCGACAGCTGGGACCAGGGCAAGGGTGAGATCACCCTGTCCAAGAACGACGCTGCCCCGACGCAGACGGCCAAGCTCGACAAGCTGATCTTCAAGGTCATCCCGGACGAGAACGCCCGCAAGCAGGCGCTCAAGGCCGGCGACATCCAGGGCTACGACTACCCGGCGCCCGCGGACTACGGCCTGCTGCGCAACGAGGGCGAGCAGGTGCTGGTGCGCCCGCCGTTCAACGTGCTGTACCTGGGCATCAACCAGTCCGGCCCGGCCGGCGAGAAGCTGAAGGACGTCCGCGTCCGCCAGGCGCTGGCCTACGGCATCAACCGCGAGCAGTTCGTCAAGAGCAAGCTGCCCGAGGGTGCCGAGGTGGCCACCGAGTTCGTGCCCAAGACGATCTCCGGCTACACCGACGAGGTCACGAAGTACGCGTACAACCAGGAGAAGGCCAAGCAGCTGCTCCAGGAAGCCGGCGCGACGAACCTGACGCTGAAGTTCTACTACCCGACCGAGGTCACCCGGCCGTACATGCCGAACCCGGCGGACGTCTTCACCTCGATCTCCGAGGACCTGAAGGCCATCGGCGTCAAGATCGAGGCCGTCGCCAAGCCGTGGAACGGTGGCTACAAGGACGACGTGCAGAAGTTCGGCAAGCAGGACCTGCACCTGCTCGGCTGGACCGGTGACTACAACGACGCCGGGAACTTCGTCGGCACCTTCTTCGGCCGCAAGAAGCCGGAGTTCGGCTTCGACAACCCGCAGCTGTTCCAGGCGCTGGCCGCCGCGGACGCTTCGCCCGCCGGCGACGCGCACGCCAAGGCGTACCAGGAAGTCAACAAGCAGATCATGGACTACCTGCCCGCCATCCCGATTTCCTACGGCCCGCCCGCCATCGTGGTCGGCCCGAAGGTCAAGGGTCTGGTCGCCAGCCCGCTGACCGACGAGCGGTTCAACACCGTCACCGTCAACTGACGGCTCAACGCCGCGAGGCATGGGGTGGGTGCTACCGCGCCCACCCCATGTTCCGTACTCAGCGGGCTGCCACCTAAGGACTGCAAGTGCTCCGTTTTCTCGTGCGTCGGCTGCTACAAGCGATCCCGACGCTGCTCATCCTGTCCATCCTGGTCTTCGCCTGGCTCCGGTCGCTGCCCGGAGGGCCCGCGGCCGCCCTCCTCGGCGACAAGGCCACGCCGGAGAAGATCGCCAACCTCAACCACGTGCTGGGGCTCGACCAGCCGGTCATCATCCAGTACTTCAAGTTCCTCGGCCGCGCGGTCACCGGCAACTTCGGCGCCTCGCTGGTCTCGACCCAGCCGGTGATGTCGGAGATCGGCACGTTCCTGCCGGCCACCATCGAGCTGGGGATCTCCGCGATGATCGTCGCGGTGCTCATCGGCATCCCGGCGGGCTACCTCTCGGCGCGCTACCGCGGCGGCGTCGCCGACAACGTGATCATCGTGCTGACGCTCATCGGCGTCGCGGTGCCGGTCTTCTTCCTCGGCTACATGATGCAGGACCTGCTCGCCGGGCCGCTGGGCCTGCCGTCGCAGGGCCGGCAGACGGCCGGCCTGGACGCCACCGCCATCACCAACTTCGCCATCCTCGACGGCATCATGACGAGCGAGTGGGACGCCGTCTGGGACGCGATCAAGCACCTGATCCTCCCGGCGTTCGCGCTCGCGACCATCCCGCTCGCGGTGGTCACCCGGATCACCCGCGCGTCGGTGCTCGAAGTGCTCAACGAGGACTTCATCCGCACGGCCAACTCGAAGGGCCTCACGCAGCCGGTCGTCCGGCGGCGGCACGTGCTGCGCAACGGCCTGCTGCCGGTGGTCACCACCATCGGCCTGCAGACCGGCGCGCTGCTCGGCGGCGCGGTGCTGACCGAGCGCGTGTTCAACTTCCGCGGCCTCGGCTTCCTGCTGGCCGAAGGCATCGAACGGCGTGACTACCCCCGGCTCCAGGCGCTGCTGCTCTTCGGCGCGCTGGTCTACGTGCTGGTGAACATGCTGGTCGACGTCTCGTACGGGATCATCGACCCGAGGGTGCGTGTGCGATGAACACTCTGCTGAACAAGAAGAAAGAGCCGATCGACAAGCTGGCCGCGGCGAGCGGGCACAGCCTCGGCGGCGAAGCCCTGCGGCGGATGCTGCGCAGCCCGGTCGCCATCACCGGTGCCGCGATCACCGGCCTGTTCGTGCTGCTGGCCGTGTTCGCGCCGCTGATCGCGCCCAAGGACCCGTTCGAGCGCTACCTGCAGGACAAGGTCGCGCTCGGCCAGGGGATCATCCCCGGCGCCCAGCCGGGTTTCCCGCTCGGCGTGGACGACTTCGGCCGCGACGAGCTGTCGCGGCTGATCGTGGGTGCGCAGAACACCCTGCTCGTCGGCGTGCTGGCCACGGTGATCGGCGTGCTCCTCGGCGTCATCATCGGCGGGCTCGCCGGGGCCTTCGGCGGCTGGGTCGACACCGTCCTCATGCGACTGGTCGACGTCATGCTGTCGGTGCCGTCGCTGCTGCTGGCCATCTCGGTCGCGGCGCTGTTCGCCAAGCCCAGCCAGTGGACGGTGATCCTCGCCGTCTCGCTGATCGGGGTGCCGATCTTCGCGCGGTTGCTGCGCGGCTCGATGCTGGTGCAGCGGGGCAGCGACCACGTCCTCGCGGCGACGTCGCTGGGTGTGAAGCGCGGCGCGATCGTGTTCCGGCACATGCTGCCGAACTCGCTCGGCCCGGTCATCGTGCAGGCCACGCTGACCCTGGCGACCGCCATCCTGGAGGCCGCGGCGCTGTCGTTCCTCGGGCTGGGCGACCCGGACCCGAACCGGGCGGAGTGGGGCATCATGCTGAGCAAGGGTGCCCGGCAGTTCCTCGACGTCCGGCCCGAGCTCGCGTACTACCCGGCGATCGCGATCATCATCGTCGCGCTCGGGTTCACGTTGCTCGGTGAGTCCCTCCGCGAAGCCCTCGACCCGAAGAACAGGCGGTGAACCCCCATGGCACTCCTGGAAGTTCGTGATCTCAAAGTCGACTTCGTCCGCCGTGGCGAGCAGTCGTTCACCGCGGTGGACAACATCAGCTTCGACGTCGAACCGGGCCAGACGGTCGGCCTGGTCGGCGAGTCCGGCTGCGGCAAGTCCGTGACGTCGCTGGCGATCATGCGGCTGCTGGCCAAGCGCGGCAACAAGGTGAGCGGCTCAGTGCGCTTCGAAGGCACGGACCTGCTTCGCCTGTCCGACCGGGAAATGCGCGACCGCCGCGGCCGCGACCTCGGCATGGTCTTCCAGGACCCGCTGTCCTCGCTGAACCCGGTCATCCCGATCGGGCTGCAGATCACCGAGGTGCTGGAGCGCCACCGCGGGATGTCGCGCAAGACGGCGTCCGTCGAAGCGGTGGACCTGCTCGACAAGGTCGGCATCCCCGACCCGTCGCGGCGGCTTTCGGAGTACCCGCACCAGCTTTCCGGCGGGATGCGGCAGCGCGCGCTGATCGCGATCGCGCTGGCGTGCCGGCCGCGGCTGCTCATCGCCGACGAGCCGACCACCGCGCTCGACGTCACCATCCAGGCGCAGATCCTCGCGCTGCTGCGGGAACTGGTGCAGGACACCGGTACCGCGCTGATCATGATCACGCACGACCTCGGCGTCGTCGCCGGGCTGTGCGACGAGGTCAACGTCCTCTACGGCGGCAAGATCGTCGAGCGGGCGCAGCGGCACCAGCTGTTCGCCGAGCCGCGGCACCCGTACACGCACGGTCTGCTCGCGTCGATCCCGCGCCTGGACGCGGGCCGCGGCGAAAAGCTGATCCCCATCCGGGGTTCGGTGGCCGACAACATCCCGTGGGAGCACGCGTGCGCGTTCGCGCCGCGCTGCCCCAACGCGCTGCCGGTCTGCCGCGAGGTCCAGCCGCAGCTGGCGCCCGACCAGGGCGGGCTGCTGCGCTGTCACAACCCCGTGCGGCCCGCGGTCGCCGCGGGAGGAGGAACCCGATGACCCGTCCTGCTGGTGACGTGCTGCTCGAGGTCACCGACCTCAAGGTGCACTTCCCGATCAAGCGCGGCGTCGTGATCGACCGGACGGTCGGGCACGTGTACGCGGTCGACGGCGTCGACCTGGCCATCCGCCGCGGCGAAACCTACGGCCTGGTGGGCGAATCCGGCTGCGGCAAGTCCACTTTGGGCCGCGCGATCCTGCGCCTCAACGAGCCGACCGCCGGTCACGTCGTCTTCGACGGCACCGACGTCGCCGCGCTCAAGGGAGAGGAGCTGCGGAAGGCCCGGCGCCGGATGCAGATGATCTTCCAGGACCCGATGTCCAGTTTGGACCCTCGCCAGTCGGTCGAGTCCATTCTGCTCGAAGGCATGCGCGCACACGGCCTCGACAAGGACAAGGACGCCACCCAGCGGCGGCTGCGGCAGCTGCTGTCGGCCGTCGGCCTGCCGGAGTCGTCGCTGCGCAAGTACCCGCACGAGTTCTCGGGCGGGCAGCGCCAGCGCATCGGCATCGCGCGGGCGCTGGCCGTGGAGCCGGACCTGATCGTCGCCGACGAGCCGGTGTCCGCATTGGACGTTTCGGTGCAGGCCCAGGTGGTGAACCTGCTGGAGGACCTGCAGGACCAGCTCGGGCTCACCTACGTGGTGATCGCGCACGACCTCGCGGTGGTGCGGCACATCTCCGACCGCATCGGCGTGATGTACCTGGGCGCGCTGGTCGAGGAGACCGACGCGGACTCGCTTTACCGGGACCCGCTGCACCCGTACACGCGGGCGCTGCTGTCGGCCATCCCGGTGCCGGACCCGCAGGTCGAGGACACCCGCGAGCAGATCCTGCTCGCCGGTGACCTGCCCTCGCCGGCGAACCCGCCGTCGGGCTGCCGGTTCCACACGCGCTGCCCGTGGCGGCAGGCGAGCCTGTGCGACACCGACCGCCCGCAGCTGCGCGAAATCGGCAGCGGGCACCGGGTGGCGTGCCACTACGCGGAGGACATCCGCGACGGGCGCATCCAGCCGCACGAGGTCGAGCCGGAACTGGTGGAGCTCACCGGGGCGCTCAACCCCGATCTGGGCCCGCCGGACGTCGGCACCGCCGCCGAAATCCTCTGAGCGGCGCTTTCACGTGAAAGTGATCCGGAGCTGATCCCTCCAGGTCACTTTCACGTGAAAGTGACGTCAGGGGCGGGCGAGAGCGGCGGCCCGGGAGTGGAGGTATGCCTGCTCCGGCAGGCTCAACGTCCGCCCGGCGGCGGCCAGGTAGGCCGCCCGGGCGCCGGCCGCGTCCCCGGCTAGTTCGAGCAGGTGCGCGCGGATGGCGTCGACGCGGTGGTGTTTCGCCAGTGCGGTGTCCTTTGCCGCCTCTTCCAGCTCCGCCAGCCCGGCCCGCGGGCCGTGGATCTGCGCGAACGCGACCACCCGGTTCAGCGTCACCATCGGGCCCGGCGCGACGACCCGCAGCAGGTCGTAGAGCGTGAGGATCTCGGCCCAGCCGGTCTCGCCGGCGGTGGCGGCCTCGTCGTGGACGGCGGCGATGGCCGCCTGCAGCTGGTACGGGCCCACCGGCGCGGTGGCGAGGGCGTTCGTGATCAGCGCGACGCCTTCGTCGATGAACGCCCGGTTCCACCGGCTCCGGTCCTGTTCGGCCAGCGGCACGAGCGCCCCGGAAGCGTCGACCCGCGCGGGCCGGCGGGCGTCGGTCAGGAGCATCAGCGCGAGCAGCCCGGTGACCTCGCCGTCGGCCGGCAGTTCCGCGCGCAGCTGCCGGACCAGCCGGATCGCCTCGGTCGTCAGGTCGACGCGGCTGACGGCGTCACCCGAGCTGGCGGTGTGCCCCTCGGTGAAGATCAGGTAGAGCACCTGCAGCACCGCGGCCAGCCGTTCGGGACGGTGGTCGTTCGTGAGCCGTTCCCCGCGCAGCTTCTGCTTCGCGCGGCTGATCCGCTGGCCGATCGTGGCCTCGGGGACCAGGAAGGCGCGGGCGATCTCACCCGTCGTCAGCCCGCCGACGGCCCGCAGCGTCAGGGCGACCTGCGACGGCTGCGTCAACGAGGGGTGGCAGCAGAGCAGCAGCAGGGTGAGCGTGTCGTCGACCCCGCTGACCGGCTCGGGGTCGGGCGGCTCGGCGAGGGCGACGGTCTCCTCACGCCGTTGCCTCGCGGCCTCGCTGCGCCACAGCTCGATCCGCCGCCGCGACGCGGTCGTGATCAGCCACCCCTTCGGGTGATCCGGAACCCCCTCGGCCGGCCACTGCCGCGACGCGGCCAGCAGCGCCTCCTGAACGGCGTCCTCGCAGGTGTCGAAGCCGCCGTACCGCCGCACGAGCGCGGCGAGCACCTGCGGCGCGAGCTCCCGGAGCAGCGGCTCGACGTCGGTCACAGCTCCGGCCCGTGCAACCCCATCACCGGCCGCACCTCCACGGCGCCGAAGGAGGCTTCGGGAATCCGGTGCGCGATCTCGAGGGCGCGCTCTTCGCTCTCACAGTCGAGCAGGTAGAAGCCGGCGAGGAACTCCTTGGCCTCGGCGAACGGCCCGTCGGTGGTGATGCCCACCCGCTTGGTCAGTTCCGGGAAGGCGAGCCGCTCGGAGACGATCCGCTCGCCGGAGGCATCGAGATCGTCGTTGAGCTGCTGGTAGAGGGCGAGCCCGGCGGCCCGCTGTTCGTCGCTCATGCCCTCCCACGCGGCGCGCGACTCGGGGTTGCCATAGATCAGGACCACGTATTTCACTGGGTCTCCTGTCGAAATCCGTCCGGCGGCGCCTACGTCTCCTGTGCAAGCACCGACCTTGAGGAGAATGGCATGAGTGAGCAGCAGATCCGCGAGTTGATGGCGGCGCGTGAGGTCGCGATGTCGGCCCGCGACGCATCGACCCTGGGTTCCCACTACGCGCCGGACGTCGTGGCGTTCACGCTGGCCCCACCGCTGGTGCACCGCGGCGCGGAGGTCATCGACGTCGCGGCGCGGAAGGCGTGGTTCGAGACGTTCGAGGGGCCGATCGAGTACGAGATCCGGGACCTGGAGATCACGATCGGGGGAGACATCGCGTACAGCCACGCCCTGAACCGGATGTCGACGACGCCGAAGGGAGCACCGGCGGGCTTCGAGCTGTGGTTCCGGTCGACGGTGTGCTTCCGGCGGGAGGACGGCGAGTGGCGGATCACGCACGTGCACGACTCGGTGCCGTTCTACATGGACGCGACCCTGCGGGCGGCGGTCGACCTGAAGCCGTGAGGGACTGCCGGGGTTGTCCACATGGGGGTGAACCCTGTGGACAACTCCGGCGGGGCGCCGGGCCGGGCCACGGTGACCCCGACCAAAGTCGTACCCCGGGCAATACCTCAGGATGCCGCCCCGGGTGGACCGGCCCCGGTACCCTGCGGAAAGCGAACAATTCCGGACGTGAGTACCAGGGGGTACGGGCTGTGCACATCGACCAATGGCTGGCGTCGATTCCGGCGATCGCGGTGTACCTGATCGTCGGCGGGGTCATCATGATCGAAAGCCTCGGTATTCCCCTGCCCGGTGAGGTTGTGCTGGTCAGCGCCGCCCTGCTCACCCTGAGCCACCCGAGCCTGAGCCCGTTGTGGGTCGGGGTCGTGGCCAGTGCCGGGGCCATCATCGGCGACAGCATCGGTTACCTGATCGGGAAAACCGGTGGGCAGCGGCTGTTCGCCTGGGCGGGCCGGAAATTCCCGAAGCACTTCGGGCCGACGCACATCGCCAACGCCGAACGGATCTTCAACAAACGGGGCATGTGGGCCGTGTTCTTCGGTCGGTTCATCGCGTTCCTGCGGATCCTCGCCGGGCCGCTCGCCGGGTCGCTGCGGATGCACTACCCGAAGTTCCTCATCGCCAACGCGCTCGGCGGCATCGCCTGGGCCGGCGGTACCACCGCGCTCATCTACTACGTCGGCGAGGCCGCCGAGAAGTGGCTCGGCGACTTCTCCAAGTACGGCCTGGTCGCCGCCATCGTGATCGGCGCCGTGGTCTTCGTCGTCATGAAGAAGCGCCTCGGCCGCGAGCACAAGAGCGACGCGGAAGCCCCGAAGCAGGAAGAGACCGCCGCCTAGACCGCGACCAGCTCCCGCTTGGGCGCCCGCCGCAGCGAGCCCAGCAGGACGCCGCCGATCACCACCGCCGCGGCGGCCACCTCCAGCCAGGTCGGCCGCTCGCCCAGCAGCAGGAACGACGCCGTCAGGCCGACCACCGGCACCAGCAGGGAAAACGGCGACACCACGCCCGCCGGGTTGCGGCGCATCAGCGTCGTCCACAGGCCCGAGCCGACCACCGTGCCGATCAGGACCACGTAGGTCAGCCCGGCCAGTGCTGTCAGGCCGGTCGGCGTGCCGAGCGTCGTCAGCGAGCGCCACTGCGCGGCCGGGCCCTCCATGATCAGCGACAACGCGAACATCGGCAGCGGGGGCACCACCGACATCCACAGCGTGAAGTGCAGCGGGTTGTCCGGCTCGGCCTTGCGCGTGCTCAGGTTGCCGAACGCCCAGCTCAGCGCGGCCAGCAGGGTGAGAACCATCGGCAGCAGCGCCGCGTGCCCGGACTGCTGCCACGCGATCGCCGCCATCCCGGCCACCGCCAGCGCGATGCCGGCCAGCTGGTTCGGGGTGACGCGTTCGCGCAGGAAGACCGCGCCGAGCAGCACCGTGAACGGTGCCGACGCCTGCAGCACCAGCGACGCCAGGCCGGTCGGCATCCCGGTGTCCATCGCGATGAACAGGAACGCGAACTGCCCGGTGCCGAAGCCCAGGCCGTAGCCGAGCAGGTGGCGCACCTTCACCTTCGGCCACGGCACGAACAGGATCGTCGGCACGGCGATCACGGCGAACCGCAGCGCCCCCGCGAACACCGGCGGGAACTGGCCGAGCGTGGCGTGGATGGCGAGGAAGTTCAGGCCCCAGAGGACGGCGACGAGCACGGCGAGCAGGCGATCACGGGCGGGCATGCCTCCACTCTGACAAGGCCGATCGTGAAGGACCAGCGAGAATATCTGCAGGAACCTTGTAGCTGTGCTTCAAGTACAGTGGCCGCGTGGATCTGGGCCGGCTGCGCACCCTGCGCGAGTTCGCCGACCGCGGCAGCGTGACGGCGGCCGCGCGGGCGCTGCACTGCACGCCGTCGGCGGTTTCGCAGCAGCTGCGTGCGCTGCAGGGTGAGGTCGGGCTGCCGCTCACCGAGCCGGCCGGGCGGGGGCTGCGGCTGACCGACGCGGGCCGCGCGCTGGTCGCCCGCGCCGACGAGGTGCTCGCCGCGCTCGAGCGGGCCGAGTCCGAACTGGACACCTACCGCAGCGCGCCGCGCGGGCGGGTGCGGATCGCGATCTTCCAGTCGGCCGGGCTGATGCTGCTGCCGGGGCTGCTGACCCGCGTCGCCGGGTACGACGGCCTGGAGGTCGACGTCCGGGACGTCGACATGACGCCACCCGAGGTGCCGGGCCTGGTCGCGGACTACGACGTCGTCGTGGCGCACCGCGACGAGCACGCGCCGGAGTTCGCTTCCGGCCGGCTCGACGTGGTGCCGCTGCTGCGCGAGCCGCTCGACGTCGCGCTGCCGGTCGGGCACCGGCTGGCGAACCGGCGCCGCGTCGAGCTGTCGGAGCTGGCGGACGAGCGCTGGATCAGCGTCGACTTCGGCTTCCCGGTCGACGACGTGCTGCGCTCCCTGACCATCCGCACCGGCGTGCGGCCGGTGGTCGTCCAGCGCATCAACGACTTCCGGATCACTGAACGGCTGGTCGCCGCGGGGCACGGGATCGCGCTGCTGCCGCGCCACACGATGGACACCCGCCGCGGCAGCGGCCTGGTCGGGCGGCCGCTGTCGGGCATCCGCGCGGCCCGGCTGGTGGAGGCCGTCTGCCGGACCGGTGCCCGTCAGCGCCCGGCCGTGGCCCAGGTGATCGAGGAGTTGCGCGCGGAGGTCGGTCAGCTCACCGCTTGAAGCCGCGCAGGTAGGCCAGCGCGATCCCGAGCGCGTCCTCCAGTGCGGTGAGGTCGTGCCGGATGTGCGCCAGCAACAGTCCACCTTGGACGGACGTCATCGCCGCCTGGGCCAGCCGGGCCGGGTCGGCGTCCGCGGCCAGCTCGCCGTTGTCCTGCAGCGTTTTCAGCCCGCGCGCCAGGTGGGACTCCCAGGTCCGGTACGCCTGGTCGACCAGCGGGGCGAGCTTCGGGTTGTCGCCGACCTCCCCGGCGAGGTTGCCCAGCGGGCAGGCGATCGGGCCACTCGCGCGGCGGTGGATGTCCAGCAGCTGCCCGGTCCACGTCTCGAGGTCGGCCCAGGAGGCCAGCGTGAAGATCGCCGGCTGGTTGCCGAGGATCTGCTCGAGGTACCGGTCGATCACCGCCCCGACCAGCTGTTCCTTGTTCTTGAAGTAGTGGTACATCTGCGATTTCCCGGCCCCGCTCGCGGCCAGCACCTTGTCCACGCTCGTGCCCGCGACGCCGTCGACGTACATCAGCGCGGCCGCCGCGTCGACGATCGCTTCGCGGGTCCGCTTGCCACGAGGGGTCGAAGCCGCTTGCGTCTCCATGTACCGGATAGTACAGTTCGCTTCACTGTACCGATCAGTACAACCAACCAGGGGGAGCCATGACGCTCGAAACCGCCCTGACCGGGCTGAACCGCCGGCTCAGTGCCGCCCTGCCGCCGGGGATCGCCGAGATCCTCGACGCGGACCGGCGCCGCGCCGCGACGGGCTTCGCCGAGGTGGGCGACCGAATCGAGGACTTCACGCTGCCGGCAGCCGACGGTGTGCCGACCGGCTTGGACGAGCTCGTGGCCGACGGGCCGGCGGTACTCGTGTTCTACCGCGGCCAGTGGTGCCCGTACTGCAACCTGACGCTGCGCACCTACCAGCAGGAACTGCTGCCCGAGCTGGCGGAACGTGGCGCGACCCTGGCGGCGATCAGCCCGCAGAAGCCGGACGGACCGGCGCCGGACCTGGCGTTCCCCGTGCTCTCGGACGTGGGCAGCACGGTGGGGCGGAGCCTCGGGTTGAGCTATCCGGTTTCCGACGACGTACGCGAGGCGATGAAGACGCTGGGCACGGACCTCGAGGAGGTCAACGGCAGCTGGGAGCTGGTCCACCCGGCGGTGGTCGTGGTCGGCCGCGACCGGGTGCTCCGCTTCGTCGACGTCCACCCGGACTTCGTCACGCGGACGGAGCCGGCGGACATCCTCAAAGCGCTCTAGCCGACCGCCTCACGCCGTAGGTGATCACCGAACCCAGGACGGCGATGCCGACGGCCGAGGCGGTGAAGAACTCTGCCATCGGCCACCGGAGTGATCCGGCGAGGAGGGCGTCCAGGGTGCTCGTCCACCGGCTCGGCGAACCATGCCAGGGGTTGTCATGGTTTGCCGTGAGGCTGACGGCATGGACACACTTTCCGGAAAGACCGCCCTGGTCGCGGGCGGCACCCGCGGTGCCAGCCGCGCGATCGCCGTTGAACTGGGCCGGGCTGGCGCCTTCGTGTACGTGACCGGGCGGAGCACGCGCGCCGGACGGTCCGAAGTGGACCGTCCGGAGACGATCGAGGAGACGGCCGAGCTGGTCGAGCGGGCCGGTGGCCGGGCGAAAGCGATCCGCGTGGACCACCTGGTCCCGGCCGAGGTCGAGGCGCTGGCCAAGGAGACCGGCCCGCTCGACATCCTGGTCGACGGCCTCTGGGGCGGCGACCAGCACCTCGGCTGGGGCAAGCCGGTGTGGGAGCACGACCTGGACGCGGGCCTGCGGATGATCCGCCTCGGCATCGACGCGCACCTGATCACCAGCCACTTCCTGCTGCCGCTGCTGATCGGCAAGCCGGGCGGGCTGGTCGTCGAGCTCACCGACGGGACGGCCGAGTACAACGCGAAGTACCGCGAAGGCACTTCGCTGCCGTTCTACCTGGCGAAGGCGTCGGCGCACCTGCTGGCGATCGGCGAGGCGGCCGAGCTGGCTTCCTTCGGTGCGACCGCGGTCGCGTTCACCCCGGGGTACCTGCGGTCGGAGGCGATGCTGGAGCACTACGGGGTGACGGAGGAGAACTGGCGCGACGCCTGCCCGCGGGTGCCGCTCTTCGAGATCTCGGAGACGCCGACGTTCTGCGGGCGGGCCGTGGCGGCGCTGGCGGCGGATCCGGCGCGGGACCGGTGGACCGGCCGGACGGTGAGCAGCGGCCAGCTGGCGAAGGAGTACGAGGTGGACGACGTCGACGGCAGCCGGCCGGACGCCTGGCGGTACATCACGGAGGTGGTGGAGGCGGGCCAGCCCGCGGACACCACCGGCTACCGCTGAGCGTTGCGGGCGGCCAGTTCCGCGCCGATCGCGGCGAGCGCCGCCCGCAGCTCCGGCGGCTCCAGCACCTCCACGCCCGGGCTCAACGCCACCAGCTGGCCGAGGCCGATCTCGTCGCCTTCCAGGGCGAGCTCGGCCTCGGCCCAGCCGTCGGCACCCGGCGCGCCCAGCGACACCACGGTGTCCGCCAGGTGCTCGCCGCCGAACACCCGGCGCAGCTCCCGGACCGCCGTCCGGTCCAGCCGGGCGCGCACCCGCACCGGCCGGGCCACCTGCTCGAACGCCGCCGACGACGACCGCCACCAGCCGGCCAGGTCGAACTCCGCCGGCCGGGAAAACGGCACGTCCGACAAAACGGCGTCGGCGATCCGCGAAACGCGGTAGGTCCGCAAGGCGTCGTCCGGGACCACCCGCGCGACCAGGTACCAGACGCCGGCCTTCAGGACGAGGCCGAACGGCTCCAGCTCCCGGGAAGCCACCTGGTCGCGGCGCCGGTAGGACACCGCGAGCCGTCGTTGCGTCCACACCGCCCGCACCACCGTGGCCAGCGCCGTCGGCTCGTCCGCCGAGCCGAACCAGCCCGGTGCGTCCAGGTGGAACCGCCCCGCGACCAGGGCCGCGTGGTCCCGCAGCTCGGCGGGCATGCCCGCGGACACCTTCGCCCGCGCCGCGCTGCCCGCCGTGTCCAGGCCGAGCCCGGCCAGCGCCTCCGGCACCCCGAGCGCGAACAGCGCGACGGCTTCCCGTGCGGTGAGGCCGTCGAGCCCGGACCGCCAGCCGTCGACCAGGCGGAAGCCGCCGTGCCGGCCCGGCTCCGTCCACAGAGGAACGCCCGCGTCGCGCAGGGCCGCGAGGTCGCGGTGCATCGTGCGCTCCGAGACGCCCAGTTCGGACGCGAGCTCGGCGGCGGTCGCGCTGCGTCGCCGTTGCAGCGTGAACAACAGCGCGACCAGCCGCTCGGCTTTCACCGGCTAGCGGTTGGCGCGGTTCACCGCCGAGACGACCGCGCGCAGCGACGCCGTGACGATCGACGGATCGATGCCGATGCCCCAGAACACCCGGTCCGAGATCGCGCACTCGATGTACGACGCCGCGCGCGAGTCGTCGCCCGGGGAAAGCGTGTGCTCGCTGTAGTCCAGCAGGCGCAGGTCGAAGCCGACCGTCGACAGCGCGTCGAAGAACGCCGCGATCGGGCCGTTGCCGCGGCCGGTGACCTCGTGCTCGTCACCCTCCACGCGGACTGTCGCGGTGATGTCGTACTCGCCGTCGCCGTTGTCGCGGACGTGCTGGCGGACCAGCTCCAGCGGCGTCTTCAGCTCCAGGTACTCGGCCGAGAACGCGTTGTACATCGTGGCCGGGTCGACCTCGCCGCCCTCGGAGTCGGTGTAGCGCTGGATGACCTTCGAGAACTCGATCTGCAGCCGCCGCGGCAGGTCGAGCTGGTGCTCGGCCTTCATGATGTAGGCGACGCCGCCCTTGCCGGACTGCGAGTTCACCCGGATCACGGCCTCGTACGTGCGGCCGACGTCCTTCGGGTCGATCGGCAGGTACGGGACCTCCCACGGGTGCTCGTCCACGGGTACGCCGGCCTTGCCGGCGGCGTCCTTCAGCGCGTCGAGGCCCTTGTTGATCGCGTCCTGGTGGCTGCCCGAGAACGCGGTGAACACCAGGTCGCCGCCCCACGGCGAGCGTTCGGGCACCGGCAGCTGGTTGCAGTACTCGACGGTCCGCTTGATCTCGTCCATGTCGGAGAAGTCGATCTGCGGGTCGATGCCCTGGCTGTAGAGGTTCATGCCCAGCGCGACCAGGTCGACGTTGCCGGTGCGCTCGCCGTTGCCGAACAGGCAGCCTTCGATCCGGTCGGCGCCGGCCTGGTAGCCCAGCTCGGCGGCGGCGATGCCGGTGCCGCGGTCGTTGTGCGGGTGCAGCGAGAGGATCACCGAGTCGCGGCGGGCCAGGTTCCGGCTCATCCACTCGATCGAGTCGGCGTAGACGTTCGGCGTGGCCATCTCGACGGTGGCCGGCAGGTTCAGGATCACCGGCCGCTCCGGCGTCGGCTGCCAGATTTCGGTGACGGCGTTGCAGACCTCGAGCGCGTAGGACAGCTCGGTGCCGGTGTAGGACTCCGGCGAGTACTGGTACCGGAAGTCCGTGTCCGGCTGCTTGGCGGCCAGCTCGACGACCAGTTCCGCGGCCTGCGTGGCGATCTTCTTGATGCCCTCGCGCTCCTCGCGGAAGACCACGCGGCGCTGCAGGATTGACGTCGAGTTGTAGATGTGGACGATCGCCCGCGGCGCGCCTTCGAGGGCCTGGAAGGTGCGCTCGATCAGCTCGTGGCGGCACTGGGTCAGCACCTGGATGCTGACGTCCTCCGGGATGGCGCCTTCGTCGATGATCTCGCGGACGAAGTCGAAGTCGGTCTGCGACGCGGCCGGGAAGCCGACCTCGATCTCCTTGTAGCCCATGCGGACCAGCAGGTCGAAGAACTTGCGCTTGCGCGCGGGCGACATCGGGTCGATCAGGGCCTGGTTACCGTCCCGCAGGTCGACGGCGCACCACAGCGGCGCGCGGTCGATGCGCTGTTCGGGCCAGGTGCGGTCGGGCAGGTCGATGTTCTCGACCAGGTCGTACCAGGGGCGGTAGCGGTGCACCGGCATGGACGTGCCGCGCTGGGTGTTCCAAGCGGGCTGGCCGGCGGGCGCGGGACGAGAGGGCTTGCGGATCTTGCTCATGGGATTTGGGGTGTCTCCAGCTCGACGGGTGCGACCGGCACCACGAAGCCCCGCGACGGGGAGCCGGTCCGGTCAGGCCCCGTCGCGGCAGCGAAGCAGGAGAGCACGCGCCACGGCCCCACCATAACCAGGCGAAGCCGTCCGAGGGAAGCCGGGCCGCGACGGAACTGTTACGTCCAGTCCGCCGATCGTGTTACCAGCGGGTAGCAATCGGCCCCTTCCCGTGCGAAACTGCGGGCATGGGTGAGCACGCAGAGTCGTCATCGGAGGACACGCGCGTTTCGCGCCGCGCCGCCGTCGACTGGCGCCAGACCGGCGGCCGGGTGGCCGCGCTGGTGGCCTCGATCGTCCGCTGGGTGGGGCTGATCTTCGCGGCGATCCTGGTGATCCACGTGATCTTCACGGTGGGCTCGGCGAACCCGGCGAACGGCATCGTCTCGTTCGTGAAGTCCTGGGCGGACAGCCTGGCGCTGGGGTTCAGCGACCTGTTCACACCGAGTGACGAGAAGCTGCGCGTGCTGGTGAACTACGGGATCGCGGCGATCTTCTGGCTCGTAGTGTCCGGGATCCTGGCGAAGGTGATCCGCCGGGTGGGCGGCGCGTCATAGCGCCGGCTTGCCCCACTCGTCGGTGAACGCGAACTCATCGAGCGGCAGCCGCACCCGGTCGGCCTTCTCGCGCTCGATCCGCCAGTCCTCCTCCAGCACCTCCGGTGACGCCGCCGACCCCACCGCGATCGCCACCTTCGGCACCGCGTCCTCCGGCAGGCTGAAGGAAGAACGAACCGCTTCGGGTGAGAACCCCGCCATCTGGTGCGCGATCAACCCCAGCTCCACCGCCTGCAGCACCAGGTTCTCCGACGCCAGCCCCAGCCCGTACTCGGCGTACGGGACGTCCCCCTTCGAGTTGGTCGTCACCAGCACGCCGACCAGCAGCAGGCTCGCCCGGTGCGCCCACGCCCGGTTGCCCGAATTCAGCGTCGAAAGGATCGCGTCGAACGATGGTGTGCCCCGCACGCCCACCAGGTAGCGGGCCGGCTGCGTGTTGCCGAACGACGGCGCCCAGCGGGCCGCCTCCAGCAGCGCCCGCACCTGCTCGTCGGTGACCGTCGCGGAAGCGTCGTAGGCCCGCGGGCTCCACCGTTCCGCCATCAGGGTTGCGATCGGGACGCTCGTCACAGCTGGTTTCCGCACGATCAAGACGGTACCTCCGAGTGCTGTGCATCACTCGGGAGGAAGGGCTCCGCGCATTCCGTTGGCATCGCGGAAGATTTACTTCCTGGGCACCCGCCGGACGGGTGCGCCCCACGTCAAGAGGGTGGCGGGGCGCCCGGGCCCCGGTAGGCTCCTGGTCAAATCATGGGACGCGGGGGCTCTCCGGTGCCCACCAGGGAGCCGCCCGGCCCGCGAGGAGGTTCGGGCGTGGCCCTCGTGGTCCAGAAGTACGGCGGATCGTCGCTGGAAAGTGCCGACCGGATCAAGCGCGTGGCGGAACGGATCGTCGCGACCAAGAAGGCGGGCAACGACGTCGTCGTCGTCTGCTCGGCCATGGGTGACACCACGGACGAGCTGCTCGACCTGGCGCAGCAGGTCAACCCGGCGCCGCCGGAGCGGGAAATGGACATGCTGCTCACCGCCGGTGAGCGCATCTCGAACTCGCTGGTCGCGATGGCCATCGCGGCCCAGGGCGCCGAGGCGTGGTCGTTCACCGGCTCGCAGGCCGGCGTCGTGACCACGTCCGTGCACGGCAACGCGCGCATCATCGACGTCACCCCGAGCCGGGTCACCGAGGCCCTCGAGCAGGGGTACATCGCGCTCGTGGCGGGCTTCCAGGGCGTCGCGCAGGACACCAAGGACATCACCACGCTGGGCCGCGGCGGCTCGGACACCACCGCCGTCGCGCTCGCCGCCGCGCTGAACGCCGACGTCTGCGAGATCTACTCCGATGTGGACGGTGTGTACACGTCGGACCCGCGGGTGGTGCCGGACGCGCGCAAGCTCGACACCGTCACGTACGAGGAAATGCTCGAGCTCGCCGCGAGCGGGTCGAAGATCCTGCACCTGCGTTCGGTCGAGTACGCGCGCCGCTACGGCGTCCCGATCCGAGTCCGTTCTTCCTACAGCGACAAGCCGGGCACCACGGTGACCGGTTCTATCGAGGAGATCCCCGTGGAACAAGCCCTGATCACCGGTGTGGCGCACGACCGCTCCGAAGCCAAGATCACGGTGACCGGGGTGCCGGACCACACCGGTGCCGCGGCCCGGATCTTCCGCGTGATCGCCGACGCCGAGATCGACATCGACATGGTGCTGCAGAACGTGTCCAGCACCGTCTCCGGCCGCACGGACATCACGTTCACGCTGTCGAAGGCCAACGGCGCCAAGGCCGTCAAGGAGCTGGAGAAGGTCAAGGCGGAGATCGGCTTCGAGTCGGTCCTCTACGACGACCACGTCGGCAAGGTGTCGCTGGTGGGCGCCGGGATGCGCTCGCACCCGGGTGTCACGGCGACGTTCTGTGAGGCGCTCGCCCAGGCCGGCGTCAACATCGAAATCATCAACACCTCGGAGATCCGCATCTCGGTGCTGATCCGGGACGCGCAGCTCGACGAGGCCGTGCGCGCGATCCACGAGGCGTTCGAACTCGGCGGCGACGAAGAAGCCGTCGTCTACGCGGGGAGTGGTCGCTGATGGCGGACGGGCTGCGGGTCGGGGTGGTCGGCGCGACCGGCCAGGTCGGCGCGGTGATGCGCAAGCTGCTGGCGGAACGGGAGTTCCCGATCGCCGAGCTCCGGTACTTCGCTTCGGCGCGCTCGGCGGGGTCGAAGCTTCCCTGGCGGGACACCGAAATCACGGTCGAGGACGCTTCGACGGCGGATCTGTCCGGTTTGGACATCGCGCTGTTCTCCGCGGGCGGCTCGACGTCGAAGGCGCAGGCCCCGCGGTTCGCGGCGGCCGGTGCCACGGTGATCGACAACTCCTCGGCGTTCCGGATGGACCCGGACGTGCCGCTGGTCGTCAGCGAGGTCAACCCCGAGGCAATCAAACTCAGTGGCAGGGGGATCATCGCGAACCCCAACTGCACCACGATGGCCGCGATGCCGGTGCTGAAGCCGCTGCACGACGAGGCCGGGCTGGTCCGGCTGGTCGCCTCGACCTACCAGGCGGTGTCCGGCAGCGGGCTGGCCGGCGTCGACGAGCTGGCCGGCCAGGTGAAGGCGGCCGCGGACCACGCGTCGCTGCTGACGCACGACGGCGCGGCGATCGACTTCCCGAAGCCGGAGAAGTACGTCCGGCCGATCGCGTTCAACGTCCTGCCGATGGCGGGGTCCATTGTGGACGACGGCGAGCTGGAGACGGACGAAGAGAAGAAGTTCCGCAACGAGAGCCGCAAGATCCTGAGCATCCCGGGGCTGGCGGTGTCGTGCACCTGCGTGCGCGTGCCGGTCTTCTCCGGGCACTCGATCTCGGTGAACGCCCAGTTCGAGCGGTCCCTGACCGTCGAGCGCGCAACGGAACTGCTGACCCACGCGCCGGGCGTCGAGCTCTCCGAGGTGCCGACCCCGCTGCAGGCGGCGGGCAACGACCCGAGCTACGTCGGCCGCATCCGCGTCGACCAGAGCACCGAGAACGGGCTGGCGCTGTTCATCTCCAACGACAACCTGCGCAAGGGCGCGGCACTCAACGCCGTGCAGATCGCCGAGCTGGTGGCCCAGCAGCTCTGACGACCCACGCCGAAGGCCCCGCACCGCAAGCGGCGCGGGGCCTTCGCGCGGTCACGGCCGGGTGGTCGAGCCGTGGCAGGCGAGGTAGCGCGTCTTGACGAACTCGTGGACCGGCTTGCCGCCGTAGGCCCAGACCAGCGCGTCCGCGTGCGTGCCGAGCACCTTGAACTGCTCGACGGCTTCGTCGCACCGGCCGTTCACCACGAGCGCCTTGGCCGCGTAGGCGCGGTCACGCAGGTTCGCGGGGTGGTCCCGGCCCTCGCCGGCCAGCCAAGGCACGACGACGTCGAGCGCGCGCTGAGTCCGTTCGCTCTGCCACGCCTCGACGCCCTTGTCTTCCGCTTCGTGCGCGGCGACGAGGGCCAGGCCCGCGAGCTTCGGGGCCTTCGCCGCGGCCTCGTCGGCGAAGGCGAACATCTGCTCGTGCGAGCCGAACCACTTGGCGCACCAGTACTGCAGTGCCTGTTCGTGAGCGGCGCGGTGGAGCGGGTCCCGGGCCACGAGCTCCGCCCATACCGCGCGGAAGCCGTCGTTGTCGTACTGCCGTCCGCGCGCGACCATGAGCATCGTGCACCACGGGGTGGGGTCCTCCGGCACGGCGTCGACCGCGGCGCGCGTTGCCGCTTCGGCGTCCTCGAGCACCCGGAAGAACCCCGCCCACTGCTCCTCGGAGACGTGCTCGGGGGTGGCCCTCGTGCGGATCTGCCAGGCCAGCGCGACCAGACCCTGGGCGTTGACGACGGCCGCGTCCGCGCTCCCGGACGCCAGCCACTCCTTCAGCGGAGCGTCGTCGTCCGCGGCGGCGTCCCCGAGCTGCTGCACGGCGAAGGCGCGGCGGTCCCAGTCGGTGCCCAGGTCGGTCAGCAGCGCGGCGGCCGGCCGCCAGTCACCGGCGCGGTAGGCCGTGACGGCGTCGGCGACGCGGGCGTCGGCGATGAACGGCGCCGCCGACACCTCCTGGCCCGCCGGCAGCCCCCACCGGGTGACGTCCAGCAGCTCGGACTTCGGCTTGTCGTCCTGGGGGACGAACTGCGCGAGCTCGTCACGGGAGAGCGTCTTCGCGTACTCCTCGACGGTCATCCCGCGGGCCCGGGCCGCCTTGACCAGCGCGACGGCGGCCTTGCGCCGCTTGGAGTTGAACAACGACAACACGGTTCCTCCTCAGGAACGAACGGGCAGCACGCCGGTGGCGGCCAGCAGGCGGCGCAGCGGCGCCGTGTCGTGGTCGGCCGCCGCCGCGGCGTCGAGGGCCGCGGTCAGCTCGCGGTCGTGCGGTGCGGCGACGACGAATTCGGGTGGTCCGGACCAGGACAGCTTCCAGTGCGCCACCTCGGCTTCCGCGAGGTACGCCTGGACCACAGTGGACAGCCGCTCGCGGACCGAAGGGGCGGCGAACTCGCGCTGGGCCCGGGGACCGGCCGACGCCGGCGGCTTGCGTTCCGGATCGGCCAGGTCGGCCCCACGGCCGGCGTCGATGCGGTCGAGGGCCTGCGCGATCGTCCCGCCCGGGCCCAGGATCCGGGCCGCCTCGCGGGTGACGGTGTGCCGGACGCCGAGGTCGACCAGCCGGTCCCAGTTCGTGCGCCGCTTGGCCTTCGCCTTGTCCGACAGGTCGGAGGCTATCGCCGCCTCCAGCGTCGTGGCCGGGTCGCGGAGGATCTCGCTCGCCGGGTGGCCGCCGCCGGGCCGTCCCGGCACCGCCGGCAGCGCATCGAGCGCCGCGATCCGGTCCGGCGTCGGCGGGTGCGTGGCGTACCGGGAGTCCTCTTTGGCCGGTGGGTCCCACCGGACGCGGTCGAACTCACCGGCGCGGGTTTCGTCGGCGAGCAGCGCCGTGAACCCGCCGGCCAGCCGGTCCGGCAGGTAGCCGGCGTCCCAGCCGATGGCGACATAGCGGTCGAAGTAGAAGTCCCAGGCGACGTCGAGGACTTCGACCTCGCGCAGCACGCCGGTCATCGCCGCGGTGCCGGCGACGCGGGCCGCGGCGGCGTCGGCGGCGAGCTCCTGACGGCGGCAGACCGCGGCGGACACCGCGAAGTAGAGCTTCGCGTAGAGGACGAACAGCCTGCGGACCAGGCCCTTGAACCAGCCGTCGCCACCCAGGCCGGCCAGCGCCCGCTCGATCGACCGGCGGCCGCGGTAGGTCAGCCCGGCCAGCCGCGTGTCGTGGTTGCTGTAGTGCCCGAGTTCGTGCCCGAGCAGTGCGCACAGCTGGTCGTGGCGCAGCCCGGCGAGCAGCTGCGCGCCGATGAACATCTCGCGCCGGCGGACCCGCAGGCCGAGCCAGCCGGTGCGCTCGCGGACGCCGGCGTTGACCTCGCTGACCAGCGTGATCGTGTCCGGGGGCCGGGTGCCGACCGCGGCGGCCAGCTCCTCGACCAGCGCCCACAGCGCGGGCTCCTCCGCCCGCGTCGCCGCGACGCCGGGCACGGCGTCCCCGCGCGTCCGTTCGATCACGAACAGGGCCTTGAGCAGGGCGTACGACATCGGCACCGCGACGACGGCGAGCTTGATCGCCAAGATGCCGGAGTGGTGCCGGAAGAAGTAGTACTCGGTCACGGCCAGGCCGCCGACGACCAGGAACACCAGCGCCGGGAACCCGGCGAGCAGGGCGACCGCGACGAGCGCGCGCCACGACGTCTTCACAATGGATCGATCCTCCCCGTGCCGTCCCTCCCCGGACGGTCGGCTCATTCTGCCCGAGTGATCGCCGCCGCGGATTTCTTTTTGCTCACGAAGAAATCGCGTTGGTGTTTTGGTTGCGGCTGGGGGAACCTGTGCACCGCAAGCGAGTCAAGGGGAGGAACCATGTACACCGCTGTCGACGGCGCCCGCGTCCCGATCCGGATGTGGGCGGACCCCGCGTCCGTCGAAGACCAGGCCATGCGGCAGCTGCACAACGTCGCGAACCTGCCGTGGGTGCACGGCGTCGCCGTGATGCCCGACGTCCACTACGGCAAGGGCGCGACCGTCGGCAGCGTCATCGCGATGCGCGACGCCGTCTCGCCAGCTGCGGTCGGCGTGGACATCGGCTGCGGGATGAGCGCCGTCCGGACGTCCCTCACCGCGAAGGACCTGCCGGACGACCTCGGCAAGCTGCGCCGGCGCATCGAGAGCGCCGTGCCGGTCGGCTTCGGGCTGCACAAGACGCCGGTGAACCCGGCCAAGGTGCACGGCGTGGGTGGCTGGGACGCGTTCTGGAAGCAGTTCGCCGAGCTGCACGCCGGCGTCCAGGAGCTGCACGACCGCGCCGCGCGGCAGATCGGCAGCCTCGGCGGCGGCAACCACTTCATCGAGGTCTGCCTCGAGCAGGGCGGCGCCGACGAGGGCCGGGTCTGGCTGATGCTGCACTCGGGTTCGCGCAACATCGGCAAGGAGCTGGCCGAGCGGCACATGGCGGTCGCCCGGAAGCTGCCGCACAACGCCGACCTGCCCGATCCCGACCTCGCGGTGTTCGTCGCCGGCACGCCGGAGATGCAGGCGTACCGGCGCGACCTGTTCTGGGCGCAGGACTACGCGGCGCGCAACCGCGCGACGATGGTCGCGCTCGTGAAGCTGGCGCTGGCGGAGGTCGTGCCGGGCACGACGTTCGACGACGCGATCTCGTGCCACCACAACTACGTCGCCGAGGAGACCTACGACGGCGTCGAGCTGCTCGTCACCCGGAAGGGCGCGATCCGCGCCGGATCGGGTGATCTCGGGATCATCCCGGGCAGCATGGGAACGGGGTCGTACATCGTCCGCGGGCTGGGCAACGACTCGTCGTTCCGGTCGGCGTCGCACGGCGCGGGCCGCCGGATGTCGCGGAACAAGGCGAAGAAGCTGTTCACCGCCGACGACCTCGCGGCCCAGACGGCGGGTGTGGAGTGCCGCAAGGACTCCGGCGTGGTCGACGAGATCCCGGCGGCGTACAAGGACATCGATTCGGTGATCCGCGCGCAGACGGACCTGGTCGAGGTGGTGGCGCACCTCAAGCAGGTGGTCTGCGTCAAGGGCTGAGCGGTACCTTGGCGCCATGACGAGGGGTGGAATCACGGCTGCGCTGCTGACCTCGGCGGCACTGGCCTCGGCGGTACTGCTGAGCGGGTGCGCCGAGGTCGGCAACGCGGTCGACCAGGGGAGCCGGACGGCGGACAAGGTGAGCGCGTGCACCGAGGCCCTCGGCCTCGCGGACCTGAACCCCCTGGTCGACCCGGCCAAGCTCAAGGCCCGAGCCGCCGACAAGGAACGGCGGCTGCGCGAGCTGGCCGGGAACGTCCAGGACCAGGACGTGAAGAACGCGCTGCTCGGCATGGCGGGCTCGTACGTCGAGGTGCAGAAGGAACGCATCGAGGACGCCGGCGTGGTGGCCGGGTGGGTACAGCGCAACGTCACGAAGCTCGACGCCCTGCGCGCCGCCTGCAGCTGAGCCGCGGCCCCGGAAGCACCCCAATGTGGCGTTCGGTGCGTTGGATGCACCGAACGCCACATTGGGTGCGTCGGACGCACCGAACGCCACATTGGGTGCGTGGGACGCACCGAACGCCACATTGGGTGCGTGGGACGCAACCAACGCCACATTGGTTGCGTCGGACGCAACCAACGCCACATTGGGGCGCTCGGGCCGGGCCGGGGAAGGGAGCCGGTCGTGCTTACCCGGCGCTAGCTGCGGCTTTCGGCCAGCGCCGGTTCCGGGGCCGGCGCGGGTGAGCGGCGCCGCAGCAAGCCCGCCGAGGCGATCACCAGGCCGCCGAGGCCCGCCGCCGCGAAGCCCCAGGCCGGGGTCGAGTGGTCGATCGCGAAGCCGACCACCGGGCCGCCCAGGGCCAGGCCCATGCGGGTGAACGCGTCCTGCAGGCCCATGGCCTCGCCGCGGACCTGGGGTGGGGCGATCCGGCTGACCGTCTCGGTCGTCGCGGCCAGGGTCGGGGCGCACGGCAGGTTCGTCGGGATCAGGACCAGCATCAGCAGCCACCACGGCTGGTCCGCCAGGCCCACCGGGATCACCAGCAGCGCGAGCAGCAGCATCAGCACGCCCTGCGGCAGCGACCGCTTCACCGCGCCGTGCACGATGCCGCCGAGGATCGAGGCCGCGCACATCACCGCGATGACCAGTCCCGTCACGCCGAGGTCGCCGTGCGCGCGCAGCACCGCCAGCGTCGCCAGCTCGGTGCCCACCAGCACGAACAACGTGCCGGCCGCGATCAGCAGGGTCGCCACGAGCCGGCCGGTCAGCCAGCTGCGCAGCGGCGGCCGGGTGCCCGGCGCGTCCGGCTCGTCGAGGACCGCTTCGCGGATCGGCGGGTCGACCAGCCAGATCAGGAACGCCGTACCGCCGAACAGCAGGCCGAGCGCGGTGAGCGTCCACATCGGGGAGAACGCCGTGATGGCCGCGATGCCCGCCGCGGGGCCGATCATGAACGTCGCTTCGATCGAGATGGTGTCGAGCGAATAGGCCGCGCGGCGCTCCGAAAGCGGCACGAGCGTGGCCAGGACCTGCCGGGCCAGCGAGCCCGCCGGCACCGAAAGCATCCCGGCCGGCAGCGCGACGACGGCGAGGGCCGCGAACGGCAGGTGCGGCGCGGCGACCCAGAACACCGTCGTGCCGATCCCGCACACCGCGACGACCGGGCGCAGCCCGTACCGGTCGAAGCAGCGGCCCAGCAGCGGCGCGCCGAGCGCCATCCCGAGGGTGACGCCGCCGCCGACCAGGCCGGCGGCCCCGTAGCCGCGGCCGAGCCCGGTGACGATGTACAGCGTCATGAGCACGCCGTTCATGGTCATCGGGAGGCGCGCCAGGAACATCAGGGCCATCGTCGAGGGGACGCGGGGGACGGAGAGCACCCGGCGGTAGGGCTGCAGTGGCACGCCTTCGATGAGAACCCAAGGTGGTACGCGCGTGCAACATATTTCCGCGGCCGTGCCCTGGCGCCCAGAAATTCTGAGAGCTACTCTCTCTTGGTAGTCACTACCAATTGGGGGTCGCTATGACGCAAACCTATCCGCGCAGGTGGTGGGCGCTCGGTGCGCTCGCGGTGAGCCTGCTGACCATCGGGCTCGACCTGACCGTGCTCAACGTGGCCATGCCGACCCTGGCCGTCGACCTCGGCGCCACGACCACGCAGCTGCAGTGGTTCGGTAACGCCTACACGCTCTCGCTGGCCGCGTTGCTGCTGCCGGCCGGCCTGTCCGGCGACCGCTTCGGCCCGAAGAAACTGCTGCTCGGCGCCCTCGTCGTGTTCGGGCTGGCCTCGCTGTGGTGCGCCTACGCCGGGTCGCCGGGCGAGCTGATCGCGGCCCGGGCCGGGCTCGGTGTCGGCGCTGCGTTCCTCATCCCGCTCTCGCTCTCGCTGCTGAACATCCTGTTCCCGCCGGAGGAGCGGGCGAAGGCGCTGACGACGTGGGTGATGGCCATGTTCGCCGGCATCCCGCTCGGGCCGCTGCTCGGCGGCTGGCTGCTCGACCACTTCGCGTGGGGCTCGGTGTTCCTGATCAACGTCCCGCTGACCGCGGCCGGCGTGGTCGCGGTGCTGTTCCTCCTGCCGCTGACGCGCGGTGCCGGGCGCGGCGCGATCGACTTCACCGGCATCGCGCTCTCGACGGCCGGCCTGGTCGCGCTCACCTACGGGTTCGTCCACGCCGGCGAACACGGCTGGGCCGACCCGGTGACCTACGGCCTGGTCGCGCTCGGCGCCGTCCTGCTGGCGGTGTTCTGCTGGACGCAGACGCGGGTGGCCGCGCCCCTCACTGACCTGGCGTTGTTCCGCGAACCGCGGTTCGCCTGGGGTGCGGTGCTGGCCACGGTGGCGTCCTTCGCGCTGATGGGCCTGTTGTTCGTGCTCCCGCAGCTGTTCCAGGCGGTGCAGGGCGCCGACGCCCTGCCGACCGGCGTGCGGCTGCTGCCGCTGATCGGCGGGATGCTCGTCGCGGCGAAGCTCGCCGAGCGGCTGGTCGCCGTCCTCGGCGTGCGCGTGGTCGTCACGGCCGGGTTCGTCCTGCTCGCGGCCGGGCTGGCGTGGGGCTCGACGACGTCGCCCTCCGACGGCTACGGCGCCACCGTGGGCTGGGAGATCGTCATCGGGCTCGGCACCGGTTCGACGCTGCCGCCGCTGATGACGATGGCGATGGGCGCGCTCACCGAGGGCCGCTCGGGCGCCGGATCGGCGCTGATCCAGGCGTTGCGCCAGGTCGGCGGCACGATCGGCGTCGCGGTGCTGGGCACGGTGCTGAACAGCGGTTACCGCGACGGCGTCGACGTGCGGGGGCTGCCCGCGCCGGTCGCCGACGCGGTCCGCGGCAGCGCGTCGGCCGCCGTCGCCGTGGCGGGGCAGCTCCACCGGCCCGCGCTGGCCGCCTCCGCGCGGGCCGCGTTCACCGATGGGATGGCCGGGACGCTGTGGGTGTGCGCCGGTCTGGGCGTCGTGGGCGCGCTGCTCGCGCTGCTGTTCCTGCCCGGCCGGGCAGGCGCGGGGGCGCTGCCGCGAGAATCGGAGCATGACGTCGTCGCCATCTGAGCCCACGGGGCTGCGGGAACGGAAGAAGGCCCGGACGCGCGCCGCGATCCAGCGGCACGCGTTGCGGCTGTTCCACGAGCAGGGCTACAGCGCGACGACGGTGGACCAGATCGCGGCCGCGGCGGAGATCTCGCCCAGCACCTTCTTCCGGTACTTCCCGACGAAGGAAGCCACGGTGCTCTACGACCCGTTCGACCCGGTGCTCATCGAAGCGGCACTGGCGCAGGCCCCCGAGCTGAGCCCGATCGGCGCGCTGCGGGCGACGATGGGCTTCATCCGCGAGCAGATCCCCGCCGACGCGTGGGAGGACGAGCGGCAGCGCCAGTTGCTGGTGTTCCGGGAGCCGGAGCTGCGGACCGCGGTGATGGACAAGTTCGCCGAGGGCATCGACCTGCTGGCGAGCCTCGCCGCGCGCCGCACCGGCCGGTCCGCGGACGACTTCGAGGCGCGAAACTGGGCCGGCGCGGTGGTCGGCGTGGTGATGGCGGCGTTCGTCGGGGCCGCGGGGGACCCCGACGCCGACCCGCTGGTGGTGGTCGACCGGGCGGTCGCCCACCTGGAGGCCGGCCTGCCGTTGTGAGGGTGCGCGCCGCGCGTACGGCCCGCCGGGCCGCGAACCGCTCACCGACCCGCCCGGCGGGGGCCGCCCCGCGCATGGCCCGGCCGCCGCGACCGTCCGCTGCGAGCGCCCGGCCGCCGCGACCGCCCGCTGCGGCCGCCCTGTCCCGCCGACCACGGCCGCCGCACATCGCCGGAGCACCGCGGAACCCGCCCACCGGCGCCGTCAGTGCACTTTGGACAGTCCCTGCCGCAGCGCGCCCGCCATCTCCGACACCGCCTCGCGGAACCGCGTCCCCACCCCGGTGAAGTTGATGAACCCGTGGATCAGGTCCTCCTGCCGCCGCAGCGCGACATCCACCCCCGCTTCGGCGAGCTTCTCCGCGTACGCCTCACCTTCGTCGCGCAACGGGTCGAAGCCCGCCGTGACGACCAGCGCCGGCGGCAGGCCGCTCAGGTCCTCCGCGTGCAGCGGGGAAAGGCGCGGATCCGTCAGGTCCGTGCCCTCCGGCACGTAATGCCGCTCGAACCACTTCATGTGCACGTCGGTCAGGAACAGGTCCTCGGCGAACAGGTCCTGCGAGCGGTAGCGCCGCGCGAAGTCCGTCGCCGGGTAGATCAGCAGCTGGAACGCCGGTACCGGGCCGCCGCGGCGCAGTGCCTGCTGGGCCGTCACCGCGGCGAGGTTGCCGCCTGCGCTGTCGCCGCCGACCGCGATGCGGGCCGGGTCCGCGCCCAGGTCACCCGCCTTCGCCACCGCGTATTCGAACGCCGCCAGCGCGTCCTCCGTCGCCGCCGGGAACGGGAACTCCGGGGCCAGGCGGTACTCGATCGACAGCACCCGCACCCCGGCGTGCTTGGCCAGGAACCGCACCGCGTTGTCGTGGCTCGAGCGGGTGCCGATCACCCAGCCGCCGCCGTGGAAGAACACCAGCAGCGGCGACTTCTCCGGCAGCCCGACCGGCGTGTAGAGCGTCGCCGGCAGTCCATCCATGCCCCCGCCGCCACCCTCAACGGAGAAGCTCCGCTTCGCTGATCCATCCGTGTCGGGGGCCGGGATGGCGAGCTCGCGCACCGAAACCGGCTCGATCGGCCGGCCGCTGACCAGGTGCCGGCCCTGGTCGAGCAGGGCGCGGGACCGCTCGACCGAGCCGCGCACCAGCTCCGCGCGGGCGATCTTCTGCAGCCGGAGCAGCAGCTGGGCGTCGAGCGCGAGGTCCTGGCCGTCGATGCGGACCGGGCGGCCCGCGACCGCCCGCCGCACCGGCGTGGGCAGCCAGAACGCGAGCTGCGACGCGGCCGCCTGGGCGCGGACCGGGAGCGGGATCGCCATGGTTCCTCCAACAGCGTCGGGACTGCTCCGGAGGTTACTTGCCGGTAGGTAACAGGTCCAGCTGTGACCGGCGCCTCGGTCCCAGAGTCTGGTCCTCCAGTTAAGTAGAGGGGTTAGCCTGGAAAACGTGACTTCAGCCAGGACGATCAACGTGCTCGGGATCGGCGGCTCTCTGCGTGAGGGCTCCCAGTCCGAACGCGCGCTGCAGATCGCGCTCGACGGCGCCGCGGAGGTGGGCGTCCGGACCCGGCTGATCCCCGGCCCGGAACTCGTCCTGCCCTTCTACGACGCCGGCGTCCCCGAGCGCGACGAGCGCGCCACCCGGCTCATCGAGGCCATCCGGGCGGCCGACGGGCTCATCGTCGTCTCGCCCGGGTACCACGGCGCCCTGTCCGGCCTGGTCAAGAACGCCTTGGACTACGTCGAGGACCTGCGCGAAGACCGCCGTCCGTACCTCGACGGCCGCGCGGTCGGCCTGGCCGCCGTCGCGTACGGCTGGCAGGCTGCGGTGACCACGCTCGAACAGCTCCGCACGATCACGCACGCCCTGCGCGGCTGGGCCACCCCGCTGGGTGGCTCGATCAACTCGGCCGAGACCAAGTTCGACGAAGGCGGCGGCGCGTCGGACGAGAAGAGCGTCCGCACCCTTCGCCTGATCGGGCGGCAGGTCGCCGAATTCGCCGTGACACGCGCCGCATGACGTTTCGCCCGGCGGCGCCCGGGTAAGTCAGTCCACGTGACGCCTGCCATGTGGGGGCACTGTTCCGCGGCTGCGGGATGTTGTGCCCAGTGAGACGCTCGCTGTGGAGCGTCCGCGACGGAAGGCAGGCTGAGCATGGGTCAGGCGATCTACACGGCGGTGGCGACGGGCGGAACGGCGAAGTGACGTCGTCCGACGGCGTGATCGACGAGTCGCTGGCCATCCCCAAGGAGATGGGCGGCCCCGGCGGGGACAAGACCAACCCCGAGCAGCTGTTCGCCGCGGGCTACTCGGCCTGCTTCCACAGCGCCCTGCAGCTGGTCGCGCGCCAGGCGAAGGTGCCGCTGAACGGCTCGACCGTCACCGCGGAGGTCAGCGTGCTCAAGCAGGAGGTCGGGTTCGGCCTCGGCGTCGCGCTGAACGTCTCGCTGCCGGGCCTCGACCAGGCCCAGGCCGACCAGCTCGTCGAGCAGGCGCACCAGGTGTGCCCCTACTCCAACGCGACCCGCGGCAACATCGAGGTCGCGCTCTCCGCCACTGTCTGACCCCCCAGCCCGCACGAGTCCGAGGAAAGGATCACCAGAGATGAGCAAGTCTCCGATCAAGAGCCCGCTTTCCGAGGCCGACAAGGAGATCACCGGCAACGCCCTGCAGGCGACCCTGGTCGACCTGGTCGACCTGTCCCTGATCGCGAAGCAGGCGCACTGGAACGTCGTCGGCTCGAACTTCCGCAGCGCCCACCTGCAGCTCGACGAGCTCGTGACCACCGCGCGCCAGTACGTCGACGAGGTGGCCGAGCGCGCCAACGCCATCGGCATCTCGCCGAACGGCAAGGCGAAGACCGTCGTCGAGAGCTCGGGCGTGCCGGAGTACCCCGACAACTGGCAGTCCGTGGAGTCCACGGTCGCCGCGATCGTCGACATCCTCGCGGCCCTCATCGAGCGGCTGCGCCAGCGCATCGACGAGACCGACAAGAGCGACCTCGTCACGCAGGACCTGCTGATCGAGATCACCCGCGCGCTGGAAGAGGCGCACTGGATGTGGCAGGCCCAGCAGGCCTGACCTTTTTTCGCCACGAAAGGGCCGTTCTCCGGCGGAGCGGCCCTTTTTCGTCGGTGCGTATGAGTACGTTCGGTGGCATGGTCTTGCATCAGGGGAAAGCCGATCGCCCGGACCGCACGGCCGGGACGAACCCGCTCTACGCCGGCGCGAACCCGGCGCTCGCGGCGGGTTTCGTCATGCCGCACGAGAAGCTGCGCGACGACTCGCTGCCGCCGGACACCGCCCTGCAGCTGGTGCGCGACGAGCTGATGCTCGACGGCAACGCGCGGCTCAACCTCGCCACGTTCGTCACGACGTGGATGGAGCCGCAGGCGCGCGAGCTGATGGCCGAGTGCGTCGACAAGAACATGATCGACAAGGACGAGTACCCGCAGACGGCCGAGCTCGAGCGCCGCTGCGTGAACATCCTCGCCGACCTGTGGCACGCGCCCGACCCCGCGGACATCATGGGCTGCTCGACGACGGGGTCGTCGGAGGCGTGCATGCTCGCCGGGATGGCGTTGAAGCGGCGCTGGGCCGCGCTCGGGCGCACCGGCAAGCCGAACCTGGTGATGGGCGCGAACGTCCAGGTGTGCTGGGAGAAGTTCTGCGAGTACTGGGAGGTCGAGCCCCGCCTGGTCCCGATGGAGGGCGACCGCTACCACCTCACGGCGGACGAAGCGGTGGCCCGCTGCGACGAGAACACGATCGGCGTGGTGGCGATCCTGGGCTCGACGTTCGACGGCAGCTACGAGCCGGTCGCGGAGATCACGGCGGCCCTGGACGCGCTGCAGGGACGGACCGGCTGGGACATCCCGGTGCACGTCGACGGCGCGTCGGGCGCCATGATCGCCCCGTTCCTCGACCCGGACCTGAAGTGGGACTTCCGCCTGCCGCGCGTGGCGTCGATCAACACGTCGGGCCACAAGTACGGCCTGGTGTACCCGGGCGTGGGCTGGGTGATCTGGCGCAACAAGGCGGCCCTGCCGGCCGAGCTGGTGTTCAACGTGAACTACCTGGGCGGCGACATGCCGACGTTCGCGCTGAACTTCTCCCGCCCGGGAGCAGAGGTCGCGGCCCAGTACTACACGTTCGTCCGCCTGGGGCGATCGGGTTTCCGGGCGGTGCAGCAAGCTTCCCGTGACGTCGCGCTGCACCTGTCATCGGGAATCGCGGAGCTCGGCCCGTTCTCCCTGCTGACCCGCGGCGACCAGCTGCCGGTGTTCGCGTTCACCACCCGCGAGGACGCGGGCTTCGACGTCTTCGACGTGTCACGAAGGCTGCGCGAGCGGGGCTGGCTGGTGCCGGCGTACACGTTCCCGGAGAACCGGACGGACCTGGCGGTGTTGCGAATCGTGGTCCGCAACGGCTTCACGCACGACCTGGCGGACCTCCTGCTGGCCGACCTGCGGCGGGTGCTGCCGGAGCTGGAGGAACTGGGTGGCCGCCCGAAGGACCCCGCAAAGGCGACGGCGTTCCACCACTAGCTCACATCCCGTCGCCACCGCCGCTACCGGCGGGTAGCGTCGATGCCATGGGTGTCGCTGCTGACGAACGCCGGGCGCTTGGTGCGCTCTTCGATGACCTCGGGCCCGATGCGCCGACCTTGTGCGAGGGCTGGACCACGCGGGATCTCGCCGCGCACCTCGTCGTGCGGGAGCACCGGGCCGATGCCGCTCCCGGGATCCTCGTGCCCGCGCTCGCCGGGTACACGCGGAAAGTCCAGGATCGCTACGCCGCGAAACCGTGGGCGAGCTTGGTCGAGCAGGTACGGCGGGGGCCGGCGAAGTTCTGGCCCACCGCCATCGGCCCGCTCGACGAGCTCACCAACACCGCCGAATTCCTCGTCCACCACGAGGACGTCCGGCGCGCGCAGAACGGCTGGGAGCCGCGGCCCGCCGACCCCACCCGGGACGCCGCCGCCTGGCGGTCGGCCACGCAGGCCGCGAAGCTGAACCTTCGCAAGTCGCCCGTCGGCGTGACGCTCAAGACGCCGGACGGCCGCGAAGCCGCCGTCAAGACCGGGCCCGATCCGGTGACCGTCATCGGGGCGCCGGTCGATCTCCTGCTGTTCGTCTTCGGGCGGGACGCGGTCCGCATCGAGTTCGAGGGCGACGCCGCCGCCGTCACCAAGCTTCAGACGGTGAACCGGGGGCTCTAGGCTGCGTCCCATGCCGATGATCAGCGTTTCCATGTTCCCCGGCCGCACCCCGGCCCAGAAGAGCGCCCTGGTCCGGGAGCTGACCGACGCCTTCGTCCGCACCTGCGGCGGCAAGCCCGAGGGCGTCCAGGTCACGCTGGTCGAGATCGGCGCCGACCACTGGGCCAGCGGCGGCGTCCTGTACTCCGAACGCTGAGCGGCACTTTCACGTGAAAGTGCCGCCTCCGGGAGGGAGCTTTCACGTGAAAGTGCCGCTTCGGGTCAGCGCAGGCCGAGGGCCCGCAGCGCGAAGTGGACCTCGATCGCCGTCTGCTTGATCGTCTCGGCGATTACCAGCGAGCCGTGGCCCGCGTCGTAGCGGTAGAACTCGTGGTGCAGGTCGCGGTGGCCGAGCCGGCCGAGGTAGTTCTCGATCTGGCGGATCGGGCAGCGCGGGTCGTTGTCGCCGGCCAGCACGAGCACCGGCGCCGTCACGGCGTCGACGTACGTGATCGGCGAACACTCCCGGTACACCGCGGGCACGTCCTCCGGCGAGCCGCCGAAGAGCGCGCGGTCGAACGAGCGCAGCTGCTCCATCTCGTCCTCGTACGCCGCGACGTAGTCCGCCACCGGCACCCCGGCGACGCCCGCCGCCCACCGCGACGGCTGCGTGCCGAGGGCGAGCAGCGACAGGTAGCCGCCCCACGAAGCGCCGTTGACCACGCACTTGCCCGGGTCGGTCAGTCCACTCTGGACGGCCCAGTCGTGGACCGCGGCGACGTCCTCCAGCTCGGTCAGGCCGGGCCGGCCCTCGATGGCGTCGCGCCAGGCCGAGCCGTAGCCGGTCGAGCCGCGGTAGTTGACCTCGACCACGGCGAACCCGGCGTCGAGCCAGGTCGCCCGATAAGCCGAGAAGCGGTCCTCGTCCGCCGCGTGCGGGCCGCCGTGCAGGGAGAACACCGTCGGCAGCGGGCCGTCCGGCGCGTTCGAAGGCCGCGAGACGAGCGCGTGGATCCGGCCGCCGACGCCTTCGACGAACGCGTCGGTCACCGGCTCCGAACCCGGCGCGCGCTCGCCCGGCGGTTCGAGCAGCACCGAATCCGTGCCGTCGGACGTCCGCGCCCGGACCGCCGTCGGCTCGGCGGCGCTGGACCACGAGTACTCGACCGTGCCGTCCGGCCGGACGCCCGCCCCGCCGATCCGGCCCGCCGGGGTGTCCACAGAGGACAATTCCGCCGTGTCGAGGTTGTAGCGGTACAAGGAACTGCGGCCCTCGTGGAAGTGGACGACGAGCAGGGCGCGCGCGTCCGGGTACCAGCCCGCGACCACCTCGCCGGGCAGGCCGAGCTCGATCTCGGTCTCGGTGCCGGCGCGGACGTCCCAGACGAGCAGCTCTTCGCGGCCCCGGCGTTCGTGCAGCACCAGCAGGCGCTGGTCGCCGGCCAGCGGCGAGAACTCCAGCGCGGACAGGCCCTTGCCCTCGCCGTCCCACAGCTCGGCGACGGTCCCGAACCCGTCGGTCGCGAGCACCCGCAGCGCCGGGTGGCGCGAGTCACCGTGCTCGGAGTGCGAGATCGCGATCAGGCTCTCGTCGCGGGAGAGGGACGCGATGCCGGCGTCGTCCGGGTGGCTGTAGAAGCGGCGCGTCTCGCCGCCGATCCGGGCGAACAGCTCGCTGCCGTCGTCGGTCGAGACGCCGACCGCGACCAGCCGGGTGCCGATCTCGAGGCCGGCCGGGTAGCCGTCGTGGACGTCCGGGACGGCCTTCTCCGGCTTGCTGCCCTCGGTCGCGGCGAACGGCTCGCGCACCCAGGAGCCGAACTCGTCGCCGTCGGTGTCGTCGAACCACCAGATCCACTCGCCGTCCGGGGACGGTGTCGCGTGCATGGTGCCGTTGGGCCGGTCGGTGACGCGGCGGTGCTCGTCGGTCGCGCGGTTCCAGGCGTAGACCTCCCAGACGCCGCTGGCGTTGGAGACGTAGACGCATGCGTCGGGGGCGTCGCGGGCCCACTCCGGCACGGAGATGCGCGGGGCGTGGAAGCGGGCGCGCCAGCGGGCTTCGGCTTCGGCGTCGTCGAACAGCCGGTCCGGGACCACCGCGGGCGGATATTGGTTGGCTGACTGCGTGCTCACCCCTCGATCCTGCCACCTTCTGGCCGTACTGTGTGCGGGGTGCTGGAGGGTTACGCGCCGGGCTACGGGCGAGACGCGGTGTCGATGCTGTCCGCGCGCACGGCAGCCGAGCGGGCGACGTTCGCCCTGCCGCTGTTCCGGCCGGGCATGTGGGTGGTCGACCTGGGCTGCGGGCCGGGCTCGATCACGCTCGGCCTGGCCGCGGAGTCCCGCGTGACGGGCGTCGACCGCGACGCGGGTCAGGTGGCGATGGCCCGGGAGGCGGCCCGCCGCGCCGGACGATCCACAGTGGACTTCCTGGTGGCCTCGGCCTACGACCTGCCGTTCGCGGACGGCAGTGTGGACGTGGCGTTCTCGCACGCGTTGTTCGAGCACCTGTCCCGGCCCGCGGACGCCTTGGCCGAACTGCACCGGGTGCTCCGGCCGGGCGGCCGCCTGGCCCTGTCCACATCGGACTGGAGCAAGGCGAGGCTGCGCCCGAAGACGGCGAACGTCGACGCGGCCCTGCGCGGCCACCACCTCCTGCGCCGCCGCGCGGGCGGCAACCCGTTCGCCGGCCGGAACATCGCGGAGGAGTGCGCCCGGGCGGGCTTCACGGAGGTGGCTTCGCGGGCGAAGTACCGCGAAGACATGAGCTACCGCGACCTGGCGAGGTACGTCGAGTCGCGGCTCGGCGCGGCGATCACGGACCCGGCCTTCGCCCGCGACCGCGACCAGCTGGCGAGCGCGGCTCGGTCGGCTGTGGTGTGGACCCGCGGCGGCGACGGGGACTTCAGCCAGTGCTGGGTCGAGGTGACCGCTACGCGAGGTTGAACGAGAACGCGCGGCGGCGCAGGGGGTCCAGGGCGGCGAAGCCTCCTGGCGGGGGTCTGGGGGTTCGACCCCGGAAAATACCGAGGGGGCCGCGTAGGTTCGCGCAAGCTGCGAACACGCGGCCCCCAAGGACCTACTCGTCGGGGTGGCGGGATTCGAACCCACGACCTCCTCGACCCGAACGAGGCACGCTACCAAGCTGCGCCACACCCCGAGGTACTGCTTAACGGGTCGTGGAGAAGTCTAGCGGACGGTGTCGCGGGCTTTTCGGGGGGCCGACTTATGCGGTTCCGACGACCCCGATCCGCGCGGGACCAGCGTCAACAGGCTCGCTTCCGGCGGGCACGCGAACCGGGCCGGTGCCCACGGTGACGTCCCCAAGCCGGCCGAGACGTGCAGCCACATGTGCGCACCCCACCGGGACGCCCCGCGCGCACGGCTGCGATCCAGGTCACAGTTGGTGACCAGGGCGCCGTAACCCGGGAGCCGGAGCTGGCCGCCGTGGGTGTGGCCCGCGAGGACGAGGTCGTAACCGTCCGTGGCGAACGTGTCCAGGACCCGCGGCTCCGGCGAGTGCGTCACGCCGAGGCGGACGGCCGCGCCGCTGTCGGCCGGGCCCGCGATGTCGGCGTAGCGGTCTCGGCGCAGGTGCGGGTCGTCGACGCCGGCCGCGAAGACGCGCTGGCCGCCGACGTCGATCGTGCGGCGGACGTGCGTCAGGTCGGTCCAGCCGTGCTCGACGAACGCCGCGCGCAGGTCGCGCCACGGCAGCTGGACGCCGTGGATGCGCTTCTTCTTGCCCCGCGGCATCAGGTAGCGGGCCGGGTTCTTCGGCTTGGGCGCGTAGTAGTCGTTGCTCCCGAAGACGAACACGCCGGGCCGGTCGAGCAGCGGGCCCAGCGCACGCAGCACGGCCGGGACGGCCGTCCGGTGCGACAGGTTGTCGCCGGTGTTGACCACGAGGTCCGGGTTCAGCTCGTCGAGCGCGGCGACCCAGCGCTGCTTGCTCTGGTGGCCGGGCAGCATGTGCAGGTCCGAGACGTGCAGGATGGTGAACGGCCGGGACCCCGGCGCCAGCACCGGCAGTTCGGCGGTGCGGAGGGTCCAGCGGCGCCGTTCGATGCCGACGGCGTAACCCAGGGTCGCGGCGCCGAGCGCCAGCGTCCCCGCGGCGAGGCGCGCGGCCGTCGCCCCCGACGTGCGTGTGTTACTGAGCGTGCTCACGAAGTCCAGGATACGTGCTCAACAGTTGGATGACTTCGCCGCCGTTCCGGGGAACCTGCCGCTTAGCATTTGCGTCGGCCCGGAGAAGGGTGTTCAAGCCGGGGGGCTTGGGGAGAACGATGGAGCAGTTCGGGCCGTACCGGATCGAGGGCCTGCTCGGCCGCGGTGGCATGGGCGAGGTTCACCGCGCCTACGACACCGCGCACGACCGCGTCGTCGCGCTGAAGCTGTTGTCCGACCCCTTCGTTGCCGACGAAGCCTTCCGCGCGCGGTTCCGCCGCGAGTCGCAGATCGTCGCGCGGCTGCGGGAACCGCACGTGATCCCGATCCACGCCTACGGCGAGATCGACGGCCGCCTCTACCTCGACATGCGCCTGGTCGAAGGCCGCGACCTCAAGGAGCTCCTCGGAAGCGGCCCGCTCGAGCCCGGGCGGGCCGCCGGCATCGTGGCGCAGGTCGCCGGCGCGCTCGACGCCGCGCACGCCGACGGCCTGGTCCACCGGGACGTCAAGCCGTCGAACGTGCTCGTGACGAACGCGGACTTCGTGTACCTCGTGGACTTCGGCATCGCGCGGTCGATGACCGCCGAAGGCACGTCGATCACCGGCACCGGCAACGTGATCGGCACCCTCGACTACATGGCGCCGGAACGCTTCGGCGACGCGCCGGTCACCGGGCTCGTCGACGTCTACGCGCTCGCGTGCGTGTTCTTCGAATGCCTCACCGGCCGCCGCCCGTTCCCGGCCGAGGGCGCGGCCGCGCAGATGGGCGCGCACCTGACCGCGCCGCCGCCCGTGCTGTCCCAGGCGCGGCCGGGTCTGCCGCCGGCCCTGGACGCCGTGGTGGCGCGCGGCATGGCGAAGCGCCCGGCCGACCGGTACCCGACGGCGAGCGCCTTCGCCGACGCCGTGCGCGCGGCACTGACCGCGCCCGCGCCACCCCTCCCGACCTGGCAGAAGACTCTGCCGCACGGCACCCCGGCCCCGATGACCCCGCCGCGGCCGATGCCGATCCCGGCGGCGCCGCGTCCGGGTCCGCCGACCGGCCCGTTCACCGGCCCGCCGACCGGTCCGTTCACCGGCCCGCCGACCGGCCCGTTCACCGGCCCGCCGACCGGCTCGTTCACCGGCCCGCCGACCGGCCCGTTCACCGGACCGCCGCCGACCGCCCCGCGGCCGCCGAAGTCGCAGCGGAACCGGTGGATCGCGTTGTGCGCCGCCCTGGCCGGAGTCGTCGTGGTGGCGCTCGTGATCACCTACGTCGTGACGCGGGACCGGACGACCCAGACGGCCGGCCCCGGGCCGTCGACGCCCAATACCGACGTGCGCAGCTCCGAGCCGGTCTCGGAAACCCCCACGACGGAACCGCCACCGTCCACTTCGGAATCCAAGCCGCCGCACGACACCAAGCTGTACGACCGGCTCCCCGCGGTCTACAAAGGAGAGACCTGCCGGGACGCGGCGCCGTCCGGTGGTGCCGTGTCCGCGGTCGAGTGCACGGACTCGACGGTCGGCGACGTCCGCTCCGGCAACGTCATCCTGCAACAGCCGACCGGCGCCCGGTTCCTGCGTTTCGCCGACGCCGGTTCGATGAACGCCTACTTCCAGGACGTCGTCAAGACGCAGGGCCTGACCCGAAACGACGCCCAGGGTGCGTGCCGCCCGAAGAAGGTGCCGAAGATCTGGGGCACGTACTACCGCGCGGAGACGCCGAACCCGCTGCCCGGCGACTACCTGACGTGCTTCCTCGGCGACCCGGCCCAGCTCGTGTGGACGGACGGGCAGAGCCTGCTGGCCGGCGTCCTGCTCTCCACGAAGGTCACCGACAACGACCGGCTCGACTCCCTCTACTACTGGTGGAACGAGCAGATCCTCTCCCGGGTGGCGGCGGGCTGACCGGGCGTTTGCGCTGGTCCCCGCCGTGATCACCCGGGCAGCGGATTGATCGCCGGGTGGGGAACTGGCTGAATACGTCGGGAGAGGGGGCAAAACCGGCAGCGTCTGCCGGTCGTCATCCGCTGGGGGTTCCACACCGCGTCCGCTGCCGGCGCGGTGTTTTCCGTGCGAGCGGTTTCGCGCCCACTGCATCGAGGGGGATCAGTGAGTTCCAGTCGTCCGCGGTTCCGATGGGCGGCCGCGTTCGCGGTCGCGCTTTCGGTCAGCGCCGCCGTCTCGGGGCCGGCCTCCGCCGCGCCCAAGGTCCAAAATCCGGAAACCGACACCCGGGCCGTGGCCCCGCCGCGGGCCACCGCCCGCAGCGTCGGGGCCGGCGAACGGGCGCCCGGCTGGGAACGTTCGGCCGACCGGGCCTGGACGAGCAGCGGTGACGCGGACGGCTTCCACCTCCTGGTCGCCGACGAGGCGAAGGCGTACGAGTGGCACACCGTCGCCACGCTGTCCGAGCCCGGCTTCGACGCCGACGCGTGGATCGGCAACGTCTGCGTGACCGGCTCGGCCCACCGCGCGGTCGTCGCGTACGCCCCGCGCACCTTCACCAACAAGACCGAGCTCTTCGACCGCGGCGCGTTCACCGCCGTCGTCGACCTCGACACCGGGGCGGTGCGGAAGCTGCCGGTCCGGACCAGCCTCGCCTACTTCAACCCCTCCTGCGGCACCGGCGATTCCGCCGTGCTGACGCAGGCCGGCGACGAAGACCTCGGGAAGACCCGGCTGCTGCGCCTTGACGCGGCGTCCGGCAAGCTCGCCGCGCCCATCGACGTCGCCGGGCAGCTGACGTCGGCGGTGCCGACGGCGCACGGCCTGATCGGCGCGACCAAGGACGCGCTCGTCCGCATCACCGACCGCGGCGCTCTGCAGCGGGTCGCCCCGGCGTCCGGGGTGCCCTACGCGCTGGCCGCCGACGCCGACGGCGGCGTGGTCTACCTCGACCACGACGGGACGCAGAACGCCAAGGTCCGCCGGGCGGAGATCGCCGGCGACGGCTCGGTCGCCACCCGGACCCTCGCCACCGGCGCGCGGACCGCGCTGGGCGTGACCTCGGGCCGGGGCGGCCGGGTGGCCGTCACCGGCGTGAAGAAGGCCACCGGCGTGAAGCTGCCCGCCGCCGTCTCGCTGCTCGACGTGCCGAAGGAGGCGACGGTGTCCACCGAAGGGCGGCTCGCCGTCACCGAGGTGGTCAAGCCGGGCGCGCCCGACCCGCGGCTGGCGCCCACCGGCGCCCAGGCCGTCAACATCACCGCCACTGTCCTGCCCAACCGCAAGCAGGTCACGCTGGTCGCCGGCACGGACACCGCCCCGGCGGCCGGGCGCGTGACGAGCCCGGCGCCGGCCGGCGCCGCGGCGGGGGCGACCACCAACGGCAGCCCCACCGACCCGTCCGACTCGGCCGACCGCTACTGCAGCGTGCCTCGCAACGACCCGCGCAACCAGGCGATGCAGCCGAAACCCCGGCAGGTCGAATGGGCGGTCGACCAGGCCGTCCGCGGCGCGCTGACGGTGCAGCGCCCGGCGAACTGGAAGAACCTCGGCATGCCGGCCTACACGCCCCAGGGCCTGTTCCCCAAGGTCGACCTGGCCGGCGGCGGGTTCGTGCCCGCGCAGGTGCTGCTCGGCATCACGGCGCAGGAGTCGAACATGTGGCAGGCCGCGCGGTCCTCGGTGCCCGGCACCACCGGCAACCCGCTGATCGGCAATTACTACGGCATCAACTACTACAACGGCACGGAGGCCGACGACTGGACGATCGACTGGGCGAAGGCCGACTGCGGCTACGGCGTCACGCAGGTCACCGACCACATGCGCTTGGCGGGCAAGGAGAAAGGCCCGGGCGACGAGGCGTGGCCGCTGCCGACGCAGCGGGCCGTGGCGCTGGACTTCGCCGCGAACGTGGCCGCCGGCGCCCAGATCATCTCGAACAAGTGGAACGAGGTCCGGGGCGCGGGCCTGGTCGTCAACAACGGTGACGTGTCCCGGATCGAGAACTGGTTCTTCGCGATCTGGGCCTACAACTCCGGTTTCCACCCCGCGTCCGGGTCGGCGCCCTGGGGACTCGGCTGGGGCAACAACCCGGCGAACCCGCGGTTCCTCGACAGCCGGCTCCCGTTCCTCGAGTACTCCTACGCCGACGCGGCGCACCCGCAGTACTGGCCGTACCCGGAAAAGGTGCTCGGCTGGGCCGGGCACCCGGTCAACCTGATCGAGACGCCGGGCACCATGGTCGCCGGCTTCCGGCCGTCGTGGTGGAACACCGTGGACAACCGGCTCGCGGTCAAGCCGCCGGTGAACCAGTTCTGCGACGACAGCAACGAATGCCACCCGGGAGAGAAGAACGTGCCGGACTACGCGGGCACGGGTCCGGACGACCCGGGCAACGTCGTCGGCGAACCGGCCGGCCCGTGCGCGCACAAGACCGGCGGGAAGTTCGACCTCAAGTGCTGGTACCACCAGCCGAACACGTGGAAGCCGGACTGCGACTCCTCGTGCGGCTACGAACTGCTCCGGTTCGATCCCGGCTACGCCTACCAGGAAGACGCCAACAGTTACCCGCCGAACTGCGAAACCCAGGGCCTGCCGTCGAACGCGCTGATCGTCGACGACGCGAACGGTGCCCCGTCCGTCCGGAGCAACTGCGGGCAACCGTGGAACAACGCGGGCAGCTTCCAGCTCGGTTACGCCGACGACGGCACCGGGCACTACCCGGGGAAGGTCGACACGCACCAGCTCGGCGGCGGCTTCGGCGGCCACTTCTACTTCGGCCACACGCGCACGTCGTCGGTCGAAGGCGGCCGGCTGAAGGTGACCGGGACGTGGTCGCTGGACAACCCGCTCAACGCCTGGGCGCGGGTCATGGTGCACTTGCCGGACGTCGGCGCCCAGACGCAGCAGGCGCGCTACGACATCAGCCTGGGCAACGGCCAGCAGCGGCACCGGTACCTCAACCAGCAGATCCAGCGCAACGGCTGGGTGTCGATCGGGGTGTACCCGTTCGCCGGGCGGCCGAGCGTCTCGCTGAGCTCGCAGACCGAGGACGGCACCGGCGACGTCGACGTCGCCTGGGACGCGATCGCGTTCCAGCCGCTGCCGGGCAAACCGGCGAACATCGTGGCGGCGCTGGGCGACTCCTACTCCTCGGGCGAGGGCGCCGGCAACTACGCGACCGAGTCCGACGCCAACCACGGCAACGCCGAGTGGAACGCCTGCCGCCGCAGCGCCAACGCCTGGCCTCGCAAGATGGTGATCCCCGGCTCGGGCGGCCCGCTGGGCACGCTGTCCGACCAGTGGAACACGAACAACGAACTCGGGTTCGTCGCCTGTTCCGGGGCGTGGACGTGGAACGTGTCCGGGCGGTGGAACGGTTCGGGCTCGATCCCGACGTCCTGGATCCACCCGGAGCAGTACGAGAAGGGCGACGGCCAGTTCCACGAGATCAACCAGGTCGCCTCCGGGGTGCTGACGCCGGAAACCACGCTGGTGACCCTGTCGATCGGCGGCAACGACGAGAACGCGTTCGTCGACGCCCTGATGGACTGCGCGTCGATCACCAACTGCGCCGACGACGAGTACCTGCCGAAGTACAAGGCCATCGTCGACCGCACGAAGACGCGGATCGCCGACTCGATCCGCGCCGTCCGCGGTGAAGCGCCGAACGCGCAGATCGTCCTGGTGGCGTACCCGGAACCGTTGAGCCGCACGGTGAAGTGCGGCGGTTCCTGGTACTTCGACCTGACCGAGGTGCACGCGATCGCCGAGCTGACCAACTACGTCCGCGACAAGGAGGCCGAGGCCGTCGCGCAGCTGCGCGGCGAAGGCATCAAGGTGGACGCGGCCGACCCGATCGGCGCGTTCGTCGGCCACGGCGGCTGCGACGGCACGGAGTGGATCAACAAGATCGTCCTCGGCCCCAACGGCGAGGGTGACTTCCACAACGGGGACAACCCGTCACCGTTCTGCTTCTGGGACATCCTGGGCGGAGCGTGCCTGAGCCGCGAAATGTTCCATCCCAACGCGGCCGGGACGACGGGCTACGCTCAGGTCATGGAAGCGCGCCTGACCCAGCTCCACTACCCGAGCTGACGACCTGATGACGGAACCGGGACGGCGGGCGAAGCCCCTGCTCTTCTGGCTGCTCTTCGGCGTGTTCCTGGCCGGAGCGGCGGGAGTGGTGTGGGTCTTCACCGTCGTCCCGGCCCGCGTGCAGGACAAGGGCACGGAACCGCACGTGGTCGGCACGGAGGCCCCGGAGATCGCGGTCCGGCTGGAGAAGCTGACCCCGGCGGAGCGAGCGCAGGACGCCTCGCTCCGCCGTGCGGCATCCATCGACGGCGCGGCGGCAACGCAGATCGAGCGGAACACCGAGGCGGCGACGGTGGTCGTCCGGCTCGTGTCGCCGGACCCGGACCAGCGCGTGTGTTACGCGTTCGCGGTCCCGCCGGCGGCCGGCACAGCCGTGCGCTACGACCGGTTGCCGAGCTGCCCGGCGGTCGGCCCGTGAGCGTCAGCTGGTCTTGACGACCTCGTCGAGACCGGGACTGAAGGAGGGATCCGCCGGGCACGGCCGGTCGGCCAGGGTCACCGGACCGGTCCGGGCGTCCCGGCTGACGTAGGCGACGCAGAGCCGGACCCGGTGTTCCTGGCCCTGGTCGGACCACGGCTCGTCGAAGCGGGTGCGAACCTCGAACCCGTTGCCCTGCACCGTCCTTTCGCTGGGGTTCGGCGGGCTGAGGTACGCCGACACCCGCTGCGCCGCCTGGCCCGGGTCGGCGTTGCGGGTCGCCGGATCCGCGACGATGTCGGCCAGGTCCTTGGCCGCCTGGCCGCGGACGGTGCCGATGGCGTGTTCGCGGGCGGCGCTCCTGGCGTGGTCCGAGACGGCCTGGCAGGCCGCGGGAACAGCGAACAGGACGATTGCCGCCGTTCCCGCTCCCGCGACCAGCCGCCATTTCATTTTCCGAGATTACCAGTCGTGCAATGTCCGCTCAAGAACCTGGGCGTACAGCGTCGAGCCGTATTCGTTGGGGTGGAAGGATTGCTGGCTCGCCGGCTGCCTGGCGTCCCCCTGCGAGAACCGGGTGACGAGCCCGTGAACCGCTTCCCCGGTACCGCAGGCACCCTTGCCGTCGAACAGCGGAACGGGGTCGGCGAACCGGATGTTCATCCCGCCGTCACGCAGTTTCGTCACCTCCTGGGACTGGAGGTCGTGGAGGCGGCCGGCGATGCCGCGGAACCACGTGATCGAACTGCCGCCGAACAGCGTGGTGCAGGGCATGGCGTTCTCGATGGGTTGCGGGTAACCCATGAAAAGCAGGGCCGCGTTCGGGGCCCGGTCGGTCACGTTCTGGATGGTCTTTTCCATGGCCGGGATGACGTCACTGGTCAGCAGCGCGGGAATCGTCTGGGAAACCGGTTTTCCGTCGTTGTCGAGTGACATGTTTTCGCACGAGCCGCCCACGTGCGCGGGAATGTACGTCACGCAGTTGTGGAGGATGTCCGTGAACCGCGCGTCGTTTCCGCCGATCGACAACGTGACCAGGTTGGTGTACTGGTCGAGATAGCCCTGGTCGACCTGGGCCGGTTCACCGTATTCGCCCGGGTCACCCGGCCAGACGTTGTGGCCGCGCGCGCCTTGGCAGGCCGTCAGGTGGTAGTCGAGCGAGGGGTCGAAGGTGTCCGACCGGCTGCCGATGCTCTGCCCGGGGTTGTCGCTCAGCTTGCCCAGGCGCGACCACGCGTCGCTGGACCGGTGGCACGCGTTGCGCAGGGCGTTGTTGGTCCCGTCGTGGTCGGTCTCCCGGTAGTAGGCCCAGGAATCGTCGGGGGTGGCCCCTTCGCCGGACGAGTACGAGTCGCCCATCGCGACGACCTGGTTCGCGGGCTTGCCGGGCAGCGGCTGGAAGGCGACGGCGTCCCAGGAGACGTCGTCGACGCCGTCGGGCAGGTCGCCGATGTAGTTCTTGTGCGTCACGTTGTCCAGGGACACGCTGGGTACGCCGGAGAACTTGAACGCGCCGAGCGAACGCCAGCTGCCGGCCTGCGGGTGCCGGTTTTCGTCGAGGTAGCCCCCTTCCGAGACCGAGCGCAGCGGCGAGGTGCTGTCCGAGCCGTTGACCCGGTACCACGCCTGCGGGGTGGCCGCGCCGTGGTCCGGGACGTAGACCAGCACCCGGGCCCAGCCGTTGATCGCCTGGTCGAGCGTCCAGGTCCCGGTGACCTTGTGCTTGGCGTTGACCAGGGTGTCCTTCCAGGTGTGGGCGAACCAGAAGTGCCCGCGGTAGCCGGTGTCGAGCTGGTGGAAGTCGATCTTCGACGGGTAGTTGCCCGCGTTGTCGGGGGCGAAGCTGAACGACAGCGAGCCGTGGCTGGTCGCGCCCGCGCCGCAGCCGTTCCTGGTCCGGGTGCCCGGCGCGACGTCGTCGACGATCAGGAAGCCGCTCGAACCCGCCGGGGCCGAGCAGTCCGCCTTGTAGAACTGCCCCGGCTGGGGCTCGGCTTCGCCCGGCGAGTGGATCACGGCTTCGGTGCCGAGCAGGGCCGCGCTGCGCTGCCACGCCGACGACGAGTGCCAGAAGCAGGCGAGGTCGTCACGGAGGCAGTGGCTGGCCACCGTGCCCGGGAAGTTGCCGGGCACGTGGGTCTGGGCCGGGTCGCACCCGTTCTGCGCGGGCGCGCAGAACGTCAGGAGGGCCGGCACGCTGGGCTTCCCGTTCGGGAACGCGGCCTTCACGAAGGTGGCGCCGTACTGGCCCGTCGACCAGTTGTAGCGGACCAGCGAGTTCTTCGCGAAGCCGATGACCCGCTCCGGGTAGGTCCAGTCCGCCGGGTGCTTGGCGTCGTTACAGTTGCCGTTCGCGTCCTGCTGTTCCTTCTTGCAGCTGGTCAGGTTGTCCAGGAAGCCTTTGCGGTCCTGGATCAGGTCCTGGTTGGCCGTGTTGTTGGACCAGCCGAGCCCGTAGACGTCCGGGTGGCTGTTGGGGTCGGTCGGGTCGTTCAGCTTGTGCCAGCCGCTGTTGTAGGCCCAGAGCGCGAACCACCAGTTTTCGATGTACCGCGGGTCGGCGTTGTTCGCGACCACCCCGAGGTCCTTCATCTGGTTCCACTTGTCGATCAGGATGTTCAGCCCGGCGGCGATGTTGGCCGCGTAGTCCACGGTGAGCGCCACCTGCTGGTCGTGGCTGTACACCGTGGTGCCGTCGCCGACGGTCATGCCGGTGGTGACCTGGGTCGCGCCGTAGCCGCAGTCGGCCCTGGCGAAGTTCACCGAGTCCACGCCGACGTTGCGGCCGTAGAAGCCGCCCTGCTCGAAGTTCCCGCTCTCGCCGTCGACGGCGTGCGGGCTCGCCTGCCACATGTTGGATTCCTGGGCCATGATGCCCAGCAGGACCTGGGCCGGCACCAGGCCGCCGCCGCGGAGGGCGTGCATCGGGAAGAGCCCCTGCGGCGAGTACGCGGGCAGGGTGGAACCGTTGTACCCGGCGGGCCGGGCCGCCGTGAGCGCCCCCTTGACGGCGAGGTCCGCGGCCCACTCGGCCATCTGCGGGGTTTCCTGCAGCGACTGGATGCGCGGGTCGTTGCGCGGGATCGCGCACTTGCGGTTCGGGTCGGTGGTGTCGTCGCCGGTACCGGACGGCTGGGCGCCGCCGGGGCCCGCGGTCTTCGCCACGGCGGGCGAGTCGGCGTTGCCCTGGTCCGGGTGCAGCGCGGCGGGCGTCACCTCGAACTCCGGCTCGGCGCCGGTCGCCGGCACCCGCGCGGCGATCCGCACCGGCGTGCCGCCGGCGGGCCGTGGCGCGGAGCCCGGCGCGGCCGGGTTGCCGGGCAGCGCGGAGTCGACGCCGAAGGCGCCGGTGGTGGAGAGTTCCGCGTCGGCGGGCACCTTCGCCGCCTGCCAGCCGGCGGGCGGCGACGGCAGCGTGGCGTCCGGCCCCTGCAGGAACACCCGGCCGGCCGAGCCGTGCACCTGCACCGAGCCCTGCGGTGCCTTGGTGACGAGTTCGTCGACGCCGCCGGCGTACCGGTGGACAGCCGTCTCGGTGGCCGTCTGCGTCTGGTAGCCGACCCCGCCCGAGGCGTCCACGGTCAGCCGGAACGCGCCGCCGGGCGTGTACGCCACCGGTTTCAGCGCGCCGTCCGCGCCGACGGACACGAGGTTGTCGCCCTTGGCCGCGACGACGCTCTGGCCGGCGGGGACGGCGGACGTCACCTGGCCGATGGTGTCCACAGTGGACGCTATGCGGCCGGCGGCGGCGTCCACGGTGAACAGCCGGGAGACGTACTGGCCCTTGCGGAAGAAGTTCTGGGTGAGCACCGCCCGCTCCCCGGTGCCGCACCCCGGGTTGTAGTAGGCGATGGACACGGGCTCCGGCAGTTTCGTGACCGCACCGGTGTCCAGGTCGACGACCGCGGCGAGGGCACCGCGGTGCGAGCGGTCCTCGTCGTTCACGAGCTGCCGCGGCGCGTAGACGACGACGGCCCGCTTCCCCGACGAGGTGACGCAGGTCCGGCCGATCCACCGGTCCGTTTCGGTGCCCGTTTCGGTGAGGGTGGCGGCGGTGCGCCAGGCGTAGCCGTCCTTGGCGTCGGCGACCAGGACGTGGAAGCCCGAGGCGTCCCCGTTGCTGGTCACGGCCCGGTCCGGGGAGCCGGCCCAGCCGGTGCCGAGCATGCGGGCGCGCTGGTCGGGCGGAACCGACGAGGCGGCCGGCTGCGCACCGGGTCGTGGCGCGGGTGGAGCGGGCGCGGCGGACGCGGGGCTCTGCCCGGCCGCGAGGGCGGAGAGCAGGGTGACGGCCGCCGCGAGGGGCTGCCACCGCGGGAAGCGGTTTCTTCGGACCTTGCGCATGGGCGCGTGCCTTCCGGGAATCGTGACGGCAGCGGCCATCACGGGAATGGGTCGTCGAACGCGGCCGCCGGAAAACGCGGCGGAAAATCGGAGGAAAATCGACGGAAATGTCCGAATTACTGTTCGACGGAAACAGGTGGGCGCGATGCGGAACCGAACGTGTGTGCGGCTCGCGGCCGAAGACGCGGCAGAGCCGTTCACCCCCTCCCCAGGGCTGGTGACCGCGGCGGCCTGATTGGCATCGCTGCAGCGTGTGACGCTAACAGGTCGCGTTCCCCATGATCAAGGGCTGACCGGGTGACTGGTCAACCACCCCGGCCGGGTCTTCGTGGACGTCTGACGTCACTCGAACGGCTGATTGAGGTCGTCTCGATGGCCGCGGTTGTCCTCCGTTCGGGAGGAGGGGCCGGCAGCCCGGAATAGGTGCCGGTCATCGAGCCGTCGGCTCATTCTCGATTCTCGTTCGCGGTTTCACTGGTTAATCGAGGTTTGATGCGCATAATTTCCGGAAAGGTGTCGGCCCTGGCCGCCGCTCCTGCGGCAGGACGGGACCCGGGTGAACCTGTTCTTCGGCACCTTCGGCGGCCGGACGCGCGGGTACGCCGAGCTGTGGAACGGCACCTGGAACGTGTTCCGGGCGGGCGGCTACCACAACGGCCGGCAGATCCTCACCGGCTGGTACTGAGCCGGAAAAGCCGGAAGGGGCCCGCGGAAACCGCGGGCCCCTTCCGGCTTTCGTGACGGCTACCGGGCGCCGCCGCCCATGTACTTCGGGTCCGGGCCCGGCAGTGGCAGCACCGGCTGGCTGGCGTCCATGATGTTCTTCATCGCGCCGAACCACGTCCGGGCCGGGGCCTTGCCACCGAAGATGTTCCCGCTCGGGCACACGCGGACGTTGCCCGGGCCGACGTCGCAGATGCCGCCCTGGCCGCCGCCGAACTTGAACGTCATCGCCGCGCCCGCCAGCTGGGGCGTGCCGCCGACGAACGCCGCCGAGACGTTGCCCTGCGTCGTCCCCGTCTTGCCGATGATCGGCCGGTCCCAGCCGACCTCACCGGCCGCCTTGGCGGAGGTGCCGCCCGGCTGGTCGTCCTTGCTCATCCCGACCGCCAGGGTGTTCGCCAGGCCTTCGGGCACCGCCTGCTCGCACGGCGCTTCCTTGATCGGCACCGGCTTCCCGTTGCGGTCGGTCACCCCGGCGATCGGCGTCGGCGGGCACCAGACGCCACCGGAGAGGATCGTCGCGGCGACGTTGCCCATCTCCAGGCCGCTCACCGGGCTGAACCCGAGGGTGAACGCGCCGAAGCCGGGGCTGTTGCCGACGGGACCGTAGGCCTCCGCCTGGCTCTTGCTCTTCTCCTTGACGTTCGGGTCGACCGGGCCACCGCCGGTGTTGCTGGCCATCGTCTCGCGCAGGCCGAGCCGCTTGGCCATGTCGATGGCCGGGCCGGTGCTGCCGAGCCGGTCCTCGAGTTCCACGAACGTCGTGTTCGGCGACGTCGCGAGGGCCGTCTGGAGCGTCGCGTTCGCGGCGGCCTTGCTGTAGTCAGCCGCGTTGCCGACGCAGTACCAGTAGGTGCGGGGCTTGCCCGTCGGTGTGGTGCTGCACCCGCCCTTTTCGGTCGTGAACACGTGCGAGGTGTAGGTCTCCGGCATGTCCACCGACGAATAGATCCCCGTGACCCCCTTGTCGAGGGCGGCCGCACTGGTGAAGATCTTGAACGTCGACCCCGCGCCACCGGTGTTGTAGACACCCGCGGGCAGCGCGTACGTCGTTTGGCCCGCGTCCTGGTTCTGCCCGTAGTCGCGGTTCGCCGCCAGGGCGACCACCTCGTGGCGTTCCTTCCCCGGCTTGATCAGCGACAACGTGTTGGCGATGTACGGCTGGGTCTTCTTGACCTGGTTCTCGGCCGAGACCTTCGCCTCGTGGTTGGCGCGCTCGTCCAGCGTGCTCTTGATCGTGTAGCCGCCGGAGTAGAGCTGGTCCTTCGTCATCCCGCTGCTCTTGAGCAGGTAGTCCTCGACGTACTGGCAGAAGAACCCGGCCTCCGGGCCGGCGCCGATGCAGTTGGCCGGCGGCTTCTTCGGGCCGTCCGGGACCACGCCCAGCGGTTCGGCCTTGAACCGGTCCGCGTCGGCCTTCGCCAGCTTCTTGTTGTCCACCATCCGGTCGAGCACCAGGTTGCGGCGCGCGGTGGCCTTGTCCGGGTGGTTCCACGGGTCGTTGTTGATCGGGTTGTTCACCAGGCCGGCCAGCAGCGCGGCCTGCGGCACGGTGAGCTTCTCCGGCGTCGTGTCGAAGTAGGCGTGCGCGGCCGCGCCGACGCCGAAGATCTGCCGGGAGAACTCGACGATGTTGAGGTAGTTGGCCAGGATCTGCTGCTTGCTCAGCTTCGTCTCGAGCTGGATCGCGATCCGCGCTTCCTTCAGCTTGCGGGAGATCGACTGCTCCTGGGCCTTCTTCTGGCCGATCGCGTCGTTCCGGTAGACGACGTTGATCAGGTAGTTCTTGGTGAGCTGCTGGGTCAGCGTCGAGGCGCCCTGGGTGTCGGCGCCGGTGCTGTTGCTGACGGCCGCGCGCAGCGTGCCCTGCCAGTCCACACCGTGGTGCTCGTAGAACCGCTTGTCCTCGACCGAGACGAGGGCCCACTTCATGGCCTCGTTGATCTGGTTCTCGGTGATCGGCAGCCGGTACTGGCTGTAGAGGGTCGCGATCGGCTTGCCGGTGCTGTCGGTGACCGTCGTCACCAGCGGCGGCGGGATGTCGGCGAGGTCGGAGGACGTCTTCTCCACCGTCTCGCTGGCCTGGTTCGACATGACACCGGCGGCCCCCACGACCGGGAAGAGCATGCCGGCGACGAGCACCCCCGCGAGCAGACAGAGGCCGATGAGCTTGAACAAACCATCCGCTTTTCGCACGAGGGCCAGGCTACCCGGACCGCGCCGGGCGCCGGTGACGCCGTGTCTCCGAGGGTGTGAAATCCGTGACAAAACAGACCCCCTTCGGTGACAACTGGTAACGGAAGGCATTCTGGGTCTCGACGGGGGGAACCGAGGGCCCCTACAGTCCGTCAACGTCTCACGAAGAAAAGCCGACGGATGGGTCAACGCGGGTGGGAGCTCGCCTGGTCCGAACGGCGGCACCGGCACCGGGGAGGTGCCCGGGTAACCGACGTGAGCTGAGGGAGACACGCTCGCGGGGGCAGGGCGGCGCAGGGCCTTTCCCCGCTGGTGCGTCGATCACCAGGGTAGGGAGCTGGGGGTATGGAAACCAACCAGTCGAGCTGGCGAATCAACGCGTCCTGCCGGGACGCCGATCCGGACGGCCTGTTCGTCCGGGGTGCGGAGCAGAACCGGGCCAAAGCGGTCTGCATGGGCTGCCCGGTCCGCACCGAATGCCTCGCCGAAGCACTCGACGGCCGGATCAACTTCGGTGTCTGGGGTGGCATGACCGAACGCGAGCGGCGGGCCCTGCTGCGCCGCCGCCCCGACGTGGAGAGCTGGGCCGACCTGCTGGAAGCGGCCAAGCGCACCGCGCTGGAGCGGGTCAAGGTCGGCTGAACGGCCGCGGGCGGCGCGGACCTGCTGCCGCGCCGCCCGCGCCGCTCAGCCACCACCACCGCGGCACTTTCACGTGAAAGTGCCGCTCCCAGGTGGTCACTTTCACGTGGAAGTGCCGCCTCAGCCGGCCAAGCGGGTGCCGATGTCGCGCAGGCCCGCCAGGTCGTGCACGTCGCCGGCCAGCGCGGGCACCCTCGCCAGCGCCACCTCGGGGTGCGCCCGGGTGAACCGCGCCAGCAGGCGCTCCTCGCGGGCCGCGAGCTCGACGCGGTCCGCGTGCAGCCGCAGCACCGCCTCGGCCAGCGGTGCGTTCGTGTCGCCCTCCTGCAGCGACTCCGCCGCCGCCAGCGCTTCGGACCTCGACAGCTTGGCGAGCACCGGGTGCGTCCGGTTCGCGATCAGCCCGGCCAGCGGCATCGACTCCGACGACAGCCGCTCGACGAAGTAGGACGCCTCACGCAGCGCGTCCGGCTCCGGCGCGGCCACCACCAGGAACGACGTCCCCGACGAGCGCAGCAGCTCCGCCGTCTTGCGGGCGCGCTCGCGGAAGCCGCCGAACATGCTGTCGAACGCCTGCATGAACGCCGACGCGTCGGTCAGCAGCTGGCCGCCGATGATCGTCGACACCGCCTTGGCGAACATCGAGAACCCGGCGTTGACCACCTTGCGCAGGCCCCAGCCGCCGGCCTTCGCCGGGGCCGTCAGCAGCCGGATCATCCGGCCGTCCAATGCGGACGACAGCCGCGTCGGCGCGTCGAGGAAGTCCAGCGCGGAGCGGCTCGGCGGGGTGTCGACAATGATCAGGTCCCAGTCGGCGGTCGCGGCGAGCTGGCCCAGCTTCTCCATCGCCATGTACTCCTGCGTGCCGGAGAACGACGTGGAAATGGTCTGGTAGAAGGGGTTCTGGAGCAGCTGCTCGGCGCGTTCCGGCCCGGCGTGCACGCGCACCATGTCGTCGAACGTGCGGCGCATGTCCAGCATCATCGCCCACAGCTCGCCCTTGGGCTCGAAGCCTTCGACCTGCACCTGCCGCGGGTGGTTGCCCAGCTCACGCAGGCCGAGCGCCTGCGCCAGCCGGCGGGCGGGGTCGATCGTCAGCACGACGGTCTGCCGCCCGCGCTCGGCCGCGCGCAGGGCCAGCGCCGCGGCGGTCGTCGTCTTGCCGACGCCGCCGGAGCCGCAGCAGACGATCACGCGGCTTTCCGGGTCGTCGAGCAGCGCGTCGATGTCGATGGTGGTCACAACCGCACCCCCTGGTCGGTCAGGGCTTCGGCCAGGTCGTAGAGGGCGGCGACGTCGACGCCTTCGGTGAGGTCCGGCAGCTCCAGGGTCGGCAGGTCGGCCTCGGCGAGCTGCTCCCGCGCCCGCTGCTCGGCCGCCACCCGCACGGCGTGCTCGACGGTCTCGTCGACCAGCGCGTCCAGGGTGTCCTGCGGCAGCTTCAGCCCGGCCGCCGCGAGCCCGGTCCGCACGCGCGAGGCGTCGACGCGCCCGTCCGCGGCCGCGGTGATCGAGCGGGCGGGCAGCCGCTCCGGCCGGACCCGGTTGACCAGCACCGCGCCCGGGCGCAGGTCGGCACCGTCCAGCTCGGCCACGGCCTCGACGGTCTCGCGCACCGGCATCTCCTCCAGCAGCGTCGCCAGGTGGATCACCGTCTCGCCGGAGTGCAGCAGCCGCACGACCCCTTCGGCCTGGCCGCGGATCGGGCCGGTCTTCGCGAGGTCGGTCAGGGCCTTGGTGACGTCGAGGAACTTGACGACCCGGCCGGTCGGCGGCGAGTCGACGACGACGGCGTCGTAGGTGTGCCGCCCGTCGGACTCGGTGCGGCCGACGCACTCCTTGATCTTCCCGGTGAGCAGGACGTCCCGCAGCCCCGGCGCGAGCGTGGTGGCGAACTCGATGGCCCCCATCCGCCGCAGCGTCCGCCCGGCGAAGCCCAGGTTGTAGAACATCTCGAAGTACTCGAGCAGCGCGGCTTCGACGTCGATGTGCAGCGCCCGCAGCTCGCCCCCGCCGGGGACGGACGCGATGCGCTGCTCGGCGTAGGGCAGCGGCTCGGTGTCGAAGAGCTGGGCGATGCCCTGGCGGCCTTCGACCTCGATGAGCAGCACGCGGCGGCCTTCGCGGGCGAGCGCGAGGCCGAGCGCGGCGGCGAGCGTCGTCTTGCCGGTCCCGCCCTTGCCGGTGACGAAGTGCAGCCGGGCGCGGGCAAGCTCGTCGGTCCAGCCGGCATGGGGAGTGGTCACTTCTTCACCCTAAATCAGCGCTCAGCTGGCCAGCAGCATGACGCTGACCGCAGCGGCGACCGCCGCGACCAGCACCCAGGCCGCGAGCCCGGGCAGCACGGTGAGGGTGAGCACACCGAGCACGACCATCAGCGTGAAGGTGATCACGCCGCCGACCGCGACCTGCCCGGAGCTCTGCGTCCGGTCCCGCACTTTCGCCATCACGACGAGCACCAGGGGCAGCCCGGCCGCCGCGAGCAGCGCCGTCGCGAGCACACGCCACGTTTCCACGCGGCCCACGCTAGCGTGAGATGAACCACACTCCGGCGCGTCGCGACGCGTTTCCCGGCGGCGGCCCCCGGTCCGCTTGCCCGCTTGGCTACGCTCGCGGGCTATGAGCGCCACCAAGTGGGAGTACGCCACCGTCCCTCTGCTGATCCACGCCACCAAGCAGATCCTCGACCAGTGGGGCGAGGACGGCTGGGAGCTGGTCACCGTGCTGCCGAACCCGAGCGGCGAGCAGCACGTCGCCTACCTCAAGCGTCCGAAGGGCTGATCCGGGTGAGCTGGAGCGAACGGCTGAAGGAACTCGGCATCGAGCTGCCGGGTGTGGCGGCTCCGCTGGCCGCGTACGTCCCCGCCGTGCAGAGCGGCAAGCACGTCTACACCTCCGGCCAGCTGCCTTTCGTCGACGGCGTGCTCGCCGCGACCGGCAAGGTCGGCGCGGAGATCAGCCCGGAAGAGGCGAAGGGCCACGCCCGCACGTCGGCGCTCAACGCGCTCGCGGCCGTGCACGGGCTGGTGGGCATTGACAACGTCACGCGGATCGTCAAGGTTGTCGGCTTCGTGGCTTCCGCGGAAGGCTTCACCGGCCAGCCCGCGGTCGTCAACGGCGCGTCCGAGCTGCTCGGCGAGGTCTTCGGCGACGCGGGCATCCACGCCCGCTCGGCCGTCGGCGTCGCGGAGCTGCCGATCGGCTCGCCGGTGGAGGTCGAACTGATCGTGGAGGTGCAGTGATGGACCCGGACATCGAGCAGTCCACGCACGAGCTGCTGCTCCGGCTGGCCGGGCGGCTGCCCGACCAGCTGCTGTGGCGGTTCCGCGACTGGCTCGGCGAGGGCGCCATGGGCACCCTCGCCCGGACCCTGCCGAGGTCTTTGCTTAAGCACAGGATTGACCTCGACCAGACGGAGTACCGCCTGCTCGTGGCCGGGCTGATCCCGCACGGCGCCGACTGGCACCAGGTCAGTTCGACCCTGGGGGTAGACGACGTCTCCGAGAACCGGTACACATTCACGTCGAGTGCGCCCGAATGGGTTAACTCGGTCGACTCCGTGTCCGTTCTGATCCACGCAACGTTGCGGGGTCGCCCGGACGTGGGGGAAGTGCGGCAGAGCTGGCGACACGTCGGTGTGGTCGGGCAGGGGACCGCCAAGCGCGTCCTGCTCATCACCGCGCAGGCCGGCTTGCCGAGGTTGACGGGCGAACTGCAGCGCGTGTTGCGGGTCCTGGGCGACGAAGAGCCCAGCGTCGAGGTCATCCCGCCGCGCTTCGACCTGCCGGGGTACCACCGGGCCGCGCTGGCCGACTCAGAGCTGGTCTGCGTGGGCGCGGTGACGGGGAACCGGCTAGTAGCCGCATAGCGCTCGCCCGCCAGCGAGCTGGGAGGGAGCAAGGCAATGGTGGAGGTCCACGACGGCCCGCCCATGGACGGGTTCTCGGTGCCCCTGCGCCTGCACAACCTGTTGCTGGCCCTGGCGGGCCGGATCGACGACAGCGCGCTCACCGAAGCGCGTGAGCTGATCGCCCGGGCCCACATCGACGAGGCGGTCGAGCTGACCACCGGCACGCTCATCGCGGGCCGGATCGCGGTCAGCTCCGCCGAGCAGCGCGAGCTCGCGCTCGTCCTCGAGATGAGCCGGTCGGACGCGACGCTGGCGAACGACCTGCTGGTCGACGAGGCCGAGCCGGTCAACACGCACCGGTTCACCGGCGAGAACGCGCCGGAGTTCGGCATCGCCGAGGCGCTCGACCGGACGCTGCAGGTGCTGCCGGACGTCCGGTCGGTGCACGCGGTGTGGCGCAACACGCCGGCCGGCAGCGTGCCGGGCGCGCTGCCGCAGCGCGTGGTGCTGGTCGAGCTGGGGCCGGAGGGCAACCCGCCCGCCGTTGCCTTCCGCGTCGACACGGCGCTGCGCCGGGCCGGCATCCACTCGGTCGTCGAGGTCAGCGGCCCGGGTGTCGCGCACTCCGAGTACCACCTGGCCGCTTCGGCGGCCGCGTCGCCGGCGTGGGTGACGGGGAGTACGTCGGCGCCCGCGTCGACCTACCGTCCCGAGCCGGCCAAGCCGCCGGCCCCGGTGAACCCGGAGCCGGTCGCGGAGTCGGGCAGCCGGCACAGCATGCGGTCGAGCAGCAGCACCACCACCACGGCGCCGGCCGAGCCGGTCGCCCCGGTGGTGCCGATCGTGTCGCCGCCGCCCGCCCCCGAGCCGCCCCGCAAGGCGCGGTCGGAGACGCGGGCGGAGCGCACCGCGGACCTCACCCCGGCCGAGGTGGCGCAGCTGCGGCAGGCGCTGGCCGAGGACCCGGAGAAGGGCCGCGAGATCGCCGCGGGCAAGCCGTCGATGCACGAGGTCGTCGAGCTGCCGGCGCTGGACCTGGACGACCCGAGCCTGAGCGAGCGCGACCGGGCCCTGCTGCGGGAGCTGCACGCCGAGCTGGCCGAGCGCGAGCGGGCCGAGGCGGCGAAGATGCGGCTCAACGGCGCGTCCCGCTCCGGCGGCGACCAGCGCGGCTGGACCGCTCCGTAGTCCTGGCTTACCCAAGGGCGGCACTTTCACGTGAAGGTGCCGCCCTTGTGCTGTCCGGCGTGCCACAACTGGGCGACGGGACGTCGGGTACCGGAGGTATGTTTCCCGGGTGGAGCAGCCAAAGGAGTTCGTCTTCGACATCCCGGTCGGCGCGGGGGTGGCCACCCGCGCGAACGCCGGCGGCCCGCCGGCGACGCCGAAGGACGCGGCCACCGTCATCCTGGTCCGGGACGGCGCCGACGGCGTCGAGGTCTTCCTCCAGCACCGGGTCAAGGGCATGCCGTTCGCAGGCGGGATGACCGTGTTCCCCGGCGGCGGGGTCGACCGGCGTGACGCCGACACCTCGGTGGCGTGGGCCGGGCCGGAGCCGTCGTGGTGGGCCTCGCGGTTCGGCTGCGACGAAGCGCTGGCGCGGGCGCTGACCTGCGCGGCGGTGCGCGAGACGTTCGAGGAGTCCGGCGTGCTGCTCGCGGGCAGCGCGGACGCGGTCGTCACCGGCGTCACGCCGTACGCGGCCGCCCGCCAGGCCCTGGAGACGCGCGAGGTGTCGCTGGCCGGCTTCCTCGCCGACGCCGGGCTCACCCTGCGGGCGGACCTGCTGCGCCCGTGGGCGCACTGGATCACGCCCGAGCAGGAGCCGCGCCGCTACGACACCCGCTTCTACGTCGCGAAGCTGCCCGAAGGCCAGGAGGCCGACGGGGCCACGTCGGAGGCGTCGAGCTCCGGCTGGCAGCGTCCCGAAGACGCCATCGCCGACGCGCGCGAAGGCCGCCGGATGCTGATGCCGCCGACCTGGCTGACGCTGAGCGAGCTGGCCGGGTTCGCCACCGCCGACGACGTGCTGGCCGCGCCGCGCGAGATCGTCCGGATCGCGCCGACGCTGGTCCGCGAGAACGACCAGGTCCGCGTCGTGCTGGAGAAGCGATGACCGCCCCCGCGTACGGCGTGCTGCGCCAGGTCTCCGGGACGGCGTCGGTGCTGCTGGAGAACAACCCGTCGTCGATGACGCTCGAAGGCACCAACAGCTGGGTGCTGCGGGCGGCGCCGGACGTGCCGGCCGTCGTCGTCGATCCGGGCTACCGCGACCTCGAGCACCTGGAGCTGCTGGCCGGGGCGGGCGCGGTGGAGCTGGTCCTGCTGACCCACTTCCACCCCGACCACGCCGAGGGCGCGCCCTGGTTCGCCGAGCGCGTCGGCGCGCCGGTGCGGGCGTTCGACCCCGCGCTGTGCGTCGGTGCCTCGTCCTTCGTGGACGGTGAAGTGATCTCGGCGGGCGGCCTGTCGATCCGGGTGCTGCACACCCCGGGGCACACCGGCGACTCGGTGTCGCTGGTGCTCGACGGCCAGGTGCTGACCGGCGACACCATCCTCGGCCGCGGCACCACGGTGCTGCACGACCTCGGCGACTACCTGCGGTCCCTGCGCAAGCTCATCGAGCTCCCGCCGGGCACGGTGGGGCTGCCCGGCCACGGTCCGGAGCTCCTCGACCTGCCCGCGACCGCCCGCGAGTACCTTGCCCACCGGGAACAGCGGCTCGACCAGGTGCGTTCGGCTTTGCAGACGCTCGGGGCGGACGCGACACCCCGCCAGGTCGTCGAGGTCGTGTACGCCGACGTCGACCGGGCGTTGTGGGCGCCTGCCGAGCTGAGCGTGCAGGCGCAGCTGGACTACCTGCGGTCTGAGGAGAACGGATGAGCAACGTCGAGGTCGAGTTCTACTGGCGCCCGGGCTGCGGCTTCTGCGCCGCCCTGGAGCGCCCGTTGTCGAAGAGCGGCTTCACCGTCCGCGCGATCAACATCTGGGAGGACCCGGCGGCGGCCGCACGGGTCCGCGAGGTGGCGAACGGCAACGAGACGGTGCCGACGGTGATCGTGGGCTCGAAGGCCATGGTGAACCCGTCGTTCGCCGAGGTCGAGGCGGCGGTCAAGGCCGCGTCGGCCTGATCGCGGGCCGGGTCCGGCCGGAGGCGGTGCGGGTCATCCGGGCGTTGCCGCGCTTCGGCTCGTGGGAGCAGGTGTAGCAGGAGCGGGCGGGCGGGCGACTCACAGCCTGTGGACGACGACCGCGCGATCGACTTCGTACTCAACGGCGAGCAGCACCGCCTGACCCGGGCCCAGGTGCTGCGCGCGGCCGGCCTGGGCGGCCCCGAGCCGATCCGTACGCACTGGGTCGCGATCGGCGAGCTGCGGTGGCCGCCGCGGCAGATCTTCGAGCGTGCTCTCGGCGTGCCGCGGACCGACTTCATCTCGCACTACGCGATCCGCCAGCTCCGGCGGCTCGGCTTCGCGACGAGCCCGCTGCCCCACGAGCCCGCCGTGCCGCCCGCCGCCGAACCGGCCGCCGAGCCGCCGCCGCTGGGGAACGACCTCGGGTCGGCGATCAAGTCGTTCATCGACCTGCACGACTTCTTCGGGCAGGAGGACCTCTCCAGCCGAGTGAGCCGGCTGGAGGACCGCCTGGAGGGCGCCGACCGCGAGACCGTCGAGGAGCGGGTGGCGCCCGAGGGCCTCACCGACGCCCTGCTCAAGGGCGCGCTGCTGGTGCGGACGCACGCCGGCCGCGTCAACGACCTCATCCACGCGGCGATGATCGTCCGGGCGCTGCCGAAGATCCTCGAACCAGGCGAACGCATCGTCCGGCGCCCGTCGCTGGCCTCGGGCAACGACGGCGGCCGCAAGTTCGACCTCGAGACCGACCGCCGCGTCGCCGAGTTCAAGGCCGCCCAGTGGAAGGGCCGCGACACGATGCGCAAGCGCCTGCTCGTCGCCGACCTGGTCGCCCTGGTCCTCGAACGCGGTGACCGCCGCGCCGAGCTGTACGTGCTCGGCACCCCGCCCATCGACTACCTGCGCACGAGCACGTCGACGGTCGACTGGGCCCTCGGCCGCTCGTCCCCGCACCTCCGGCAGGCCTACGAACAGCGCTTCGGGAGCGCCGCACTGACGGTCGGCCAGTTCACCGGCGGCCCGGCGGCCGACGTCGTCCTCCGCGACCTGCGGGAGATCATCGGCTGAGCATGGGCATCAGGTAATACGTCAGTTCCACCTCCCCGGCCTCGGCCGCCCGCAGGACGCACGCCCGCATCCCCGGCTGGATCGACAGCACCACCCGCTCGCCCGCGAACGCGCCCAAGGCGTCCAGCAGGTACCGGGCCTGGAACGACGGCGACGTCCGGCCGCCGCCGACCTCGGCCTTCAGCGTCTCCTCCGCCTCGCCCGTGTCCTGCCGCGCGCTGGCCAGGCGCACGTGGGCGTCGCCGACCTCCAGCGTCAGCACGCGCCTGTCCTCGGCGTACACGCCGACCCGGCGGACCGCGGCCGCCAGGGCGTCGGCGTCCAGGGTCACGGTGGTGTCGACCGAGCCCGAGGGGATCGAGTCCTCGGACAGGAAGCCGGCGTCGAGCACGGCGGTGCCGACCAGGCCACCCGGCCAGCTCACGCCGAACCGCCCCGGGCCGAGGTGCAGCCCGACGACGCCGCTCGCCTGGCGGGCCGCCTCCGCCAGGAGGGCCGCGGGCACCAGGACGTCCAGCGCGCCGGGGGCACGCAGCGGCAGCCGGGCCACGGCCATCCGGTAGCGGTCCGACGCGGTCAGCGTCAGCCGCTCGCCGTCCGTCTGCAGCCGGACGCCGGTGAACAGCGGGAGCGGATCGTCCTTCGCCGCCGTGCCCGCGACGATCCGCAGCGCCGAGGCGAACGCGGTGCCGTCCACTTCGGACACCCGGACCGGCGGCTCGGCGACGCCCCCGGCGCCGGGCAGCAACGGCAGCGCGAACCGGGCGTTGTCCAGCCGCAGCGCGAGGCGGCTGCCTTCGACGACCAGCCGCACGCGGTCGGCGTCGAGCACCTTCAACGTCTCGGCCAGCGGCGCCGCGGGCACGACGACCGAGCCGCCGGTGTGCGTGGTGGCCGGGCAGTCGAACCGGACGACGAGATCCGGATCGCTCCCGCCCACGCTCAGCCCGCCGGCATCGGCCAGCAGCCGCAGCCCGGAGCGGGCAGGCAGCAGCCGCGACGCGGCGGAGACGGCCGCGGAGAGCCGGTGGGCAGGCGCTGTGACGTCCATGCCCCCAAGCTAGCGGTGACCCCCGACAAAAACCGCTGACCTGCGAAAACGTAGGTCCGCGAGGGAGCAGCGTCTACGCGTTGACCAACGCGGGCGCGTCCGTGGTCTGCGGAGCCGGCCGGACCGTGCCGCGCAGCAGCCACACGACCAGCGCCAGCACCACCCCGGCCACGCTCGCGGTCAGGAAAGCCGCGCCCGGGCCGGCGTGCTCGACCACGTACCCGCTGACCGACTGGCCCATCGCCAGCCCCAGCGTCACCGCCGTGAGCACCCAGCCGAACGCCTCCGCCGCCGTCCCGGCCGGGGCGACCACCTCGATCGTCGTCGAGTGGGCCGTCGACTGGGGGGTGATCAGCGCCCCCGCCAGCAGCATCATCAGGGCCAGGCCCCACAGGGACGACGGCCACGCCAGCAGCGCCACCAGCGCGCCGAACCCGCCGAGCAGGACCGGCAGCCGCAGGCCCGGCTGCCTCGGCCACGGCCGCAGGCTGTACGCGACGCCGAACGCCACCGAGCTCAGCGACCACGCCGACAGCAGCAGACCGCCGACGGACGCCTGGCCCGCCTCGGTGGCCGCCGCCGGGACCGCGACCTCGACGAACCCGATCACCACGCCGAAGCCCAGTGCGGCGATCGCCAGCGTGCGCATGCCCGGGCTGGCCAGCGCGCCCAGCAGCGAGCCGGAAGCACCCGAAGCGGAACCCCACGCCCGCACCGCCGGGCTCAGCGCGAACAGCACCGCGCCGGTGAACTGCAGCGCGACGCCCAGCACCAGGCCGGTGCCCGCCCACGGCGCCATCACCAGCAGCCCGGCCAGGCCGGGGCCGAGGATGAAGAAGACCTCCATGCTGATCGCCTCGTACGAGAACGCCGCGTTGCGCGCGCCGCCCGGCGGGAGCAGCCGCGTCCACAGCGCCCGCGACGCCGACCCGACCATCGGTTCCGTCAGCCCGGTGGCCGCGCCCAGTGCGACGAGCGCCGCGGTCGCGGCGTGCGATTCGATGGCCGTCACGAGCGCGCTCATCGACAGCGCCAGCAGCAGGGAGACGATCAGCAGCGGCCGCGTCGGCCCGAACCGGTCGATCAGCCTGCCCTGCACCACCGCGCCCACCGACACCCCGACGAGCGAACCGGCCGAGACCAGCCCGGCGATGGCGAAGGAACCGGTCTCGCGCTGGACGTAGAGCAGGGCCGAAATGCCGATCATGGCGATCGGCAGGCGGGCGAGAACGGACGCGACGGCGGGCCACCGGGCCGCGCGGGTCGTCAGCGCGGTGCGGTAGTCGGCGAGGGACGTGCGGCTTTCGTGGTTCGAGACAGACTGGGACACACGAGCAGTATGCCGCAGAGTGGTACGTCAGTACCAGTTATTTACCGGTCAGGTGCGTCACCGCCGGACGGGAAGTAGATCTTGAGACCGGCGCTGGAGGTCTCGATCGGGTAACACTCCCGATATTCTCCGTGAACTCCTGCAACGAAACGGCCCAGACGGCGTCCTTGAGAGTGAATGGCCTTGAATTCGTGGGTATGGGCCGTGATGGTTGAACGACAGCACAGAAAAACCCAGCTCCCTCCGGCACACGGGTCGGGGCCTGGCCCGGAGGGCGGGGAGCGCGGATCGTCGGGGGATGGTCCGCGCAAACAACGAAGAGCCGGTGCGCCACGTCGGGGGTGGCGCCCGGCTCTTTGTTATGGGACAACAAGAAGGCCCTCTCGGCGAACCGAGAGGGCCTTCTTGTCGTGAAGACTCAGCGAGCGCGGCGGGCCAGGCGCTCCGGGTCCAGGATCAGCACGCTCTTGCCCTCGAGCCGCAGCCAGCCGCGGTGGGCGAAGTCGGCGAGCGCCTTGTTGACGGTCTCGCGCGAGGCGCCGACGTACTGGGCGATCTCTTCCTGCGTCAGGTCGTGCGTGACCCGCAGCAGGCCCGCCTCCTGGCTGCCGAACCGCTGCGCGAGCTGCAGCAGCGCGCGCGCCACGCGGCCCGGGACGTCGGTGAAGATCAGTTCCGCGACCATGTTGTTCGTCCGGCGCAGGCGGCGCGCGACCACGCGCAGCAGCTGCTCGGCGATCTCCGGGCGGGTCGAGATCCACTGGCGCAGGGCCGGGCGGTCCATGGTGACCGCGCGGACCTCGGTGACCGTGGTCGCGCTCGACGTCCGGGGGCCGGGGTCGAAGATGGACAGCTCGCCGAACATGTCGGACGGGCCGAAGATGCCCAGCAGGTTCTCGCGGCCGTCCGGGGACTTGCGGCCGATCTTCACCTTGCCGGACTGGATGATGTACAGCTTGTCGCCGGGTTCGCCCTCGTTGAAGATGACGTGGCCGCGGGGGAACTCCACGGATTCCAAGGTCTGGGCCAGCGCCTCCGCCGCTGCCGGCTCAACACCCTGGAAAATGCCCGCACGGGCCAGGGTTTCGTCCACCTCGGGTGCCTCCTCGTCGAGAAACGTGCGCGCTCCCCCGGGGCTGGCGGAGCGTGACGCCGATCACTTGCGCGTCAGTCTAGGGCGTACTCCCGAGATCGCCCGTCGGACGCGCGGTCCGCCGAAACGATCTCGTTCGAACGTGGAGCCTAACTCCGCACGCGACGCGCGCGTAGCCTGGCTGCCCGTCCGCCCAGCCTACGGAGCCGGAACAGCTCCAGCGCGCGGCCGATGCCGTGCCCGTAGAGCGCCCTGACCTCGTTGGGTTGCGCCTGCTCGAGGAACTCTTCGACCTCGTTCTCCTGCACCGCGACGTGCTTGAGCCGGCTCTCCACGCGTTCCATGAACAGCGCGAAGAACATGATCACCAGGGGGACCAGGATGACGAACCAGACGGTCATGGCCGGACCCCAAAAGACTCAGTGGGAAGCATCTACTCCAGATCCTCGCTCATGGCGGCCGGAAACTGCGCCGAGGTGGTGCTCTGGCGTGTCGGTCGTCCACCGGTGCAGTCACCGGCTCGTCCGACGGCGCCCGTAGGCTATCGGGGTGCCACCTGCCACCACGAACGCCCCCCGTGAGGGCGCTGGTGAAAGCCGATTGGCTCTGGTGAGACGCGCCAGGCGGATGAAGCGTTGCCTGGACGACGTGTATCCCGGTGCCCACTGCGAGCTCGACTTCACCACGCCGCTGGAACTGCTGGTCGCGGTCGTGCTGTCCGCACAGACCACCGACGTCCGGGTGAACCTCGTCACCCCCGCGCTGTTCAAGCGCTACCGGACCGCCGCCGACTACGCCGGCGCTGACCGCACCGAGCTGGAGGAGTACCTCCGGAGCACCGGCTTCTACCGGGCCAAGGCGAACTCCGTCATGGGCCTGGGCGCGGCCCTGGTCGAGCGCTTCGACGGCGAGGTGCCGGGCAACCTCGACGACCTCGTCACGCTGCCGGGCGTCGGCCGCAAGACGGCGAACGTCGTGCTCGGGAACGCCTTCGACGTCCCCGGCATCACCGTCGACACCCACTTCGGCCGGCTCGTCCGCCGCTGGGGCTGGACGGCGGAGGAGGACCCGGTCAAGGTCGAGCACGCGATCGGCGAGCTGATCCCCCGCAAGGAGTGGACCATGCTCTCGCACCGGGTGATCTTCCACGGCCGCCGCGTCTGCCACGCCAAGAAGCCGGCCTGCGGCGCCTGCCCGCTGGCCAAGGACTGCCCGTCGTACGGCACCGGCCCGACCGGCTTCGACGAAGCCGCGAAGCTGGTCAAAGGCGAGGAAAAGGACCACATCCTGGCGCTGGCGGCGCCCCGGTGACAAGAGTCACCAAGTGGGCGCTGGCCGCGGCGGTGCTGGCGGTGGCGCTGCTCGTCGCGCTGCTGCCCCGCGGGGGAGATGGCACCGCCGCGCAGCCGGCCGGCGACCTCGGGCCCGCGCGGTCCGCGGCGGCGCTCCAGCCGTGCCCGGAAGCGGGCGCGGCGCAGCCGGTGAAGCAGCTCGAAGGCGTCACGGCGGACTGCCTCGGCGACGGCGTGCGCGTGGACGTCGGGAAGGCCGTCGCCGGTGCTCCGGTGCTGGTCAACGTGTGGGCGTCGTGGTGCGAGCCGTGCCGGACCGAACTACCCGTGCTCCAGGAGTACGCGAAGCAGCCGGGGGCCGTGCGCGTGCTCGGCGTCCAGGTGCAGAGCCCGGCGAAGGACGGCCTGGACCTGCTGGCGAAGCTGGGCGTGCACCTGCCGTCGGTGTACGACGGCGACGGGCAGACCGGGCCGGTCCGGGCCGCGCTGAAGGTGCCTTCGTCACTCCCGGCGTCCTACGTGGTCACCGCGGCCGGCGAGGTGCGGTTCATCGCGAATCCACGCACGTTCGGGAACACTGACCAGGTGCGCGCGGCAGTCGAGGGGGCATCGTGATCGGACCACTGGTCGAACCCGAATCGGTGCCCGAATGGCTCCGGCCGCTGGTCAAGGTGAGCGGCGAGGTCGATTCGAAGACGTTCACCCGGTTCAGCCCGCCCGACAACGCCTACCCGCGGCCCGCCGCCGTCCTGATCCTCTTCGGCGAGCGTGAGGCCGACGGCGAGCCGGACATCCTGCTGCAGCGCCGCGCCGACACGCTCGGCTCGCACGCCGGCCAGGTCTCGTTCCCCGGCGGCGGCGCCGAAGAGGGCGACGGCGGCCCGATCGGCACCGCGCTGCGCGAGGCCGAGGAAGAGACCGGCGTGGTCCCCTCCGGCGTCCGGCCGATCGCGGTGCTGCCGGAACTGTTCGTCCCGGTGTCCGGCTTCGCCGTGACGCCGGTGCTGGCGCACTGGGCCGAACCGTCGCCGGTGCACGCGGTCGACCCGGCCGAGACGGCGTCCGTCGCGCGGGTGGCCGTCGCCGACCTGGTCGACCCGGCCAACCGGTTCACCGTGAAGAAGCGGGGTGCGCCCTGGAAGGGGCCGGCCTTCGAGGTCGGCGGCCTGTTCGTCTGGGGGTTCACCGCCGGGTTGCTGTCGGTCCTGCTCAACCTGGGCGGCTGGGAACGCGAGTGGGACCCGGGCGACGTCCGGGACCTCGACGAGGCGCTGGCCGCGTTCCAGGCGCGGTGTCTCACCGAGGCTCCGCCTCAGGCCGGGGGCTCCGCCACCCGGACCCCCGAAAAGCGTGTAGCGGGCGGGGAGTGACGCGGTGAACTGGGTCGATGTGCTGGTGCTGCTGCTGGCCGTGCTGGCGGCGGTGTCCGGCGCGTACCAGGGCGTGATCATCGCGCTGCCGTCGCTCGTCGGCGTCGTGCTCGGCGCGGTCGCCGGGATCAAGCTCGCGCCGGTGGTGGTCGCGTTCTTCGACGACCCCGTCTGGAAGGTCGCCTTCGCGGTGGCGACGGTGGTGTTCCTGGTCGCCTTCGGTGAGGCGATCGGCGTCTACGTCGGCCGGCGGCTGCGGCAGAAGATCAACCCGGACAAGCTCTCCGGCATCGACAAGACGCTCGGCGCGGTCGTGCAGGCCCTGGTCGTGTTCGTGGTGGCCTGGCTGATCGCGACGCCGCTGACGACCGTGTCCGGCCTGCCCGGGCTGGCCAAGGCGATCAACGGCTCGGTGGTGCTCGGCAAGGTCAACGACGCCATGCCGGAGGCCGCCCAGGGTTTCCCGAGCCAGCTGCGCAAGCTGCTCGACGCGTCCGGCTTCCCGTCGATCGTCGACCCGTTCCAGAAGGCGCCGACGGCGGACACCTCGCCGCCGGACCCCGCGCTGCAGCGCAGCGGGACCGTTCAGGCGCTGCACGGCAGCGTGGTCAAGATCCGCGGTACGGCCAGCTCGTGCTCGCGGTCGCTGGAAGGCAGCGGGTTCGTGATCGCGCCCCAGCGGGTGATGACGAACGCGCACGTCGTGGCGGGCACCGACACCGTCGGCATCGAGACGACGCAGGGCGACTACCCGGCCCGCGTCGTCTACTTCGACCCCGAGGTCGACATCGCCGTGCTCGCGGTGCCGCGGCTGCGGGCCCCGGCGCTTCCGTTCGCCCCGGAAACGGCGACGGCGGGCGACAGCGCGATCGTGCTGGGCTACCCGCTCGACGGCCCGTACCGGGCGACGCCGGCCCGCGTGCGCGGCCGGATCAACCTCCGCGGCCCGGACATCTACGAGGCCAACACCGTGCAGCGGGACGTCTTCACGGTCCGCGCGGAGATCCGCAGCGGCAACTCGGGCGGCCCGATGGTGACCCCGGACGGCAAGGTGATCGGCGTGGTGTTCGGCGCGGCGGTGGAGGACCCGGAGACGGGCTTCACCCTGACGGCCGAGCAGGTCCGCGCCGAGGTCGACGCGGCCCCGTCCCAGACGACGAACGTGTCCACCGGCTCCTGCGCGGCCTAACGCCCGAACCGCAGCGCCAGCCCGTCGAGCAGGGCGCGCATGCCCAGCTCGAAGATGTCGTCCAGCACCAGGTCGTAGCCCGTTTCCGTGAGGTCCGCGAGCATCCTGGTGAACGTCGGGTGCCCGGCCGTCATCGCCGCCACGGCCGGTCCCTGGTGGTCCATCCAGTCGTCCTCGGTCAGGCCGGACGACGCCAGCGCGCTCTGCTCGCGCTCGAGGTGGACCGCCATGCCCTGGATGTGGCCGAAGACCAGGACGTGCAGGTCGCACAGCGTCGCCGCGTCGACGCCCAGCTCGGACAGCGCGGACAGGGCCCACTCGCCGTGCACGGCCAGGTTCCGCAGCGGCAGCGGCCGCGTGATCGGTCCCAGCTGGGCCAGCCACGGGTGCCGGCGGAAGAGCGACCACAGCGTCCGGCCGCCGAGCAGCAGACGTGCGCGCCAGTCGCCGGACGGCTCGGCGGGGTAGCCGCGCTCGCCGAACGCGGCGTCGGCCATCAGCAGCACGAGCTCGTCTTTGCCCCGCACGTACCGGTACGGCGCCATCGCCGCGACGCCGAGGCGGGCCGCCACACCGCGCATCGACAACGCGCCGAGGCCCTCGGTGTCGGCGATGGCGATGGCGGTCCGCACGAGCCGATCGCGGGTCAGGCCGCGCTGGGGGCCGCGGCGGTCGCGGTCGGCGACGACCGTGCCGGACCGCGGCTCGGCGCGGACGAGCCCTTCGCGGCCCAGCTGGGCCAGCGCCTTCGCCGCGGTCGCCATCGCGACGCCGTGGTCGGCCGCGAGCCGGCGCGTCGAGGGGACGCGGGCGCCGGGCGGGAGCTCGCCGCGCGCGATCCGCTCCCGCAGGTCGTCGGCGATGGCCACGTACTTCACTGGGGGCTCCTGATCTAGTACAGACAGCCATCTGTGCTAGTACAGAAATGGCAGGTGAACTGCTGGTTCTCCACAGTGGAGCGTACAAGCGTACGACTCTGGAGGAAACCATGCGGAACGTTCTCATCTCGGGTGCCGGTGTCGCCGGCGGCGCACTGGCCCGGTTCCTGGCGCGGCAGGGCTTCGCCGTGACGGTGGTGGACCGGGCCCCCGCCCCGCGCACCGGCGGCCAGGCGATCGACGTGCGCGGGGTCGCCCTCGACGTCGTCGACGAGCTCGGCCTCGGCGAGCCGATGCGGGCGTTGCGCACCCGGATGCGCGGGATGTCCGTGGTGGACGGGACCGGCCACGAGCTCTTCCGCTCCGAGGACTTCACCTACAGCAGCGGGCGCCTCGACAGCGCCGACTTCGAGGTGCTCCGCGACGACGTCGTCGCGCTGCTGCAGGACGCACCCGGCGTCGAGTACGTCTTCGGCGACTCGATCACGGCGTTGACCGAAGAGGCACACGGGGTGCGCGTCGAGTTCGAGCGCGGCGGCTTCCGGACGTTCGACCTGGTCGTCGGCGCGGACGGCCTGCACTCGGTCGTGCGGCGGCTGGCCTTCGGGCCGGAGGAGGAGTTCACCCGCCACCTCGGGCAGTACCTGGCGATCTTCCCGACGGCCAACTTCCTGGGCCTGGAGGACTGGCAGACCTGGTTCCGCCACGAGCACACCGGCGGTGTGGTGTACCCGGTGCGGGACAACACCGAGCTGCGCGTGACCCTCGGGTTCGGTTCGGACCCGCTGCCCCGGCTGACCGTCCCGGAGCAGAAGGCGCTGATCATCGAGCGGCTCTCCGGTGTCGGCTGGGAGGTGCCGAAGCTGCTCGAAGCGATGGCCGCCGCGGACGTCTTCTACTTCGACGCGATGGCGCAGATCCACCTGGACCGCTGGTCGGCCGGCCGGGTCGTGCTGGTCGGCGACGCCGGCTACTGCGCCTCGGCGCTGTCCGGCCAGGGGACGAGCCTCGCGCTGGTCGGCGCGTACGTCCTCGCGCAGGAGCTCGGCCGCGCCGGTCACGAAGACGCCTTCGCGGCTTACGAAACGCGGATGCGGCCGTTCGTCGCGCTGAACCAGGCCCTGGCCACGGAGAACCCCGAAGGACCGGCGTCGGAGGAGTCGGTGGAGCGGGCGAAGAACGCGATCAGTCTCGCTTGAGGAAGTCCACCAGGGCCGCCGACGTGCGGTCCGGGACCTCGAGGTGGGGGAAGTGCCCGACGCCGGAGAAGATCTCCGGTTCGGCGTGCGGGCCGGCCCAGCGCGTCGACGACGCCGCCGTTTCGGGGAGGATGCAGGTGTCGTCGGCGCCGTGCAGCTGCAGCGTCGGCGCCGCGATCCGGCCGCCGACGGCGTCGGTGAAGCGGCGCCCTTCGCCGCGGAACTGGGCGCGGAACGCCCACCGGTAGTACTCGAGCGCGCTGTGCGCGACCCCGGGCACGAGCATCGCCTGCCGGAACGCTTCGACGTGGGCGTCGAAGTCCGGGGCGGACCGCCAGCGGCGGCCGGCCCAGCCGCCGAAGAGGTCCTCGACGGCTTGGGCGTCGTCTTTCACGAGCCACTTCTCCGGGGCCATCGGCACCTGGAAGCGGAAGAGGTGCCCGGCCGCGCGGCCCTGCCCGCGCCACGGGCGGACCGACGAGCGCAACGCGAGCGGGTGCGCGGCGCCGATCGCCGTCACCGAGGACACGAGCCGCGGGTGCAGGGCCGCGACCGTCCAAGCGAGCAGGCCGCCCCACGCGTGCCCGACGAGGTGCGCGCGCCGCGCCCCGAGCGACTTGATCAGGCCGCCGACGTCACCCGCGAGCGTCCAGGCGTCGTAGCCGCGGGGTGGTTTGTCCGAGTCGCCGTAGCCGCGCAGGTCGACGGCGACCGCGCGGAAACCGGCCTCGGCCAGCGCCGGCAGCTGGTGGTGCCAGGTCCACCAGAACTCGGCGAACCCGTGCAGCAGCACCACGACCGGCCCGTCGCCGAGCTCGGCGACGTGCAGGCGGATGCCGTTCGCGGACACGTCGCGGTGGACCCACGGGCCGTCGAGCCGGACGATCGACGGGTCGGGGGACGCGTGCAACGACGACTCAGTCGCGCGTGGTCGTCAAGTCGCCTTCGGGCGCGCGCTGCGGCTTGAGCGCGGCGGCCGTCTCCTTGACGCTGGCGATGGTCCGCTCCGGTGCCTTGAACTTCTTCACCTTGCGGTAACCGAGGAACCCGGCCGCGCCCGCGACGAGCAGCATCAGGACGAACACGATGCCGAACGCGATCCAGCGGTAGCGCAGCCACTGGGCCAGCCCCTCGGCCGCGAAGAAGAACAGGAAGAACGTGCTGTACAGGAAGACCGTCAGCGCGATCAGGAAGAAGATGGCGCCCTTGAGGCCCTTCTTCACCTCGCCGACCAGCTCGGACTTCGCGAGCTCCATCTCGGCCCTGACCAGGGTGGAGATGTGCTGGGTCGCGTCGCCGACCAGGCGGCCGATCGACTGGTCGCCGGGGATGTCGGAAGCGGAGGACAGCGGGAGGTAAGGCACGGCCCCCACGCCGTCGGGGCCGGTGCGCTCGTGTTTGGGGCTGCTCACCGGGTCATCGTGCCATGTGACGTGAAACCGGGCGCGGCGGCGTCACGGCGAGTCGCATTCGGGGGTCCAGGGGGCTCGCCCCGGCCGGGGTCCGGGGCTAGGCCCCGGAAGGTGGAGCGTCGGACATTTCCGCGTGAACCTTGCTACGGCGGAGTAGCAACGCCGCCGCCAGCAGGGACGCCGCCGCGGACGCGATCAGCACCGCGGCCTTCGCCAGTTCGCTCGCGTCACCCGGCAGCGCCAGCTCCGCGATCAGCAGGCTCACCGTGAACCCGACCCCGCCGAGCACCGACAACGCGGCGATGTCGCGCCAGCCCGTCCCGCGTGGCTTCTCCGCCAGCCGCAGCTTCACGGCGAGCACGCTGGCCCCGAGGATGCCGACGACCTTGCCGCCGACCAGGCCGGCGAACACCGCGAGCGGCAACGCCGTCGTGAAGACCTTGCCGAGCGCGCCGGCGTTGACCGAGATCCCGGCCGCGAACAGCGCGAACACCGGCACGGCGACGGCCGCCGACCACGGCTGGAGCCGGTGTTCGAGCCGCAGGGCGGGGGCCTCGGCCTCGCCTTCGTCGGGGCGGACGCGGGTGAGCAGGCCCAGCGCGACGCCGGCGACGGTCGCGTGGATGCCGGCCGAGTGCACCGCCACCCAGGTGATCAGCGCCAGGGGCACGTACAGCCAGGGCGTCCGGACCCGCCGGTGCTGCAGGAACGCGTACAGGGCGAGCGCCACGACGGCGACGGCCACCGCGACCAGGTCGAAGCCCGTCGTGAACAGCACGGCGATGACGACGATGGCGCCGAGGTCGTCCACCACGGCCAGGGAGAGCAGGAAGACCCGCGCGCTCGAGGGCAGGTTCGACGCGGTCAGCGCCAGCACGCCGAGGGCGAACGCGATGTCCGTGGCGACCGGGATCGCCCAGGCCCGTTCGATCCCCGGCGTCCCCCAGCCGACGGCGAGCGCGACGAGCGCGGGCACGACCATGCCGCCGAGCGCGGCCACGACCGGCAGCACGGCCTGCTTGACGCGGGACAGCTCGCCGATGACGAGCTCGCGCTTGAGCTCCAGCCCGGCGACGAAGAAGAACAGGGCGAGCAGGCCGTCCTTGGCCCAGTCGCCGACGGTCAGGTTCAGGTGGAGGAATTCCGGGCCGAGCCGGAAGCCGCGCAGCGCGTGGTAGCTGTCCCGCAGCGGCGAGTTGGCCCAGAGCAGCGCCACCGCGGTCGCGGCCAGCAGGATGAGCCCGCCGGTCGTCTCGGTGCGCAGGTAGCGGGCGAACTCGGTGAAGGGGCGGGACACAGGAGCTCCTCGGGGTCGCTGATCACTGTTGCCGACCAGGCTTCCCGGCGCACCTTGACGTGATTTTAGTCCATTTGGTCACCGACCGTTATGGCCGTTGCCACACCGGGTGTCGGTGGTGGGTCACCAGCTGGGCTCTTAACATGCCAAGGGACAACGAAGTCCCTCGACAAGGAAGACGACAGTTGTGAGCACCTCTACCGAGGTCCAGCAGGACACGAGGTTCTTCGGGCACCCACGAGGGCTGGCGAACCTTTTCGGCGTGGAGATGTGGGAGCGCTTCTCCTACTACGGGATGCTCGGCATCCTCCCGATCTACCTCTACTACCGGGTCGACCAGGGCGGTCTCGGCCTCGCGCAGGAGTCCGCGCTCGGCATCGTCGGCGCGTACGGCGGCCTGGTGTACCTGTCCGCCGTCGTCGGCGCGTGGGTGGCCGACCGGCTCCTCGGCTCCGAGCGGACGCTCTTCTACAGCGCCGTGCTGATCATGATCGGCCACCTCAGCCTGGCCCTGCTGCCCGGCCTGGCCGGCATCGGCGTCGGGCTCGTGTGCGTCGCGGTCGGCAGCGGCGGGCTGAAGTCCAACGCGACGGCGATCGTCGGCACGCTCTACGCCGAAGGCGACGAGCGGCGCGACGCCGGCTTCACGATCTTCTACATGGGCATCAACCTCGGTGGCTTCGTCGGCCCGCTGCTGACCGGGCTGGCGCAGACCGAGGTCGGCTTCCACCTCGGGTTCGGCCTGGCGGCGATCGGCATGGCGCTCGGCCTGACGCAGTACACGTTCGGCCGCAAGAACCTCGGTGACAAGGCCAAGGAGGTGCCGAACCCGCTGCCGGCGTCCCAGCGCGTGCTGGCGATCGGCGGTGCTGTCGTTCTGGTGGCCGCGGTCGTGGCCCTGGTGCTCACCGGCGTCGTCAATCCGGGCAACCTCGCCGACGTCGTCGTGTGGGTGGTCGGCGTGATCTCGGTGAGCTATTTCGTGGTCATCCTGACCAGCAGCCGGATCACCGGCGTCGAGCGCAGCCGGGTGTTCTCCTTCATCCCGATGTTCATCGCCAGCGCGGTGTTCTTCTCGCTGTACCAGCAGCAGTTCACGGTCGTCGCCGCCTACACCGACCAGCGGCTGAACCGGAGCCTGTTCGGCTGGGAGATGCCGGTGTCCTGGGTCAACTCGATCAACCCGGTGTTCATCATCGCCTTCGCGCCGGTCCTCGCGGCGTTGTGGACGAAGCTCGGCGAGCGGCAGCCGTCGACGCCGATGAAGTTCGTCCTCGGCACGGTGCTGATGGGCGCGGCGTTCCTGCTGTTCCTGCCGATGGTGGGCAGCGGTCAGAACGCGAGCCCGATCCTGGCGATGGTGGGCATCCTGTTCGTGTTCACGATCGCCGAGCTGTGCCTCTCACCGGTGGGGCTGTCGCTGTCGACGAAGCTCGCGCCCGAGGCGTTCCGGACGCAGATGGTGGCACTGAACTTCCTGTCCATCTCCTTCGGCACCGCGATGTCCGGCAAGCTCGCCGAGTACTACTCCGTCGACGACGAAGCGCCGTACTTCAGCACAGTCGGCGGGGTCGCCATCGGCGTCGGCGTGCTGCTGTTCCTGGGCATCCCGTTCATCCGCAAGCTGATGAAGGGCGTGCACTAACCCACGGTGACCCCGAAGATCACCCCGACGAAGTAGGTCACCACCATCGTGAGGGCGCCGACGCCGACGTTGCGGACGATCGCGCGCCCCACGTTCGCGTCGCCGAGCCTCGCGCTGATCAACCCGGTCAGCGTGAGGCCGACGACGACCGCCGCGGCGCACGCCCACACCCGCAGGGAGACGCCGGCCCAGGCGATGGAGAGGATCGGCAGCAGCGCCCCGACCGAGAACGCGAGCAGCGACGCCCAAGCGGCCTGCCACGGGCTGGTGAGGTTGTCCGGGTCGATGCCGAGTTCGGCTTCGGCGTGCGCCTGCAGCGCGTCCTTTTCGGTCAGTTCACGAGCGACCCGGCTCGCGAGTTCCGGCGACAGGCCCTTGTCTTCGTAGATCTGCGCGAGCTCGCGCTCCTCGGCCTCAGGCATGGTCTTGAGCTCCTGCTTTTCCAGCCTGAGCAGGGCCTGTTCGGTGTCGCGCTGGGTGCTGACGGAGACATATTCCCCACCGGCCATGGAAAAGGCCCCGGCGACGAGCCCGGCGATGCCGGCGGTCAGGATCGTGGTGTTGTCCGTGGTCGCCCCGGCCACCCCGACGACGATCCCGGCAACGGACACGATCCCGTCGTTGGCCCCGAGCACGCCGGCCCGCAGCCAGTTCAGCTTCCCGCCCAGCCCCTGGTGCGGTTCGTGGGCGTGTTCCACGGCGTCACCGTCGATCGTTTCGGTCACCGGACCAGTGAAACACGGAAGCGGAATGGTGGCGAGACCTGGGGTTTTGTCAGGCGTGCCTAAATAACGCCTGCCTTACCTAAGTGGTCCTGTGTGGACTCTCAGCCGTTCCGGGCGATGATGGGCGGCATGGAAGAGCAGGTGTGGCAGCCACTGGTCACGGTGGAGGGCTTGCCGCTACAGGGCGGCGAAGGCCGCTTCCGGCTGTTGGAGCGCGCGGCGAGCGGCCTGGCGTACTTGATCCACTACCCGGCGGGAGTCTCGTCACCCCCACACGCGCACGACCACGACTCGATCGTCTACGTGCTGTCGGGCCGCCTGCGCGGTGCGGTGGACGGCGTGGACCGGGAGCTGGAGCCGGGCGACTCGGTGGTGCACCCGCGCGGAGTGGCGCACCACGTCGAGGCGTTGACGGACGCGATGTGGGTGGAGTTCAAGTCCCCGCTACCGGGCCGCCCGCCGATCGCCTGAAAAGCGGAAACGCCCGGCCCCGCCAACGCGGGTCCGGGCGCTTCCCGGGAAAAAGCTCAGGCGTCCAGCTCGGCCAGGGCTTGCTTGGCCTTCTCGAGCTCGGCCTCCAGCGCGGCGACCTTCGCGGCCTGCGCCTCGCGGGCCTGGTTGATCACCTCGTCGATCGGGCCGGACAGGTCGCTGTGCAGCTCCTTCGCCGCGCGCGACACGGCCGCCGCCGGGATCTCGAGGCCCTTGGCGACCCACTTCGAACCGTTCTTCAGCTCGGCCTGCCACTCGCCGTCGGCGGTGCCGGTGACCGTCAGGATCAGCTCGACCGTGCGGGTCTTCTTCGCCGTCGACGCCGTCGCCGCGCCCTTCGGGCGGCCGCGCTTCGGCTTGGGGGCTTCCTCCTCGGCGGCCGGAGCCTCCGGGGAAGAGGCCGGCGACGCGGACTCGGTGACGGCCGCCTCGTCGGTGGAGACCTCGGAAGCCTCGGAAGCCTCCGAAGCCGGAGCAGCCGGAGCCGGAGCGGAAACCGGGGCCTCGGCCGTTTCCTCGTCGTGCGTCAGGACATCCACGGTCATCGTCGTGTCGTCTCCTTGCCCGGGAAGTGGGTGTGGTTCGCGGCATAGCGTAGAACATGCGTTCGACTCGTGCCACACGGGGTGTCATGACAGAGCCCTCCCGGCGCGAAGCCGGAAGGGCTCTGACTCTCGGAGACGCTAGCTCACTCCTCGGACTTGCCCGACTTCAGGCCCGACGAGATCAGGTCCATCACCGACGAGTCGGCCAGCGTGGTGACGTCGCCGACCTGCCGGTTCTCCGCCACATCCCGCAGCAGGCGGCGCATGATCTTGCCCGAACGCGTCTTCGGCAGCTCCGGCACGACCATGATCTGCCGCGGCTTCGCGATCGGCCCGATCTCCTTCGCGACGTGGTTGCGCAGCGCCTGGATGGCCTCCTCGCCGCCGTCGACGGCGTTGCCGCGCAGGATCACGAACGCCACGATGCCCTGGCCGGTCGTCGGGTCGGTCGCGCCGACGACCGCGGCCTCGGCCACCGTCGGGTGCGAAACCAGCGCCGACTCGACCTCCGTCGTCGAGATGCGGTGGCCGGACACGTTCATCACGTCGTCGACGCGGCCCAGCAGCCAGACGTCGCCGTCGCTGTCGTACTTCGCGCCGTCGCCGGCGAAGTAGAAGCCCTGCTCCTTGAAGCGCGACCAGTACGTGTCCTTGAAGCGCTCTTCGTCGCCCCAGACGCCCCGCAGCATCGACGGCCACGGCTTGTCGAGCACCAGGTACCCGCCACCGCCGGGCCCGACCTCCGCACCCTGGTCGTCGACGATCTTCGCGGAGATGCCCGGCAGCGCCTTCTGCGCCGAGCCCGGCTTCGCGGCGGTGACGCCCGGCAGCGGCGAGATCATGATCGCGCCGGTCTCGGTCTGCCACCACGTGTCGACGACCGGGGCCTGGCCCGCGCCGATGTTCTCGCGGTACCAGATCCACGCCTCGGGGTTGATCGGCTCGCCGACCGAACCCAGCACGCGCAGCGACGACAGGTCGTACTTCTCGGGGATTTCCGCGCCCCACTTCATGAACGTGCGGATCAGCGTCGGCGCGGTGTAGTAGATGGAGACCTTGTACTTCTGGACGATCTCCCAGTGCCGCCCCTCGTGCGGGGTGTTCGGCGTGCCTTCGTAGACGACCTGCGTGACGCGGTTCGCGAGCGGGCCGTAAACGATGTAGCTGTGGCCGGTGATCCAGCCGATGTCCGCGGTGCACCAGTAAACGTCTTCGCCGGCCTTGTGGTCGAAGACGTTGTGATGCGTGTACGCGGTCTGCGTCAGGTAGCCGCCCGACGTGTGGAGGATGCCCTTCGGCTTCCCGGTCGTCCCGGACGTGTACAGGATGAACAGCGGGTGCTCGCTGTCGAACGCTTCCGGAGTGTGCTCTTCGGACTGTCCGTCGACGAGCTCGTGCCACCAGACGTCCCGCGAGTCCGTCCACGGCACTTCGCCCTCGAGCTTGTCGCCCGTGCGCTTGACGACGATGACCTTCTCGACGGTTGCGGCGCCTTCGAGCGCTTCGTCGACGTTGGTTTTCATCGGCGCGGCCTTGCCGCGGCGGAACTGACCGTCGGAGGTGATGACGACCTTCGCGGCGGCGTCGTCGACGCGGGCCCGCAGCGCCGTCGGGGAGAAGCCGCCGAAGACGACGTTGTGCAGCGCGCCGATCCGCGCGCACGCGAGCATCGCGAAGATGGCCTCGGGCACCATCTGCAGCTGGATCGCCACGACGTCGCCCGCGGTGACGCCCAGCGACGCGAGTGCGTTGGCGGCCTTGGAAACCTCGGTCTTCAGCTCGGCGTAGGTGATGTCCCGGGTGTCACCCGGCTCGCCGACCCAGTGGATCGCGACCTGCTCGCCGTGCCCGGACTCGACGTGCCGGTCGACGCAGTTGTAGGCGACGTTCAGCTTGCCGCCGACGAACCACTTCGCGAAGGGCGCATTGGTCCAGTCCAGTACCGTGGTCCACTTCGTGTCCCACGTGAGCCGCTCGGCCTGCTTCGCCCAGAACGCTTCGCGATCGGCATCCGCTTCGGCGTAGAGATCGGCCTTCGCATTGGCCTGAGCAGCGAAATCATCGCCGGGCGGGAAGGTGCGGCTCTCGGTGAGCAGGTTGTCCAGGGCGGGGGACTGCTCGGTCATGGTTGCAAGGCCTCCTGTAGTGCGCCGACATGACGGCTAGCGGCACGCTAGCGACGTTAGTCCGCCTTGTAAAAGGTTGCACCCACGTTGCCCGGCCGGTTCACCGAGCCAGGCGAGTTCCGGTGACTAAGCGTTCGCTCAGCCGCGCCTTCGCCGCCGGCCACTCCGGCCGGAGCATCGAGTAGGTGGCCGTGTCGCGCGACGAGCCGTCCGGCCGGATCCGGTGCGCGCGCAGGATGCCTTCGCGAAGCGCGCCAAGCCGTTCGATGGCGCGTTGCGAGCGAAGGTTCCGGATGTCGGTCTCCCACGCGACCCGTTGCGCGCCAAGGGTTTCGAACGCGTGCGTGAGCAACAGCAGTTTCGACTCGGTGTTCAGCCCGGTGCGCTGCCAGTCCGCGCCGATCCAGGTGTGCCCGATGGACAGGATCCGGTGCTTCGCCACGACCTGGTAGTACGACGTCGTGCCGGCGACGCGGCCGGAGGCGACGTCGATCTGCGCCCACGGCCGCCGGTCGGGGTCGGCCAGTACCTGCTCGACCATCCGCTCGGCGGCGGGGAGGTCGGCGGGCTGCCGCAGGCTGAGCCACGCCCAGATGCCCGGGTCGGTGCCGGCTTCGAACAGGCCCTTGGCGTGCTCGCGGGTCAGCGGTTCCAGGCGGACGTGCTCGCCGGCCAGGATCGGGTGCGTGTTCCAGTCGCTCACGTGATCACCGTAAAGGGCATATTGGCTGCTCAGGATAGCCAGTTTCGGAGCATTTCCAGAAGCCACTCGCGCGTTGCCTATGCTCGGCGGACCACGACGGAAGGGCAGGCTCGATGGCCGAAGAGCGGGAAGAGCTGAGCTGGGAGCTGTTCGGCACGGCGAGCCGTGAACTGGCTCACACCATCGCCGGCGACGGCTTCGCGCCGGACCTCATCCTCTCCATCGCGCGCGGCGGCCTGTTCGTCGCCGGCGCCCTCGGTTACGCGCTCGACGTCAAGAACCTGCACGTGATGAACGTGGAGTTCTACACCGGCGTCGACCAGCGCCTCGACCTGCCGGTGATGCTGCCGCCGGTGCCCAACGCCGTCGACCTGACGAGCAAGAAGGTGCTGATCGCCGACGACGTCGCCGACACCGGCGCCACGCTGAAGCTGGTCCGCGACTTCTGCCTCGGGCACGTCGCCGAGGTCCGCTCGGCCGTCGTCTACGAGAAGCCGCACTCGACGGTCAAGTGCGAGTACGTCTGGCGGCACACCGACCGCTGGATCAACTTCCCGTGGTCGGTCCAGCCGCCCGTGGTCTCCCGCGAAGGCCAGGTCCTCGATGCCTGATCCGCTGAAGCCCCTCCTCGACCTCGAAGGCGTCGCGGCGGCGGCGAAATCCGCCCAGGACGCCGTGTTCGCGGTCCACCGCCTCCCGGCGAACCTGCGCGGCGGCGCGGCGACGGCGGCGGAGGCGTCGGTGCGGGCCGCCCGCGCGTCCGCCGGCATCGAGGGCGCGAACCCGGAACTGCCCGCCGACGGCGCGGTCGGCGACCCGGTCCTGGCCGGCGCCCTGCGCGTCGCGGAGACCCTGGAAACGCTGCTGCCGACGTGGCGCCGCGCGCCGCTGCAGGCGTTGGCGCGGCTGCACGTCCTCGCCGCGGCGGACCTCGTCGGCGACGCGGATGCGTTGGGCCGCCCGCATTCCGGCGGCGGCCGCCTGGAGCTGCTGGCCCAGCTGGTCACCGGCGCGACGTCGGTGCCGGGGCCGGTCCTGACGGCCGTGGTGCACGGGGAACTGCTGGCGCTCAAGCCGTTCGGCAGCGCCGACGGCGTCGTCGCGCGTGCGGCGGCCCGGCTGACGATGGTCGCGACGGGCCTCGACCCGAAGTCGCTGAGCGTGCCCGAGGTGGCGTTCTTCCGCCGTGTCCCGCAGTACCTCGAAACGGCCGAAGGCTTCGCGAGCGGGACGCCGGAAGGCGTACGCGCGTGGCTGCTCTTCTGCTGCGAAGCGTTCGAAGCCGGTGCGCGCGAGGCGAAGAGCATCTCGGACGCGGCGTCTTAACCGGACAGCTTCGCCGACCACTTCTCTTCGATCCGCCCGAACCGCCACACCGCCAGCGCGACGACCCACGTCAGCACGAATAGCCCGACGATCCCGAACCCGACGTAGTCCAGGTTCACCGAAGCGATCGCGGCCAGCGGTCCCGACGTGATGCCGAGCTTCTCGGCGAGGATCGACACGAGCTCGATGGTCCCGATGAGCAGCGCCACCGCGACCGACAGCGCGGTCACCGTGATGTTGTAGAAGATCTTGCGCACCGGCTTCGCGAACGCCCAGCCGTAGGCGAAGTTCATGAAGCAGCCGTCCACGGTGTCGAACAGGGTCATCCCGGCGGCGAACAGGACCGGCAGCACGAGGATCGCGTACCACGGCAGCGCGAACGTCGCCGCGCCCGCGGCCAGCACGAGCAGCCCGATCTCGGTCGCGGTGTCGAAGCCCAGCCCGAACAGCAGCCCGACGGGGTAGATGTGCCACGGCTTGCGCACGGCCTTCGTCGCGCCGCGCAGCAGCCGGTTCAGCACGCCGCGGTTGTCCAGCTGGCGTTCGAGCGCGGCCTCGTCGAAGTCGCCGCGGCGCATCCGCCGGAACACCCGCAGGATCCCGACCAGCACGACCAGGTTCAGGATCGCGATCACGTATAGAAACACCCCGGACACCGACGTCCCGATCACCCCGGTGGCCTGGTGCAGTGACGAGGCGTCGTCCTCGACCTGCCCGGCCAGCGCGCGGACGCCGAGCGACAGCAGCAGGCACAGGACGAAGACGATCGTCGAGTGCCCGAGCGAGAACCAGAACCCGACCGACAGCGGCCGCCGGCCGTCCGCCATCAGCTTGCGCGTGGTGTTGTCGATCGCGGCGATGTGGTCCGCGTCGAAGGCGTGCCGCATGCCCAGCGTGAACGCGGTGACGCCGAGCCCGATCCCGAACACGCCGGACGTGCCCAGCGCGTAGTGCCGGGGTGCGACGAAGGCCGCCAGCACCACCCAGCCCACGACGTTGAGCAGCAGGATGAACCCGGCCATCCCGCCGACCGACACCCACTCGCGACGCGACAGCCCACGCCGCGAGTCCTCCGTCGTGCCCGCCATCGCCACCCGCCCTTCCTCATCTGAGAGGTTAGGCAGATGAACAGGTGAGGGTCTAGCTCGCGCGCACCCTGAGAGTGTCGAGAGCCTTCCGCACGTGCCCGCCGGACGTGTGCAGGGCCTTCGACGCGCTCGTCACGTCCTCGCCGGACAGCAGGTGCACCAGCGCCACCTTGAGGTCGCCCCCGGCCTCGGTGAGCGCGTCCGAGCAGTCCGCCATCGTCATGCCGGTGGCTTCCTGCAGGATCCGGATGGTCCGGCCGCGCAGCTTCGCGTTGGTGGCCCGCATGCTGACCATCAGGTTCGAGTAGGTCCGGCCCAGCTTGATCATCGTCGCGGTGGAGAACGACGTCAGGATCATCTTCTGGGCCGTGCCCGCCTTCATCCGGGTCGAGCCGGCGATCGCCTCCGGGCCGGTGTCGACGGCGATGAGCACGTCCACCCCAGCCGGCTTCGCGGCCTTCGCGTTGCCCGAGACCAGCCCGGTCCGGGCGCCCTGGCGCGAGGCCGCGGCCAGCGCACCCAGCACGTACGGCGTCCGGCCCGACGCCGTCAGCCCCAGTACGAAGTCGCCGGGCTGGACCATCGCCGCCATCTCGGCCGCGCCCGCCGCCGAGTCGTCCTCGGCGTTCTCGACGGCGTGGCGCAGCGCGCGCTCGCCGCCGGCGTGGTGCGCGATGAACCAGTCGCCCGGCACGTTGAACGTCGGCACCAGCTCGGCCGCGTCCAGCGTGGCCAGCCGCCCGGACGTGCCCGCGCCGACGTAGTGCACCCGGCCGCCCGCCCGCAGGGCGTCGACCGCGTGGTCCACGGCGCGCGCCACCTGGGGCAGCACCGCGGCGACGGCACCGGGGACCGTGCGGTCCTCGGCGTTGATCGCGCCCAGGATCCCTGCGGTGGACATCAGGTCGATGTCCTTGGTGCGGGGATTGCGGGTTTCGGTCGGCGAATCGACGTGCACCGCCTGCATGGGGACGGTCATCATGCGCCTCACTTTTTCTCCGGGCATTACTTGCCGGTTTCCCGCGGACGGCGACGACCGTCCGGCCTGACCCCCAAGCGGTGCGAGCCGACGGCGTCCCTGGTCGCGTCCAGGGCGCTGACCGACGCGTCCATGTGCCGCTGCGCGACGCCGATGAACAGGCAGTCGATGACGGTGAGCTGGGCGATCCGGCTCGCCGTGGCTCCCGAGCGGAACGTGGTTTCCCGGGCCGCGGTCGTCAAAACATGATCGGCGACCTCGGTGATCGGGGAGCGCGGGAAGTTCGTCACGGCGATGGTGACCGCGCCGTGCTCGCGCGCCACGCGCAGCGCCTCGACGGTGTCGGTGGTCGCGCCGGTGTGCGAGACGCCGATCGCGACGTCACCGGGGCTCAGCACCGCGGCCGAGGTCAGCATGATGTGCGTGTCCGACCACGCGAAGCACACGCGGCCGATGCGGTGCAGCTTCTGCTGCAGGTCGGCGGCGACGAACGCGCTGGCGCCCACGCCGTAGACGTCCACCCGGCCGGCGCTCGCGACGACCTCGATCACCCGCTCCAGGGTGGCGACGTCGAGCTGGTCGGCCGTCTCCTCGACCGCGCGCGCATCGGCGAAGCTGACCTTGCCGATCACGGCGGCCAGGTCGTCCTCCGGGCCGATCTCGCCGCCCAGGTTGCGCGTGGTGCGGGCCTCGGTGCGCGCGGTGTCCGCGGCCAGCGCGATGCGCAGCTGCGGGTACCCGCCGACGCCGACGGCCTTGCAGAACCGCGTCACCGTGGTCTCGCTCGTGTTGGCGGCCAAGGCCACCTCGGTGATGCTGCGTCGCGCGACCGACGCGGGGTCTTCCAGCACCACCTTGGCCACGCGCTGCTCGGCGCGGGCCAGGCCGGGGAGCAGCGACCGGATCCGCACCAGCGGGCTGGAGTCGGCGTCACGCACGGTCGTCTGGACCGATACGGGCTCGGACTGTGCCGGGCCGATCACGGATTCGGTATCACTCACCGTCGGAAAGTTACTAACCGTTGGCATTTGCGACAAGGCTACCCACACCCTTCGGTACGATCGCAACCCGTCCGTGTCTGCGGATCTGGATTTGCGATTAATCGTTGACCAGAAAGTCGCCAACAGGGTCAACCTTGTTAACGAGGTCAAGCTAACGACTTGGCAACTTAGTGTCGCGGTGCAAGCGGCAAGCGGACGGTAAATTCCGGCTTGTGGTCGACGTTCGGCGACGAACCGGTCACCGAGAGCTCAACTGCCAACCCTCCGCGACGAAAATCGCGGGGTCGCGTTCACCGTCGAGGAGTGATCGGCCGCTCTCGGTGACTTTCACACCGTCCACGGAAACTCCCCGGCCCGTGTAACTCGGATCGGTGCTGTAACGCCAGCGGAGGCTGACCGACGCGCCCTGCGGCAGCGTGCCCACCGCCCGCCACCAGGCGCGGTGCCCGTGTCCGGAGAGCGACGTCACCGTTCCGGAGGGTGCCCCCGGTCCGGAAACCGACAACGTGACCGGTTGCCAGTTAACGCCGTCGGTGCTGGCCTGCAGCTGAAGTGGATCACCCGGACCTTCGGTATCCACGAAGGCAGCGAACGAGACGCGGGCCTGATCACTCTGTGTGGTAAACGGGCGGGTGCTCAGCGTAGCGACGCCGGCGTTACCCAGGGTGCTCGTCCAGGCGTCCTTCCCGGCGACCGGCCGCACGGCCATCGCCCGGGCCAGCGACGTCGCCCACACCTGGCGGGCGGTGTTGATCGAGCCCCAGTTCCGGGTCGGGTGCACGCGGTTGGTCAGCAGGATCGCGAACGACCGGGACTCCGGGTCGATGACCAGCGTCGTCCCGGTGAAGCCGGTGTGCCCGGCGGTGACCGGCGACGCGAGCGCGCCCATGTACCAGGGCTGGTCGAGCTCGAAGCCGAGGCCGTGCGCGTCGTCCGGGAACTGCTGGTTGTAGTTCGTCAGCAGCTGACGCACGGTTTCCTGGCGCAGGATCCGGTGTCCGCGGTAGCTGCCGCCGTTCAGGATCGCCTGCGCGAGGTTCGCCATGTCGCTCGCGGTGCTGAACACGCCGGCGTGCCCGGCGACGCCGCCCAGTGACCAGGCGTTCTCGTCGTGCACGCTGCCGCGCACCATCCCGCGTGGCGGGTTCGCCTCGAACTCCGTCGCGGCGATCCGGGCCAGCTTCGCGGCGGGCGGGTTGTAGCCGGTGTCCACCATGCCCAGCGGCGCGGTGATCCGGTCGTGCACGACCTTGTCCAGCGGCTGCCCGGTCAGTTTCTCGACGATGAAGCCGAGCGTGAGCAGGTTGATGTCCGAGTAGAGGTACGTCGTGCCCGGCTTGTTCTTCAGCGGGCTGTCGAGCACGGCCTGGCGCCGCGACGGGATGTCCGGGTAGCCCGCCCACAGCGACGGGATCGGGTCGGCGTCGAACCCGGAGACGTGCGTGAGCAGCATCTTGACCGTGATCGCGGCCTTGTCGCCGGTGGCGAACTCCGGGAAGAAGCGGCTGACCGGGGTGTCGATGGTGAGCTGCCCGCGCTCGACCAGCTGCATCACCGCGATCGAGGTGAACAGCTTCGAGATCGACGCCATGTCGAAGATCGTGTCGTTGCGCATCGGGACCTGCTGGTCGGCGGGCAGTTCGGTGCCCTTGGCGTCGGCGTACCGCAGCGCCCCGCCGACGGCGTACCGGTCGACGACCACGCCGTCGTGCGCGAGCAGGCCGACCGCGCCGGAGAAGTGCGGGTGCCCGGAGGCGTCCGGCTTCGTCCAGCTCGCCAGGAAGTCCTCGGCCGCCTTGATCGGCGCCGGGTCCAGGTTGACCTGCTGTGGCCGGCCGTCACGCAGCGTCGTCCACGGCGGGGCGAACCCCTGCTGCGGCCGGTCGAACCGCCCGGCCGCCGGATCGTGGCTGGTGATGGCGCCGGCTCCCGAAGTCAAGGTGGTCAGCGCGACCAGCACTCCGGTGGCCGCGACGAGGACCTTCCTAGCACGCATGAGTCTCCCCCTCAGCGGTAAAGCAGGTAGCGGCGACGTTTCCGGTCGAACTCGGCCAGCTCGGCCCGCCAGGCGCCGGTGACCTCGTCGACGCCCGCGCCGGCGTCGACCATGGTCCGGAGCCGGTCGGACCCGGAGAGCTTGTCGATGTAGTTGTCGGGGCGCCAGGCGAAGACGTCCGGGTGCAGCGCCTTCGCCGTGACGAGCATGGCGACCGCGGTCCGGATCGCGTCGAAGGCCCGCGGGTCGTCCACGCTGACCTGCACACCCCCGCACGTCTGGTTGACGAACTTGCTGAACGTCGGGACGAAGTAGGTCTCGCGAAACTTCGCGCCGGGCAGCCGCTCGGCTTCGAGCTTCTCGCGCCAGCGCCAGTCGAGCCCGGGTGCGCCGATGATTTCGAACGGCCGGGTCGTGCCGCGGCCCTCGGAGAACACCGTGCCCTCGAACATCCCGGTGCCCGGGTAGACGAGCGCCGTGTCCGGCGTCGGCATGTTCGGGCTCGGCAGCACCCAGTTCAGCCCGGTCCGGTCGAACAGCGTGTCCCGCGGCCAGCCGCGGACCTGGACGACGTCGAGCTGGGGTTTTTCGGCCGCCAGGAATTCTCCGGCGAAGAACCGGGCGAGCTCGCCGACCGTCATGCCGTGTTGCTGCGCGATCGGCTGCCGCCCGATGCCGGAGGCGAACTTCGGGTCGAGCACCGGCCCGGCCGCGCGGCCGCCGAGCGGGTTCGGCCGGTCGAGCACGACGAGGGCGGCGCCGACCTTCGCGGCGGCCGCCATCGCGGTGTAGAGCGACCAGATGTAGGTGTAGAAGCGCGCGCCGACGTCGGCGATGTCGAACACGACCGTGTCGACGCCCGCCTTGGTGAACAGCGAAGCGAGCTTCGTCGCGTCGACGCCGTACGCGTCGTACACCGGAACGCCCGTCCTCGGGTCGGTGTAGTCGCCCTCGGAGCCGCCGGCCTGCGCGCTGCCGCGGAAGCCGTGCTCGGGCCCGAAGGCCGCGACCGGCCGGACGCCGGCCGCGACCATCGAGTCGACGATGTGGTCGCCGTCGAGCAGGACGCCGGTCGGGTTGGACAGGACGCCGAGCTTGCGGCCCTTGAACGCCCGCCAGCCCTGTGCGGCCAGCTGCTCCGCGCCGGTGAGGACGCGGCCCGGGTGCGTCGCCGCTTCCGGCTGTCCGGGCTGTGCCCCGGCCACGGCCGAGCCGCCCGCCAGCGTGGGGACAGCGAGCGCGCTCGCGCCGAGGAAGTGGCGCCGGTTGAGGTTCACCAGGTCAGCCCGTGGCCGAACGGGTACTTGACGGTCTGCAGGTCGGCCCCCGCCGGGATGTCGACCGGCAGCTTCCCGACCGGTTTCGTCTCGCCGAGGAGCACCTTGGCCAGCGCCTCCAGGGTCGGCGTGATGTAGCCGTAGGTGGCCAGCCAGGTCTTGACGGTGGTCGGGTACCCGGCGTCGTACGGGATCTGCGCGGCGACCGCGACGACCGGCTTGCCAGTGGCCTGGAGGGCGTCGAGCAGCTTGGTCTGCCGGGGGAAGGCGCCGACGTTGTTGGTCAGCACGACGACCAGGCCGGCGTTCCCGGCGTTCGCGACGGCCTGCGCGATCTGGGCGTCCGTCGGGGCCTGGCCGGTCTGGTAGGCCGTCGCGGCCGTGCCGTGGGCGGTCAGCTTCTGCGCGAGGGACGCCGTCGTGGAGACACCCCAGCCGGTGACGAGCGCGGTCGCGGGCTTCTGCGCCAGTGGCAGGAGACCGGCGTCGTTCGCGATGGCCGTGATGCCGCGGTCGGCGATGTCCTGCGCGGTCTTGAGGCTCGCCGGGGTGCCGACGGTCTTCATGACCCGGTCCGGGTCGGTGAACGGCGAGAACAGGATGCCGCGCTCGAACTTCAGCTTCAGCACGCGCAGCACGCTCTGGTCGATCCGCCACATCGGGATGTCGCCGGACTTCACCGCGGCGAGGACCGCGTTGATGGCGACGTCGAGGTGCACCGGCATGAGCAGCTGGTCGACGCCGGCCTTCAGCGCGAGGACCGGGATTTCGGCGTCGCTGTGCAGCTCGCGCACGCCCTGCATCTCGAGCGAGTCGGTGATGACGACGCCGTTGTAGTGGAGCTCGTTGCGCAGCTTCCCGGTGACGATCGGCTTTGACAGCGTCGCCGGTTCCAGCGACGGGTCGAGGCTGGGGAACTGGATGTGCGCGGTCATGATCGAGTCGATGCCGGCCTTGATGGCGGCCTTGAACGGCGGCACGTCGATGTCGCGCCACGCCTGCTCGGTGCGGTCGATCCGCGGCAGGCCGGTGTGGCTGTCGGTGGCGGCGTCACCGTGCCCGGGGAAGTGCTTGGCCGTCGCCGCGACGGTCCTGGTCGGCAGGTCGGCGTCCTGGTAGCCCTTGACCTCGGCGGCGACGAACTGGCTCGCGAGGCCGGGCTGCCCGGCGAACGAGCGCACCCCGATGACCGGATTGGCCGGGTTGGAGTTGACGTCGGAATCGGGCGCGAAGTCCTGGTTGATGCCGACGGCCCGCAGTTCGTGCCCGAGGATGGTGGCGGCCTTGGTGGCGCGGCCGGTGTCCCGCCCGGCCGAGATGGCCATCGAGTTCGGGAACTCGGTGGCGGGCGCGCCCATCCGGGTCACGGTGCCGCCCTCCTGGTCGGCCCCGATCTGCAGCGGGATGTGCGCGCCGCTGGTGACGGCGGCCTTCTGGAGGCCGTTGGACAGCTTCGCGACCTGCACGGGATCGTCGAAGTTGTCGCGGGTGTCGTTGTTGAAGTAGATGACCCCGCCGAGGTGGTACTTCTCGATCACCTGCGCCGGGGTGTCGACGCCGAAGTCGGTCCGGTTCTTCGGGTTGACCTCGTCGGCGGTCTTGCCGTTCACCCAGGTGACGAACAGCTGCCCGACCTTTTGTTCGAGCGACAGCCCCCGCAGCGCCTGCGCCGCCACGGCATCCGCGTTCACCGTCGGTGCGCTCGCCGCGGCCGCAACACCCACACCGGTGAAGGCGAGCACCCCCGCAACGGGCAGGGCGAGCGCATGGAACCTCCGATTTCGGGTCGTCACGACCAGCCTCCCAGAAAGTAGCGGGCGCCGGTCGGGACGTCAGAAGTCCACTCGGAGGCGCCAGTATCGGGAAGCTACTCACGGAATCCGGCGCTGTCCATCGACCGACCGCACGAACGGTCCAGTCGTACCCGGATCGGTAGGAAACCGCCCCCACGCTGCGGCCGAACGAGTGACCCGCCCACTTCCGCCCTCCATCACGCGAGTGACGTCCCCAGTCACGCGAGTCCCGTCCCCAGTCACGCGAGTCCCGTCCCCAGTCACGCGAGTCCCGCCCCGGCGCACGCGTGTCGTCCCTCCAGTCACGCGAGTCCCGTCCCCAGTCACGCGAGTCCCGTCCCGGCGCACGCGTGTCGTCCCTCCAGTCACGGCTGATGCCCGCTGATCACGCGAGATGCCCGATGGCGCACGCAGTATCCCGCGCCGACCCACCCCCGAAATGGACGAGGCGGCGCCCGTGGCCAATGGCCACGGGCGCCGCCTGCAAAGCGCGAACCTCTCGGGCGACCAAGCGTGCAACTCTGGTCGTACCTACATGGACTCGGCGTGTGGCGTCCCACTACGCAGTCCCTAGACGACGAGCCTCCCGCGGCGCGCTGCGCGTGGGTACCCGGAGTCCGCGCACGGAGGTTTGCCGGGGTGGAACAGGCTTCTCTTCTACCTGTTCCCTGGCCGACCGAACGTCCGCACCTACTTTCTACGCCGTGAGCCGGGTCACTTCAAGTGCGCGGACGGGTGCACCGGTACAGAGGCTGGATCGGGTGACACCGGCACCCTCCGCGACGGACAATTCGGGGCTGGGCCAAGCAAAGTGGAGGCCGTACGGCCGTGTGGGTGGTAGCCGCTCGGCTACCGGGACCGTCGGCGACGGTTGAGGCCGTACCAGGTCGCGCCGGCGGCCACCGCGCCCACGCCGAGCGCCACGATTCCCGCCGATCGGGTGGGGATCCGGGTGCGCAGCGACATCGGCCGCTCGAAGGCCAGGATCGGCCAGCCGCGGTCCAGGGCCTCGCGCCGCAGGAGCTTGTCCGGATTGACCGCGTGCGGGTGCCCGACGACCTCGAGCAGCGGGATGTCGGTGCTCGAATCCGTATACGCGAAGCACTCGGCGAGGTCGTAGCCGTGGGTGACGGCGAGCTGCTTCGCCGCGACGGCCTTGTTGGCGCCGTAGCAGTAGAAGTCGACTTCGCCGGAGTAGCGGCCGTCGACGATCTGCATCCGCGTGGCGACGCTCCGGTTCGCGCCGAGCATTTCCGCGACCGGCGCGACGACCTCCTCGCCGGTCGCCGACAGCACGATCACGTCGTGCCCGTCCGCGCGGTGGCGCGCGATCAGCTCCGCCGCCTCCGCGTACACGAGCGGGTCGACGACGTCGTGCAGCGTCTCGCGGACGATCGCGGAAACCTGCGCGACGTCCCAGCCGGCGCACAGCGCGGAAACTTCGGCGCGCAGGCGTTCGGTCTTGTTCTCGTCGGCGCCCGCGAGGGAGAACACCAGCTGCGCGTACGCACTGCGCAATGCGGCCCGCCGGTTGATCAATCCTTCTTTCAGCAGAGGTTTGCTGAACGCCAGCGCGCTCGACGAAGCAATGATCGTCTTGTCCAGGTCGAAGAACGCGGCCACCGCGTGCTCCGGGCCCGGCTTCCGGATGCGCGACGGCGCGCTGCTCGGTTCGGCCACCTCCCCAGGATAGGAGCTTGATCGATGCGCGTCCCGTTGATCCACCACGCGCGCGTCGCGGCGGCGGAAAATCCATGACAGGCAGGCACTTCGGGCGCGCTGTGCCGTTACCGAACTGTGTGCCTCGCCCGGTGCGCGAACCGGCGCTCGGCGGAGTTACAGTGAGGGAGCCCGGTGTCCAACCGGGCCGGTTCAGTCCGACCCCCCGGGGCTGAACCCCTGGCGGCCCCCGTCCCTCCCCCCTGGCGGGGGCCGCCCTCTTACCTTCCGTTTGCCTTCACCGGTTCCGTTTCCACGGCCGGATTCCCGGCTCACGCGATCTTCTTGCCTTCTCCTTACCTTCGGCGATTTCCGTCGCCGGCCGGACGCCGTTCGTGGTCGAAGCCGGATGCGGATATCCGGTGCCGTTTCCGCCGCAGGTGCGTCGCGGGCGGGCGCGATCCTGCCACAGCCCACCGACAGGACCGGCCCGCGAGCGCCTCCCCGGCCCGAAGTTGTCCACAACACCCCGGTTGTCCACAGCCGGCCCCCCACCCCGTTGCGCCGCCCCACCCCCGCCCACGACGGTGGAAACCGGGCCACCCACGGCCCGCACCGACGACGGGGGAGGAACGCATGACGGGGGAACGACCGCTGGTGGTCGCGGCGGACGAAACCGTGCTCGACGAGATACTGCGCGTGGCGGCGGTAGCCGGCTGCGACCTCGACCGCGCACCGGACCTGACCGCGGCCCGCGGGCACTGGGCCCGGGCGCCACTGGTGGTGCTCGACGAAGAAACCGCGCGGCTGGCTCCCGTGTTGCCCCGACGTGGCGGGGTCGTCCTGGTCTGCAAGGGCAGCCCGGGCCCGGCGACGTGGGAACACGCTTTCCGCTGCGGCATCGAGCGCGTGGTCTCCCTGCCGGACGACGAGGCGGAGCTCGCCGGCGCGTTCGCCGACGTCGTCGAGACACCGGCGGAGGAAGCCGGATTGGTCCTCGGCGTGGTCGGCGGCCGGGGCGGCGCGGGCGCATCCGTCTTCGCCGCGGCGCTGGCCCTGGCGGCCGACCGCGACCCGGGTGGCGCCCTCCTGGTGGACTGCGACCCCCTCGGCGGCGGCTTGGATGTGTTGCTGGGTCTGGAAAAGACGCCCGGACCCCGCTGGCCGGACGTCCGGTTAAGCGGCCGTGTCTCGGTGTCATCGCTGGCGGCGGTGCTGCCCCGCCGGAAGCATCGCGGCGGCAGCCTCCCGGTGCTCGCGTGCGGCAAGGAGGGCGAAGGCCCGGCGGTCGAGTCGCTGTCGGCGGTCGTGTCCGCGGGCCGCCGCTCGGGCCGCACGGTGGTGTGCGACCTGCCCCGCACCCTCGGCGGCGCGGCCACGGAGGCGGTCGCGGTGGCCGACCTGGTGGTCCTGGTGGTGCCGACGGAGGTCCGCGCGTGCATGGCGGCGAAGCAGGTCCTGCACCACCTGTCGAACCTGACAGCCCGCCTCGGCGTGGTCGCATGTGGACGGTCAAGGGCAGCCACCTCCGCAGCCCGCACGGCAGCTCTGCTCGGCCCACCCCTCCTGGCGGCAATGCCCCCAGAGCGCGGCCTGACAGCCGACGTGGAGCGCGGCGAGTTTCCGGCCAAACCATCGGGCCCCCTCGCCAGAGCAGCGGCCGAAGTCCTGACGGTCGCCCGCCGCGAAGCCCGGACGGCAACCCGATGACCGCGCCCGCCAACCTCCGCCCGCCAAGCCGCCCGGTCACCGTGGGCGAGCTCCTGCTCCCAACGGTCCTGCACCTGACAACGCGAGGCCCCCAGAGCGCAGCGAACTTCTCGACGTTGCTGGCGTCTGCACCCGGCGCCGCCGGGCAGCTCGCTTCCGACCCAGTGTCGCCGGCCGAACCGCCCGACGCCGACGGCAGCGGCCCGACAAACCCCAAGCAGGCGTCACCCCGAGCGGCTCGCCGGCTCGGCACCCGCGTCACGGCATCCGCCGCCCCCAAGGCGGTGACCCCATGACAACCGACTTCGTGGACCGCGTCCGCAACCGCCTCGCCGGCGACCGCCGCCAGGCCGACCCGGTCGCCGTCGCCACCGCGGTCCGCGCCGAAGCCGGCGGCGTCCTCGGCCACGACGCCGCGCTCGACGCGGCCCGCCAGGCCCGCGACGAGTTCGTCGGCGCCGGCCCGCTGGCCCCGCTCCTCGACGACCCGTCGACCACCGACGTGCTCGTCACCGGCCCGGACGAGGTCTGGACGGACGGCCCGGCCGGCCTCACCCGCACCGAAATCCGCTTCGACGGCGAAGAATCCGTCCGCCGGCTGGCCCAGCGCCTCGCCCTCGCGGCGGGACGGCGCCTCGACGACGCCCAGCCGTACGTGGACGGCTGGCTCCCCGGCTCGGGCCCGCACGGCCGCATCCGCCTGCACGCCATCCTCTCGCCGATCGCGGCCGGCGGCACGTGCTTGTCCCTCCGCATCCTGCGCCCCGCGACGCACGACCTCACCACCCTCGGCGACCTGGGCGCCTTCGACGCCGACGGCGCGAAGCTCCTCCGCACCGTCGTGTCGCGCCGGATGGCGTTCCTCGTCACCGGCGGCACGGGCGCGGGGAAGACCACCCTCCTGGCGGCCTTGCTCGGCGCGGTCGACCCGGGCGAGCGGATCGTCTGCGTCGAAGACGCCGGCGAGCTCCGGCCCGCGCACCCGCAGTTCGTCAGCCTGGTCGCCCGTCCGGCCAATGTGGAGGGTGCGGGTGCGGTTGGCCTGCCCGAGCTCGTGCGCCAAGCGCTGCGCATGCGCCCGGACAGGCTGGTGGTCGGCGAGGTCCGCGGCGCCGAGGTCGGCGCCCTGCTCGCGGCGCTCAACACGGGCCACGACGGCGGCGCGTGCACGGTCCACGCCAATTCCCCGGCCGAGGTACCGGCCCGCATCGAGGCACTGGCCGCCCTCGGCGGCCTCAGCCGCGATGCGGTGCACAGCCAGCTCGTCGCGGCAATCCGCGTAGTACTGCACATGCGCCGCGAGCCAGGCGGCCGCCGACGCCTCGCCGAGGTGGGCGTCCTCCGCACCGAACGCGGCCGCGCCCGCGTGGTGCCGGTGTGGCGCGCGGGCCGCTGGACGGTCGACCGCCATCTCTTCGCAGCCCCGGGGGCGATCGCGTGCTGAGCCTCCTCCTGGTGCGCATCTCCTTGCTGTTCAACGTCTTCCCGCACACGAGAAGGAGGCGGCGATGATCACCCCCTGGGTCCCGCTGTGCGCCGGAGCGGCCCTCGCCTGCTGGCCCGCGGCGCCCACCCGGCTCCAGGCCGCCCTCGAGCAACCGGCAACGATCCGGATCCCGGACGTCTGGCGCACAGTCCGCTGGCTCCTCCCAGCAGCACTGGCCGGCTTGCTGGCCGGAGCCGGCGGAGCAATCGCGGCCGGCGTGCTGACCCTGGCGTGGAGCCAGGAGTGGCGAGCCCACCGCCGAGCCACGGCAACCATGAAAACGGCGGCGCACACAGCAACAGCGTTGCGGACAATGGTGGCCGAGCTCCGAGCCGGAGCCCACCCGGTAACGGCAGCAGAAGCAGCGGCAGAGGCAGTCCCCTCACTGGCGGCCGACCTCCAAGCATTGGCAACGGCGGCCCGCCTCGACACCGAGCTGAGCACACCGGCCCTCCCACAGCTGACGGCGGCCTGGACCCTGGGCAAGCGCCACGGCCTCCCGATGGCCGAGGTCCTGGACGCAACCCGCCGAGACACCGAAGCAGCCCTGACCTTCGCCCGCCGAACCCAAGCAAAACTGGCAGGCCCCCAAGCAAGCGCGGCGGTCCTCACCGCGCTACCGGCCTTGTGTGTGCTGCTGGGCCAGGTGATGGGCGCGGCGCCGCTCCCAGTGCTGACGGACAGCACCGCCGGCCAGGTACTGCTGGTCACGGGCAGCCTGCTCCTCTGGGCAGGAACGGCCTGGTGCCGATCCTTGACCGCACGGGCCCGCCTCCGATGAGCGCGACCGCATCCCTCCTCCGGCGGGGAACGACCCGGGAGCCAGCCTCCGACCGAGTGGGCGCAGTGTCGCCGAACGCGGCCGCACCTTTGCTTCGGCGGGGAGCCTGCCGGGAATCAGGACTCGATCGAGCGAGCGCCGAGCTGCCGAGCGCGGCTGCATTCCTGCTCCGGCCGGAGGGCGCCCGGGCCTCAGCCTTCGACCGAGCGGCTCGGATGCCACCGAGCGCGGCCACACCTCAGCTCGGCCGGGGCAGGTGAGCGCCCGATGAACCCGGCCGCACTCCTCCTCTTCTCCGGCGCCCTCCTCATCTGGCCCGACAACACCGTCCCCCGACGCCTCACCTGGCTGACCGGCCACCCGGAACCCCACCCCACCCGCAGATGGCACCGCGCCATCCCGCACATCGCGACCACCCTGGGCGGCGCCTCGGCAGCGGTCCTGATCGGCGGGATCACCGGCGCCGTCATGGGCGCAATCCTCACCGCGACCGGCTGGTGGGCGATCCGCCGAACCCGCCGCCCGCGACCACCGGCCATGGACATCGCCGCCCGGCTGCGGCTGGCCGGAACGCTCGATCTCCTCGCCGCGTGCCTGCGCGCCGGGCTACCGGTGCCGTCGGCGCTCGATGCCGTGGCCGGCACCGCGCCCGACCCCGCAGGGGCGGCCCTGACCTCGGCCGCCGGGCTCCTCGCCCTCGGCTCGCGCCCGGACGAGGCGTGGGCACCGGTGCGGGCGATCCCCGGCCTCGGCGAGCTGGCGGCCGCGGCGATCCGGACGTCCCGCTCGGGCGCAGCGTTCGCCGCGGCGGCCGCCGACCTCGCCGGACGGATCCGCGACGAGCTCGCCACCGAAGCAGAGGAACGAGCCGAGCGGGCCGGGGTGGCGCTGGCCCTGCCGGTCGGCCTGTGTTTCCTGCCCGCCTTCTTCTGCCTGGGCGTGCTGCCGGTCGTCCTCGGCCTGGCCGGACGGCTCGGCCCGCTCATCTGATCACCAGACCGAAGGGAACCCTCATGCGCACGTTCCGCCGCCGGCCCCGTCCGGACGACGGCTCCACGACCGTCGAGTACGCCATCGTCACCGTCGCTGTCGCGGCCTTCGCCGCTGTCCTCTACGCCCTGCTCACCGGAGACTCCGTCGTCTCGTGGCTGACGAACCTCGTCATGAAGGCGTTGTCGGTGCCGTCATGAGACGCCGGGACGAAGGCTCGGTGACCGTCGAGGCCGCGCTCGGCATGGCCGGCATGACGGTGATGACCGTGCTGCTGCTCGCGAGCCTCGTGGCGATGGTCGGCCAGCTGCGCTGCACCGACGCGGCCGGCGAGGCCGCGCGGCTGCTGGCGAGGGGCCGACCTCAAGAAGCGGCAGCGGCGGTCGACCAGATCGCCCCTTCCGGTGCGAACCTCACGTACGAGCAGGTCGGCGACAGGTTCACGGTCAGGGTGACGGCCCTTCCCGCCGGCGACCTCCTCCCGGCGGTGCACCTGAAGGCCACGGCATACGCGGTGGCCGAACCGAAGACGGAGGTGGCGAATGCCCCGGGCTGACCGACGACCGGGTTGCGGATCCGACAGCGGAGCGGCGACGATCTGGACAGCGCTGTCCGTGACGGCTCTGGCCGGAGTGACAGTGCTGGCCTTCTCGCTGGCGGCCGCCGTCACCGCTCGCCACCGAGCCGAGTCGGCGGCCGACCTAGCGGCCCTCGCGGCGGCGTCGCACGCGGCGGACGGCCCGGCCGACGCCTGCGAACGCGCCAGGTGGGTGACGACCCGGATGGGGATCACGCTCCTGACCTGCCGGTGGCAGCAGCTGGACGCACTGGTGGAGGTCGAGGCACCGGGCCCCGATCTCCTCGGCGTGCCCCGCTTGTCGGCTCGTGCTCGCGCCGGGCCGGCCGGCTGACGACCGCCGCCGTTCGTGGCGTGGCCGGTGTCACCGGTCGGCGACGCCGACCGGTCGGTATGCGGCGACGACCGGCGGTTCTGCCGGGCCGGGCGATGAGCGGCCGATTGTCACGGGCAGCGGTCGTTGGTGCACGGCGAGCGGTCGAATCGGCTGCTCACCTGGGCCGAAGGGCGGTGCTCCAGCCGCTGACCGCGCCTCCGGAAGGCGACCTGTCCTGGGCTTTTGCGCGACGAACGGTCCGTGTGAGGTCACCGTTTACCGCCCAGCCGCGGCCGGGGTGTTCGGTCGGGCCGTACGGATCACTGGGCGTTCATCGCCCCGTAACCACCGGTTGTCGCGCGGGGGTTCCGGGCAATGTGCAACTTGCCGTTAAGTGAGATGTGCGACACCACGGCAGGGTTTGACGGAAGTCGCGGCGAATCGGAACTTGAAGGCAGGAAAGACAATGTTGGACGCGAATTGGCCGGACAGCTGGCGCGGCGCCTTCCGCATCGAACTGCGGGCGGAGGCGATCGGTCTCGCCTGGCGCGGCTGGCCGGTGCTCCCGGGCGTCAACCCCGCTCCGCTCACCGACGGCGACGACCTCACCTGGCGCCGTCCCGTTCCGGCCAGTGACGCCTGGCGCGAGCAGCTGGGCACCCACGCCCACGAGGTTGCCACCTGGTTCTCCGACCGCACGCACAGCCTGCTCGTCGCCACCGGCACCGTGCTCGACGCCATCGAGGTCGACGACGAACTCGGCAAGCGCGCCTGCCGCCTCCTCCGCGCCCTCGGCCACCCCGCGCCGATCATCGCGCTGCCGAACGGCCGCTGGCTGTTCCTCACCACCGTCGCCGACAGCATTCCGGCCGAGCTGGCCGAGCGCGCCGCCATCCAGTGGCACGGCAAGGACAGCTACATCCCGCTGCCGCCTTCGCCGTTCCAGCACGGTGTCGTGCACTGGCGCGTGAAGCCCGAGGTGTGCGGCTGGCAGCTGCCGGACGCCGCCGAGGTGCACGACGTCCTCGTGCGCGCCCTGGCCGGCGAGCACGCCCCGCAGCTGGTCCAGACCAGCGCGGCCTGAACCACCCCGCGCCACCGCTACCGGCCGGTCCCAGCCCGGCCGAGGCGGAGCAGGACACAACTCCATGAACCACCATGTGGCCGTCCTAGGCGCCGTGTAGACGCAACGCCCCGAGCACGGTGTCCAGAACAGCCACTGCCCCCGCCTTGTCCAGCGGATCGTTGCCGTTCCCGCACTTCGGCGACTGGACGCAGGACGGGCACCCCGTCGGGCACTCGCAGGAGACGATCGCCTCCCGCGTTGCGGCCAGCCAGGGGACAATCGCGGCATAACCGCGTTCGGCAAATCCCGCACCCCCGGGATGGCCGTCATGCACGAACACCGTCGCCTCCCCGGTGTCTTCGTGCCACGCGGTACTCACCCCGCCGATGTCCCACCGGTCGCACGTAGCGAACAGCGGTAGCAGGCCGATCGCCGCGTGCTCGGCGGCATGCAGGGCACCGGGGACCCGTGCCGGAACCAATCCGGCACCCCCCGGTGCCCTGCCACCCTCGTGAGCGGGCCCCCGACCGCTCGCCTGGGTCTCCTGCCCGGTCCCCACCGGCCCCGCACCTTCGGTCCCCACCCGATGGCCCCCGGTCCCCGCCTCGCCATCGCCCGAAACGCCGGAGCCACTCGCGGCCGGGTTGCCACCCGCAGCTGCGGAGCTCCCGGCCGAAGCCGCGAAGTCGCCCCCGTCGCTGGACTCGCTCACGGCTGCGGCGTAAGCCGAGCCGCTGGCTGCAGCCGAGGAGTGGCTCGCAGCCTGAGGTGAGTCATCAGCCGCGGTGCTGCCGGCAGCCGAGCTGCTGGCCGCAGCCGAGGCGTCGGCCGTCCGTGCACCCCCACGCCAGCCCCGCCCGGCATCAGCCGCCGGCCCCAGCAGTTCCGCCGAGACCGTGTACCAAACCGCTCGCGTCCGCAGGCTCTGCTCCGGCAGGTCCAGCGGCGTGTGGTCCAGCACCTCCCCGGACGGCCGCCTCCGCAAATACCCCACCACCTGCGACGTCACCGCCACCTCGCCGAGGCACACGCTCACCCCGCCGTAGTCCTGCTTCTCCTGGGTGCTCAACACCGAGATGTCCACGACCTCGCGCGGCGTCGTCGTCCAGTCCGGGTTCTCCGCGTGCACCAGCGCCAGCCCCGTCTCCAGGTCCAGCTCGTCGACGACGTACGACGACCCCTGGTGCAGGTACACCGCTCCCGGGTGCACCGCGTAGCAGGCCGAGCCCGGGTCGACCGTGCCCAGCATCCGGCTCGAGTCCGACTCGACCACCGCGATCTGCTCGCCGCCCGTTCCGCGGATGCCGACTTCGGCGTGCGGGCGATCCCGCGAAGTCCAGTACCAGCCGCTCGACCTGCGTCGCAGCAGTTTCTGCTCGGCCAGCTCGGCCAGCACCTCCAGGGCCGCCGGGCCGCCGAACGCCTCCAGCTCTGGCACCGTCAGCGGCAGCTCGGCCACCGCGCACGCCAGCTGCGGCGCCAGCACGTACGGGTTCGTGGGATCCAGCACCGCCGTCTCGACGGGCCGGGAAAGCAGCGCCGCCGGGTGGTGCACCAGGTACGTGTCCAGCGGGTCGTCCCGCGCGACGAACACCACCAGCGCCGAGTCGCCCGACCGGCCCGCTCGCCCGGCCTGCTGCCAGAACGACGCGAGCGTGCCCGGGTAGCCCGCCAGCACCACCGCGTCCAGCCCCGCGATGTCGACACCCAGCTCCAGGGCGTTCGTCGTCGCGACCCCCAACAGCCGCCCCGACAACAACGCCGCCTCGAGCGCCCGACGCTCCTCCGGCAGATAGCCAGACCTATACGCCGCAACGGTTTCCGACAGCACCGGGTCCACTTCGGACAGAATACGACGCGCCCCCAGTGCGGCCAGCTCCGCGCCCCGCCGCGACCGGATGAACGCCAGCGACCGCGCCCCCTCCAGCACCAGGTCGGCGAGGATCCGCGACGTCTCCGCGCCGGCCGGCCGGCGGACCGGCGCGCCGTTCTCCCCGGTCAGCTCGTCCAGCAGCGGCGGCTCCCACAACGCCACCGTCCGGGCGCCGCGCGGCGACGCGTCCTCCGTCACCGCGACGCACGAGACGCCCGTCAACCGCGAAGCGAACGAAGCGGGCGAAGCCGTCGTCGCCGAAGCGAGCACGAACACCGGCGAAGCGCCGTAGTGCTCCGCCACCCGCCGAAGCCGGCGAAGCAGCAACGCGACGTGGGAGCCGAAGACGCCGCGATAGCTGTGGCACTCGTCCACGACCACGTACCGGAGGCGCCGGAAGAACGTGGCCCACCGGCCGTGCGCCGACAGGATGCCGCGATGCAGCATGTCCGGGTTCGTGAACACCCAGTTCGCGTGCGCGCGCACCCAGTCGCGCTCCGCCATCGGCGTGTCCCCGTCGAACGCCGCCGCCCGTACCCCGGATACGTCCAAAGAGGACACGGACCGCAGCTGGTCCGCGCCCAGCGCCTTGGTCGGCGACAGGTACAGCGCGTTCGCCTTCTCGCCCGCGGCCAGCCGGGACAGCACCGGCAGCTGGTACGCCAGCGACTTGCCCGACGCCGTCCCGGTCGAGATCACGACGTGCCGGCCCTCGTACGCGTGCGAAGCCGCTTCGGCCTGGTGAGCCCAAGGCGCCGAAACGCCGCAGTCACGCAGCGCAGCGATAACCGCCGGATCCGCCCACGACGGCCACTCTGCGTAGCGCGCAGCGCGGCCCGGCAGGTTCGCGACGTGCGTAACCGGGTGCTCGCGCGACGGGATGCCGGCGGTCACCCGCCTCAGCAGCCGCTGCCCACGTGATTCGTCCACCCGCCGAGCTTGGCACAGGGGTACGACAGTTCCGCCCATCCCCAGCTGCGGCAACGGATCGGCGAAAGGGTGATCGATCAAGTGAGGAGGCTCACAAGGTAACGGAATGTACCGTCCCCGGGACGGCGTGAAGACGCTGGTTGCGATACCAATACACTCCCGCAATCCACACCCTCTGTGGTGAGCGTCATGTGAGACGTGCATTGCTGCCCGGCTAGCGTGTCGCTCGGTACAGGGTCCATGCCAGCGCCGGCCGTGTCGAACCCCTCGGCTTGCCGTCGACGTTGGCGCTCGGCGACGTCTCATGGAGGACGAATGTCACGGCAGTTCCTCGCGGAGGGCGGCGGAAATCTCGCCCTCTCCGGAGGTGGCTACACGATTGTCGGTGTAGTCGCCGTGGTCGCGCTTGCCGCACTCGTCATCGGCTACGTCCTGCTCAAGGAGGTGCTGGCCGCAGGCCAGGGCACCGCCAAGATGCAGGACATCGCCAAGGCGGTGCAGGAAGGCGCGGCCGCGTACCTCAAGCGGCAGCGGAACACCCTCGCCATCTTCGGCGCGATCGTGTTCCTCCTGCTCTTCATCCTTCCCGCGGACGACTGGAACGAGAAGATCGGCCGTTCGATCTTCTTCCTGGTCGGCGCGGGATTCTCGTTCGCGATCGGCTACCTCGGCATGTGGCTGGCGACGCAGGCGAACCTGCGCGTCGCGGCCGCGTCGCGTGAGGAGGGCGGGCGCGAGACGGCGATGCGCGTCGCGTTCCGCACCGGTGGCGTGGTCGGCATGATCACCGTCGGCCTCGGCCTGTTCGGTGCCGCGGTCGTCGTGCTGGTCTACACCGGCCAGGCGCCCAAGGTGCTCGAGGGCTTCGGCTTCGGCGCCGCCCTGATCGCGATGTTCATGCGTGTCGGCGGCGGTATCTTCACCAAGGCCGCCGACGTCGGCGCGGACCTGGTCGGCAAGGTCGAGCAGGGCATCCCGGAGGACGACCCGCGCAACGCCGCCACCATCGCGGACAACGTGGGCGACAACGTCGGCGACTGCGCCGGCATGGCCGCGGACCTCTTCGAGTCCTACGCCGTCATGCTGGTCGCCGCGCTGATCCTGGGCAGCACCGCCTTCGGCGTGCACGGCCTCATCTTCCCGCTGATCGTGCCGGCCATCGGCGTGATCACCGCCGTCATCGGTGTCTACATCACCAAGGCGCGTGCGGGTGAGGGCGGTCTCGTCACGATCAACCGCTCGTTCTACATCTCCGCGGTCATCTCCGCCGTGCTGTCGGCGATCGCGGCGTTCGTGTACCTGCCGAGCAGCTTCCGCGACTTCGGTGCGGAATTCGCCGGCAAGACGGGCAACCCGGCGGTCATCGCGACCATCGCGGTGATCATCGGCATCGTGCTCGCGGCGGTCATCCTCAAGCTGACCGGGTTCTACACGGGCACCGAGTACAAGCCCGTCAAGGACGTCGGCCAGACGTCGGAAACCGGTGCGGCGACGGTCATCCTGTCCGGCATCTCGATCGGTTTCGAGTCCGCTGTGTACACCGCTCTCGTGATCGGTGCCGCCGTGTTCGGTGCGTACCTGCTCGGTGGCGGCGTCGCGCTGTTCGCCGTCGCGCTGGCCGGCACGGGCCTGCTGACCACCGTCGGCGTCATCGTCGCGATGGACACCTTCGGCCCGGTTTCGGACAACGCGCAGGGCATCGCCGAGATGTCCGGTGACGTCGACGAGAAGGCCGCGCAGATCCTCACCGAGCTGGACGCGGTCGGCAACACCACGAAGGCCATCACCAAGGGCATCGCGATCGCCACCGCGGTTCTCGCCGCCACGGCGCTGTTCGGTTCCTACTCGGACGCGATCACGAAGGCGATGGGCGTCGGCGGTGACTTCATCGCCAACATCGTCGGTCCGGCGACCCTGGTCGGCGTGATCATCGGTGCGGCCGTCGTGTTCATGTTCTCCGGTCTCGCGGTCAACGCGGTGTCCCGGGCCGCCGGCGCGGTCGTCTACGAAGTGCGCCGCCAGTTCCGCGAGATCCCGGGGATCATGGAGGGCACCACCCGTCCCGAGTACGGCCGGGTCGTCGACATCGTCACGCGCGACTCGCTGCGTGAGCTGACGACGCCGGGTCTGCTGGCGGTGTTCGCCCCGATCGCGGTCGGGTTCGGCCTGGGCACCAGTGCGCTCGCCGGTTACCTGGCCGGTGCGATCGCCTGCGGCACGCTGATGGCGATCTTCCTCGCGAACTCCGGTGGCGCGTGGGACAACGCCAAGAAGCTGGTCGAGGACGGCAACCACGGCGGCAAGGGTTCGGCCGCGCACGAAGCCACCATCATCGGTGACACCGTGGGCGACCCGTTCAAGGACACCGCCGGCCCGGCGATCAACCCGCTGATCAAGGTGATGAACCTGGTTTCGGTGCTGATCGCGCCCGCCATCGTGCAGCTGACGGTCGGCGACAGCGCCAACACCGCCGTGCGCATCGTCATCTCACTGGTCGCGGTCGCCGTGATCGTGGCGGCGATCGTGGTGTCGAAGCGCCGGGGGACGGTCCTGACGGACACCCCGTCCGAGATCACGGCCTGACGAAGAAACATGTTCCGGGCCCGGCACGCTGCTGCATCGCGTGCCGGGCCCGGGCATGCCGTCCCAGAAAGGCCCGGCGACTTGCGAAGCAGCACCGAGTCGGTACCGTCTGGGCTGCCGGGGCGAGGTCGGGCGGGAGGTACGCGGGTGCGGCAGCGGTCGACCGTCTTCGCCGCGCTGACCACGACGATCGCCTTCTGCCTCGCCGGGTGCGGGCAGCCGTCCGCGGTGCAGCCACCGCCACGGGACCAGGATCTGCCGGTCACGACCGTGGTGCCCCAGGCCGATCCGGCCGCCAGGTGGGCGGACAGCTACTGCGACGCCGTGACGCACCTGGTCCGCACGCTGGCGGCGCTCCCCGCCGTCGATCCGAGCACGCCGCAGAAGGCGTCCCGGACCTCCAGCGACCTGCTTTCCTCCGTCGTCGGCGGGCTCGACCAGAGCCTGGCCGGGCTGAACGCGCTCGGCGCGCCGCCGGTGCCGTCGGCGGACGCCGGCCGCAAGGACGTCATCCGGCAGTTCGCCGAAATCCGCGCCCAGGCCGAGAACGCGCGGCAACGCATCGAGGCGGTTCGCGGCAACGCGCCGGCGACGAAGGCCGCCCTCGGCGAGGCCAAGGCGGCGCTCGACCGCATCGACGCGCTCGACTACCTCAAGGGCCTCAAGGACGTTCCGGCCCTGGTGGCGGCGGAACAGCGGGCTCCCTCCTGCCGCCGGCTGGATCAACCGGCCGGCTGAACATCGTCGTGACGCTCGCCACGAATCGAACTTGTGTTCTAGTATAGCGCGGTGGATCGGACGATCTCGCTCTTCTCCGCCGAGGCCAGCGGGCCGGGCCTGGGCGACCTGGCCGGCCTGTTGTGCTGCCACGGCCAGATCACCGGCTTCGGGCGCACCGCCGCCCGGCTGTCGGTGGTCGTCGAGGAGCCGTGGCGCGCCCACGTCCTGGCGCGCGAGTTCCGCTGCCGCGGCGCGGACGCCCAGGTGTCGAAGGCCGACTGCGGCCGCCCGCAGGTGCGGACGTCGTTCCGGGTCGACCTGCTGCCGCTGGCGCTGCGGTGGCTGCGGGAGGGCTGCGCGGGCCCGGTCGAGGACGACTCGGGCAAGGCGGTGCCGGACGGGTTCCGGCTGAGCGGCGCGATGCTGCGGATGTGGGTGCTGGCCGGCGGCCGCCCGGGCACGCAGGGCTACCTGCTGGGCGTCGACCCGCTCGCCCCGGACATGCACGAGCGGCTGGTCGCGGCGCTGACGCCGTTGGGCGTCGCGGCGAAGCTGACCGGCCCGAAGGCCGACGTCCCGGCGGTCAGGGTCACCGGGAAACGCCGGCTGGAGGCGCTGCTGGAGCTGATCGGGGAGCCGCCGCCGGGCGCCGAAGCGGCGTGGCCGGGCGCGGCGCCGCAACCGGTTCCGCACCCGGAGGCCGTGACGAGCACGGCCTGACCGGGTGGGCCGCCGCGTCAGGGCCGGGGCAGCGTGCAGCCGGCCTGGGTGAGCGCGATTTCGTTGGCCGCGGTGAGGCAGGCCGGGATGCCGTAGGTCTCCTGGCCGTAGTTCGTCTTGTAGTGCACCGTGACGTTGCCGGCCTGGTCGACCTCGCACGGGTTGTTCTCCGTGCAACGCTCGCCGTCCTCGTTGCCGGTGTTGTTCACGCCGACGACCTTGCCGCCCGAGATGATCGGCGAACCGGAGGTGCCGCCGATGGTCTGGCAGGCGGAGGTGTAGCGGATCGAGTCCTTCCAGGTCCAGCTGCCCTCCTTGAGCCGGTAGACGAACCCGTCGATGTTGCAGGAGTAGATGCGCTTCCAGTAGCCGGAGACGACGTCGATCGCCGCGCCCGCCGCCGGGTGCGCGTTCGACAGCTCGAGCGGCGAGATCCCGTAGCTGGCCTTGATCTGCGCGTAGGTGGTGGTGAGCTGGTAGAGCGACACGTCGGTGTCGGTCATCGTGCCGTAGACGATCTTCTTGGCCCGCAGCGTGGCCTTGTTGCTGCCGCTGGCGGTGAGCAGCGTGAACGTCCGGCTGGAGGCCCGGTTGGTGATCACCTGCCCGGGCCCGGGGAAACCGGTTTCGAGGCAGTGCCCGTTGGACATCACGAGCGCGGGCGCGGTGTCGGGCGTCGCGGCCGGCTTGACCACCGACCCCGAGCAGTTGGACAGGGCCACGGTGCCGGCGAAGTTCGCCGCGGCGGCGTTCGCCGGAGTGACACCCAGCAATACTGTGGCGGTCGCAGCGGTGAACAGGGCGCCGAGCAGGCGTCGGGTCATGGCGGGTCCTTTCGGCTGGACGGGGAAACCAGTGAAGCGGTCACATCCCGCGCCCACCACCGTCGAACGGAGGGTATCCGGACGGTCACGCGCTACGCTGCGCGGGACGTGGCCGAAATCACGTGGCAGGTACGTTGGGGAAACATCGCCGAGGTCAACGGCGATGCGCTGGGCACAGGACCGGCGGCGTGTTGGGCCACCTCCGCGCCGTCCGGGCCGGAACAGCGTGCACACTGGCAGGTCGAGACACGGCCCTGGCAGGGACGTGGTGCAGTCCCGCGGCGGCGGGACGAGATGAGCGGAGAGCAGGACAGCGTGGCAGGAGCACGGACCAAGAAGAACGGAGCCGCGGCGGGCAACGGCGCCGGGCACCGGCGGCTGGTCATCGTCGAGTCGCCGACGAAGGCCCGCAAGATCGCGCCCTACCTCGGCGGCGGTTACGTCGTCGAGTCCTCCGTCGGGCACATCCGCGACCTGCCGCGCGGTGCCGCCGACGTCCCCGCCCAGTACAAAGGCGAGTCGTGGGCCCGGCTCGGTGTCGACGTCGACAACGACTTCAAGGCCCTCTACGTGGTCACCCCGGACAAGAAGTCCAAGGTCACCGAGCTCAAGGGACTGCTGAAGGACGTCGACGAGCTCTACCTCGCGACGGACCCCGACCGCGAGGGCGAAGCCATCGCGTGGCACCTGCTCGAGACGCTGAAGCCGAAGGTCCCGGTCCGCCGGATGGTCTTCCACGAGGTCACCGAGCAGGCCATCCTCGCGGCCGCAGACTCGACGCGTGAGCTGGACGCCGACCTCGTCGACGCCCAGGAGACCCGCCGCATCCTCGACCGCCTCTACGGTTACGAGGTCTCGCCGGTGCTGTGGAAGAAGGTCATGCCGAAGCTTTCGGCGGGCCGCGTGCAGTCGGTGGCGACCCGGATCGTGGTCGAGCGCGAACGCGAGCGGATGCGCTTCACGTCGGCGTCGTACTGGGACATCTCGGCGACGATGGACGCCGGCGAAGAAGCTTCGCCGCGTAACTTTCCTGCGCGCCTGGTCGCCGTCGACGGCGCACGCCTGGCCACCGGCCGCGACTTCGGCTCGGACGGGCAGCTCAAGGCGTCGAACAACGAGATCCGCGTGCTGGCCGAGGCCGACGCGCGGCGCTTGGCCGACGCGCTGAAGCAGCGGGACTTCAAGGTCTCGAGCGTCGAAGAGAAGCCGTACACGCGCAAGCCGTACGCGCCCTTCATGACGTCGACGCTGCAGCAGGAGGCGGGCCGCAAGATGCGGTTCACCTCGGAGCGCACCATGCGGATCGCGCAGAAGCTGTACGAGAACGGCTACATCACCTATATGCGTACCGACTCCACGACGCTGTCGGAGTCGGCGATCTCGGCCGCGCGCAGCCAGGCCACGCAGCTGTACGGCAAGGAGTACGTCTCGCCGTCGCCGCGCCAGTACACGCGCAAGGTCAAGAACGCGCAGGAGGCCCACGAGGCGATCCGGCCGTCGGGCGAGGTCTTCCGCACGCCGGGCCAGGTCGCGGGCGAGCTGGACACCGACGAGTTCCGGCTCTACGAGATGATCTGGCAGCGCACGATCGCGTCGCAGATGGCGGACGCCAAGGGCACCACGATGTCCGTGCGGATCGTCGGCAACGCGACTTCGGGCGAGGAGTGCACCTTCGCCGCTTCGGGCCGCACGATCACCTTCGCCGGCTTCCTCAAGGCATACGTCGAGGCGGTCGACACCGAGACCGGTGGCGAGGCCGACGACAAGCAGAGCCGCCTGCCGGTGCTGGAGAAGGACCAGGCGCTCACCGCGTCGGAGCTGAACCCGGACGGCCACACCACCTCGCCGCCGGCGCGGTACTCGGAGCCGAGCCTGGTCAGCAAGCTGGAAGAGCTGGGCATCGGCCGCCCGTCGACGTACGCGTCGATCATCAAGACGATCCAGGACCGCGGTTACGTCTGGAAGAAGGGCTCCGCGCTCGTCCCGTCGTGGGTCGCGTTCGCCGTGATCGGCCTGATGGAACGGCACTTCGAGCGGCTGGTCGACTACGACTTCACCGCCGGCATGGAGGACGAGCTCGACCGGATCGCCAACGGTGACGAGCAGCGCGGGCAGTGGCTGTCGAAGTTCTACTTCGGCGGCGACATGGGCGTCGACGGCTCGATCGGCCGCCTGGGCGGGCTGAAGAAGCTCGTCGAGGGCAGCGTCGAGGACATCGACGCGCGGGAGATCAACTCGATCCCGCTGTTCAGCGACGAGAACGGGCACACCGTCGTGGTCCGCGTCGGCCGCTACGGGCCGTACCTGGAGCGCGAGGTCGACGGGAACTCGCAGCGCGCGAACCTGCCGGAGGACCTGCCGCCGGACGAGCTTTCGCAGGAGATCGCGGAGAAGCTGTTCGCGACCCCGCAGGAGGGCCGCACGCTGGGCACCGACCCGGTGAGCGGGCACGAGATCGTCGCGAAGGAAGGCCGCTTCGGGCCATACGTGACCGAGGTGCTGCCGGAGATCGAGATCCCCGAGGACGCGACGGCGGCGCAGAAGAAGGCCGCCAAGGCGAAGGCGCCGAAGCCGCGTACGGGCTCGCTGTTCAAGTCGATGGACATCGAGACGATCACGCTGGACGACGCGCTGAAACTGCTGTCGCTGCCGCGCGTGGTCGGCAAGGACCCGGAGTCCGGCGACGAGATCACGGCGCAGAACGGGCGCTACGGGCCGTACCTGAAGAAGGGCACGGACTCGCGTTCGCTCTCGACCGAGGACCAGCTCTTCTCGATCACCCTCGAAGAGGCGCTGAAGATCTACTCGGAGCCGAAGCAGCGTGGCCGGTCCGCGACGGCGAAGCCGCCGCTCAAGGAGCTCGGCGAAGATCCGGTGTCGAAGAAGCCGATGGTGGTCAAGGACGGCCGGTTCGGCCCGTACGTGACCGACGGCGAGTACAACGCGACCTTGCGGAAGGGCGACGAGATCGAGTCGCTGACCGCGGAACGGGCGTCCGAGCTGCTGGCGGAGAAGCGGGCCAAGGGCCCGGCGCCGAAGCGGAAGGCACCGGCGCGCAAGCCGGCTGCGACGACGGCGAAGACGGTCAAGGCGGGGACGACCAAGAAGGCCGCCGCCGCGAAGTCGACCACGACCAAGCGCTCCGGCTCAACGGCCACGAAGGCCAAGTAAGACCGCGTTCCGAAGGCCTCCCCACCAGCTGGTGGGGAGGCCTTCGTCGTCACACCTTCGAGTGACACCTCGAACGGATGTTCGGGAAATTGTCGGTGGTGCCGGGTTTCATGGACGCATGACCAAGACCCCGCACACCGTGCACACGGTGACCACCAAGATCCTCAAGCCGGTCCGGGCGGCGGCCGCCGGCAGTGCCACTGCCACGGACCTGATGGCGTCCCTGCCCGCCTTCGCCGGGCTCGGTCGCGGAGCTGCTCGGCTCGGCGCCGGCCCGCCTGGAGTCCCTCCCGCCGGTGCCGGGCGAGGGGGCGGCCACCGCCCGTTCTGGTGGCCCCCGGAAGCATCGAGAGGCTCGCGGAGTTCGTCGGAGGGCGGGTGCCGGACCATGCCTGAGCCGCTCGCCGACCGCTCACCGACCGATCTCACCCGGTCGAACACATGTGCGAGAAATTGTCGGTGCCAGGGTGTTCAATCAAGGGGTGAGCAACGCAGTCGCCGTCTTCGACGTCATCGACGAGGTCATCGCCCCGCTGTCGGCCGAAGTGCCGGAGCGGCCCTCGGTGATGGAGTTCTACGACCCGGAGTTCGAGATCCCGCCGGTGCTGGCGGACACCGGACCGCTGCCGGGCCGGCGCCCCGCGCCGCCGGCCGCGCGCAGTCTCGCGGACGAGGTGGAGCAGTACACGCGGTTCGTCGCCGGGATGGCCGCGATCGGCCTCGCGCCGGGTGGCGAGGTCACCGCGGAAGCCGTCGGGCTGTACCGGGCGCTGCGTGGCGGCTTCATCCGCGGCGTCGTCACCGGGGTCTTCCCGGCCCGGGCCAAGCCGTGGGAGGTGCGGTTCTTCGGCGACGAGGACTACACCACGGTCCTGCACAAGCTGGGCAACCGCGCGCGGTTGCGGTCGGGGTTCCTCAGCGAGCTGCCGGGCTGGGTGTTCGACGGCCTGCCCGACCGGCCACCCGGGCCGGGCGAGCACCTCCGCATCGAGACCGACGAGCGCGGGCTGATCCCGCGCCGGTGCGAGCGGGCGGTCGAGCTGATCCGCGAATGCGCGGCCCGGCCCCGGCTGGGCACGGTGCTGGTCGACCTCGCGGTGCGCAACGCGATCCTGGCCGAGTACCCGCACGGCGCGTTCGGACTGGTGGACAACGACCTGGGCCGGTACCAGTTCAGCGCCGCCGTGGCCCGGAACGGGCGCTGGACGGTGACGTGGGGTCCCGCGTCGCGGAGCACGGCCGAGCAGTGGATCGTCGAGGCGGTGCAGAGCCATGCGTGAGGAGGCGGGAGTGCGGACGACGGCCGGGGAGGGCGTGGACCGGGTGGTCGAGGCGGCGCCCCGGGACCTGACCGTGCGGGAGGCGATCCTGGCGGCCGCCGAGCTCAACAGCGGCGTCCCGGCGCAGCGGCAGGCGGACGCGCCGCCGGCGTGCCCGGACGAGAGGCGGCGGCATGGCTGACCGCACAGCGGCGCGCGAGCTGCTCGAGCTGGCCGCCGGCCCGGTGCTGGCGGCGATGCCGGACCGCGAGCCGGTCGACCGGCTCTACAACCCGGACGTCAGCGACGACGACATCCTGGTCCACGGCCCGGTGTCGGACGACCCGGCGGACCTGGTGGCGGAGGTCGAGCGGCACGTGGCGTGGGCCGCCTGGATCGACGGCACTCCGTTCGGCGATAACGGCGAGCTCAACGAGATCGGCTTCGAGGTGGTGTCGCTGATGCTGCGCGGTTCGGTCCGCGCGGCACTGTGCGGCGTGTTCGACGGCGGCCCGGAGATGGCGGACATCCGCTGCTACGCCGACGGCGAGCGGGCGTTCATGATGGGCTCCCTGCCCGGCCGCACGGCGATCCACCTGGCCGACTTCGACGAGCTGCCGGAGATGCTGGTGGCGGAGCTGCCGGAGGTCCCGTTCGGCGCCTCACCGCGCGCAATCTGGCTCTCAGTGGACGCCGACGGCCTGGTCCACGACGGCCAGGACGACGACGTGGGCGCGATGCGCGAGCTACTGGCCCGCCCGAGATCGGGAACGGCGGTCCTGGACATGCTGGCCTTCGGCGGCCTGTGCGCAGAGTTCCCGGACCACGGATTCGTCCTGGTGGACACGGACCTGGGCCGCTTCGCCCTGGCCGCCCTGGACCGCGGCGACGGCCGCCGCCAGCTGGTGTTGAGCCCCTTCAGCCGCGGCATGCTCCGCGACTGGTGCCGCAAGATGATCGACCTCGGCC
>NZ_PPHG01000095.1 GCF_002904295.1 Amycolatopsis sp. CA-128772
CCCGCCCCGGCCCCACCGGTCCGCGAGCCGCAGGCCGCCACGCCGCCGTCGATCCGCGAGCCCCAGCCCGCCCCGGCTCCGCCGGTCCGCCGGCCCGAACCGGCCCCGCTGCTGCCACGGGAAAGCCCCGCCGAGGCGGCACTTTCACGTGAAAGTGCCGCCTTCGCGCCCCCTTCGCCGGAGCGGGGCGGGCGGAACCCGGACGACGAGGACACCGAACCGCGGCTGACACCCGTCTCGCCGCCCGCCGCGATCCAGCCGGCGTACGACTGGCCCACCCCGGCCGAGCTGGAGCAGGAGGACGGCGCGGAGGACACGTGGCCGTTCCTGCAGCCCCTGGATTCCGCGGCGAGCCCGGGAGCGGTGCCGGAGCAGCGGCCGATACTCTCTCTTTCCCCGGAAGCGGTACGCGAGCGGATGACGAGCCTTCAAGGCGGCTTCCGGCGAGGGCGGCACGCGAGGGGAGACGACACCCGGAACCAGTGAAACGGATGAGGCATGAGCTCGAAGACGCCCCTGCTGGAAGTGATCGCGCTGGACGCGGCGGACGCCGAAGGCGCGCAGGCGGGCGGGGCCGACCGCCTCGAACTGGTTGCGGACATGGCGCAGGACGGCCTGACGCCGTCCCTCGAGACCCTGCGTGACGTGCTCTCGGCGACCGACCTCCCGGTCCGGGTCATGCTGCGGGACAACGGTTCCTTCGCCGTCGGCGACCTCGAAGGGCTGCGCGCGGACACCGCGCGCCTGATCGACGCGGGTGCGCGCGAGTTCGTCTTCGGCTTCCTCACCGTCGACAGCGAGATCGACCTCGACTCCTGCGAGGCGCTGATCAAGGAGGTCGGCGACCTGCCCTGGACGTTCCACCGCGCCATCGACCGCACCCGCGACCCGCTGCGCGCGTACGACCAGCTGGCGTCCCTCGGCTGCGACACCGTGCTCGCCGCCGGTCACCCGAACGGCGTGGGGAGCGGCCTTTCCGTGCTGCAGCGGCTCGCACAGCGCGAGAGCGGCCCGGAACTGCTCGTGGGCGGCGGCCTGCGGGCGCAGCAGGTCCACCTCTTGCGCGCGGGCGGCGTACGCGGGTTCCACGTCGGGAGCGCGGTGCGGCCGGGGGGCTGGCAGGCGCCGGTCGACGCCGCCACCGTGCGCACCTGGGTCGAGCTCGTCAAATCCTGAAAAATTCGCCAACCTGACGCAGAATCGGCGGCGTGAAACGATTTCCGCCGATGTTCCCGCGTTCCGCCGATGGTCTTGGTCAGGGTTTCGTGAAATTGCATCCGTCCTGTGCAAGGTGCCGGCCGGAACTGCGCGTGCTGCTGCACGGCCACTTCAAGTTTGACCTGGTTGGTGGCTGATTTCGGGGCGATCGGCTGGCTACGGTGGTCCCGCATTTCGTGGTCCGGGCGATCTTCAGTAATCGATCTGCAGTGCAGGAGGCGTCGCCGTGTGCGCGCGTATTCAGTTCGAGAACTCGTTGCGGGGACAGCAGGATGTCAGGAGTTCGGCCATCCGGCGGATTTCTCTCGCCTGGGAGCGGCTGATTCCTCGCGGGTATCGTCCGAGCGTGTCCGCGACAAGCCGGAAGGCGGAATCGTGACCGGTGCGATACCGCGGCAACGCGGAACCGAAACTTGCGAAGACGAATTCGCGAAACTGGGGCTCGGCGGCTCACTCGCCCTGACCGGGCTGCTGGCCGTCGTCAAGATCGCGGAAACCGCCACGGGCGTGGTGCTGACCGCCACCGGGGTGCTGCCCGGTGCCAGTCCCTCGAAGGAGCGGGCTCCGGCCTGGCCCGGCGGGGAATGAGCGGGGCTGCCCGATCGGCAGCTCTCTACGGACGGAGGGCTGCCATGACCGGCAGTGGAGGACGGGACGCAGGGCGTGGCACGCGCGTGGGCCTCGCCGATGTGCGGCGGCTCGAGGAGGTCGTCGCCGAACTCAGGGCGCTGGACTACCGCTACGGCGGTGGGTCGTGCCGGGTGGCCGTCGAGTCGCGGATCCCCACCGCCGTGGCGTTGCTGGACGGCGTGGCCAAGGCCGTGGTCCTGGGGCGGCTCTGCACCGCCGTCGCCGACCTGTACAACCTGGCCGGCTGGACGAACTTCGACCAGGACCGCCCGGGCGCCGCGCTGATGGCGTTCGCGCGGGCGCTGGAGCTGGCCGTCGAAGCCGGCAACGACGACCTGCAAGCCAACATCCGGTACCGCGTCGGACGCCTGCACCTGCACTACGGCGCCGTCGACGCGGCGCTGGTGGAGTTCGCGCGCGGCCGGGAAGCGGCCCTGCTGGCGCACTCCAAGCTGGCCCAGGCGATCCTGTCGGCCAACCAGGCGTGGGCGTACGCCAAGAAGGCCGACGTCACCGGGGCGCTGACCTACCTGCGCCGCGCCCGCGAGGAGTTCGCGGAGGCCTCGGAGCGCGAGCCGTCGCCGTGGGCCGCGTTCTTCGGGCCGGCCGACATGGCCGCGATGGTCGGGACGGTGCACGGCGAACTGGCGCAGGTGGTCGACATCCGGCACGGCCGCGACGGCATCCCGGCTCTCGCCGAGGCGATCGACGGGTACCAGCGCGGCATGACCCGTAGCCGCTCGCTGACGCTCATCTGGCTCGCCACCGTGCACGCGCTGGACGGCGACCTCGACGTCGCCACCACCGTCGGCGAGGAGGCGGTCGAGCTGGCCGGCGCGCTGCGGTCGCCGCGGGTGCGCCAGCGGCTGCAATCCCTTTCGGCGGCCGCCGGCCGGTTTTCCGGCAACGCCGAGGCGCAGGAGCTCGTGGACCGCATCGACGATCTCGGGCAATCCGGACGATAATCGAATGATCAGGAAAAAGTAAACAGCCCGCAAAATGAAAATGGGAACCGCCGAAAGACCGGCCAAAAGTAGGTTCCTCGGGCTGATCACGTCTTCTTATGCTTCTCGGCAACCTGCGGCGAGCATTCCGCGCAGGCCCGGTCCCCACCGCCGAGAGGAAATCCCCCATGCGCTTGCGCAAGCTCGTCGCGGCCGCTGTGCCGTTGCCGGCGTTGCTCGGCCTCGCCGTGGCCATCCCCGCCGCCGCCGCACCGGAACCGCTGGTCACGCTGGCCGACAACGTCGCGCCGCTGATCAACAGCGCCCGCACCGGCGACGTCCCGGCCGACCGGCCGATCACCGCGGCGCTCTCCCTGAAACTGCACAACCAGCAGGCGCTGGAAAGGTTCCTCGCGGACGTGCAGAACCCCGCTTCGCCGCAATATCACCACTTCATGAGCCCGGCGCAGTTCAATGCCGAGTTCGGCCCGACCCAGGCCGATGTCGGCAAGGTCGTCTCATTCCTCGGGAAAGCGGGCGCCGCCGCGATCGAGGTTTCCGGAAACCGGCAGGCGGTCACCTTCACCGGTTCGGCCGCGCGGCTCGAATCGGCGTTCCGCACCCGGATCGGGACCTACCACGACAACGTCTCCGGACGGGACTTCTTCGCCAACGACGCCCCGCCGGCCGTGCCCGCGAGCGTGTCGGACGTCGTGGGCAACGTCGTCGGCCTCGACGACCACGCGGTCCGCACGCACGCGTCGAAGCCGCTCGCCCAGCCGAACGTCGTCAAGTCCGTGACGCCGCCGGTGCTCAAGACCGCGTACGGCACCAGTGGCCTGTCGGCGACCGGCCGTGGCGTGAACGTCGGGTTCGTCGAATTCGACGGCTACCAGAAGGCCAACATCACCAAGTACGACAGCACGTACGGCCTTTCGGCGGGCTCGGTGACGACGGTCGGCGTCAGCGGCGCGAACTACGACTCCGCCCCGGGCGACGGCCAGATCGAGGTCGAGCTCGACATCGAGGTCGTCCACGCACTGGCGGCCGCGGCCAACGACTACGTCTACGAGGCACCGAACTCGAGCGCGGGCGAGCTGGCGATGTACCAGAAGATCGCGTCGGACGCGAAGGTCGACGTCGTCTCGATCTCCTGGGGCGCCTGCGAAGCGGCCGAAGGGTCGAGCGCGGCGAAGAGCGTCAGCAGCGCGATCGCCACGGGCACGGCGGAGGGCATCTCGTACTTCGCGGCCGCGGGCGACGACGGCACGACGGATTGCTACCGCCAGACCGGTTCGGCGGCCCGCGGCGTGGACTTCCCGGCGTCGAGCCCGAACGTGACGGGCGTGGGCGGCACGAAGCTGAACGTGACGTCGTCCAACGGCTACAGCAGCGAGTCGACGTGGAACGACGGCAACAGCGGCGGTTCGACGGGCGGCGGCATCTCGACGGTGTTCACGGCCCCGTCGTGGCAGTCCGCCCAGAGCACGACGTACCGCAAGGTGCCGGACGTCTCGGCGGACGCGTCCCCGACGTCGGGGTACTACATCTACAGCGCGGGAACGTGGGAGACGGTCGGCGGCACATCGGGCGCAACCCCGCTGTGGGCGGCCTTCACGGCGCTGCAGAACCAGGTCCACGGCGGTGGGCTGGGGAACCTGAATGCGAAATTCTACGCGATCGGGAACGGCTCGTCGTACGGAACGGGCTTCCACGACGTGACGACGGGCCACAACACCCTGCACGGCACGACGGGGTTCAGCGCCGGGACGGGGTATGACCAGGTCACGGGCTGGGGTTCGTTCAAGGGCAGCGGCCTTTCCGGCCTGCTCGGCTGAGTGCTGCGGAGCGGGGCCGTCGCGAGTTCGCGACGGCCCCGGTTGCCCGGTTCTGCCGGTGGCCGATGACACAATGTGCACATGGCAACACTGGTAGCGACACCGCGGTCCCGCGCACTGGGCTTCGGCCTCCGCGCGGCGAGGACGGCGCGGAACCTCGGCGTGCGCGAACTGGCGCGGCTGGCCGGGGTGGTGGCGCAAGATCTCTCGCACTGGGAAAGCGGAACCCGCGTGCCCAAGATCGAGCAGGTGGCGCTCCTGCTCGGGGCCTTGCGGGTGGAGCCGGTGGAGCGGAAGCGGTTGCTGGAACTGGCGAGGAACGCCCGCGAGCCCAACTGGCTCGAGCACAGCATTCCCGGGATCTCGCCCAAGCTCTCGGCCTTCATCGAGTACGAGCGCACGGCCTCGGCGATCTTCGCCTGGGAACCCCTGCTGATTCCCGGGCTGCTGCAGACCCCCGACTACGTGCGGACGATCCTCGCGGCCGCCGGGCGGCCGCGGGCGGAGGAAGAGCTGCGGATCAAGGTGCGCCTGATGCGCCAGGAGGTGCTGACCGGGCGGAATCCCTCGCCTTACACCGCACTCCTCGCCGAAACCGCGCTGCGGCAGCGGCGCGGCGGCGCGGAGATCATGGCCCCGCAGCTCAGGCACCTCGCCGAACTGGCCGGTCGGCGGAACATCAGCCTGCGGGTGCTGCCGGACACCGAGGAGTTCCACCCCGGCCTCAACGGTTCCTTCGTGATCTTCGACTTCGCCGACCTGCCTCCGATCGTCTTCCTGGAGCAGTACCGCGGCAGTGCTTACCTCTACGATGAGCAGCAGGTGGCCGACTACCGGGCGGCCCAGCGGGCGATGGTGGCACTGGCCCTGAGCGAGCAGGATTCCGGCGCGCTCATCGGGCAGGTGATCGCCGACTTGGAGGCATGATGTGGCGTAAGTCCAGTTACAGCGGGACCGAAGAGAACTGCGTGGAGGTCTCGCTCGGCCCGGTGTCGCGGATCCGCGACACCAAGGACCGTTCCGGGGGCACCCTCACCGTCAGTTCGGCCGCTTGGGGGGCTTTCCTTCGCAAGGCTAAGCGTTAACCTGTCCGCATGATCAAGCGCACGGTGCTGGACGCCACCCGCGAACTCCTCCGCGAACTCGGCCTCACCACGGTGTTCGGCAACCCCGGCACCACCGAGGTGCCGTTCCTCACCGACTGGCCCGACGACTTCGACTACGTCCTCGGCCTGCAGGAATCCGCCGTCGTCGCGATGGCCGATGCCTACGCCCAGGCCACCCGCAAGGCCGTTCTGGTCAACCTGCACTCCGCCGGCGGGGTCGGGCACGGGCTGGGCAGCCTCTTCACCGCCTACCGCAACCGGACGCCGATGATCGTCGTCGCCGGGCAGCAGATCCGGTCGCTCATCCCGCACGAGCCCTTCCTCGGGGCCATGGAGGCGCCCGAATTCCCCAAGCCCTACGTGAAGTGGTCCGTCGAGCCCGCCTCCGCCGAGGACGTGCCGGCCGCGCTCGCGCGGGCCTACCACGTGGCCACGCAGGGGCCACCCGGGCCGGTTTTCGTCTCCGTGCCGGCCGATGACTGGTCCGCCACCACCGAACGGCCCATCGTCTCGCGGCCCCGGATCCGCGGGTTCGCGCCCGATCCCGAGGCCGTCGACGAGCTCCACGCCGCCCTGGAAGCCGCCGAGCGGCCGGCGATCGTCGTCGGGGGTGCCGTCGACCAGGACGGGGCCGTGGTGGAAACCGTCGCGCTCGCCGAACGGCTCAACGCCGCCGTGTGGGTCGCGCCGATGTCCTACCGGTGCTCGTTCCCCGAGGACCACCCGCTGTTCCAAGGGTTCCTCGACCCCGAACGCGGTGCCGTCGCCGACGCGCTCGCCCGGCACGACCTCGTCCTCGTGCTCGGGGCGCCCGCCTTCACCTACCACGTCGACCGCGGGCGCGGGGAAACCCCGCTGCCGCCGCTGTTCATCGTCAGCGACGACGAGCAGGTCCTCGCGCGCGCCTTCGAAGGCACCGGCATCCGCGCCACGCCGAAGCTGGGCGTCCGTGCGCTGCTCAACGTCGTCGAGCGCAGCTCCCGGCCCGCGCCGGCGCCGCGGAAGCGGCCCGCGAAACCCGGCGGCGAACAGCTGACCGGCGAGCTCGTCTATTCGACGCTCGCGGACCTGTTGCCGGACAACGCTTTGGTCGTCGAAGAGGCGCCCAGCCACCGCGGGGTCCTGCACGACCACCTGCCGATCACGGCCACCGACACCGGCTTCCTGACGATGGCCAGCGGCACGCTCGGCTACGGCATCCCCGGCGTGGTCGGCGCCGCGCTCGCCCGGCCGGATCGCACGGTCGTCGGCGTCATCGGCGACGGCTCGAGCATGTACGGCATCCAGGCCCTGTGGACGGCCGCGCGCCAGGAACTGCCGGTCACCTTCGTCATCCTGGACAACTCCGAGTACGCGGCGGTCCGCATCCTCGGCGACGCGATCGGCGGCGAGAAGCTGCCGGGCACCGAACTGGGCGGCATCGGCTTCGCGGCGCTGGCCGGAAGCATGGGCTGCCACGGCGTGACGATCACCGAGCCGGCGGACCTGGTCCCCGGCCTCACCGCGGCGCTGGCCGACCCCCGGCCGACGCTGGTGCACGTCCGGGTCGTCGCGTCGAACCGGTCCCTGTACTGACAAAAACGCCCGGCGGCCGGTCCGGCCGCCGGGCGTCCTCAGCGGACTCGGGTCAGTTCACGGCCCGGCTCTCCGTGACGTCGGAAGCCCGCTCGGCCAGGTCCCACTCGGCGGCGTCGGAAGCGGCCGTGGCGGCCTCCTCCGGGCTGCCGCCGTGCAGCAGCCGCGCCACTTCGCCGCGCAGCGTCACGAACTCCGCCGATTCGCGCGTCGTGATCTGGTCCCGCGAAGCGGGCAGCGCCACCGGCAGGTCCGCCACGATCGACGCCGGCGACTTCGACAGCACCAGCACCCGGTCGGAAAGATAGACGCTCTCGTCGATGTCGTGGGTGACCACCAGGATCGTGCTGCCCTGCTCGCGCTGCACGCGCCGGGTCAGGTCCTCGAGCTCGAAGCGCGTCTGGGCGTCGACCGAGGCGAACGGCTCATCCATCAGCAGCAGCGCCGGGCGGCTGGCCAGCGCGCGGGCGATCGACACCCGCTGCTGCATGCCGCCGGACAGCTGCCACGGGTACTTGCCGCCGACGCCGGACAGCCCGACCTGCTCGAGCGCTTCCGCCGCCCGCGCCCGCCGCTCGGCGCGCGAAATCTGCCGCCACCGCAACGGGAACTCGACGTTCTTCTGCACCGAAAGCCACGGGAACAGCGACCGGCTGTAGTCCTGGAACACGACGGCGAGGTCGTCCGGCACGCCCGAGACGCGGTCGCCGTGCAGGCTCACCGTGCCCTCGGTCGAGGGGGTCAGGCCGGCGATGCAGCGCAGCAGCGTCGACTTCCCGCAGCCGGACGGGCCGACGATGCTGGCCAGCTGCCCGGCCTCGACGGTGAACGACAGGTCGTTCACCGCGGTGTGCGCCTTCGCGCCGGTGCCGTAGCGGTGACTGAGGCCGGACACTTCGAGCATGGTTGTCATGGGGGAGAGGCCTTTCCGAGCGTCAGTCACGGCCGAGGCGGGTCGGTTGCCAGGCCAGCACCCGTCGTTCCGCGGCCAGGAAGAGCGTGTTGAAGACGTAGCCGAGGATGCCCAGCAGCACCAGCCACGACCACATGGTCGGGAATTCGAAGTCCTGCTGGGCGTTCAGCAGGGACCGGCCGATGCCGTCGTAGGCCCCGACCAGTTCGGACACGACCATGAGCAGCAATGAAATCGACAGGCTGACCCGCATCCCGGCGAAGATCTTCGGCGCCGCCGCCGGCAGCACCACCATGCCGACCCAGTACCGCTTGGGGGTGCGGAACGAGCGGGCCGTCTCCACCTTCACCCGGTCGACCGAGCGGACGCCGTCGACGGTGTTGAGCAGCACCGGCCAGATCGCGCCGAAGATGATCGACCCGATCTGCATGCCCGAGCTCAGCCCGAACAGCACCGCGAACACCGGGATCAGCGTGGGCGGCGGGATCGAGCGGAAGAACGCGAACAGCGGGCCGACGTAGTCCATCGCCGTGTCGGACCGGCCGAGCAGCACGCCGAGCAGGATGCCGGCGAGCGCGGCCAGCCCCCACCCGCCGAGCGTCCGGCCGAGACTGGGAAACACGTTGTCGAACACCGCGTCGGTGAGGAACAGGTGCGAGGCCGGCCCGGTGAACCACAGCTTGGCGGCGGTGGCCGCGATCTCGGTCGGCGGCGGGAAGAACTTGCTGCCGGCCGCCCGGGCGGCGAACTCCCACCCGACCACCAGGATCGCGAACAGCAGCCAGTTGCGGACGACCGTGGCGGCGCCGCGCGCGGCCCGCCTGCCGACCCGCCCGGAAAGAGTCGCCGTCGTCACGCGATCGCCTCCCGGTCCACCGTGCTCCAGCGGAACAACCGCCGGCCGAGCTGTTCGAGCCCCTCGTTGATCAGGTAGCCCAGCACGCCCGCGACCACCGTACCGGCGAGGACCAGGTCGAACCGGATCGAACCGGTGCTGGCGACGATGATGAAGCTGCCGAGGCCGAGCTGGGAACCGGCCAGGAACTCGACGCTGACCACGGCGATCAGGGAGATGGTCGCCGACAGCCGGACGCCGGTGAAGACGAACGGCGCGGTCTGCGGCAGCGCGACCGACGTCAGGATGCGGAACCGGCTGGTCCCGCACGCGCGAGCGGTCTCCATCAGCACCGGGTCGATCTCGCCCATGCCGTAGATCGTGTTGAACATGATCGGCCACAGCGAGGCGTAGACGGCGAGGGCGATCTTCGCGTCCGGGCCGGAGCCGATCACCAGCAGCACCAGGGGAACCAGCGCGGTGACCGGGATCGGCCGGAGGAACTCGACGATCGCGGCGGTGGCCGTGCGCAACGCCGGGACGCTGCCGAGCAGCAGGCCGGCGGGTACGCCGATCAGGATCGCGATGACGATGGCGATCAGCCAGGCGAGCATCGTGGCGACGATGTCGCGGATGAATTCGGGGTCGCCCAGCAGGTCCCAGACGGTGACCAGGACCACGCTCGGCGGCGGGGTGAACGTCCTACTGACCAGGCCGACCTGGACGACGACCTCCCAGAACAGGAGGAAGCCGACCAGGCCGGCCAGGCCGCGAAGCAGTTTCTTCACGTCAGGTCGTCACGTCAGCTGGTGGCCTGCGGCGCGATCATCGGCGCGGCGTCGACCTTGCTGGTGATGACGCCCATCTGCAGCAGCAGGTCGGGCACCCGCTGCAGGCGCCGGGCGTCCAGGGTGGAGCCGTAGCCGGGCAGGGTGAGCAGCTTGGCCGTGTCTTCGTCGATCTTCGCGTACTTGACCAGCAGCGGCTCGACCTTCGAGCGGTCGTTGAGCGCGTCGCTGGTGGCCTTCTTCATCGCCCGCTGGAAGGCGGCGAGGGTCTTCGGGTTCGCCTGGACCCACTTCGTCGTCGAGCCGTAGCCGGTCAGCGGGAAGTCCTGGCTGGCGCCGGTGTTGATGTCGACGACCGGCGTCGCGCCGACGGTCTTGGCCGCCTGCGAGAGCATCGGCTCCGGCATGTAGGCCGCGTCCACCTGGTTGTCCTTCAGCGCCGCCGCCATGTTCGGCAGCGGGATGAGGGTCCACTTGACGGTGGTGAAGTCGACGCCGTGGTCCTTCATGACCGACTTGGTCAGGATGTCGGACGCGGTGTTCATGGCCGTGATCGCGATCCGCTTGCCGGCCAGGTCGTTGACCGTCTTCACGTTCGAGGTCGGCACCGTGACGATCGCGTTGCTCTTGGCGTTGACCGACGTGCCGTCGGCGACGAGCTGGATGTCCGCGGCGCCCTTGCTCTTCGCGACGAAGAACGGCGTGTAGGTGGAGAGGGCGATGTCGGCCTCGCCGTTGAGCGCCTTCGTCATCGACTCCTGGCCACTCTTGGCGACGATCTGCTCGACCTCGAGACCCTCGGCCTTGAAGTAGCCGCCGTCCTGGGCCAGCCAGAACGGGGCCAGGTCCGTGGTCGGCATGATGGAGACCTTGATCTTCGACTTCTCCAGGCCGCCCCCGGTCGACGAGGCGTTCGAGTCGTCCGAGCCGAGCGCACTGCAGCCGGTGAGGGCCGTGGCGGCTGCGACGGTGAGGGCGAGCCCGAGCGCGGCGCGGCGAGTGCGAACCCGGCCACTGCTCATGGCGTTTCCAAGCAAGGCCTGCTCCTTGAAGAAAGTGACGGTTGGGGAACCGATTTCAGTGGAAGTGCGTGACTCATTCTCGGGAGTCACGCGGGCCACTGTAGAGAACGTGACAGCTTGCTCACAATGGGTGGAATCACTACCTGACAGAGTGGCGCACGTCACTCTTTCGGCCTCTGGTCTAGACCCACTGCTCCACTCGTCGTAGCGGTTCACCCAGCGTAGGGGGCAGGTCCTGAATCCGCGATGACCAGCTGTGTGTCGACTGAGCGAACGCTGTGCAACATCGAGCGGGTCGAGTCGGGAGGGTTACATCTTCCCCGGGCGTTCGCTACCCTCTGCACCTGCGGGGAGGTAACAACCTCCGATGTAGTGAGAGAGAGTGCCTGGATGGCCGAGCCAACCGACCTTCGGTTTACCAGCACAGGCTGTGCTTTCCCTGAGAGAAATTTCCCCGTACTGGCCACTGCCCGGCCGGCCACAGCCGCCGCGCCGGTGGGCTAGGCCGGACCAACAGACGATGCAAGACCAGCGCAGGGACCCGACCGTGATGCTCGAGCTGAACCGATTCCGTCCGGCTGGACGGGGTTCGGGAACCGCCGTCGAAGACGATCTTTTCACCCGTACGGGTACCGTCTCGCGCTGGGCTCCTTCCGATCGGCCGGAGCGCCGGAGCGCCGGGAGCGTGCAGACGAGTGACTGAGGAGAACGCGATGCGCCCTGGCGGGCGCTGGACCAACCAAAGCTTCACGAGCACGAACGATGATGGTGGTGCGGCGGTGCCGAACGAAGACGCCGCGGGGGTGGGAGGGGCCCCTGCGCAGTCACCCGGTGAGAGTCCGGGCCGGAAGGCCGGGTTCTTCTCCGGCATGCGCGACTGGCGGCTGCGCTCCAAGCTGGCCGCCGTCCTGATCATCCCGACGCTCACCGCGCTGGCGCTGGGGGCGCTGCGCGTGGTCGACGACGCCCGGGAGGCGGCCGAGTTCCAGCGGACCGCCGACCAGGTCGCGTTCGCCGTCAAGGTCACCACAGTGGTGCACGAGCTGCAGAACGAGCGCTCCCTCGCGGTCGCCCGGATCTCGTCGAGCAACCAGCTGCTGCAGACCGGCCTCGACGCGCAGATCGCCAAGGTCGACCGCGAGGTCTCGGACCTGCGCAACGCGGCGGGCAGCCTCAAGTACGACGACCAGGCGACCAAGGACCGCTACACGCGCGGCCTCCAGCGCCTCGACGCGCTGCGTCCGCTGCGGGCGGCGTTCAACGCCCAGAACGGCCTGCCCGACATCACGGTGCTGACCGCCTACTCGGGCATCCTCGACTCGCTCATCGAGCTCGGCCGCGAGGTGACCACCGCGGTCACCGACCGGGACGTGCTCCGCCTCGGTACGAGCACGCAGGCGATCAGCGAGGCGAAGGAGTTCACCACCCGCGCCGACGCCCAGCTGCAGATCGCCGCGTTCCGCGGAAACTTCCCCGGCGACCTCCTGGACCAGACGCACGCGTCGGCGTCCAGCGCGGACGCCTCCGTCGCGGCGTTCCTCGCCAACGCCGACGACGACCAGCGCCAGCTCTACAACGACACCTACTCCGGCCCGGAGGTCGACGACCGCCGCCGGATCCAGACCTCGGCGTTCGCGCTGGCCCAGCAGAACGACCCGCCGAGCATCGACACCACCGCGCTCGGCAAGGACAGCACCGTGTCGGCCGACAAGCTGCACGCGGTCGAGTCGAACCTGCTGGCCCAGCTGAAGACCCGTGCCGACGACCTCGCCACGGCGGCGGTCAACTCGGCCTGGCTCGGCGGTGCCGGCGTGCTCGCCGCGCTGGCCGCGGCCATCGCGCTGATGCTCGTCGTCGCCCGCCTGATGCTGCGCCCGCTGCGGGTGCTGCGGAAGAGCGCGCTGGATGTCGCCTACACCCGGCTGCCGGAAACCGTGCAGGCGATCCTCGACGACCCGGACCCGGTCGGCGCTTCGAAGAAGGCCGTCCAGCCGGTGCCCGTCACCTCCCGCGACGAGATCGGCGAGGTCGCGCGGTCGTTCGACATCGTCCACGAACAGGCCGTCAAGATGGCCGCCGAGCAGGCCCTCCTGCGCGAGAACGTCAACGGCATCTTCGTGAACCTGTCGCGGCGGTCGCAGCGGCTGGTGGAACGCCAGCTCGGCGTCATCGACCGGCTCGAGGCCGACGAGCAGGACCCGGACCACTTGGCCAGCCTGTTCGAGCTCGACCACCTCGCGACGCGGCTGCGGCGCAACGGTGAGTCCCTGCTGGTGCTCTCCGGCGCCGGCCTGGCCAAGTCGGTGCCCAAGCCGGTGCCCGCCGCCGACGTCATCGGCGCCGCGGTGTCGGAGATCGAGCAGTACGCCCGGATCGAGGTCGGCATCGTGCCCGACGTCGCGGTCCAGGGCCTGGCGATCCACGACCTCGTGCACGTCCTCGCCGAGCTGCTCGACAACGCGACCTACTTCTCCGAGCCGGAGACGAAGGTCATCGTCCGGGCCGTGGTCACCCGCCGCAAGGCGCTGGCCATCCAGGTCACCGACCACGGCGTCGGGATGAGCGAGGAGCGGCTGGCCGAGGTCAACTCGCGCCTGGCCGACCCGCCGGACCTGGACGTGTCGGTGACCCGGCGAATGGGTCTGTACGTGGTTTCGCGGCTGGCCAAGCGCCACGGCATCGAGGTCCGGCTGCGCGAGAACGAGGACATCGAAGGCGGCGTGATCGCCCGGGTCGTCGTCCCGGCCGAGCTGCTCACCCAGCTCCGCCCGGGCATGCAGCGGCAGACGCCGCCGCCGGCGAACCGGTCCGAGACGTCGATGTCGATGCCGAGCATCCCGATCCCGGCGGCCCGCTCCGACTTCGACCAGACGCAGACGCACACCCCGGTGCCGCCGTCCGCGCCGCCACCGCCCCCACCGCCGCCGGCGCACGACCCGGTGCCGAGCCAGGGCGGCCTGGTCCCGCTCGACCAGCCGATCAGCCTCGACGACCTGGTCAGCGGCGGCCGTGCGGCGGGCCCGTTCCTGTCGCCCGAGCTGCCGAAGCCCGAGACGCCGGCCTGGCCGACGGCCGAGGACCTCGCGCCGCTGACGCCGTCGGCGAACGGCGACGGCGCCAGCTCGCGGGCCGGTGACACGCAGTTCGCGCCGCTGGTGCTGCCCAAGCGCGAGCCGAAGTTCGTGCCGCCGGAGGAGCCGCCGCCGCCCCCGCCGCCCGTCACCGGGGTCGGTTCGTCGGCGCTCGAAGACGACGTACCCACCCGGCGGTTGCCGATCTACCAGTCGGTGCTGTCACGCTGGTTCAGTGAGGGCGACGACTCGGCTGCCGACCCGGTGGCACCGCAGCGCGAGGGCGACGACCCGAACCTGCCGCCGCTCACCGGCTCCGACGAGCCTCCCGCCACGGTCATCGCCAAGCCCGTCGCGCCGCCGCCGCCGGCCCCCGCCGACGAGCTGCAGCCGACCGCGGCGACCCGGCACCCGCTCCTCCCGCCCGACGACGGCTGGCACAGCGCCTCCGACGACGGCTGGCAGGCGGCGCAGTCGCTGCTGGAGTCCAAGAACGAGGAGATCACCCCGGCCGGGCTGCCCAAGCGCGTCCCGAACCAGTACCTGGTGCCGGGCTCGATCAACAGTCCTTCGGTCGACGCTCCGCCGCAGAACAGCTTCGCGGACAACACCGCGGGGATGCCCGGAACGGGTGCGATCACCCGCTCGGCGTCCGCGGCGCGGAGCCGGATGGCAAGCTTCCAGCGGGGCTACACCTCGGGACGGCACGCGTTGAAGGAACTCCCGGGCGAAGAACAGCTGGAAACCAGCAGGGTTCCGGGGCGTGGCAACACCACAGACAGCAGTGAGGAGTGAAAGTGACACGGGCGGGTGCAATGCAGCCGGGTGGCTCCGCGCAGCCGAACGGCCAAGCGCATGCCAAGGCGAACAATGCCGGCAGCTTCGCTTGGCTGATCACGGATTTCGTGCACCGGGTGCCCGGCGCGGCCCACGCGGTCGTGGTGTCGGCCGACGGCCTGCTCCTGGCGGCTTCGCGTGGCCTGCCGAAGGACCGGGCCGACCAGCTGGCGGCGGTGGCGTCGGGGCTGACCAGCCTCGCGCGCGGTGCGGCCAAGGTGTTCGAAGGCGGCACGGTGGCGCAGACCGTGGTCGAGATGGCCAACGGTTTCCTCTTCCTCATGTCGGTTTCCGACGGTTCGTGCCTGGCGGTCCTGGGGTCGCCGGAGAGTGACATCGGCCTGGTCGTCTACGAGATGACCCTGCTGGTGGAGCGGGTCGGCCAGCAGCTGACTCCGGAGATGCGGGCGCAACTGCAGGGCGCGACCGTCCGCCGCTGAGGACCTGGGAACCGAGGAGAGAGCCGTGGACGACGGGCGCTTGAGGGGTGATGGGCGGCTCGGTGACGACTTCTCCGGCGGGTGGTCCGAGCAACCGGACGACGGCCGGGAGGACTGGCAGTCGTTCCGGGACCGCGTCGACCGGGAGTGGCGGGCGCGGCGGGTGCAGGCTTCCGACAGCGACCCCGTCCGGGAGCCACCGAACTGGCTGACCGACTCGGGTGCCGGGCAGGAACCGCTCCGGCCGATCCAGGCCGGCGGCACGGAGTACCGTGACCGCCTGCTCGGCGGCCCGGGTGCGGAGCTGTTCGGCGGGTCGAGCGGGCCGCTGTACGACGCGCGTGACTTCGCGGCGTACACGACCGAGCGCGACTTCGGGTCGGGGCCGGACTCCGGCGAGCTGGCCGCGGCGCTGCCGCGGCAGGCCCACCAGGAGTACGTCGACGAGCCGCCGGCGACCGAGATGGAGACGTCGGGCCTGGTCCGGCCGTACTTCCGGACCCGGGGCCGGACGAAGGCGACCCTCGATCTGGCGATCGAGGCGCTGATTTCGACGAGCGAACAGGGCCGGATGCTCGACCGGGTCCGGGTGCCCGAGCACCGGTCGATCTGCGACCTGTGCCTCGACACCCGGTCGGTGGCCGAGGTCGCGGCGCTGCTGCGCCTGCCGCTCGGCGTGGTGCGGGTGTTGATTGGTGACGTGGCGGGCCTCGGGCTGGTGCTGGTGCACTCCAGCAGCCCGACCGTGGGCGACCGCCCGAGTATCGAGTTCATGGAAAGGGTGCTCAGTGGGCTTCGGAGAATTTGACTCCGACGCGAACGCGCCGCAGGTGACGGGTCCGACCTCGTCGGCCAAGATCGTGGTCGCCGGCGGGTTCGGTTCGGGGAAGACAACGCTGGTCGGAGCGATCTCCGAGATCGACCCGCTGACCACCGAGGCCATGATGACCGAGGCGAGCGTCGGGCACGACGACACCTCGGCCACGCCCAACAAGACCACCACGACGGTGGCGATGGACTTCGGGCGCATCTCGCTGGACTCGGACCTGGTGCTGTACGTGTTCGGCACCCCGGGCCAGCACCGGTTCTGGTTCATGTGGGACGACCTCGCGGTCGGCGCCATCGGCGCGGTCGTGCTGGTGGACACGCGGCGGCTCGCCGACGCGTTCCCCTCGATCGACTTCTTCGAGAACCGGAAGCTGCCCTACGTCGTGGCCATCAACTGCTTCGACCGGCTGCTGCACCACCAGATCGAGGACGTCCGGCACGCGCTCACCATCGCGCCGTCGGTCCCGATCATGGCGTGCGACGCGCGCGAGCGCGAGTCCGCGAAGCAGGTGTTGATCTCGGTCGTTCAGCACGCGATCGCGCACGATTCGGCGTTGCGCGCGGGCTAGCCCATGACGCCCCGATCCGGATGCGGCCGTTGGAGTGAACTCCGCGTGCTTCACCCACTTCGGGGAGTGCTACCCCCGTCCGAAGGAAGATCCGGTCGCGGTCGCCTGCTGCCGTTCGGGGCGTCATCACCCATCCGGGCCCCATCTACCGGGGCTGACCTGCACCGACAGTGTGCCGGCGCGGATCGGGGGCGACGCCGTGGAGTGACGTGCGGACGCGGGTCGCGGGCCGGGTCGGCGCCGGACAAGGCCGCCTGCACACGTAGGGTGCGCAGCGGCCGGGCGGTGGCGGGCTCGACACCGCCGGTGGTGCGAATACGCTCTACGGTGGCGTCGCCGACCGGCCGTGCCGGGCGCTCCGGGGTGCGGCGCGCGGCGCCGCACGAGCAAGGAGGAGCAGTAGTGACGGCTTCCGGCCAGGGCACATTCGGCTGGCTCATCACGGACTTCGTGCGCCGGGTGCCCGGCGCCGCGCACGCCGTTCTGGTGTCCGCGGACGGGCTGCTCCTGGCGCCGTCGGAAGGGCTGCCGCAGGAACGCGCCGAGCAGCTGTCAGCGGTCGCGTCCGGGCTGATCAGCCTGACCGCGGGGGCCGCGCGCTGCTTCGAAGCGGGCGGTGTCAACCAGACCGTGGTGGAGATGGAGCGCGGCTACCTGTTCCTCATGTCGGTCTCGGACGGTTCGTCGCTGGCGGTGCTGGCCGCGCCGACGTGCGACATCGGCACCGTCGCCTACGAGATGACCCTGCTCGTCGAGCGGGTCGGCCAGCAGATCACCCCCGAGTTGCGCGCGCAGCTCCAGGGCGGCGTGCGTGGGTAGGACGAGATGAGGATTTCGGGATTCGACGATCCTGACTCCAGCGGCTGGGACGCACTGCACCGCGGCACCGAGCGCGAGGGTTTCGATTCGCCCAGCAAGTTCGACATGTCGACGCTGTCGATGATCATGCCCAAGCGCAAGCCGGCGCGCCCGAAGCCGGACGCGCAGGGCTACACCGACGAGGACACCCGCGAGTGGGGCTCGTCCGCGGACGACGACTACGCCGCTCCGGAACCCGCGGGCTACGCGGACGACGACTACTCGCGTCCGGAACCTCCGGGCTATGCGCCTCGGCGTCCGGAGCCGGCGGGCTATGCGGACGATGACTATGCGCGTCCGGACCCTCCGGGCTATGCGCCTCGGCGTCCGGAGCCGGCGGGCTATGCGGACGATGACTATTCGCGTCCGGACCCTCCGGGCTATGCGCCTCGGCGTCCGGAGCCGGCGGGCTATGCGGACGATGACTATTCGCGTCCGGACCCTCCGGGCTACGCGCCCCGGCAGCCGGAGCCGGCGGGCTACCCGGGCACGCACGCGCCCGAGTTCGCCGACGACGGCTACGACCCCGTCGAGCCGGAGTGGCAGGACGAAGAGACCTACCAGCCGGAACCCCCGCCGCTGGAGCCGGCGTGGACCCCGCCGCGGGGTGCCCGCCCGCCCGCTCCGCCGCGCCCGCCGGCGCCCCGGCCTCCC
>NZ_PPHG01000096.1 GCF_002904295.1 Amycolatopsis sp. CA-128772
CCGCGCCGCCACCCGCGTGGGCCCCGCCGCCGGCCGACTGGACGCCCCCGCCGGACCCGGAGACCCGCTGGGTCCCGCAGCCGGAGGCGTGGGAAGAACCGCCGTGGAACGAGCGCGCCCGGGTGGCGAGCCCGGTGCCGGTGGTGAACTCGCGGGTCCGCCCGTACACCCGCACGGGCGGGCGCACGCGGTCCGACCACAACCTGGCCCTGGAGGCGCTGGTCTCGACGTCCGATGACGGGCGCCGCTACCGCGGGGTCCGTTCGGTCGAGCACCGCCGGATCTGCGACCTGTGCCTGGACACCCGGTCCGTGGCGGAGATCGCCGCGCACCTGCGGCTGCCGCTGGGCGTGGTGAAGGTGCTGGTCGGCGACATGGCCGACATCGGCCTGGTGCTGATCCACCAGACCGAGCTGATCCTCGGCGACCGGTCGTCCCGCGAGTTCATGGAACGCGTCCTGGCCGGCCTGCGCGCGCTCTGACCGGCGAGGTCGAGGGCCAGGGTGTTGCCCGGGCCCGGGACGAAGGCGTTGATCAGCGGAGTCGCCGAGCCGCAGTTCTCGAAGGCCCCGATCGCGTAGGTCGACTCGAGGCGGCCGCCGCGGCCGGTGGCGAAGTCGTCCGACGCGAGGGCGGTGGTCACCGGCTCTTTCGTGCCGCACTTCGCGCCGACGTCGTACGGCATGCCGTTGACGTGGACGTCGGAGAGCGTGACAGGCCAGGTCGCCGAGCCGGAGAACCCGCCGAACATCGAGCCTTCGGCGTGGCCGGGGCCGAAGGTGACGGTCCCGTCGATCCGGCCGACGCCCGGCACCGACCGGGTGACGGGCACCGGCGGCAGCGTGAACGTGCCGGTGAAGCTGTACGGCCCGATCAGGGTGTACACCTCGAACTGCCCGGGCCCGAGGTTCAGGTAGACGTCCGCCTTCGCGATGTGCGTGCTCCCGCCGACGGAGTACTTCGAGTAGACCGGCGGCCCGGCGGCGTCGGCCGTGGCCGCTGTTGCGGCTCCGGCCACGACGGTCGCGGCGGCCACCGCGGTCACGCGCGTTCCCCACTTCATGGATCAGGCTTACCACCCGCCCGGGCCCTCCGGCGGCGATTCACCGAATCCGGCGTCAGTCCTCGACGAGGGCGGCGGAGGTGATGCGGTGCAGCGAGTACCGCTCGTTGTTGTCCCCTTCGAGGACGCCGCCGCCGACGCGAACCGGCCGGACGACGCGCTGGCTCGCGGTCCCTTTCGAGTCCACGAACCCGATCCAGACCTCACGGCGTTCGAGCGTGGCCCGGGACAGCAGCTCCAGCGTCGCCGACGTGTCCGCGCCGCCGCCGACCGGCGCGCGGACCGCCGAGCCCCGGCGGCGGGCCGTCGCCGCGTCACCCGCACGGAGGTTGGAGACGATCCGGGCCGCCTGGTCCTCGGTCAGGACCGCCTGCTCGCCCGGGCTGCGGCGGGCCGCCCGGGCCTTCGCCGGCAGGCGGCGGCCGCCCGGCCGGATGTCGACCACGCGGCCGTCCGGGCCCTCCGCCGCCGGGGCGAAGCCGGCGCCGCGCAGGGCCGCCAGGACCTCGTGCAGCGGGTCCGGGCTGATCACGACCGTCGGCGCGATCAGCCGCAGCGCGTGCTCCGCGGCGATCGGATGGGCCAGCAGCTCGGCCAGCAGCGCCTCGTCGTCGCAGCGCAGGAAGGACGCCGCCGTGCCGCCGCGCAGCCGGCCGTGGCGGCGGGCGACGTCGTCGACCAGGTAACTCAGGCCCTGCGGTACCGGCGTCGCCGACTTGGCCTTGAACAGCGCGTGCAGCTCGTCGGCGGTGCGCCCGGTGTCCAGCGCCCGCCGCACCGAGCCCTCGGTGATCCGGTAGACCGTCGCGTGCCCCGCCGACTCGACGTCGGCCACGGCCGACATCTCCGTGGCCAGCTCCGGCTCCAGCGGTCCCGGCGCGACGACCGTCAGGTCGGCCTGCAGCAGCACGTGGTCCACCGGCGCGGGCAGCGCGTCCAGGATCGCCTCGACCGCGGCCGGCCGGTCGTCGGCGAGCAGCGCGCGCGTCGCCGTCGTGACGCCGCCGAGCCCGACCAGGCCCAGCGCCGACGCCTCGGCCATCGTCCAGCGGACGGTCTCGTCCCGCAGCCGCCCGCCCCGGCGCGGGGCGCGCCAGGCCAGCACCGCGACGAGCTCGTCGACGCTCTTCACCCCGGCGCCCGCGGGGAGGTCGGCCAGCGCCGAGAGAACCCGCCGCCGGGTGACCGGCGCCAGCGGGCGGCGCAGCTCCTCCGACAGCGGCGCGATCGGCTTGTCCTTGGCGTCGCGGCCGCCGGCCAGCCCCGGCAGCCGCGGCAGTTCCAGCCACGCCTGGGCGAGCGTCATCCACCGCTGCGCGGTCGGCGACGCGAGCCACGAGTCGGTCAGCGTCGTCGGCACCCACTCGGGCACGGTCGCCTCGCTGTCCGCGACGAGCCCGGCGCCCACGGCCAGCTCGGCCAGCAGCACCGCCTGGGTCTCGTCGATCTCCAGGTCCTTGGCGAGCTTCTTCAGCTCGCGCACGCCGAGACCGCCCGACTTGAGCACCGGCGGCGGCGCGGCCGACCACGAGCGCAGCAGGGCTTCGGTGTGGCGCAGGAACTCCATCGCCTCGCCGGCCGCCGCCTGGTCCAAAGTGGACGTCTGGTGCGGGTGGCGCGGCAGCTCCGGCTCGGTGAGCGCGCCCGGCGCGAACACCCCGCCGCGCAGCGCGACGCCGAGCTCGCGCGGCAGTTCGACGGTCTGGTCGTCGCGCCGCAGCAGCAGGCCGCGGGCGAGCAGCTTCTGCACCGGCGTCTCGGCCTTTTCGAGCGAAAACTCCCGCCCGGCGTCGCGCGTGCGCCCGATGGGCGGCCCGGCGGCGAGGGCGTTCAGCACCGCGCGCTCGTCTTCGGACAGCTCGGCGAGCCGGGCTTCGAGGTCTTCGCCGGCCAGCGCCGCCGAGGACGCGCCCAGCCCGGCCGGGAACGGCCCGAGGGCTTCGCGGGCGGCGGGCGGCACGCGCACGGCGTCGTCCGGGCCCCAGGCCAGCGCCCGCGCGCGCAGCCGGGCCAGCGGCTCGGCGATGTCGGCCCCGACGAGCTTCGCGACGTCTTCGACCGGCACGGGGTCGCGGTCGGCGCCGGCGAGCAGGCAGGCTTCGAGCACGGAGATGGTGACGGTGTCGAGGTCCTCGCAGGCGCGCGCGACCGAGCCCGGCGTGCCGGCCCGGGTGGCCAGCACCGTGCTGTCGGAGGGCGGCGGCGTGGACAGGTCGCGCCGCGTGCGGAGCAGCTCTGCGAGCGCGCCGTCGGGCTCCGCACGCAGCCAGTCCGCCAAGGAGGTCGCGGGCATAGAAGACCAGGGTACCGGGCGGTTGAGCCGGGCCGCGCGGGCTCAGGCAGACTGTCCGGGTACAACCGTGGACGGCTGTGGAGGACGTTGTGGCCAAGGGTGAGAAGAAGCACAAGGGCGTCGATCCGACCTGGCCCGGCGAGGCCGGCGAGCACCCCGTGACCGAGCTCGCGTCCGACCGCCAGGGCGCGCTGTCGCCGTTCGGCGACATCGCCTTCCCGCTCGACACGGTGCCCTATGTGCACCCGGAGACCGAGATCAACCGGTAGCGAGAGTTACTGGTCAGTACCGGTATCGGCCCCTCGTGAGGGCGGTCACGGGAGTAGGTTTCCCTCCGTCCCAGCCCGCTTTTCCCACACGGGGGTAGTGCCATGCCGGTTCCCGGTCCCGGATATTCGATCACCGTCCGGGTCGAGGCCCCGGCCTCGGTCACCGCGGCCGGGGACCTGACCGCCGCCGTCGGGCGCGTCGGCGGCGTGCTGACCGCGTTCGACGTCGTCGAGTCCCACTCCGACTCGATCGTGGTCGACATCAGCGCCAACGCGCTGTCGGAGAACCACGCGAACGACATCACCCAGACGCTCGATTCGCTGCCCGGCGTCCGGGTGCGCAAGGTGTCCGACCGGACGTTCCTGATCCACCTCGGCGGCAAGATCGAGGTCACGCCCAAGGTCGCGCTCCGCAACCGTGACGACCTCTCCCGCGCCTACACCCCGGGTGTCGCCCGCGTCTGCCAGGCGATCGCCGCCAACCCCGAGGACGCGCGCCGGCTGACCATCAAGCGCAACACCGTCGCGGTGCTGACGGACGGGTCCGCGGTCCTCGGCCTGGGCAACATCGGCCCGGCCGCGGCGCTGCCGGTGATGGAGGGCAAGGCGGCGCTGTTCAAGAAGTTCGCCGACGTCGACGCGTGGCCGGTCTGCCTGGACACCCAGGACACCGAAGAGATCATCATGATCGCCAAGGCGCTGGCCCCGGTGTACGCGGGCATCAACCTGGAGGACATCGCGGCTCCGCGCTGCTTCGAGATCGAGAAGCGCCTGCGCGAGCAGCTGGACATCCCGGTGTTCCACGACGACCAGCACGGCACGGCGATCGTGGTGGTCGCGGCGCTGCGCAACGCGCTGCGCGTGGTGGGCAAGAGCATCGAGGACTGCAAGATCGTGGTCAGCGGCGTCGGCGCGGCCGGCTCGGCGATCATCCGCCTCCTGCTGCAGAAGAACCCGGGCGACATCGTGGCGGCGGACATCGACGGCATCGTCCACCCGGCCCGCGGAAACCTCGACGACAACCTGGCGTGGATCGCGTCCCACACGAACAAGGACCAGGTCAGCGGCACCCTGCACGAGGCCCTGGCCGGCGCGGACGTGTTCATCGGCGTGTCGGCGCCCAACCTGTTCGGCGCCGAGCAGGTGGCGACGATGAAGTCCGACGCCGTGGTCTTCGCACTGGCGAACCCGGACCCGGAGATCGACCCGATGGAGGCCCAGAAGCACGCCGCGGTGGTCGCGACGGGCCGCAGCGACTTCCCGAACCAGATCAACAACGTCCTGGCCTTCCCGGGCGTCTTCCGCGGCCTCTTGGACGCCCACGCGCACAACATCGACGACTCGATGCTCCTGGCGGCGGCGGACGCGATCGCCGACGTGGTGGACAACGGCAAGCTCAACGCGTCGTTCATCGTGCCCAGTGTGTTCGACAGCGCGGTGGCCCCGGCGGTCGCCGAGGCGGTCCGGAAGGCTGTGCTCGCCGAGCGCTGATCCCGAAGTAGCCTCGGGGCGTGAGTGAACTCAGCCACGTCGACGAGACCGGCGCCGCCCGGATGGTCGACGTCTCCGGCAAGACCGCGACCGCCCGCACCGCGCTCGCCGCCGGCACCGTGCGGACCACCGCCGAGGTGCTCCGGCTGCTGGCCGTCGACGGCCTCCCGAAGGGCGATGCACTGGCCACCGCCCGGATCGCCGGGATCATGGGCGCCAAGCGGGTGCCCGAGCTCATCCCGCTGTGCCACCAGATCGCGCTGTCCGGGGTCAAGGTCGAGTTCACCCTCGGCGAGACCGAGGTCGGCATCCGCGCGACGGCCAAGACGACCGACGTCACCGGCGTCGAGATGGAGGCGCTGACCGCGGTGGCGGTCGCCGGGCTGACCCTGCACGACATGATCAAGGCCGTCGACCCGGCGGCGACCCTGGACGAGGTCCGCCTGCTCCGCAAGGACGGCGGCAAGACCGGAACGTGGGAGCGGCCGTGAAGCGCACCGCACGCGTGATCGTGGCGTCCAACCGCGCCGCGAAGGGCGTCTACGAGGACAAGACGGGCCCGGTCATCACGGCCTGGCTGGCGGACCGCGGGTACGACGTCCCGGCCCCGGTCGTCGTCGAGGACGGCGACCCGGTGGGGGTGGCCCTGCGGTCGGCGCTGGCCGACGGCGTCGCGGTGGTGCTGACGACGGGCGGTACGGGTATCTCGCCGACGGACCGCACCCCGGACGTCACCCGCGCGGTCCTGGACCACGAGCTCCCGGGCGTGGCGGACGCGATCCGCGCGGCCGGCCTCCCGAAGGTGCCGACGGCGGTGCTCTCGCGCGGCGTGGCGGGCGTGGCGGGCCGGACCCTGGTGGTGAACCTCCCGGGCTCCACCGGCGGCGTCAGGGACGGCCTGGGCGTGCTGGAGGGCATCTTGGAGCACGCGGTGGACCAACTGGCGGGCGGCGACCACCCGCGCGCGGCCGCTCCGGCGCCGCTGGTGCGCGTGGCGCGAGCGCTGGTGACCGAGGAGCCGCTGTCGGTCGAGGAGCACGCCCGCCTGGTCGAGGACGACGCGGCGGGCGCGGTGGTGACGTTCTCGGGCGTGGTCCGCGACCACGACGGCGGCAAGGGCGTCCGGGACCTGACGTACGAAGGTCACCCGAGCGCGAGCCAGGTGATCGAGGACGTGGTGGCGGACCTGTCGGCCCGCTGGCCGGGCGTCCGCGCGGTGGCGGTGAGCCACCGGCTGGGGCCGCTGACGATCGGCGACGTGGCCCTGGCGTGCGCGGTGGCGGCGGAGCACCGCGGGCAGGCGTTCTCGGCGTGCTCGGAGCTGGTGGACGAGGTCAAGGCGCGCCTGCCGGTGTGGAAGCACCAGCACTTCACCGACGGCACGGACGAGTGGGTCAACTCGCCCTGACCCCCGGGACGGCGGCTGCAGCAATCGCCGTGGAACGTGTGAAGGGCTCCCACCGCCCGGGGGATCGGCGGTGGGAGCCCTGTCAGGTCACGGCTCGAGGCCGGACTCGCGCATCACTGCGTGATCGTCACTTGGTGGCGATCTTCTGCCCGACGAGGATCAGGTCCGCGTTCGGGATGTACTTCGCGTTCAGGTCCTGCAGCTTCTGGTAGCCGCCCTGGACGTTGAACTGCTTGGCGATCTTCGACAGGGTGTCGCCCGCCACGACGGTGTAGTTGCCCGCCGGGTTGGAGCTGCTCACGCCGGTCGCCGCGGGGGCCGCCGGAGCCGGCGCCGCCGCCTTCGCCGCCTTCTTCGGGGCGGTCGCGGTCGTGTCCTTCTTCGGGGTCACCTTCTTGGTGGTCTTGCCGGTGGCCTTCGGGGCCGACGAACCGCCGCCGCCCTTCTTGCCACAGACCGGCCACGCGCCGATGCCCTGACCCTGCAGGACGCGCTCGGCCACGGCGATCTGCTGCTCGCGGGACGCGTTCGCCGCGCTGCCGGTGCCGCCGTAGGCCTTCCAGGTGCTCTGCGAGAACTGCAGGCCGCCGTAGTAGCCGTTGCCGGTGTTGGTGTTCCAGTTGCCGCTGCTCTCACACTGCGCGATGGCGTCCCAGTTGGTCGCCGACGCGGGGGTCGCGGCGATCGCGAGGGGCGCGCCGACCGCGATGCCCGCGATGGCGACGCGAGCGACGGTGCGGGTGGCAGCGGACATCTTGCGGTGCTTGCCTCGGTAAGACATTTGAATGCATCTCGGTTTCCCAGCGCCTACGACCCAGTGGTGAGGGTCAGGATCGGGGTCCTGGCGCCGGCCGTCTCAGACCGGCAGACGAGTCCGACGCACGGCGCGTCATCGTCGTCCCCTCGTCCCTGTCCGGAAATGCTTTCGCTCGGGGTATGGGTCCGGGGATCCGTCGGACAGGGCTAGGCGCTACGGATTCCCGGTGTTGCGCGGTCGGTCGGGGCCAACCGAAAAGCGACGGTACGTAACGATGGCCGTGATCGGAAATTATTCGGGGCGTGACCTACGTCACAGTAACGACACGCAACCCTGGCCGATACAGGTGTTTGTGCAGGTCAGGCGGCCGTTATCTGCCCGTTTCCTGGTCGAGATAAAACACGGATCGTGAGGCTTGCATCACGTGTTTCGCGTAGCGAATGGCCCATTCGCGACGCCCGGAACGCGATTGGAGCGCGCATCTTATGACCACCGGCAGGACGGCGCCAGACTTGACAATCCTGCCCCAGTTGCCCCTTGAGTCACAGCAGTCCCACCTGTTAGGGGGGTTTGCGGCCACGCCCGGAGCGACCCCGGCGGCCGACCTCGCTCGCCGGGGCCGAAACGGGGCGCGGACCAGGTGAAACAGGTCACCGGACGGGTGGTGCCCGGCGGGGATCAGCTTCTCGCGAACACCCGGAACTGGTGACGCGCCACGCCGAGGACCGGAAAAGCCGGTCGGCGAGCGGTCGGCGGCGGCGCCCGAGCGGTCGCCGGGATACAGACACACCGAAGTCAGGGCCCTCCGCCGGACGGCCCACCTGCTTGCAAGCTTCGGCGCAAAACGCGCGGCGCCACCCCCAGCCGGGTCGCCTCGCGCACCCGGAGGGTCGGCTGGCGTACCCAGACTGTCGGCTCACGCACCCAGATGGTCGGCTGGCGTGGCCCGGATGGCCGGTTTACGTGATCAGGAGGCCGCCACTCTGCGGTGGGCTACCCGCGCCGAGCCGACCTCCCAGGCGCGTGAGCTAGCCGGCAGGGGCGAGAGGAGCCGGCGGGGAGGTGGGCAGAGAGAAGCGGTGAGGCGGGTGGGTCAGCCGCCGGCGAAAGGGGGGAGGACGTCCAGCTCCGCGCCGTCCGTCAGTGGGCGGCTCAGATCCCGCACCGCCACCCCGTCCAGCAGGTAGCTCACCGCGTCCAGGATGCGCGGCAGCCCCTCCGGGTGGCGGCGGCGCAGCTCGGCCACCGCGTCGGCGACCGTTGCGCCGTCCGGTAGCTGCACCTTCTCCTCTTCCGTCCCAGCGGCCGCGCGGGCCGCCGCGAAGTACCGCACCACGATCGTCACGGGACCCATCTCAACCGCCGATCGCGCTCATCGGCCGGATCGGCTGGGCGAATCCGGCGTCGTTGATCTCGTGGCCGGCGAGCTTGCCCCACATCGTCGCCCGCCAGGCGTCCGCTACCTCCTCATCGCGCGCGCCCGCGCGCACGAGGGATCGCAGATCCGTCTCGTCGTTGCTGAACAGGCAGGAGCGGACCGCGCCGTCCGCGGTCAGGCGCGTGCGCTCGCAGGCCGCGCAGAACGGCCGGGTCACCGACGCGATCACGCCGACGTCGCCGGGGCCGCCGTCGACCAGCCAGCGCTCGGCGGGCGCGCCGCCCCGGGCCGACGGGAACGGCGTCAGCTCGAACGACGTCTGCAGCATCGAGAGGATCTCCGCCGCGGTGATCATCTCGCCGCGGTTCCAGCCGTGCTGGGCGTCCAGCGGCATCTGCTCGATGAACCGCAGGTGGTAGCCCTCGGCGAGGCAGAACTTCAGCAGCGGCACGGCCTCGGTCTCGTTGAGCCCGCGGATCAGCACCGCGTTGACCTTCACCGGCGCCATCCCGGCGTCCCGCGCCGCGGCGAGACCCGCGATCACGTGCGAGAGCCGGTCGCGGCGGGTGATCGTCTTGAACGTCTCGGGGTCGACGGTGTCGAGCGAGACGTTGATCCGGTTCAGCCCCGCCGCCGCGAGCCCGGCGGCGCGCTTGGCCAGCCCGATCCCGTTGGTGGTCATGGACAACCGCGGCCGCGGCGAGAGCGCCGTGATCCGCGCGACGAGGTCCTCGAGGCCCGGCCGCAGCAGCGGTTCCCCGCCGGTGAGCCGGATGTCGGTGACGCCGAGCTGCTCGACGGCGATCCGCATCAGCCGGACCAGCTCGTCGTCGGTCAGCACCTGCTCGCCGGGCATCCAGTCGAGGCCCTCGGCGGGCATGCAGTAGGTGCAGCGCAGGTTGCACCGATCCGTCAGGGAAACCCGGAGATCGGTGGCCACCCGGCCGAAGGTGTCGATGAGGTGCGGGTTCGCGGGCCTGGGCGCGCGAGATGACCCTCGTGTGCCGGGGACGCGAGGAAACCCGAGATCCACTGCCGTCATTACGCACAGGGTAGCTCCGGAACGGGCGAACCGGCTTCTTCTCTAGGATACTTTGCGCAGTGAGTGGTTCAGCAGCCGAACTAACGAGGGCTTGTGACGGAAAAGACTTACCCGGTCACGGAAGAGGAGCTCTTCCGGTTCGCGGAACTGGGCCGCGCGGGCAGCACGTTCACCGTCCTGCGGCACGCCCGGATCGCCGAGCGGATGGGCCTGTCCGGCACCGACCACAAGACGTTCGACCTGGTCATCCAGGCCGGCGGCCCGCTCACCGCCGGCCGGATCGCCGAGCTGACCGGCCTCTCGACCGGCGCGGTCACCGGCGTCGTCGACCGGCTGGAGAAGGTCGGGCTGGTCCGCCGGGTGCGGGACACCCACGACCGCCGCAAGGTGCTCGTCGAGGTGGTGCCGGGGGCGGCCGAGCGCTTCGCGCCGCTCTTCGAGTCGGCCTTCGGGACCCTTCGCGACCTGCTCGCGCAGTTCTCCCCGGCCGAGCGAAAAGTGATCGAGCGTTATCAGAATGTCATGCTCGAGGAGCTGCGCGCCGAAGTCATGGGCAATTCGGGCCCCGCGTAGCTTTTCCTCAACTGCGGAGATAATCTCGGTGGCATGCCGCAATTTCGGTTGTCCGAGGCCGCGCGCCTGCTCGGGGTCAGCGACGACACCGTCCGGAGGTGGGTACGGGCGGGACAGCTGACCGCGACCGACGACGCCGCCGGCCGCAAGGTCGTCGACGGCGCCCAGCTGGCCGGGTTCGCCCGTGCGCAGGCCGCCGCGCCCGACGACCCCTCGGCGGTCGGCCGGTCGGCCCGCAACCGGTTCGTGGGGCTGGTCACCGAGGTCATCACCGACAAGGTGATGGCCCAGGTGGAACTGCAGTGCGGGGCGCACCGCGTGGTGTCCCTGATGAGTACCGAAGCCGTCCGCGAGCTGGGCCTGCGCCCGGGGGTGCTCGCGGTTGCGGTGGTCAAAGCGACCACTGTCGTGGTGGAAACACCGGAAGGAAGTAGATGAACCAGCAGGCTTTTCGGGGGTCCGGGTGGCGGAGCCCCCGGCCCGGGGCGAAGCCCCGGTTGTCACAGCAGGCTTTTCGGGGGTCCGGGTGGCGGAGCCCCCGGCCCGGGGCGAGGCCCCGGTTTTCACAGCTCGCTCTCGTCGTCGCGGCTGTCGCCCTGTTCGCGGGTGCGTGCAGCAGCTCGGACGAGCCCAGCACGCAGCCCGGCGCGTCGGTCACCGCGCCCGCGCCCAAGGGGGCCGCGAACGCCGGTGGCGGCACGCTGACCGTGTTCGCCGCCGCGTCGCTCACCGAGTCGTTCACCGCGCTCGGCAAGGAGTTCGAGGCCAAGCACCCCGGCACCTCCGTGAAGTTCAGCTTCGCGGGCTCGTCCACGCTGGTGCAGCAGCTGACCAACGGCGCGAAGGCCGACGTCTTCGCCTCCGCCGACCAGGCCAACCTGGACAAGGCCGTCCAGGGCGGCGTGATCGACGGGCAGCCGACGGTCTTCGCGACCAACAAGCTGGCCATCGCGGTCGCGCCGGGCAACCCCAAGGGGATCAAGTCCTTCGCCGACCTGAACAAGGCGGGCCTGACCGTGCTCACCTGCGCCCCGCAGGTGCCGTGCGGCGCCGCGGCGAAGAAGGTCGAGACGGCCACCGGCGTCACGCTCAAGCCGAAGAGCGAGGAGCAGGACGTCAAGCAGGTGCTGAACAAGGTCGCGTCCGGTGACGCCGACGCGGGCCTGGTCTACGTCACCGACGTCACCTCGTCCGCGGGCAAGGTCGACAAGGTCGACTTCCCGGAGGCCGCGCAGGCGGTCAACAGCTACCCGATCGCCGCGGTCAAGGGCGGGCAGGCCGACCTGGCCAAGCAGTTCAGCGATTTCGTCCTCGGCACCGAGGGCAAGAACGAGCTGGCGAAGGTCGGGTTCGGCCCTGCGCAGTAACCGGTTCCCCAGCGGCCGGCCGGGATCCGTCCCGGCCGGTCGTTCGCGGGTTCCGTGGGTACTGGGCATCCCGGCCACCTTCGCGCTGGCCCTCGTCGTCCTCCCGGTCGTCGGGCTGCTGGTGCGCTCGGACCTGACGCGGCTGCCGTCGCTGATCGCCACGCCGTCGTCGTGGCACGCGCTGCGGCTGTCGCTCGTCACGGCCGCGTTGTCGACGCTGGCCTGCGTGCTGCTCGGCGTCCCGCTGGCCGTCGTCCTCGCGCGGGCCCGGTTCCGCGGGGTCCGGCTGCTGCGGTCGATCGTGCTGCTGCCGCTGGTGCTGCCGCCGGTCGTCGGCGGTCTCGCGCTGCTCTACCTGCTCGGCCGCAAGGGCTTCCTCGGCGTCCTGATCACCGCGCTGACCGGGGAGTCCGTCCCGTTCACCACGACCGCCGTGGTCATCGCGCAGACGTTCGTCGCGATGCCGTTCCTCGTGGTCAGCCTCGAAGGCGCGCTGCGCGGCTCCGGTGATCGCTACGAGCAGGTCGCCGCGACGCTCGGCGCGCGCCCGTGGACCGTCTTCCGCCGGGTCACGCTCCCGCTGCTGTTGCCCGCGCTCGGTTCCGGCGTCGTCCTGAGCTTCGCTCGTGCGCTCGGCGAGTTCGGCGCGACGATCACCTTCGCCGGCAGCCTCGAAGACGTCACCCGCACCCTGCCGCTCGAGGTCTACACGCAGGCCGAAGCGGACATCGACAGCGCCGTCGCGCTGTCCCTGCTGCTCATCGTCGTGGCGATGCTGGTCATCGCCGTCGCGCGGCCGCGCTCGTGGGAAGGCGGCCTCCGGTGAGCCTGGCCGCCCGGATCGAGGCCGTGCGCGGCTCGTTCTCGCTGGACGTCGACCTCGACGTGCCGGCCGGGACGGTGCTGGCACTGCTCGGCCCCAACGGCTCGGGCAAGTCGACCGTCCTGGGCTGCCTCGCCGGCCTCATCACGCCGGCGTCGGCGGAGATCACCGTGGCCGGGCGCGCGCTGGCCGGCGTGGCCCCGCACCGCCGCGGGATCGGGCTGCTCTCCCAGGACGCGCTGCTCTTCCCGCACCTTTCGGCGGCGGACAACGTCGCCTTCTCGCCGCGCTCGACCGGCGCCGGCCGCCGCGCCGCCCGCGAGCGCGCCTTCTACTGGCTGGCCGAAGTGGACGCCGTCGCGCTGGCCGACCGGCGGCCGGGGCAGCTGTCCGGCGGGCAGGCCCAGCGCGTGGCGATCGCCCGGGCGCTGGCCGCCGATCCGGACCTGCTGCTGCTCGACGAGCCGTTCGCCGCGCTCGACGTCGACGCCGCCCCGGCGATCCGCGGCCTGCTGCGGCGGGTGCTGAAGGCCGGGCCGACGACCGTGCTCGTCACGCACGACCCGCTGGACGCGCTCGCGCTCGCCGACCACGTCGCCGTCATGAACGAGGGCCGGATCGTCGAACGCGGCCCGACCCGTGACGTGCTTTCGGCGCCGCGGACGGCGTTCACCGCGCGGATCGCCGGCCTCAACCTGGTCGCCGGCACCGCGGTCCCCGAGGGGCTGCGGACGGTGTCCGGCGAGGTGGTCAGCGGCCTCCCGGCGGCCGACGTGGTCCCGGGCGAGCCCGCGGTGGCGGTGTTCCCGCCGAACGCCGTCGCCGTCTACGCCCGCGACGGCGAGCACCGCGGCAGCCCGCGCAACACCACCGGCGCCGTGGTCGCGGCCCTGGAGCCGCACGGGCCGGTGATCCGGGTCCGGGCCGAGGGCGACGGCTGGGCCCGCGGCCTGACCGCCGACCTCACCCCGGCCGCCGTGGCCGAGCTCGCGCTGGAGCCCGGCACGGCGGTGACGCTTTCGGTGAAGGCCGCGACCGTGGCGATCCACCCGGCCGCGGCTCCCTGACGCGCCAGAACACCCCCAATGTGGCGTTGGGTGCGTTGGATGCACCGAACGCCGCGTTGGGTGCGTCGGATGCACCGAACGCCGCATTGGGTGCGTGGGACGCACCGAACGCCACATTGGGGCGCTTGGGTCAGGCGTCGTGGTGGTGGCCGCCGCCCGGGTGGACGTGGAACTTCGCCACCTCGGGCGGGTGCACGACGAACGGCCGCATCATGCCCTCGTCCTCGTGGTCGAGGATGTGGCAGTGGAACATGAACTCGCCCGTGCCACCGCCGAACCGGCCGGCGACGCTCACCCACTGGCCGGGGTTCACGATGATCGTGTCCTTCCAGCCCTCCTCGTACTTCTCCAGCGGGATGTCGGTGAAGCCGGCGATCGGCGCCGTCGTCCGCTCGGTGGGCCGGTCGAACGTCGTGGTGAAGCTGCGCCGGAACAGCGCCTGGAACTCCGTCAGGTGGATGTGGATCGGGTGCGCCGGCGGCCCGGCGGCCACGTGCACCAGGTTCCACACCGCCCACCGGTCGTGGTCGATGAAGATCCCGGTGGTGTCGTCGAAGAGCCGCCCGTTCATCCGGAACGTCTTCAGCCCGCCGTTCGGGTCCTGGAGCTGGATGATCCCCGCGCCGCCCGGGTCCGCGTCGACCTCCTGGAGGTCCCACATCTCCGGGTGGCCCTCGGCGTTGAGCAGCAGCGCGACCCAGACGTGGTCGTGGTCCTCCGGCAGTGTCGTGCCGTGCTGCAGCCGGACGTACGACGTCGAGAGCTTCGCCGGCAGCGTGAACGGGTCGTGCTTCGCGCGGCCGTCCACCCGGAACTCCATGAGGTCCGGTTCGATGGTCCCCAGCTGCGGGTCGGCGTTGCGCAGCTTCAGCTTCCGGCCCTTGAAGCGGCTGAAGTCGATCAGGACGTCGAACCGCTCGGCCGGGGCGACGCTCAGGCCGCCCTTCGGCAGCTCGGCGGGCGCGGGCAGCAGGCCGCCGTCGGTGCCGATCAGCCGGACGGCGTCGTTGACCGGCACGTTGTTCTCGTCGACCAGGTTGAGCGTGTAGAACCGCGAGTTCGCCGCGTTGAGCAGGCGGAAGCGGTACCACCGGGCGTCGACGTCCAGGTGCGGCCAGATGACGCCGTTGACCAGGTTGAACGGCCCGGAGAACGGGATCATCGGGCCGTTCGGCACGAACGGGACCTTGAACAGCAGCTGCCCGGTGAGCGCGCCGGTCGCCGGGTCGGTGTCGAGGTTCCGGTCGGTGATGATCAGCGGGATCTCGTGGTCGCCGTGCGGCAGGCCGAGCGCGTCCTCCTCGTCGTCGCGGAGGAGGTACATGCCGGCGAGGCCGGCGTGGACGTTGAACCGCGTGATCGCCATGGCGTGGTCGTGGTACCACAGCGGCATCGCCTGCTGGTGGTTCTGGTACTCGGCCAGCTGCGACGTCCCCTTCAGACCCGCGTTGTGCGCCCAGCCGTCGTTGCCGGCGTTGGTGCGGGCGCCGTGCAGGTGCACGACGGTCCACGCCGGCAGGTCGGCGACCCCCTCGATGATCGAGTAGTCCTTCTTGTCCAGTTCCCGGCCCGGCCGGCTGGTCGGCGCGGTGGCGACCGGGCCCTGAACCGCGACCAACGGGAACTCGCCCTCGATTTCGTTCGACCACGAAATCCGCAGCTGCCTGCCGCTGCGCACTTCGATCGTCGGACCCGGGAAATGCCCGGCGTACGTCCACAGCGTACTTTCGGGCAATTCGGAGTGCAGCCGCTGCTGCCGGGTCACCATCGGAATGGTGATCGTTTCCCGGCCGCGGGGCCGGTACACCGGTGGAATGCGCAGCGGGTCGAGGAACTTGGTGAGTCCCCAGTTCGGTGCGGTGATCGGCCCGGCTGTCGCCGGGCGCTCGATGATTTCGGTCATTTGTTTCCCCCTTCGGAACGGGGGCAGGACGAATAGCGCGACGGCACGTGTGCCGCCGACGTCGAAAAGTATTCCCCCGAACCCCCTCGGTGACCGGGCGCGCGACTCCCCTCGCGTTACCGGCAATTTCCACTGTAGCCGTTTTCGGCGTGGCCCGCAGGTGTCTCGCGCGCGTGATAGGTTTCGCGCCATGAGCGAACGCCGGTGGACGTACCTCTCCGACATGGACGGCGTCCTGGTGAAGGAGGAGCACCTCGTCCCCGGGGCCGACGAGTTCCTCGCCGAGCTGAAGGCGAACGGCATCGACTTCCTGGTGCTGACGAACAACTCGATCTACACCCCGCGCGACCTGCGGGCGCGGCTGGAGCGCACCGGGCTCGACATCCCCGAGGAGTCGATCTGGACCTCGGCGCTGGCGACCGCGAAGTTCCTCTCGTCGCAGCGGCCGAACGGCTCGGCGTACGTCATCGGCGAAGCCGGCCTCACGACGGCGCTGCACGAGGTCGGTTACGTGCTGACCGAGCGCGACCCCGACTACGTCGTGCTGGGCGAGACCCGCACGTACAGCTTCAGCGCGATCACCCGCGCGATCCGGCTGATCGAGGGCGGCGCGAAGTTCATCGCGACGAACCCCGACGCGACCGGCCCCAGCATGGAGGGCTCGATGCCGGCCACCGGGTCCGTCGCGGCGCTGATCGAGAAGGCCACCGGGCGCTCGCCGTACTACGTCGGCAAGCCGAACCCGCTGATGATGCGCTCGGCGCTGCGCCGGCTCGGCGCGCACTCGGAGTCGACGCTGATGATCGGCGACCGGATGGACACCGACGTGCACTCCGGCATCGAGGCGGGGTTGCAGACCATCCTGGTGCTGACCGGCATATCCACCCCGGAGTCGGCCGAACGCTATCCGTACCGGCCCACACTGGTGATCGACTCGATCGCTGACCTGATCGGGCGGACCCTGGACCCGTTCGGCGAAGGCTGAGCGAGGGCCGGGTGCGAGCAGGGCTTATCGTCACCGGATGAGCAAGTCGACGTACGTGGTCGGCGACGTCCACGGCCACCGTGACGAACTCGCCGACGCGCTGAGATCCGAAGGCCTGGTCGACGAGCAGGACAACTGGTCCGGCGGCGAGGACCAGCTGTGGTTCCTCGGCGACTTCGTCGACCGCGGCCCGGACGGCGTCGGCGCGATCGACCTGGTCATGCGCCTCGAAGCGCAGGCGGCCGAGGCCGGCGGCCAGGTCCAGACGCTGCTGGGCAACCACGAGATCCTGGCGCTGGGGATGTACCACTTCGGCGACGAGCCGGTGCCGTCCGACTTCGGCCCGCGCAGCTTCGCCCGCAGCTGGGAGATCAACGGCGGCCTGCTGTCGGACCAGGACCGGCTGACCCCGGAGCACATCGAGTGGCTGACCGCGCGCCCGCTGGCCGCCGTCGCCGCGGACCACCTGCTGCTGCACTCGGACACGCTGGAGTACCTCGACTGGGGCTCGTCGATCGACGAGATCAACGAGGCGGCTCGCGAGATCCTCGAGGGCAGCGACATCGAGTCGTGGTGGGACGTCTGGCGCCGGATGACGACGCGGTACGCCTTCCGCGGCCCGGACGGCGAAGAGAACGCGCAGAAGCTGATGGACGAGCTCGGCGGGTCGCGGATCGTGCACGGGCACAGCGTCATCGCGGACCAGCTGGGGATCCACCCGACGCAGATCGAGGGCCCGTTCCTGTACGCGGGCGGCAAGGCCCTCGGCGTCGACGGCGGGCTGTTCGTCGGCGGGCCGTGCCTGGTGGTGCCGCTGCCGTACGAACCGGAGTCCTAGGCGATCTCGACGATCTCCTTGCCGAGCGGCACCAGCGACACGGGGATCATCTTGAAGTTCGCGACGCCGAGCGGGATGCCGACGATCGTCAGGCACAGGGCGATGCCGGTGAAGACGTGCCCGAGGGCCAGCCACCACCCGGCGAAGACGAACCAGACGACGTTGCCGAGGCAGGACGCGACGCCCGCGTCCCGCCGGTCGACGACGGTGCGCCCGAACGGCCAGAAGGCGTAGCGCGCGATCCGGAACGACGCCAGCCCGAACGGGATGGTGACGATCAGGATGCAGCAGATGACGCCGGCGATCAGGTAGCCGACGGCCATCCAGAAGCCGCACAGGACGAGCCAGATGATGTTCAGCAGCGTGCGCATCAGACGTGCAGCTCCCCGCTCAGCACGGTGACGGCCTGGCCGGCGATGTGCACCCGGTCGCCGTCCTGGCGGGTCCGCACGATCCCGCCACGGCTCGACGCCTGTTCCCCGGTCAGCTCGTTCTTCTGGAGCTGCTCGGACCAGTAGGGCGAGAGGATGCAGTGTGCGGAGCCGGTGACGGGATCTTCGTCGATGCCGACGCCGGGGGCGAAGAAGCGGCTGACGTAGTCGTTTTCTTTCGCGGTGACCAGCAGCCGCCCGGTCCAGGTGTGCTTGAGCTTCCCGAGGTCCGGCTCGAGGCCGCGGACGGTGTCGGCGTCTTTGACGACGGCGAAGAGGTTCTCGACGCCGCGGCCGGTGTACTCGATCTCGACACCGGGGAGGATTTCGGACAGGTCGTCGTCGGTGGGCTGCGGCGGGTCGGCGGGGAAGTCCAGCTCGACCCAGCCGTCTTCGGCGTTGGCCCGCAGTTCGCCGCTTTTGGTGGTGTAGGTCTGGTTCCCGCCGAGAACGTGCGTGACGGCGAGGGTGGCGTGCCCGCAGAGGGCGACCTCGACGGCGGGGGTGAACCACCGGAGCGACTTGGGGCCGGCGTCGGAGGTGACGACGAAGGCGGTCTCAGCGTGCTTCATCTCGGCGGCAACGGCCTGCATCCAGGCCGGATCGGCGGGTTCGTCCAGCAGGACGACCCCGGCGGAGTTCCCGGCGAAGGCGCGATCGGTGAAGGCGTCGACGATGAAGAAGCGCATGCCCCCAATGTAGCCGGGGATTTCGCGGCTTCCCTCGGGTCTGTCCCTTAGGTGGACTCCCCGATGGTCGGCTTGACGACCTTTTCCCCATCGGGCCCACGCTCGGTCTGGAGGTCGAAGGCATCTTCGTCGACGGCGTACTTGTTCTTGTGTTCTTTGTCGTCGTCCTTTTTCTTGCCGGCTGCGGTGGTGGCGGCGGCGCCGCCTTTGCTCGTGCCTTTGGCAGCGGCTGCGGCGGTCGCTCCGCGCTCGAGCCGTTCGCCGGTTTTGCTGCCGGTCTTGCCGCCTTCCAGCGGTTCTTTTGGTGCGGTGCCTGAGCTTCCGGAGACGCGTGAGCCGGCGAACCCGGTACCGGCCCGGCCGGAGCCGATGCCTTTGCCGCGGGTGACGTCGTTGCCGCCACCGCTTCCGGTGCCGGTGGTGGTTCCGGGCAGGGCGAGGCCATCGGGCGTCATGCGGCCGAGGGTTGGGGTGTTCGGGGTGGTGCGGAAGTTGGTGTTGCCGGTGAAGGTCCCGGTGCCGCTGGTGGTGCCTGGGGGGACGTAGGTGTTCGGCGGGGTGGTGCCGGGGCCTCCCGGGCTTCCCGGGCTTCCGGGCGCGAAGGTGCCGCTGGTGCCTCCGGGGCCAGTGCCGCCGCCTCCGCCTCCGCTTCCGCCGATGGTCGGGGTACCGGAGAACCCGGCGCTGCTGGTGCCGTGGAACCCACTGGCGGAGGTGGAGTCCCCTTGCCCAAGCTGCGGAGGCGGCGTGTAGGTGGGCTGGGTACTGGCGGTCTCGTGATAGGTGGAGTCGAGATTTTGGAGAACCTGAACGGCTTGCTGATGAGCAGCATCAGCCTGCTGCTGCTTGGCGGCAACGTTGGTCATGGTCTGCGTCGCCCCGACAAGATCCCCGCCCTGGTACTGCTGGGTGGCCTTGTTGATTTCGGCCTGCTGGTCGAACCCGGTAGGTTCAGGCATGTTCTTCTGCGCATAATCAGCGGCGGCGGCCTGCTGGGAGTAGCGGTTCGAACTGAGCTGAGCGGCATTGGCCGTCTCGGCGGTGTAGCTGGCGGTGTTCTGGAAGAACCCGTGCGCCTGCGCGGCGCCGGTGCCCTGCCACTGGATCTCGCTCGAGTTGACGGCGTCGTTCGCGGAATTGGAAACGTCGGCGAGCCAGTTGCCGATCCGGTTGGCCAGCCGTCCTCGGTCGTCGAGATCCTTCGGGTCCATGTTCTGGTGGACCATGTTGTACAGCTCTTCGTGCGTGCTCGCCGGGTAGTTCTGCTCCGGGGCGGGTGCATCACCGCGGGTGGACTGGTTGTGCAGGAGCACCTTGCCCTGCTCGACCGAGTACTGCGCGGCCTGGTTCTGGGTTTGCGGCGCCACCCCGTCGCGAGCGTCGCCCTGGTCCTCGGCTCCGAAGTGGTGGACGTTCTGCTGGAGTTTCTGCTGCGTCTCGGCGTAGAAGTCGCCTTCGTACTGCCGGTATCCGGCGTGCTCCTGAGCCATCGTCACTCGCTCCCGCGCAGCTCGGCGAACGTCTGGGCGTGGGTGTCCTCGGTCTCGCGGTAGTTCTTGCGAGCGATCGCCAACGCCTCTTTGACCTGCTGGAAACCTTTGATGAGCAGTTCCAGGTTCGGGACGAGTGACTGCTCGTCGCCCGCGGCGACCTTCACGTTGAACTGGGCGACCTGGTCGGCGTAGGCGCTGGATCCCATCCGTGGTTTCCAGGCCAGCACCTCGAGCTCGTATTCGATGCCGCGGTAACCGTCGATGAATTCGTCGCAGACCTTCGTGTACCTGTCGAGCCCGGCCTGGTTGATGGCGAAACCGCCGTTCAACGCCAGGCTCTTCAGCCCCGCGGCGCCTTCGTTGAGGCGTTTCGCCCCTTCGGGGTCGGTGGGGGTGTTGAGGAGCCCCGAAAGGAAGTTCGACCCTGCGTCACCCGAGGCGGGCGCGGCGATCGGCTGGTCACTGAAACTCGCGTCCGAGCTCACGTCAGGTCCCCTCCTGTCGAGCAGTACTCTCGGTGCCCGGCTCCTACTGTAGTTGTGACCGGCGGTCAGCGGCAGAGGCGACAGCCGGACGTATGTCACTCCGTCGGTCGGCTCAGGAGGCGGGCGGGAGCAGTTTCTCGACCTTGATGGCGATCGCTGTCACGCGATCGCAGGCCTCCTGCGTCGTGCCGTTGCCGGAAACGGAAACGAGGGCCCGCGAGTTCGGCTTGACCTCGATGGAGATGGTGCACTGGCCCACGGCGCCGATGCCCTCACGCTCGATGATCGCGTTTCGGGCCCCGACATGGCCCCGCGACGCTTTCGAGGGGTCCGGGATGTTCTGGTCGTAACCGGCGTTGTCCTGGAGCGCGACACCGACGTTGGCGTCGCCTGGCTTGTTCGAGGCGCAGCTTCGTGCGCTGTCCACGGTGCCGGGTGCGGCCGCCGGGAACCCTTCGCCCGCCATGACCTGGTCGATGATGGTGCACGGGCTCAACCCGCCGAATGGATTGTCCCCATTGCCGCTGCTCGGCGAACTCGTCGGCGCGCTGCTCGAAGGCGTCCCCGCGGCCTGCGGCGTCCCGCCGACCTTGCTGTCACACGCACTCAACGCGAACACCAACGAGGCCAACGTGAACACAACGGCGCGAACGCGGACTGCTCGGGTCACAACCTGAACACTACGGGTAAGCCGCCCGCCGGGGCGAGGATGCGGGTCATCGGTGGGTCGTCTCTGCGATGCGGTCGTGTAGCCACCCTCTCAGGTGTCCCCCGTCCGAGGGGACGAACGTCAATCTCGATTCGCCGGCCGACAGCTGTTCCGTGAACGTCAGGTAGCGGCCGCCGTCCGTGTCCGCGAATGTGGCCGTGCCCGCTGGGCGGAGGGCGGCCTGGCCCATTCTGGTCGACAGCTCGAACGTGCCGTGGCGGTGCGTGGGCCACTGGGCGTACGCCTTCAACGCCTCCGCGTCCGGGGTCCGGTGGGGGCCCAGGGTCAACGTCACCGGGGCCACCGGTAGCGGTCCGTAGCGGGGGAGGATGCCGACCAGGGCGTCGACCAGGTGGTCCGGGCGGATGCGGACGAAGTTGATGCCGTCCGGTACCCGCTCCGAATACACGCCCAAGCCGTGGCCGATGGTTGCTCGGTAGAACACCTGGCGGCCGTCCACCACCTCCGCCGCGCGGACGATGATCTGCACCTCCGGCTGCGTCCACGCCCGGAGGGTCTGCTCCACCTCGATGTCCAGCTTGTCCGGGCCCGCCAGCCCACGCGCCCTCAGCGCCTCCCACGCCGCCGCCGTGATGCGGGCGTGTTCGTCCAGTGTGTGGCCCGGGCTGCGGATCTCGAACGGGTGCCAGTTCGCCGGGAGGCCCGTGCGGCTGACCGCGGCCGCCACCTCCGTCAAGCCCAGCGAGAATTCCTCCGGCACGTCCCCGAGCGTAGCGGAACCGGTACCCCGCGCCGTCAAATGTCGAGCTGGCGGACGCCCGTCTCGCGCGTTGCCACCCGGCTGGCCGTCGCCCGTCCGCGTAGCCGGACGATTTCGTGTGGCTGCAAGCCGATCGCCACTCCGAACGCCTCCACGTCCGGGAAGCCGCCCTGACGCTGCTCCAGCGCCGATGCCACCTGTGACGGCGAAAGGCCCAAACCGGCCAGCGAATCGCCCGATGCCGTGTTCACGTCCACCAAAGGCGCCGGCGGGGGCGGCAGCCGGGCCGCGTCCGGGGCATAAGCCTCCAGCACGTCGTTCTGCCTCAGGTCCCGCGTCCCCAGGCCGGCCGTGAACACCCGTGAGCCGGCGGTCGAGTGCACCGGGATCCCGTCCCGGGCCAGGGAAAGCACCTTCAGCCCGGTCGCGATCACCGTGCTCCGCTCGTTGAGCGTCGTGCCGATCGGCCGCAGCACCCGGACGCTCACCCCCACCGTGAACGCCGCGCTCCGGCCCTCCGGCACCTCGACCGCCGCCACCACCACGCCGGTGCCGAGGTCGCTCACCCCGTGCACCACCGCCGTCCCGTCGCGCCGCTCCAACGTGTCCTGCGACGTGAACGCCGTCAGCGTGTCGCCGGCCATCGGTGGTGCGTCGCACTGGAAACCCAGCAGCACCGTTCCCCGTTGCCCCGACGGCAGCTGTTCGAGCGGGCCCGCCGGCCCGAACAGCCCGAGCACCCGCATCGGCTGGCCGCCGCGCGCCGAAACGCACAACGCCCCGGACCACAGGACGCCGTCGCGGACGTGCACCTGCGCGTGGAACCCCGTCAGCTCGTCGAACGCCGGCGCCAGCACCGACGCCGTCGCCTCCGGACGGCTCAGGTCCGGGCCCGCCACGTCGTCGGTGTACAGCTCCAGCGCGTCGCCGTGGCCGAGGTCGCGGCGGCCGGTCGCGACGAACACGTCCTTCAGGAACCCGGCGTCCGTCACCGGCTCGACGTCGCTGGAGAAGAACTTCTTCCGCACCACGATCCCGAGACGCAGGTTGTCCGCGACGATCCGGTCGCCCCGGCGCAGCCGCGCCCGGGCGCCGCGGAGCGCGCGGCCCGCGCTCACCTGGCCGCCGGGCAGCTCCCCGAGACCGGGGAGGGTGACCGAGTCGTTGAGCGCCTTGCCGAACTCGATCAGCCCGACCCTGGTCTCGGTCACGACGTCGCGGCCAGCGTGACGCTGATCGACTGGTCGGCGTTGACCCGCTCCGACTCCACGCGCATGCCCGCCTGGGCCGCGCGGTCCTTCAACCGGGCCAGCACGGCCCGCTGCACTTCGGCCGCGTACGCCTCGTCGACCGACAACACCAGCCGCGACGCTTCGGCCTCGGTGAGGCCAGGCCCGTCGACGTGCGCCACCTGGACGCCTTCGGGGCCGTAGGTGAACGTGATCCGCCGGCCTTCCCACGCGGCCGTCACGGCGTTGCCGTCGTCGGTGACCTGGGCCCGCAGCCCGGCCAGCGCGCGGGCCAGCAGGTCGCGGTGGCGCATCCGCGTCCGGACCGTGACGACACCCGGCTGCGCCTGCGCGTGCGCGGCGATGGTGGCCGCGTTGAGCTGGGCCAGCGCTTCACTGCGCAGCTTGAGCGTGACACTCATCGACGGTCCCCTTCGAGCAGCGCTTCGAGTACTTCGGTGGTGGCGAACCCGTTCAGCTCGATCCCGCCGTCCGGGGCGATCCGCAGCTCCAGGCGGTTCGGCGTGGTGAAGATCGACTCGTCGTACCGGTCGCTCAGGAAGTGGAACCGCTGGTTCTCCGACCCCACCCACGGCCGCGAGGGCTCCGGCCGGTCGGCCAGGAACGGCCCGTCCACCAGCAGATCCGTCGACGCCAGCAGCTCTGACGGCGGCAGCTCCGCCAGGACGTGCCCGGTGAACGTCATCACCGAGAGACCCGCGGCCCGGACGGCGGCGGCGAACCGGCCCAGCGGTTCCGCCTGGTCGAACGGCTCGCCGCCGAGCAGCGTGACGCCTTCGATGCCCTCGACGGCCAGCACCCGGGCGGCCAACTCCGGCCACGGCAACGGAAAACCGCCGCGGGTCGTCCACGTCTGCGGGTTGAAACACCCGGGGCAGCGCACCGAGCACCCCTGCGTCCACACGGCACACCGCACGCCCGGACCCTCGGCCGCGGTGACGTCGACGATCCGGTGCAGGTTCAGGAGTTCCATTGCGACTGCCGCTGCGACGCGGTGTTCTCCACGGAAGTGCGCCGGTAGTCCCCGGTGAACTCCGACGTCACCGTCTCCGCGCCCAGCAGGTCCTCCAGGAGCGGGATGTAGTCGAGGCACTTGGAGCCGGTCACGCCGTGCGTCTCGGCGCTGATCGAGCCGTCCTTGCCGATCGTCACGGTCACGCGGTGCGTCATACGTCGATCGTCCTTCCCCTCGGTGACGCCGGCGACGCCGGCGGCGCGACCGGCTGCGGGACCGGCGCCGCGGCGGGCACCGAAGTGTCCGTCGCGGCGACCGCGCGCGTCTCCGCCCAATTCCGGATGGCCAGGATCTCGTCGGCCTGGGTGATCGACAGGGGCACGGTCGACTTCACCGCCCGCACGAGGTCGTCGCGGCGCAGCGGCCGCTTCTCGGCGAACGCGTCCACCAGGCCGGACAGCACGGCCTGCTCGATTTCGGCGCCGCTGTAGCCCGCGCTGACCTCGGCGAGCTCGGCGAACAGCGCGTCGTCCATGGCCAGTTCACCGGCGACGAACGCGTCGGTGACGCGCCGGCGCAAGTGGATCCGCCAGATCGCGGCGCGCTCGGGCGTCGAGGGCAGGTCGACGAAGAAGATCTCGTCGAACCGGCCCTTCCGCAGAAACTCCGGCGGCAGCGAGCCGACCTGGTTCGCGGTGGCCATCACGAACACCGGCGCCGATTTCTCCTGCATCCACGACAGGAACGTGCCGAACACGCGCCGCGCGGTGCCGCCGTCGCCACCGCCGCCCGCGCCGGCGAGGCCCTTCTCGATCTCGTCGACCCACAGCACGCACGGCGCGATGCCCTCGGCGGTGCGGATGACCGTGCGGATGTTCTTCTCGCTCGAACCGACCAGCCCGGCGAAGACGCGCCCCAGGTCCAGCCGCAGCAGCGGCAGCCGCCACATGTTCGCGACGCACACCGCGGACAGGCTCTTGCCGCAGCCGGGCACACCGGTGAGCAGCAGGCCCTTCGGCGCCGCCAGGTTGTACGCCGACGCCGCCGGCGTCCAGGTGCCGGTGCGCTTGGTGAGCCAGCGCTTGAGCCGGTCGAGGCCGCCGACGGCGTCGAAGCTCGTCTCCGCCGGCACGATGTCGAGCATCCCGGACCGGCGCACGGCCTGGCGCTTCTCGGCGAGGATCAGTTCCAGGTCGCTCGGGTCGAGCCCGCCGCCTTCGACCAGGGCCCTGGCGAACGCGTTCTCGGCCTCCGGCAGCGTCAGCCCGCGGGCCGCGCCGATGATCATGTCGCGGTCGTCGCGGTCGATGCTGATCCGGACGTGCTGCCGGTGCGCGGCGACCATGCTGTCCAGCAGCTCGCCGATCTGGCGCTGGTCGGGCAGCGGGAAGTCGACGACGGTGGCGTCGTGCTCCAGCTCCGGCGGCACGGGCAGCGACGGCGACACGAGGATCACGCTCAGCGGTACCGGCCGCGTCTTGAACGCGGCGGCGAGCTCGCGCAGCCGGCGCACGACGTCGGGATCGGGCCGGTGCCCGCCCTCGGACACCAGCGACGGATGCAGGTCGGCGAAGACGAACACGGCGGGCTCGCCCCAGCCGTGGATCCGCTCCAACGCGGCGGACGCGGCGCGCGTTTCGCTGATCGGCGGCCCGCCCGCCGGGGCCAGCCCGGTGGTGGACGACCAGACGTACACGCGCCGCGGGGTCCGCAGCCGGCCGGCGTCCTCGGCGACCGCGCGGATCTCCCGCAGCACCCGCTGCTCTTCGTGCGTCTCGACGACGAGCAGCGGGTAACGCGCCTGCAGCAACTGGGTCAGCTCGTCGCGGAACCCGGCCATCGGTCGCCCCCTCGAAGTCCGTTCGGACCCTACCAACTCAGGCGCCGACCACCAGGACCTCGTACGTCGGGCTGGTGGGCGGGTAACCGCTGTAGATGTGGGAGTTGACGACGGCGAGCCGGTCGCCCACCTTGATCGCCGAAACCGGCTGGTCGAACCGCGGATCGGTGATCGCGCCCGCGGCCGTGCCGTGGCTCAGCCCGCCGTCGAGGCACCACCGGGTGATCCGGTCGTCGAGCTGCACCGCCCAGAGCCGGTTGCCTTCGAGGACGAGGCTGGCCACGCTGGGCGCGTCCACCCCCGCGATTTCCGTGCTGACCCCGGTGTGCGGATCGATCGAGTACACCTTGCCCGGTATCGTCGCGGCCACCAGCAGCGTGCCGCCGGACGGCGTGGCGATGATGTCGTTCATGAAGAAGTTCCCCGGCGAACCACCCGCGCCCGGTCCGCTCAGCGGCAGGGTGCGCGGGGTGCCGGGCCGGCCGGCGACGACCGGCACGAAGAACAGCTGCGGGTGGTACGAGTCGGTGAACCACGCGCCCTGCGGGGTCACGACCACGTCGTTGACGTAGGACGTCTGCGGGTCGCCGAAGGTGTAGTCCGCGACCTTCGCCTTGGTGCGGACGTCGTAGACGTAGGCCTTGCCCCCGATCGCGCCGGCGACGAACAGCAGGTCGTGGCGCCGGTCGAAGTCCACCCCGGCCGCCATCTGGCCCGGCGGCGCCTCGATGAAGCGCTCGGCCGTGCCCCGGCCGAGGTTTTCGCGGAAGATCGTGCCGGCGATCAGGTCGCCGGTGTAGTAGTCACCGCCGCCGGCCGCGGTGATGCCTTCGGCGGACGTGGCGCCGGGTAGCACGATCACCCGCGTCGCCGCCGACGCCGGCGCGGCCACCGCGAGCAACAGGACAGCGGACACCGAAGCCAGGATTCTTCGCATGGGTTCCCCTCCCTCATCCTCAGTGGATACTGCCACCGAGCTGGCTGATCAGGCACCTGGTTCTTAGACTCGGCGGCAGTCACCGCCGACTTCAGGAGGCACCATGCCTGACGCGCCCGCCCTGCCGAGTTACGCCTCGGGGACGTCGGAGGTCCCGCTGCTCGGGGACACCATCGGCGACAACTTCGACCGGACGGTGGCCGCGTTCGGTGATCGTGACGCGCTTGTGGACCGGGCCGGCGGCGGCCGGTGGACCTACCGGGAGCTGGCCGCCGAGGTCGACGCGCTGGCGCTGGGGCTGGTGGCGCGGGGCCTCGGCAAGGGCGACCGGGTGGGGATCTGGTCGCCGAACCGGGCGGAGTGGACGTTCCTGCAGTACGCGACGGCGAAGATCGGCGCGATCCTGGTCAACATCAACCCGGCGTACCGGTCGCACGAGCTGGAGTACGTGCTGAACCAGGCCGGGATCCGGCTGCTGGTCGCCTCGGACGCGTTCAAGACGTCCGACTACCCGGCGATGGTCGAGGAGGTCCGCGAGAAGTGCGCCGCGCTGGAGCACGTCGTGATCCTCGGCGGCGAGGGCTGGCAGGCACTGCTGGACGCCGGCCGCGGCGGCGACCGGGCGCAGCTGGCGCACCTGCAGGCCGGGCTGTCGGCCGACGACCCGATCAACATCCAGTACACGTCCGGCACGACGGGCTTCCCCAAGGGCGCCACGCTGTCGCACCACAACATCCTCAACAACGGCTACTTCGTCGGCGAGCTGTGCGGCTACACCGAGCGGGACAAGGTGTGCATCCCGGTGCCCTTCTACCACTGCTTCGGCATGGTGATGGGCAACCTGGCCTGCACCAGCCACGGCGCCTGCATGGTCATCCCGGCGCCGGCGTTCGACCCGCGCGCCACCCTGGAAGCGGTCGCGGCCGAGCGGTGCACGTCGCTCTACGGCGTGCCGACGATGTTCATCGCCGAGCTCAGCCACCCGGACTTCGGCGAGTTCGACCTGTCGTTCCTGCGCACCGGGATCATGGCCGGCTCGCCGTGCCCGGTCGAGGTGATGAAGCAGGTCATCGACCGGATGGGGATGGCCGAGGTGTCCATCTGCTACGGCATGACCGAGACGTCCCCGGTGTCGACGCAGACCCGCGCGGACGACTCGATCGAGCGTCGCGTGTCGACGGTCGGCCGGGTCGGGCCGCACCTGGAGGTCAAGGTCGTCGACCCGGAAACCGGCCTGACGGTCCCGCGCGGCGAGCCGGGCGAGCTGTGCACGCGCGGGTATTCGGTGATGCTGGGGTATTGGGAGCAGCCGGACAAGACGGCGGAGGCGATCGACGCGGCCCGCTGGATGCACACGGGCGACCTGGCGGTGATGGACACCGACGGCTACGTCAACATCACCGGCCGCATCAAGGACATGGTCATCCGCGGCGGCGAAAACCTGTACCCGCGCGAGATCGAGGAGTTCCTGTACACCCACCCGGACATCCTCGACGCGCAGGTGATCGGCGTCCCGGACGAGAAATACGGCGAAGAGCTGATGGCCTGGGTCCGGATGCGCGAGGGCGCTTCGCCGTTGACCGCGGAAGCGGTGCGCGAGTTCTGCAGCGGCAAGCTGGCGCACTACAAGATCCCGCGGTACGTCCACGTGGTGGCGGCGTTCCCGATGACGGTGACGGGGAAGGTGCGCAAGGTGGAGATGCGGGAGAAGTCGATCAGCTTGCTGGGCTTGGAGAAGGCGGCCGCCACCAAGCACGCCTGACCGGGCCGGGGCGGCCGGGTCAGGCCGCCCCGCACCCTGGTCAGGAGACGGCGGCGGCGGCCTCCGCGATCGCCTTGGCGTCCTCCTCGCCGAACGTCTCCTCGAGCTGCTCCGGCGAGTAGTCGACGTCGATCTGCTCCACCGGCATCCCGCGCGCCGACTCGATCGCCCCCAGCCGGCGCTGCGCCCGGTCGGCCGCGTACTGGATGATCTCCTGCGGGTCGTTGTCGAACGGGAGTTCCTCGAACTGGTCCTGCACCCACTGGATCATGTTCAGCGCGTGCGGCAGCAGTTCGCCCATGCGCTGCTGCACCGCGTCCCACAGGGAGTCGTCCGCGGCGACGTGGCGGCGGCAGGTGAACGTGCCCCAGGCCATGTGGCGGCGCTCGTCGTCGCCGATGCGGCGGACCAGTTCCTGCATGCCCGGCAGGATGTCGTGCTGGGTGCAGATCAGCTGCCACGAGTAGTAGCCGGTCAGCGCCAGGCTGCCCTCGATCACGTGGTTGTACGTCACGCTCGCGCGGACCTGGTTGAGCGGGCTGGGGTCGTCCTCCAGGGCCCGCAGCGACTGCGGCAGCTCTTCGTAGAACAGCTTGCGGTAGTGCGGGTTTTCGGCGACGAACGGGTGCAGGTCCTGGGTCAGCCCGACCGCGTCCATCCAGCGCCGGAACACCTCGGTGTGCTTGGCTTCCTCGAAGCAGAACTGCGTCAGGTACATCTCGTCGCCGAAGCGGCCGGTCGCCGACATCGCCCGCATGAACGGCTGGATGTCCTCGGTGACCGCCTCTTCGCCGGCGATGAACTGCGCGACCAGGTACGTCGTGCTGCGCTTCTGCTCGTCGTCGAGCGTGTCCCAGCCTTCGCGCTCGCGGCTGAAGTCGATGTCCGCCGGGTTCCAGAACTTGCTGTTGCCCTTGACGAACAGGCGCAGCGGGAACGAGTCCCAGTTCAGGCCGCCCTTGCGCAGCGAGGAAAACCCGGTCCGGAGCTCCGGGAGCGTGTCGGTCATCGTGTCACTCCATTGTGGACGAATTGGCGGATGGCGGGTTCCAGCACCGCGGTGACGGCGTCGGCCGCCCGGGTCGCCGAGTGCGTGGACAGCACCAGGTGCGACAGGGACAGCCGGACGGCGGTCTCCGCGAGCAGGGCCGCGGCTTCGGCGGACAGCCCGGGTTCGAACTCGCGGTACTGCTCGGCGGCGAGGTCGGCGGCCGCGGTGAGGATCGGCTCGCCCCTGGACGTCAGCAGGGGCAGCAGGTCCTCGCCCGCTTCGGTGCCGAGCGCCGCCGCGACCAGGCGGTTCTCCCGCGCGTGCTCGATCGTGTAGACGACGGCGTGGTGGATGCCCGCCAGGAGCCCGTCCGCCGTTTCGAACCGCTGCCGGATCCCGTCGAGGAACTCCGCCGCGGTGCGCAGCGCCACCGCCTGCGTCAGCGCCGCCTTGTTGCCGAACTCGTTGTAGACCGTCTGCCTGCTCACGCCGGCCTTCGCGGCGACGTCGGCCATCCGCAGGCCCGCGTGGCCCCGGTCGGGCAGCAGGTCGGCGGCGGCGTCGAGCAGCGCTTCCCGGAGGGACGCCTTCGTCCGGTCGGTGAAGCTGGTCACACTTTCACCTTGACACAGATCGACTCGCTGTCAAGATGCTGTACACGATCGGCTTAGGTGTAAAACTGTCGGGGGTGGCGGCTAACGTGTTGGCCGTGGGCATCACCGTGGGGTTCGACCTCGACATGACACTGATCGACGCCCGGCCGGGCATGGCCGCGGCGATGAACGCGCTGGGCGCCGAATCCGGCCTGCCGCTGGACGGCGAGGCGTTCGCGGCCAACCTCGGGCCGCCGCTCGACGACATCCTGCGCGGCTTCGAGGCGCCCGAGGAGCGGATCCCCGGGCTCGTCGACCGGTTCCGCGCGATCTACCCCGAGGTGGTCGTCCCGGGCACGGTCGCGCTGCCGGGCGCGGTCGAGTCGCTGCGCGCGGTGCGGGAGGCCGGCGGGCGCACGCTGGTCGTCACCGGGAAGTACGGGCCCAACGCACAACTGCACGTGGACGCGCTCGGCCTGGACGTCGACGAGGTCGTCGGCGAGCTGTGGTCGACGCAGAAGGCCGAGGCGCTCCTGGCCCACGAGGCCCGGGTGTATGTCGGAGATCACGCCGGGGACATCCGCGGTGCGCTCGCCGCCGGCGCGATCGCGGTCGGCGTCACCACCGGACCGTGTGATCGCACGCTGCTGCTGAGCGAAGGGGCGGAGGTGGTGTTCGAGTCGCTGACGGAGTTCCCGGAGTGGTTCGAGAAGACGTTCGCGACGGTCTAGTTCTTGGCGCGCGCCTCGATCACCAGCGCGATCAGGCCGAGCAGCAGGCCCAGGGGAGTGATCACCCCGGCGGCGACCGACAGCCAGATCGGCAGGTTCTCCAGGCCGGCGGCGAACATGATGAACACCGCCAGCACGGCGAGCATGCCGAGGCCGAACAAGCCGATGCCGACGCGCATCAGGAACGGTTTGCCGGGAGTGGCCACGCCGGCCTCCTTCGTCGTGCTCTTCATGACGCAAGAGGGTATCCGCCGGTATCGACTTCTCCCCAGGGCGTGTGGCGAGATACCCTTTACCCAGCGCGCCCTGGGTACGCCCCGGGCGCGTTAGTCATGAGCGGACAGCAGAAGGACTGGTGAGGGAAGTGCCGACCGGCAAGGTCAAGTGGTACGACGCGGAGAAGGGGTTCGGGTTCGTCACGCAGGACGGTGGCGCCGACGTCTACATCCGCAAGGCCGCGCTGCCGCAGGGCGTCGAGGGGCTCAAGGCCGGGCAGCGGCTCGAATTCGGCGTGGCCGACGGCCGCCGCGGGCCGCAGGCGCTTTCCGTCCGGCTGCTCGACCCGCCGCCGTCCGTCGCCGAGGCGCGCCGCCGCCCCGCGGAGGAGCTGCACGGGCTGATCGAGGACATGATCAAGCTGCTGGAGCTCAAGGTGCAGCCGGACCTGCGGCGCAACCGCTACCCGGACCGCAAGCACACCAAGCAGATCGGCGAGATCCTGCGCGCGGTGGCCCGGGACCTGGATCCCTAAGCCTCCAGCCGCAGGCCCCAGACGTCGCTGGGCAGCAGGCCCGACTCGCCGGTGTCGCCGTTGAGCACGGCCGTGTACTTCTGCACGTCCACCGCGGAGATGCGGTCGGCGGGCGTCGGCGGCGTGACCGTGTACGCGTAGCGGTCGAGCGACGTGAATGGGATCGGGTCGCTCTGCTTGTACTCGCCCTGCGGGGTGACGTACTCGTAGACGATCTGCCAGGGCGCGTCGGCGACCTCGCCGGGCACCGAGACCTGCACCGGCTTGCCCGGGCGGACCTTCAGCGTCCGCGTCGAGCCCTGCGCGCTGCACGGCTGCGCGAGCTTCTGCGAGTAGTCGCACGTGAGCACCGGCGTGGTGTTGATCGTGTGGCCGTCGGCGTAGAAAGTGACCTCGGCCGGGCCGGGGGCCGAGCACCCGGCCACCGCGAACCCACCGGCCGCAAGCAGGGCCACCACCCGGGAACGTCGCATGGGCCCAGACCCTACCGGCGGGGCGCCGCGTCCCTGGGCAGGCCCTGGGCCGGGAAGCTCCCGGTCGGCTCCGGCCGCAGCGGCCGGTCGCCGCCGAGGCCGGGTACGAGCGAGCCGCCGCGGCGCACCAGGTACGTCTGCGTGAGGCCGACGGCCAGCACGATCGTGATGACCAGGAAGCCGATCCAGTACGTCGGCGGCAGCAGCAGGCCGACCGCGCCGCCCATGCACCAGGCCAGCTGCAGCACGGTTTCCGAGCGGCCGAACGCCGACGCGCGCGACTCCTCGGGCAGGTCCTCCTGGATGACGGCGTCGAGGCTGATCTTGGCCAGCGCGCTGGCCGTCGCGCCGATCAGGCCGACGATCGCGGCCGTGGCCAGCCCGGGCAGGACCGTCGCGACCAGCGCGGCCAGCACGCAGCCCGCCACGCACCCGACGATCACCTGGTCCGGGCTGCCGAAGTGCAGGCGCGAGCCCAGCGCGTTGCCGAGAAACCCGCCGGCGCCCGCCGCGGCGCCGATCACGCCGAGCAGCAGCAGCTGCATGAACGGCGTCTGCCCGCTGCCCTCGGTCTGGGCCTTGACCGCGAACGCGGCGAACATCATCAGGAAGCCGGTGAGCACGCGGACCGAGCCGTTGCCCCACAGCGCGACGACGATGTGGCGCCCCATCGGCTGACGGCGTTTCCTCTCCTTCGGGTGGGCCGAAAGCGACGTCGGCACCTCGCCCTCGGTCGCCTCCACCCAGGCCGGGATCCGCATCGACTGCACCGCCGCGGCGACGCAGATCAGCGCGGTGAACCACAGCGCGCCCGCCGAGCCGGAGATCGCGTTGATGCCACTGGCCAGCGCGCCGAACACGCCCGCGGCGACCAGGCCGAACGTGGTCAGCCGGGCGTTGGTCTTGGAGAGCGTGATCTCCGAGGGCAGCACCCGCGGCGTCACCGCCGCCTTGAGCACGGTGAACGACTTCGACAGCACCATCATCCCGAGCGCGGCCGGGTAGAGCAGCCAGTCGTCGAAGTGCAGCGCCATCACGACGGCCATCAGCCCCTGGCCGACCGAAGACGCGCACATCGCCAGCCGCCGGCCGCGCTGCACCTTGTCGAGCGCGGGCCCGATCACCGGCGCGACCAGCGCGAACGGCGCGATCGTGATGAGCAGGTAGAGCGCCACCTTGCCCTTGCTCTCGCCGCTGGCCGCGGCGAAGAAGAGCGTGTTGGCCAGCGCGATCGCCATCGCCGCGTCGCTGGCGTAGTTCAGCATCACGGCGTAGGTCAGCGAGGTGAGGCCGGACTTCTCGGCGCCGTCGGCCTTCGTCGCGCGCTGGAAGGCGTCGACGGCCTGGCCGGTCAGCTGGCGGCTGCGCATCGCCGCCACGCGCGTGACGGTGATCTTCCTCGGCAGCTTCGGCGTGCCGCCCGGGGTCCGCGGTTCCTCCCGCGGCGGCGCCTCCGGCCGCGGTTCGCCCGCGTAGCCGCCGGTGTCGTAGTGCTCGTACTCGCCGCTGCCGGGGTGGCGTTCGCCCTGGTAGAAGCCGCCGGGCGGCGGCTCGCGGCGGACGGGTTCGGTGCGATGCGGGTCGTAGGGCCGCGCCCCGCGCGGTGGCGGCGGGCGGCGCGTGGCGGCGGTGGGCGCCTCGTTCGCGTCCGGCACCCGTGGCCCGGCGTCCTCGGGACGGCCGCGTGGCGGGGCGGGCCGTTCGACGCGGGTGGGCGGATCGACGCGGCTGGGCGGCGGGCTCGCCTGCGCGGCGCGGGTGGGCGGATCGACGCGGGTGGACGGCGGGCTCGCCTGCGCGGCGCGGGTGGACGGATCGACGCGGCTGGGCGGCGGGCTCGGCTGCGCGACCCGGGTGGGCGGCGGCGGGCTGCCGTGCGCGGCGCGGGGTGCGGCCGCGTCCCGCCAGTCCCTGGCCTGCGCCGCGCCGGGCTCCGGCGTCCAGCGCCGCTTGGACTTCCGGCCGCGCGGCTGACCCGACCGGGTGCCGTCGGAGTCGGAGCGGGAGCCGAAGAGTGCCACGTGTCAATCCTGCCTTACCGGGGGCCGGTTCCGCCTGCTCATCCGTGCTTTCACGCCGGAGCCGGGACGAACCTCACCCGGAACGTGACCGGCCACTGCTTCCCGGTGAGCAGGAATTCGCCGGTGCCCGGCACGGCGGCGATACCGTTGAGCACGTCCTCGGAACCCGTCGCGTTCACCTGGGCACGCAGCTGACCTGCGTCGATCGTTCCGGTGACGCGTCCGGAGGCGGCGTCGATCCGCAGGATCGTGTCGGTGTGCCAAACGTTTGCGTAGACGTCGCCGCCGACGCACTCGAGCTCGTTGAGCTGGTCACGGCCGACGTCGACCCCGCCGGTGACGGCAAAGGTCTTCGGGTCGCGGAAGGTGAGCCGCGCGGAGCCGTTGCTCATCACAAGCCGCCCGTCGGCCTGGTGGCACAGGCCCCAGCCCTCACCCTGGAACGGCACCCGCCGCAGCTCGGCGAGCGTCTGCGCGTCGCGTTCGATGGCGAACCCGTCCTGCCAGGTCAGCTGCCACAGCGTCGGCCCGAGGACGGTGACGCCCTCGCCGAACAGCGGCGACGGCAGCGAGACGGTGGTCCGGGGGCCGCCGCCGGGCGGCCCGGCGGTGAGCGTCGACCGCCCGGCGAGCCCGGTGCTCTCGTAGAGCGTGTCGCCGGCGAACTCGAGTCCTTCGGTGAAGGCGGCGGGGTCGTGCGGCAGGGTCGAGAGCACCTGGACGGTGAGGTGTTCGGGCCCCGCCTCCTGGGCGGGGGCACTGGCGCAGCCGCCGAGCGCGGCGGCCAGCAGCAGGGTGGTGACGATCGGCGTGCGCACGATGAACAGCCTGGCACGGGTGCCGCGGATGCGTGCGGCACAATTGGCCGCATGACTCTGCTGCTGACCCTGGACGACGGTTCCGTGCAGCGCAAACTCGCCGATGCGGTGGAGTTCGCGCGAGCTGCGGTGCTGGAGGACGCACCCGAGGAGCAGCTCGGCGCGCACGTGGGGGTCACCCGCGAAGACGCGGTCACGGCGAGTCACCTGTTCGAGGCCCAGGTCCCGGGCTACGGCGGCTGGCGCTGGTCGGTGACGGTGGCCTTGGCGGGCGACGACGAGCCGGTGACGGTCAGCGAGGTCGTGCTGGTCCCGGGCCCGTCGGCGCTGGTGGCCCCGGCGTGGGTGCCGTGGGAGCGCCGCGTCCGCGCGGGCGACCTCGGCGTCGGCGACATCTTCCCGACGGACGAGAACGACCCCCGCCTCGCCCCGGCGTACCTGCAGTCGGACGACCCGGCGGTGGAGGAGGTCTCGCGCGAAGCGGGCTTGGGCCGGATCCACGTGCTGTCCCGCTTCGGCCGAACGGACGCGGCGGCCCGCTGGCACGCAGGCGAGTTCGGCCCGCGGTCGGACATGGCCCGCAGCGCCCCGGACGTGTGCGGCACGTGCGGGTTCTTCGTGCCGTTGGCGGGCTCGCTGCGCGGCGTGTTCGGGGTCTGCAGCAACGACATAGCCCCGGCGGACGGCCACGTGGTGGACGTGGAGTACGGCTGCGGAGCGCACTCGGAGGTCGAGGTCGAGGTGACATCCTCGATCCCGGTGGCCGAGCTGGTGTACGACGATTCGCTCCTGGACTTCGCACCGGCGCCGGAGATCGTGGAAACGGCGGCGGCCGAGGGGGAGACGGGGGTCGCGGAGTCGGACGTGGCACCGGCGGAGGTGGAGCCGGAGGTCGTGGAGGCTGCGGCGGTCGCGGCGGCGGAGGCTGGGCCGGAAGTTGCGGCTGGGCCGGACGCAGAGCCGGAGGAAGAGGCGGTTGCCGCGGCGGCCGAGCCGGTTGCGGCGGGGGCCGGGCCGGAGGATGCGGAGTCGCCGGTGGGGGCGGCCGAGCCAGTTGCTCCGGCGGTGCCGGCGGTGACCGATGAGGTTGCCGAGCCGGTTGTGGCTGAGGTGCCCGAGCCTGCGGAAGCGGAGCCGACTCAAGCCGAGGTGACCGATGCCGTCAAGGTGGAGGCAGCTCCAGAGCCGGTCGAAGCGCCGGAGCCTGCGCCTGCGGAGCCGACCCAGGCTGAGGTGACCGATGCGGCCGTGGCGCGGCCGGTGCCGGAGCCGGTGGAGGCCGAGCCGGTTGCGGCTGAGGTGCCCGAGCCTGCGGAAGCGGAGCCGACTCAGGCGGAGGCGGCCGAGCCTCTGGCCGCGGAGTCGGATGCGGCTGAAGTTGATCCCGTTCCCTCCGAGGTGGCTGATCTCGCCGAGCCGGGGCCGGAGTCCGTGGGGGCCGAAGCTGCCGATGACGCTCAGGCCCAGGTCGACGAAGACCGGTGAGCGACTTCGCCGCTCTGGGAGATCCGTTTGGAACCGCGCAGCTTCGGGACACCACTCTGCGTTCCTGGCGGGAGTCGCCCACTCGGCTGATCGAGGACACCAACGTCGAGCGTGATCTGCGGGTGGGGGCCTATCGGGATCGGCTCTTCGTCGAACTTGCGCAGAATGCCGCCGATGCCGCCATGGCCGGGGGGTCTGCGGGGCGGGTTCGGGTGTCTCTTGTGGACTCCGAACTCCGGTTCGCCAACACCGGTGCTCCGCTCGATGCCCGCGGTGTCGCGTCGCTCGCTTCGCTGCGGGCCTCCGGGAAGACCGGTGAGACCGTTGGGCGGTTCGGGGTCGGCTTTGCCGCCGTGCGGACCGTTTCCGATGAACCCCGCGTCCTCTCTGCCTCCGGTGGGGTTGCCTTCTCGGCCGCGCGCACCAGGGCCGCCGTCGGGGTCGATGGTGACGTTCCCGTCCTGAGGCTGCCCTGGCCGCTGCCCGGGGATGTTCCGGCCGGCTTCGACACCGAGGTGCGGCTTCCGCTGCGAGAGGGCGTCGACGGCCGGCAGCTTCTCGACGAACTCGCCGAGGACGTCGGTGATCTGCTGCTGGCTCTGCCGTGGCTGGCCGAATTCGAAGTGGACGGTCGCGTTTGGACACGCCAGGTCGATGGTGACGTCGTGGCGATCCGGGGGCCGGTGGGGGAAACCCGTTGGCTGGTGCACCGGGGCGATGTCGTGTGGGCCGTTCCGGTCGATGCCGGTGGCGCGCCCGAGCCGCTCGAAGAAGACGTTCTGCGTGCGCCCACCCCGACCGATGACGGGCTGTCGTTACCCGCTCGGCTGCTGGCCTCCGTTCCCGTCGAACCTTCGCGTCGGCGGGTGCTTCCCGGAGCCGAATTGACCGAAGCGCTTGAACGAGCCGCGAAAGAGTACGTCGAGCTCGTTCGGCTCCTGCCGGCCGAACACCGGTTCGCGCTCGTTCCCCGGCCCGGCTTTCCGAAGTCCGCTGTGGATGCCGAGTTGCGTGATGCGGTGCTCGCCACGCTCAGCGCCGAACCCTGGCTGTCCACTCAGGACGGCAACGAGGTCTCCGGGCGGCAGGCTCGGGTGCTTGATGTCGACGTGCCCGGGCTGCCTGCTCTGCTCGCCGATTTCGTGCCCGGGCTGTTGGGGGGATCCGCGCCGGCGCAGACGCTGAAAGCTGTTTCGGCGCAGGTGGTCGGCGTCGAAGAGGTGCTGGAAACGCTGACCGGCGTTGCGAAAGACCCCGGCTGGTGGCGGGAACTGTATGCGGCTCTGGCGATCGCCGTCGAGTCGCACGCCATCGCAGGGGAACGGCTCGACGGGCTGCCCGTTCCGCTGTCCGACGGCCGGACGCTGCCCGGAGCCCGGGGCTGCTTGCTCGTGGAAGGTTCGGCCGAGCTGCTCGAACTGCTGTCTGATGTGGACATTCCCGGGCTGCGGCTCGTGCACCCCGGTGCGTCGCACCCGCTGCTGGAACGGCTGGGCGCCAAGCATGCCGACGCCCGGGAGCTGCTCAACTCCGATCAGCTGCGGGACGCCGTCGAGCGCAGCGTCGAAGATGTCCGGTCCGGGTTGGACGGTACGACGCTCGCCGGGGCCGTGCTGCGGCTGATCGCCGACTGCGGGGACGATGCCCCGCGCTGGGTGGGCGCCCTTGCCCTGCCCGGCACCGATACCTGGCGCCGGGCCGACGAACTCGTTCTCCCCGCGTCGCCGCTGCTGGACATCTTCGACGAAGAAGTGTTCGAAGAGGACGGTGCGCTCGACGTCCTCGACGAGGACTTCGCCGAGGACTGGCCGCAAAGCACGCTCGAAGCCGCCGGGGTGCTCGACTCCTTCGCCGTCGTCGTCGATGACGAACCGCACGAGCCCGATCACGACCTGCCCGACGAAGAAGCCTGGTGGGACTCGCTGCCCGAACCGCCGGGCACGCTCGTCGCGATCCGGGACCTCGATCTCGTCGGTGATGACGCCTGGCCCGCGGCTCTGCGCCTGTTGGCTGCGCGACCTGGCACCTGGCGCGCCCTGCGCACGCCGCTGGGGCACGCCGCTTGGTGGATCGCGCAGTACGCCGTGCTCGAAGGCGCTGCGCCGAGCGAGTGGCGGCTGCCGGACGCCGATCTGGCGGGGCTGTACGACGAGATTCCCGACGTCGGGCTGAACGAGGACCTTCTCGCGATCGCCGGGGTGCGCGCCGATCTCACGCTGTCCACTGTGGATGAGGCGGCCGATCTGCTGGACCGGCTCGCCGACCCGGACCGCGCGGTTTCGCCCGGGCTGGCCACGCGGGCCTACGCCGCCGTCGTCGAGTCCGGGATGGAGCCGGGGCCGCCGCGGGCCGTGCGGGCCGCGGACGGGTCCGTTGTGGACGATGCGCTCGTACTGGACGTGCCGTGGGTGGCCGGGGCGCTCGAGCCCGACCAGTACGTCGTCGCCCCCGAGGAGCCCGAGCGGCTCGCGGACCTGCTCGACCTGCCGCTCGCGAGCGGCGCGCCCGCCGAGGTGACCAGCGAGGGCGAGTACGCGCCCTGGGCCGAGCTGCCCGCGCTGAAGCTCGTCGCGGACCAGCTCGGGGTTCCGCTACCCGACGGTGGCGTCCTGGTGCACGACCCGCTCACCGTGCGCATCCAGGGCGGCGAACACGACGTCCCGTGGTGGTCCGACGACCGGCTGCACGCGGCCGACACGTCCGAGGGCCTCGCGCGCGCGTTCGCCTGGGCGGCCGGGCGCTGGCCCGATCGGCACCTGATCGCGGCCCTGCTCGAGGACCCCTCGCCGCGGACGCTCCTCGCGTAAGCGCTAGAGGCGCTGCGCCGACTTCGACCCGCGGCGGGCGGCGGCGCGCTGCCAGGCGATGATCGCCAGGCCGACGAAGCCGAGCGCGAAACCGGACAGCGCCGTCTGCACCCACAGCCCCGAAGTCGTGAAGAAGAGCACCACCAGCGCGACAGTCCAGATCGAGGTGCCTACGATCACCACCGGCGTCAGGTCGGTCAGCTTCTTGGGCAGCTCCGGCGTGTGCCGCAACGAGCCCGTAACCTCCGGTGGATTGATCGGTTCACTCACGAGGTGCAGGGTACTCCGCAGCAGCGAGAGAATGGGCAGGCGAATGGCGGAGCAGGAGACGACCCGCACCGGGACGTCCACACTGGACCGGTTCTTCAAGATCACCGAGCGGGGTTCGACCGTGCCGCGGGAACTGCGCGGCGGGCTCGTCACCTTCGTCACGATGGCCTACATCGTGGTGCTGAACCCGCTGATCATCGGCAGCTTCTCGGCCGACGACGCGGGCGCGCACAAGGACGTCCTCGGCGGCATCCTCCCGGTGCCGCAGGTCGCCGCGGTGACCGCGCTGGCCGCCGGGGTGATGACCATCCTGATGGGCCTGGTCGCGAACTACCCGTTCGCCATCGCCACCGGCCTGGGCATCAACAGCCTGGTCGCGGTCACCATCGCCCCGCAGATGACCTGGCCCGAGGCGATGGGCCTGGTGGTCATCGAGGGCGTGATCATCGTGCTGCTCGTGCTCACCGGGTTCCGCACCGCGGTGTTCCGGGCCGTGCCCGCCGCGCTGAAGTCGGCGATCGCCGTCGGTATCGGCGTGTTCATCTGCCTGATCGGCCTGGTCGACGCCGGGTTCGTGCGCCGGCTGCCGGACGCCGCGCACACCACCGTCCCGGTGGGCTTGGGCATCAACGGCTCCATCGCCTCCTGGCCGACCGCGGTGTTCGTCGTCGGCCTGCTGCTCACCGGCATCCTGGTCGTCCGCAAGGTCAAGGGCGCGATCCTGATCGGCGTGCTCGCGTCGACCGTGCTGGCCATCGTCGTCGAGGCGATCGTCAAGGCCGGGCCGTCGCAGGGCACCAACCCGAAGGGCTGGAACCTCGGCTACCCGGCGCTGCCGGACCAGGTGCTCGGCCTGCCGAACCTGTCGCTGGTGGGTGACGTCTCGTTCGGCGCCTGGACGCGGCTGCCGATCATCACCGTCTGCCTGCTCGTGTTCACGCTGGTGCTCGCCGACTTCTTCGACGCCATGGGCACCATGACCGGCCTCGCCAAGGAGGCGGACCTGCTGCCCAAGGACGGCCAGCTCCCCAACGTCGGCAAGGCGCTGTTCGTCGAGGGGCTCGCGGGCGCGGCCGGCGGGTTCGGCTCGGCCAGCTCGAACACGGTGTTCGTCGAGTCGGCGTCCGGTATCGCGGAGGGCGCGCGGACCGGCCTGGCCAACGTCGTCACCGGCGTGCTGTTCATCGCCGCGATGTTCCTGACCCCGCTCTACCAGGTCGTGCCGGTCGAGGCGGCCGCGCCGGCGCTGGTCGTGGTCGGCGCGATGCTGATGTCGCAGGTCCGCGACATCGACTTCACCGACTACTCGATCGCGCTGCCGGCCTTCCTGACCATCGTCGTCATGCCGTTCACCTACTCGATCGCCAACGGCATCGGCGCCGGCTTCGTCAGCTACGTCGTGATCCGCGCGGCCACCGGCAAGGCCCGCCAGGTGCACCCGCTGATGTGGGTGATCGCGCTGGCTTTCGTCGCCTACTTCGCGGTGGGACCGATCCAGGCGGCGTTCCGCTGATCAGCCCTTGATCCTCAGGGCTTCGTCGAGCACACCGCGATCGCGCTCGAACTCGGCGGCCGGGGCGTCGAACCGGACGGTCACCAGTGCGTCCCCGGCGCCGAGACCGACCACGGTCACCCGCCGCGGCACGCCGTCGCGAGCGTAGGTGTAGTTCCATTCCGCGGCGTCGTGGCCGGCGATCGGGGCGTGCTCCACGACGGTGCCGCCCGGCCCGCCGGCCACCGCCCGGAGCCCGCTCACGGGATCCTCCTGCGTGATCGGCACCCGGTCGGTCTCGAGCAGGAGATCGCCGTGGCGGTAGCTCGCGCGGTCCTTTTCGTGGGTGGCGGCCCAGTCGCCCGGCACCGGGATCTCGATCGCCGAGCCGGGACCGGACGCGTCCGGGGACTGGTAGACCTGGAGCTGCCCCTGCTGGATGGACGGCATCGGCGTCGGCGACGGTGGCGGTGGCGGTGGCGGGGCAGCCGCGGGGGCCCGGTCGCCACCGCCCAGGAACTGCGCCGCCACGATCGCCGCCACCGCCACGCCCACCACGGCCGTGCCCACCAGCTTCTTGTTCATCGAACCCCCAGGTCTCGTCCTGGGGAGGACGCACGGGGTCACCGGGGGTTGCGGCCGAGATCACCCGTGCGGCCGAAGTTTCGTAAGGTATGCTAACTATATGTCCGGCGACACGCACGAACGCTCCTTGGCGAGCCGGCTGCGTCTCGCGGTGGTCCGGCTCAACCGCCGGCTGCGGGCACAGCGCGTCGGGGACGACCTCACGCTCACGCAGGTCGCCGCGCTGTCCACCCTGCACAAGTGCGGTGCGCTGACCCCGGGTCAGCTCGCCGCGAAGGAAGGCGTCCAGCCACCTTCGATGACGAGGGTGATCGCCGCGCTCGAGGAACTGGGGTTCGTCGACCGGCGCCCGCACCCGACCGATGGCCGGCAGGCCATCGTCGAGCTGTCCGAGAGCGGGCTGGCCTACGTGCAGAAGGCCATTTCCGTGCGGGAGGCGTGGCTGGACCGGCAGTTGGCGGAACTCGGCGACGAAGAGCGGGAAGTGCTCTCCAAAGCCGCCGAAATCATCGACAGGATGGCGGGGAACTAACCACGGTGACGGCCACGGGTAGCGAAACCAAGCGTTCGATCCAGACCACTGCTACCCGGGACACGGCCCCACCGCCGTCCGCCTCACCGCCATCCCCGTCCACGCGCGGCGGGATGTTCGCCTCCCTCCGGGTCCGCAACTACCGGCTGTTCTTCACCGGCCAGGTCATCTCGAACATCGGCACCTGGATGCAGCGCATCGCCCAGGACTGGCTGGTGTTCACCCTCAGCGGCAACAACCCGATCGCCCTCGGTGTCGCGGTCGCGCTGCAGTTCACCCCGACGCTGTTCCTCTCGCTCTGGGCCGGCGTGCTCGCCGACCGCGTCGACAAGCGGCGGCTGCTCACCTGGATCCAGACGGCGGCGTGCCTGCAGGCCGTCGTGCTGGGCGTGCTCGACATCAGCGGGATCGTCGCGCTGTGGCAGGTCTACGTCCTGTGCTTCACCCTCGGCGTGACGGCGGCGCTGGAAGTGCCGACGCGGCAGTCGTTCGTCGCCGAGATGGTGGGCCGCGACCAGATCGCCAACGCCGTCGCGCTGAACTCCTCGATCTTCAACATGGCGCGGATCGTCGGCCCGGCGATCGCCGGGTTCGCGATCACCTGGATCGGGACCGGCTGGCTGTTCATCGCGAACGCGGTCAGCACGGTCGCGGTGATCACCGGGCTGGTCCTGATGAACCCGGACAAGCTGTTCCGCGTCGCGGCGGTGCCGCGCGAGAAAGGACAGCTGGCCGAGGGCCTGCGGTACGTCCGGCGGCGGTCGGACCTGATGACCGTGATGGTGCTGGTGCTGTTCGTCAGCACGTTCGGCATCACGTACTTCAGCTCGCTCCCGATCGTCGCGGCCAACGTCTTCCACACCGCGGCCGACGGCTACGGCCTGCTCTCGACGCTCGTCGCGGTGGGCACGTTCACCGGCGCGATCATGTCGGCCCGCCGCGGGACGAAGGGCCGGCCCCGCGTCCGGCTGATGCTCGTGTCGGCGTTCTTCCTGGGGGTGTTCGAGCTGATCACCGGGTTCATGCCGACGTACCTGACGTTCGGCCTCGGCCTGATTCCCCTCGGCTTCGCCACCATGACGTTCCTCAACACGGCGAACGCGCTGGTGCAGACCTCGGTCAGCCCGGAGATGCGCGGCCGCGTGATGGGCCTCTACGTGCTCGTGCTGATCGGCGGCAACCCGATCGGCGGCCCGATGGTCGGGTGGATGGCCCAGGAGTTCGGCGGCCGGTCTCCGTTCTACATCGGCGGGGCGGTCTCGGCGGTGGCCGCGGTCGTGTGCGCGGTCGTGCTGATCCGGCGGGGAGGCGTTTCCTGGCCGGTGAAGCGGGGCCTCGGGTTGCGGGTGCTGAAGCGGACGAAGGTCTGACAGGACGTATCGGGTCGTGTTCATGGCGTGACCGTATCGGCGGCCACCGACAAAAACCCGGGGTCCCGGGTCTCCATGTCGCCCGAAAGGGTGAGATCGGGCTCTTCGAGCCAAACCTCTTGCCGCGCGAGGTGAGGTTAGGCTAACCTCATGCATGTCCGCTTCGTGGTGGGAGCGGCAGTCAGTTCGGGAACGGACGGAGCCCCGGCCCTGGGAACCCCAGGCCGGGGCTTCGTTCACGTCAGCGCAGTGTCCGGCTGGGGCGCGCCGTGCGTCAAGAGACTCTCACCCGGCGGCACCGGCAGCCGCGTCAACGTCATCCCGAAGTACACGTGGTACGCCGCGCGGATCGCCTCCGGGGCCGGCAGCAGGACCTCGTTCCGGACGCCGTCGACCGTCTCGATCAGCCGGTCGCCCGAAAGCGTCACCCGGCCCTGGGCCGTCGGGCGGGAGCACGTCAGGGACCGGGTGAAGTGCGACTCCGGCGACGTCGTCTGCCACCAGGCCATCGGGACGAAGTCGGCCAGCGGGCGCGGGCGGCGCTCCAGGCGGTACTGCGGCTTGCCGTCCCGCAGGACGTCGATGTCGCCGTACGGGGCGTCCAGGAGCAGGAACTCGCCGTCCGGGTCGGGCTGGGGGTCCACGGCGGACAGCCGCAGCGGGTGCCGGGAGAACCGGCCGAACCCGACGTCCACCAGCCAGTCCTCGCCGTCCAGGGAAACGACGATCGCCGCGTGGTCCAGCGGCGGGCCGGGCGTGCCGTCGGCGCCGAAGACCTGCGCCGCGTGCAGCGCGGCGTCGTACCCCAGCGCCCGCAGCAGCGCCGCGAACAGGCCGTTCAGCTCGTAGCAGAACCCGCCCCGGCGGCGGTGCACGATCTTGGTGAACAGGGCGTCCTCGGCCAGGACCACCGGCTCGCCGAGGTGGCTGCTCAGGTTCTCGAACGGCGCCGCGGCCAGGTGCCGTTCCTGCAGGTGACGCAGGTTCGCGAGAGCGGGCGCCGCCGGCCGCGCGACGCCGAGGCGGTCCAGGTACGCGTCGATATCCATGCGTTCAGCCAAACACCTCGACCGCGGTCGAGGTCAAGGGATTTTCACCCGGCGACGAAAAACGGGGCCCTCCCGGAAGGAGGACCCCGTCCGGCGAGGAACGGCTCAGCCGAGCAGCAGGCCGTTGCCGCCCGCGACGGCGTTGTCGAAGCGCTTGGAGATCTCCGCCCAGTTGAAGATGTTCCACAGGGCCTTGACGTAGTCCGGCTTCACGTTCTTGTAGTCCAGGTAGAACGCGTGCTCCCAGACGTCGACCAGCAGGATCGGCACGGTCGGCAGGATCAGGTTGTTGTGGTGGTCGCGCAGCTGCTGGGTGATCAGCGTCTTGCCGATCGGGTCCCAGGAGAGCGCGCCCCAGCCGTTGCCCTGGATCGTGGTCGAGACGGCGGTGAACTGCGCCTTGAACTTGTCGAAGGAGCCGAACGCCTCGTCGATCGCCGCGGCCAGCTCGCCGGTCGGCTTGTCGCCGCCTTCCGGCGACAGGATCTTCCACCACACGACGTGGTTGGCGTGGCCGGCCAGGTTGAAGGCCAGCGTGGTCTCCAGGCCGACGATCGAGCCGAAGTCACCTGCGTCGCGGGCCTCGGCGATCTTGTCGAGCGTGTCGTTCGCGCCCTTGACGTAGGTCGCGTGGTGCTTGCTGTGGTGCAGCTCGTTGATCTCGCCGGAGATGTGCGGCGCCAAGGCGCTGTAGTCGTAGTCGAGATCGGGGAGCTCGTAGCGGGCCATTGGCCCTCCTTCTGTCTTCGACACAAGTTTCCGGTACCGAACCTAGTAGCACACGCCCCCTCGCGGCGAGCGGGGGCGCATGGCCGTCAGTGCGTGAGACGGCGGTTCGCAAGAGGCGTACCCCGGGAGCACGCCACCCGAAACCGAGCCTGCAACCTGGACTTGACTGGAGGTCAACGACCTGTGAGATCAGGCACGGAACTCGTCGAGCCGCGAAGCCAGCTCCTCGAACACCGCGACGTTGCACTCGAACGCCACCAGTGTCTCGTCGATCACCCGCGCCCGCTCGGCCTCGTCCCACGGCGCGTTGTCCAGCTTCGCGCGGTAGACGTCACGGAAGCGGGGGGCGCTGCCGATGCCGTCGAAGTGGTAGAAGAGCGTGCCCGCTTCGGCGACGTCGTACTGGCGTTCCAGCAGCCGGCGGATCGCCTGGCCGCCCGCGATGTCGCCCAGGTAACGCGTGTAGTGGTGGGCGACGTATCCGCCGGCCCACGAAGACGCTTCGCGCACCCGCGCCACGTACGCCTGCGTCGAGGCCAGCGGCGTGATCGTCGAACGCCAGTCCGGGCCGACCAGGTGGGCCAGGTCGCGCTCCAGGTTCGGCAGCCGGCGCAGCTCGTCGAAGACGAACTCGCCCCCGACCGGGTGATCCGCCATCCGATCGCTGGCCGCCTCGATGGCGCCGTAGACGAAGTAGTACTGGATCGCCAGCTGGGTGTAGCCCTCCTGCGTCAGCTCGCCGCCGAGCAGGGCGCGCATGTACGTCGAGTAGTTCGCCTTCTCGTGCACCTCCAGCGTCGACGCGCGCAGGGTCGCCGAAAAGGGGCGGGCGTCCGTGGTCACCGACATGGGCAGGCCTCCCGGGCGATCGATCTGACACGCTGTCAGAAAGAGCGTAGGGCATAGTCCCGGGTTAGGCCACCCTAAATCGTCGCGCCGACCGCCCGCAGGACGAAGCGCACGGCCGCTTCGACGACGTCTTTCAGCTGCTCGGCCGGTCCGTCGACCAGGGTGCGGTTGCCCAGCGCCGCGGTGATCATCGGGATCAGCACGTCCGGGTCCTCGGCCGGCCAGCGGCCCAGGTCGACGCCGCCGGCGAGGATCGCGCGCAGGCGGTCGGTGATCGGGTCCGCGTGCGCGCTGATCCGCCGGTACGCCGCGGGCGCCAGCGCCGACGCGAGCGCCGTGCCCGGTGGCATGTGGTACTCGGCCAGCACGCGCAGCTGCAGCCGGACGAAGGTGGCCAGCTGGTCGACCGGATCCGCCTGCGCTTCGACGGCATCGGTCAGTCGGGTGACGTACTGCGCCGCCTCGTCTTCGACGAAGGCGACGAGCAGGCTTTCCTTGTCGGGGAAGTGGTTGTACAGCGCCGTCCGGCCCACCCCGGCCGCCGACGCGACCCCGGCGAGCGTGATCGCGTCGAAGCCGCGCTCGTACAGCTGGGCGCGCAGGACGTCGAAGACCCGCGTCCGCACCTCACGCCGGTGCGCCTCCAGGGACTCACCGAGAATCTTCGGCATCCCCTCAGGCTAGCGTCAATCGGCCACCGGCCACGTGTGAACCGGTTCGCCCGTCTCGGACAGTTCCAGGTAGCGCCCGAGCATCCGGCTCAGCGCCGCCTCGCGGTCCAGCCCGCGTTCCTGGGCGCGCAGGACGTAGTCGCGCTGCCAGGTCGCCCCGGTCCGGCGGGCCAGGCAGCGGCGCTCGATGATCCCGAGGTAGCGCTCGCGGGCCTCGTCGGAGACGTCGGAGCGGCGCAGGCCCTCGTGGGCGAGCGGCAGCAGCACGCGCAGGGCCAGCTCGTCCGGCGGGATCCAGCCGATGCCCGGCCAGTACAGCTGGCCGTCGAAGCCGCGGCGTGCGCCCGCGTAAAGGTTTTCCTCGGCGGCCTGGAACGACATCTGGCTCCACACCGGGCGGTCCGCCTCGGCCAGCGCGCGCTGGGCGCCGTAGAAGAAGGCCGCGTTGGCCACCGTGTCGACCACCGTCGGGCCGGCCGGCAGCACCCGGTTCTCGATCCGCAGGTGCGGCAGGCCGTCGACGACGTCGTACACCGGGCGGTTCCAGCGCCAGATCGTGCCGTTGTGCATGCGCAGCTCGGTGAGCTTCGGCGCCTGGCCCGCGTCGAGCGCCTCGATCGGGTCCTCGGCGTCGGTTTCCGGGAGCAGGCCCGGGAAGTAGCGGACGTTCTCCTCGAACAGGTCGAAGATCGACGTGATCCAGCGCTCGCCGAACCACACCCGCGGCCGCACGCCCTGGTTCTTCAGCTCTTCCGGCCGGGTGTCGGTGGCCTGCAGGAAGAGCGGGATGCGCGTTTCGTGCCACAGCGCCTTGCCGAGCAGGAACGGCGAATTCGACGCGAGCGCGATCTGCAGCCCGGCCAGGCACTGCGCCGCGTTCCAGTGCGCGGCGAACTCCTCGGGCGCGACCTGCAGGTGCAGCTGCACGCTGGTGCACGCGGCCTCCGGCAGGATCGACTCCGCGTAGCTGCGCAGGCGTTCGGGCTGCTGGCCCGGCAGCGGCGCGCCCTCCATGGCGAGCACCGTGCGTTCCCCGCGCGCGGCGAAGATCTGGTCGTTCAGCGTGGAGTACCGGGTCTTGTTGGTGAGCCACTTCTGGTCGAAGTGCTCGTGCTTCAACGTCGGCAGGATGCCGATCATGGCCAGCGACGACCCGGTGTCACGGGCCTTCGTCGCCGCGACGTCGAGGTACGCACGCAGGTCGTCTTCCAGCTGGAGAGCGGAATCGCCGGCCAGCGGCCGCGGCGGGACGTTCAGCTCGATGTTGTGCTGACCCAGCTCCGTGGTGAACGACGGGTCGTCGAGCGCCTCCAGCACCGCGGTGTTCGTCATCGACGGGCGCAGCTCGCGGTCGACGAGGTTCAGCTCGACCTCGAGGCCGATGTTCTTGCGGGGGAACGAAAAGCTGCCGTCGGTGAGCATCCGGGCCAGCGTGTCCAGACAGCGTTGCACCTTGCGGCGGTAGCGTCCTCGGTCCAGCGTGTTGAACGACTGGGCCTCGAGGTCCATCCCCATGACCATCCCTGCTTCGTGTCGGCGTGGACTAGGACGTGTTTCAGACCGGGCGGACAACCGTTACACAGCCGATGCAGCCGGGCTAGCGGCCAAACTGGTGCTCTCCGTCACGGGCGGTTAACCGAAAGCAAAATGGCCCCGTTCGTACCACCCGGCGGTGGACGTTCGGACCAGTGAAGCGCCCGGCAAGCGGATGACAGACTGGGCGGATGGGCGTGATCCACATCGACCACTCCGGCGATCCCCGCGTCGACGATTTCCGCGACCTGTCCACTGCGGACCGTCGCCCCGACCGGCCCGGCGGCCGGGGGCTCGTCATCGCCGAAGGCACGGTCGTCGTCTCGCGGCTGCTGGCGTCCCGCTACCCGGTGCGCGCGCTGCTGGGCGTGCCGCGGCGGTTCGCCGAACTGGCCGATGACCTGGCCGGGCTCGACGTGCCGCAGTACGTGGCTTCCGCGGAGACGATGGCCGACGTCGTCGGCTTCCACCTCAACCGCGGGATCCTCGCCGTCGCCGACCGGCCCGCGCCGCTGACGGTTTCCGAAGTCGTCGGCGGCACCGGTCCGGTCGCCGTGCTGGAAGGCGTGGGGGACCACGAAAACCTCGGCGCGCTCTTCCGCAACGCGGCGGCGCTCGGTGTGAGCGGCGTGCTGCTCGGGCCGGGCTGTTCCGACCCGCTGTACCGGCGCAGCGTGCGCGTGTCGATGGGACACGTCCTGCGCGTGCCGTTCGGGCCGCTGACGGACTGGCCGGGCGGCCTCGACGACCTGCGGGCGCGCGGGTTCGCGGTCGCGGCGTTCACCCCGCGGCCGGGTTCGGTCCCGCTGCGGGAACTGCGTGAGCGCGCGCCCGGGCGGGTGGCGTTGCTCTTCGGCGCGGAAGGTCCCGGGTTGACCGAAACGGCGCTCGCGGCGGCTGATCACGCCATCCGGATACCCATGCCGGCGGGAGTCGATTCACTGAACATCGCGACGGCCGCCGCCGTTGCCTTCTACGAACTGGCCCGGGGCGGCTAAGGTTCTGGTCTCCGAGGCGGGAAGGGGCACCATGGAGCTGCGGATCCGCGGCGAGCGCGCCGTGCTGGCCGGCCCGGGCGGGGAGCACGCCCGCGAAGTGGACCCGCACAAGCTCGCGATCGGCGCCGACCTGGCCCAGGCCCTGCACGAATGGGCGCGCGTGGCGTCCGCCGTCTCCGCCGGCTCCGGGGAAGAGGCGGGCGCGGTGGTCTCGCAGCGCGGACGTCAGCTCGCCGGCCGGCTGGCCTCGGTGATGGGCACGACCGTGCGGTTCGTGGACCCGGTGACGGGCGCCGACACGGTCGTCGAGCCGCCCCCGCCCGCCACCGCACCGGGCCACCGGTTCGTCCGCGCGGTGCTCGGCCCGCCCGGGCCGCCGGGAGAGCCGACGCCGTGGCTGACCGGGCTGACCGTGTCGGCGTTCATCGCGGCCGTGGTGGTCGTCGCCATGCTGGCGCTGGCCTCGACGCTGGCCCGCGAGACGAGCGGCTGGCTGGCCCTGCTGGCGTCGGTGATCGTGACGGCCGGGATCACGCCGTCGCTGTGGCTGATCCGGCGTACGCCGATCCTGCGCTGGGCCGCTTACGGTGCGGCGGGCGGGGTCGTGGTCGCGTGGGTCGGCGTGCTCGTGATCGCGTTCTGATGGAGCAGCTGGACGCGTTGCGGAAGTTGTGCCTGGCCCTGCCGGAGGCGACGGAACGGCTGAGCCACGGGACGCCGGCGTGGTTCGTGCGCGGCAAGAAGACGTTCGTCACGTTCGCCGACGACCACCACGGCGACGGCCGGCTCGCCTTCTGGTGCCCGGCGCCGCCCGGGGTGCAGGAGGAGCTGGTGCGCACCGAGCCGGAGCGGTTCTTCCGGCCGGCGTACGTCGGGCACCGCGGGTGGCTGGGCGTGCGGCTGGACGTCGACGTCGACTGGGGCGAGGTCGGCCGGATCGTGCGCGAGGCGTATCGGCTGGTGGCGCCGAAGACGCTCGCGGTGCGGGTGGACTAGCGCCCCAATGTGGCGTTCGGTGCGTTGGATGCACCGAACGCCACATTGGGTGCGTGGGATGCACCCAACGCCACATTGGGGTGTTGGGGCTCAGCCGCGCTGCGAGCGGACCCCGAGGAGCACGTCCTCCCAGGACGGGACGATCGGGTGGTTCTTCTTGGCCTTCGGCCGTGGCTCCGGTACCGCTGCGTCCTCGTCCGGGTCCGTCGGCACGCGCGGGATCTCGCGGGTGTCGTCGTCCGGGTCCGGCTCGGCCGACGGCAGCTGGGCGCGCTCCGGCTCGACCGAATCCAGCGTCGGCTGGAACTCCGTCTCGCGGGCCGGCGCGAGGGCGCGGACCGTGCGCGGGGGGCGGTAGGCGTTCGGGTCGAGCAGGACCTCGGCGTTCTCGTCCAGCGCCGTCACCGTGCCGCCGTGCGCACCCGGCGAAAACGCCCAGTGCGCGCGGTTGTCCGACCGGCCGGCCTTCCAGCGGAGCACGACGACCCAGCGGCCGTCGTCGCCCTTCCAAGAATCCCAGGTGGCCTGCGAGTAGTCGTGGCCGCGGACGCCGAAGCCGTACGCGACGACCTCGCCGAGCGTCTGCACGTCGGGGCCGTCCTCGCGGACCGGGTGGGCGCTCTGCGCCAGCTCGGCGGTCCGGGACCGCTCGAGCAGGACGGGGTAGGCGTACCGCTCGACCCGCTGCGTCGAGACACCGGCGCTCGCGGCGACCTGCTCGACGGACTCGCCGGCCCGGATGCGCTGCTGGATCTCGCGTGGCCGCATCTGGCTCTCCAACTCGATTTCGATCTGGCCGAGGCGGGTGATGTCACCCCGCGCCGCCGCGCGCAGTCGCTCATCAGCCGGGAGCAGGAAGCGAGTACGGCTCGCCGGGTCTTCCAGCACGATGGACTTGCCGTCCTCGTGCAGTCCGACCACTCGCAGCGCCCGCATTGTTCTCGCCTCCCCGATCTTCTTCACCGTTGTGGGTACCCACGTTAGAACGGCGCGTCGGCTTGACGTGCGAGGCGCGCCGAGTCCGCACCGAAGTGCCCACTGTTCATTTCGCGTCCTCCGCATCGTCGCCCACCCAGGTCAGCGGCAAAAGGGTGACACGCCGGACACGGTCAGTCACGATCGAGTGGATCAAGCGCGCGTCGAGCCGTCGTCAAGCCGGGGGGAGCCGGATCGTCACCGTGAGCCCGCCACGCCGTCCGGGCTGGGCCTCTGCACGTCCTCCGTGAGCCTGCGCCACCGAGCGCACGATCGACAGCCCCAATCCCGCGTTCCGCGTGTCCCCGGTCCGCTCGGACCCCACCCGGCGGAACGGCTCGAACAGCGTCGGCACCGCCGCCGGCGGCACCACCGGGCCCGAATTCCGCACCTCCAGCGCCGGATCCCCGCGCACCTCCACGTACACCCAGCCGCCCGAAGCGTTGTACGTGATCGCGTTGATCAGCAGGTTCGTCACCAGCCGCTCCACCAGGACCGGGTCGCCCGCCACCACGCGGGGGCGCAGCCGGGTCTCCACCGCCACCCCGGCCGCCGAGGCCGCGGACGCCGTGGCGCGGACCACCGTCGCCACCACCTCGTCCAGGCGGACCGGGGTGCGCGTGTGCAGGCCGCGGTCGCTGCGGGCCAGGACCAGCAGGCCCTCGATCATGCGTTCGCTGCGCTCGTTCGTGTGCAGCAGGTGCGTGCCGAGCTTGCGCAGCTCCGGCGTCACCTCCGGGTCGGCCATCGCGACCTCGATCAGCGTCCGCTGCACCGCCAGGGGCGTCCGCAGCTCGTGGGACGCGTTCGCGACGAAGCGCTTCTGGCTGTCGAACGACTCCGCCAGGCGGTCGAGCATGCCGTCGAAGGTGTCCGCGAGCTCCTTCAGCTCGTCCGGTGGGCCCTCCAGGTTGATCCGGCGGTCGAGCTTGCCCGCCTCCAGCCGGCGCGCGGTCGACGTGATGTCGTGCAGCGGCCGCAACGCGCGGCCCGCCATCAGCCAGCCGAACAGCACCGCCAGCGCCGCCGTCACCACCAGGGCGATCGCCGAGCCCACCACCAGCGTGGACAGCGTCGAGGAGCGGTATTCAACGAGGGAGCCGCTGAGCAGCTGCACCGCGGCGCCCGGGGACGTGACAGCCGTGCGGGCAGCGACGCCGAACGTCACGTCGGCGGAGTCGATCGTGGTCAAGGCGGCCCGGGTCGGGTCCGGCAAGGTGCTCTGCACCAGCAGGTAGTTGATGACCACCAGCACCAGCCCGGCGAGCAGGAACAGCGCGCCGTACCAGGCCGTCAGCTTCGTCCGGACCGAGATGCCGTTCACGGTGCGCCGAACCGGTAGCCCGCGCCCGGCACCGTCCCGATCACCGGCGGGTCGCCCAGCTTGCGCCGCAACGTCATCACCGCGACGCGGACCGCGTTGGTGAACGGGTCCGCGTGCTCGTCCCACGCCTTTTCCAGCAGCTCTTCGGCGCTCACCACCGTGCCCTCGGCCCGCATCAGCACCTCCAGCACGGCGAACTCCTTCGGGGACAGCAGCAGAAACCGGCCGTCGCGGGCGGCCTGGTGCCGCGGCAGGTCGAGCACGACGCCGTCGCGTTCCAGCACCGGGGGCAACGCCGGGCGCGCGCGCCGCGACAGGGCCTGGACCCGGGCGACCAGCTCGGCGAACGCGAACGGTTTCGTCAGGTAGTCGTCGGCGCCGAGGCCCAGGCCGGCGACGCGGTCGGTGACGTCGGCGGCCGCGGTCAGCATCAGCACCCGCGCCTCGCCGCCCGCACGGACCACCGCCGAGCAGACCTCGTCGCCGTGCACCTCCGGCAGGTCGCGGTCGAGCACCACGACGTCGTAGCCGTGCACGCCGACGCGTTCCAGGGCCTGCGCGCCGTCGTAACAGACGTCGACGGCCATCGAAAACCGCCGCAGCCCCTCCGCGACCGAGTCGGCCAGCAACCGCTCGTCCTCCACCACCAGCACCCGCACCGGCCCAGTCTGCGCAGGCGGGCCATAAGGACCGCATAAGCGGCGTCGCTTAGCGCGCCCGAATCCCCCGGTCCGTAGACCTGGGACCCCACCGGAGGAAAGGAGCGAGCCGATGCGGACACGGATGGCCGTCGCGGCGCTCGGGGCGGCCCTGCTGCTCGGGGGCTGCGGCGCGAGGGCCGACGACGGGTCGAAGGTCGCCTCGATCTCGACGCCGCCGAAGAGCGGCGGCCCCGCCGCGGCCGACAACAGCGGCAAGAGCGACGAGGACAAGATGCGCGAGTTCGCCAAGTGCATGCGCGAGCACGGCGTCGACATGCCCGACCCGAAACCCGCCGGTGACGGCAAGGGCATGGCGATCACGCTGGGCGGCGACGGCGTCGACACCTCGAAGATCGACGGCGCGCAGGAGGCGTGCCGCCACCTCATGCCCAACGGCGGCGAGATGAAGCCGCCGAGCGCCGAGGAGCTCGACAAGATGCGCAAGGACGCCAAGTGCATGCGGGACCACGGCATCGACATGCCCGACCCGGACCCGGCCGGCAAGGGCGCCACGCGCATCGGCGGGCCGGGCGACGACCCGAAGAAGTTCGAGGCCGCGGCGAAGGCGTGCGGGCTCGGATGAGCGTCAGCGCCGAGGCGGGCAAGTGACCGACGTGACCCACCTCAAGCCCCGCCGCCGCGGCCGGACGCGCTGGTTCGTCGCCGGCGCCGTCCTGGTCGTGGTGCTGGGCACCAGCTCCGTCGTGGTCCTGACCCGGGTGTCGAGCGCGACGCCGGTCAAGGAGGCCGCGCCGCCCGCGGTCGAGACCGCCGAGGTCGTCAAGACCGACCTCCGCGAAGAGGAAGAGGCCGACGGCACCCTCGGCTACGGCGACGAAGAGACCGTGCCGGGCCGCAAGCCGGGCACGATCACGTCGCTGCCCGCCGCCGGCGCGACCCTCACCCGCTGCCAGGCGGCGTACGGCGTGGACGCGAAGCCGGTGCCGCTGTTCTACGGCACCCTGCCGTTCTACCGCGACCTCGCGCTCGGCGCGGAGGACGGCGCCGACGTCAAGCAGCTGGAGGAGAACCTCAAGGCGTGCGGGTTCGGCGGCTTCGGCACGCCGGACAAGAAGTTCACCGCGGCGACGGCGGCCGCGCTGAAGAAGTGGCAGAAGTCCCTCGGCCTGGAGCAGACCGGCGCGTTCGGCCAGGGTGACGTCGTGCTGGCGGCGGGCGAGGTCCGCGTGTCGGCCGTGGCGGCCAAGCTCGGCTCGCCGGCCCAGGGGGAGGTGCTCAAGACGACCGGCACCGTCCGGTCGGTGCAGGTGAAGCTCGACGCGGCCAAGCAGGGCCTCGCCCAGCAGGGCGCGAAGGTGTCGGTGACGATCAACGGGAAGACGACGACGGGCACGATCACCGACGTCGGGCGGACCGCCGTCGAAGGCAAGGACCAGGCGGGCCAGGACGACGGCAAGCCCAAGATCACCGTGACCGTCCGGCTCGACGACCCGGCCGTCGCCGGCTCGCTCGACTCGTCCCCGGCGAGCGTCCGGTTCACCAAGGACGTCCACGCCGACGTGCTCGCGGTCCCGGTCGGCGCGCTGCTGGCGCTCGCCGAAGGCGGGTACGCGGTCGAGGTCGACGAGAACGGGCAACGCCGGCTGATCGCCGTCCAAACGGGACTGTTCAGCGGCGGCAAGGTCGAGGTCACCGGAACCGGCCTGGCCGCGGGCCTGCGGGTGGTGACGACGTCGTGACGCCCGTCCTGCGCGTGCACGAGGTCACGCGCACCTACCCGGGCGGGGTCGCCGCGCTCGACGGCGTCTCGCTCGCCCTGGAAGACGGCGAGATGGTGGCGATCGTCGGGCCGTCCGGGTCCGGCAAGTCCACCCTGCTGCACCTGATGGGCACGCTCGACCGGCCGTCGTCGGGTCGCGTCGAGCTGCACGGCCACGACGTCGCCGCGCTGCCCGACCGCAAGGTCTCGGCGCTGCGCTCGCGCTGGATCGGGTTCGTGTTCCAGCAGTTCTTCCTCGACGAAGGGATGAGTGCGGTGGACAACGTGTGCACCGGCCTGCTCTACGCCGGTGTGCCGCGGCGGCAGCGGCGCGCGCGGGCGCTGGCCGCGCTCGACCGCGTCAAGCTGGGACACCGGGCGTGGCACCGGCCCGGCGAGCTGTCCGGCGGCGAACGCCAGCGCGTCGCGATCGCCCGGGCGGTCGTCAACGACCCGGCGATCCTGCTGGCCGACGAGCCGACCGGCAACCTCGACACCGGCACCGGCGCGTCGGTGCTCGCCCTGCTGGGCGAGCTGTCCGCCGACGGCACCACGATCGTCGTGATCACCCACGACCGCGAGATCGCCGCGGGCATGCCGCGCCGGATCGAGCTGCTCGACGGGCGCCTGCGGCTGGACACCGGCCTGGTGGGTGCGCGATGACCCTGGTGAAACTGCCGGAACCGGCCCGGCTCAAGCCACCGGACGTCATCGCGCTCGGCGCGCACGGCATGCGGACGCGGCCGGTGCGCGCGGTGCTGTCCGCGCTGGGCATCGCCATCGGCGTCGCCGCGATGGTGGCGGTGCTGGCCATCCCGGCGTCCGGCGCGCAGGCCCTGCACGACCGGCTGGCCGCGCTCGGCACGAACCTGCTCACCGCCGGGCCGGGGCAGACGCTGTTCGGGAAGAACGCGGTGCTGCCCGACGACGCCGTCCCGATGGCCAAGCGCGTCGGCCCGGTCCGGGCGGCCGCCGGCACCGGGACGACGTCGGCGAGCGTCCGGCGCAGCGACAAGATCGCCTCGGACGACACCTCCGGGCTGGCCGTGTACGCGGCCAAGCCGGACCTGCTCGCCGTGCTGGGCGGCAAAGTGCGCGCGGGGGCCTTCCTGGCCGCGGGGAACCAGGACTACCCGGTGACGGTGCTCGGTGCCCAGGCCGCAGCCCGGCTCGGCATCGACCACTGTGACATCCGGGGCTTCGTCCCGGGCCGGGGACTCCGCCACCCGGAACCCCCGAAAAGCAGCTGTGATCCCGCCCGGCCGCCGCAGGTGCTGATCGGGACGCAGTGGTTCACCGTGGCCGGCATCCTCGCGCCGATGCCGCTGGCGCCGGAGATCGAGCGCTCGGCGCTGGTCGGCTGGGACGTCGCAAAGCGGCTGCTGGAGTTCGACGGCCATCCGTCCACTGTGTACGTCCGCGCCGAGGAGTCCTCTGTGGACGCCGTCCGGTCCGTGCTGGCCGCGACGCTGAACCCGCAGGCGCCGAACGAGGTCGAGGTGCGCCGCCCGTCGGACGCGCTGGCGGCGCAGAAGCTCACCGACACCACCTACAGCGCGTTGTTCCTCGGGCTCGGCGGCGTCGCCCTGCTCGTCGGCGGGGTCGGGGTGGCGAACACGATGGTCATCTCCGTGCTGGAGCGGCGGCGCGAGATCGGCCTGCGCCGGGCGCTCGGGGCGACGAAACGGCAGATCCGCGGGCAGTTCCTGGCCGAATCGGTGCTGCTGTCCGGCTTCGGCGGGCTGGCGGGGGTGCTGGCCGGGGTGCTGGTGACGGCGGGGTACGCGCTGAGCCAGGGCTGGCCGGCGGTGCTGCCGTCGGCGGCGCTGGCCGGCGGGGTCGGGGTCGCGGCGCTGGTCGGGGCGGTGGCGGGGGCCTACCCGGCGGTGCGGGCGGCGCGGCTGGCGCCCACGCGCGCGCTGGCCTGAAGGTGCACGAAGGCCGGGTGGCGTTACGCGCCACCCGGCATTCAGCACGTTGGAAGATTTCCGACGCAATCGGCCGGGTGTTGGATGAGCTGGCGGGAGGGGGCCGATCGAAGGGCGGGACGGCTGTGTTGCGAGTCGAGGCGAACCGGCGCGATTTCCTGCGGTGGCTGGCGACGGCGGGAGCGGGCCTGGCCGCCGCCGGAGTCGCGCCCGCCGTGTTCGCGCAGGAAGCCGCGGCCGCCGGCACCGGCGTGGTGGTGGTGACCGGCGCGACCGTCATCGACGGCACCGACGGCCCGGCCCGGCCGAACTCCGCGGTCGTGCTGGTCGGGGACCGGATCGCCTGGGTCGGCCCGGCGGCCGAGGTACCGGCGTGCGGCAGCGCCCGCGTCATCGACGGCCGCGGCCGCTACCTCGTGCCCGGCCTCTGGGACATGCACGCCCACGGCATCGACTACGAAGACCTCTGGCCACCGCTGTTCCTGGCCAACGGCGTCACCGGCATCCGCGAGATGCAGGGGTACGACGAAAACCGCGTCACCCGCGACAAGATCGCCCGCGGCGAGCTGCTCGGCCCGCGGGTCGCGCTGGCCAGCGCGATCATCGACGGGCCGGTGTCGCTGCTCGGCCCGCCGGCCGTCAAGGTCGACGGCGCCGCCGAGGCGCGGGCCGCGGTCCGGACCGCCGTCGCCCAGCGTTCGGACTTCGTCAAGGTGTACTTCTACCTGCCGAAGGACGCGTTCGCCGCGATCGCCGACGAATGCCGGCGCCACGGCCTGCCGTTCGCCGGGCACTGGCCCTACCGGCTCCGGCTGCTCGAGGCGGCCAAGGCCGGGCAACGCAGTTTCGAGCACCTCTTCGGGCTGCCGATCGCCACGTCGAGCCGCCGGGACGAGTTCCTCGCCCGGCTCGACGTGACGCCGTTCGACCCGAAGGCCCCGCGCGACTTCTTCAACCTGGCCCGCGAACTGGACCGGGAGGCCGCGCAGGCGTACGACCCGGCCGCCGCGGCCGAGCACTTCGCGGGGCTCAACGCCTACGGCAGCCGGCTCAGCCCGACGTTCACGGTCAACCGGGTGATCTCGCGGCCCGCCGACGCCTACGCGCACGACCCCCGGCTCAAGTACGTCTCGCAGGACATCCGCGACCTCTGGGCCGACCGGCTGCCGCTGTTCACCCCGGTCACCGCCGCCCAGGCCGCCCAGCAGGAGGCGTATTTCGAGGCGCAGCTGCAGCTCGTCGGGGAGGCCCACCGCGCGGGCGTCGGGATCCTCGGCGGGACCGACTGCCAGAACCCGTACGTCTTCCCGGGGTTCAGCCTGCACGACGAGCTCGGCTACCTGGTCCGGGCCGGGCTGAGCCCGCGGCGGGCGCTGCAGGCGGTGACCCGCGACGCGGCCGCGTTCCTCGGCCGGGCGCACACCGCCGGGACGATCACCCCCGGCAAGGAAGCCGACCTGGTGCTGCTCGACGCCGACCCGCTCGCCGACATCGGCGCGGTCCGCCGGGTCGACACGGTCGTCACCGCCGGCCGGGTGCTCGGGCGGGCGAAGCTCGACCAGCTGCTGGCCGGCGCCGAAGCCGCGGCGAGCCGCCCGGTCACCGCGGCGAACGCCAGGTCAGTGCGGTTGCCGGTGCACGGCTGCTGCTGAGCCCCGGGTAATCTCGGCCGGTCGAAGACCGGGTTCGAGGGGGGCACAGTTGACTGGGCGCAAAGTGGCTTGGTCGCTCGCGGTGCTCGAGATCGCCGCCGTCGTCCTGGTGCTCGTGCTCAAGCGCTTCGACGGCCTCGACCTCGAGGTCTACCTGGGCGGCGCGAAAGCCCTGGCCGAGCAGGGCTCGCCGTACGACGCCTGGGTGCCGACCACCCACCAAATCCTGCTGCCGTTCACCTACACGCCGTTCGCCGCCGCGGTGTTCCTGCCCGGCACGCTGCTGCCCTTCGCGGTGACGATGAAGCTGGTCAGCATCGCGTCGATCCTCGCGACCGGCGTGGTGGCCTACCTCTACGTCGCCACGCTCAACGGCTCGCTCACCGACGCCTCGAAGGTCCGCGGCCGGACGGTCGCCGCGCTGGTCGCCATCGGCGCCCAGCTCGCCGGCGCGCTGCTCGAACCGGTGCGTTCGACGCTGGGCTTCGGGCAGATCAACGCGCTGCTGATGGTGCTGGTGGTGCTCGACGTGCTGCTGCCCGGCGAGCGGAAGCGGACGAAGGGCCTGCTGATCGGCGTGGCCGCGGCGATCAAGCTGACCCCGGCCGTGTTCGTCGTCTACTTCCTGGTCCGCCGCGACTTCCGGTCGGTCGCGCGGGTGGTCGCGGGCTTCGTCGTGGCCGGGGCGCTGCTGTGGCTGATCCGGCCCTCGGCCTCGTTCACCTACTGGACGAAGCTGGTCTTCGACGCGGGCCGCATCGGCGGTGTCGACTACGTCGGCAACCAGTCGCTGCACGGCCTGACCGTGCGCGCCGGCCTGCCGGAGTTCGCCTGGGTGCTGGCCGCGCTGGGCGTGATGGCGCTGGTCGCGGTGATCATCGTGCGCGCCGCCGAGCCGGTGCTCGGGCTCACCGCCTGCGCGCTCGGCGGGCTGCTGGTGTCGCCGATCTCGTGGACGCACCACTGGACGTGGTGCGTGCCGCTCCTGGTCCTCGCCGGGTGGTACGCGTGGCGCTTCGACCGGGCCGTCCGGTGGGTGGCGGCCGCGGTCGTCGTCGCGGGACTGGCGTTGTTCATCGCCGGCCCGATGTGGTTCGCCCCGCGCCCGGCGCCGTCCTTCGGCTGGTGGCTGGCGACCGAGTCCTACGAGCTCTTCGTCCTGGTCCTGCTGGTGCTCGCCGCGTTCGGCGCCCGTCGCCTGGGCACGAAGAAGGGGACCCCTGCCGCGGAAGCGGCGGAGGTCCCCTCCAAGGAGCCTCAGGTCAGCTGAGCCGCTCGACCACGTACTCGATGGCCTGCGTCAGCTTGGTGACGTCGTCCGGGTCGATGGCCGGGAACAGGCCGACGCGCAGCTGGTTGCGGCCCAGCTTGCGGTACGGCTCGGTGTCGACGATCCCGTTGGCGCGCAGCACCTTCGCCACCGCGGCAGCGTCGACGTCGTCGGTGAAGTCGACCGTGCCGACGACCTGCGAGCGCAGGTCCGGGTCCTTTACGAACGGCGTGGTGTAGCTCGTCTTCTCGGCCCACTCGTACAGCCGCGACGAGGAGTCCTTCGTGCGCGAGGTCGTCCAGGCGAGGCCGCCCTGGCCGTTCATCCACTCGATCTGCTCGGCGAGCAGGAACAGCGTGGCCACGGCCGGGGTGTTGTACGTCTGGTCCTTGCGGGAGTTGTCCAGCGCGGTGGTCAGCGACAGGAACTCGGGAATCCAGCGGTCGCCGCCGCCGATTTCGCCGATCCGCTCGACCGCGGCCGGGGAGGCCAGCGCGATCCAGAGCCCGCCGTCGGCGGCGAAGGACTTCTGCGGCGCGAAGTAGTAGACGTCGAAGTCCTCGGCCTTGACCGGGAGGCCGCCGGCGCCGGAGGTGGCGTCGATCGCCACCAGGGCTTCGTCGCTGGCTGTGAGGTTTTCGGGGCGGCGGACCGGCACGGCCACCCCGGTCGACGTCTCGTTGTGCGCCCAGCCGACCAGGTCCGCACCGGCTTCGTAGGCGATGTCGGGCGCGCTGCCCGGCTCGGCCTTGACCACGATCGGGTCGGCCAGGAACGGCGCGCCCTTGGTCACGGTGGCGAACTTCGACGAGAACTCGCCGTAGGTGAAGTGCTGCGCGCGCTCGCGGACCAGGCCGAAGGCGGCCGCGTCCCAGAACGCGGTGGTGCCGCCGTTGCCGAGGATCACCTCGTAGCCCTCGGGCAGGGAGAACAGCTCGGCCAGGCCCGCACGGACGCGTCCGACGAGGGACTTGACCGGCTTCTGCCGGTGCGACGTGCCGAGGTAGGTGGAGCCGGACTCCGCCAGCGCACTCAGCTGCTCGGCGCGGACCTTCGACGGTCCGCAGCCGAAGCGGCCGTCGGCCGGCTTGAGGTCTGCGGGGATGGTCAACTCAGCGTCGGTCATGTGGCCAGTCTCTCAGGTCGGGATACGGCTGGTGAAGGGGGATCTTTCGCGTCCGGTATGTGGAACGTTGGGCCGGACGGGGGCATCGGCGCGGGCGGCGTGGGGGTAAAAACACGGTTTCCGCGCCCGTCCCGCCCCGGTAGCTTCACCCCGTTGTGAAGGCCCCGCTCACCACCCTGGGGGTGTGAGCGGGGCCCGTCAACTCACCGCCAGCCCTCGACGCCGCCCGGGACCGGCGCGGCCGGGTCGTACGGCGTGCGCGTGAAGATGAACGTCGCCAGGTCGAGGTGCGTGGCGACGCCCTCGGCGTTCCGGCCGACTTCGAGCGTCTCCCCGGCGTAGTAGGCGTCGAGGCCGACGTAGGTGTCCTTGCCGACCGGGCGGAAGCGTGAGCTGCGCCCGGCGCCTTCGGCCGGCGCGAGCAGCAGCAGGCCGTCGGCCTGCAGGCGCAGGTGGTACGGCGTCGGGCCCCAGTGCCAGAGGCCGGTCAGCGCCAGCAGCTCCGGGTCGGCGGTGGACGGCAGCCACTCGGCGGGCACCCGCGGCTCGAGCTCGTCGGTCATCGTGATCAGGTCGAGGCAGAGCTGGGTGATGCCGACGCCGGCGGTCGAGTTGGCGAGCACCAGCGCGCCGGTCTGCGCCGCCGGGTCGACCAGCGTCACGGCGAGGAACCCGGGCATCGAGCCGGTGTGCCCGGCGAACCGGCGGCCCTGGTAGCGCACGAGCATCAGGCCGAGCCCGAACCCGGTCGTCCAGACGTCGGTGTCGTCGACGGTGACCATGGTCCGCATCTCGGCGACGGTCTCCGGCGCGAGCACGTCACCGGTGTCGCCGCCGAGGAACGCCGTCCAGCGGCCGAGGTCCTGCGCGGTCGACCACAGCTGCCCGGCGGGGGCCATCGCGCCGGCGTCCGGGCTCGGCTCCGGCAGCAGGACGTCGGCGAAGGGGTGGACGGCGAAGCCCTCGGCGTGCGCGCCCACCGGGTGCGGCGTGGTGCGGGTCATCCCGAGCGGGCCGAGGACCTCCTCGTCGAGCACGGCAAGCCAGCCCTTGCCGCGGTGGCGGGCGAGGAGCTCGCCGAGGACGCCGTAGCCGACGTTCGAGTAGTGGAACCGCGCGCCGGGCCGGTGCTTGGTCGCGCCTTCGGCGAGGCTGCCGACCAGGGCGTCCCAGTCGGCGCCCGGGGTGCGTTCCCACCACCGGCCGGGCGATTCGGACGTCAGGCCGGCGGTGTGGGACAGCAGCTGGGCGACGGTGGCGGCGCCGAAGGGCGTGCCCGGGACGTGCTTTTCCAGGGGGTCGTTGAGGTCGAGCAGGCCTTCGTCGCGCAGGCGCATGACGGCGGTGGCGACGAGGGTCTTGGTGATCGAGCCGAGCCGGTACTGGGTGTCGGTGCCGGGTTGTTCCTCGCCGACCCGTCCCCGGCCGCCGGACCAGACGATCCCGCCGTCGCGCACCACGGCGGCGACCAGCGACGGAGCCCGGCAGGAGGCCTGCTCATGGGCGATCCGGCGGAGCAGGGCGTGTTCGGTCGAGGCAAGCATGGGGGCATTCTGCCGCGCGGCGGCGGGCGGAGCAGGCCCTGGTCCTCAGCCGAGCAGGTTCCGCGCCATGGCCGTCGTCACCGCCGCCGTCCGGTCCGAGACGCCGAGCTTGCCGAACACCCGCAGCAGGTGGGTCTTCACCGTCGCTTCGCTGATGTGCAGCGCGCGGCCGATGTCGGCGTTCGTGCCGCCCTTCGCCACCAGCCGCAGCACCTCGACCTCGCGGGCCGACAGCGGCTGCGGCTCGGGGTTGCGGACCCGGTTGACCAGCTTCCCGGCCACCGACGGCGCGAGCACCGTCTCCCCGCGGGCCGCCGCGCGGATCGCGTTCGCCAGCTCGGCCCGGGACGCGTCCTTGAGCAGGTAGCCCGACGCGCCGGCTTCGACCGCGCGCAGGATGTCGGCGTCCGTCTCGTACGTCGTCAGCACGACGATCCGGCGGCCGGGCTGCGCGCGCAGGATCCGCTTGGTGGCGCCGACGCCGTCGAGGCCGGGCATCCGCAGGTCCATCAGGACGACGTCGGGCTCGGCGACCCGGTCGAGCGCGACGGCCTCGTCGCCGGAGCCCGCTTCGCCGACGACCGTCAGGTCCGCCTCGGCTTCGAGCATGCCGCGGAGCCCTTCGCGGACGACGGGGTGGTCGTCGACGAGCATGACGCGGATCAAGCCGGCACCTCCAGGGTGAGTTCGGTGCCGCTGGGGCCACTCCGGACGCTCAGTGTGCCACCGACCTGCTCGGCGCGGGACCGCATCCCGCGCAGCCCGAACCCGGTGGTGTGCCCGGGATCGAAGCCGGTGCCGTCGTCCCGCACGGACAGCCGGACCGCACCGTCCACAACGGACAAGCGCACCGACACTACCGACGCGGCCGCGTGCCGGCGGACGTTGTTGAGCGCTTCCTGCGCGCCCCGCAGCAGAACCACCTCGCCCGCCATGCCGATCGGCGGGAGCGCACTGTCCACTTCGTACCGGACGCCGACGCCCGTCTCGTCGGCGAGCCGGTCGGCCTGCCGCCGGACGGCGTCGACGAGCGAACCGGCCGCGAGGTCCGCCGGGGCCAGCGCGGCGACCATCGCGCGCGCCTCGGTGAGGTTGTCCCGGGCGGTGCGGGCGGCCAGCTCCGCGTGCCGCCGCGCGGCGGCCGGGTCGGTGTCCAGTTCGGACTCGATGGCCTGGGCGAGGGTGACGATGCTGGTGAACCCCTGGGCCAGGGTGTCGTGGATCTCCCGGGCGAGCCGTTCGCGCTCGGCCGCGGTGCCCGCCTCCCGGGAGAGGCGGGCGACCTCGGCCTGGCTCGCTTCGAGCTTCGCGATCAGGTCCGCGCGGCCCCGGCTCTCCTCGATGACGTGCCCGATGAACTTGCCGCACAGCACGCCGAAGACGACCAGGATGGCCGTCATCGGCAGCATGATGTGCAGCGTCGGCCCGTTGAGGCCGTGGTTGACGATGGCCGCCGCGGGGTTGATCAGGATGGCGATGGTGGTGAGCACCGCCGCCGGCCGGAACTCGAGCGTCGAGAACAGCAGCGGGCACGCCATGAAGAGGATGAAGCCGGACGTCCCCTCGGCGACCATGGCCACCCCGATCAGACCCAGGACCACGCAGGCGAACGCCCATCGCTGCCCGAGGGCGGAGTCGTCGTCCCGGACGAGCCGGCGGCCCCACAGCAGGTAGCTCAGCGCCAGCGCGGTGAGCGCCCCGGCCGCGGCGGCCGTCCGCGCCGGCTCGGCCCCGTCGAGGAGCACGAGCGTGGTCGTGGCCAGGTAGGCCACCGCGAAGAGGATCTCCCAGAGCCAGTTGAACCGGTCCCAGGCGTCGGTCACTTCGTGTCGGTCCACCGGAAGGTCAGCCGCGCCAGCACCGCGCCCGCCACGCACCAGATCCCCAGCACCAGCGCCACCCGCGGAAGTTCCCATGTCCCGGCCATCTCCATCCTCACCGCGCCGTCCGGCAGGAACACCGACCGGAACCCCTGGCAGATCCACTTCAGCGGGAAGAACGACGCGATGTCCACCATAACTTTCGGCAGGTGGGTGATCGGCGAGACGAACACGCCGGAGATGAACTGCAGCACCAGGTACAGCATCTGCACGATGGCGACCGCGCCGTTGGTGGACTTCGCGAGCGAGCTGATCGCGATGCCGAGCAGCGTGCACGAGACGATGCCGAGCGCGAACACCCACAGCAGCGTCAGCCACTTCGCCGGGTCGGCCGGCAGCCGCAGCCCGAACAGCAGCACGGCGACGCCGGCCATCAGCACGGTCTGGGCCAGGCTCGACACCGCGACCAGCACCATCTTGCCGACGAAGTAGGACGCCGGCGGCATCGGCGTGCCGCGCAGGCGCTTGAGCGCGCCGGTCTCGCGGTCGGCCGAGACGCCGGTCGCGATGCTGTTGAACGACGTCGACACGATGCCGGAGCCGATCATCCCGGCCGCCAGCAGCTGCCCGGACGTGACTCCGTCGAGCGCCGTCGGACCGTCCAGGATGGACCCGAGCAGAATCATCAGCACCGCGGGCAGGGAGAAGGTGAAGACCACCTGTTCCTTGTGCCGGAAGAACTGCCGCAGCTCGGTGCCGCCGCGGGCCAGGCCGAGCGACAGCGGGCCGGGTAGCGCGACAGGGGCTTTTCGGGGATTCCGGGCGGCGGAGCCCCCGGCCCGGGGCGAAGCCCCGGATGTCGCAGCGGTCATGCTCTGTCTCCGATCAGGTCCAGGTAGATGTCCTCCAGGCTCGGCCTGGTCACCGTCAGCCCGGCGAGCTCCCGGCCCCCAGCCGAGAGCTCGGTGACGAGCTTGGTCGGGTACGCGGTCCGCTCGACGTGCTCGCCGCGTTCGTCGGTCCAGCGCACGGTGGCCTCGGCGGCGGCCCGGCCGCCCAGGTTCTGCGGGGTGTCCTGGGCGACGATCTCGCCGCGGGCGATGACCGCGACCCGGTCGGCGAGCGCCTCGGCTTCGTCGAGGTAGTGCGTGGTCAGCAGGATCGTGGTGCCCTCGGCGGCGAGGTCGCTGATCAGCGCCCAGAACTGCCGCCGCGCCTCGGGGTCGAAGCCGGTGGTCGGTTCGTCGAGGAAGAGCAGCTCGGGCCGGCCGATGATGCCGAGCGCGACGTCGACGCGGCGGCGCTGGCCGCCGGAGAGCGACTTGACCCGCGCCTTCGCCTTCTCGGTGAGCCCGACCTTGTCGATCACCTCGTCGGGGTCGCGCGGGTCGGGGTAGTACTTCGCGAAGTGCCGGACGGTCTCGGCGACGCTCAGCTCGGCGGCGTCGGTCGCCGTCTGCAGGACGATGCCGAGCCGCGACCGCCACGCGCGCCCGGCCTTGCCGGGGTCTTCGCCGAGCACGGCGACCTCGCCGGACGTCCGCTGCCGGTGGCCTTCGAGGATCTCGACGGTGGTGGTCTTGCCGGCGCCGTTCGGGCCGAGCAGGGAGAACACCTCGCCCTGGGCGATGTCCAGGTCCAGTCCGGCCACGGCGAGGTGACCGGGGTACTGCTTGCGCAGGCCGCGCACGTTCACTGCGGTGGTCATGGCCCAAGCCTGGCGCGTGTGGGGGCGGGATCCCACCAACGGGCGGCTGAACCGGCTGTCCACCGTTCGACGGACACCGGCGGCCTGGTTTCCCGTGGAACCACGAAAACGCTGTCATACAAGCAAAAACCGGACCATCCGCGGCCGCGACACCGCCGCGTGGGTGAACCACACTGTTGACAGGTTGTCTAACATGACAGAATGTCTCACAAGTGGGTGACCGCCAGCGACGGTGTCCGCCTCTCCGTCACCATCGACGGCCGGAGTGACGGCCCCACGGTCGTGCTCGTGCACGGCTACCCGGACAACAGCTCGATGTGGGCCGGGGTAGCCGCGTCACTGCGGGTGAAACACCGGGTCGTCACCTACGACGTCCGGGGTGCGGGACAGTCGGACAAGCCGTCGGGACGCGCGTCCTACCGGCTGGACCAGCTGGCCGACGACCTGCGGGCGGTCGTCGAGGCGGTGCAGCCGACCGGCCGGGTGCACCTGGTCGCCCACGACTGGGGCTCGATCCAGACCTGGCACGCCGTCACCGGCGAGGGCCTGCGCGGGCGGGTCGCCTCCTACACGTCGCTGTCGGGCCCGAGCCTCGACCACGCCGGCGCGTGGTTCCGCGCCCAGCTGCGCCGCCCCACGCCGAAGCGGCTCAAGAACGCGCTGAGCCAGTTCCTGCACTCGTGGTACATCCTCGCGTTCCAGGTCCCGCTCGTTCCGGACCTGCTGTGGCGCACGGGCTTGCTGGGCCGGCAGATCCAGCGGATGGAGCCGGACGCGGCGCCGCCGGAGAAGTCCGACGGCCGGCACGGGCTCGAGCTCTACCGCGCCAACATGTTCACCCGGCTGTCGCGGCCGGCGCCCCGGCCCGCCGACGTCCCGGTGCAGGTGCTGGCCCCGACCGAGGACGCCTACGTCACGACCCCGCTGCAGACCGAGGTCGCCCGCTGGGTGCCGGACCTGCGGATCCGCCGGATCGTCGGGACGCACTGGGTGACGCGGGCGCGGCCGGAGGTGGTCGCCACCGCGGCCGCCGAGCTGATCGAATACGCCGAAACCGGCTCGGAAAGCCGCGGGCTGCGCCGGGCCCGCGTCGACGCCGGGCCGTTCGAGCACAAGCTGGTCGTCGTCACCGGCGCCGGCGGCGGGATCGGGCGGGCGACCGCGCTCGCCTTCGCCGCCGAGGGCGCCGACGTCGTCATCACCGACATCGACCCGGCGGCCGCCGCGGAAACGCTGAAGCTGCTGGGCGGCCACGGCCTCGGTGAGTACACAGTGGACTCTTCGGATGGCGAGGCCGTGCCCGCCTTCGCCGAGCGGGTCCGCGCCGAGCACGGCGTCCCGGACATCGTGGTCAACAACGCCGGCGTCGGGATGTCCGGCCCGTTCCTCGACACCTCCGTCGAGGACTGGGAACGCGTTATCGACGTGAACCTCTGGGGCGTGATCCACGGCTGCCGCGCGTTCGCGCCGATGCTCGCCGAGCGCGCCGAAGGCGGCCAGATCGTCAACCTCGCCCCGGCCACGGCCGAGTTGCCCTCGAAGGTCCGCTCCGCCTACGCCACGACGAAGGCGGCCGTGCTGACGCTGAGTGTCTTCCTGCGGGCCGAGCTGGCGGCCGACCGCATCGGCGTCACCGCGGTGTGCCCGGGGAAGGTGCGGAACGGCTCCGGGGGTCTCGCCCGGGATGTCCTTCGGGCCGTGGAAAAGGACATCGCGATCGCACCGTCCACTTCGGAAGCGAAGGCCGTGTTGGTCCTTTCGCGACTGACGCCCGGCGTGCTCCGCAAGGCCGGGACGCGGTGACCGAACGCCGGCCGCGGCGGATGTCGCCGCAGGCCCGCCGCGACGACCTGATCCGGGCCGCGCTCGACCTCTTCGGCTCGCGGGCGCCGGAACTGGTCACGGTGGACGACATCGTCGCGCGCGCCGAGGTGTCTCGGCCGTTGTTCTACCGGTACTTCTCCAGCCTGCGCGAGCTGCAGGTCGAGGCGCTGCGCACGGTCACCGACGGGCTGATCGACGGCCTGGCCGGGCTCGAGGAGGGTGCGCCGGAGGTGCGGCTGCGCGCGGCCGTCCGCGGCCTGATCGACGTCGCCGACCACTACCGCGCGGGCTACATCGCCCTGCTGCGCAGCGGTTCGGTGATCGCGACGTCGGACACGGACGCGGCGATCGACGAGGTCCGCCACCGCGCGGTGGCCCTGATCCTGGACGCCCTCGGCGTCACCGACCCCTCACCGCTGCTCTCGCTCACCCTGCGCTGCTGGACGGCCGTCGTCGAGGGGGCCCTCCTGAGCTGGCTCCAAGAACGCACGGTGCCGCGCGAATCCCTGGACACCTGGCTCGTCGACCAGCTCACGGCCATGCTCGCCACCACCGCCACCCACGAACGAACCGGCACTTTCACGTGAAAGTGCCGGTTCGGGCGCGGGTCAGTGCTTGGTGACCAGTTCCCAGCCCTCGACGTCCTCGGGGGTGCGCGGCGCCGGGCCGACGTACTTGGCCGAGGGCCGCACGAGACGTCCGGTGCGCTTCTGCTCCAGGATGTGCGCGGCCCAGCCGGCGGTGCGCGCCGAGCTGAACATCGCGGGCATCATGTGCGGCGGAACCTGCGCGAAGTCCAGGATGACCGCGGCCCAGAACTCGACGTTGGTCTCGATCGGGTGATCCGGGCGCCGCTCACGCAGCTCCTTCAGCGCGGCCTGCTCCAGCGCGGCGGCCGCCTCGTAGCGGGTCGCGTCGAGCTCCCGGCAGGTCCGGCGCAGCACGCGCGCCCGCGGGTCCTCGGCGCGGTAGACGCGGTGGCCGAAGCCCATCAGGCGTTCCTTGCGGTCGAGGATGCCCTTGACCAGGCCCTCGGGGTCGCCGGTGCGTTCGACTTCTTCGATCATCGGCAGCACGCGCGCCGGGGCGCCGCCGTGCAGCGGGCCGGACATCGCGCCGATGGCGCCGGACATGGCCGCCGCGACGTCCGCCCCGGTGGAGGCGATGACGCGGGCGGTGAAGGTCGAGGCGTTGAGGCCGTGTTCGGCGGCCGACACCCAGTACGCGTCCAGCGCCTTGACGTGCGCCGGGTCCGGCTCGCCGCGCCAGCGGATCAGGAACCGCTCGGTGATCGAGTGGGCCTCGTCGACGCGGGCCTGCGGGACCGCGGGCTGGCCGATGCCGCGCGCCGACTGGGCGACGTAGGACAGCGCCATCACCGAGGCGCGGGCCAGCTGCTCGCGGGCCTCTTCGTCGGTGATGTCGAGCAGCGGGCGGTACCCCCAGATCGGGGCGAGCATGGCCAGCGCGGCCTGGACGTCCACCCGGACGTCGCCGGTGTGCACCGGCAGCGGGAACGGCTCGGCGGGCGGGAGGCCGTGACCGAACCGGCCGTCCACGAGGAGGCCCCAGACGTCGCCGAAGGTCACCTTGCCGGCGAGGTCCTCGATGTCGACGCCGCGGTAGCGCAGGGCACCGCCGTCCCGGTCGGGTTCGGCGATTTCGGTGTGGAAGGCGACGACGCCCTCCAGACCCGGTCGGAAGCCGTCGTCGGGTTGGCCGGACGGCTGTGGCTTGCTGATCGTGGAGGTAGTCACTGTTTCGCGAAACCTTTCGGTGCGCTTTTCCCCGGCTGGTTGTTGCTGGTCGCGCGGTTGGGACAGAGCGCACTGAACGCGCGCCACATCGCACGGATGGATAGACCTTGCTCTCTTGACCGGCCACTGGCAATCGAAAGAAGCGGTGGTTTCGGTCACGATTACGAGAACGATTCAGTCACACGTCCGGTCAGACCGGAGAATTTTCACCACTCAGTGTGACGAGGCCCAGGTAAATCCTGTGTTTCCGAACCGGGCGGTGCCGGGTTACGGGTGATAGACCTAGCGGATGCACCTCAGCCCGCAGGAGCGCGACAAGCTGCTCATCCACGTGGCGGCGGACGTCGCGCGGAAGCGGCTGGACCGCGGTGTCCGGCTCAACTACCCCGAGGCGGTCGCGCTGATCACCGACCACGTCCTCGAGGGCGCCCGCGACGGCCGCACGGTCAGCGAGCTGGTGGCCAGCGGCCGGACCGTGCTCGCCCGGGCGCAGGTGCTCGACGGCGTGCCCGAAATGGTCGACTCCGTGCAGGTCGAAGCCACTTTCCCGGACGGCACGAAGCTCGTCACCGTGCATGACCCGATCGTGTGAGGAGCAGCGTGCGCCCAGGCGAGATCATTCCCGGTGCCGAACCGGTCGAGCTGAACCCCGGCCGCGCGCGCGTCCGGCTGCTGGTGCGCAACCTCGGCGACCGGCCGGTGCAGGTCGGCTCGCACTACCACTTCGCGGCCGTGAACCCGGGCCTCGAATTCGACCGGGACGCCGCCCGCGGCCACCGGCTCGACGTGCCGGCCGGGACGTCGGTGCGGTTCGAGCCGGGCGTCGAGCGGGAAGTCGACCTCGTTCCCCTGGCCGGCGCGCGGCGGGTGCCGGGGCTGCGGTCCGAGTTCGCGGGAGACTTCTGATGCCGCAGATCGACCGCGAGCGCTACGCCGAGCTGTTCGGCCCGACCACCGGCGACCGGATCCGGCTCGCCGACACCGACCTGCTGATCGAGGTCACCGAGGACCGTTCGATGGGCCCCGGCGGCTCCGGCGACGAGGTGCTCTTCGGCGGCGGCAAGGTCATCCGCGAGTCCATGGGCCAGGGCACGGCGACCCGGGCCGAGGGCGCGCCGGACCTGATCATCACCGGCGCGGTGATCCTCGACCACTGGGGTGTCGTCAAGGCCGACGTCGGCGTCCGTGACGGCCGGATCGTCGGCATCGGCAAGGCGGGCAACCCGGACACGATGGACGGCGTCGACCCGGCCCTGGTCATCGGGCCGTCGACCGAAGTGCTGTCCGGCAACGGAAAGATCCTCACCGCCGGCGGCATCGACTGCCACGTCCACTTCATCTGCCCGCAGCTCGTCGACACGGCGCTGGCCGCCGGGCTGACCACTTTGGTCGGTGGCGGCACCGGCCCCAACGAGGGCACGAAGGCCACCACCGTCACGCCCGGCGCGTGGAACCTCGGCCGGATGCTGTCCGCCATGGACGGTTACCCGGTCAACGTGCTGTTGCTGGGCAAGGGGAACACGGTCCGGCACGAGGCGCTGCGCGAGCAGCTGGCGGCGGGCGCGGGCGGGTTCAAGCTGCACGAGGACTGGGGTACCACGCCGGCCGCCATCGACGCCTGCCTGACCGTGGCCGACGAAGCCGGTGTCCAGGTGGCCATCCACACGGACACGCTGAACGAGGCCGGCTTCCTGGAGTCCACTGTGGATGCCATTGGCGGGCGCTCGATCAACGCGTACCACACCGAAGGCGCCGGCGGCGGCCACGCGCCGGACATCATCCAGGTCGTCTCGCTGCCGAACGTGCTGCCGTCGTCGACCAACCCGACCCGCCCGCACACGGCCAACACCCTCGACGAGCACCTCGACATGCTGGTGGTCTGCCACCACCTCAACCCGTCGGTGCCCGAGGACCTCGCCTTCGCCGAGAGCCGGATCCGGCCGACCACGATCGCCGCCGAGGACGTGCTGCACGACATGGGCGCGATCTCGATGATGAGCTCGGACTCGCAGGCGATGGGCCGGATCGGCGAGGTGATCATCCGGACGTGGCAGACCGCGCACGTGATGAAACGCCGTCGCGGCGCCCTGCCCGGCGACGGCGCGGCCGACAACCTGCGCGCGCGTCGCTACGTCGCCAAGTACACGATCAACCCGGCCATCGCGCACGGCATGGAGACCGAGATCGGCTCGGTCGAGGTCGGCAAGCTCGCGGACCTCGTGCTGTGGGAGCCGAAGTTCTTCGGCGTCCGCCCGCACGTGGTGCTGAAGGGCGGCTTCCCGGCGTGGGCGGCGATGGGTGACGCGAACGCGTCCATCCCGACGCCGCAGCCGGTCATGGCTCGCCCCATGTTCGGGGCGAACATCGGGGCGGCGCTGAGCCTGCACTTCGTCGCGCCGTCCGCTTTGGACAGTGACCTGCGCGAGCGGTTCGGTATCACGCGGCCGCTGGTCGCGGTGTCGAACATGCGGGCGCGGACCAAGGCCGACATGGTGCTCAACGACGTCACGCCGGATGTGCGCGTCGAGCCGGACAGCTTCGCGGTGCACGTCGACGGCGAGCTGATCGAGCCGCAGCCGGTGACGGAACTGCCGATGGCGCAAAGGTATTTCTTGTTCTGATGGACCTTTCGGCGCTGATTCTCGCGGACTCCCGCTTCCCCGGCGGTGGCCATGTCCACAGTGGCGGGTTGGAGGAGGTCGTCGCGCGCAAGCTGGTGACTTCCGTGCGCGACCTGCCGGGCTTCCTTTCCGGACGGTTGCGGACGGCGGGGTTCCTGGCGGCGGTTTTCGCCGCTGCTTCGGGGCATGCGGCCGTCGCCGGCGGAAACTGGTCGCTTTTGGACAGTGAGCTGGATGCACGCACTCCGTCACTCGCGCAGCGCGAGGCGTCCCGGGCGCAGGGCCGCGGGACCGCGCGGGCCGGGCGGATCGCGTGGCCTTCGCCGGTTCTGGAGGGGCTGCTGGCCGAAACTCCGCGGCCGCATCACCCGATTGTGCTGGGTGCGCTGGTCGGGATCGCGGGTGGCTCGCCCCACGACGCGGCGATGGCGGCCGCGTACCTGTCGGTGAGCGGGCCGGCGAGCGCGGCCGTGCGGCTGCTCGGGCTGGATCCCTTTGCCGTCAACGCCGTGGTCGCGCGGCTGGACCTCGCGGCCGTCTGTTCGTCCGCCGCCGCCGTGGCGGGCGACGACCCGGCGTCGCTGCCGTCGCCGGGTTCGCCCGCGTTGGATCTGTTCGCCGAGGCCCACGCCCGGCATCACCAGGAAGAGGTGCGTCTCTTTGCCAGCTGAAGGCCATGGCCACTTTCACGCGGTCAGCTTCGACCCGACGGTCAGCGAACCGGACCACTACGACCCGGCGCCGGCCGCGGGCCGCGCGTACCGGATCGGCATCGGCGGCCCGGTCGGCTCGGGCAAGACGGCGCTGACCGCGGCGCTGTGTCGCGCGTTGGGCGACGAGGTCAACCTCGCCGTCGTCACGAACGACATCTACACGACCGAGGACGCGGACTTCCTGCGCCGCGCGGGCGTGCTCGACCCGGAGCGGATCGAGGCGGTGCAGACGGGTGCGTGCCCGCACACGGCGATCCGCGACGACATCACCGCGAACCTCGACGCGGTCGAGCGCCTGGAGGAGAAGTTCCCCGGCCTCGACCTGGTGATCATCGAGAGCGGCGGCGACAACTTGACGGCGGTGTTCAGCCGCGGCCTGGCGGACAGCCAGATCTTCGTGGTCGACGTGGCCGGCGGCGACAAGGTACCGCGCAAGGGCGGCCCGGGCGTGACGACGGCGGACCTGCTGGTGATCAACAAGACCGACATCGCCCACCTGGTCGGCGCGGACATGGAGGTGATGACGTCGGACGCGCACCGGATGCGCGGTTCGCTCCCGGTGATCACCCAGTCCCTTGTGGACACCCCGGACGCCCCGGCGGTGGCGGGCTGGGTCCGTTCCCTGCTGTGAAGGCCCACGCCCGCCTGACGGCGTGCTTCGACGGCTCGCGCACGGTGTTGCGCGAGCTGCGCTCGATGGCGCCGTTGACGTTGTTCCCGCGACGGCGTCCCGGCCCGACGGCGGTGGTGCACCTGGTCAACTCGGCGACATCGCCGTTGGGCGGGGACGATCTGTTGTTGTCCGTCCATGTCGGTCCGGGGGCTTCCCTGCGGCTTTCCGGTGTCGCGGCGACCCTCGCCCTGCCCGGCCTCCACGGCGAGTCTTCGTTGTCTACTGTGGACGTGGTAGTGGAGGACGGCGGGTCGTTGGAGTACCTGCCGGAGCCGACGGTGGTGACCGCCCGGGCGCGGCACAACGCGGTCTTCCGTGCTTCGCTGGCTTCGGACGCGTATCTGCACACGCGGGAGGTGCTGGTGCTGGGGCGGGCTGAGGAGAAACCCGGTTCGTTGGTGACTTCGTTGTCGGTCGCGCGGGGTTCGGTGCCGGTGCTGCGCCAGACGCTTTCGGTGGGTGATGCGGGTTTGGACGGAAGCTTGGCGGTGCTGGCGGGCCGCCGGGTGCTGGCCACGGACTTGGTGGTCGGCGGCCCGGAGCTCCCGGCGGCGTCGGGGGAATGGTGGTCGCGGAGCCCGCTCGCCGCGGGCGGAACGTTGGTGACTTCGCTGGCACCGGATGCCGTGACGGCGATGAAGGGGCTGGCCGAGGCGTTCTGAGCAGCCCCCGGTTTCCACGCTACCGGGGGCCACCGACAGTTCCGGGAGACTCGATTGCCGGCGGCCCGATCCTCCCCGGCCCGCGCCGCTGGCCGGGGAGGCCCCCTGCGACCTCCCCGGCCGGCGGGCCCCTCAGAACTTCGTGCCCAGCCAGGTCATCGCCGCCGGGCCGCCGATCGACACCCCGGCGATGTGCTCCAGCAGCGGGAACTCCTGCCACGTCACCCGTGCCCCGAGCGCCTTCCAGCGGTCTCGCAGCCCCGCTCCCACGCTGAACGGGATCAGCTCGTCCAGCGTCCCGTGGTACAGGTACACCGGCGCCTTCGGGGCCACCGTCCCCAGGTAGTTCTCCGTCAGCCGGGCCTGCCAGCGCGGGTCGTGGATCGGGTCCGGGGTCGTCACGAAGTCCTGCAGGTGCGCGAACGGTGCCGCCGCGCCCAGTTCCAGCGTGCACGCCAGGGTCACCCGGTTCACCGCCTCGCGGCCGCGGTCGTTCAGGATCGAGGTGAACGGGACGTCCGGGTACGCCGCCGCGAAACCCGTTGCCGCGCCGAGGACGAGGCCGAACGCCGCGCCGCCGTCGTTCGATGCGAACACCGCGTTCAGGTCCGCCGGGACGCCGCCCGCCGCCACTCCGACCACGTTCACCGATGGCGCGTACGTCGCCTGCAGCTCCGCCGCCCACGCCGCCGCCTGGCCGCCCTGCGAATAGCCGAACACGCCCACCGGGCCGGACGGGGACAGCCCCGCGCCGGTGACCCGGGATGCCGCGCGCGCCGCGTCGAGCACCGCGTGGCCTTCGGACCGGCCGACCGCGTACGTGTGCGTGCCCGGCGTGCCGAGTCCTTCGTAGTCCGTGACGACGACCGCCCAGCCCTGGGTCAGCGCCTGGGCCAGCAGGGCGCTTTCGTTCTCGATGCCGTGCGCGAGGAGGTTCGAGGGTGCGCACTGGTCGCCCAGGCCGTGCGTGCCGACCGCGTACGTGATCAGGGGACGCGGGCCGCCGCGCAGCCAAGGTGCCTGCGGTACCAGCAGCGTGCCGGAGACCGCGTTCGGCGCGCCGGTCGCCGACGTCGAACGGTACAAGAGGTGCCAGGCCTTGACCGGGGCCGGGAAAGGACCGGCGAACACCGTCGTCGGCTGCTGTTCCAGCAGGACACCCGGTTCGGCCTGGGCCGCGGGGGCGGCTGTCACGAACAGGAGCGCGACGGCGACCAATAACCGACGAAGCATCGTTGCCTCCGGTTGTGTGGTAATCGAGGTTTTCACAATTTAGCCAGGCCGGTAGGATCCGGCAATCCCTCAGAAGGAGGAGACAACCGTTGGCTCGCACGTACGGCGGCGTCCCGCCCGAGCAGCGCCGGGCCGACCGCCGCGAGCGGCTGCTCACCGCAGGGCTCGAGCTGTTCACCTCCGCCGGCTTCCGGCACACGAAGATCACCGAGGTGTGCGCCCGCGCCGGGGTGTCCACGCGGAACTTCTACGAGGAGTTCACCGGCAAGGAAGACGTGCTGCGCACGCTCCACGACCGGATCAACAGCCTCGCGCTGGAGCACGTCACCGCCGCGCTCGACAAGGTCGCCGAGGCCGACGCCATGACCCGCATCGCCACCCTGCTCGACGTCTTCATCGACACGGTCACCGTCGACCCCCGGCTGCCCCGGCTCAACTACGTCGAGGCGGTCGGCGTCAACGCGGAGCTGGAAGAACAGCACCAGCTGTGGGTCGACCGCTGGGCGACCTTCATCGAGACGGAGGCGCGCCGCGCGGCCGAGCACGGCGCCGCGCCCGACCGCGACTACCGGCTGACGGCGATCGCCCTGGTCGGCGCGGCCACCGGGCTGCTGCGCGAGTGGCAGGCGCACGAGCCGCCGCTGCCGGTCGAGGACGTCGGCGCGGAGCTGCGCGCGCTGATGCTGGCGGCCATCATGCGGCCGGAAAAAATCTTGGAATTCCCGGGCAACCGCGGCGGGCCCTCGGACGTGAAGGAGTAGAGCCGGGAGGGGGACCCGGGGGGAGGCCGGCTCGCGTGAGGGCCCTTTCCCGGCAGCGGACGCCGGGAAAGGGTCCTCACGGACGTTACGGGGTCCGGACCGCCGGCAGGCCCAGCGAGACCGGGCCGGTGGTCCGGCACACGTCGTGGCAGGTGTTGTCCAGCGTGCAGCACAGCGAGCAGATCGGGCCGTCCTGCTTGGCGCAGTCGGCGACGTCCGGCAGTTCGTACGGGTCGCCGCACACCGAGCAGGTGTGCGTCGCCCGCAGGTCGACGTCGACGTCCGGACCGGCGACCGTGTTCGGCCGCGCCAGGTAGTACCGGCCGCGGGTCAGCACGGCGAGCGTCGGGACGCCCGCGATGGCGATGACCAGCGCGAGCAGCGGGCTGAACGCGGCCAGGAACGGCCCGAACGCGCCGAAGTACGCCACGATCGACACCGCCGACGCGACCACCATCGAGCCGAACCCGACCGGGTTGATCTTGTGCAGGTAGGCCCGCTTGAACTCGATGTACCGCGGCGAGAGGCCCAGCGGCTTCGCGATCACGAGGTCGGCGCACACCGCGCCGATCCACGCGATGGCGACGTTCGAGTAGAAGCCGAGGATCTTGTTCAGGAAGCCGAACGCGCCGAACTCCATCAGCGCGAGCGCGATCCCGCAGTTGACCAGCACGTACCAGACCCGGCCGGGGTGCTTGTGCAGCACGCGGGAGAAGAAGTTCGCGAACGAGAGCGAGCCGGAGTAGGCGTTCGTCGTGTTGATCTTGATCTGCGAGACGACGACGAACAGCGCGGCGAACGTCAGCGCGACCGGACCGAGCGCCGGCTTCACCGCTTCGAGGTACGGCGCGATCGGCTCCAGCGCGTGCGCCTTGCCGACGACGCCGAGTGCGAGGAACGCCAGCAGCGCGCCGCCGATCTGCTTCGCGGCGCCGAGGATGACCCAGCCGGGCCCGGCGGCGAGCACCGCGGCCCACCACGACCGCTTGTTTTCCGCCGTCTTCTCCGGCATGAACCGCAGGTAGTCGGCCTGCTCGCCGATCTGCCCGATCAGCGACAGCGCGACGCCCATGCCGAGGCCGAACCCGATCGCGGAGAACCCGGAGCCGGTGCCCTCGGTACCGCCGAAGCGCGCGAACTCGGCGAACTTGCCGGGTTCGCGGACCAGCACGACGACGAACGGCAGGACCAGCCCGGCGATCCACAGTGGCTGCGTCCAGGTCTGCATCTTCGCCACCGCGCCCATGCCGTAGAGGGCGAAGGGCAGCACGATGAGCGTGGCGAGCAGGTAGCCGATCGGCAGCGGGATGCCGAGGGCGAGCTCGAACGCCTGGCCCATGATCGAGCCTTCGAGCGAGAAGAAGATGACGGTGAAGCTCGCGTACACGAGCGACGTCAGCGTCGACCCGAAGTAGCCGAAGCCGGCTCCCCGGGTCAGCAGGTCCATGTCCACTCCGGACTTCGCGCAGGCGGCCGCGATGGGCACGCCGGTCACGAAGATGACGACGGCCGCGGCGAGGATCGCCAGGACCCCGGAGGTGAAGCCGTAGGAGAGGACGATGCTGGCGCCGATCGCGAAGTCGGCGAGGTAGGCGATGCCGCCCAGCGCGGTCGTCGCGACCACGAACGGGGACCATTTCCGGAACGAATGCGCGGCGAAGCGGAGTGAGTAGTCCTCGCGGTTTTCGTTCGCCGCGAGCGGGGCGTACCGGCGTTTCGGCGGGGCGTTCTTTTCTGCGCTGGACAGGGTCTCGGTCATGCCTGCCTCCGGGGTGGTGGGGAACGCGCCGAAGGTAGGTCTTTCCTGTATCGATCCTGGTCCGGCAGGTAACGCAGGGGTTACGGCTTGTTGTCCTGCGGTTACGGCCGGATGGCGGGGAGCGGGTGTCGGGTGTCACCGTTAGGTGGGTTCCGCTGCCGGTCGCGAAGCCCTAACGTGCCTAGAGCCGAAGTCGACTGATGCCCCGACCGGGCGTGGAGGTTTGGCGATGATGCCGGAAATCGAGGACCAGGTGGAAGACGCCGTAGTACGCCTTCCCGGAATGCGCGTGGCCTACGACGGCGCGGCGTTCGACGAATCCGCGCTCGCCGCCACCTGGACCGATCAGCTGCAGGGCTGGCTGAACCAGGCGGTCGCGGCGGGTGTCGCGGAGCCGAACGCGATGGTCCTGGCGACGGCCGACGCCGAAGGCCGCCCCTCCTCCCGCACGGTCCTGTGCAAGGGCCTCGACGACCGCGGCGTGGTCTTCTACACGAACTACACGTCTTCGAAGAGCCACGACCTGACGGCGACCCGCTACGCGTCGGTGACGTTCCCCTGGTACGCGCTCCACCGCCAGGTCCACGTCCGCGGCGAGGTCGAGAAGGTCGGCGTCAAGGAGACGGCGGAGTACTGGGCCCAGCGCCCGCGCGGGTCTCAGCTGGGCGCGTGGGCTTCGCCGCAGTCGCGTGTGGTGGACGGCCGCCGGGCGCTGGACAACGCGCTGCACGGCATCGAGCGCCGGTTCGCCGACGTCGAGCGCATCCCGGCCCCGCCGCACTGGGGTGGCTGGCGGATCCGCCCGGACCTGGTCGAGTTCTGGCAGGGCCGCGAGGACCGCATGCACGACCGGCTGCGGTACGTCCGCAACGACGACGGCTGGAACATCGAGCGCGTCGCCCCGTAGGACCGGCGGCCCCGGGCGAGGTAAATCACCTGCGCGGAGATAGTTAGCCCCGCTAAGCTGATCTGTCGTGACTGGTGAACCGGGGACCGTGCCGCCCCGCTCGGGTGTCCGCAAGCTCCTCGGCCGCATCGTCGTCGACACGCGGCCGCTGAAGATCGTGGCCTTCCGGCGGCTCTGGCTGTCCACTGTGGTCACCGCCGTCGGGACGCAGCTGACCGCCGTCGCCGTGCCCAAGCAGGTCTTCGACCTCACCGGGTCGTCCGCCTACGTCGGGCTCACCGGGCTCGTCGCGCTCGTGCCGCTGCTGATCTTCGGGCTCTGGGGCGGCGCCGTCGCCGATGCCGTCGACCGGCGGAAGCTGCTGTTCGTCACCAACGTCGGCGTCGCCATCACCTCCGCGCTGCTGTGGCTGCAGGCCTTCGCGAACTTCGGTTCCGTCTGGCTCGTCCTCGGCCTGCTCGCCGTCAACCAGGCGTTCTTCGCGATCAACATGCCCACGCGTGGCGCCGTCGTCGCCCGGCTCGTGCCCGCCGAACTGCTGCCGTCCGCGAACGCGCTCAACACCACCATGTCCACCTTCGGCGCCGTCTTCGGGCCGCTGCTCGCCGGCGCGCTGATCCCCGTGCTCGGGCTCTCCACGCTCTACCTGGTCGACGTCGTCGCCCTGACGATCACGCTGTTCGCCGTCTGGCGGCTGCCGTCGATCCCGCCGCTGAACGGCCCCCCGCGCCGCGCCGGCCTCGGCGACGTCGTCGACGGCTTCCGGTACCTGTCCGGCCAGAAGGTGCTGCTGGCCTCGTTCGTCGTCGACATCATCGCGATGGTCTTCGGCATGCCGCGGGCGCTGATCCCGGAGATGGCCGAGCGGACGTTCGGCGACCCGCCGGGCGGCGGCCCCGCGCTCGGCTGGCTCTACGCCGCCCTGCCGCTGGGCGCGATGCTGATCGGGCTTTTCTCCGGCTGGCTGACGCGCATCCACCGCCAGGGCGTCGCGGTCGTCGTGTCGATCTGTGCGTGGGGCGCGGCGGTCGCCGCGTTCGGGCTGGCGCACTCGCTGTGGCTCGCCGTCGTCTTCATGGCGCTGGCCGGCGCCGCGGACATGGTCAGCGCGGTCTACCGGATGGCGATCCTGCAGGTCGCGACGACCGACGAGATGCGCGGCCGGCTCCAGGGCGTGTTCACGGTGGTGGTCGCGGGCGGTCCCCGGATCGCCGACCTGACCCACGGCTGGGGCGCGGCCGCGTTCGGCACCACGGTGGCCGCCACCGGTGGCGGCTTGCTGGTCATCGTGCTGGTCTGCGCGTCGATGCTGCTGCTCCCGGCGTTCTGGCGCTACCGGGCGCCCACGGCGTGAACTATCCGGGCTAGGGTGCGGACATGCGTACCTTGGTCGTCGCTTTTGTCGCATTCGCCGCTTTGACCGCCTGCTCGTCGGGAGACCAGCCGGCCCCCTCGTCGTCCGCCGCCCCGAAGCCGGCCCCCAAGCCTGCACCCAGCTCGAACGCCGCCGCGGCGGCGCTGGACCCGTGCAAGCTGCTGCCCGCCGAGGCCGTGTCGAAGGCGCTGTTCCTCGACAACCTGAAGGCGGTCCCGGGCCCGGTGCAGGACAGCGCGGCCAACGGCGGCAAGGCCCGCAGCTGCGAGTACCAGCACGACGGCAAGGCCGCGGGCGCGCTCGCGGTGACGCGCTACGAGGGCAAGCAGGGCAAGCCGGCCGAGATGCTGGCATCGATCAAAAAGGCGAAGCCGGGCGCAACGGACGTCCCGGGCTTCCCGGACGGCGCGGTGTACTACGTGGACGAGCAGAAAACGGCGACCCTCGCCTCGGCCGAGCTCGTGTCGGGCACGCCGGTGCTGATCAACTACACCGGCCCGGCGAAGATGACGGCGGAGCAGCTCGCCCCGCTCGTCAAGCAGGCCCTCGCCGCGAGCTGAGCTGGTGCCACGGGTGTGTGCACTGCCCGGCGCACTGCGCGCGCCGCCGGTCGTCCGCCACGCCGAACAGGGCCGCCAGCAGGCGGAACGCGGGCACCTGCTGGTAGTCCGGCAGCGCGCAGATCTTCCGCAGCTGCACGTGCGGCACGCCGGCCCGCAGCAGGACCGCCGCCGTGTCGCCGGGCTTGATGCCGGCGCGGCGGATCGCCGCGTCGCGGTCCTGCTCGGCGGCTCTCGCCTGCCACGCGTAAAAAGCCAGCTCGGCCAGGATGGCCCGGCGGACCGCCGGGTCCTGGCGCTCGAACCAGCGGGTCTCGTCGTCGAGTGACCGCAGGCCCTGGGCGAGCTCGTTCAGCCGGATCGCGCGCTCGTCGGGCGTCACCGCCGCAGGGCGGCGAGCTCCACCGGGCTGTGCGCCGAGAACACCGTCACCTCGTCCTGGTGCTCCCGCGCCAGCTCGTGCAGCCTCGCCAGGTTCTCCAGCCTCGGCCCGCGCAGGGTCTGGACGATGTTCTGGAACGCCGTCAAACCCGGCGGGCAGTGCGGGGCCACCGGGTCCAGCTGGCCGTGGAAGAAGTACGCGTCGCCCGCGTGCAGGAGCCAGCCGTCGCCCTTGTCGATCGCCACGCCCGTGTGGCCGCGCGTGTGGCCGGTCAGCGGGACCAGGAGGATCTCTTCCGGCAGGCCCTTCAGCGAGCGGACCGCCTCGAAGCCGAACCACGGCTCGCCGGTCTCGTCGTAGGTGCTCCACAGCGGGCGGTGGGCGAACTGCGCCGCGCGGTAGCGGTTCTTCTCGGCCGCGTTCGCCGGGGCCGTTGCCGCCCGGTGCTCCTCCGCGCGGACGTGCACCACGGCGTTCGGGAAGTCCGCCAGCCCGCCCGCGTGGTCGACGTCCAGGTGCGTCGCGATGACGTGCCGGACGTCGGCCGGGTCCAGGCCGAGGGCCTTGATCTGAGCGACGGCCGTCTCCGCCGCCTCGACGCGGGCCCCGACCAGCGCCATGAACGGCCGGCCCAGCCACTCGCCGGGGCGGGCCACGGCCTGGGTGCCGAAGCCGGTGTCGACCAGGACCAGGCCGTCGCCGGTCTCGACCAGCAGGCAGTGGGCGACCAGCTCCGCCCGCCGCAGCAGGCCGGGCCGCCCGTCGAGGAGCTTGCCGCCGGCCGGCCGCATGGTCCCGCAGTTGAGGTGGTGCACCTTCATACGCTGCTCCTGGTGCTCAGCCGGAGGAACTCGGTCTCGTCGTGCGCGGCGAAGACGGTCACCTCGTCGCCGTGCTCTTGAACAAGCTGGCGCAGGCGGCGGTGATTGTCCAGCCGGGCGCGCGGCACCGTCTCCATACGGCCCTCGAACCACTTCAGGCCGGGCGGGCAGTGCGGGTCGGCCGAGAGCTGGCCGTGGAAGAAGTACGAGTCGCCGGCGTTGAACAGCCAGCCGTGGCCGGTGTCGACGGCGACCCCGGCGTGCCCGCGGGTGTGCCCGGCCAGCGGGACCAGCAGGACCTCCGGGCCCACGCCGTCGAGCGGCCGGACGGCGCCGAAGCCGAACCACGGCTCGCCGGTGTCCGCATAGGACGTCCACTGTGGACCGTGCGCGAACTGGATCCGGCGGTACCGTCCGCGTTCGGCGGCGTCACGCGGCTGCCGGAACGCCCGCAGCTCCTCGGCGTACACGTGCACCCGCGCCCACGGGAAGTCGATCAGCCCGCCCGCGTGGTCCAGGTCGAGGTGGGTCAGCACGATGTCGCGGACGTCGGCCGGGTCGAAGCCGAGCGCGCGGATCTGTGCGATCGCGGTCTGCGCGGGATCTTCGACCGGGTTCGACCGGCGGACGAAGCCTGCGCCCAGCCAGGCGTTCCGGTCGACCGCGGCGGGCGTGCCCATGCCGGTTTCGACGAGCACGAGACCGGTGTCCGTCTCCAGCAGCAGGCAGTGGCAGACCATGGTGGCGCGCCGGAACAGGCCGGGCCGGCCGTCGATCAGCCGGCCGCCGGGCGGGCGCATGGTGCCGCAGTTCAGGTGGTGGACACGCATCAGGAGAACTCCCGGTCGAGGGTCGTGTGCAGGTGGGTGGCGACGGCATGCATTGGCGCGAGGTCGCGGCGGGTGCGGGCCAGCAGCAGCCCGCCTTCGATCGCGGCGAGCACGATGGTGGCGAGCTCGTCCGCGCGCTCGGCCGAGAGCCCTCGGCCGGCCAGGTATCCACTGAGGACGCCGTGCCAGGACGCGTAGCCGTCCGCGCAGGCTTCCCGGATGGGCTCGCTCGTCGCGGCGGCGTCCAGGGCGACCGTCGCGAGTGGACAGCCGCGCTGGAAGTCCGATCCGGTCAGGAAGGCCGCGAGCGCGTCGACGGCCCGGCCGATCGCCGTCGCGGGATCGGGCGCGTCGGCCAGGATGGCTTCGAGGAGGGCGCCGGTGCGTTCGCTCGACAACCGGACGGCTTCGGCGGCCAGCTGTTCCTTGCCGCCGGGGAAGTGGAAGTAGAGCGACCCCTTCGGCGCGCCACCGGCCGTCGTCAGCTGGGTGAGGCCGGTGGCGTGGTAGCCCTGCGTGTGGAACAGGTCGGCGGCGGTGTCGAGCATCCGCTGCCGCGTGTCGGTGCGGCGAACCATGACCCGACCGTAGCGCAAACTATGACGACCGGTCTAGTTACTTCGCGGATCGGTAAGGTGCTGCGCATGGGCAACCCGACCGGTCAGCAGTTCGAGATCACCCGCGGCAACGCGCGCGCCGTCGTCACCGAAATCGGCGCCGGGCTGCGCGCGTTCGAAGTCGGCGGCGTCCCGTACGTCGAGGAGTTCCCCGAAGACGCGCACCCGCCGAAGGCCGCCGGGCAGATCCTGCTGCCGTGGCCGAACCGGACCAAGGGCGGCCGGTGGACCTTCCAGGGTGAGCCGCAGCAGCTGGAGATCACCGAGGAGGCGCGCGGCAACGCCATCCACGGCCTGACCCGCCACCTCGAGTGGGAGCTGGTGGAGCACGCCGAGTCGTCGATCACCCTGGCCGTCGACGTCGCGGTGCAGCCCGGCTGGCCGGTGCCGCTGCGGGCGAGCGTGACCTACGAGGTGACCCCGCGCGAACTGGTCGTCACCCACGAACTCCGCAACGAAGGCGAGCAGCCGATCGGTGTCGGCGTCGGCACGCACCCGTACTTCCGCCTCGGCGACGTCCCGACCGACGAGGTGACCCTGACGCTGCCGGCGAGCCGCGTCCGGCCGTCGCTGCCCGACGAGCAGCTGCCCTACGCCGAGGAGCAGGACGTCGAGGGCACGGACTACGACTTCCGCGGCGGCCGGCTCCTGGCGGGCGTCGACCTGGACACGGCGTTCGGCGGGCTGAGCGCCGCCGAGGACGGCCGGCACCACATCGTCCTGGCCCACGACGAGCAGCAGCTGCTGGTCTGGACCGGCCCCGACTTCCGCTGGGCGCAGGTGTTCACCCCGGACGACCTGGTCGGCCGCGGCCGCGCGGTCGCCATCGAGCCGATGACCTGCCCGGCCGACGCGCTCAACACGGGCACCGACCTGATCGAGCTGGAACCGGCGGCGTCGTGGTCGGGCAGCTGGGGCATCCGGGTCCCGTGAAGCCGCTTCGCCTGAGCGTCGCCGACGCGGGCGAAGTGCTGACGCTGCAACGCGCCGCGTACGTCACCGAGGCCCGCGCGCACGGCGACCTCGACCTGCCGCCCCTGCTGGAGACGCTCGACGAGACGCGGGTGGCCCTGTCCGGCCTGTCCTGGGGGATCCGCGAGTCGGGCCGCCTGGTGGCGTCGGTGCGGCTGACGGTGTCGGGTGCGGTCGGCGTGATCGGCCGCTTGGTCGTGGCGCCGGATCGGCAGGGGGCCGGGCTGGGTGGCGGGCTGCTGCGGTTCGCGGAGTCGGCGGCGCCGCCGGAGGTGACGCTGTTCCGGCTGTTCACGGGCTCGGAGAGCACCGGGCCGCGGCACCTGTACGCCAAGCACGGCTACCGGGAGACGCACCGGACGCCCGAACACAACCACGAACTGGTGCACTTGGAGAAGGCCCGCGTGCGCGCACCGGGGTGAGTTCGTTAGCGTGGCGAACTATGGCGAAGGCAATTGTCGGGGGCTATGTCGTCCCCATCGACGGTGATCCCATCGAGGGCGGCACGGTCCTGATCGACGGCGGCCGGATCGTCGCGGTCGGCACCGAGGCCGAAGTCGACATCCCGGAGGACGCCGAACTGGTCGACGCGGCCGGCACCTGGGTGCTGCCCGGCTTCTTCGACGCCCACGCCCACCTCGGCGTGCACGAGGACGGCGAGGGCTGGGCGGGCAACGACACGAACGAGATGACCGACCCGAACGGCGCCCGCTTCCGCGCCGTCGACGGCATCGACCCGTACGAGCCCGGCTTCGACGACGCGCTGGCGGGCGGCGTGACCAGCGTCGTCATCAAGCCCGGCTCGGGCAACCCGATCGGCGGCCAGACGATCGGCGTCAAGACGTGGGGCCGCAGCATCCTGGACATGACGTTCGCGGAGCACGTCAGCGTGAAGAGCGCGCTCGGCGAGAACCCGAAGCGGGTGTACGGCGACAAGAAGCAGACGCCGTCGACGCGGCTGGGTGTCGCGGCGATCCTGCGCGAGGCGTTCACCAAGGCCCGCAACTACCAGGCCAAGCGCGCGCACGCGGAGTCCGAGGGCAAGCCGCACGAGGTCGACCTGACGCTGGAGACGCTGTCGAAGGTCCTCGACGGCGAGCTGTACTGGGACCAGCACGTCCACCGCGCGGACGACATCGTGACGGCGCTGCGCCTGGCGGACGAATTCGGCTACAAGCTGGTGATCAACCACGGCACCGAGGGCCACCTGATCGCGGACCTGCTGGCTTCGCGGGACGTGCCGGTCATCCTCGGGCCGCTGTTCACGACGAAGTCCAAGGTCGAACTGCGCAACCGCACGCTGCGCTCGGCGGGCATCCTGGCGCGGGCGGGGGTGAAGATCGCGATCACGACGGACCACCCGGTGATCCCGATCAACTTCCTGGTGTACCAGGCGGCCCTGGCTGTGAAGGACGGCCTCGACCCGGCCACGGCCCTGCGGTCGCTGACGATCAACCCGGCGTCGATGCTGGGCCTGGACGGGCAGATCGGCTCGCTCAAGCCGGGCCTGGACGCGGACGTGGTGCTGTGGTCGGGCGACCCGCTGGACGTGATGAACCGCGCCCTGCGCGTGTTCGTCCGCGGCGACGAGGTGTACCACTTCGACGAGTCGCTGGGCGAGGGCGTGTCGAAGGACCGCCGCTACCGCGAGCCTCGCTGAGTTTCGGGCGGCACGCCGGTAACCGGGCGGTTCCGGCGTGCCGCCCGATCAGTCGAGAAGGGCGTCGAGGTCGAGCTTGACCGGGAACGGGACGTCGGTGGTGAAGGTGCCGGTGACCGCGGAAGCGTCCAGGTACCCGAACTCGCCCGCGTGGTGACACGCGAGCAGCGAGATGGCCTCGCTCGTGTCGACGATCCAGTGGTGCGGGATGCCGGCGTCGGCGTATTCGTCGTGCTTGACCTGGTAGTCGGTGCGCTTCGAGCCGGGGGAGGCGACCTCGATGACGACGGCGACTTCCTCGGCTCGAAGCATGGCGCCGTCCCGACGAATCCGGGCAATCCCCGCTCTCTCGACGATGAGCAGGGGGCTCAGGTGCAATCACGAGTAACCGTATCTGTACCGAGCGTGTGACACCGTTCCCTCGACCGGCTAAGCCTTCTTCAGTTCCCGCGCGATGACCACCCGCTGGATCTGGTTCGTCCCCTCGAAGATCTGCGGCACCTTCGCCTCGCGCATGTACCGCTCCACCGGGAAGTCCCGCGTGTAGCCGGCCCCGCCGAGCACCTGGACCGCGTCCGTCGTCACCTTCATCGCGCCGTCCGTGGCCACCAGTTTCGCGATCGATGCCTGCCGCTGGAACGGCAGGCCGCGGTCGCGGCGGCGGGCCGCGTCGAGGTACATCGCGCGGGATGACTCCACCGTCGCCGCCATGTCCGCCAGGAGGAACTCGACCCCCTGGAAGTCCGCGATCGGGCGGCCGAACTGCGTGCGGCCCTTCGCGTACGCCACCGCTTCGTCCAGGGCCGCCTGCGCCAGGCCCACCGCGCACGCCGCGATCCCGAGCCGGCCCGAGCTCAGGGACGCCAGCGCGATGCGGAGCCCGGCGCCCGGTTCTCCCAGCCGCCGCGAGGCCGGGACCCGGGCGTCGGAGAAGATCATCTGGGCGGTCGGGGACCCGGTGAGCCCCATCTTCCGTTCGCGCGGGGCCGCCGAGAGGCCTTCGGTCGCGCCCGGCACCAGCAGGGTCGAGATCTCCGCATCGCCCGTGCGGACCATCGTCGTGTAGAAGTCCGCCACCCCCGCGTGGGTGATCCACGCCTTCGTGCCGTTGACGACGTAGTCCGGGCCGTCCAGGCGCGCGCGGGTCGAGAGCGCCGCCGCGTCCGAGCCCGCCTGCGTCTCCGACAGCGCGTACGCACCCAGCAGCGAGCCTTCGAGCATGTCCGGCAGCCACTGGTCGCGCTGCTCGTCGGTGCCGTACTCCGACAGCGCGTAGCAGGACATCGTGTGCACCGACAGGCCGACGCCGACCGTCATCCACGCCGCCGCGATCTCCTCCAGGACCTGCAGGTACACCTCGTACGGCACCGCCCCGCCACCCCAGCGCTCGGCGTACGGCAGGCCCAGCAGGCCGGACTTGCCCAGCAGCCGGAACTGCTCGCGGGGGAACTGCTCGGCTTCCTCCGCCGCTGCCGCCCGCGGGGCGAGTTCGTCGCGCGCGATTTCCCTGGTCAAGGCGACCAGGTCCTCAGCCTCCGGAGAGGGCAGCAGGCGTTCGGCGGGCATCGTTGTCCTCCAAAGCGGTACTGAAAACAGTACTGTGGGCTCGATCAGAGTACAGTACGACGGGACTGGGGTGGCCGGAAGACGTAGGAGATAGTGAGCCGATGCGCCCCGAACCCCGCCGCCGGCCGACCGCTCGGCAGCGCGCTCTGCTCGCCGACCTGGAGGCGCTCTTCCTGGCCGAGGGCTTCGCGGACTTCACCCTCGACGACCTCGCCGGCCGCCTCCGCTGCTCGAAGTCGACGCTCTACGCGCTCGCGCCCAGCAAGGAGCAGCTCGCCGTCAAGGTCGTCACCCAGTTCTTCCGGGGCGCCGCCGAGCGGATCGAGGAGCGCGTCGCCGGCATCGACGACGCCCGCAAGCTCATCGCCGAGTACCTGGCCGGCGTCTCCGAGCACCTCAACCGGGCGTCCGCCGCCTTCATGCGCGACCTCGCCGGGTTCGGGCCCACGCGCGACGCCTACCAGCTGAACAGCCGGTTCGCCGCGAAACGGCTCCGGCAGTTCATCGACCAGGGCGTCGCCGAAGGCGTCTTCCGGGACGTCCACGCCCGGCTGGTCGCCGAGATGACCGGGCTGATCATCGAAGGCATCCAGACCGGCGTGCTCGGCCGCCGGACCGACGTCTCCGACGCCGACGCGTTCACCGCTTTGGGGGAACTGCTGCTCGGAGGGCTCGACAAATAGCGGACAGGAATTGTCAGCCCCGGGTCAATTAAACTGCCCGCGTGATCGTCGTAGGCGGAGAAGCTCTGGTCGACCTGGTTCCCGGCGACCCCCTGGATTCCACTGTGGACGGAGGGCTGCGCGCGCTGCTGCCGCGGCTCGGCGGCGGCCCGTACAACGTCGCGCTGGCCGCCGGCCGGCTCGGCGTGCCGGCGGCGTTCCTGTCGCGCGTCTCCACCGACCGTTTCGGCGAAGCGATGGTCGAGCGGCTGCACGCCTCCGCCGTCGACACCTCGCTGCTGCAGCGCGGCGACGAACCGACGACGCTCGCCGTCGTGGCGCTCGACGCGAAGGGCGCCGCCCGGTACTCCTTCTACGTCGAAGGCACCGCCGACCGGCTCGTCGCCGACCCGGGTCCGCTGCCGGAGAACGTGACCGCGCTCTCCCTCGGCACCCTCGGCATGGTCCTCGAGCCCGGCGCGTCGGCCTACGAGGCGATGCTGCGGCGCGAGGCGGCCCGCGGCGTCCTGACCGCCCTCGACCCCAACATCCGCGAGGCGCTGATCACCGACCCGGCCGCCTACCGGGCGCGGTTCGCGTCCTGGCTGCCGGACGTCCGGCTGCTCAAGATCTCCGACGACGACACCGCGTGGCTCACCGGCGGCGCCGACCCGGTCGCCGCCGCGAAGACGTGGGTCGAGTCCGGTGTGGACGCCGTCGTGCTCACCCGGGGCGCCGACGGGCTCTCGGTGATCACCGCCGCAGGTGAGCTGGCCCACGTGCCCTCGCGGAAGGTCACCGTCGTCGACACGATCGGCGCGGGCGACACCGTCCAGGGGGCGCTACTGGCCTGGCTGCACACCCATCAGGCCGCGGACCTGGCCTCCCTCGACGCGGACGCGTGGCGCGAGGCGCTGGCGTTCGCCGCGAAAGCGGCGTCGATCACGGTGTCCCGCAGCGGCGCGGAGCCGCCGACTTCGGCCGATCTGGCGTCCGCCGTGTGAACCTGGTCCCAAAGGGGGGCCCAGGAGCAACGTCACCGCTGCGCGAAAGCGGGTTTCTCGACTAGCGTGGTGGGGCATTCTTCATACCCCAGCGGGGCGGTGTGCAGCGAGGCGCCAGCGTTTCCTCGCGTGAACACGTGGCTACCTGTGAAACGTACAGGCGCCGCCGGCCCGTGCCCGAACGTGAGAGGGACTTGCATGTCCGACGCGACGACTGCGGGGCAGTCCGGCGGAACCGCGAAGCTGACCCTGCCGAATGGCGAGCACGAGTTCAAGCTCGTGCACCCGGTCGAGGGCGCGCCCGGGATCGAACTGGGGAAGCTGCTGGCGCAGACGGGGTACATCACCTACGACCCCGGTTTCGTCAACACCGGCGCCGCGTCGTCCGCCATCGCCTACATCGACGGTGACGCCGGCATCCTCCGCTACCGCGGTTACCCGATCGAGCAGCTGGCGGAGAAGTCGACCTTCGTCGAGGTCTCCTACCTGCTGATCTACGGCGAACTGCCGACCGAGACCCAGCTGGCCGACTTCACCGAGAAGATCCAGCGCCACACCCTGCTGCACGAGGACCTGAAGGCGTTCTTCAGCGGCTTCCCGCGCGACGCGCACCCGATGCCGGTGCTGTCCAGCGCGGTCTCGGCCCTGTCGACCTTCTACCAGGACTCGCTCGACCCGTTCGACGAGCCGAACGTGGAGCTGTCGACCATCCGCCTGCTGGCCAAGGTCCCGACCCTGGCTGCGTACGCGTACAAGAAGTCCGTGGGCCAGCCGCTGCTGTACCCGGACAACTCGCTCGGCCTGGTCGAGAACTTCCTGCGGATGACGTTCGGCTTCCCGGCCGAGCCCTACGACGTCGACCCGGACGTCGTCAAGGCGCTCGACCTGCTGTTCATCCTGCACGCCGACCACGAGCAGAACTGCTCGACCTCGACCGTGCGCCTGGTCGGCTCGTCCGAGGCGAACCTGTTCGCGTCGATTTCGGCCGGCATCAACGCCCTCTTCGGCCCGCTGCACGGCGGCGCGAACGCGGCGGTCCTGGACATGCTCGAGGGCATCCAGGCCGACGGCGGCGACGTCGCCAAGTTCGTCGAGCGGGTGAAGAACAAGGAAAAGGGTGTGAAGCTGATGGGCTTCGGGCACCGGGTCTACAAGAACTACGACCCGCGCGCGAAGATCATCAAGAGCACCGCGGACGAGATCCTCGGCAAGCTGAAGGGCGGCGACCAGCTGCTCGACATCGCCAAGAAGCTCGAAGAGACGGCGCTTTCCGACGATTACTTCATCGAGCGGAAGCTGTACCCGAACGTGGACTTCTACACCGGTCTGATCTATCGGGCGCTGGGCTTCCCGACGAAGTTCTTCACGGTGCTGTTCGCGCTGGGCCGGCTCCCGGGCTGGATCGCGCACTGGCGCGAGATGATCAACGACCCGGCCACCAAGATCGGCCGCCCGCGGCAGATCTACACCGGCCACGCGTCGCGGGACTACACCCCGATCACCGAGCGCTGAGTTTTCCGCCGGAAACGCCCCGTCGTGCACCCGCACGGCGGGGCGTTTATCGTTGTCCGTCGTGACCAAAGAAGCGCCGGTTGTCCTGTGGTTCCGCCGTGACCTGCGGCTGGGTGACCACGCCGCGCTGCTGGAGGCGTCGAAGCACAGCAAGCACGTGCTCGCGCTCTACGTCCTCGACGAGCACCTGCTGGCCCCCGGCGGTGCCCCGCGCGAAGCCTTCATGTACGGCTGCCTGGAGAAGCTGAACGAGCAGCTCGGCGGGCGGCTCATGCTGGTGCGCGGCGAACCGGCGGCCGAGGTGGTCCGCGTGGCCCGCGCGATCGGCGCGGCCGCGGTGCACGTCAGCGCCGACACCGGCCCGTACGGCCGCCGCCGGGACGCCGAGGTCGCGAAAGCGTTGGCGGAGAACAACATCGACTGGGTCGAGACGGGTTCGCCGTACGCGGTGACGCCCGGGCGCGTCACCAAGCCGGACGGCGAGCCGTACCGCGTCTTCACGCCGTTCTACCGCGCCTGGACCGCCCACGGCTGGCACTCGCCGGCCGACACCGGACCGTCTCTTGTGGACTGGGTCGAGCCGCCGAAGTCGCTGAAGGTGCCGCGTCCGCCCAAGGTTTCCGCGACGCTGCCCGAGCCGGGCGAGCAGGCCGCGCTCGATGTCTGGCACGCGTTCCTCGCCGGCGGCATCGACACCTACGACGTCGACCGCGACCGCCCGGACCGCGACGGCACGACCCGGCTTTCGCCGTACCTGCGCTGGGGGAACATCCACCCGCGGACCATCCTGGCCGACCTGGACGGCGACGACCGCGCCGGCGCGAAGTCGCTGCGCAGCGAGATCTGCTGGCGCGAGTTCCACGCGGACGTCCTGTGGCACCGCCCGGAAACGGCCCGCAAGAACTACGACAAGCGCTTCGACGGCATGGAGCACGACGACGACCGCGAGGCGTTCGAGCGGTGGTGCGCGGGCACGACGGGCTACCCGATCGTGGACGCCGGCATGCGGCAGCTGCTGGCCGAGGGCTGGATGCACAACCGGGTGCGGATGGTGGTCGCGAGCTTCCTGGTGAAGGACCTGCACCTGCCGTGGTGGCTGGGCGCCCGCCACTTCATGCGGCACCTGGTGGACGGCGACCTCGCGTCCAACCAGCTGAACTGGCAGTGGGTGGCGGGCTGCGGCACGGACGCGGCCCCGTACTTCCGCGTCTTCAACCCGACCACCCAGGGCGAGAAGTTCGACCCGGACGGCGCTTACGTGCGGAAGTACGTACCGGAGCTGCGCTCGGTCCCGGGCAAGGCGGTCCACCAGCTGAAGGACCGCCCGGAGGAGTACCCGGAACCGATGGTCGACCACGCCCACGAGCGGCAGGTGTCCCTGGAGCGGTACGGGAAGATCACGTCCCGCTGATCAGCACCGCCGCACCTCAGCCACGCAGGGCCTCGGACAGCTTGATCCGGCTGCCGATGCGCAGCACGCTGTTGCCGTAGATCTTCCCGCCCAGCCAGGTCAGCAGCGCGACGAACAGCACGGTCAGCGTGAGCGACAGCCCGATCTCCCAGCCCGCCGCCGCGCCCGTGGCGATGCGGGCCGGCATGAGGATCGGGGACAGCAGGGGGATCAGGGAAACGATCTTCGTCGCCGAGCCGGCGGGGTTCTGGACCAGCAGGTTGAACCCGGCGATGAACCCGACCACCAGGATGATGTTGAGCGGCCCGACCACCGACTGCGTGTCCTCCTGGCGCGACACCAGCGACCCCAGCGCGCCGTAGATCGTGGCGTACAACAGGAAGCCGAGCAGGTACCAGAGCAGCCCCCACAGCACCGCGCCCGCCGCGAAGCCCGACAGGGTGAACACGCCGGTCACCGTCGCCGCGCCGAGGCCGACCACGGCGAGGATCACCAGCTGCGTCAGGCCGACCAGGCCGAGGCCGATCACCTTGCCCAGCAGCAGCTGCCACGGCCGCACGCTGGCGAGCAGGATCTCCACCACCCGGCTCGACTTCTCCTCGACGACGCCCTGGGCGACCATCATTCCGTAGGTGATGATGCTCATGTACAGCAGGAACGCCACGACCAGGCCGACGACCAGCCGCTGGTCGTGGTCCGCGGGCTGCGGCGAGAGGGCGTCGTCCCGCACGTGGGTGCCGTTGACCCTGGCCATCACCTCGCCCGGCTCGAGCTGCGCCGACGACAGCACGCCGTCGAGCACCTGCTGCTGCGCGACCTGGTCGAGCACGCGGCGCAGCTGATCGTCCAAAAAGGACTTGTAGGTGGCGGTCAGCTGCGCCGCGCTGCCCGAGACGAGCGCGTCGAAGTCGCCGTTCCCGACCTTCTGCCTGCCCTCCGCCGGATCGGTGACGACGACGGTGGTGATGTCCCGGCCCGAAAGCGCGGCTTCGGTCTCCAGCTGGCGGGCGATCCCGGTCGCCTGGCCGGTCAGCCCGACCGTGCTCTTGCCCGACGAACCGGCCAGCGACGTCTGGAAGACGACGTAACCCAGCAGCAGCAGGAGCAGCACCGCGGTGCCGACCACGAACGACCGCGTGCGCAGCCGCGTGTTCAGTTCGCGCTTCAGCACGAGCCAGACCGCCCGGCGGCCACTCAGCGTCCTCATCGTGGTTCCTCCCCTGGGGACCCGGCGCCGTCGGAGACGGCGTCGCGGAAGAGCTCGGTCAGCGAGCGGCGACGGCGGCTGAACTCGGTGACCGGCCCGGTCGCCAGCGCCGCGGCGAGCACGGCTTGGTCGTCCGCGCTCGGTTCGAGGTCGAGCACCGTGGTCGGGCCCTGCTGCTCCAGCACCCGCACGCCGGGCAGGCCCGCGGCCCAGCCGGGGTGCGCGGCCGGCGCCGTCACGACCAGCTTGCTGCGTGCGCCCGCGGTCAGTTCGGCGACCGTCCCGACCGCGACCATCCGGCCGCCGCGGATGATCCCGACCCGGTCGCACAGCCGCTCGACCAGGTCGAGCTGGTGGCTGGAGAACACGACCGGCACCCCCGCCGCGGCCTTTTCCCGCAGGACGCCGCTCATCACGTCGACGGCGAGCGGGTCGAGGCCGGAGAACGGTTCGTCGAGCACGAGCACCGCGGGGTCGTGCACCAGCGCCGCGGCGAGCTGGACGCGTTGCTGGTTGCCGAGGCTGAGCTTCTGCACCTCGTCCTTGCGGCGGTCGGCCAGCCCGAGCCGGGTGATCCAGTTCTCCGCGTTGCGGTGGGCTTCGTTCGCGTTCAGCCCGTGCAGCTCGGCCAGGTAGACGAGCTGGTCGACCACCTTCATCTTCGGGTACAGCCCGCGTTCCTCCGGCATGTAGCCGATGTGCGTGCGGGTCTCGTGGGTGACCTTTTCCCCGCCGAACCGCACCTCACCGCCGTCGGCGGCCAGCACACCCAGCGCGATCCGCATGGTGGTGGTCTTGCCGGCGCCGTTGCTGCCGACGAAGCCGAACAGCTCGCCGGCGCGGACGTCGAACGAGACGCCGTCCAGCGCGACCTTGGCGCCGTAGCGCTTGGAGATCCGGTCGATCTCCAGTGTCCCCTCAGGCATTCCCCATCCCCTCCTCGAAATCCTCGGGGTCGTCGTCCGGCAGCGCCCAGCCGAGGAGCATCGACGGGACGGTGGTCCCGGTGACGAGCAGCGCGGACAGCATCATCGCGCCGCGCGCGCCACCCTCCTCGGTGGGGGCGATGAGCAGGCTGTACAGCAGCGCGATCACCATCAGGTAGCTGAGGATCTGGTACCCGGTGTAGGTGACGCGGTGGCGCCACTCGCGCTCGCGTTCGTCGAGCAGGCGGGAGAACCCGCCGCTCATCCGCCCGGTCAGGATCCGCAGCAGCACGAAGGCGAACCCGCCGGCGACCAGCCCGCTCAGCCACAGCGTGGGGAAGACCCACTTGTGCCCGACGGCGAAGGTGGCGGCGCCGGCGATCAGCGCCAGGTCGGCGACCGCCAGCACGGCCACCAGGGGCCGCCGGTGCCGCCGGTTGCGCCACCCGGGCAGCTGGTGGGCGCGCAGGCGTTCTTTTTCGTCCAGCTTGTCGAGCTGACGATCCCAGTAGGCCGCGAGCCGGCCTGGTGGTTCGGTCATGCTCCCCCCTCGCGGTAGACCTGGGTGGACAGTGGCGCGAACGGTTCCCGCCCGAACACGGCTTCGACCGGCAGGTCGAACACGGCGCAGATCCGGAAGGCCAGGTCCAGGCTCGGATAGTGGTCGCCGCGCTCGAGCGCCCCGATGGTCTGCGGGTTGACCTCGACGGCGGTCGCGAGCGCGGCCCGGCTCATGCCGCGCTCGGCCCGGAGCACGGCAAGCCGGTTGTAGATCGGCAGCTCTTTGCCGCGTCTGACCGGGCTCATGGGGCCAACTGTTGCAAAAACCCAACGACACGTCAAATCAAGAGAACATCAAGTCCGGTTGACGCACCCGGTTCAGCCGAGGCCGGCCAGCGACTTGTCGACAAGCTCCGCCACCCGCGCCGCCGCGGCCTCGGCGTCCGAGGGGATCAACGACAACCGCGTCCGGCGTTCGAGTACGTCCGAAACGTCCAGCGCGCCCTCGTTCCGGACCGCCCACACGACCTCCGCCGCCGTGATCTCCGTTCCCGGCGCGACCGGTGCGGCGAACTCCGCGTCCAGCTCGCCCAACGCCGCCACCCGAGGCGCCTCCGTGCCGTACCGGCCCACCAGCCGCGGCGGCGCGTCCACAAGGGACAACTCGGCCCGCGGAGCCGCCCCCAGCAACGGCAACCGCGCCGTCCGGGACGGGGCGACCGTGAACCCCGCCAAGCGGACCGCCGCGTCGACCGCGTCTTCGGCCATCCGGCGGTACGTCGTCAGCTTGCCGCCCACCACCGTCAGCAAGCCGTCCGAGCCCGCCAGGACCGCGTGCCTGCGCGACAGGTCCGCCGACCGGCCGCCGCCCTCCACCAGCGGCCGCAAGCCCGCGTACGAGCCGGCGACGTCCGCCCGGGTCAGCGGCCGGGCCAGCACCGACGAGGCCAGCGACAACAGGAAGTCCGCATCGGACGCCGGCACCGCCGGCACCGGCGGGATCGGGCCGGACACCGGCTCGTCCGTCAGTCCCAGGTAGACACGACCGTCCGGCTGGGGGAGCAGGAACACGAACCGGTTGGTCTCCCCGGGCACGCCGATGTTCACCGACGTCGTCCCCATCAGGACCGTCCCGGGCGCCAGCACCAGGTGCGAGCCGAGCGACGGGCGCAGCCGCACCGCGCCCGTCAGCGTGCCCGCCCACACGCCCGTCGCGTTGATCACCTGACGCGCGTGGATGTCCACTGTGTCGCCCGAAACGCCGTCTACGGCCGTGATCCGGTCCGCGGTCAGCGACGAAGCGGACAAGCGCGTGAGGATCCGGGCGCCGAACGATGCCGCCGTGCGGGCGAGGGTGACCACCAGCCGCGCGTCGTCGACCAAAGCGCCGTCGTAGGCCAGCAAGGCGCCGCGCAGCGAGCCGGCCGAAAGCCCGGGCGCCAGGGCCAAGGCGAGCGCCGGGGGGATCGAGCGCGGCCGCGGCAGCACCGACGACGGCGTGCGCGCCGCCCGCCGCAGCAGGTCCCCGGCGAGCACACCGGCCGTCACCATCCGCTCCTGTACGCGGGAAGTGCTGGGGTACCACGGGAACAGCTGCGGCATCGCGCGCGTGAGGTGCGGTGCCGTGCGGGTCATCATGATCCCGCGCTCGACCGCGCTCTCGTGCGCCAGCCCGAGTTCGCCGTGGGCCAGGTAGCGCAGGCCGCCGTGCACCAGCTTCGACGACCAGCGCGACGTCCCGAACGCGAGGTCGTACGCCTCGACCAGCGCCACCGACAGGCCACGGGAAGCCGCGTCCAGCGCGATGCCCGTGCCGGTGACGCCGCCGCCGACCACGGCGACGTCGACGCGCTCACCCGCCGCCAGCTCCGCGAGCTCACGTTCGCGGCGCCGCGCGTTGAGCGAGCCGGACGTCACGGCTTCAGCGCCGCGTCGAGCACGTGGGTGAACTCCGTCATCAACGCCGCCTCGGGCAGGTCCGCCGTGGCCGGCCGCAGCGAGAACGCGAACGACTGGACCACCAGCAGCACCGACCGGGACTGCACGGCGACCGGTGCCCGCCGGATCGAGCCGTCCTGGTGGCCGGCTTCCAGCAGCTGGTGCAACGCCTGTTCGGCGAACTTCTGCGTCGCGCCGAGCCGCTCCACGATGTACGGGAGGACGAGCTCGGGATCGACGTCGAGCAGGGTGCGGAACAGTGGATCGCTCGACAGCGCGCGGACGCCGGCCGCCGCGATGAGCACGAGCCGGTCGCGGCTGTGCGCCGCGTCGGCGCCGCGTTCGCTCGCCGTGCGCAGCAGCCCGCTGAACTCGCGGGTCATCAGGGCCGCGAGCACGCTGCGGACGTCGGGGAACCGGCGGTAGACCGTCATCCGGCTGACGCGCGCGGTGCGGGCGATCTCGGCGAGTGTGGTGCGGCGCACACCGACGGCCAGCACGCACGAACGTGCGGCGTCGAGCAGCACGTCATCGGCCACGCGCGTCGCCGTCTGGCGGTTGCGGGTGTCCGCGAGCGCAGACGAACCCGCGGTCTGGGTGGTGTGACGTTTCACGTCCATATGTCACACTGTAGTCGTGAACCCGCTCATTGACCACCGCCTCCGCCGGTCCTGGACCGACGAAGCCGCCGACGCCGCCCCGCTGCCCGCGCGGGCGGCCAAGTGGCTCGACCAGCGTATCGGTCCGGTCGCCCCCGGTGCCGCCCCAGCGCGCGATCTGCCGGTGGAAATACCGTCACCGAAACTGGCGAAGTCTGCTGAGGACGCGCTGGCGAAGGTGGTCGGCGCGGAAAACGTGCTGGTCGACGACCCGGCGCGGCTCGCGCGGGCGACCGGCCTGTCCTACCTCGACCTGCTGCGGCGCCGTTCGCCGTCGGCGGGCTTCCCGGTGCCCGACGCGGTGGTGCTCCCCGCCGATCCCGACGAGGTCCAGGCGGTGCTCGACGTCTGCGTCCAGCACGACGTCGGCGTGGTGCCGTTCGGCGGCGGGACGTCCGTGGTCGGCGGGGTGGCGGCGCTGCGCGGCGAAAAGCCGTCGGTGATCGCGCTGGACCTGGTCAAGCTCGACGCGCTGGTGTCGGTGGACGCCGAGTCGCGCATCGCCGTCCTGCAGGCCGGGGTCCGCGGGCCCGCGGCGGAAGAGCTCCTCGCCGCGCACGGCCTGACGCTCGGGCACGTACCGCAGTCGTTCGAGCGCGCCACGATCGGCGGCTTCGCGGCGACGCGCTCGGCGGGCCAGGCGTCGTCGGGTTACGGGCGGTTCGAGGACATGGTGGCCGGCGTGCGGCTGGCCACCCCGCGCGGCGAGTGGAAGCTCGGCGTCGCGCCGGCGTCGGCGGCCGGGCCGGACCTGCGCCAGCTCGCCGTCGGCAGCGAGGGCACGCTCGGCGTGATCACCGAAGTTTCGCTGCGGGTGCGGCCGGTGCCGGAGGTCCGGCGGTACGAGGGCTACGCGCTGCCGGGCTGGGCGGCCGGCGCCGGAGCGGTGCGGGACCTCGCACAGCACCACGCGCTCGCCGATGTCACCCGGCTGTCCGATGTGGACGAGACCGAGGTCTCGCTGGCGTTGAACGCCGGCGTGAAGACCGCGGCGCTGCGCCGCTACCTGGCCGCGCGGGGCGTCCGGCGGCCGTGTTTCCTCATCGTCGGCTGGGAAGGCACCGCGCACGACGTGGTGCGCCGCCGCCGTGAGACGACGCGACGGCTCAAGGCGGCGGGCGCCGTGCGCGTCGGTAAGGCGCTCGGCGAATCGTGGCGGCACGGCCGGTTCGCCGGACCCCGGCAGCGGGACGTCCTGCTGGACCAGGGGGTCTGCGTGGAGACGCTCGAAACGGCGGCCTACTGGTCCAATGTGGATGAATTGCGTGACGACGTCCGGGCGGCGTTGACGGCCGCGCTGGGCCGGGCGATCGTCATGTGCCACGTCTCCCACGCGTACGAAACGGGTGCCTCGCTGTACTTCACGGTGTTGACGGCCCGCGATGCGGACGATCCGGTCGGCCAGTGGCAGCGCGCGAAGGCGGCAGCATCCGAGGCCATCACGGGACTGGGCACGATTTCGCACCACCACGCCGTCGGCGTCGACCACGCGCCCTATCTGAGCGCGGAAATCGGCTCGCTGGGCGTGGAAGTGTTGCGGGCGGCCAAGTCCGCGGTGGACCCGACCGGGATCCTCAACCCGGGAAAGCTGGTGTGACAACTTCGCAGGGCACGCCGTGGCCGTCGGCGGCGACGCCGTCGAGCTTCGCCGCCTCGGCCTGGGGGACGTCGGCGGTCCGCACGGGAGCGCCGCCGACCAGCAGCGGGTAGCGGATCGGCGCGGCGCCGACGTAGGTGTGGACCTCGGTCAGCCGCGTGCCGTCTTCGAGCGTGACGTCAGGATCGGTGAGCCGGGCCAGGTGGTAGCGGGTGCCGCGGCCTTCGCAGCGGTCCAGGACCGCCAGCTGGTCCGGCGTCACGAACCAGATGGCGTGGTCCTCGACGCCGGCCATGGCGGTGAGGGTGGCCGGTCGCTGGTCGTCGACCACGCGGAAACCGGCGGCCCACACCGCGGCGAGCCCGGCGCAGCGCGCGTGCGCCACCACGACCGGTCCCGCCAGCCCGAGCCGCGCCCGCAGCCAGGTGATCTTCGACGGGTTCGCGTTCGAGCCGTAGGCGAGCACGGCCATCCGGTCGCGCCAGCCGCCGGGCGCGGTGCCGAGCGGGTGCCCAACGCCGTCGACGTGCACGAACGAGTAGCCCGGCCGGGTGCCGGGGTAGGGCTCGGCCGGGTACTCGTCGTCAGTGAAGAGAGTCAGAAGGTCACCACGCTGCGCAGCACGTCACCGTGGTGCATGCGCTCGAAGGCCTGCTCGACGCCGTCGACACCGATCCGTTCGGTGACGAACTTGTCGAGCGGCAGCCGGCCCTGCAGGTAGAGGTCGACGAGCATGGGGAAGTCCCGGCTGGGCAGGCAGTCGCCGTACCACGACGACTTCAGCGAGCCGCCGCGCGAGAAGAAGTCGATCAGCGGCAGGTCGTTCAGCCGCATGTCCGGCGTCGGGACGCCGACCAGCACGACGGTGCCGGCCAGGTCCCGCCCGTAGAACGCCTGCCGCCAGGTCTCGGGGCGGCCGACGGCGTCGATGACGACGTCGGGGCCGAACCCGCTGGTGGCGTCCTGCATGGCCTCGACGACCTGCGCTTCGCTGAGGCCCTTGCTGTTGACGGTGTGCGTCGCGCCGAAGCCCTTGGCCCACTCGAGTTTCCGGTCGTCCGTGTCGATCGCGACGATCGTGGTCGCGCCGGCCAGCTGCGCCCCGGCGATGGCGGCGTCACCGACGCCACCGCAGCCGATCACCGCGACGGAGTCGCCGCGCGTGACGGCGCCGGTGTTGATGGCCGCACCGAGCCCGGCCATCACACCGCAGCCGAGCAGCCCGGCGACCGCGGGTTCGGCCTCGCGGTTCACCTTCGTGCACTGTCCGCTGTGGACAAGGGTCTTCTCGAGGAAGGCACCGATGCCGAGCGCGGGCGAGAGCTTGGTGCCGTCCTGCAGCGTCATCGGCTGGGCGGCGTTGAAGGTCGAGAAGCAGTACCACGGCTTGCCCCGCCGGCAGGCCCGGCAGGTGCCGCAGACGGCCCGCCAGTTGAGGATGACGTAGTCACCCGGCGCCAGGTCGGTGACGCCCTCGCCGACGGCTTCGACGACGCCGGCGGCCTCGTGGCCGAGCAGGAACGGGAAGTCGTCGTTGATCCCGCCTTCGCGGTAGTGCAGGTCGGTGTGGCAGACCCCGCAGGCCTGCACGTTCACGACGGCCTCACCGGGACCGGGATCGGGCACGAGGACGGTCTCCAGCGAGACGGGCTCGCCCTTACCCCGCGAAACGACCCCCGGCACCTCGTACGGCATGCGAATCCACCTTCCGGCTCTGCTGGTCCTGCCCGCAGCTAATCACGGATCACGCGGACATGGCGACATCCGCATGAGTGATTGTGCGCAACAGGTTGCGCTCTCCGCAACTGAGCCGCCCCCGAATTCCACGCTACCGGGACCCACCGACAGTCTCCGGTGGCTCCGGCAGCTCCATCGACGCCAGTTTCGCCGGGTCCGCCACCGACGCGATGCCCACGATCCGGCCGCCCGCCACGGTGAACGCCACCACCGACATCGGCGTCCCGTCCGCGCGCCACGCCACCACGCCCGGCAGGCCGCCGACGGTCACCGCGCTGCCGCCGGCCGCCGCGCCGATCCGGGCGCCCGCCGCGACGTTCGTCGCGCCCAGGACCACCACCACGCCGTCCGGGGTGTCGACCGTCAGGCGGACCTCCGGGTCGAGCAGGCGCAGGAGCTGCTCGAAGTCGCCGTCGCGGGCTGCCGTCAGGAAAGCCTGGACCACCTCCCGCTGCTCCCGGCCCGCCGCCACCGGTGCCGCCGGGGTGCGGACCTTGCGGCGGGCGCGGCTGGCGAGCATCTTGGCCGCCGCCGTCGATTTGCCCAGGATCCGGCCGATCTCCTCGAACGGCACCCCGAACAGGTCGTGCAGCACGAACGCCAGCCGCTCGCCCGGGCCGAGCGACTCCAGGACCACGAGCAGCGCCAGCCCCACCGAGTCGGCGAGCTCCGCGTCCGCCTCCGGGCCGTCGTCGACCGCCACCACGATCTCGTCGTAAGGCGCTTCGGGGCGGGACTTGCGGGCACGCAGGACGTCCAGGCTGATCCGGCCGACCACCGTGGTCAGCCAGCCGTCCAGGTTCTCGATCGCCGCCGTGTCCTGGCGGGCCAGGCGCAGCCACGCCTCCTGGACCACGTCTTCGGCGTCCGCGTGCGAGCCCAGCAGGCGGTGCGCCACCCCGCGCAACCGGTCGCGCCGGGCTTCGAACGCCTCGGCCACGGTGTCGGTCATGTCGTTACCTTCCTCGATCCTGCTCCGTCGTGGTGGTGACGAGCCCGGAGGGGCACAGGTAACCGATGGAGGAACGATGGAACCACGGCTGAAGAGCACCAGCAGCCCCGAGGTGACCGGAGCGGTCCAGCAGCTGTTCAAGGCGGTGCACGCCGCCGGCGTCGACCCGCTGCTGCTGGAGCTGGTCCACCTGCGGGCCAGCCAGATCAACGGCTGCGCCCCGTGCACCTACGCGGGCGTCCAGTCCGCGAAGCGGCAGGGCGAGACCGACGACCGGCTGCACAGCGTCGTCGCCTGGCGCGAGACGCCGTTCTTCACCGAGCCCGAGCGGGCCGCGCTGGAGCTGACCGAGGCCGCCACGCGGATCCAGGACGGCCAGCCGGGCGTGACCGACGAGGTCTGGGCGGCCGCCGCCGCGCACTTCGACGAGGCGCAGCTCTCGGCGATCGTCCTGCACATCGCGCTCACCGGCTTCTTCAACCGGATCAACCGCGCGATCCGGGAGCAGGCCGGCAAGACCTGGTGAGTGCGGCGGGGCGCCGGCCGCGGCGCCCCGCCGATCCCGGTCAGGCCGGGGTGATGATGTACGCGATGCCGCCGGGGCCGCCGGCCACGGTGCCGTCCGCGCGGTAGCGCTTGGTCCGCTGCCAGATCTTCTCGAACTGGTCGCGCTGGTAGACGTTCCGCACCCGGTCGTTGCTGCTGGACGCCGGGTCGTTCGCGATCACGTCGCCGTCCTTCGTGAAGCCGACGACGACCATGATGTGCCCCGCCGTCCCGTAGCCGGCGCCGTCGAGCTCCGACGACAGGAACGACTGCGACGTGATCACCGGGATGCCGCGCGCGATGTACTCCTCGAGCTCGTTCAGCGAATGCAGCCGCGTGATGTGGCCGCGCAGCCCGCGCGAGGCCGCGTACGCGGTGTTGAACGGCCAGTTGCCAGTGCCGTCGTACGCGTGGTCGTAGGTGTACCGCGCCGCGAACGCCACCTGCGGGTCGACGTAGCCCGCCGGGATCCACGACATCTCTTCGGCGGACGGCTTCTTGCCCCAGTACTCGGCGACCATCTCGGTCGACGTCGGGCTGCACCAGGCTTCCCCGCCCCCGCCGTACTGCGGGAACTGTCCCTTGTGGAGGTTCTGCGCGTACGCGGGCACCTTCAGCTCGATCCCGCTGGCGCGCCCGGGCTTCGTCGGCTGGACGTCGAAGCGGTCCGGGACGGCCGACGTCATCGCGCCGAGCAGGCTGACCGACGGCGTCGCGCCCGAGCCGGCCTCGCGGTAGAGGCTGACCCGCAGCTTGTACGACTTCAGCGTGACGCCGGTCTTCATCACCAGGGTGTCGACGTCCACCAGCGCGTTCGCGTCGTCCTGGCCGTCGACGCTGGTCCGCAGGATGTCGGCGTCACCGCTGGCCCAGCGGCCCATCACGTACCACGCGGTTTCGGCGCCCGCCGACGTCCGGCCCTGCGCCTCGACCTGCAGCCAGGTCTTCGCGGGCGTCTTCGCGTTCCACGACGCGACCAGCTGCGTCGCGCCGAAGCCCTGCCGGTACGAAGGGGACGTCCACTGGCCGTATTCGTAGGTTCTCGTCGTGCCCAGCTCGGGTTCGGTGTGCTGGACCGTGCCGGCCGGGTGCGTGATGCGCAGCCCGTCCCGGCTCAGGCCGACCCCCGCGAAGCTGCCTTCGTGGAAGCGGCCGCCGGTCCATTCGTGGTAGTCGATCGCCTCGTCGTCGCGCGGCCGGACGGGCCCGGCCTCGGCGACCTGCACGGTGACCACGGACAACACAACCACTGACAATAAGGTGAACAACTTGCGTACGCGCATCGCGGCTCCCTGATAGACCCACCCAGTAGCCAGGGATTTTCGCTCTTCCGGGCGGACCTGTAAACTCCTGCCTAGAGCACGGCCTGCGTCTGTGTCACTTTCGCGACCAACCTGCCGTCGTCGTCGTGGATCTCGGTCTCCACCACGACGAACTTGCGCCCCGCGTGCAGTGGTCTGGACGACGCAACGGCGTAGCCCGAACGCACCGCACGCAGGAAGTTCGTCTTCGACTCGACGGTCGTGGTGCCCTGCCCGCCCTCGGGCAGGTTGAGGAACGCGCACACGGCACCGGTCGAGTCGGCCAGCGCCATGAGCGCACCCCCGTGCAGCGCACCACCGAGCGTGCAGAGGCTTTCATCCCACTTGAGCCGGCTACGGACGAGCTCGCGCCCGTGGGCCAGCACCTCGACGCCGAGCCGCTCGGAGAACGGCATGGAACGGTGGAACAGCTGCGTACCCTCGGGATCGGTCATACCCGGCAGCTTGCCCGACGCCTCGCCGCCGGGCGATTACCTCCGGGGTAGGGACGTCAGCTCAGCGGGTTCACCGTTGAAGTACGCCGATGGAGTGCGGCCGTGGCTCCATGGTTTCGTCACGCGCTGCCGTACGGTAGAGTCGATAGTTTCTGTTTTGGACCGGCTGCGGGATGGAGCGTGAACGGAATGGACGACGCCGCTGCACCTGCCGAGGAATACGAGTACCGCCCGGTGCTGTCGGCGGAGACCGGTAGCCGGGTGCGCATGCGGAGCCAGGAGCGGCCCGGAGTCCGGGTCGTCAAGGTGGCAACACCTCGGGTGGGCACCGACGGGCTTCGCGAGGTGCTGAAGGAGCGGTACGGAGTCAGGGCGAAGTAACCGGTCGCAGGAACTCCTGGCCCAGCGTCTTCATCCGCACCGAGAGGTCACTGTCGGCTTCGCCGAAGTAGACGTCGTCCTGAACGTCCGGTGCGTGCAGGAGCAGGATCACCACTCCGACCGGGAGTTCGTAATACGGCGCCTCGGGGCAGGATGACAGGCACCGCCAGGAAGTGGGTCCACCGGCCGTCGGTCCGGTACGCGACCGTGCCTTCGGTGGCCTGGCGCGCGGCGAATATCCGGGCATCCGCCGGAATGGCCGCCTCGCCGAGGAACTGGCAGACCTGACCGGTAGAAGTCCGGCCGCAGGACCTTGACGCCGAGGTGGAGGCCACGAAGCGCGGCGTACCGCGCGCTGCGGGACGACCACTGCTTTCCTGTCGATTGGGCGTCCGCGACCTCGTCTTCCACGGGCAGGAGGGCGTAGACCTCACCCTTGCTGAACCGGCGGATCATCGCGGCGATGTTGTAGTCCCGCAACGACGCTCCGACGAAGAGCGTCAACCCGCCTCCGGTCACTCGTTAGGTCAGGTAGTCCCGCCAGAGACTTTCCCTGTCCCACTTGATGTACTCGCGCTCGGAAAAGACCACGGACCGAGCGGATCCGGTTCGCGGGATGAACCCGTGAAGGTGGGATATGGGTATCCCGGACGCCAAACCGTCGTCATCCGAGTCCCAGTTGGTGTAGACCTCGATGCCGTTCCGTTGCAGATCGCTGAACGTCACGTCGTGGTTGGCGATCTGCTCGAGCACGTCGTCGTAGTTGGTGGTGAGGATGTGGACGTCGCAGTCGGCCAGGCGCTTGGCCACCGCAAGCCGAAGGACGTACACCGCCAGGGAGTCTTGCGGAATCGCTTCGTGATCCGGGGCTCGGCCGGCGTACAGGATGTGGGCGATGTCCTCGTTCCGCTGATCCGTGGCGCGCGCGGCAAACCGTTCTTCATAGAGGGCATCGACGATCGAGGCGGCCGGCATCTGGTGGAAGAAGTCCACGGCCTGGTGGACGGTGGCACGACACTCCTGATCATTTCGATAACTTCGTGAGCCTGCGCGCACCGGCGATCTAGCGAAGGGAGCCTGCGGTGTGCAGAAGAAACGTAACGGGTGCCTTTGTGTCCACTTCAAGGCACCATTTTGCCCAGTTGTTCGAGTGGACCGGGAGTGGCGGGCCGCTCGGGCCGGCCCACCACTCCGCGAAGGCGGTCAGCTCAGCGGGTTCACCAGCAGCAGCTCGGTGTTGTGGTCCTCCGCCGCGCCGACGCGGCCCAGGTTGGTGTGGATGTCGTTGTAGGACAGTTCCCGGTACAGCGACGCAAGCGCTTGCGGTGTCCGGCTGTCGTAGTCCGCCGCGTAGGGGGCTTCGGCTTCGATCAACGTTGTGAACAGCGACAACGTGCCGTCGGCGTTGTCCGCTACCTCGACGATCCTGGCGTGCTGGGGGAAGTCGACGTGGGACGCCGTGTTGATCTCCCAGAAGCCCTGCTGGGGCGTGTTGCCCGCGTGCGGGGTGATCTTGTTGAGGTGCGTGTGGCCGTTGACCCAGGCCAGGACGTTCGGGAAGCGCTTGAGCAGCGCGACGAACGCGTCGCCGTTCAGCCGGGGGTCCAGCAGGTGGCGGGAGTCCGGCAGCAGGTTGGTCATCGTGCCGCTGGTGTGGTGGCTGAACAGGATGAACAGCTCGTCGGTGACGGCGTGGGTGACCTTGCGGCCGAAGAAGTCGTAGTACGTCGAGCTGTTGCGCTTCAGGGTCGACTCGACCCAGGAGTACTGCGCCAGCCCGATCGAGCCGTCGGCGAAGCCGGCGTCGGTGGTCGTGTCGAGGCTGATGCCGGTGACGCCGGGGGCGATGCGGAACGTGTAGTAGACGTTCTGGCCGTCGGCGTTGGCGCTGGTGAAGCCGTGGCCGGCCGGGCCGGGGCCGGTGTTGGCGGCGTCGAGGTGGGCGCGGACGAACTCGCCGGTGCTGAACGGGCGGCGCCGCGCGTCCGGCGTGACCTCGCGGATGGTGCCGCTGCCGCCGAACAGTTCCGCGACCGGGACGCCGGAGCCGCTCTTGATCGCGTCGGCGAGCTTCTTCGACGTGGTCTCGTCCTTGCCGATGACCTTGTACTTCCCGGTGTACCAGGCGTCGATGCCCGGGATCTGCGCCGGCAGCGAGCCGACGATGCTGTCGTCGTGGTTGCCGAAGGTGCAGAACCACGGGACGTCCAGGCCGGGCGCGGTGAACGGCTTCAAGGCCGCTTCGAGCAGGCCGGGAAGCTGCGGAAAGCCCTTCGCCGAGTACTTGTCGCCCACGCCGGGGATCGACGGGTTCCAGTACTCGTCGTTGCCCGAGCTCTGGACGCCTTCGTACGCGCCGGCGTCGCCCGAGTTGGGGGTGACGCTGCCGCCGTTGAGGACCTTGAGGAACCAGTCGAGCTCGATCAGCTCGTGGTTGTCGGTGTTGTCGCCGGTGGTGACCATCAGGTCGAACGGCCGCCCGGTGAACGGACCCTGCCGGACGCTGTTGACGCGTTCGACGAGTGCGCTGGTCGCGACGGTGCCCAGCGCCTCCTGCGGCCGGTGCGCCGAGCCGATGAAGGGGTGCAGGTACTCGAACCGCGCCGGGCTTTCGGTGTCGGTGATGTGCAGGTCGGTGAACTGGACGAAGGAGCTCAGCGCGCGGCGCCGGTCGTCGCGGCCGCTCTTCGGGGTGGCGAGGTCGCTGCGCACGACGAGCGGCCACCCGGGGCCGGCGGACAGGCGCGAGTAGGTCGCGGTGCCGCCGCCGGTGGCGACCTGTTCGAGGGTGGTGCCGGACGTGGTGAGCGAGCGGGTGCTCGTGAGCCGCAGGGCGCGGTCGAGGGCGTTCGCGGCGGGCGTGCAGAGCAGGAGCCCGAGACCGGCGGCGCCCGCGGTGGTGAAGGCGCGCCGGGTGAGTTCGGCCATGGTTGTTCGCTCCCCAGTCTTCTCGGCTGATCGGCACAGTGCCGGCTTCGGGTGGACGCGGGGTGAACGTGAAAAACATTCACCGTGACAGTTGAGTTCACCCTGTCACAGGGGTCGGGGTGGGGTGTACCGCCGAAGGTTGTGGTCATTTCCTCCGCTGCGAGAGGCCGTCGAGGATCACCTCGGTGCCGAGGGCGAAGAGGTCGTCGGCGGAGAGCCCGGTGAACCCGAGGGTGCGCGCGTTCGGGTAGTCCTTCAGGTTTTCCAAAAAGGCTTTCGCGGCTTCGGGGTCCGGCTTCTCCGGTCGTTCGACCGACGCGAGGACGTGCGCGGCGAGCAGCCGGGCGATGCCTGCGGTGTCCTCCGGGGTGAAGCCGGCTTCCAGCAGGATCCGCGCGGTCCGCTCGATGTGGGCGAGCCGGTTCGGCCCGGGCGGGCGCTCCCGCAGCAGGGTCGCGGCGTCGCGGTGCTTCAGCAGGAGGGCGCGGAACTGGTGCAGGCCCTGTTCGAGCTGGTGCCGCCAGTCCTGGGTCTCGTCGATCTCGAACGCGTCTTCGCAGACGGCTTCGGCGAGCAGGTCGAGGAGCTGCGCCTTGTCCTTGACGTGCCAGTAGAGCGTCGGCGAGCTGACGCCGAGCCGCGCGGCGAGCCGTCGGGTGCTCAGCTCGGCGAGCCCGACCTCGTCGAGGAGCGCGAGGGCGGCTTCGGTGATCTGACGGCGATCGAGAGGCACGCGGCGGACTCTATCAGCGATAGAGGCGCTTCCCTATCGCTGATAGAGAGGTGCCCTCTATCGGTGATAGAGAGATCGTCCCTATCAGTGATAGAGTGGTCTCTATCACTGATAGGGGGAGCGAGGATGCGCTGGTGGATTGCGGGGTGCTCGCTGGTCTTCGCGATCGGCACGGCACTGCAGAACTTCGTGGTGATCGACGCCGAACTGGTCGCCCACGCGGCCGCGTTGGCCGGGACGCCGGCGTCCGGCGGCTTCCTGACCGGCCTGCGCCTGGTCGGCGACGTCTACCTGGCCGGCAACCTGCTGGGGCTGCTGGCGCTGACCGGCCGGGCGTGGGTGGTCTGGCTGGTCCTGGCGGTGAACGCCACCCAGGCGGCGGGCGTGGTCGCGATCCCGTCCTCGGTCTGGCGCGCCACGCTGGACCTGTACGGCTGGGCCGGCCTGCTGCCGTCCGTGATCACCGACGGCGGGGCACTGGTGCTCACGCTCGCCCTGCTCTGGTGGCGGTTCAGCCCTTCAGCCCGGACTCCGCCACCCCGCGCACCAGGTACCGCTGCAGGAACGCGAACAGCAGCACGATCGGCAGGATCGACACCGCCGCCGCCAGGAACAGCAGGTTCAGCTGCGGGTTCTGCGCCGTCAGCAACCCCGACAGCGCCACCTGGACCGTCCACGAATCCGGGGACTGCGCGATGATCAGCGGCCACAGGAACGCGTTCCAGCTGCCGATCACCGTGATGACCGCGATCGCCGCGAAGAACCCGCGGGAGTTCGGCACCACGATCCGCCAGAACACGCCCCAGCGGCCGAGCCCGTCCACCCGCCCGGCCTCCTCCAGCTCGCGCGGGAAGTCGAGGAAGTACTGCCGGAACAGGAACACGCTGAACGCGCTGAACAACCCCGGGATCACCAGCCCGCGAAAATCGGACAGCCAGCCCAGCGACGAGACCACCACGAAACTCGGCACGAACGTCACCGACGTCGGGATCATCAGCGTCGCCAGCACGGCGTAGAACACGAACCGCGAGTGCCGGTACGGGATCCGGGCCAGGCCGTAGCCGGCCAGCGAGCAGACCACCAGCAACCCGGAAGTCTGCAACGTCGAAACCACCAGTGAGTTCAGCAGGCTGCGCGCGAACGGCACGTCCGAAAGGGAGAACAGCCGCGAGAAGTTCTCCCAGTGCAGCGTGGCCGGGAAGAACGTCCACTCCGGAGACGTGATGTCCGCCCGCGACGCCAGGCCGTTGCGCACGAGCAGGTAAAACGGCAGCAGGAACACCACCGCCGCCACCACCAGGCACGTCCACCGCAGGACCGCCTTCACGACGGACGTCCGAAGCGGAACACCCGGCCCTGCAGCAAAGTCACCAGCGCGATGAGCAACGCCAGGATCACCGCACCCGCGCTGCCGCGGCCCAGGTCCTGGCCACCCGAACCCAGCGAGGTGTAGTACAGGTACACCAGCGGCGGCCGCGCGAACGGCGGGTAGCCGCGTGCGTCGCCCATGATGTTGTAGAACTCGTCGAACGCCTGGTATGCGTTGATCAGGTTCAGCAGCAGCACCGCCACGGCCGTCGCGCGCAGCTGCGGCAGCGTGATGTACCGGAACACCTGCCAGCCCGGCTTCGCGCCGTCGAGCCACGCCGCTTCGTACAGCTGGGCCGGGATCCGCTGCAGCGCCGCGATGAACAGGATCATGTAGAACCCCAGCTGCAGCCACAGCCGCGCGGTCACCAGGACCACCCAGTACAGCGGCGGCTCGACGGTTCCGGTCCAGGCCACCGGGTCGGCGCCGAACAACCCCAGCACGGTGTTCGCCAGGCCGTACCGGACACCCGAGAACAGGGACGTCTTCCAGACCAGCGACGCCACGACGTACGAGCACGCGAACGGCAGGAAGAACACCGACCGGAAGAACGCCCGCGCGAACCGCAGCTGGTGGACGCCGAGGGCCAGGGCCAGCGACAGCACGAACGTCAGCGGCACGATGAACAGCGCGAACACGCTGAACGTGCCCAGGCTCGACAGGAACGGCTCGTCGGTGAGCATGTGCGCGTAGTTGTCCAGCCCGACGAACTCGGTCGGCGTCACCGTGTTGCGCGCGTCGAAGAACGACAGGTACGCGCTCCAGCCGATCGGCAGGTACGCGAAGATCGCCAGCCCGATCAGGAACGGCCCGACGAACAGCCAGAACGCGCGCGCATCGCGCCGTTTCATCCGAAAAGGCGCTTCAGCTCGGCGCGAGCCACCTCGACCGCCGTCTTGGTCTGGGCCACCGGGTCCGCGCCCTCCTTCGCGATCTTCGCGGCCGCGTCGGACAACGCCGTGTTCGCCTGCTGTGTCCACACCGGACCGCCGACGAGGTGGCTGTTCTCCTTGACGAACCGGGCCGCGTCGGCGGCCGGGCCCGACCGCAGGTTCTCCGCGCGGCCGACCAGGCTCTGGCGGGCCGGGACGTGGAACCCGAACTTCGTCGCGAACTCCAGCTGGTCCTGGGTCTGGTCGACCCACAGCCACTTCACGAACGCCTTGGCCTCGGCCACGTGCTCGCTCTTGGCGTTCACCATCGCGCCGTACGCCCCGACCGGCACCGACGGCGCGCCGCTGCCGTCCAGTTTGGGGAACGGCAGGACGCCGAAGTCGTCGTCGAACGCCTGCCGGATCTTCGGCACGTTCCACAGCCCGGTCCACTGCATCGCGGTCAGGCCGTCGACGAACGCGCCCGGGTCCGACCAGTCCGCCGGCGCGCCGAGCAGCAGGGAACCGTTGGCGTTCAGCGTGTGCAGCTTCGCCAGCGCCGTCGCCGCGCGCGGGTCGTCGAAGCCGACCTCGCGGTTGTCGTTCTTCAGGTAGTCGAGCCCGGCCGACCACAGCAGCGGGCCGGTGAGCACGCCGACACCGCCGTCGTTGCCCGCGAAGAAGCCCTTGACGCCGTCCTTCGTCAGCTTCGCGGCCGCGTCGATCAGCTCGTCGACCGTCTGCGGCGGCTGCACGCCCGCCGCCTGCAGCAGGCTCTTGCGGTAGAAGAGCACCTGCGTGTCGGTGGCCTGCGGGATGCCGTAGACCTTGCCCTCGACGGTCTGCGCGGCCAGCACGGCCGGGCTGAAGTCACCCTTCACCGGCGCGATCACGTCGTCGAGCGCGACGACCTGGTTCTGCCGCACCCAGTCGATCTTGACCTGGGCCTCGAAGACGTCCGGCACCTTGCTGTTCTGCAGCGCGGTGACGATCTTCGAGTCGTAGTCGCCCGGGTTCCACTGCACGTTCACGGTCGCGCCGGGGTAGCTCGCCGCGTACTTCTTGACGGCGTCCTGGACGCCGTCCTCGCCGTACGCGTGGTACCACTGCTGGAGCGTGACCTTCGGGGCGTCCGACGGCGGCGGGCCCGCCGAGTACGCCGTCGAGGGCGGCGCCTCGCCCTGCCGCCCGGTGTTCGACCCGCATGCCGTCGCCAGCGCGCCCACGCCCGCGAGCGCCAGAAAACTCCGCCTGTTCCGCTGCATCCCCAGAACCCCTCCGACGTGCTCCGAAGACCACCATGAGTCCGCCCATGCCCCCACCGCCGCCCTCGACGGAGGCGCTGACGCGCCACGGTGCTGACCTAGGTTCCCCCATGGTGGTCTTCCCAAGCGTGAAGACTCGCCGGAGATTTACCCGTTAGAGCTGGGCGATGTCGAGCTTTCCCTCGGAGTAGGACGCGCGGATCCGCTTCTTGTCGAACTTGCCGACGCTCGTTTTGGGGACTTCGTCCACGAACGTCCAGTTCTCCGGCAGCTGCCACTTCGCGACCTTGTCGCTGAGGTAGTCCCGCAGCTCCTCCGGCGTGACGTGCTGGCCCTCCTTGAGCACGACGGCGACCAGCGGCCGCTCGTCCCACTTCTCGTCGGGGATGCCGACGACCGCGGCTTCGGCGACCGCCGGGTGGCCCATCACCTGGTTCTCCAGGTCGACCGAGGAGATCCACTCGCCGCCGGACTTGATGACGTCCTTGGCGCGGTCGGTCAGCGTCAGGTAGCCGTCGGCGCTGATCTTGCCGACGTCGCCGGTGCGCAGCCAGCCGTCGTGGAACTTGTCCGGGTCGACCTGCGAGCCGCCGTAGTAGGAGCCGGCGATCCACGGGCCCTGGACCTCGAGCTCGCCGACGGCCTCGTCGTCCCACGGCAGCGCCTCGCCGGAGTCGCCGATCAGCCGGGCCCGCACGGACGCCGGGAACCGGCCCTGCGTGTAGCGGTAGCGCCAGGCCTCGTCGCCGGTCGCGCCGGCGGGCGGCCGGGCCACGCTGCCCAGCGGCGACGTCTCCGTCATGCCCCAGGCGTGCAGGATCGAGACGTGGTGGCGCTCCTCGAACGCGTTCATCAGCGACGGCGGCACCGCCGACCCGCCGACCACGACTTCACGCAGGTGGGAGATGTCCTGCGGGTTCGTCTCCAGGTGGGCGAGCAGGCCCTGCCAGACGGTCGGGACCGCGCCGGCGAACGTCGGCTTCTCGGCGGCCAGCATGGCCGAGATCGGCGCCGGCTGGAGAAAGCGGTCCGGCATCAGCAGCGACGCGCCGACCATCAACGCCGCGTACGGCAGGCCCCACGCCATCGCGTGGAACATCGGCACGATGGCCAGGGCCTTGTCGCTCTGCGCGAGGTTCATGCTGTCGCTCATGCAGACCTGCATCGAGTGCAGCCAGATCGACCGGTGCGAGTAGGCGACGCCCTTGGGGTCACCGGTCGTGCCCGAGGTGTAACACATCGCGGCAGCCGAGCGTTCGTCGACGTCGGGCCAGTCGAAGGTGTCCGGCTGGGCGGCCAGCAGCTCCGCGTAGGCGTGGACCTGGACGCCGTCGGGGGCCTGCAGCGCGGCGGCGTCGCCGTTGGCCACGATGACGTGCCGGACGGTCTTGAACTCCGGCAGCTGCTTCGCCAGCAGCGGGACGAGGGTGCCGTCGACGATGACGACGTGGTCCTCGGCGTGGTTGGCGACGAACGTCAGCTGCTCCGGGAACAGCCGGATGTTCAGCGTGTGCAGCACGGCGCCCATCGCCGGAACGGCCAGGTAGGCGGCCATGTGCTCGGCGTTGTTCCACATGAACGTGCCGACGCGCTGGTCGCCTGTCACGCCCAGGCCGCGGAGCGCGTTCGCGAGCCGGGCGGCGTGCCGGCCGAGGTCGCCGTAGGTCTCCCGGCGCCCTTCTGAACCGGTCCAGGTGATGACTTCGCTCGCCGAGTGCACCGACGTGCCGTGGCGGAGCAGGTTCGCCAGCGACAGCTGACCGTCCTGCATGGTGCTCAACATGGTCGCTCCCGGGGGTCGTTCGCCGGTGGGCTGGGGGTTGCGCCGACTCTAATGCGGATCGGGTGAAGCGGGCATGGTCAACAACGGCTCCGTTCGGTCACGGTCGTAGCGCGATCGGGCGACGGTGCCGACGAAGATCAAGATCATCAATTTTTCGGGTTTTCCTTGCAGGCAGGGAAATGTGCGCGAGAACAGGCGGTAGCGGAGGCTTCACTTCCGGGTGAGAAGGGCCACGCGGGCCGCTTCTTGGGAGCGTTTCCGCAGGCCGGAGCGGGTTGCCCGGTATCACCTCCAGGGGTAATAAGTGCGTGTCGGTTGCACGGCCACGAAGCGGGTGGCGTTTACTGGGCCCCGTGGCAAGAGACGGCTGAGCAGCGCTTGCAGGAGCAAGCACTCACAAAAGCTGTCGGCCGCGAAAGCGGAGACCTGAGAGGAAAGGACACTACGTTGGCTCTGCCTACGTTGACTCCGGAGCAGCGCGCCGAGGCCCTGGCCAAGGCCGCCGAGGCTCGCAAGGCGCGTTCGGAGCTGCTCGCGTCGATCAAGTCCGGCCAGGAGAGCATCGAGAAGGTGCTCAAGCAGGCCAAGGAGAACAAGACCATCGGGAAGACGAAGGTCACCCAGCTGCTGAAGGCCGTCCCCGGCCTCGGCGCGGTGAAGGTCGCCGCCCTGCTCGAGCAGGCCGGCATCGACCCGGACCGGCGTGCGGCCGGCCTGGGCGAGCGCCAGCGCGAGGCGCTCATCGACGCGCTCAAGTAGCGCGTCACCAGGAGCTGACCGCGAGGGGAGTGTCGCTGGCGACACTTCCCTCGCGGATCTCCGGCGGCCTGGGACCCTGGGTCCTGTGAGTTCACCCGACCCGGCGACCCCGGCACCCGACCTCGCCGCCCGCTACCAGCGTGGCGACTTCCTGTTCACGACGGCCCAGCGCGCACTCCTCGCGCAGGGCGCGATCCGGACCGTCACCGAGACGGACCCGCGGCGGCTCGCCTCGGCGATCCCCGGCGTCCTGGCCGGGACCGGCGCCCCGCTGGCCGTCGGCGTCCTGCCGTTCGACACCGGGCCCGACACGAAGGTGCCGGGCCACCTCGTCGTGCCGCGGACCGTCCACCGCGCCTCGGGAGCACCCTCCCTGTCGCGGGAAACCCTCCCCGCGCCGGTGCGGGTGCGTGCGGTGCCTTCGCCGGCGCTGCACATGGAGTCCGTGCGCTCGGCGGTTTCCCTCTTGGCCGCCCGTGACCTGCGGAAAGCGGTCTTGGCCCGTGCGCTCGACCTCGAGTTCGACGCGCCGGTGCCGACCGAGAGCATCGTGCGGAACCTGGCCGTCGGCAATCCCCGGCACTTCACGTACGCGGCCGAGCTGCCCGGCGGCCGGTCGCTCGTCGGCGCCACGCCCGAGCTGCTGCTGCGCCGCACCGGCCGGACGGTGTTCTCGTCACCGCACGCGGGTTCGATGCCGCGCTCGGCCGACCCGGTCGCCGACCGCGCGAACGGCGAGGCGCTGCGGACGTCCCGCAAGGACCAGCTCGAGCACGCGGTGGTGATCGACTACCTCGTCGAGGCGCTGCGGCCGTTCTGCCGCACGCTGGCCGTCCCGGCGGGCCCGGAGCTGGTCACCACGCCGGCGATCTGGCACCTGCGCACGCCGATCACCGGCGAGCTGGCGGACCCGGACATCACGGCCCTGGACCTGGCGGCGGCCCTGCACCCGACCCCGGCGATCTGCGGCACCCCGACCGACGGCGCGCGCGAGCTGGTCAAGGAGCTGGAGCCGTTCGACCGCGACTACTACGCGGGAGCGGTCGGCTGGGTCGACGCGGCGGGCGACGGCGAGTGGGCGGTGGCGATCCGCTGCGCGGAGATCGCCACGACGTCGATGCGGCTGTACGCGGGCGGCGGGATCGTGGCGGCGTCGGACCCGCAGGCGGAACTGGACGAGACGACGGCGAAGTTCCGCACGCTGCTGACGGCGATGGGGCTGGAGGACAGCGTCTAGGGGACCCAGTGCTCCTCGGTGACCGACAGCTCTTCGGTGGTCAGCACCGCGATGGCCGCGCGGTAGCCGTCCGCGGCCTTCAGGTCCACCAGGCTGGTCGTCGCCGGGTCCAGGGCCGGGTCGCCCGAGGACACCAGAGCGGCCGGCTCGTCGTAGCGGGAGAACGTGATGCTCTGCAGCGGGATGCGCAGGCCCTTGCCGGTGGCCTTCATCACCGCTTCCTTGCGGGTCCAGTAGACGAAGAAGGCCGCGGCCTTCTCCGTCGCGTCCAGGCCGGCCAGGTGCGCCGCCTCCGCCGGGCTCAGTGCGTACTCGATCAGGCCGTCGTCGGCGCGGCGGTTGGCCGTCTCGACGTCGAGGCCCACCGGGACCGACGGGGTGGCCGCCACGCCGATCAGGTCGCCCGAGTGGGAGATCGACAGCGTCAGGTCGGCGCCCGGGATGCGGGGGCGGCCGTGCGGCTTGCCGCAGTCTTCGCAGGTCGCGTCGAACTCCACCGTCTCGAGCGCCAGGCCGAGCCGCTCGGCCGCGACCGTCTTCGCCAGGACGCGGCCGGTGAGGAACCGCCGCTTGTCCGCCTCCTGCCGGTAGGCCTCGAACCGGCCCTGTTCGACGTCGTCGAGCAGGCGCAGGAAGCGATCTTCGGCGGGCAACGGCGACGACCAGCGGACCTCGATCTCCATCACACCCCCGATCCTCCCGGGCCCGGCAGCCGTTGTCACGGATCCGGGCTCAGGTCAGGGGGTCTCACTACAGCCGCCGCGGCGTGGACGGGATGCGCGGCAGGGGGTCGAGGGAACGGCCGTAGCCGCCGTGGCCGTGGCGGCGGGGCGCGGGTTGCCCGGGCCGGGCGTCGACGTGGTGTTCTTCGCGCAGCTGGTTCTCGGTGAGGTCCCCGGTCTCGATGGTGTTCTCCTCCTCGTGGTTGTCGTAGGCGAGATCTGCGACGGGCTGGGTGCGCGCGTTCGTGCCCGCGGTGTCGTGGCGGGCGTGGATCAGTTCGTGGCCGACGCGCACGAAGTCGGGGACGTTCAACGATGCGCCGTGGGCGTCCAGGACGTGCACCTCGCTCCACGCCGGGTCGAGCGTGATCAGCACGTCCGAGCCGGTGTGCGGATCGTGCGCGCCGGCCTGGTCGAAAGCGTGCGTTTCGCCGCCGTCCTGGAGCAGGGCGACGGCCTCGGACGGCTCGATCCGCACCCGGTGCGGTCCGGCGGCCAGCCCGACGACCAGCCGGCGGCCGTGCCGGCGGGACATCAGGGCGGCGAGCGCGGCGAGGACGCGTTCGCGGAAGCCGGGGTAGGTGCGGCCCAACGTCTGGGTGTCCGAGATGGTCAGCGGCGACTGGCCGGAGGTGATCGCGGACCACGCCCGGGTGGCTGCGTCGAGGTCGGCGCGGGTGATCCGGTCTTCGCCGGGCGCGTCGTGATCGACGACCACGAACCGGCCGAACGGGGTCGTGACGCGGCGGCCGGGAGCCCGGGCGGGCGCGCTCTGGCGCTGTACCAGGAGCCCGGTCAGCGCGTGGTTGCCCGCCTGGCGCTGCAGGGCGAGCGCGGAACCCGCGGTCAGGGCGGCCCGCGGGTCGAAGTGGGCGGTGGGAGCCCGCGTGGGCGTCACGGGGCCGGGAACACGCGTCTCGTGCTCGCCGACGTGCGGTGCCTTCGCCACCGGGCCACGGTAACCCCGGCGCGGCCGGGCGTCCTGCCCCCGGAGGCCGGCTTCCGGGCGGTTGCGCCTGCCCTCGGAGGCCGTCCTTGCGCCTGCGTGCCGTGTGCCGCACTATGGGAGTAAGCAAGCGCTTAGCCAGTGGCAGTGTTGGTTGGAGGAGCAGCTCACCCATGGACTTTTCACTCAGCACCGAAGAACGCGAAGTGCGCGACTGGGTCCGCACGTTCGTCCAGCGGGAGCTGGTCCCGCTGGAGCAGGAAGTCCTCCGCCGCGAGCGCGCGCACCAGCCCGGCCTGACCGGCGAGGAGCTCAAGGACCTCCAGCTCAAGGCGAAGGACTCCGGCTTCTGGGGCGTGCTGACCCCGGAGGAGTACGGCGGCATGGGCCTGTCCGCCGTGATGGCCGCGCTGCTGGAGGCCGAGCTCGGCCGGACCTTCGTGCCCTTCCGCTTCGGGGGCGCCGCCGACAACATCCTGTTCCACGCCAACGAGGAGCAGAAGCAGACCTACCTGCTGCCGACCATCTCGGGCGAGCGCAAGTCCTGCTTCGCGATCACCGAGCCCGGTGCCGGGTCGGACGCGAAGGCCATCCGGACCACCGCCCGCAAGGACGGCACCGACTGGATCATCAACGGCGAGAAGACCTTCATCACCGGCGGCAACGAGGCCGACTTCACCATGGTCTTCGCCATCACCGACCCGGAGAAGGGCGCCAACGGCGGCGTCACGTGCTTCCTCGTCGATCGCGAAGCCGGCTGGAAGTCCGAGTACATCGACACCATGGGCGAGTGGGGCCCGGCGTCGCTGATCTTCCAGGACGTGCGCGTTCCGGAGACGCAGATCCTCGGCGAGGAGGGCCGCGGCTTCGAGCTCGCCATGCAGTGGATCGGCCAGGGCCGGTACCTGCTGCCCGCCCGCGCGATCGGCTCGTGCGAGCGGCTGATCACGATGGCCATCGAGCACGCCAACACCCGCGAGACGTTCGGGCAGAAGATTGCCGAGCGGCAGGCCATCCAGTGGATGATCGCCGACTCGGGGGTCGAGCTCGAGGCGCTGCGGTGGCTGGTGCTGCACGCGGCCTGGCAGGTCGACCAGGGCGTGGATTCGCGGCACGCGCAGTCGATGGCGAAGCTGTACGGCGGCCAGAAGGCCAACGAAATCGTCGACCGCGTCCTGCAGATCCACGGCGGCATGGGCTACACGCGGGAGCTGCCGGTCGAGCGGTGGTACCGCGAACTGCGGCTGCTGCGCATCTACGAAGGCACCGACGAGATCCAGCGCCGGACGATCGCGCGCAACCTGCTCAAGGGGCACGTGAAGGTCGGCGGGACGCTGGGCTGAGGGGTCCCGGAACGCGAGAAACCGTCAGGGCCGCCTTCCGGCGGCCCTGACGGCGCTTCACTCTGCTTACTTCTTGTTGCGAATGGCGATCGGGACGCCCGCGAGGTCCTCTTCGTTGCAAAGGAGCTTCACGTCGTAGTACGGCGAACCCTGGCGGTCGTCGTAGTCGAGGTGGATGGCCAGCACGTCGAGTGGCTCGCCGAGCCACTCCTGGGCCTGCCGTAGCCAGGCGGAGCACCGTTCCAGGGCGGTGGGGAGATCGTCATCGCGGAACTCGACGGGGCGATAGGGGACATCCTGCACCTGATCGCGGGGGTGTGCCGGCGCCGGGAGGCCCGGCGCGAGACCCGAGTCGTCCAGTTCCAGTTGGATCGTTTCCTCAGTCACCCTTCGAGCGTCCCCCACGCACGCCGTCTGGGCAAGGCGTACACAGGTAAAAGCGCCGCTAAACGGACACTCCCCACTCTTTCGCGACGATTTCCCGGCACCGCCGCAAGTCGGTGACACCCGGCACCGACGTGCACCCCAGCGCCCTCGACGCCAGCTCCGCGTAGTGCTCCGCCAGCTCGTCCAGCGCCAGCGGGCCACGTGGCGAATACCACCTCGCGACGCCGCTGCACATCTCCAGCAGCGCCAGCCTGGTCACCGCGGGGTGTGCCACCCGGAACACCCCGGCCGCCACGCCTTCGTCGATCGCCGCCGCCCACAGCCGCTCGTAGGCGTCCCGCAGGGCCACCACCGGTTCGCGCGCGGCCGGGGACAGGACGTCGACTTCGTTGTCCACCACCCGGGTTTCCGCCGGCCCGACCGCGTGCGCGAGGACGTGCAGCACGACCAGCGTCCGCAGCCGGTGCACCGGGTCGCCGCCGCCCGCGGTCGCCTCACGGGCCGCGTCGAGCAGCCGGTTCAGCGCGGTGTGCATGATCTCCGCGAGCAGATCCTCCTTGGTGCCCATGTAGTGGTACAGGCTGGCCGAGGAGAGTTCCGCCTCCTGCGCCAGATCCCGGATGCCGGTGCCGTGGAAGCCCTTGGTGGCGAACAGCTTCACCGCGGCGGCGCGCACCCGCTCCCGGCTGCTCAGAGCCATGCCTGCACCTTCGCGTCCCAGGACCCGGCGCGCGGGTCGGCGACCTTGCGCAGCTCGCCCTTGGCCACCCGCTCCGACGGCGTCATCGGCAGCGCGTCGGCGAACGCCCAGAACCGCGGAACCTTGAAGTAGGCCAGTTTCCCGGCGCAGAACGCGGACAGCCCGGCGGGGTCCGGCCGGTCGCCGTCGCACACGACGTACGCCTTGACCTCCTCGCCGCGCAGCTCGTCGGGCACCGCGACGACGGCCGCCAGCCGCACCGCCGGGTGCAGCAGCAGCGCGCGCTCGACCTCGTCGGCCGAGATGTTCTCGCCGCTGCGGCGGATCATGTCCTTCGTGCGGCCGACGTAGTAGACGCGCCCGGCAGTGTCCATCCGGGCCAGGTCGCCGGTGTGGAACCAGCCGTTTCCGAACGCCTTCGCCGTCGCGCCGGGATCGTCGTGGTAGCCGAGCATCAGCCCGATCCCGCGGATCAGCAGCTGCCCGGTTTCCCCGCGGGGCACCGGCTTCCCGTCGTCACCGGCGATCAGCACCTCGCGGTCGCGGCTGGGCCGCCCGATGCAGCCGGTGCCGACGGTCTCGTCGTGGTCGGCCGGGGTCATCCGGATGTCGCCGCCGGTCTCGGTCATCCCGAACGCCTCGAACCACGGCACGCCCCAGCGTGCCTCCAGCTCGGCGTGCAGGTCGGGCGGGACGGCCGACGCGCAGATCGCCCGGACGCGGTGGTCGCGGTCGGTTTCGCCCGGTTCCTGGCGCAGCAGCAGCGCCGGCATCAGGCCGAGGCAGTAGAACCAGGTGACACCGTGTTCGCGCACCTTCGCCCAGAACGTGCTGGGGTGAAACCGGTCCAGCACGACGAGGGTGGCGCCGCCGGCGAGTCCCAACGCGACGTTCCACTGTGGATCGATGTAGTGGAACGGCTGCGCGGTCAGGATGACGTCGTCTTCGCCGACGGCGGGGAAGTCGGTGGCCAGGCTCACGGCGAGCGTCGTCCAGTAGCGGTTCGGCAGGACGCAGCCCTTGGGCGCGCCGGTCGTGCCGGAGGTGTACTGGATGTTGACCGGCGTCTCCGGCACCGGCACGAAAGCGGCACTTTCACGTGGAAGTGCCGCCCCCAGGTCGGCACTTCCACGTGAAAGTGCCGCTGGGGTGATGACCTCGGTGAGGCCGATGCGGCCGAGGAGGGCGGTGAACTCCGGAGCGGCCACGACCAGTTTCGCGCCGGAGTGGCGGAGGACGTGGGCGCCGTCGAACTCCTGGTAGTTCGTGTTGACCGGCACGAGCTGCGCGCCGATCTTCGCCAGCGCCAGCCAGATCAGGGGGAACGCGGGCACGTTCCGCAGCATCACCGCGACCCGGTCGCCCGGGCCGATGCCGCGTTCGGCCAGGGCGGCGGCGATGCTCGAACTTTCGCGGTCGACCTCGGCGAAGGTGAAGTGCTGGTCGTACTCGTCGAACACCCAGGCCGTGCGGTCCGGCCACAGCGCGGCGGCCCGCGTGACGAGCTGCGCGAGGGTTCCGATCTCGGCGAGGGGCGTCACGCCCGGCTCCGGAAGGCCTCGGTGGACGCGGCGACGGCGGCCGAGTGCTCGGTGATCAGGGCGTGGCTGACCTCGAGTTCGAGGGCGGGCTCGACGTCGATCGGGGTGTCGAGAACGCGCTTGGCCATCGCCGCGGCGGCCGGCGGGTGCTCCGCGATCCGCTTCGCCCAGGCCAGCGCTTCGGCCTGGAGCCGCTCGGCGGGCACGGCGGCGTTGACCATGCCCAGCTCGGCCGCCTTCCGGCCGTCGAAGCGCTCGCCGAGCAGCAGGAGCTCCTTCGCCTTGAGCGGGCCGACCAGCAGCGGGAGCAGCCGCGACGCCGCGCCGGTGACGCTCAGGCCGAGCGAGACCTCGGGGAACGCGAAGACGGCGTCCTCGGCGGCCAGGATCAGGTCGCAGCCGAGCGCGAACTCCGCGCCGGCGCCGATCGCGTAGCCGTGCACCGCGGCGATCACCGGCTGGCGCAGCCCGCGCAGCCGCCGCGTGACGTCCTGGAGCCGGTCCAGCCGCGTCCGCGAGTCACCCGCGGGGGTGGGTTCCTTGAGGTCGTGGCCGGCGCAGAAGGCGCGCCCGTTCCCGGACAGCACGACGACCCGGGCGTCGCTGCGCGCGGCCGCGTCCAGGGCGGTGAGGAAGTCGTCGACCAGGACGGCGGCGACCGCGTTCAGCCGCTCGGGCCGGTTGAGCCGGATCTGCGCGATGCCGTCCTCGACGGCGAACTCCACGGTGGGCATGGGGCGATGCTAGACGTTCGATCGATCGATCGATAGCCTCTGAATGTTGCCGCGGCGCGAAGCGCCTCCGTTGAGGGTGGCGGCGGGGAGGAAGGCGGAAATGCGGGTCGATACGGTCTACGAGAACGCCACGGTGTGGACGGGCAGGGGCCTCACCAGCGCACTTGCCGTGCTGCACGGCCGGGTCGTCGCGCTGGGGGAGGACGCCCTGGCGCTCTCGGCGCGCTCGCGGGTCGACCTCGCCGGCGGGTTCGTCGTGCCCGGCTTCCACGACGCCCACAACCACATGGCGTGGTTCGGCATGGGCCTCGACGACGTCCCGCTCGGCGGCTGCCGCAGCGTCGAGGAGGTCTACGCCGCCGTCGCCGCCCGGGCCGCGACGCTGCCGGCCGGGAGCTGGGTGGTCGGCAGCGGGTACGACCAGAACAAGCTCGCCGGCGGGCACCCGGACCGCCACGGCCTCGACCGCGCCGCGCCGGGGATGCTCGTGCGGCTGAAGCACACGTCCGGGCACATGACCGTGGTCAACTCGGCCGTGCTCGACCAGCTCGACCTCGCCCACGTGCCGGTCGGCGGCGACGTCGTGCTGGACGCGGACGGCTCGCCGACCGGCCTGCTGCGCGAGCAGGCCCAGCTGCTGCTGCGGCCGCTGACGTACCCGACGCCGGTCGACCGGGTCGTCCGCGGGCTCGGGCGGGCGTCCGAGCGGTACCTGGCCGAGGGCATCACCAGCGTCCAGGAAGCCGGGATCGGCGGCGGCCTGGTCGGCGAGACGCCCGCCGAGCTGGCCGCCTACCAGGAGGCGCGCGACCGCGGCGTGCTGCGCGTGCGCAGCACGGTGATGGTCGCCGCGAGCGTGCTCCACGACCTGCCCGACGACGCCGGCTTCGGCCTCGACCTCGGCCTGCGCACCGGCCTCGGCGACGAGTGGCTGCGCGTCGGCCCGATGAAGTTGTTCGCCGACGGTTCCCTGGTCGGGCGCACCTGCGCGATGCACGACCCGTTCGACGGCGAGCCGGGCAACCGCGGCTACTTCCAGGTGCCCGAGGACGAACTCGCGCGCACGATCCGCCGTGCGCACGACGCCGGCTGGCAGATCGCGACGCACGCGATCGGCGACCGCGCGATCACCGTCGTCCTCGACGCCTACGAAGCCGCGTTGGCCGCTTCGCCGCGCACGGACCACCGGCACCGCATCGAGCACTGCGCGGTGTTGCAGCCTGCGGAGCTGACGCGGCTCGCGTCGCTCGGGCTCATCCCGTCGCCGCAAGGCCGGTTCGTCAACGAACTGGGCGACGGCATGCGCGCCGCGCTCGGCGAGGCTCGCGTGCCCTGGTGCTACCGGCTGCGGAGCGTCCTCGACGCGGGTTGCGTGCTCCCCGCGTCCTCGGACCGGCCGGTCGTGAACGGCGCGCCGCTGCTCGCCCTGGCCGACATGGTGCGTCGGCGCACGGCGTCAGGCGCCCCCTTCGCACTCGAAGAGGCGTTGACGCCGGAGCAGGCGTTGCGCGCGTACACGTACGGCTCGGCGTATGCGACCTTCGCCGAGCGTGACCTGGGCACGCTCGAGCCCGGCAAGATCGCCGACTTCGCCGTGTTGTCCGGGTCGCCCTTGGACGAGTCCGCTGTGGACGACCTCGCTTCCGGGGAACTGGGCGTGCAAGGGACCGCCGTCGGCGGTGAACTGCGTTATCAAGCGTGATGACTCACCTCCCCACGAACTCGAGTGCTTCCTCCGCCAGTGCGGACCACGGTTGCGGCGACCCGGCGGCCAGGGCCAGCCACTCCTTCATCGGGGTGCCCTTGTTCGCGTCGAACCGCACCCCGTGCCCGCCTTCGACCAGTTCGTCGACCCTCACCCGGGGCAGCTTCAGCACCAGCTGCCCGCGGACGAACATCGCGAAGATCCGGCCGTTCGCCCGCAGTGCTGTGCGCCCGAAGCCGCCGGTCGCGCCGGGTGGCGTGATGCCCGGGCGTCCGGTGAACTCGTCGACCAGGTCCTCGAACCGTTGCTCTGGTGACATCGACCACCTCCGAGACCGACCGTAACGACCACCACCGACAAAAAGGGAGGCGAGATGCCCGTCCGCGACGCCGTCTTCGAAGACATCGAGGAAATCTGCGCGCTCATCGAGGAGCACGCCGTCTACGAGGACAACCACGACCTGAAGCTGGACCGCGCCGAGCTGAGCGGTCACCTGTTCGGGCCGGACCCGAAGGCGTGGGTGCTGATCGCGACCCCGCCCGGCGAGCCCGCCGTGGTGGCCGGCTTCGCCTTCTGCAGCTGGAACTTCTCCACCTGGGAAGCCCGGCCGGGGATCTGGCTGGACGACCTGTTCGTGCGCCCGGCGCACCGCCGCCACGGCCTCGGCGGCGAGCTGCTCGACGAGCTGCGCAACCGCACGACCGGGCGCGTCGAGTGGGACATGCAGGAGGGCAACGAAAAGGGCCAGGCGTTCTACGCCCAGCTCGGCGCCGAGCCGGTCCCGGGCTGGATCCGCTACCGCTGGCGGCCGTGAACTTTCACGAGAAAGAACCCGGCCCCGTATCGTATGCGGTATGGGAGATGGTTCGGTCCGGAGGTCCTCGTCGGTCGAGGACTACGTCCGGGTGATCTACGGCCTGGTCGAGCGGGGTGAGGCGGTCACCAACACGTCGCTCGCCGGCCGGCTGGAGGTCAGCCCGTCCTCGGCGTCGGGGATGGTCACGAAGCTGTCCCAGCTGGGCCTGGTCACCCACGTGCCGTACCGCGGCATCGAGCTGACCGCCGACGGCCGCCTCCTGGCGCGCTCGGTGCTCCGCCGGCACCGGCTGATCGAGACGTACCTGGTGTCGGAGCTCGGCTACACGTGGGACGAGGTCCACGCGGAGGCGGACGCGCTGGAGCACGCGGTGTCGGACAGGCTGGTCGAGCGCATCGCCGCCAAGCTGGGCAACCCGGTCCGCGACCCCCACGGCGACCCGATCCCGGCCCCGGACGGCAGCGTGGAGGAGCTCCCGGTCCGCATCCTGGACGACCTCCAGCCGGGCGCGGTGGGCGAGATCGTCCGGGTCTGGGACACGGACCCGGAGCTGCTGCGGTACCTGACGGAACACGCGATCAATCTGGGCGAACGCATCGAGGTCGTGGAGCGCCAGCCGTTCGGGGGCCCGATGGTGGTGAAGGTGGGCTCGCCGCCCGACGCGGCTACGCACGCCATCGGCAAGGAGATCGCGCAGGCGTTGTCGGTCACCCTGCGCTGACCCGGTTCCCGCGCGCCCACCACCGCCTACCGCTACCCGCACGAAGCCATCACCGCCCCCACCCCGACCTGCACCAGGTCCTGGCACAACGCCGGGCTGCCGGCGACACCCCACCTCGTCCTCACCCGCCACCAACACCACGGCCGCTACTGAGAAGCCCCCAATGTGGCGTTGGGTGCGTCCTGCGCACCCAATGTGGCGTTGGGTGCGTCCAGCGCACCCAATGTGGCGTTGGGTGCGTCCAGCGCACCCAACGTGGCGTTCGGTGCGTCAGACGCAACCAACGCCACATTGGGGCGCTTGGGGCGCTCGGGACGGCGAGAGGCGTACGCGCGGGTGACGTCATGAAGCGGATGTGGTGACCACTCCCCGCCCGCGACCATGGCCCGCATGAAACCCTTCCGCTTCGGCATCGTCGCCGGTTACTCGCCCGATCTCACCTCGTGGACCGCCCAGGCCGAGCGAATCGAGAAGCTCGGCTTCGACACCCTGCTCGCCACCGATCCCGTCGGCACCGCCGATCCCTTCGTGCTGCTCGGGGCCGCCGCCGCGGTGACCCTCGACCTCACCGTCGGCACCTTCGTGCTCGCCGATCCCTTCCGCGACGCCGAAGCGCTCGACTGGCAGGTGCAGACCCTGCACCAGCAGACCCGCGGCCGGTTCGAGCTCGGGCTGGGTGCCGGGCGGCCCGGGGCCGATGCGCACGCGAAGAGCCTGGGCCGGGAGTTCCCCGCACCGGGTGAGCGCATCACACGGATGGCCGCCACCATCGAACACCTCAAGCGGCACGCCGACCGGCCGCGGTTGGTGCTTGCCGGCGGGGGGCCGAAAATGCTGGCGCTCGCCGCGCAAGAAGCCGACACCGTCACCTTCGGCTGGGCGCCTCGGACGACCGAAGCCGAGGCGGAGTCCATTGTGGATCGATTCCGGAACCTCGCCGGGGCGCGGTTGCCGGAGGTCGAGCTCGGCCTGAACCTGATGGCCGTCGGCACCGAACCGTCGCCCGCGATCGCGCGGTGGGCCGGGGCCGACGTGCCCGAACTCGCCGCCGCCGGTGCCGTCACCGTGCTGCCCGAGGATCCCGGCCACGCCACGGAAACCCTTCTCCGGTGGCGGGAACGGTGGGGGATTTCCTACGTCACGATCCACTCCGGCTACGCGGAACCGTTCGCGGCGATCGCCGACGAGGTGCGCAAGGCAGGTGGGTGAGGGCCCTTCCGATCTTGCGGAGCTGCGCCTACGCTCCAACTTTCGGCAATCGGGAGTGCTTCGGAGCGTTGTGATGACCGGTCAGCGAACACGCACCATCGACCGGGGGGAACAGGCGGAGCTGAGCCGGCTGCTGGCGGCCGGACCGTTCGACGTGGCCCTGCGGGCGGCGATCCGGGCCCGCGGCCTCGGCCTCGAGCGGATCCGCTATCGCTTGCGCGGCAGGGGAACCACGGTCAGCCTGGCCACCCTCAGCCACTGGCAGTCGGGACGGTGCCGGCCCGAGCGGCCGGAATCGTTGGAGGCCCTGCGAAACCTCGAGGACATCCTGAACGTGCCGGACGGCTCGCTCAGCAGGCTCCTCGGCCCACCACGGGCGAGAACGCGGTTCCACGCGCTCAACTGAGCGACGATTAGGCTCGCGGCATGCGAGCTGTCGTGATGGAGGAGTTCTGCGTCCCGCCCGTCGTGCGGGACGTGCCGGAACCGGTGGCCGCGCCGGGTGGTGTCGTGATCGAGGTCGACGCCACCGGCGTCTGCCGCAGCGACTGGCACACCTGGCAGGGTCACGACACCGCCGTCACGCTGCCGCACGTCGCCGGGCACGAGCTCGCCGGGCGGATCGTCGCGCTCGGCGACGGCGTCCGCGGCTGGGAGCTCGGCGCGCGCGTCACCGTGCCCTTCGTCTGCGCCTGCGGCACCTGCGCCCAGTGCGCCCGCGGTGACCAGCAGCTCTGCGACCGCGAGTTCCAGCCCGGGGCCACGCACTGGGGTTCCTTCGCCGAGCGCGTCGCCATCGAGCACGCCGAGACGAACCTGGTCGCGCTGCCGGACTCGCTCGGCGCCGCCGAGGCCGCCGCGCTCGGCTGCCGGTTCGGCACCGCGTTCCGCGCGGTGCTGCGGCAGGGGCGGGTCACCGCGGGGCAGTGGGTTTCGGTGTACGGCTGCGGCGGTGTGGGGATCTCGGCGGTGCTGCTGGCCGTCGCGGCGGGCGCCGAGGTCGTCGCCGTCGACGTCTCCCCGGCGGCCCTCCGGCTGGCCGCGAAGTCCGGTGCTGCCCTCACCGTCGACTCCTCGGCGTTCGACGGCCCGGAAGCCGTCGCCGCGCACGTCCGCGAGCTGACCGGTGGCGGCACGCACGTCTCGCTCGACTGCCTCGGCTCGCCGTCGACCTGCGCGGCGTCGGTGGGCAGCCTCCGCAAGCGCGGCCGGCACGTCCAGGCCGGGCTGATGCCGCCCGCGCAGGGCGTCGCGCCGCTCCCGATGCACCGGGTCGTCGGCGGCGAGCTCGAACTGGTCGGGATCCACGGCCTGCAGGCCCACGAGTACCCGGAGCTGCTGCGGGTCGTCGAGACGGCGGGGATCGACCTCGCCGCGCTGATCGGACGGCGGATCGGGCTCGACGACGTACCGGCCGCGCTGGCCGCGATGACCGACCCCGTGCCGACGCGCGCGGGCGTGACCGTCGTCACGTTCCGCAACTGATCGGCGGCACCGCGGTCAAGTGACCCGTTTGTAGCTGATCCACGCTGGCGTTGTGACATTCAGGTGTGGGAACGTCTATTTCATGGTGGCCCAACGCGAGGGGATTCGGCCGCAGGAGGCGCCCGCTGGACCATTCGGGCGGCTCCTGCGGCTGTTCACCAGCGAGGGTGTGACGTTCCGCGGTCACCGTGTCGTGCCTTCGGCGGTCACCCAGCGTGTGCGACGGGAGTCTCCGGCACAATCGAGGTGATGGACGCCCTCCTGCCGCGCCCGCGCGCCGAGATCGCGCCCGGCGCCGTGCACATCCCCGACTGGCTCGGTTTCGACGAGCAGCGCGACCTCGTCGCGGCCTGCCGCGGCTGGTCCGGCTACCGCCACACCCGGCTGCCGAACGGCGGGGTGATGTCGGTGAAGTCGGTCTGCCTCGGCTGGCACTGGTACCCGTACGGCTACTCGCGCACGACCGGCGAAGGCACCCCGGTCCTGCCGTTCCCGGACTGGCTCGGCGACCTCGGCCGCCGTGCGCTGGCGGACGCGTACGGCGAGCCGGCCGGGGCGTACGCGCCGGACATCGCGCTGGTCAACTTCTACGACGCCGCCGCGAAGATGGGGCTGCACCAGGACAAGGACGAGCGCAGCCTGGAACCGGTGGTCTCGATCAGCCTCGGCGACGCGTGCGTGTTCCGCTTCGGCAACACCGAAACCCGCGGCCGGCCGTACACCGACGTCGAACTCCGTTCCGGGGACGTGTTCGTCTTCGGCGGCCCGTCCCGGCTCGCCTACCACGGTGTCCCGAAAACCCGGCCCGGCACGGCGGACCCGGCGCTGGGCCTGACCGGCCGGCTGAACATCACGCTCCGGGTGTCCGGCCTCTAGTCCGTTGTGGACTCCTCGTCCGGGACGACAGGCTCAGGTCGTGGCTCGTCTTGAACGCGCCGAGCTTGAGCATCGCTTCGCGCTCGTCCGGCGCCAGCTCGAGGCCGGGCGGGGTGTGGAGGTCCTTCGGCCGCGACTTCCACCAGCGCTCGCGGCCGTCCCCGCGGTCTTCCACCTCCTCGATCGGCTCCAGGTCGGCGAGCCGGCGGAGGTGGTAGCTGGTCGTCCCGGTGCTCTCGCCGAGGGCCTTCGCGACGCTCGTCGAGTTCGCTTCGCCGTGTTTGCCCAGGTAACTGAGGATGTCCCGGCGCACGGGGTTGGCGAGGGCCTTGTAGAAGGCCTCGCATGAAGAAGCTGTTCTGGGCGGCGGGGCTGGCCCTGCTGCCGTGGATCGCGGTACTGGGCGTGACGCTGCCGGACGTCGTGGCGGCGCGGCACTGGCGGCTGGCCTGGACCGGCTTCGACGCGGCCGAGGCGGTGGGCCTGCTGGCCACGGCCTGGCTGCACGGCCGCGGCGAGCCGCGCACACCGTTCGCGGCGACCGCCACGGCGACCCTGCTGCTCGCCGACGCGTGGTTCGACGTCGTGACAGCCGGCGACGGCGTGGTGTTTTCGCTGCTCATGGCCGGGCTGGGGGTACCACTGGCGCCGGCCTGCCTGTCGGTGGCCGTACCGCCACCTGGCTCGCCCCCGGCCCGGCCTGGGCGGCGTGGCTCGCCATCGGGCTCACCAACGTCGGCGGGCTGGTCGTCGTGAGTGGCAAAGCGGGTTGGCACCCGCCTCGCCGATCACGACGCGGGAAGGAAGCGCACGGTCTGGCCCGGCCGCAGCTGGGCCGCCAGGTCGAGGTCGGCCTCCTCGACGACCGCGATCACCGGGTAGCCGCCGGTTGTCGGGTGGTCGGCGTGGAACAGGATGGGGCGGCCCGACGGCGGGACCTGCAGCGAGCCCGGTACGCACGCCTCCGACGGCAGTTCGTCGTGACGCGCGCGGGTCAGGGCCGGGCCGGTGAACCGGATGCCGACGCGGTCCGAATCCGGGGAGACCGTGTACACAGCGGACAGCAGGTCGTCCGGGGTGGTGAACCAGTCGCGACGCGGTCCCGGCGTCACGCGCAGCACCGGGTCCGCCGGCAGCGGCGCCCGCGGCGCGAGGTCCACCACCGGAAAAGCCCGCGGGGCCGGGCCGATCGGCAGCAGCGTCCCGGCCGTCAGCGGCGGCGGGCCCAGCTTGCCCAGCGTGTCCGTCGCCCGGGAACCGAGCACCGGCGGCACGTCGATCCCGCCGCGGACCGCGACGTAACTGCGCAACCCCGAAACCGCCGTGCCCAGCGACAGCTCCTCCCCGGGCCGCAGCGTGATCGGCCCGTCCGGCCCGCCCTTCGAGAGCGGGCAACCGGCGCCGGTGACCGCCACCGTCGTCAGACCCGAAGCGCGCAGCACCAGCCCGCCGAGCGTGACCTCCAGGGCGGCCGCCCCTTCCGGGTTGCCGACCAGCCGGTTGGCCAGGCGGAACGACCCGCGGTCGGCGGCGCCGGACCGGCCGACGCCGAGGGCCGCGTGGCCCGGGCGGCCGAGGTCCTGCACCGTCGTCGCGAACCCCGGCCGGACGACCTCCAGCTTCACGACGTCACCGCCTCGAAGCGGACCCGGGTGCCCGGCGGCAGCAGGTTCGGCGGGTCGCGCTCGACGTCCCAGACCGGCGCGTCCGTCCGGCCCAGCAGCCGCCAGCCGCCCGGTGACGCGCTCGGGTAGACCGCGCTGTACTCGCCCGCGATCGCCACCGAGCCCGCCGGGATCCGCGTGCGCGGCGACGACCGGCGCGGTACGTGCAGCACCGGGTCCGACCCCGACAGGTACGCGAACCCCGGCGCGAACCCGCAGAACGCCGAAACGTACGCACCCGCGGTGTGCCGCGCGATCAGCGATCCGACGCCCAGGCCGGTCTCCGCGGCGACGTCGGCCAGGTCTTCGCCGTCGTACACCACCGGGATCACCACCTCGCCCGCGGCCGTCGCCGCACTGTCCACAGGGGACACCTGCCGCAGCACCGCGCCCAGCCGGCCGGGGCCGGTCACCGCGGGGTCGAAGCGGACCAGCAGTGTCCGGGCCGCCGGGACGAGCTCCACGACGCCGGCCGGCGGCGACTGCGTCAACGCCGCCTGGAACCCCAGTACGTCGGCGGTCTCCACCAGCACCGCGCGCCGCCCGCACGGCAGCAACCGGACGGTCATCCGGTGAACGCGCCGAGCTGGATGCCCGCCTCGGTCAGCGCCGCTTCGATCCGCCGGGCCAGCTCCACCGCGCCCGGGGTGTCCCCGTGCACGCACAGGGAATCCGGGCGCACGTCGAGCTTGGTGCCGTCCTCGGTCACGACCCCGCCGGTCGCCATGCCGACCGCGCGCGTGGCGACCACGTCGGCGTCGTGCAGGACCGCGCCCGGCTGCTTGCGCGGCACGAGCCGGCCTTCGGCGGTGTACGCGCGATCCGCGAACGCCTCCGCGTACGCCACCACGCCGGCCTTCTCCGCCTCCCGCTGCATTTCCGAGTTCGGCAGGCACAGCAAGGCCAGCTCGGGGTCGTACCGGCGCAGGCCGTCGACGATCGCCGCCGCCTGCTCGACGTCCACCGCGGCGGTGTTGTACAGCGCGCCGTGCGGCTTCACGTACGTCACGCGGCTGCCCGCCGCGCGGGCGAACGCGTCGAGCGCGCCGATCTGGTAGAGCACCTCGTCCGCCAGGTCGTCCGGCGCGATGGCCAGGGCGCGCCGGCCGAAGCCGGCCAGGTCGCGGTAGCCGACGTGCGCGCCGATCGCGACGCCGCGTTCGGCCGCCAGGTCGCACACCCGCCGCATCACCGACGGGTCGCCGGCGTGGAAGCCGCACGCGATGTTCGCGCTGGTCACGATGTCGAGCATGGCTTCGTCGTCGCCCATCTTCCAGGCACCGAAGCCCTCGCCGAGGTCGCTGTTCAGATCCATTTCAACCCACCCGGTATTCGCTGTCGTACCGATCGGAGATGAACATGTACCCCGGCGCGTGCGTGATCGCAAAAGGCGGCCGCGACGCCATCAGGGCCGCCTGCGGGGTGACCCCGCAGGCCCAGAACACCGGGACGTCCCCGGGTTCGGCGTCCACCGGGTCGCCGAAGTCGGGCCGGCCCAGGTCCTCGATGCCCAGCGCGCGCGGGTCGCCGATGTGCACCGGGGACCCGTGCACGGCCGGCATCGCCCGGGTGATCCGGATGGCGTCGTCGACGCGGTCCTCCGGGATCTGCCGCATCGACACGACCATCGGCCCGAACAGCCGCCCGGCCGGCTCGCAGGACCGGTTCGTCAGGTACATCGCGACGTTGCGGCCCTGGTCGACGTGCCGCAGCGGGACGCCCTCGGCGGCCAGCGCCGTCTCGAACGTGAAGCTGCAGCCGATCGAGAAGGCGACCATGTCGCTGCGCCACAGGCCGGTCGCGTCCGACACCTCGCCGGCCAGGACGCCGTTCTGCCAGATCCGGTAGCGCGGCAGGTCGGTGCGCAGGTCCGCGCCCTCGGCGAGCCGGGTGGCCGGGTCGCCGGGGTCGGTGACGTCGAGCAGCGGGCACGGTTGCGGGTTGCGGGTGCAGAACAGCAGGACGTCGTAGGCCCAGTCCTCGGGGACGGCGATCAGGTTGGTCTGGGTGAAGCCGTTGGCCCAGCCCGTCGTGGGGTGGGCGACGCCGCGGCGGAACACCGCGCGCGCCTGCGCCGGGGTGTAGGTGGCCGGCTGGTCGAAGGTGGTCATGGGTTGCCCCCGCAGTCAGTCGACGAGTTCGAGGCCCCGGGTCTCCGGGAGGCCGAGCAGCGCGAGCACGGCGATGCCGTAGCCGACCGCGCCGATGACGATCGCGCCGCCGGCGCCGAGGAAGCCCACGATGGTCGGGAAGATCGCCCCGACGGCCCGGCCGAAGTTGTACGTGAACCCCTGTCCCGTCCCGCGCAGCGCCGTCGGGTAGAGCTCGGCGAGGAACGCGCCGAAGCCGCTGAAGATCGCGGACATCGCGAAGCCGAGCGGGAAGCCGAGGACCAGCACGAGCCCGTTGGCGCCCTTGGGGATCTGAGTGTAGGCGACGATCAGCGCGGCCGACAGCACCGCGAACGTCAGGAAGGTCTTCTTGCGGCCGAGGAGGTCGGTGAGGTAGCCGCCGCAGACGTAGCCGGCGAACGCCCCGGTGATGAGGAAGGCGAGGTAGCCGCCGGTGTTGATCACGGTCAGGTCGCGCGTCTTCTTCAGGTAGGTCGGCAGCCAGGTGTTGATCGCGTAGTACCCGCCCTGGACACCGGTGGACAGCAGGGCCGCGAAGAACGTCGTGCGCAGGAGGTCGCCCTTGAAGATCTGCGCCAGCGTGCCCTTCGGGCGTTCGGTCTTCAGCCGTTCTTCGGCGCGCGGCGCGTCCTTGACGCTCTTGCGGACCCACAGCACAAGCAGCGCCGGGAGGACACCGGTCCAGAACATGATCCGCCACGCCATGGCGTCGCTCGCGACGCTGAACACCACGGTGTAGACGATCACCGACAGGCCCCAGCCGACCGCCCACGCGCTCTGCACGAAGGCCACGGTCCGGCCGCGGTACTTCGCCTGCGAGTACTCGGCGACCAGCGCCGCGCCGGCCGCCCACTCGCCGCCGAAGCCCAGGCCCTGCAGCGCGCGGAAGACCAGCAGCGTCTCGAAGTTGGGCGCGAACCCGCAGAGCACGGTGAAGATCGTGTACATCGCGATGGTGATCTGCAGCGTCCGGACGCGGCCGATCCGGTCGGCCAGCATGCCGGCCCCGACGCCGCCGACGGCCGACACGACCAGCGTCGTCGTACCGAGCAGGCCGGCTTCGCCGCTGGAAATCCCGAAGTACGCGGTGATCGCGGCCAGGCCGAGCGGCAGGGTCTGGTAGTCGAACGAGTCCAGGCCGTACCCGCCGAACGCGCCGGCGAAGGCGCGTCGGCCACGTTTGCCGAGTGTGCGGAACCAGTCGAACGGCCGGGCCTCGGTAGCGGTTGTGGCAGTCATGGGCACCTCCGGGCCAGTGTCTCTCATGGTGGCGTGCCTCACACGCTAGAGATTGTTGAACAATTCCACAAGGCGGCAATTGGATCGTCCCCTGAGTGGCGGGTAGCCTGGTGATCGTGGTCATCGAAGACAGCGGCGCCGCCGGCCTCGAAGCCGACCGGGGCCTGGTCACCCGCAAGAGCACGGCCGAGCGGGTCGCCGGCGTGCTCCGCAAGCGCATCGCGGAGGGCTTCTTCCTGCCTGGCGGCCGGCTGTCGGAGCAGGACATCGGCAACGCGCTCGGCGTCTCCCGCAACACGCTGCGCGAGGCGTTCCGGCTGCTCACGCACGAGCGGCTGCTGGCCCACGAGCTCAACCGCGGGGTGTTCGTCCGCATCCCGAGCGTCGAGGACGTCGTCGACATCTACCGGGTGCGCAAGATCATCGAGTGCGCGGCGGTCCGCGGGGTCCGGGCCAAGCCGGCGTCCTTCGCGCGGATCAAGGAGAAGGTCGACATCGGGGACGAGGCCGCGCGCACCGGCAACTGGAAGGACCTCGGCACCGCGAACGTCTGGTTCCACCAGGAGCTGGTCGCGCTGTCGGGCAGCGAGCGGGTGAACGAGCTGGTCGGCCGGCTGACCGCCGAGCTGCGGCTGGTGTTCCACATCATGGCCGAGCCGCGGCGCTTCCACGAGCGCTACCTGCCGCGCAACCACGAGATCCTCGACCGCATCGAAGCCGGCGACGGCCCGGGCGCCGAGCAGCTGCTGATGAAGTACCTCGAGGACGCGGAGGAGCAGCTCGTCGGCGCGTACGCCGATCGCGCGGAAGCGGCCCGCGCGGCCGTCGCGGCGGAGTAGCAGGGGTCCGTTCGGGCACGCTTGACGGCCGGACGGCCCGAGCACGAGCCGGACGCGACACCCGGTCGATAACCTCGGGAGCGGTTCCGCCGCCGGAGACCCCCAGCGGCCGGCGGGACCCCACGCTGCCGGGTCGCCGCTTCCCCAGAGCGCCGCGGCCCGGCAGCCCAGACGCCGGAAGGCCCGGCCGGAACCCCGGCCGGGCCTTCCTGGTGCCGGGGTCAGCCGGCGTAGCGGGCGAAGATCCTCGTGAAGTCCCACGCCTGCTGGGAAACCCCCGAACAGGTGTCGTTGTTCGGGTAGCCGCCCGGGCAGGGGCGGTCGCGGTTCGCCGACCAGAACGTCAACCGGGCCAGGTGGTGGGCGTTCGCGTAGCCCAGGATGGTGGTGAAGTCGTTGAGCGTGACCGTCTCGTTGTTGTCGGTGATGCCGTTCATCGACGAGATGCCCATGTGCCGGTAGGCGGTGTCGTCGTCGTAGCCGTAGGCGCTCTTGACGACGTTCTTGAGCCCCTCGGCCGCCCGCTGCGTCAACGTGCCCATGTTCTGGCCCGCGCCGCCGAAGTCGAACGGCATGATGACCCAGCCGTCGACCGTGAGCCCGGCCTGTGCGGCCCGGTTGACCAGGCTGTTGTCGGGCCCGGACTGGCCGGTGCCGAAAGTGACGTACAGCTTGATGCCCGGGTTGTTCGCCCGGACCGTCTTCAGCGCGTCGACCGTGCGCTGCTGCACCGCCGGGTTGCTGTAGGCGTCGGCCTCGATGTCGATGTCGATCGCCTTGAGGCCGTAGGCGCTGATCACCTTCTGGTAGGCCGCCGCCAGCTCGCCCGCGCTGCCGCACGAGGACTCCAGCTTGTTGCCGGAGTAGCCGCCGAACGACGGGATGACGTCGCCGCCGCCCGCGCGGACGGTGTTGATGGTGCTCTGGTCGACGCCGCCGGTGAGCGCCCGGCCGCCGTCCCACTGCGGGTTGCAGTAGCCGTTGGACAGGACGAACGCCAGCGTGAACCACTTGACGCCGGTGGCGTTCTGGATCGTCGCCGGGTTGGGCGGGTCGCCCCAGCCGTTGTAGAGGTAGGGCGCGACGGCCATCACGCCCGGCCCCGGTGGCGGGGTCGTGCCGCCGGTGGGCAGCGTCCACTGCTGGTTGGCCGTGCTCGCGCACGTCCAGATCTGCAGCCGCGTCCCGTTGGCGCTGGAGTTGCCGGTGGCGTCGAGGCACTTGCCGGAACCGGTGTTGACGAGGTTCTTCGCCGCGTTGGCCGTCCACTTCTGGGCGGTACTGCCGTTGCAGTCCCAGAGCTGGATCGTGGTGCCGTTCGCGGTGCCGGCGCTCGTGACGTCCAGGCACTTGCCCAGCGCCTGCAGTGAACCGTCACTGCCGACCGTCCACTGTTGCGCGCCTGAGCCGTTGCAGTCGTACAACTGGATGGCGGTGCCGTTGGCGGTGCTCGCCGCGTTGACGTCGACGCACTTGCCGCCGAGGCCGGTGATCGGTCCCGTCGCTGCCTGCGCGATGCCCGGGACGAGCACCATTGCCGAGGTGGCGACCAGCGCGCCGATAGTTGCCTTCAGTTTCATGCGGGCACGTTCCACTTCTGGTTGGCCGCACCGGTGCAGGTCCAGATCTGCAGCCGGGTGCCGTTGGCGCTGGTGTTGCCGGTCGCGTCGACACACTTGTTCGACCCCGCGCCGACGAGGTCCTTGGCCGCGGTCGCCGCCCATCGCTGGTTCGCGGTTCCGCCGCAGTCCCAGAGCTGCAGCTGCGCACCGTCCGCGGTGGACTGCCCGGTGACGTCGAGGCACTTGCCGAGCGCCTTGAGCGTGCCGTCGGTGCCGGCGGTCCACTGCTGGGCGCCCGAGCCGTTGCAGTCGTAGAGCTGGACCGCGGTGCCGTTGGTGCTGCTCGCGCCGGCGACGTCGATGCACTTGCCGCCGATCCCGGTGATCGGCCCGGTCTTGCCGGTGCCGCCGCCGTTGCCCTGCGTGCCGTTCCACGTGAAGGTCGCCGACGTGCGGCCGGGCAGGGTGTAGGTGAACGACGAGTTGCCCCAGTTCACCCGCACGCTCTGGTTGCCGGTGCCGGAGTTGTACGCGATCAGCGCCTTCGAGCCGTCCGGGTTCTTCCAGGCGACGTTGCGCACGGCCGAGCTGTCGTTCGAGTCGATCCGGTAGGCGCCCGGCTTCACGAACTTCGTCAGGTGACCCATCGTGTAGTACTCGACGGTGTAGTCGACCTGGCCGCTGCGCGAGTCTCCGTTGTGGACGGTGATCAGGCCGGTGCAGGTGCCGCAGCCGCCGTTGTGCGGGCCCATGTTCTGGTCGACGCCGAGGCTCCACTTGACGAAGCTCTTCGACCAGTTCCGGGTGTAGTCCACGATGTTGTTCATGTCCTCGGCCTGCTGGTTCGAGATCCAGGTGCCGCCGGAGTGCTCGGTCGAGTAGGCGTTGACGCTCGGGTACTGGTTGTGGACGGTCGTCTGCTGCGCGATGTCACCGCCGTAGCCGTGCCAGGCCACCCCGCCGAAGTTGGGGTGGTTGCGGATCGCCGCGTCGTCCATGGTGGGTGCGCCGTAGGACGCGTAGGTGTCCCAGTTCCAGTCCAGCGCGAGGACCTTGGTGGACAGGCCGGCGTTCTGCAGCGCGGGCAGCAGGTTGTTCTTCGCGAAGTACGCCAGGCCGGCGCCGTTCCAGTTGGTCGACGGGTAGGACGAGCAGCAGGTCGGCTCGTTCTGCATCGAGACGTAGTCGATCGGCACGCCCGCGTCCCGGTAGGCCTGGAGGTACTTGACGAAGTACTGCGCGTAGGCCGGGTAGTACTGCGATTCGACCCAGCCGAGCAGGTAGCTGTCGTTGTCCTTCATCCACGGCGGCGCGCTCCACGGCGACGCCATCACCTTGACCTGCGGGTTGAGCTGCCGGGCCTGCTTGGTCAGCGGCAGCACGTCGGCCTGGTCGTGGGCGATGGAGAAGTGCGTCAGGTTCGGGTCGGTCTGGCCGGCCGGCACGTCGTCGAAGGTGTAGCTGTACCGGGCCAGGTCCGACGCGCCGAGCGGGTTGCGGATGAAGCTCAGCCCGATGCCGTTGTTCGGGTCGAACAGTTTCCGCATGGTGTCGTCGCGAGTGGACTGCGACAGCGCGCCGCTGGAGTTCATCAGCCAGGCCGCGGTGTCGGTGAAGGACGCCCCGCCGCCTTCGAACTGCTGGTAGGTCGTGTTTTCGTTGACGTTGATGGTCACGCCGCCGCTGCCGGTGCCTGCGGCGAACGTCACCGGCGTCTGCTGCTGGAGGCCGCGGGTGACCGTGCGGCCGCCGGCGTCGCTGGTGGTGGTGAGCCAGACGTTGACCGTCTCGCCCGCGGCCTGCGCGGGCGCGGCGAACGTGGCCGCGGCGAGCGCGGTCACGCCCGCCAGGGTGAGCAGTTTTCTCATCGGAGCGTCCACTTCTGGTTCGCGCCGGTGCCGCAGGTCCAGATCTGGAGCCGGGTACCGTTCGCGCTGGAGTTGCCGGTCGCGTCGAGACACTTGCCGGAACCGGCGTTCACGAGGTTCCCGGCCGCGTTGGCCGTCCACTTCTGGGCACCCGAGCCGTTGCAGTCCCAGAGCTGGACCGGCGTGCCGTTCGCCGTGCCCGCGCCGCTGACGTCGAGGCACTTGCCGAGGGCCTTCAGGGAGCCGTCGCTGCCGGCCGTCCACTGTTGCGCGCCCGAGCCGTTGCAGTCGTAGAGCTGCACCGCGGTGCCGTTGGCGTTGTTCGCCCCGGCGACGTCGACGCACTTGCCGCCGACGCCGGTGATCGCGCCGGCGTTCTGGGTGGGCGGCGGGGTCGTGCCGCCCGCGAACTGCGTCGCGACCTGCTCGCCGAGGCTGACGGCGTTGGCGTGGTTTTCGATCGGGTTGACGTGCGTGTTCGGGAACACGATATAGGTCACCGGGCCCTCGGTGCCGCCGTTCTTCGGGTCGGGGTTGATGCCGAGGCTCACGGCGGTGGCGTAGGACGCCTCGCCGATGATGCTCGTCGGGCCGGTGTCGCCGACCACGGCGTAGGTGACCTGGTTGTTGTAGATCACCGCCACCACGGAACCGCCGTCGATCCCGTAGCCGCGGTAGTCCCAAGTGGACGTCGGCTGCGGGAGGACGATGTAGGGCAGTTGCGCCGCGTTCAGTGGCTGATCGGTGGAAGTGTGGAACGCGGTGTCGGGGTAGAAGCAGCAGTCGGTGTTCTCGTTGCACTGCGTGGTGCGGACGCCGTCGCAGTCGACGTCCATGTCGGCGGTGAAGAACACCGCGCCGTTGCCCTGGCAGACGGGCACGGTGGTCGCGCCGCCTTCGTCGAAGGAATACTTGCCGTTCGAGATCTGTTGGCAGGACTGGGTTTTGGCGAGCAGCTGGCTCGCGGACGGACCCGCGTCCACTGTGGCCTGAGCCGGCTCGGACGTGATTGGAGAAAGCGCTAACAGGGCACACCCCATTAGCGCGACGAGGAATCGCCGCACTTCGGTTCTCCTTGGGGAGTGGGCCGGGAGCCAAGAGCTCCCGGCCCGGCGAATCAGGGCGTGGTCCACTTCTGGTTCGCGCCGCCGCCGCAGGTCCAGATCTGCAGGCGGGTGCCGTTCGCGCTCGAGTTGCCGGTGGCGTCCAGGCACTTGTTCGCGTTCGGGTTCACGATGTCCTTCGCCCCGGTGACGACCCATTGCTGGGCCCCGGTTCCGTTGCAGTCGTAGAGCTGCACGGCCGTTCCGTCCGCAGTGCCCGCGCCGCTCACGTCCATGCACTTGCCGAGGGCGCGGATGGTGCCGTCGGTGCCGACGGTCCAGCTCTGCGCGGCGTTGCCGTTGCAGTCGGTGATCTGGATCGGCGTGCCGTTGGCGCTGTTCGCGCCGGCGACGTCGACGCACTTGCCGCCGATGCCGGTGATCGTGCCGGTCCGGCCGCCACCTTGGCTCGACGAGTTCGTGACGTGCACGTAGTCGACGACCAGCTGCTGCGGGAATTGCGTGCTGCTGTTGGGATCGCCGGGCCAGTACCCGCCGACGGCGAGGTTCAGGATGATGAAGAAGTTGTGGTCGTACACCCAGCGGTTGCCGTTCAGGTCCGCCGGCGTGCGCGTCTGGTAGAGGTTCCCGTCGACGTACCACTTGATCTGGTTGGGCGCCCAGTCGACGGCGTAGGTGTGGAAGTCGTCGGAGAAGTTCGGGCCGTTGTAGGCCGCGCCGATGCCGCCGGAGCCGGAGTAGCCGGGGCCGTGGATGGTGCCGTGCACGGTGTTCGGCTCGAACCCGACGTTCTCCATGACGTCGATTTCACCGTCGGCAGGCCAGTTCCCGCCGCCGAGCATCCAGAACGCGGGCCACATGCCCTGCCCGCGCGGGAGTTTCATGCGCGTCTCGAAGTGGCCGTATGCCTGGCTGAACTTGCCGGCCGTGTTCATCCGCGCGGACGTGTATTCGCAGCGGCCGTACCAGCAGTTGTAGTTGCCGGGGTTCTCCTTCTTGGCCGTGATGACGAGGTGGCCCTGGCCGTCGAGCTGGGCGTTGTTGGTGCCGGAGGTGTAGTACTGCCGCTCGTGGTTGTTGACGTTGTCGCCGGTTTCGAGCTGCCACTTCGACCCGTCGACGGCGGCACCCGCGGGGCCGTTGAAGTCGTCGGTGAAGGTGGCCGCGGCTTCGGCCGGGGCCATCGTGAGGGCCTGCTGCCCGAGGAGGAGCAGGGCGGAGGCGGCGAGGAGTGCCGCCCAGCGGTTCTTCTTGGAGGTGGACATCGTTGTCGCCTCTCTCACCGTGGGGGACCGGCGTTCCGCGCGCAGCACGGAACGCGGGGGAGGGGAGGTGGCCGCGCATGCCGGGGCGGCGGCAGGCGTGACCGTGCGTGTGCTCGCCGAGGCCCGCGCGGCGGGTGCGCGGGCGGCAGCGTGGTGTGGTGCCTTTGTTGTGCTTGGCAACAAAGTATGCATGGTCCAGACAAGCCGGGCAACACTCGGGTGGGTCATTTTTTTCAACCCGAATTAAGGGTTGGGGAGTGACGTCACCTGGGGCGTCGGGGTTCCCGCTCAGTGGGGCACGGCACCTCTGGCTTCGGATCGGGGTGCCGGGGAAGGTCTGGGTTCTCGGCGGTGCCGGTTTCGGTGACCGCTGCCCGTTGGGCTTCTGGGGAGGGCGGCTTGCGCCGCCCTTCTGGGGAGGGCGGCTTGCGCCGCCCTTCTGGGGAGGGCGGCTTGCGCCGCCGTTGTCGGGCTTCGGTGCTAGGCCGCGTCGGAGTTCGGGGCTCCTGGCTTGGCGATCCTGGACGTCGCTCGCTGCTCCAGCAGGTCCGCCACCGGGAGCGTGGCTGCTCCCGTGGCCACCGCGTCCAGGCCCAGGGAACCCAGCTGGATCGAGGTCTGGCTGAACGGGTGGCGCAGGGCGTGCTCGCCCGCCGCCTCGCGGATTCTCGGCAGGAGCTGGTCGCCCAGGGCCAGGCCGGCCCAGCCGCCGATCACTATGCGCTCCGGGTTGAACAGGTTGATCAGGTTCGCGATGCCCGCGCCCAGGTAGCCCGCCGTTTCGTCGAGCACGCGGGCGGCCGTTTTGGACTTCGGTGCCGCCGCCAGGAGGGCCGAAAACTGCGCCTGCTCGTCCTCGCCCGCGATGTCCTTGCCGCGCGCCCGGCGGTAGCGCGCCAGGACCGCGCCCGCGCCGATGTACGCCTCCAGGCAGCCTCGCGAGCCGCAGCGGCACTCCTGGCCGCCGTACGCGATCGTCGTGTGGCCCCACTCGCCCGCGCTGCTCGTCGATCCGCGGTAGGTCGTCCCGTCCGTCACCACCGCCGCGCCGACGCCCGAGCCGAGCAGCGCGATCACCGCGTGGCGCGCTCCGCGGCCCGCGCCGAACCACATCTCCGCCTGGCCCTGCGTCTTCGCGCCGTTGTCGATGAACAGCGGCAACCGGACGCCGGCGTCGAACAGCAGCGACGCCAACGGCACCCCGTCCCAGCCGACCGTCGGGGCGTGGACCAGCACCTCCGCCCCCTGCTCGACCGTGCCCGGCACGCCGATGCCGACGCCCAGCACGCCCGATTCGTCGATGCCCGCGCTCGCGAACACCTCCCGCAGGCCGGACGTCACCTGCTCGACCGCCGTCGCCGGGTCGGGGGCCTTCGGGAGGGGGTGCTCGACCGTCGCCAGCCGGTTCATCGCCAGGTCGAACAGCTCGACCTTGACCCCCGTCTCGCCGATGTCGACCCCGGCGACGTGCCCGTACGCCGGGTCCACGCGCAGCAGCACCCGGGGCCGCCCGCCGTCCGATTCGACCTGCCCGGCCTCGGTGATCAGGCGTTCTTCGCCGAGTTCGGCGGTCACGTTGCTCACGGTGGCGGCACTCAATCCGGTGAGCTGGCTCAGTTCGTGCCGCGACAGCGGGCCGTCGAAGTACAGTTTCGACAGCAGCAGGGATCGGTTGTGTCGCCGCAGATCGCGGACGGTGGTGCGCTTGCTCGCCATGGGCAACCCATCTGAACTTCTTACCGGCTCACTGACAGGATGCCTGATCACCGTAAGTTGTGGCTATGTATTAAGTGGTGAACTAAGTTCCGAACCCATGGTGGCGGGGCGGCGGTCTGGCAGAATCCTCCCGGTGACCCAGGTGGTGCGCCAGACGACCCGTGACCTCAGGCGGCACAACCGCGCGGCACTGCTCTCCTCGCTCTACCTCCGCGGTCCCGTCAGCAGACTGGAACTGGTAGCTGAATCGGGACTGTCGGCCGCCACCGTTACCAACGTCGTCTCCGAGCTCATCGCCGACGGCGTCGTCGCGGAGGCCGGATCGGTCGAATCGGACGGCGGGCGGCCGCGGACGCTGCTGGCCGTGCGGCCGGAGTTCGGGCACGTCGTGGGCGTGGACGTCAGCGAAACGCACGTCGAAGTCGGCCTGTTCGACTGCGCGCTCGGCACCCTCGGGACCGTGCGCCACCCGCTCGTCGGCACCCGGCTCGACCCGGAGGAAGTGGCGGGGCTGGTGCGGACCGGCATCGCCGAGGTGCTCGAGGGCGGCGATCCGGACGCGGTGTTCGGCGTGGGCATCGGCGTGCCGGGCGCGGTCCGCGACGGCGGGATCGTGCACGCGCCCACCCTGGGCTGGCGCGGGGTGAACTTCGCCGAGCTGCTCCACCCCCACATCGAGGCGCCCCTCCACCTGGACAACCGCGCCCGCACCCTGGGGCAGGCCGAGGCGTGGCGCGGCGCCGGCCGGGGTGCCGAACGCGCCATCGTCGCCCTGCTCGGCGTCGGGGTCGGGGCCGCCGTCGCGACGGCCGGGCGGTCGCACCCGGGCATCACGACCAGCGAGTGGGGGCACACCGTGGTCAAGGCGGCCGGGGCGGCCTGCCGGTGCGGCTCCCACGGCTGCTTGGAGGCGTACGTGGGCACCGAGGCAGTGGTCCGCCACTACGCCGCCCGAGCCGGCGTCGAACCGGTCATCGGGGACGAAAGTGACGGAGAACTGGCCCGGATCGTCGAGGAGGCGGCCACCGGCGGCCCGGCCGCCGACGTGCTGGCCGAGACCGGCGAGTACCTCGGGATCGGCATCGCCAACCTGATCAACCTGCTCAGCCCCGACCGGGTGGTGCTTTCCGGCTCGGCGGGGGCGATCATGGGGCAGGCGATCCTTCCCGTAGTCCGGGACGCCGTCGGCCGGCACGCCCTCGACTACCTGGCCGAGCGCACCGAGGTGGTCCTCGGCCGGCTCGGGCCGGAGGCGGTCGCGCTGGGCGCGGCGACCCTGCCGATCGCCCAGCTGCTCGCGAACGGCGGGCGGACCGGCTGAAACCCTTGCGTCGCAAGGAGTAGTTCGATCAGCGGGTCCAGACCGCCAGTTCTTTCAGTACTTAAACTTAGGTACAAAACGTTACCGCCGTGTTATTGACGTGACCCGAGTCACCCGGGTTGACTTCGGGACGTCGTTCGGTCGCCGGCGGTCGGGGCTCGCTACCAGTCGACAGCAAGCAGTCGTCGATGAAAAGCAGGAGGAACCGATGCGAGCCAAGCGCGCACTAGCCGCAGCGCTGATATCCGTGATGGCCGTGGCCGGCCTGACCGCGTGCAGCGGTGGCGGCACCTCGAACGCCGCGCAGAGCAACCCGGACGCCGTGCTCAACGTCGGCAAGCCGGACGGCCCGCAGGCGGAGAACAACAACCCGTTCCTGGAGACGTCCGCCCTGTCGAACATGGGCTACCGGTGGATGATCTACGAGCCCCTCGTCATGCTGAACCGCGTCAAGCCGCAGGAGCCGGGCAAGCCGTGGCTGGCCACCAAGTGGGACTGGACCGACAACTACAAGAAGCTGGTTCTCACCGTCCGTGACGGCGTCAAGTTCTCCGACGGCCAGCCGATGACCGCCGAGGACGTCGCCTACACCTTCCAGCTGCTGCGCGACAACAAGGCGCTGAACGTCGACGCCGTCCCGTACAAGGACATCACCGCGGCCGGCAACCAGGTCACCCTGGCCTTCGACGGCTCGCAGTTCGTCAACCAGGTCAAGATCCTGCAGACCCTGGTCGTGCCGAAGCACGTCTGGAAGGACGTCAAGGACCCGGCGCTCGACCTGGTGAAGAACCCGATCGGGACCGGCCCGTACACGCTGAAGTCGGCCACCCCGCAGACGATGATCGTCACGCGGCGCGACAGCGGCTACTGGCAGGAAGCGCCGAAGGTCAAGGAGATCCGCTACACCTCCTACACCGACAACAACGCGCAGGTCAGCGCCCTGGTCAACGGGGCGGCCGAGTGGAGCTTCGTGTTCATCCCGAACTACAAGGCCGTCTACACGAACAAGGACCCGCAGCACTACAAGCTGTGGTTCCCCGCGCAGCTCGCCGTCCACGGCCTGTGGTTCAACACCGAGAAGGCGCCGTGGAACGACCCGAAGCTGCGGCAGGCCATCAACAAGGCGATCAACCGCGACGACATCTTCAACCAGGGTGAAGCCGGCTACTTCTACCCGAAGAACGACCAGGTCACCGGCATCCCGACGCCGGCGGGCGACCCGTTCATCGCGCCGCAGTACAAGGGCCAGTCGGTCCAGGTCGACGTCCCGGGCGCGAAGGCGCTGCTGACCGGCGCGGGCTACAAGTTCAACGGCGACAAGCTGGCCGACCCGGGCGGCAAGCCGGTCACCATCAAGCTCACCGTCCCGTCGGGCTGGTCGGACTACATCACCGACCTGGAGATCATCAAGGACAACCTGGCGCAGATCGGCATCACCGCCACGGTCGACAAGATGAACCAGGACGCCTGGATGAAGTCGGTCGACACCGGTGACTTCGAGGGCCTGATGCACTGGACCAACGACGGGTCGACGCCGTACGACATGTACCGCGACGTCATGGACGGCAACCGCTACAAGCCGACCGGCCAGGGTGGCATCAACGGCAACTACGGCCGCTTCAAGAACGACGAGGCGACCAAGGCCCTGGAAACCTACGCGAACGCCGAGGACGACGCCGCCCGCACCGCCGCGATGGCGACGCTGCAGAAGATCATGATCGAGCAGCAGCCGATGATCCCGACGTCGGCGGCCAACTCCGGCGGCGAGTACAGCACGAAGAACTGGGTCGGCTGGCCCGACGACGCCAACCCGTACGCGCCGGCCCAGCCGACGCTGCGCAACGCGCTCGACATCGTCCTGCACCTCAAGCCCGCGGCCTGACGATGGCGGACTCACTGATGACCGAACACGGGGACGGCCGCGGCGACGCGGCCTCCCCGGCCCCCTCCGACCCCGTCGCCGCCGGGTCGGAGGGGGACCTCCCCGTGGTCCTCGAGGCCGCGGGCCTCACCAAACACTTCCCGGTCCGCCGGCGTGGGCGCGCGGCGCTCGCCGGACCCCGCCGCAGCATCCAGGCCGTCGACGACGTGACCCTGACGCTCCGGCGCGGCCGCGTCACCGCTTTGGTCGGCGAGTCCGGCTCCGGCAAATCGACGGTCGCGCGCTTGCTCGCGGGCCTCTACCCGCGCACCGGCGGCGACATCCGGCTGCACGGCGAGACGGTGAACGTCAAGCACGGCAGGGCGTTCCGCGCCTACGCGCGGCGGGTCCAGATGATCTTCCAGGACCCGTTCGCGTCGCTGAACCCGGTGCACACCGTGCGCTACCACCTGACGCGGGCGCTGAAGATCCACGGCCGGGCGGGCGACGACCTCGAGAAGTCGCTGCACGAGCTGCTGTCCCGCGTCCAGCTGACCCCGCCCGAGCGGTACGTCGACAAGTTCCCGCACGAGCTGTCCGGCGGGCAGCGCCAGCGCGTCGCGATCGCGCGGGCGCTCGGTGCGGACCCCGAGGCGCTGCTGGCCGACGAGCCGGTGTCCATGTTGGACGTCTCCATCCGGCTCGGCGTGCTGAACCTGCTGCGGGACCTCAAGGAACGCCTGCACCTGGCCATCCTCTACATCACGCACGACATCGCGTCCGCGCGCTACTTCGCCGACGACACGATGGTGATGTACGCGGGCCGGATGGTCGAAGGCGGCGACAGCGAGACCATCACCCAGCGGCCGGCGCACCCGTACACCCGGCTGCTCATCGAATCCGCTCCCGACCCGGACCGGATCGCGGGCGGTGGCGACCCCGCGGAGACGCCGGCCGAACGCGGGTCCGGCGAGCCGCCGAGCCTGATCGACCCGCCGCCGGGCTGCCGGTTCCACCCGCGCTGCCCGGCCGCGATGGCCCGGTGCGAGACCGAGCTGCCGCCGCGGTTCGACGTCGGCGACACCGCCGGCCACTGGGCCGCGTGCTGGCTCTACGACGGAGCCGCCCGATGAGGTTCCTGCTGCAACGGTTCGCCTTCTACGTCTTCACCGCGTGGGCCGCCGTCACCATCAACTTCTTCATCCCCAGGCTGATCCCGGGCGACCCGGTGCAGTCGCTGATCGCCAAGAACCAGGGCATGATCAGCGCCGAAGCGATGCAGTCGCTGTACGTCTTGTTCGGACTCGACAAGAACGAAAGCCTGATCTCCCAGTACTTCGACTACTGGGGTCAGCTCTTCCGCGGCGACCTCGGGATCTCGTTCACGTTCTTCCCGACGCCGGTGTCCGACCTGCTCACCGACAGTCTGCCGTGGACGATCATCCTGGTCGGCATCACCACGATCGTCGGCTTCGTGATCGGCACCGGGCTCGGCGTGGTCGCCGGCTGGAAGCGCGGCTCGTGGGTCGACGGCCTGCTGCCGGTGACGACGTTCCTCTCGTCGATCCCGTACTTCTGGCTCGGCCTGATCGCGCTGACGCTGCTGGCCGGCCCGGGCAGCTTCTTCCCGTCGTCCGGCGGCTACGACCCGGGCACCATCCCGGGCTGGGCCCCCGGCTTCATCGGCAGCGCGATCCAGCACAGCCTGCTGCCCGCGCTCACCATCCTGATCAGCTCGATGGGCAGCTGGATCCTGGGCATGCGCAACATGATGGTCACCGTCGCGTCGGAGGACTACGTGACCGTCGCGCACGCCAAGGGCCTGCCGGAACGGCGGGTGATGGTCGGCTACGCCGCGCGCAACGCGCTGCTGCCGAGCGTGTCGGGCTTCGCGCTGGCGCTGGGCTTCATCGTCGGGGGCACGCTGCTGGTGGAGATCGTCTTCTCCTACCCGGGCGTCGGCTACCAGCTGTTCCAGGCCGTCGGCTCGCAGGACTACCCGCTGATGCAGGGCATCTTCCTGATCATCACCCTGTCGGTGCTGGTGGCGAACCTGTTCGCCGACGTCGCCTACCTGGCGCTCGATCCGCGCACCCGGAAGGAGGGCTGACATGGCCGTACCCGCGGCGGACGTCAAGGCCGCCCAGGCCCTCCCGCTCGAAGCGGTCGCGCGCCGGCGCCGCTTCCGGTTCCTCGCCGGCGGCAAGACCGTCACCGGCGTCGTCGTCATCGGCTTCTTCCTGGTCATCGCGATCATCGGCGACTGGATCGCGCCGTACGACCCGTCGGCGCGCAGCAGCGACCTGCTGGAGTCGCCGTCGGGCCGGCACTGGTTCGGCACCACGCACCTCGGCCAGGACATCTTCAGCCAGGTCGTGGTCGGCACGCGCAGCGTCATGCTCGTCGGGCTGGCCGCCGGGATCGTGGCGACGATCCTCGCGGTGATCGTCGGCGTGACGTCGGGCTACCTCGGCGGTACGCCGGGCGAAGGGCTTTCGGCACTGTCCAACGTGTTCCTGGTCATCCCGGCGCTGCCGCTGATCATCATCATCGGCAGCGCGGTGCCCACCGGCGGCGACATCCTGGTCGCGGTGATCATCGGCTTCACGTCGTGGGCGTGGGGCGCGCGGGTCCTCCGGGCGCAGACGTTGTCCCTGAGAGGCCGGGAATACGTCGAAGCCGCGCGGGCGACCGGCGAATCGACGTGGCGGATCATCTTCTTCGAGATCCTGCCGAACCTGACCGCGGTGATCGCGTCCAGCTTCGTCGGCACGGTGATCTTCGCCGTGATGTCGGAGATCACCCTCGCGTTCGTCGGCGTCTCGGGACTGTCCAACTGGAACTGGGGCACCATCCTGTTCTGGGCGCAGAGCCAGCAGGCGCTCGCGCAGGGCGCGTGGTGGTGGTTCGCGCCGGCCGGGCTGGCGATCGCCATCCTCGGCACGGCGTTGTCCCTGCTCAACTTCGGCATCGACGAATTCGTCAGCCCGCGGCTGCGCGGCGGCGGCAAGGCGCGCGTCAAGGGCGCCGACGGACGGACGCACCGGATGCGCGTGGGCTTCACCCCCGTGCTCGGGCGGGAGGAACAGCCGTGATGGATCCGGTGCTGGAAATCAAGGGCCTGGACGTCGACTACGGCGTCGGCGACGAGGCCGTCCGGGCGGTCCGGGACGTGCACCTGACGCTGCACCGCGGCGAGGTCCTCGGCCTGGCCGGGGAAAGCGGCAGCGGAAAGTCCACTTTGGCCTACGGGCTGACGCGGCTGCTGGCGCCGCCGGGCGTCATCCGCGGTGGCGAGGTGATCTACCACCCCGCGGACGGCGAGCCGTACGACGTCCTCCGCCTGACGGACAAGCAGCTGCGCGACTTCCGGTGGGCGGAGACGTCGATCGTGTTCCAGGGCGCGATGAACTCGCTGAACCCGGTGCACAAGGTGGTCACCCAGCTCGTCGACGTCATCAAGGCGCACGAGCCGAAGTCGACGAAGGCGAGCCGGGTGGCCCGGGCGCGCGACCTGCTCAAGCTGGTGGGGATCTCGGCCGACCGGCTGGAGGCGTACCCGCACCAGCTGTCCGGCGGCATGCGCCAGCGCGTGATGATCGCGATGGCGCTCGCGCTGGAGCCGCGGATCGTCATCATGGACGAGCCGACCACCGCGCTCGACGTCGTCATGCAGCGGCAGATCCTCGGCCAGCTCGTGGAACTGCGGGAACGGCTGGGCTTCTCGGTCCTGTTCATCACGCACGACCTGTCGCTGCTGGTGGAGTTCTCGGACCGGATCGCGATCATGTACGGCGGCCGGATCGTCGAGCAGGCGCCGGCCGCGGACCTCTACCGGGACGCCCTGCACCCGTACAGCCACGGCCTGCTGAACTCGTTCCCCGCGCTGCGCGGGCCGCGGCGCGAGCTGTCCGGGATCCCCGGATCGCCGCCGGACACCCGGGGGATGCCGGCCGGCTGCGCGTTCCACCCGCGGTGCCCCAAGGCATTCGAACCGTGTCCCGACCGCGTCCCCCTGCTGGGCACGCCCGGCGACCCGGCGCGCGAAGTGGCGTGCTGGCTGCACCCGGTCGCCACTTCCTGACCGTCCTGTCCGGTACCCCTGGAGGAGAGCCGCCTTGACCGAGACCACCGCCGCGACCGCCGAGCAGCAGGCGCTGATCGACACCCTGCCGCCGGACTTCCGCTGGGGCGTGGCCACCGCCGCGTACCAGATCGAAGGCGCGGTCGCGGAAGACGGGCGCACACCGTCCATCTGGGACACGTTCTGCCAGGTGCCGTGGGCGATCGACAACAACGACACCGGTGACGTGGCGTGCGACCACTACCACCGGATGCCGTCGGACATCGAGCTGGTGCGCTCCCTCGGGGCGGACACCTACCGGTTTTCCGTGTCCTGGCCCCGGGTCCAGCCGCACGGCCGCGGCGGCGTCAACGAGGCGGGCATCGGGTTCTACGACCGGCTCGTCGACGAGACGCTGAGCCGCGGGATCACGCCGTGGCTGACGCTGTACCACTGGGACCTTCCGCAGGAGCTGGAGGACGCGGGCGGCTGGCCGGCGCGCGACACGGCGTACCGGTTCGCGGACTACGCGATGCTCGTGTTCGACCGGCTGTCCGACCGGGTCCGCCACTGGACGACGCTGAACGAGCCGTGGTGCTCGGCGATGCACGGGTACGTGCACGGCGTGATGGCCCCGGGCCGGCGTGACTACGCGGCGGGGCTGCACGCGGTGCACCACCTGCTGCTCGGCCACGGGCTGGCGACGCAGCGGATGCGCGAGGCGGCGCCGGCGGACACGCAGTTCGGCATCACGCTCAACATGTGCACGGCCGACCCGGCGACGGACTCCCCGGAGGACGTCCGCGCGGCCCGCCAGGCCGACGGCCTCGGCGTCCGCATCTACCTGGACCCGCTGGTCCACGGCCGCTACCCGGACGACGTGGTGGACGACCTGGCTTCGCGCGGAGTCCGCCTCCCGATCCAGGAGGGCGACCTCTCGGTCATCTCGTCGCCGCTGGACTTCCTCGGCGTGAACTACTACTTCGGCCAGCAGTTCTCGGGCGTGGACGACGCGGGTTCCGCCGTCGACGCGGACGGCGTCCCGGCGTCCCGCGTGATCCCGTTCGGCGAGCCGACGACGGCGATGGGCTGGGAGATCCTGCCGGGCAAGTTCACGGAGCTGCTGACCCGCCTGGGCCGCGACTACCCGGGCTTGCCGATGTACATCACGGAGAACGGCTCGGCCTTCGACGACGACCCGGATTCGTCGGGCTTCGTCCGCGACGACTCCCGAACGGCCTACCTGGCCTCCCACATCGCGGCGGTGGCGGCGGCCCGCCAGGCGGGGGCGGACGTCCGCGGGTACTTCGCATGGTCCCTTTTGGACAACTTCGAGTGGGCGTACGGCTACGCGAAGCGGTTCGGCCTGGTCCGGGTGGACTACGAGACGCAGGAGCGGACGATCAAGCAGAGCGGGTACTTCTACCGCGACACGGTCCGCCGGGTCCGGGGCAGCTGAGTCATACCGGGACGCCGGTCCGGCGCGCGAACGCGGTCAAACCGGGAAGGTTGCGTGCGTTCGGGTGCCGGATCAGGCTCTCGGTGATCCGGTGGATGGCCGGGCGGTAGCGGACTTCGTCAGGTGAGGCGTGCTCGGCGGCCAGGAGGGCGCGGTAGCAGGGCTCCGGCTTGCCCCACTGGTGGAAGGCGCGGGCCACGTCCGAGTAAAAGCGGGCGCGCCGTTCGACCACCGGGATCGCAAGCGGATCTATGCGGCGTGCGTACTCGATCGCGGTGCCGGAATCGCCGAGCACCCGGGCGATGCTGACCTGGTAGAGGTCGACCGCGGTGGGGTTGAACGCGGTTGCCGACGGGCCTGCCGTGACTCTGGCTGCAGCGTTGCTCGCTTCGGCGATCAGTGCTTTCGCGGTGTCCCGGTCGCCGTCCACGGCCGCGGTGTACGCCCCGGTTTCGAGGAGTGTCCCGTAGACGGAGAGGTAGTCGGGGGCGCGGTGCAACCCGGGCTGCAGGGCCGCGGCGGTGTCCAGGACCAGCTGGCGGGCGGTCTCGGCCTGGCCGGAGCGGCGCAACACGATTCCCCAGCTGCGCCGGGTCGTCGCCTGGGTGAGGGCATCGCCGGAGGCGTCCGCGGCCTGCAGGGCCCGGTCGGCTGCCGTCCAGGCGAGCCGATCGTTGCTCACCTTGATCATGAGCTCCGACGTCAAGGCGTAGAGCTCGGCGAGGTGCCGGTTGGCCGCGGCGACACCGTCGGTGCTGTTCAGTTCCGCGCGGGTGGCCATCGCCCGCGCCAGCACCTGCGGCATCAGTGCGGCGACCTCGCCGTACTTCGCCTGCTGAAAGACCGATCGGGCGACGGCCACGGCCCGCCGGAGCTCGTCGAGCGAGATCGGCTCCGCCTTCGCCATGGGTGGGTTCAGCAGCGCGGCCCCGAGTGCGCGGATGGGGTCGGTGGCGGCGTACACCGGCCCGGCACCGACCAGCGCGCCGGCGGTCAACCCGCCCGCCCCGGCGAGCAAAGTGCGACGCCGCATCGGGTCGTCCTCCTCGGGGTTCGTCACCGGAACCGGGCCAACAGTAGGCCAACGAACCGGCAGCGTCCTGCCGGACACACCGTGTGGGTTATCCGGAATGAGCCCGAAGACTTCGATCGGCAAGTCCAGTGCGGTGGCCAGAACACGGAGAATCCCGACGTCACGAAGCGGTGACCGGCCGGTTTCCCAGCGGGAAATCTGGCTGGCCGAGCACCCGCACCGGCGGCCGAGCGCAGTCTGCGTCCAGCCCGCGGCGGACCGGGCGATCCGGACGACGTCGCCGGGCCGGCGAGGGCGGCCGGGCAGGCGATCGGCTGCGCCGTCACGAATCATCGTGGCCTCCCCTGGGCGGGGTCGATGCTCTCCACGATAGCTCGCCCAGGCCGATGACGAGCAATTTTGCATCACCTGCAAATCATCTGCAAACGATGTGCACGATGCTCAAGGCCGATAGGCCCAGCGCCTCAGCCGCGGTTCGGTGTAACCGTGCGCAGGAAAGGGGAGGCGAATGGAACGTTCGTTGGCCATGGCTGTGTTCGCGGCAGCGGACGCGTGTTCCGATCCCTGCGGTGCCGCCGCGTTCGCGCAGCGGCTCGGCCGGGAACTGGATGCCGGGCGGATTGCGTTCCCCCGGCCTCTCGTCGTGGGCGGTGGTTACCCGTACGGGTGTCTCGTGCTTCAGCGTTTCTCCGGAGACTTGACCGGCCTGCCCGGGGTTACGCGGATTCTCGCTCGGGGGCTGGCCGACATCGCCGGAGGGGGCTTTCTGATCGGCGTCTGCGGCGCTGCCGGCCACGCTGTCGTGGACCGGGTCGCGCAGGCCGTGCGGGGTGAACTGAGGAATCATCGGCGGGGCAGCGGCCCGGTCGGCCGGATCGACGAGACCACTGTCTTCGCGATGTTGTGAGGCGGTAGGGAGCGCCCTACCGTCGGGGCGGCGGCCTGCCCCATGGCCGCCGCCGGGAGGTACCCCTAACGTCGGCAGGCAGCCGACCTTGGGGGTTGCCGTGACCGTCGGAACCGAAGCCAGACCCGCGCCCGCTCAGCGACAGCCGAGGTGGTGGCGGCGGCCCTGGGTGGCGCCGCTCGCGCTGGTCGTCGCCGTCTTCCTCGCCTACTCCGTGCCGCCCTACCTCACGCTCGATCCCGCGCGCTCCCGCGTTCCCGCGCCGCCCGGGTTCGCCGCGCACTACTGGTTCCTCGTTGCGCACATCGCCTTCGGCACGGTCGCCATCGTCGGCGTCATCCTGCAGGTCTGGCCCTGGCTGCGCCGCAACCACCCCGTCGCGCACCGCCGGATCGGGCGCGTCTACGTCTTCGGCGGTGCCGTTCCGTCCGCCGTGATGGCCGCGACGATCGGGGCCGTGAGCCCGTTCGGGCCGGTGGTCGGGGCGCTCGACGTCGTGGCCGCCCTGCTGTGGCTCGGCTTCACCGTCGCCGGGTGGCGGGCGGTGCGGCAACGCCGGTACGGCGACCACCGGCGGTGGATGATCCGCAGCTTCGCCATGTGCATGAACACGCTGATGACCCGGGCCCTGTCGCCGGTCGGCTTCCTGGTGGTGCTGCCGCGCGGCCTGGACAAGGAGACGATGATCCTCAGCGCGGCCACCGTGTCCGCCGCGCTGAGCGTCGTTTCGCTATTGCTGCTCAGCCAGTGGTGGCTCGAGCGGAAGCCAGCCAGCGCGCGATGATCGTCCGCTGGATCTCCGACGCGCCTTCGTAGATCCGCGGCGCCCGGACCTCGCGGTACAGGTGCTCCAGCAGGTGCCCGCGGCGCAACGCGCGGGCGCCGTGCAGCTGGACCGCCGAGTCGACGACGAACTGCGCCGCCTCGGTCGCGAACAGCTTCGCCATCGCCGCGCGGCCGCCGAGGTTCGGCTCGCCCGCGTCGTACGCGCCCGCCGCCGCGTAGACCAGCAGGCGGGCCGCTTCCGTGCGGGTGGCCATCTCGGCCAGGGTGTGCGCCACCGCCTGCTGCTTGATCAACGGGCCGCCGAACGCCTCGCGCTCGGCGGTGTGGTCCACGGTGGCGTCCAGCGCGGCCTGGGCCATGCCGACCGCGAACGCGCCGACGCTCGGGCGGAACAGGTCCAGTGTCCGCATGGCCACGGCGAAACCGCGGTTCTCGTCGCCGAGCAGTTCCTCGCGCCGCACGGAAACGCCGTCGAACGTCACCGTGCCGATCGGGTGCGGGCTCACCAGGTCCAGATGCTCGCCGGACAGCCCCGCGCGGTCGCCCGGGACGACGAACGCGCTGACCCCGCGGGCGCCCGCGCCCGGGGTCGTGCGGGCGAACACCGTGTAGAAGTCGGCTTCCGGGGCGTTGGAGATCCACATCTTCGTGCCGGTGAGCCGCCAGCCGTCGCCGTCGGGCTCCGCCGAAAGGGACAACGCGGCCGCGTCCGAACCCGCGTCCGGTTCCGTCAGCGCGAACGCCGCCACCGCGTCACCCGCCGCCACCGCCGGCAGCCACCGGGCCACCTGATCGTCCTGTCCGGACTGCAGCACCGGGTAACTTCCCAGGCCCTGCAACGCCAGCGCCGTCTCGGCCTCCGTGCTCACCGTGGCGAGGTTCTCCCGCAGGATGCACAGGTCCGTCGCGGCCGCCTGCCGCGACGGCGTACCCGAGGCGACGCCGGGGAAGAGCCGCGCGAGCAGGCCGAGCGCGCCCATCGCCTTGAGGAGCGGGCGGTTCACCGCACCCTCCACACCGGACTCCGCGATCGGCAGCAGCTGTTCGGCAGCCACCCGACGCACTTCGGCGGCAAACGCCTGCTGGGCGGGATCCAGTGCGAAAGTCATGAGGACGCTCCCGGTCGCCAGCGGGCATGGGCGGTCCCCGCCGGCCCGGACCGGACGAGGTCGAGCCGCGGCTCCGGCCCGTCGGACCGGCCCGTCTGCGGCTTGCGGCTGCCTGCGGCGAACGGCTTCGGCCACGGCATCGGGTACCCCTGCTCGGCCGCCGCGTGCAATGTCCACTGTGGATCGTAGAGGTGGGTGCGGCCCAGCGCGCACAGGTCCGCGCGGCCGGCCAGGATCAGCGAGTTGACGTCGTCGTAAGACGAAATCGCGCCGACCGCGATCACCGCGATCCCGTACTCCTCGCCGATTTCGTTGCGGATCCGGTCGGCGTAGGGCGTCTGGTAGCTGCGCCCGTACTGGGGCCGCTCCTCGCTGACGACCTGGCCGGTCGAGACGTCGATGCCCGCGGCGCCGTGGGCCGCGAACGCCCGCGCGATCTCGACGGCGTCGTCGGCGTCGATCCCGCCCTCGCACCAGTCGGTCGCCGAGATCCGGACCGTCATCGGCCGGTCCGCCGGCCACGCGGCCCGGACGGCGTCGAAGACCTCCAGCGGGAAGCGCAGCCGGTTTTCCAGCGAGCCACCGTAGGAATCGGTCCGCTGGTTGGTCAGCGGCGAGAGGAACGACGAGAGCAGGTAGCCGTGCGCGCAGTGCAGTTCGAGGACGTCGAACCCGGCGCGGGCGGCCGCCTCCGCACAGGCGGCGAACTGCGAACGGATCTCCAAAAGCTCCGAAGTGGACAGTTCGCGGGGAACCTGGTTCCGCTCGGAGTACGGCAACGCCGAAGGGGCGCAGATCTCCCAGTTGCCCGACGCCAGCGGCTCGTCGATGCCGTCCCACATGAGTTTCGTCGAGCCCTTGCGCCCGGAGTGTCCCAGCTGGACACCGATCCGCGCCGGCGTCTGTGCGTGCACGAAGTCGACGACCCGCTTCCAGGCGGCTTCCTGTTCCGCGGTGTACAGGCCGCCGCAGCCCGGCGTGATCCGGCCTTCGGGGGAGACGCAGACCATTTCGGTCATCACCAGCCCGGCGCCGCCCAACGCCTTGCTGCCCAGGTGCACCAGGTGAAAGTCGCCCGGCACACCGTCCACCGCGGAGTACATGTCCATGGGGGACACGATGATCCGGTTCGGCAGCTCCAGCCCGCCCAGCGAGAACGGCTGGAACATCGGCGGCCGCGACGTCGTCCCGAGCGAGCGCGCGAACCAGTGGTCGAGCTCGGCGGCGAACTCGGGGTCGCGCAGGCGGAGGTTGCCGTAGGTGACGCGCCGGCTGCGCGTGAGAATGTTGAACGCGAACTGCGGCGGCTCCTGGTGCGCGTACTGCGCGATGTTCTCGAACCACTCCAGGCTGGCCTGCGCGGCGCGCTGCGTCGACGTGACGACCGGCCGCCGTTCCAGTTCGTAGGCTTTCAAGGCGGCCGCGACACCATCGTTTTCGTGCAGGCACGCGGCCAGCGCGAGAGCGTCCTCCATCGCCAGCTTCGTGCCGGAGCCGATCGAGAAGTGCGCGGTGTGCGCGGCGTCGCCGAGCAGCACGACGTTGTCGTGCACCCACGTCTCGCAGCGGACCGTGCCGAACGAGACCCACTTCGAGTTGTTGGCCGTCACCTGGTGGCCGTCGAGGACGTCCGCGCACAATTCGCGGATCAGCGCGACCGACTTCTCGTCGCTCTCACCGGGGTTGAGCGACGTCGCCGCGATGGGCCCGAACGTCCGCTGCCAGACGTCCTCCTGAACCTCGAGGATGAACGTGCTGCCGTCACGGCCGTACGGGTAGCCGTGGATCTGCATGATCCCGGCCGGTGTTTCGAGGACGTAGAACTTGAAGGCGTCGAACACCAGGTCCGTGCCCAGCCAGATGTACCGGCAGCGGCGGGTCTCGACGGTCGGCCGGAACGTCTCGGCGTACCGCGCGCGCACCGCCGAGTTGACGCCGTCGGCGGCGATGACCAGGTCGTAGCCGCTCAGATCGGTGGGCGCGTCCTCCCGGAAGTGCAGGCCGACGCCGAGTTCGCCGCAGCGGCTCTGCAGGATGCCGAGCAGGCGCTTGCGGCTCATCGCGGCGAAGCCGTGGCCGCCCGAGGTGGTGACCGTGCCGCGGTAGTGCACGTCGATGTCGTCCCACCGGGCGAATTCGGCCGTCATCGCCTCGTGGACGGCTGCGTCGGCGTGTTCGATGCCGCCGAGCGTCTCGTCGGAGAACACGACACCGAAGCCGAAGGTGTCGTCCGGCGCGTTGCGCTCCCAGACGGTGATTTCGTGGCCGGGACCGAGCTGTTTCGCGAGCGCGGCGAAGTACAGACCCGCCGGGCCGCCACCGATGACCGCGATTCGCACGCCGTCCAGGGTATGTCGTTGGCGGTACGACCGTCAATAACGCGAAAGATGGCGTACGGTGGGCCCATGGAACGCATCAACCCGCCGGAGCTGGGCAAGCCGTCCGGGTTCTCGCACGCGGTGGTGGCGGAGGGCCGCGTGGTCTTCCTGGCCGGGCAGACCGCCCTGGACGCGTCGAACCGGATCGTCGGCGACGGCGTGGTCGAGCAGTTCGAACGCGCCCTCGGCAACCTGCTGGCGTCCCTGCGCGCGGCGGGCGGCACGCCGGAGGACCTCTGCAGCGTGACGATCTACCTCGTCGACATGGCCGACTACCGCGCCCACGCCCGCGAGATAGGCGCGGTCTGGAAGCGGCTCGCGGGCACCCGGTACCCGGCGATGGCGGGCATCGGCGTGGCGCGGTTGTGGGACGAGGAAGCGCTGGTCGAGGTGCAGGGGTTCGCGGTGCTCAGCCGAGGTTGATCGACTTCGCGACGTAACTCCGGGCCGGCGTCTCCAGCTGGGCGTGCAGCTCGAAGAACAGCTCCGCCGCCCTGATTCCGGACCAGTCGCGCGGCAGGAACTCCGCCGGGAGGCCCGGGTCGAGGTAGGGCATCCGGCGCCAGCCGGTCAGGACGCGGATGTAGTCGGCGAACGCCTGCTCGTCGGTCACGGACTTGCGGCGCAGCGCCGGGCCGTGCTCGTCGAGGAACGTCGTGTACAGCTCGTCCAGGCGATCCAGGTCCCACCACTCGCGGACCTTCGCCGCGACGTCGCCGAACGCCAGGTGGTCGGCGCGGAACAGGTCGGCGTAGCCGGCCAGGCCGAGCCGGGTCAAGGCCTCCTCGGTCGCGCCGTGGAGGTGGGCCGGCGCGATCCAGACGCCGGAGGCCGCTGTGCCGAAGCCCATCCGGGCCAGCTGGGCGCGCAGCAGGTGGCGCTTGTGGCGCTCGGTTTCCGGTACCGAGAACACCGCGAGGAGCCAGCCGTCGGCCGGGGTCGCACGGGCGCGGCGAAAGATCCGCTCGTCGCCTTCGCGCAGGATTTCGCGGGCTTCGTCCGACAGCTCGTAGCCCGCCGTCGCGTCGCGGCGCACCGCTTCGAGGATTCCGCGCCGCTTCAGGCGGGAGATCGACGAGCGCACCGCGGGCTCGTCGACGCCGACGGCGGCGAGCAGGTCGATCAGCGAAGCGACCGACAGCCAGCCCCCTTCGGTGCGCGAATAAAGGCCGTACACCGTCACGATCAGCTGACGCGGCTGGGCCGTCCGGCCGGAGCCGTCCAGTTCGGTTGCGTCGGGTACGGCCGTCATCGGGCCACGATAGCAACTCTCGCCCGGAACGCTCCGCTACGATTTCGCCGCGATGCTGCCAGCCACCAAGGGGATCTTCGACCGGCTCACCCGCCGCGGCCGCCTGATGACCAAGCGGGCCTGCGACCGGCACGGCCATGTGGTGCGCGCCGGGCGCTTCCTGTTCCGCACCCCGACCGCGTGGGAGTACGCCGCCGCGGTCGCCTGCGGCAGCGATCCGGCCGCACAGCGCTGGCTCGGCTGGCAGCGCGATTCGATCGTCGCCGAGCCGGCGCGGGCGGACGCGCTGCGGGTCGTGCCCGGCACCGGCCCGGACTGGGCGGCGCCCGACCCGCAGTCGGTCGACCTGGTGATGATCGACGTCGAGGCCAACCGCTGCGTCGGGCTGGTCAGCGTGCACACCGGCGAGGACGGCGGCCCGGAGACCGGCGGCTACCTCGCCCCGGACTACCGCGGCCACGGCCACGGCCGGGTGCTGTTCGCGGCCGGGCTGACCCTGGCGCACGACCACCTGGGCCTGCCGCGGGTGCGCGCGGGCGCCGAAGTGGGGAACGTGGCGAGCGCGCGGTCGCTGCAGGCTGCCGGCCTCGGCCGCGTCGCCGGCCCGCCGACGTACCGGCTGCCGGACGGCCGGGTCACCGAGGCTTGGTGGTTCCAGCACGACGTCCCGCGCGTGAGGCGCTGCAACGGTCCGCAAGCGACATGGTTCCCGGTGTCGTCCGTGCTTTGAAGCTTCGGCCGTCGCCGACGTTTCCCGCGGCTAACTTCGCCGTATGACTGCGCTTTCCGCTCCCGTTCCACCCGTGCCCACCGAGGTTCCGCTGGGCAGCGTCGCCTGGCTGCGCGCGTCCGTGGCCCGCTTCAGCAACGGTCCCGACCACGTCCGGCGGCGGGCGCTGGCGGTGGACGCGCTGGCCCCGGTCGACGCGGACTCGTTACAGGCCAACGCTTTCGACCGCACGCACCGGATCATGACCGGCCTCGACGTCGTCGACGTGATGGCCGAGATCGCGCGCCCGGTGCCGGTCGGGGTGCTCGCGGAGGCGCTGGGCCTGCCGGACGTCTCCGCCGACGTGACCTCGGTGGCGGCCGCGTACCACCCGCACGTGACGCCCGGTGCGGCCGCCGAAGCGGCGTTGACCCGGCTCCTCGCGGCCTGCGGCGGGCCGGCCGAGCCCGCGGCGGCGCGGATCGGCCTGCTCGTCCAGGCCTGCGACGCGACGGCGGGCCTCATCGGCAACGGGCTTTTCGCGTCCCTGACCGGAAAACCGGCCGAGCAGCCGGTGCGCGCCACCCGCCGCCGGATCGACGGCGAGGACGTCACGGTGCCGCTCGCCGGGACGCCGTTCGGCGCCGGGCCGCGCGCCTGCCCGGGCTCGCGGCACGCCGTGGCCCTGGCGACCGGCGTTCTGGAGGCGTTGCGCGGTTTCCGCCTGACAGAACGGGAAACGACGTGGGTGGCGGCGCCGAATCTTCGGATGCCCGCCGTGCTGCGGGTGACCCGCGGCTGACGGTCCGGCGGGTTCTGCTAAGACTTACCGCGTTCATCGTCTGGGGGAAGGTCGGGAATTGCTGTACTTGGATGGTCTGCTCGGCATCGTCACGTTCGGGTTGTGGATCTTCTGCCTGGTCGACGTGATCACGACGGACGAGTCGTCCTGCCGCAACCTGCCGAAGGGCCTGTGGCTGCTGCTGGTGCTGGTGGTGCCGCTGGTCGGCTCGATCGTCTGGCTGGTGGCGGGCCGCCCGCAGCAGGTGATGCGGGCGCGCGGCCCGTACGAGCGCGCCACGCCGGCGTTCCCGGAGTACGACCGCCCGGGCCGGTTCGCGGCGACGAGCCCGGACGACGACGAGGAGTTCCTCCGCCGGTGCCGGGAACGCGCGGAGGCCCAGCGCAAGCTGGCCCGCGAGAAGCGCGGCGAGGACTAGCAGACTGGCCCTTCGCAGGTGCCGCGTTCGTAGGCTTCCAGCGTCGTGATCACCAGCCGGCGCTCGGCGGGGGTCAACGGCGTCAGCGCGTCGCTCCACGCCTTGGCGCCGCGGGCCAGCCAGGCGTCGACGGCCGGGCGCTTGTCCGGGGTGATGCTCACGATCGTGCGGCGGCGGTCGGCCGGGTCCTCGTCGCGGTTCAGCACGCCCTGCCGGCTGAGGTCGCCGACCATCAGGCTCGCGGTCGTCGGCGCCACCTGGAGGCGGGTCGCCAGCTCGGTCACCGTCATCGGGCCGTCGAAGAGCAGGTACGACAGCAGCGAGAGGTGCCGCGGCGCCAGCGCGCAGCCGTCGAGCTCGGCCGGCACCGGTGTCCGCTTCGCGCGGCCGACCAGGCGGGGCATGAGCAGCAGCAGCTGCCGCACGCCGTCCTCGACACTCGGTCCGGCCTCCGTTGACACCGGTTGCCTCCTCTCGGTAGCTTTGTTTGCAAAGCAAACGCTTCGGCTCGAGCGTACCGCGCGTCCGGTCGAGCGTACCGGCCAGAAACAGGGGATCCCATGACGACGCCATCCGAGATGAACGACTTCAACAAGCAGGTCGTCGACGAGTTCCGGGCCAACGCGGGCAAGGTCGGCGGCATGTTCGAGGGCAAGAACGTGCTCTTGCTCACGACGATCGGCGCGAAGAGCGGCGCCGAGCGCCTGTCCCCCCTGGTGTACACCCGCGACGGCGACCGTTACGTCATCGCGGCCTCGATGGGCGGCGCCCCGAAGAACCCCGCCTGGTACCACAACCTGGTGGCCAACCCGAAGGTCACGGTCGAGGTGGGCACGGAGAAGTTCCAGGGCACGGCCACGGTGATCGCGGACCGCGCGGAGCGCGACCGCCTGTACGCGGGCATGGTCGAGCACGCGGAGGGCTTCGCGGACTACGAGAAGAAGACGGACCGGCTGATCCCGATCGTGGTCTTGGAGCGCTAGGACCGGACTGCGGCCGGCTCGGGGTGCGACGCGGGGACCGGGCTGGGCCGTCGATGGCCAGCCGGGCTCGGCGGTCCAGCGTAATTGCGTTGGACTTCGCCAGGCGGCTCGCGGTCGGCCATCGCTGTCGAGCGGTCGACCGCGTTCCGAGGGGACGGGGCCGCCCCGCAGCCAGGCGGCCGCGGCGAGCTAGGAGCCGATGGGAGCCGGCTCGGCGGGGGACGCTGCCGGCCGGGCCGCTTCCAGGCGTTGCTCGCGGCGCTCCTCCTTGCGGGCGATCACGCGCTTGCCCACGTCGATCAGCGGCTTCTCGACCCAGCGGTGGATCAGGTCCGCGATCGCCAGGCCGACCAGGAACACCACCAGGCCCGACGTCGTCCGGTTTTCGGCGAGGCCCGGGACCGCCTGCACCACCACGAAGTGCACCGGTCCCTGCAGCAGGTACAGCGAGTACGAGCGCTCGCCGACGAACCGCATCGGGGCCGTGCCCAGTAGCCGGCGCAGCGGGCCCGGGCTCACCAGGACGATCAGCAGCAACATCGTCAGCAGCGCGTACGCCACCAGCCAGAGCAGGTTCTGCCCCGACGCCGTCCACACCGTGTCCAGGTTCACCTGCAGCAGCAGGAACGCCGCGACGATCGGGATCGCCGCCAGCGGGTGCGTCAACGGCTTCAGCAGCGCGTAGCCGCGGCGGTAGTGGAGCGTGATCGCCAGCAGGCAGCCGCCCGCGAGGATGAAGTAGTGGATGGTCGAGTGGTAGATCGCGACCTTCGACCCCGCCAGCGTCCAGCCGCTGGTCACCGGGACCAGCGCGAGCAGCACCACCATCGCGCCGGCCACCAGCAGGAACTTGCGCTTCGCCGCGCCGATGCCGATCGCCACCAGCAGGAACGGCCAGACGAGGTAGAACTTCTCCTCGATGCCGAGCGTCCACGAGCCGCTGAAGAAGTTGTCCGCGGCGTGGTCGCTGGTCGACGGGAAGAACTCGTTGAGGAACGTCAGGTAGTACTTCAGCGCGCGCGGGAAGCCGCGTTCCAGGAACTCGGCGCGCAGCAGGACGAACGCGATGATGCCGCCGAGGATCACCAGGTACGGCGGCAGGATGCGGAACACCCGGCGGATGTAGAAGTTGGACAGCGAGATCCGGCCGGTCCGGTCCTGCTCACGCAGCAGCAGCGTCGTGATCAGGAAACCGGACAGCACGAAGAACAGGTAAACGCCGACCCAGCCCGACAGCCACGTCCAGTTCGGACCGCCGAAGTGGAAGAAGATGACCATCGTCGCGGCCAGCGCGCGCAGGCCGTCGAGGCCGGGGAACCGCCGCGTGCCGAGGTAGTCCTCGTGGCTCATCGTGCGCAAGGCGGTCCCCCATCGGTGTGATCGACCGGCCGAGTATATGGCCCGCATTTCCGGGCCATTTGCCCGGCCGGACCCGCATTACCCCGCCCGGAAGACGGTTCCGGCGTCGTAACGACGGCGGAGCTCGCGCAGCCGGCGCAGGTCCGCGGCCGGGTAAACGCTCTCCGCGACCTCCTCCGGCGCGTGCTCGCCGTACACGAACGGCAGCAGCCGCCCGGTCGTCCACGGCGCCAGCGCGTCGAACAGCTTCGCGTGCACCCGCCGGACCGCCGCGACGCCGTCGTCGCCGACCATCGACAGCGCCCGGACGACGAACTCGGCCGAGCGGTCCCAGCCCACGCCGGGGGTTTCCGGGGTCCGGGCGAGCGCGCCGCCGAGCCGGTCGACGATCAGCACCGGCGGCGTCGCCGCGCCCGGGCCGGCGTGCTCGAGGACCGCGTCGAGCATGGCGTCGTTCAGCTGGGACACGGTCGCGTTGGTGCCGTGGTAGCCGTGCGGCTGCCGCGGCTCGGCCGCGATCGACCCGGACTCGGTGAACGGCAGCACCCGCAGCGTGTCCGCCAGAGCGGGGGCGACGGCCCGCAGCGGCGCGACGAGGTCGTCCCCGTCGTCGCCGAGGTAGGCGATCCGGACCTGGGCGACGTGCCGGCCGCGCAGCGGCTCCGGCAGCGCCGGCAGGTCGGGGTACCGGATCAGGGCGATCGACGTCGTCAGCGTGTCCGGCGCGGCCGCCGACCAGGTCCGCCACGCCCGCAGCACCGACGGCACGTCCGCGCCGTCGAAGGTGAGGCTGCCGCCGTAGAGCTCGGCCACCGGGACCAGGCCGAACTCGATCGCCGTGACGACGCCGAAGCCGTCGCGGCCGCCGCGCAGCGCCCAGAACAGGTCCGAGCCCGGCTCGACGCGCCGGAGTTCGCCGTCGGCGGTCACGACGTCGAGGGCGGTGACCTGGTCGGCGGCGCGGCCGTACCGGCGGGCCAGCACCCCGAACCCGCCGCTGAGCGTGTAGCCGACGACGCCGACGTCCGGCGACGAGCCGCTGAGCGGCGCCAGCCCGTGCTTCCCGGCGGCTTCGACCACGGCCTCCCACCGGACCCCCGCCTCGACGCGGGCGGTGCGGGCGGCCGGGTCGATCTCGACGCCGGTCAGCCGGCGGGTGCTGATCAGGACGCCGTCGGTGCCGGCGGTCAGGCCGTGCCCGGTGGCCTGGACCGCGACGGTCAGCCCGTGCTCGGCGGCGTAGCGGACGGCGGCCACGACGTCCTCGGCGCTTTCGGCGGCGACGACCACCGCGGGCGAGCTGGGCACCGACGTCTGGAATCCGGCGACCTCTTCGGCGTAACCGTCCTGACCTGGGTGGAGGGTGTTCATCTCGGCTCCTTTCGTTCGCTGCTCCCAGCTTCGGGCGAACTGGATCAGAAGTCCAAGATCTAGGTTGTCTACGCACTAGAATCAGTGCTTATGGAACTGCACCAGCTCGCGTACTTCGTCGCCGTCGCGGAGGAAGGCAACTTCACGCGCGCGGCGGAGCGGCTGCACGTCGCCCAGCCCGGGGTGAGTGCCCAGGTCAAACGCCTGGAGCGGGAGCTGGGGCAGGAGCTGCTGGACCGTTCCGGGCGGACGGTCCGGCTCACCGACGTCGGCGCCGCCGCCCTGCCGCACGCCCGGGCCGCGCTCGCGGCGGTCCGGGGCGTGCGCGAAGCCGTCGAGGAGCTGGCCGGGCTGGTCCGCGGGCACGTGGCGATCGGCATGGTGACGTCGGTGGGCCCGATCGGGCTGCCCGACCTGCTGGCCGGCTTCCACGAGCGGTACCCGGCGGTCGAGATCACGCTCTCGGAGGCCGACAGCGACACCATGCTCACCGCGCTGCGCGAGGGCCGCCTCGACCTCGCCGTCGTCGGCATCTCGACCGCCCCGCCGGCCGGCATCGCGACCCAGGTCCTGCTCGAGGAGCCGTTCCTGGCCGTCACCGCGCCGCCCGGCCCGCTCGCCGGCCGGGACGAAGTCGGCATCCCCGAGCTCGACGGCCTCCCGCTGATGGCGTTGCCGAAGGGGACGGGCCTGCGCACGGCGCTGGACGCGGCCTTCGCGCGGGCGGGACTGACGCCGCGGATCGCCTTCGAGGCCGCCGATCCGAACGTCCTGGTGCAGCTGGCGACGCGCGGGCTCGGCGTGGCGATCGTGCCGGAGTCGCTGGCCCGGTACCACCAGGCGGACCTGCGGATCATCGGGCTCCGCGGGCCGGGGCTGCGGGGCATGCTCGCGCTGGCGTGGCGCACGGAGGGTCCGCTGAGCCCGGCGGCGCGCGCGTTGATCGCCTTCGCCCGGGCGGCCTACCGCTCTTGAACCCGTTCCCTGGGTGGAAGACGGACACGGCCCTTCGAGAGTTGACCGCTCCACCCGGGGACGCGAGGGTGGTCCGATGAGCGGCGATGAGATCAGGCACGGCGTCAAGCTGAGCAGTCTCGACCAGGAAGTCTTCCCGGACGCGGGGGTCACGAAGCGCGAGCTGCTCGACTACCTCGAGGCGGTGTCCGGCCGGATGCTGCCGGAGCTGCACGACCGGCTGCTGACCGTGCTGCGGGTGCTGCGCGGGCAGGGGCCGTTCATGCAGAAGAACCTGCCGAAGTACACCCCGGACTGGGTCGAGCGGGCCACCATGTGGGCCGAGACGTCCAAACGGGACGTCTCCTACGCGCTGGGCAACGACCTGCGCACGCTGCTGTGGTTCGGCAACCAGCGCGCGATCGAGTACCACACGTCGCTGTTCCACCGCGAGCCCGCGAACGGGCCGACGCACCTGGTCCTCGACCTCGACCCGCCCCCGGACGCCCCGTTCTCGCTGGCGGTGGGCGCGGCGAAGCTGGTGCGGGAGGCGTTGCGCAACGACGGCCTCGACGGCGCGGTGAAGACCAGCGGCTCGAAGGGCGTCCACGTCTTCGTCCCGCTCGCACCGGGACAGCCGACGGAGGACATCGCGGCGGCGACGCGCGCGGTGGCGGTCCGGGCCGAGCGGCTCGACCCGGCCCTGGGCACGACGGAGTTCGTGGTCGAGCGCCGCGAGGGCAAGGTGTTCCTGGACTCGACGCGGGCGGGCGGCGCGACGGTCATCTCGGTGTACAGCCCGCGCCACCGGCCGGGCGTGCCGGTGTCGTTCCCGGTCCGCTGGGCCGAGCTGGACGGCGTCAAGCCGGGCGACTTCACCGTCCACACGGTTCCGGACCTGCTCTCCGGCGGTGATCCGTGGACCGGGGAGATGCCGGAGCCGTTCGTGCTGCCGGCGGACCTGGTCGAGGAGGGCCACACGATCCCGATCGCCCGGGTGGCCGCGATGCACGAGGGCAAACGCCGGGCCCGCGCGGCCCGCGAGCCGGGCTAGGCAAAGCGCCCCAATGTGGCGTTGGTTGCGCTCAACGCACCGAACGCCACATTGGGTGCGCTGGACGCACCGAACGCCACATTGGGTGCGCTGGACGCACCGAACGCCACATTGGGTGCGTCAGATGCACCGAACGCCACATTGGGTGCGCTGGTCAACCACCCCTCGGCCCCCGCCAGCGGGTCTACAGCCAGCGGCAATCCCGAGCCCGGGCCCTCGGCGAACGCGCCATGGCCCTGCTCGAAACCCGCTGGCGAGCACTGCACCGCATCAGCCGCTGCCCCCACCGCATCGGCCACATCGTCCAAGCCACCCTGGTACTGACCCACCACGAACACCACGGCCGCTACAGAGAAAACCTCAATGTGGCGTTCCAGGGCAGGCGGGTCAGGCCGCCTGGTTGTGGCCGTAGCCGAGGGGGCGGCGCAGGGCCGCGCGGTTGAGCGTGATGATGCGGGCCGGCTCGACGCGGTGGCGGGCCAGCCAGCCGACGTCCCGGCCGAATGACCACACCAGCGACGCCAGCGCGAGCGCGACGGCCGCGAAGGCCAGCGGAACCGGCAGCAGCCCGGACACCGCGACCACCAGCACCACGCCCTGCACCGCCGCGACGGTCTTGCGGGCCATGCTCGGGTACAGCGGCGCCGTCAGCCACGGCATGGTCCACGAGGCGGCCACGAACACGTACCGCATCAGGCCGATCGCCAGCACCCACAGCCCCAGCGTGCGGGACACCTGGATACACAGCAGCAGGATCAGGAACGCGTCGACCTCCATGTCGAAGCGCGCGCCGAACTCCGAGGCCGTGCCGGTGCGGCGGGCCACCTGGCCGTCGAGGCCGTCCAGCAGGAGCGCCACGCCGACCAGTCCGACCACCCAGCCGAGGGAGAAGTCGCCTTCCGCGATCAGCGCCGCCGCGCACCCGACGAGCGTGGCGCGGGCGAAGGTGATCCAGTCCGCCGGGCCGAACGCGGGCCGCCCGCTGCGGCGCAGGCCCCACTCCGTCAGCAGCACCAGGGCGAGGCCGTAGGCGACCCCGGTGGCCCAGGCGAGCGGGCCGGAACCGCCCGCGACGACCCCCGCGGCGAGCACCGGCGCCGGGACCACCGAGCGCAGGAGAAGGTCCTGTTTGATCATCGTCGACTCCGCGAATTGCTCATAGGGTGGCGACACCAGCCTCCGGTCGCCCGCTGAGGAGAAACACGTGGAACAGGCTTTCTGGGTTCAAAGTCCCGGCTCGGGACAGCTGCGCGAGGAACGGCTGCCCGAACCCGGGCCGGACGACGTCCTCGTCCGCACGCTGTGCTCCGGCGTGAGCCGCGGCACCGAAACCCTCGTCTTCCGCGGCGGCGTCCCGGCGAGCCAGCACGACGTCATGCGCGCGCCCTTCCAGGAGGGTGAGTTCCCCGGCCCGGTCAAGTACGGCTACCTCAACGTCGGCGTCGTCGAACAGGGACCGCCGCACCTCGAGGGCCGGACCGTCTTCTGCCTCTACCCGCACCAGACCGCGTACGTCGTCCCGGCGAGCGCGGTGACGCCGGTGCCGGACGCCGTCCCGCCCGGGCGCGCGATCCTCGCCGGCACGGTCGAGACCGCGGTCAACGCCGTGTGGGACGCGCGCCCGCGGCTCGGCGACCGGATCGCCGTCATCGGCGCCGGGATGGTCGGGGCGAGCGTGGCGAAACTCCTCAGTGGCTTCCCCGCGACGAAGGTGCAGCTGGTCGACGTCGATCCCGCCAAAGCGGACATCGCCGCCGCGCTCGGTGTCGACTTCTCGACTCCCGAAGACGCCCGGGGCGACTGCGACCTCGTCGTGCACGCCAGCGCGTCCGAGGACGGCCTCGCCAAAGCCCTGCAGCTGCTCGCGCCGGAAGGTGAGGTCGTGGAGCTGTCCTGGTACGGCGACCGCCGGGTGAGCGTCCCGCTCGGCGAGAACTTCCACTCGCGCCGGCTGGTGATCCGCAGCAGCCAGGTCGGCACGGTCGCCCGGCCGGACCGCAGCTACGCCCAGCGCCTCGCCGTCGCCCTCGATCTGCTGGCCGATCCGGCGTTCGAAGCGCTGGTCAGCGGGGAATGCATGTTTGACGATCTTCCGTCCGTGTTACCCCGGCTGGCCGCAAATGAACTTTCCGCCCTGTGCCTCCGTGTCATGTATCAGCCGCAGTGACCACGTCCACCCGAACGCATCGGAGGTCTTGGTGTTCAGCATCACCGTCCGTGACCACGTGATGGTCGCCCACAGCTTCCGCGGGGAGGTCTTCGGACCCGCGCAACGCCTGCACGGCGCGACCTTCGTGGTGGATGCGACCTTCCGCCGGGCCGAGCTCGACGAGGACAACATCGTCGTCGACATCGGCAAGGCCACGGAAGAGCTCAAGGCGGTGCTGAGCGACCTGAACTACCGCAACCTCGACGACGAGCCGGAGTTCAAGGGCGTCAACACCTCCACCGAGTTCCTCGCGAAGGTCATCGCCGATCGCCTGGCCGACGCCGTCCACGCCGGACGCCTCGGCGAAGGCGCGCGCGGCCTCGAAGGGATCGCCGTCTCGCTGCACGAATCGCACGTCGCCTGGGCGAGTTACGAGCGTGCCCTGTGAACAGCCTGTACGTGATCCTCCCCGGGGACGTCGACGACTCGTCCGTCCCCAGCGGCGGCAACACCTACGACCGCCGGATGTGCGACCGGCTCGCCGCGGCCGGGCTCGACGTGCGCGAGATCGCCGTCGCCGGCAGCTGGCCGCGGCCGGACACCGAGGCCCGCGCGGTCCTCGGGCACCTCCTCTCCGCGCTGCCCACCGGCTCGGCCGTGCTGCTCGACGGCCTGGTCGCCTGCGGGGTGCCCGAGGTCGTCGTCCCGCAGGCCCGGCGCCTTTCGCTCTCGGTGCTGGTGCACCTGCCCCTGGCCGACGAGACCGGCCTGCCGCCCGCGCTCGCCGCCGAGCTCGACGCGCTGGAACGCGAGACGCTGCGGGCCGCCGGCTCGGTCGTCGCGACCAGCGAGTGGGCCGCCCGCCGGCTGATCGGCCACCACGGCCTGGCCCCCCACCGCGTGCACGCGGTGACGCCGGGCGTCGACCCTTCGCCGCCGGCCATCGGCACCGACGGCGTGTCGCGGCTGGTCTGCGTGGCCAACGTGACCCCGCGCAAGGGACAGGGCGTGCTCGCCCAGGCCCTCGAAACCGTCGCCGACCTGCGCTGGACCTGCGAATGCGTCGGCGGGATCCGCCGCGAGACCAAGTACGTCGAGCGGCTGCGCGAGCACCGGCTCGGCGCCCGCTTCACGCTCACCGGCCCGCGCACCGGCGCGGCGCTCGCCGCGACTTACCACACCGCCGACCTGCTCGTGCTGCCTTCGCGCGCCGAGACCTTCGGCATGGTGGTCACCGAGGCCCTCGCCCGCGGCGTGCCGGTGCTGACCACCGACGTCGACGCGCTGCCCGACACGCTCGGCGTCGCGCCGGACGGCTCGGTGCCCGGGATGCTCGTCCCCGGCGACGACGTCGAGGCGCTCGGCGCCGCCCTGCGCCGCTGGCTCACCGAGCCGGCGCTGCGGACGCGGCTGCGCGCGTCGGCGAAGCTGCGCCGCGAGACCCTGACCGGCTGGGACGACACCGCCCGCCGGATCGCCGACATCCTCCTCCGGCAGGAGGCGGCGGCATGACCGCGTTCGCGCCGGACTGGCTCTACCTGCGCGAACCCGCGGACGCCGCGGCCCGCGCCACCGAGCTCCTCGACCCGCTGCGCGTCCACCTGGCCGAGACTGCGGGGGTGCAACCCCCGCACCCCGCCCGGGAGGGCGCTGCCCCCCGGACCCCCCGGGGTGGTTTCGTCATCCGCGACCTCGGCTGCGGCACCGGCTCGCTGGGCCGCTGGCTGGCCGCGCGCCTGCCCGGCACCCAGCACTGGATCCTGCACGACCACGACACCGAGCTGCTCGCCCACGCGCAGGCCGGCCTGCCGGACACCGCGCTGGACGGCAGCCCGGTCGACGTCGTCGCCGAGCAGCGGGACGTCACCGCGCTGCGGGCCGCCGACCTCGCCGGGACGTCGCTGGTCACCGCGTCCGCGCTGCTCGACCTGCTGACCAGGGACGAGGTCACCGCCCTGGCCACGGCGGTCGTCGAAGCGGGCTGCGCGGCGCTGCTGATGCTGTCGGTCACCGGCAAGGTGGAGCTCTCGCCCGCCGACCCGCTCGACCCGGCCGTCGCCGCCGCCTTCAACGCCCACCAGCGCCGCGTCACCGACGACGGCCGCCGGCTTCTCGGCCCGAACGCGGTCGACGTCGCCGCGACCGCGTTCGAGAGGCTCGGCGCCCGGGTCGTCCGGGCGGACAGCGCCTGGCGGCTCGGCCCGGACCAGGCCGAACTGCAGCGGCAGTGGCTCGAGGGCTGGGTCGGCGCGGCCGTCGAGCAGCTGCCCGGGCTGCGTCCGGTCGCCGACGGCTACCTGCAGCGACGGCTCGAGCCGGCGGCGGCCGGCGAGCTGCACGCGGTCATCCACCACGGCGACCTGCTGGTCCTGCCGCCGAGCCGTGAGGTGGCGGCGTGAAGCGCGCGCTGGCCTGGCTGCGGATCCTCGGCGCCGTCGGCATCCTCGCGGTCCTCGTCTGGCAGCTCGGCAGCGCCGCCTTCCTCGACGGCCTCGGCCGGATCAGCGCCGTCGGCGTGCTGGCCGCCCTCGCCATCGGCTTCGTGACGACGTTGCTCAGCGCGGGCCGCTGGCAGATCGTCGCCACCCGGCTCGGCCTGCGGCTTTCGCTGCGCGCCGCGGTCGGTGACTACTACCGGGCGCTGTTCCTCAACGGCGTGTTGCCCGCGGGCGTCCTCGGCGACGTCCACCGCGCGGTCCAGCACGGCCGCGACAGCGGGGACGTGCCCCGCGGCGTGCGGGCCGTCGTCCTGGAGCGGACCGCGGGCCAGGTCGTGCTGATCGCGTCCGCGGTCGCCGTCGTGCTCGCGTCGCCGGGGGTCGTGCCCGGCGCGTTCCGCGAGGTCGTCGTGGTGGCCGGGGTGGTCGTCGCGGTGGCCGCCGTGGCCGCGCTGGTCGTGGGCCGCCTGCTGGGCGGGCGCTGGATCCACAGCCCGTCGAAGTTCCGGCGCGGCTTCGCCGCCACCCTCGCCGACGTCCGGCTGGGCCTGCTGACCCGCGAGACCTGGCCCAGCGTGGGTTTCCTGTCGGTGGCGACGCTGGCCGGGCACCTGGCGCTGTTCGTCGTCGCCGCCCGGGTCGCCGGGGTCGGCGCGCCGGTGTGGCAGCTCGTGCCGCTGATGGTCCTCGCGCTGCTCGCGATGGGCCTGCCGCTCAACGTCGGCGGCTTCGGCCCGCGCGAGGGCGTCTGCGCCCTGCTCTTCGGCGCGGCCGGCCTGGGCGCCGCCCAAGGTGTCACCGTCGCCGTCGTCTACGGCGTGCTCACGCTGGTCGCGAGCCTGCCGGGCGCCGGTGTCCTGCTCGTCCGGAGCCTCGCTGGGGTGCGCCGGACGGCACTTTCACGTGAAAGTGCCGCACGAACGGCCCGGCCCTTCCAGGTGGAAGTGCCGGGATAGAGAGGTGGAGGCCATGACAGCAAGCGAGGTCGCGGGGGAGCTGCCGCGCCGGGCCGTGGTCGAGCGGGTGGTCGAGACCCGGTTGCCGACCCGGCACGGGACGTTCCGCGCGGTCGGGTACCTCGACCGCACCGGTACCGAGCAGGTCGCGCTGGTGTACGGCGAGATCTCGCCCCTCGGCGCCCTGACCCGGGTGCACAGCGAGTGCCTGACCGGCGACGTCTTCGGCTCGACGCACTGCGAATGCGGCGACCAGCTGGCGGTGGCGCTGGACCGGATCGTCGAGGAGGGCTCGGGCGTGCTCGTGTACGTCCAGGGCCACGAGGGCCGCGGCATCGGCCTGCTCGCGAAGCTCGAGGCGATGCGGCTGCAGCAGGACGAGGGCCTCGACACGGTCGACGCGAACGTGGTGCAGGGCCTGCCGGTCGACGCCCGCGACTACCACGCGGCGGCGGGCATCCTGACCGACCTCGGCATCCGCTCGGTGCGGTTGCTGTCCAACAACCCGCAGAAGGTCGAGCAGCTCACGCGCTACGGAATCCGGATCAGCGAGCAGGTCCCGCTGCTGGTTCCGCCGAATCCGGAGAACCTGCGGTACCTGCGGACGAAGGCCGAGCGGATGGCCCACCTGCTGCCGCACCTGGGCCAGGCCTACTCAGGCGCCTAACACCTCGAGCACCCCGGCGAAGCGCTGGACCAGCGTGTCCAGCAGGACGTGCCCCTTCGCCGCGGTCGCCAGCGAAGGACGGCCGACCACCCCCGACTCCGTGTACGCCCGCAGGCCCAGCGTCAGCAGGTGCTCCCGGTCGGTGACGTGGTCGGCCTCCTCGTGTCCGGGGCGGACCAGGTGCGGGTGGGCGTGCAGCAGGATCGACGTCTCCAGCTCACCCGCGTGCATGTCGTCGTCCGGGGACGTCCGCAGGCCGGCCGCGGTGTGCGCCGCCTGCCAGTCCGCGACGCCCGGGAACAGCGCCAGCGCGCCGGCCGCCTCCTGGACCACATTGGACAGTACGTAGTTGCCGCCGTGCCCGTTGACCAGCACGAGCCGCTCCACGCCCGACGCGCGCAGCGACGCGGCGACGTCGGTGACCACGGCGTGCAGCGTCCGGGCGGAGATGCTCACCGTGCCGGCCCAGGCCGCGTGCTCGTGCGAGCACGAGATCGTGATCGGCGGCAGGTGGAGCACGGGGTAGCGGCCGGCGACCGCTTTCGCCAGGGTCGCCGCGATGATCGTGTCGGTGGCCAGCGGCAGGTGCGCGCCGTGCTGCTCGAAGCTGCCGACCGGCAGCACCGCGACCGACGCCCGCCGCTCCTGCTCGTCGGCGGTGGTGGCGAGCGGGAACAGATCGGTCATCGCTGCGGCCCTTCACTAGGTTGGTGAGCATGACCGAGCATGCCGCACTACTGGACATCGCGCGCGAGGCCGTGGCGAAGGCGACGGGGATCGTCCGGTCGCGCCCGGCTTTTTCCGTTTCCGCGAAAGGCGATCGCGATCTGGTGACCGACGTCGACACGGCGGTCGAGGATGCGCTGCGGGCGTTCCTCGCCGCCGAGACGCCGGAGATCGGGATCCTCGGCGAGGAGCGCGGCCGCAGCGGGGAGCGCGGCGGCCGCTGGTGGGCGCTCGACCCCATCGACGGGACCGCCAACTTCGCCCGCGGAATTCCGCTCTGCGGGATTTCCCTGGCCCTGGTGGACGGCGACCACAGCACGGTCGCCGCGATCGCGCTGCCGTACCTCGGCGTCACGTACACCGCCGCGCGCGGCGAAGGTGCTTTCGCGAACGGAGAGCGCGTCGGTGCGTCGGCCGCGACGGAAGTTCGCGACGCGATGATCGCCGTCGGCGACTTCGCGATCGGTGAGCTCGCCGAGGAGAAGAACCGCGCCCGGCTGACGCTCCTGTCCGACCTCGGCGCGCGGGCGCAGAAGATCAGGATGCTCGGCACGGCGGCGATCGACCTCGCCTGGGTCGCGGACGGAAAGCTCGACGCCGCACTGATCCTGTCCAACAACCCGTGGGACACCATGGCCGGCGTGCTGCTCGTGCGCGAGGCCGGCGGCGTTGTCGTGGACCGCGACGGCCGCGAGCACACGGTCGGTTCCGCGGCGACGATCGCCGTCGGCGCGGGGCTGCGCAAGGAGATCGTGGACGCACTTGATCGTGCGTACGGGGTTGTTCGTTAGGATTCCCGGGTACACGTAAGCGGCGCCACAGCGGTCGTTTGCGCTGTCCGCGCAAGGTTTTCGGCTACGTTGGTACCGGTCGGCCGCCCGGCCTGGCATGCTGACCGGATCTCGTCGGCCACATCGGAGAATGGTGGATGCTCGTGGAAAGTCGCCGGATCCGCGATCGGTACCGGCTGGTCGAGCCGATCGGCGGCGGCGCGATGGGCACGGTGTGGCGGGCGCAGGACGAAAAGCTCGACCGCACGGTGGCGATCAAGGAACTGCTGCTGCCACACGACCACGACGAGCAGCGCACCCAGGAGGCGAAGAACCGCGCGATGCGCGAGGCGCGGATCGCCGCCCGGCTGCAGCATTCCCACGCGATCACCGTATTCGCCGTCCTCGAGGAGGAGGACCGGCCGTGGCTGGTGATGGAGTACCTGCCGTCGAAGAGCCTGGCGCTGGTGCTCGGCGAGGAGCCGGCGACGGTGGACGACGCCATCCGCGTCGGCGTGCAGATCAGCTCGGCGCTGGCCGGCGCGCACCGCGCCGGGGTGGTGCACCGCGACGTGAAGCCGGCCAACATCCTGGTCGCCGAGGACGGCACGGCGAAGATCACCGACTTCGGCATCTCCCGGGCGATCGGTGACGTCAAGCTGACGGCCACCGGCGAGATCGCCGGCACGCCCGCGTACCTCGCGCCGGAGGTGGCCCGCGGCGAGGAGGCGGACTTCGCCGCCGACGTCTTCTCGCTCGGCGCCACGCTGTACGCCGCGGTCGAGGGGCAGTCGCCGTACGGGACCGCCGACAACCCGATCGCCTTGCTGTACAAGGCGTCCAGCGGCGAGGTCGTGCCCCCGGAGAAGGCGGGCCGGCTGACGCCGCTGCTGCTGCGGATGCTCGCTTCCGAGCCCACCGAGCGGCCGTCGATGGACGAGGTCGAGCAGGAGCTGCGGGCGCTGCTGCCGGACGCGGAGCCCGGGGACTCGGTGCTCGCCGCGACGATCCCGGACGCCGAGCCGCCGGCGGTGCCCGCCGTGCCGGCCGCGGTCGCCGTGCCCGCGGGCGAGGTCACCGCGGTCTCGCCGGGCGCGCGCAAGGGCCTGATCGCCGTCGGCGCGGGCGCGGCGCTGCTGTGCGTCGCGGTCGTCGTGGCGATCCTGCTGGTCGTGCGGCAGAAGTCGCCGAACGACAACGTCGCCGCGCCGCCACCGACGACGGCGCCGTCCACCTCGGCGTCCGCGACTCCCACGCCGCCGCCGTCGTCCTCGCCCGCGCCGTCCTCCCCGCCGACCTCGGCGACCTCGGCCCCGTCGTCCTTGCCGACCGTCTCGACGGTGGCCTCGTCGAAGAGCCCGGTCGACGCCCTCACCGGCTACTACGCGTTGCTGCCGGCCAACCCGGAGGCGGCGTGGAACCTGCTCACGCCGCACTTCCGGGCCTCGCGCAACCAGACATACGAGACGTACAAGAACTTCTGGGGCCGGTACAAGTCGGTGCAGGTGACGGGGGCGAAGGAGGCCGGGCCGAACCGGGTCACGGCGCACGTCACCTACGACGGCGGTCAGGGCGAAAACGACACCTTCACCATGGTCCAGGTGAACGGCGTTTGGATGATTGACTCGCAGAGCTGAACCTTCGCGGCCCGGGGTGCGTGTGACGTATGAGCCGTCACCGCCGTCGACCCACGCTGGAGGTAGCTGTGCCCGTTCCCACCGCCTTGCTCCGGCGCGCGCGATGAGGCCCGCCGACCCGATGGTGTTCATCCTCCCGGCCGCGCCACCGGGCAGCGACACCTACGACAAGCGGATGTGCCAGACCCTGCCCGCGGTCGGCCAGCCGGTGCTGGAGCTGCCGATCGCCGGCGACTGGCCGGAGCCGGACGCGACGTCGAGACGCCGGCTGGCGCGGTCGCTCGCCGCGCTCCCGGACCGGACGGTCGTGCTGCTCGACGGCATGATCGCCGCCGGCGTACCCGAGATCGTCGTCCCGCACGCGCGCCGCCTGCGCCTGGCCGTGCTGGTCCACCAGGCCCTCGCCGACGAGCCGGGGCTCGACCCGGCGCACGCCGCGGAGCTCGACGCCTGCGAGCGCGAGACGCTGCGGATGGCCGGCATGGTCGTCGCGACCAGCCCCTGGCTCGCCCGGGTCCTGATCGACCGCCACGACCTCGACCCGGCCCGCGTCTACGTGGCCAAGCCGGGCACGGACGCGGCCCCCCTCGCGGCGGGCGCGGACGGCGTGTCACGCCTGTTGTGCGTCGGCGACGTCACCCGCCGAAACGGCCACGACCTGCTGGTCCAGGCCCTCGGCGAGGTCGACCACCTGGCCCTGTCCTGCGTCTTCGCCGGCTCCCTGACGGCGGACCCGGCGTACGTCGAGGAACTCGGCTGGTCGATCGAGCGCCTCGGCCTCGGCAACCGCATCACCCTGGCGGGCGACGAGGTCGACCTGTCCGCCGCCTACAACGCGGCGGACCTCCTGGTGATCCCGGCCCGCGCGGCGACGTCCGGTATGTACGTGGCGCAGGCACTGGCCAGGGGTATCCCGGTCCTGGCGTCGGAGGTGGGCGGGGTGTACGACGCCCTGGGCGTCGACGCGGACGGCGAGATGCCGGGCCTGCTGGTCGGCCCGGACGACCCGTACGCACTGGCGGACGCACTGCACCGCTGGTACGCGGACCCGGAGCTGCGCCGCTCGTTGCGCACGGCGGCACTGGGCCGGGGCAGCGCCCTGGAGGAGTGGGACGTGGCGGCGCGACGGTTGACGCACGTCCTGTCGCGGCTGGCTTCGGAACCGCGGATCGTCGCCTGACGCCGGCCCTCGCCCTGACCTGGCGGTCCGGTCCGGTCCGCCGGGAAGCGAACTCCCCGGCGAACCCAACCCCTCACACCAGGGTGAGCGCGTAGATCTCCACCCGCGGGTCGTTCGGCAGGCTCACCGACTGCACGGTCTTCCCGCCGTCCAGCGCGCCCGAGATCCCGAACAGCCGCACCGGCGGCCCGTCGACCCCGCTCCCCGCCTTGATCCGGTGCGGCATCTCCAGCAGCACCGGATCGCCGGACCCCGCCCAGTCGCCGAACGTCAACGCCAAATCAGCGCTCGTCCCGTCCGTGTAGTGGGCCGTCACCGTCGTCGATACCGGGCCGTTGTGGGAGGCCCCCACCATGCGAAGCGCCGTGTGCTGACCCGCCGGTAGCAGCAGCGACTGGCCGCGGGCCTCCACGAAGTCCGGCGACGTCCCCGAAGCGTCCGGGGCCGCGTACGTGACGCCGTCCCACGCCACCGGGCCTGCCGGTGGGAGCAGGGCCGCGTCGTAGCTCCAGCCGCCGCCGTCGAAGTTGCCCTCCGTGGATGCCGCCACCGTGGCCGTGCCGTCGTGGTTGCGGTCGCGGCTCAGGTCCACCGCGCACTGCGGGCCGGGTGACACGCACGCCGACGGTGTCCGGACCTCGATCGTCGCCGAGCGTGTCACCTTGTTCGCGCCCAGCCCCGACACCGTCACCTGCACCGGGTACGTCCCGAGCGCCGCTCCGGCCGGCACGTGCACCGTGATCGGCACGGTCTGCTGCACCGGCAGCCGGCCCGACCAGATCAGCCGCAGCGGCTGGACCTGCGCCTTCCACGGGGACGTCACCGAAACCGTCACCGGCTGCAACACCGGGTTCTGCGCCAGGACGTCCAGGTCGAGGTGCACCTGCTGCGCCGGGCCCGAGGGGATCACGATCGACGTCTGCCGCAGCGAAGCGTCGACGTGCCGCCGCAGGTCGCCCACGGCGTTGTTCACCGACGGCGGCGCCGCGGACGAAGACGTTCCCCACGACGACGGGCGGGAGCCGAGCTTGTGCGAGAGCGTCCCGCCGTGCGCCAGGGACGACCAGTCCAGGGACGTCTGCCGGACGTCGCGGCCGTTGAGCGACACGCTCTGGATGTACCGGTTCGTGTCGCTCGCGCCCGGCGCCGACACCGTCAGAGTGCCGCCCTGCGAAGCGCCGTACTGTCCGATGCGGACGGTCGCCGACTCGAACTGCGGGCTCGACACCGCCAGGAAGTTCGCGCCGCTCATCGTCGGGTACAGGCCCAGCGACGAAAAGACGTACCAGGCCGACATCGTGCCGAGGTCGTCGTTGCCGGTCATGCCGTCGGGGCCGGTGGTGAACAGCGTCATCGCCGCGCGGACGACGGTCGCCGTCTTCGCCGGGGCGCCGACCCAGTTGTACATGTAGGGCGCCAGCAGGTCCGGCTCGTTGTTCGGGTTGTACGTCGCCTTGCCGTAGTAGTCGTACGGGCTGGCGATCCAGTCCTTCCGGGCCGTACCCGCCGGGTCCGAAAGCAGGTTGCCGTAGGAGAAGAACGAGTCGAGGCGCTTCTCGGTCGCCGTCCGGCCGCCCATCAGCGAGACGAGCCCGGCCGGGTCCTGCGGCACGAGCCACTGGTACTGGTAGGCGCCGCCTTCGTGGAACTGGTGGCCGGCGTCGACCGGGTTGTACGGCGTGAGGAAGGTGCCCTCGGTGGTGCGCGGGCGGAACTGCTGGATCGAGGTGTCCCACAGGTTGCGGTACCACTGGCCGCGGTCGGCGAACATCCGCGCGTCCGCCTGGTGGCCGAGGCCGCGGGCCATCAGCGCGAGCGACGCGTCCGCGGCGGCGTACTCCATGGTCGCCGACGCCGGGTGCTCGCAGTCGTTGTCGCCGCCCTTGGCCGCGCAGTCCTTGCCGAGCTCCAGCCCGCTCGGGATGTATCCCCGCTCGTTGTAGTGGTTGACGCCGGAGCGCCCGTTGTACGGCGAGTCGGCGGGCGGGGTGCTCGTGGCGTTCTTCTTGAGCAGCGCGTACGCCTCTTCTTCGTGCCCGGCGAGCAGGCCCTTCGACCACGCTTCGACGAGGAACGGCGTGACCGGGTCGCCGGTCATGATGTTCGTTTCGCTCTCGGCCAGCGCCCACCGCGGCAGCCACCCGCCGTCACGGCCGATGGCGACGACCGAAAGTGCCACATCGCGCGCGACCTGCGGTTCGAGCATCTCCAGCAGCTGGTTCTGCGGCCGGTAGGTGTCCCACAGCGAGAAGTTCTGGTACGGCGTGTAGCCGCCGGCGGTGTGCACCTTGCCGTCGAAGCCGGTGTACGCGCCGTCGGTGTCGCCGGCCAGGTTCGGGTGCAGCTGCGCGTGATAGAGCGCCGTGTAGAACGCCGTCTGCCGCTCGGTGGTGCCGCCGCCGATCTTGATCGCGCCGAGCCGGTCGGCCCACTGCTGGTGCAGCGCCGCGCGCGTGGCGTCGAAGTCGTAGCTGTCCTTCGTTTCCGCCGTCAGGTTCTTCCGGGCGCCGTCCAGGCCGGTGTAGGAGAGGCCGACCTTGAGCACGACGTCGTGGTCGGTGGTCGCGTCGAAGCTCGCCCAGGCGCCGTTGCCGCCGGTGCCCGCGGCGTCGCGGCTGCCCTCGCTGCGTGTCGAACCGCGCCAGGTGCCGAACGAGCTGAACGGCCGGTCGAAGGTGGCGGTGAAGTAGACGGTGTGCTCGTCGTGCCCGGCGCAGAACCCGCCGGCGCGGACGCGGCCCTCGAGGGTCCGGTCGCCGACGACGTGGATCTCGGAGTCCTTGACGGACTGGTTGGCCTGGCCCGTGTTGAACAGGACGTTCGCCTGCCCGGTCGACGGGAACGTGTATCGCTGCCAGCCGGTGCGCGCGGTCGCCGTCAGCTCGGCGTTCACGCCGTACTTCTTCAGGCCGACGCGGTAGTAGCCGGGCTCGGCGTGCTCGTCGTCGTGGCGGTACTCGGACCGGTAGGCGTTCTTGTCAACGTTGTCCACGGCCCCGGTGGTCGGCATGACCGGCAGCTCGCCCATCACGCCGCAGCCGACGCCGGACAGGTGCGTCTGGCTGAAGCCGTAGATCGCGTTCTGCAGGTAGTCGTAGCCGCCCTGGCCGCCCGTGTCCGGGCTGACCTGCACCATCCCGAACGGCGCACTGGCGCCGGGGAAGGTGTTCCCGAAGTTCTGCGTGCCGACGAACGGGTTGACCGAACTCACCGGATCGACCGGCACGGCGGCGTGTGCGGTGGCCTGGCTCGTGGCGGCGACCACGAGCCCGGCGGCCGCGGCGGCGACCAGCCGTCTGCTCTGCTGCGACCCCATGGGGCGCACCTCCCAGGTGACAACGTTGTCAGAAGCGGACTGTCCAGCAGCCTTTCACATCGGCGGGGCGTTTGGAAGGCGGCAACCAGGTCAAGCCGTTGTCATCGCCTCGCGGAGCAGCGCCGCGGCGGCCTCGACGCCGGTGTCCGCGAGGTTGCCGTAGCCGAGGACGAGGGCGGGCTCGCCGGGCGCGGCCCGGTAGCCGTCGAGGTCGGTCACCTTGACGCCCGCCGTTCTCGCCCGGCCGACGACGGCTGCGGCGTCCTGGTCGAGGTGGAGCACCAGGTGCAGCCCGGCCGCGACGCCGGAGAGCCGCGCCGGGCCGAGCGCGGCGACGAGCCGGTCGCGCCGGGCGCGGTAGCGCAGCCGGGCGCTCCGCAGGTACCGGTCGTAGCCGCCGCTCTCGACGAAGCCGGCGAGCGCGAGCTGGTCGACCACGGGCGGCGGCCGCGTGCCCACTGTCCACTGTGGAGGCACCACCGCCCAGCCGAGCCCGAGCGCGGGGCTGAGCGTCTTGCTGACCGACCCGAAGAGCGCGACCCGCCCGGGGTCGGTGCCCTGGACGGTGCCGACGGGCCGCCGGTCGTAGCGGAACTCGGCGTCGTAGTCGTCTTCGAGGACCAGCCCGTCGACGTCCCGCGCCCAGCGGAGGAGCGCGGCCCGCCGCCGCGGCGAAAGCACGACACCGGTGGGGAACTGGTGCGCGGGCGTGACGAGCACCGCGCGGACGCCGGCCGGAATCCGCCCGGCGTCGAGGCCTTCGCCGTCGACCGGCACCGGCTCGACGGCCATCCCGGCGCCTTCGGCGGCCCGCCACAACCGCGTCCACCCGGGATCCTCGACCGCCAGCCGGGTGTGGCCGCGCTCGACCAGGGCGCGGCACACGCCGGTCACGCCGTCGGTGACGCCGCCGCACACCAGCACGGTGCCGGGTGCGGCGCCGCGGACGCGCCGGAGGTAGTCGCCCAGGACCCGCCGCAGCCGCGGGTGGCCGCCCGGCTGCGGCAGCCCGAAGTCCGTGTGCGGCGCGGTGGTGAGGACCTCGCAGACCGCTTCCGCCCACGCCCGGCGGGGGAAGTGCCGCAGGTCGGGCAGGCCCGGGGCGAGGTCGTACCGCGGCGGCGGGGTCGCCGTGGGCGGTGTCTTCGGGCCGGTTTCGCCCGCCACGCGACGGACCCGGGTGGCCGACCCGGTGCGTCCGGCCAGGTACCCCTCGGCGACGAGCTGGGCGTACGCCTGCGTGACGACCCACCGCGAGCACCCCAGGTCGGCGGCGAGCTGACGGCTCGGCGGCACCGCGACACCGTCGTCGAGGCTGCCTTCGCGAATGGCCTGGCGCAGGGCCCGGGCCAGCTGTTCGTGTTTCGGCCCGGGCCCGGCCGGTTCCAGCAGGACGCCCCAATTGGTCTGTGATCCGGCCACGCCATTGGATCGTAGTACCGGACCGATTCTGCCTAGGCTCGATCTCATGAAGAAGGTGGAACTGGGCCGGACCGGTCAGCACGTGAGTCAGGTGTCGCTGGGTTGCATGACGATGGGCACGTCGACCGACGAGCCCACGTCGGCCCGCATCCTGGACGCGTACCTCGACGCGTGCGGCGACTTCCTGGACACGGCGAACTGCTACGCCTGGTGGGCACCGGACGCGACCGGCGGCGAAAGCGAGTCCCTGCTGGGCCGGTTGCTGCGGGGTCGCCGTGACCGGGTGTTCCTGGCGACGAAGGTGTCGGCGGGCATCACCGACCTCCCGGCGGCCCGCGCGGCCCGGCATCCGGACGGCACGGTGGACTGGGACGCGGTGGAGCGCACGTTCGAGGGCGCGGGAGCCGCGGTGATCGAACGCGAGGCCGAGGCGAGCCTGCGCCGTCTGGGCACCGACCACCTCGACCTCTACTACGTCCACGTGGACGACCGCCGCGTCCCGCTCGAAGAGACCCTGTCCGCATTGGACGCTCTGGTGCGGTCCGGCAAGGTGCGGTACATCGGCTGGAGCAACGTCCGGACCTGGCGCCTGGACCGCATCCGCGCGCTGGCCCTGGCCAACGGCTGGGCGTCGCCGGTGGCGGTCCAGGTCCAGCACTCGTACCTGCGCCCGGCCGGCGCCGACGTCCCGTCCATCGCCGGTGGCGAGCTGCTGGACTGGCTGTCGCTGCACCCGGACGTCTCCCTGGCGGCGTATTCCTCGCTGCTGCGCGGGATCTACGACGACGCGGCCTACCGGGAGTCGACGCCGGTCTGGCGCGCGTACGCCGGCCCGGCGTCGGAAGCGCGGCTGGCGGCGGTGGCGAAGGTGGCTTCGGAGCTGGGCGTTTCCGGCAACCAGGTCGCGTTGGCGTGGCTGGTCCACAAGGGAGTGATCCCGCTGATCGGCCCGCGGACGTGGGCGCACTACGAGTCGATCGCGCCGGCCTTCACCCTGGCGCTGCCGGACGAGCTGGTTTCCGTGCTGGACGACGCGTAGGCGGTGGCGAGCAGCGCGGCGACGCTCGGCTTGTGCTCGTCGCGCCGCCGCCACGTCATGGTGACGCCGGTGGTCGCGCCGGCCAGCGGGACGGCGACCGCGCCTTCGTGGTCGACGATGGCGGGCACGAGCCCGCACCCCAGGCCGGCGGCCACGCACCGCGCGAGAGCGGCGAGGCTGCCGACCTCGGCCTCGACGACCGGCCCGGCGATCCGGTCCAGCATCTCCCGGAAGCCGCAGCCGTCCGGCGTCGCGAGGAACCCGACGCCGTCGAGGTCTTCGGGCCGGAGTTCGTCGTGGCCGGCCAGCGGATGGCCCGGCGGGACGATGACGACGAGCTGTTCGGTGCCCAGCGACGCACTGGCGAGGGCCGGGTCGGCGGGTGCGTCGCCGAAGGTGAAGCAAACGTCCATTTCGGACCGTTGCACGGCCTGGTAGAGCTCCCCGCGGCCGCCCTCCCGGAGCGTGACGCGCACCCGCGGCCACCGCGTCCGGTACGCGCCGAAGAGGGCCGGGATGCGTTGGGCGCACAAGGTTTCGAGGGCGCCGATGGTCAGCTCGCCTTCGGGTTCACCGCGTTCCTCGTCGACCGCGGCCCTGGCCTCTTCGACGAGTTCGAGCACCTGGCCGGCGTACCCGACGAGCCGTTCGCCGGCGCCGGTGAGCCGCAGCCGCCGCCCGCGTTCGAACAGCTTCGAGCCGAGTTCCGCTTCCAGGGCCTGGATCTGCTCGGTGACGCTGGACTGGGCGTAGTGCAGTTCGGCGGCGGCGCGGGTGAAGTTGAGCGTCCGCGCGACGACGCGGAAGGTGCGCAGGTGGCGCAGTTCCATGGCATCCCCCACCATCGGCGGTCCCGATACCCGCCATCGTAACTGCCTGCTTCCGCCGAAGTCACCGAGCGTCCAGGCTTCCGGGTGTGGCAAGACTCCTCGCCGGCCTTTCGCTGGGCTACTTCCTGGTCATGCTGGACACGACGATCGTGACGGTCGCCCTCCCGGCCCTTTCGCCGTCGTTGCCGGCGCAGCAATGGATCTCCAACGGCTACACGCTGACGTTCGCGGCGTTCCTGCTGGTGGCGGGCGCGTGGTCGGACCGCTTCGGCGCCCGCCGCGTGTTCTTCACCGGCCTGGTCTCGTTCGCGGCGCTGTCCGGTTTGTCGGCGCTGTCGTTCTCGACGCTGATGCTGATCGCGCTCCGGGCCCTGCTCGGCGTCGCGGGCGCCCTGCTGGTGCCCTCCTCGCTGTCGCTCATCGCGGCGGCTTTCCCGGCGCCGGGCGCGCGGGCGAAGGCGATGGGCGTCTGGGCCGCGGTGAGCGGGACGGGACTGGTGGCCGGGCCCCTGCTGGGCGGCCTGCTGACGGAGGCGTTCGGCTGGCGGGCGATCTTCCTGGTCAACGTCCCGGTGGCCGCGATCGCGCTGGCGTTGTCCCGTCCGGCGCCGCCGACCCCGGCCAGGCGCGGCCGGATGCTCCCCGCGCGCCTGTTCCGGGCTCGGGCGTTCCCGCTGGGGCTCGCCGCGGGCGCGATCGTGAACTTCGGGTTGTCCGGGGTGCTGTTCGTGCTGTCACTGTATTTCCAGGAAACCCGCGGATATCCGCCGTCGATGACCGGAATGGCCTTCCTCCCGGTGACGATCCCGACGGCGTTCAACCCGATTTTCACCGGCCGGCTGGTGGCTCGCGTCGGACCACGAGTGCCGGCGGTGGCCGGCTTTCTGCTGATGTCACTCGGCGTCCTGGTCCAGGCGTGTTCGACGGCGGCGGTCCTGTCGGTGGTCGCGCTGGCGATGCTGGGCTTCGGGGTGTCGCTGGCGATCCCGTCGCTGCTGACGGCGGTGGTCGCCGCGGCGCCGCCCGACCTGACCGGCGTCGCCGGCGGCGCGTTGAACGCGGCCCGGCAGGCGGGCGCGGCGCTCGGGGTGGCCGTCCTGGGGGCCGTGCTGGCCGGCACGACGACGTCGATCGCGCTGGTCACGGCGTCGGCGCTGCTCCTGGCCGGTGCGCTGGTCGTCGCGGCGATCCCGGCGGCGCGGCCGCAGCCGGTGGGCTGATCCGGAGGCCGCGTTCCCCCCTCGAGAACGCGGCCTCCGGTGTGCCCGCAGCATCCGCGCCGGGTGTGGACAGGAAGTGGACAGCGCGTGGATGCGACGGCGGAAACTGTTTCCTGTTCGTTTATGACACAGGAAACCCCTTGTCGGTCAATGCGGCGGCGCGAATCCTCGGTGGTGGGCGCAGAAATTCTCCGAAGCGCTCAGAAATCACCGTTTCCGAGGAGGATTCGTCATGTCCAAGAAGCTGCTCAAATTCGGTGGCCCGGCGCTCGCAATCTGCGCGCTCGCCGCCCTGCCGCTGCTCGGTTCCACCGCGGCGTCCGCCGACGACAACGGCGGGGCCCCGGCCGCCGCCGTCGTCACCCCGACGCCGACGGACACCACCGACGGCAACCCCTGGCACGGTTGACCGGCCGGCCGTGGGTGGCGGCACCGTCGCCGCCACTCACGGCTCACCGCGGGCCGCAGGCGCACCCGAGCGCCGAGCGTTCCTCGCGGACCTCGCCGGCTTCCGGCAGGTCGAGCGCGGCGAACTCGGCCTCGGCCGCGGCCCAGTGTGTGACCGCGCCTTCGTGGTCGCCCATCGCGTGCAGCGTCTCCGCGACACCGCGGTGGGCGCGGGCCCGGTAGGCGCGGTTCCCGCTGCCGTCGGCCAGGTCCAGGGCCGACTTGCCGGCGGTGAGCGCCTCCTGGCGGGCGCCGCGGGCCAGCGCGGTCGCGCCGCGGTCGAGGTAGAGCTGGGTGCGCAGGTCGGCGTCCGGCACGTTCGCCGCGACCTCGCGGGCCTTGTCGTGGTAGCGCACGGCTTCGGCGTACCGGCCGCGCTGCCGGTGCACGTTGGCGATGTTGTTCAGCGCGTACGCCTCGACGCAGTGGTCGCCGACCTCGGCCGCGTGCGCGTGCGCTTCGGTGTAGCTGGCCAGCGCCTCGGTGAGCAGGCCGAGCCGTTCCTGCACGGAGCCGAGGTTGTTCACCGTGTGCGCCAGGCCCTGGACGTGGCCGATCTCCCGCAGCATCCGCGCGGCGGATTCGTGCTGCCGCAACGCGACTTCGAGGTGGCCGTGCTGTTCGTTGAGGTAGCCCAGCATGCTCAGCGCGTGGGCCTCGCCCCGCCGGTCCTCGGTCTGCTCGTACTTGACCAGCGCGGCCTCGAGGTGGGCCATCGCCTGCTCGTGGCGCCCGAGTTCCATGGTCGGGATGGCGAGCGCGCAGAGCGTCGCCGCTTCGCCGCGCAAATCGCCGAGGCGGCGCCACTTGGGCAGGGCCTGGGCGGCGAGCTCGAGGGCCTCGGCGAGCTGCCCGCGCCGGTCGTGCGCGGTGGCCAGCCGCAGCAGGACGTGCGCCTGGCCGTAGTCGTTCCCCGCGTCGGCCGAGACGATCCGCCAGGCGAGCTCGAGCGTGCCGATCCAGTCCTCGAACTGGTTCGTCGTGTTGAAGTACCGCCACAGCAGCACGGCCAGCCGCCAGGTGTGCTCGGGCAGCGCGTGCCCGGCGGCGTAGCGGATGGCGGCCACGAGGTTGTCGCGTTCGGCGACGATCCACCGCAACCCGGCCTCGGCGTCGGCGAAGACCGGCGTCACCGCGCAGGCCCGGTCCGTCGTCGACGGCAGCTGCGCACGGTCGAAGGGGTACGCGGCGCAGACCGCGGCCGCCAGCGTGACGAGGTAGTAGTCGAGCAGCCGCACCAGCGCGTGCGCGGGCGCCGGCTCGACGGCGGCGAACTCCTTGAGCGGGTCCAGCATCTGGTACCGCTCGGGCGCGGCCTCCTCCAGCAGGCTGACCTCGTGCAGGTCGTCGAGCAGCAGCCGCGCCTCGGCGACGTCGCAGCCGGCCAGCGCCGCCCCGCCGGTGACGTCCACGTCCGGCCCGGGCAGGCTCCCGAGCAGCCGGAACAGGGCGCGCTGCGGCTCGCCGAGCTGGTGGTAGGACGCGCGCACCGCGGCCGTGCCGCCGTCGTCTTCGGCGCCCCACGGCCCGTTTTCCTCGAGCAGGCGCAGCAGGTGCTCCAGCGGCCACCGGTCGTGCCGCCGGAACAGCGCGGCCGCCACCCGGATGGGCATCGGCAGGTAGCCGCACCGCCGGACCACCGCGGCGACGTCGGCCGCCCGGCCGCGTAGCCGCGCCGGGCCGGCCAGCGCGTGGAACAGCTCGGCCGCCTCCTCGGGCGGCAGCGGGGCGAGCCGCAGGGGCTCGCCGGTGTCGGCGTCGCCCATCCGCCGGCTGGTGATGACGGCCAGGCAGCCCTCCGCCTCCGGCAGCAGCGGCCGGATCTGCTCGGGCGACGCGGCGTTGTCCAGCACGACCAGCGTGCGCGTGCCCCAGAGCGTCGCCTGGTAGAGCGTGACTTTCCGGCCCACCGTGGCGGGGATCTGCTCGGCGGGCACGCCGAGTTCGAGCAGCAGCTCGCTGAGGGCGTCGCCGACGTCGGCCGGGTCGACGCCGGGGGTGAACCCGTTCAGCCGGGCCAGCAGCTGGCCGTCGGGGAACCGGCCGCGGAGCCGGTGCGCGGCCTCGACCACCAGGCCGGTCTTGCCGACGCCGGGCGCACCGCTGACCCACACCGCGCGCCGCCCGGCCCCGGCGGCCGCCTCGATGGCGCCGATTTCCCCGGTCCGGCCGGTGAATTCGCCGGGCCGCGACGGCAGCGAGCTGGGCGGATCGCCCTGTTCGGCCCGCGCGGCGAGCTTGCGCAGCACCGGCCCGGGCGCCATCCGCAGGGCGGCGAGGGCGTCGCGGGTGGCGTGGAAGACGCGCAGGGCGGCCACCCGGTCGCCGCCGGCGAGCAGCGCGCGGATCAGCAGTTCGGCGTGTTTCTGGCTGGCCGGATCGGCCTGGACGAGCGGCCGCAGCCGGTCGCGCGCCGGGCGGTGTTCGCCGGCCTCGAGCTCCAGCTCGGCCAGGTCCCCGACGACGTCGGGGTAGCTCTCGTCGGGCGAGATCACCTCGGCCCCGCCGACGCGGTCGATGTCGATGTCTTCCAGGAACTTCCCCCGCCACAGCCCGACGGCCTCGCGCAGCAGCGCGATCGCCCGGCGCGGGTCGTCGGCGCGGACGTCCGCGGCTTCGGCGCGGAGCCGGGCGAACCGCGTGGTGTCGAGCTGGTCCTCGCCGGCCCGCAGCAGGTAGCCGGTCGGGGTGGTCTCGATGGTCGCGTCCCCGACGACGTCCCGCAGCCGCTTGATGTAGCTGCGCACCAGGGTGGGCTTGGCTTCGCGGTCGGCCCAGACGATCTCGGCCAGGCGGGCGGGTGTCACGGGCTTGTTGGCGTGCAGGAGCAGCACGACGAGGACGAACCGCTGCTGCTGGTCACCCAGCGGCACCGGCACGCCGTCGTGCCACGCCTCCAGCGGGCCGAGCATCCGAAACTCCACGCAGCCTCCCCGGCGTCAGCTTGCTGTCCTCTTTTGATGTCGCGCAATCGGCCGTCCGGGTTTCGGAAATCCGCATTTCTTCCACGTTCGGTGCACGCGCGGTTGGCAAACTCCGCCGGTCGACCAGGGGTGTGAAGGAGAAACCGGTATGGGGTCCGATGTGTTGCCGTGTTACGTGGCCTGTGACGTCTCGCTTTCGATGGCCGACCACATCGAGGAGCTGAACGTGGGCTTGCGCGAGTTCCGCGGCGCGGTCCACGCGGACGCCTCGGTCGCCGACCGCGTGTTCTGCAGCGTCGTCGGCTTCGGCGAGCAGCCGCAGGTGGTGCAGTCCCTGCTCCCGATGGACGACCTGGCGGAACTGCCGGAACCGGCCCCGTGCGCGGGCACGAACTTCGGCCCGGCGTTCACCTTCCTGCGCTCGCTCATCGACCGCGACGTGTCGATCCTGCGGCGGCACCGCCTGCAGGTCCACCGCCCCCTGGTGTTCTTCCTGTCCGACGGCCAGCCGACGGACCCGGTGACCTGGCCGTTCGCGTTCGCGTCGCTGACGGACCCGGCGTGGGCCTGCTGCCCCCGCGTGGTGACGTTCGGCCTGGGCGACGCGGACCCGGCGGCCCTCGATCGCATCGGAACGTTCCGCACGTACCTCGGCCGCGACGGCGTCCGCATGGGAACGGCGCTGATCGCCTCGGTGATGCACGTTCTGTCCACTTCCCGTCCACCGGCCGACCGCACGCTGTCCCCACGGGGGTCCGCAAGGGAGTTGCCATGGAAACGCACTGAGGGAGAGAACAGTGGAGCGCGCTGAGCTGGTCCGGGAGCTGAAGTCGCTGCGGAAGGGCCGAGGGCTGCAGGCGAGCAGGCTCCCGGACCGCGTCGGGCCGGCGTTGTCGTCGGCCTGCGCGGTCGCGGAGTCGGACGGGATGGTGGTGGTCCGGGCGAAGGTGACGGCCAGGCTGTCGGAGCTGTCGTCGCACTTGCCGGAGGACTTGCGGTTGGCGGTCCTGGCGGCCTTCGCGATCACGGCGGAGGCCCGCCAGCCCCTGTACCAGGACCGCGTCCGCTGGGCGGCCGCGCGTGTGGACCGGGACCCGCGAACGGTCCGGCGCCGCGTGGACGAGGCGATCGAGCTACTGGCAGAGCTGGCCCTGGGCGCCCCGGCGGGCGCTTCGCCGGGCAGCTGGCACACGGCATGGGTAACGCTGGCGGCGATCGTGGGCGAGTCGTGCGTGTTCGAACAGCACAGAGTGGTGGCGGACCAGGACGGCCTGCGCACGTTCCCCCTGGCCACCGGCGGCGCCGACGGAATGGTCCTCTACGGCGGAACCCTCTCGGAGGGCACGGTGGAGCTGCCGCGTCCGTTGTCCCGCGGTGAGTCGTGGGAGTTCGCGGTGCTGTCCAAGCTGGAGCCGGCCACCCACCTGGTCCACGTCCCGAGACACCGCTGCGAACTGTTCGATTTACGCCTCCGCTTCGGCCGGGGCGGCTGCCCGGCGGAGGTGCTCGCGTTGGATGGGGCGTTCGAGAGGGACGTTTCGGACGCGGGGTACCGGGGCCGGACGCAGCCGGTCGACGCGGCGGGGGAGGTGCACCTGCAGTTCCGCCACCTGACACCGGGGCTGGCCTACGGGGCCCGGTGGGTGGATCAGCCGTGACCCGTTCGACGCCGGTTGGGCGCGGCAGCTAGATCCGTGCCCGTCAGCTGGTCATTTCTTTTAGAAACGCCTGGGTTTCCGGATCTTCGGAAAACACCGCGGTACCCCGCATGCCCCTGGTGAGAAGCACCTTGTAGGTGTTCTTGATCAGCGCGGAGAAGTACAATTCGTCCGCCTTGCGCACGGCCGGGTCCTTCGACTTCGTCCGGTCCGGCTTCCAGCGGCCGTCACGCCGCACGAGGTCGGTGCCGAAGATGACACCCGACCAGTCGTACTCGAAGCCCTGCGCGGTGTAAATGCAGCCGACCTGCCCGAAGCCGCGTTCGTCGGTGGCCCAGTAGGCCGAACTCGGGACTCCGGGAACGGCCTTCGACCCTTCCGCCTTGGCGTTCCACGGACGCTTCCAGTCGCCGATCACCACGTCGTCGACGAGGTGACGTCCGTTCTCGCCCTCCTTCGGATTGCTCCACGGCCAGCAGAACCCCGCGGCCAGCCGTGCCGTGCCGCCGTGCTGTGCTTCCTGCTGCAGAACCCAGGCTTCGAGCGCTTCCGGGGACGCGGCACTGGTCAGCGTGATCCCGTCGTCGAGCGGGCCGGCGATCTTGCTCCACGCGATCGGCGGTTCGGCGTTCTCGCCGAGCCCGAGCAGCCGGGCCACCCAGGTGTCGTACGAGGCGGAGCCGCCGCAGCGGAGCTGGTCCTTCAGGCGGACGACTTCGACCGCGCAGCCCAGCGCTTCGGCGGCGGCCGTGATCTCCCGCAGCGAGCCCATTTCGCCGGGCCGCACCGTCTGGTGCTCGTCGAGCAGGAAGACCGGTACGGCGGCGACGTTGATCAGTTCGTCGACCTGACGCCCGGCGCGTTCCCGTTGTTCCTTGCGGGTGTACTGGTTGACGCCCTTTTCGCGGATGCGATGTGCTTCGTCGCAGATCAGGACGTCCAGCTCGCGTGGCTCGCACCCCACGTAGGTGTTGAAGTACTTGAACAGCCCCTTCGTTCGCGTACTCCGGTGCCCGGCGTACTTGCGCATCGTCTCGGTGAAGGACTTCGACCCGGTGGCGTGCGCGACGGCGACGCCACGCTTGGCCAGCGCGCCGAGAAGGCTCAGGGCGATGACACTCTTGCCCGAGCCCGGGCCGCCTTCGACGATCACGACGGTGTGGGTCCGGGCGGCGCGCGAGCGTTCGACCGCCTGCATCACCAGTTCGTAGGCCACTTTCTGGTCGTCCAGCAACACGAACTGCGCGCGGTCCTGGATCTCCGCGGCCGCGTGCGTGAGAAGCGGCTTGGTGGGCCGGTGGACGAAGCCGAGGAACTCGTCTCCGGCGAGCCGGTTGGCGCCCGGATCCGCGGCCACGTCGAGCACCGCACGAAGGTGGTCGGCGAGCTGAGCGCGGTCGTCCATGGTGAACAGCCGGCCGTGCGCGCTGACCGGGTGCTGGGCCAGCGCGGCCACATCGGCCCGGCGGGCGTTGTGCAGGTAGGCCAGGCCGTGCACGGCGCCCGGACGGTCCACCAAGGCCGGGGTGTGGTCAGTGAAGTACTGGCAATACCCGCGTACCTGTTCGGCGGGGTGGAGGTGGTGTCCGGGAAGACCCGGAACGTTGACCACCTCGGCCAGGTAGAGCTCGGCTTTCGACCACTGCTTGAGCTCGACGAACACGAAGCTGCTTTCGCCGGTGCGCGGATGAGTTCCGCAGAGCACCACGTCGACCCGCCGCTTGCTGTGCGGAAGCTGGTGCTCCAGAAGGACTTCCACCTCACCGAGTTCCGCGTCGACGAGGTCCCGGAGCAGGATCGGCAGGCTCCGGCGCCAGGAGTTCACTTCGCCGAGCCCGGCACGGGTACCGAGCACGTAGCCGGACTGTTCGCGAAGGCGGAGGTGCAGCTGGCCCGCGTTCGCCTCGCCCAGAAGCGCCGTTGCCGTCCCGCGAACCAAAGCCACTTCGTCCCCCCATAGGCGTGCGTCATCGACGACGGTTATGGGGGCAGCGACGAGGGAGCGCCTCGGTGCCCGGCGGGCCGCGTCGACCACGGTAGCCGATTCGGTCCGGCCGGCTGCGGAGCGGCAGCTGACCGGAAGTCGGTGATGAAACCGAGCGCGATGCTATAACCCGTTCGGGTCAACTCGAAAGTGTGGCCGGGAAAGGTTGCGCTTGCTGTCGGACTGTGTCGACACCTTGCGGTAACTCGATCGTGGCGTGCAGGTCGCGCGAAGACCGGCGAGTGTCTCGACGATTTCGGTTTCGGCGACTTCGATCAGCCGTAAACCCGGGCTCGATGGGGCGATCTGGTCGCGTGCTGTTCTAATCGCGTTGATCACCCAGAGTGCCCCCGGCAGGATTCGAACCTGCGACACCCGCTTTAGGAGAGCGGTGCTCTATCCCCTGAGCTACGAGGGCCTGCTACTGCCGCGGCCAGCTTAACCTGCCCGGGGTGCGTGCAGCAGCTGGGGCACGGATGGCCCAGCCCGACTCTCGTCGTCACCCAGGTGAGTGGTTCTGCAACGCCGGCAAGCTCGGGCATACACCCCGCCGGACGGCGGACCGCACCTGACCTGGACGGACCAGTGCCTCACCTGGTCGTGTCTGGTTTCGAACTGCTGAACAACAGTAGGTAACCTTCGTTAACGGGATGCGGGGAGCCGCCTCCACCGGCTGTTGCGGAGGGCTTCGTTGATCAAGCTCATGTTCGCCGACGACGAGGAACTGGTGCGCTCGGGGTTGCGCGCGATGATGTCCGGGGCCCAGGACATCGAGATCGTGGGCGAGGCGAGCGACGGCAGATCCGCCGTGGAGGTGGCCCGGCGGTACCACCCCGATGTTGCCCTGCTCGACATCAAGATGCGGGCTCCCGACGACGGCATCCGGGCGCTGCGGGCCATCCTCGCCCTGCCCGACCCGCCCACCGTGGCCATGCTGACCACCTTCGACATCGACGAGTACGTCAGCCTCGCGCTGAGGCTCGGCGCCAACGGCTTCCTGCTCAAGGACATCGATCCCGCCGCGCTGCTCCGTGCCGTGCGTGACCTCGCGCGAGGGGGTGCGGTGCTGGATCCCGGCGTGGCCGCGCGGATGGTTCAGTCGCACCGGGACGAACAACGTGCTGCTCAGCCCGCCCGCAAGCTGCTCGCCTCGCTCTCCGAACGCGAACGCGAGGTCGTCGCGCTGATCGGGCAGGGTCTCTCCAACGCCGAGATCGGGGGGCGGCTGCACCTCTCCGAAGCCACCGTCAAGGGGTACGTTTCCGCCGTGCTCTCCAAGATCGGGGCCGCCAACCGGGTGCAGGCCGCGCTGCTGGCCTACCGCGGTGGGCTTCTCGACCAGTAGATGCTGCTCACGGCGCTGGAGTTCCTCGGGCTCGTCGCCTTCGCCGCGTCCGGGGCGCTCGCCGCCGTGCGGGCCCGGCTCGATGTCTTCGGTGTTGTCGTCGTCGGGCTTACCACCGCTCTCGGGGGCGGCGTCATCCGGGACGTCCTGCTCGGCATCCACCCGCCCACCACCCTGCGGAACTGGTCCTACCTCGCCGTCTGCGCCGGGACCGCCCTGATCGTGTTCGTCTTTCACCCGCAGGTGGCGCGGCTGCGGCGGGGCGTCCTGCTCGCCGACGCGCTCGGGCTCGGCGTCTTCGCCACCGCCGGGACCACCATCGCGCTCAACGCCGGCGCCACCGTCTACGCCGCGTGTCTGATCGGGATGACCACCGGCATCGGCGGCGGCGCCGTGCGCGATCTGCTGCTCCGGGAAATCCCGCTCGTCCTGCGGAAGGAGATCTACGCCGTGGCCGCGCTGGCCGGCTCGGTGCTCGTCGCCGCCGGTCACGCTGCGCGACTGCCGCAGGGGCCGGTGACCGTCGTCGCCGCCGCTGTCGTGGTCACCATCCGGGTGGTCGCGCTCTGGCGGCACTGGAACGCCCCGGTCGCGCGCGGTCCCGAGTGAGAATTTCCTTTGTTAGTTCTGTGTGTGTTCTTAGGCGGGTCTCAGCACGCTGCGTAAAACTGTCGCCATGCGCATCCTTGTGGTGGACGACGACCGCGCCGTCCGTGAGTCGCTCCGGCGGTCCCTGGAGTTCAACGGCTACCAGGTCCAGCTGGCCAGCGACGGTGCGCAGGCGCTGGAGGCGATCATCGCCGACCGGCCGGACGCGATGGTCCTGGACGTGATGATGCCCCGGCTCGACGGCCTGGAGGTGGCCCGCCGCCTGCGCAGCACCGGCGACGACCTGCCGATCCTCGTCCTCACCGCGCGCGACACCGTCTCCGACCGGGTGTCCGGGCTGGACGCCGGCGCCGACGACTACCTGCCGAAGCCCTTCGCCCTCGAAGAGCTGCTGGCCCGGCTGCGGGCGCTGCTGCGCCGCGCCGTCCCGGAGGGGCCGAACGGCCAGGCGTCCGAGGTGCTGTCCTTCGCGGACCTGACGCTCGACCCCGGCACGCGGGAGGTCCGCCGCGGCGGCCGCGAGATCAGCCTGACCCGGACCGAGTTCGCACTGCTGGAACTGTTCCTTTCCTACCCGAAGCACGTCCTCACGCGGGGCCGGATCCTGGAGGAAGTATGGGGATACGACTTCCCGACGTCGGGCAACGCGCTGGAGGTCTACGTCGGCTATTTGCGCCGCAAGACGGAGGCCGAGGGGGAGCCGAGGCTGATCCACACGGTGCGGGGGGTGGGGTACGTCCTGAGGGAAACCCCGCCGTGACCGAGCCCGGCGATCCCCGCGGCACGCGCTGGGGAGCCCGCCGGTTCTCGCTGCGCGGCCGGGTGACGCTGCTCGCCGCCGCCTGTGTCGCCGGCGCCGTCGCGCTGGTGTCGCTCGGCGCGTACATGGTCGTGCGCAGCAACCTCTACCAGCAGCTCGACGACAGCCTGATGGCGCGCGCGCAGGCGGCCGCGGACTCGCCGCAGGTGCAGACCGAGCTGCGGCAGGTCCCCGGTGCCTTCCTGGCCAGCGCCGACCTGCAGATCGGGCAGCTCAACGCGGCGCCCGACGTCGCGCACGCCGTGATGACCTACCCGCTGTCGAGCTCGCCGCCGCCGTTCGGCCAGGACGAGCTGGCCGTCGCGAACGGGGATTCGGCGGAGTCGCTGCGGACGGACTTCCGCACCGACAGCCGCGTCGTCGCCCTGCCCACCGGGCACGGCGAGGCCATCGTGCTGGCGCAGTCGATGGGCCCGACCAAGCGCACGCTGAACGAGCTCGCGCTGGTGCTCTTCCTGATCGGCGGGGCCGGCATCCTGGTCGCCGCCGCGGCGGGCACCGCCGTCGCGCGCACCGGCCTGCGCCCGGTCGACCGGCTGACGTCGGCCGCCGAGCGCGTTGCCAAGACCGGGGACCTGCGGCCGATCCCGGTCAGCGGCGACGACGAGCTGGCGCGCCTCACCCAGACTTTCAACACCATGCTGGGCACGGTCGCGGACTCGCAGGAGCGCCAGCGCCAGCTGGTCGCGGACGCCGGCCACGAGCTGCGGACCCCGCTGACGTCGCTGCGCACCAACCTCGAGCTGCTGCTCGCGGCGAGCAAGCCGGGCGCGCCGCCGCTGCCGGACGAGGACCGCATCGACATCGTCGCCGACATCAGCGGCCAGCTCGACGAGCTGACGCAGCTCATCGGCGACCTGGTCGAGCTCGCCCGCCAGGACGAGCCGCGCGAGCGGTTCGAACGCGTCGAGCTGCTGGAGGTCGTCGAGCGCGCGCTCGACCGGGCGCGGCGGCGCGCGGGCGAGATCAACTTCGACGTCTCGCTGCAGCCGTGGGTGCTCACCGGCGATAACAGTTCGCTCGAGCGGGCGGTGCTGAACCTGCTCGACAACGCCGTGAAGTTCTCGCCGCCGGAATCGACGGTGTGGGTGCGGCTGTACCCGCTCGGCGACGGCACCGCCGTGGTCGAGATCGCCGACGCCGGCCCGGGCATCGCCGACGAGGACCTGCCCAAGGTGTTCGACCGCTTCTACCGCTCGTCGGAGGCGCGGACGCTGCCCGGTTCGGGCCTCGGGCTGGCGATCGTGAAGCACGCGGCCGAGCGGCACGGCGGGGCCGTCTACGCCTCGCAGGCGCCCGAAGGCGGCGCGTTGATGACGATCCGGTTGCCGGGCGCACCGGGCTGACCGATCGGGGCCAGGATCGGCGCATGCCGCTCCGGGACCTGATCTGTCGTTGCCTGATCGCCGCGGTGAGCGGGCTGCTCGCGGCGCTGGCGTTGAGGGTGGTCCCGATCTCCGGCCTCTGCACCGGTCCGGCGTGCCTTCTCGTCGGCATGGTGGTCGCGCCGCTCGTGCTGTTCGGCGCGGCCGCCCTGGCCTGGGTGCTGCTGGCCCTGGCTCGCGTCCGCCCGGCGTGGCCCGTCGCCCTGGTCGGGCCCCTCACCGTGCTGGCGGTGGTCACCACGGTGACCGGCTGGGAGGCGTTTTGGGTGTTCGCGGCCGTGGCCGCCGCGAGCTACGCGTTCGCGGCGCTCGTCACCGCGGACGGGTTGCCCCGCGCGTGGCGGGTTGCGCCGGCCCTGCCTGTGGTGGTGTTGTTCGCATGGGGTGTGGTGCTGCCGATCATCCGCGCCGGGCTGTGACCTGGCGTTTCCAAGTTCACCCTCCTGCATCCAGCGGCCTGCGTGTTTAATCGTGTAGGATTTTGTGTAGTTGGCTTGACGGGGACGGAGTTGAACGGTGCTGGCGCGTCAGCGACAGGCGGTGATCCTGGAAGAGGCACGCCGGACCGGTGCGGTCCGGGTCAGTGACCTGGTGACCAGGCTGGGCGTGTCCGACATGACGGTGCGCCGCGACCTCGACGTCCTCGCCGGGCGCGGGCTCGTCGAGAAGGTGTACGGCGGCGCCACCTCGGTCGTCGGCAAGAGCACCGACGAACCCGGGTTCGAGGCCAAGTCCGTGCGCCAGCGCGCGCAGAAGGAAGCCATCGCCGAGCTCGCCGCGACGCTCGTCCGGCCCGGTACCGCGATCGGCATCTCCGCCGGCACCACCACGTGGACGCTGGCGCGGGCCCTCGACGCCATTCCCGGCCTCACCATCGTGACCAACTCGATCCAGGTCGCGGACGTGCTCCGCGGGTCGACCCAGCCGGACCGCACGGTCGTGCTCACCGGCGGCGTGCGGACGCCCTCGGACGCGCTGGTCGGGCCGGTCGCCGTGCACAGCCTGCGGTCGCTGCACCTCGACGCCGTCTTCCTCGGCGTGCACGGGATGGCCGACGGGCCGGGGTTCACGACGCCGAACCTCACCGAGAGCGAGACCGACCGCGCGCTGGTCGAGGCCGGGCGCAAGCTGGTCGTGCTCGCCGACCACACCAAGTGGGGCACCGTCGGGATCTCCACGATCGCCGACCTCGACGAGGCCGACGTCGTCGTCACCGACGACGGCCTGCCCGACGAAGCCAAGGAAGTGCTCGCCGAACGGGCGGGAGAACTCATGATCGCCGAGACGGCGGAGACGGACGAGGCCCAAGAAGCGTGAAGCGCACCGTACGACACCTGGCCGACGGCCGGGAGATCATCTACTTCGACCAGCCCGGCGCGCCCGACCGCGTCGCCGAGGACACCCGCGACCTGCCGCCGGTCTCGGCCGCGTCGGAGATCCGGCTGGACCCGCTGACCGGCGAGTGGGTCGCGATGGCCGCGCACCGGCAGACGCGGACGTACAAGCCGCCGGCCGATCTGTGCCCGCTGTGCCCGAGCAAGCCCGGCAAGCCGAGCGAGATCCCGGAAAGCGATTACGACGTCGTCGTCTTCGAGAACCGCTTCCCGTCCTTCGCCGAGGACGTTATCGGGGAGCCGTCCACCGTGGATGGTTTCGGGCTGGTGCCGGTGCGGCCCGGCCGCGGCCGCTGCGAGGTCGTCTGCTTCACCAGCGACCACGACGGGTCCTTCGCCCGGCTGAGCCCGGAGCAGGTGCGGGCCGTGGTGGACGCCTGGGCGGACCGCACGACCGGGCTGTCCGCGGTGCCCGGCGTCGAGCAGATCTTCCCGTTCGAGAACCGCGGCGAGGAAATCGGCGTCACGCTGTCGCACCCGCACGGGCAGATCTACGGCTACCCGTTCGTCACGCCGAAGACCGCGCGGATGCTCGACGTCGCCCGCGCCTACCAGGCCGAACACGGCCGCCCGGTGCTCGGCGACGTGCTCGCGGCCGAGCAGAAGTCCGGCGCGCGCGTGGTGACGTCCGGCGAGCACTGGACGGCGTTCGTGCCGCCGGCGGCGCGCTGGCCGGTCCAGGTCCAGATCGTGCCGCACCGGCAGGTCCCGGACATCCCCGCGCTGACCGACGCCGAGCGCGACGACTTCGCCGAGGTCTATCTCGACGTGCTGCGCCGCTGCGATGCCCTGTACGACCGGCCGCTGCCGTACATCGCCGCATGGCACCAGGCGCCGGTGCACCGCGACCGGGAGCTCGGCTGGCTGCACCTGGAGCTGTTCTCCGTCCTGCGGGCGAAGGACAAGCTGAAGTACCTGGCGGGGTCCGAGTCGGGCATGGCGGTGTGGATCAACGACGCGACGCCGGAGCAGATCGCCGAACGGCTCCGCGCGGCGGGCTGATCACGGCCATACTCATCTGCGATGCACAGGTTCGGCTCAGGAACCTCTCAGGACCATCGCGCAAGGTGAGGACATGACCGAGAACGACCCCAGCGCACACGACCCCGCGGCGCCGAGGCACCCCGAGACCGGCCAGCAGCCGGCCCAGGGCGGTTGGGCGGGGCACCCGTACGGTGAGCAGGCCCAGCCCGAGTCCGGCGGTACGCCGCAGTACTCCGAGCCGTCCTACCACGCGGTGACCGGGGCCGATCCGGCGTACGGCGCGCAGAGCGCGAACCCCTGGTCCGCCCAGGGCGCGCAGGTGCCCTCGGGTCAGACGCAGCAGAGCGTCTACCCGCCGCCGAACCCGTACGGCCAGCCCGGCACGTCGGTCTACAACACGCCGGCGGCGCCGCCGCAGCCCAAGCGGTCGAGCGGGAAGCTGCTCGCCGGGGTCGCCCTGGTCGCGCTGCTGGTCGGCGGCATCGCGGGCGGGGCGGTCGGCTACCTGACCGGCGGGACGTCGGGTCCCGCCGGCAACGCCCTCGACGCGCCGAAGCCGGCCCAGCAGACCGGCAACGCGCCGGCCGGCTCGGTCGAGGCCGTCGCGCAGAAGCTGTCGCCGAGCGTCGTCGAGCTGCAGGTCAGCGGCCAGCAGGCCGCGGGCGAGGGCTCCGGGTTCGTCATCAGCACCGACGGCTACATCCTGACCAACAACCACGTGGTCGAGGTCGCCGCGAACGGCGGCCAGATCCAGGCGGTGTTCCAGGACGGCAAGAAGGCCGCCGCCAAGGTCGTCGGCCGCGACCCGACGACCGACATCGCGGTCGTCAAGGTCAGCGGCGTCAGCAACCTGACGCCGGTGGAGATCGGCCGGTCCGACGACCTGCGCGTCGGCCAGTCGGTGGTCGCCATCGGCTCGCCGTTCGAGCTGGCCGGCACGGTCACCTCGGGCATCGTCAGCTCGCTGCACCGGCCGGTGCGCGCGGGCGGCAGCAGCGGCGACCAGACCACGGTGATGGACGCGGTCCAGACCGACGCGGCGATCAACCCGGGCAACTCGGGTGGCCCGCTGGCGAACATGGCCGGCCAGGTCATCGGCATCAACTCGGCGATCTACAGCCCGCAGTCGGCGTCCGGCGGCCAGGGCCAGGGCGCGTCCGAAGGCGGCAACGTCGGCATCGGCTTCGCCATCCCGATCGACCAGGCCCGCCGCACGGCGGACACGATCATCAAGACCGGCCAGGCGGTGCAGACCTACATCGGCGCCCAGGTGAAGGACGCTCCGCAGGGCGGCGCCGAGCTCGGCGCCATCACCGCGGGCAGCCCGGCGGAGAAGGCCGGCCTGAAGGCGGGCGACATCGTCACCAAGATCGACGAACGCCCGATCGACTCGGCCGACACCCTGGTCGCGGCGGTCCGCACCCGGGCCCCGGACGAGAAGGCGACGTTCACGCTCTCCGACGGCCGCACGGTCGAGGTGACACTCGGCGGCCAGCCGGTCCAGCCCAACTGATTTGGTCCAGACGCTCGGCCGCGGTGGTGCGGCCGAGACCAGCTTCGGCTCGACCCCCGTTCCGGGGCCGGACCCCCAAGGCCACGCGCGACCAGGCACTTGATGCCGGTCGCGCGTGGCCGCATTTGTGGCCGGGTTTGTGGCCCGGGGTCAGGGGGCGGGGCGGTCGGCCGGCGTACCTGGGGAGTCGGCTGGCGTACCTGGTGGGTCGGTTGGCGTGCCTGGGGAGTCGGCTGGCGTAACCGGGGCGTCGGTTCGCGTGCCTGGAGGGTCGGGTTGCGTG
>NZ_PPHG01000097.1 GCF_002904295.1 Amycolatopsis sp. CA-128772
GGTCAGGACCACCAGGAGCCAGACTGCGGCGAGGGTGATGGCCAGGCCGAGGGCTGGGTTGCCGTCGTGGAGGCCGGGCATGGGTGGGGTTCCGTACGGGCGCCAGAGGAGCGGGAACGCCAGGATGGCCAGCACGCCGGTGGTGACCGTGCCCGCGACCACCGGGGTCCGCCAGGGGCGGGGCAGGAGGCGGGCCAGGGCGATGCCGAGCAGGGCCGTCAGCGGGGCGATGATCGCGTCGTTGACGATCGGGCCGCCGATGATCCAGCTCAGGGTGGGGAACACGTCCGGGCGCAGCGGCAGCGCGTACTCGGCGAACAGCACCGCACCCCACGCCAGCGCCGCGAGACCCGGCAGGGCGAGGAGCACACGAGCGGTCTTCACAGCACCTCCAGCTTGGTGACCCACTTCGTCTGCAGCACGCCGGGACGGTTCGGGGCGATGATCCGGCACGGGAAGCCGTGGTCGGGCGCGAGGACCTCGCCGTTCAGCTCCAGGGCCAGCAGCGTCAGCTCGTCGGCCGTGTGCTCGCCGGGCAGCACGCTGACGCCGTACAGCCCGCCACGCTCCGAAGAGGACACCCGGACCGCCGCGCCGGGTGCCGCGCCGACGGCCTTCAGGAGCATGGGCAGGGAGATGCCGCGCCAGGTCGCCGACTGGCTCCAGCCCTCCACGCACGCGATCGGCAGCTCCGCCGTCGTTTGCGGCAGGGCACGCAGCTCGTCGAGGGAGAACTTCGTCGTGCCGCGTGGCGTCACCACCGAGAGACGCCAGGCAGCGGACCACGTGATCCCCGCGGCCGCCGCCGTGCGGTTCACCGGCAGGTTCTGCGTGCCCTTGCCCGTCTTCCAGGAGAGGCCGGAGACGCCGCGCAGGAACGGAACCGTCGCGCCCGCGGTGGCCACGACCGCGACGCCGGTCGCGAGCCCGGTCGTCACGAGGAAGCCCCGCCGGGACAGCCCCTCGGCCGGTGGGTCCTCGACGGTGGCCCGGCTCAGCGCCCGGCGGATCACCGGCAGCTTCACCGCGACGTGCACCAGGATCGACCCGATCGCCAGCCACGCGACCGCGTAGTGCACCTGCGGGAAGTAGAAGCCCCACGGGTAGTTCTGCGCGACGTTCAGCAGACCGGTCGTCAGCTCGAAGAACGCCGCGCCGGACAGCACCAGGATCGACAGCCGCTCCAGGGCGTGCGGCAGCGAGCGGACGAGGGGCCGGCCGAACAGCTTCGGGTAGACGCTCCACAGTTTCGCCAGCAGCAACGGGATCGACGCGATGCCGCAGATCACGTGCAGCCCCTGGGTGACGCGGTAAAGCCCGGCCGGGCGGCTGGGCCACCAGAACCACCCGGGCGGGTGCTGGATCAGGTGGCTGAGCAGCCCGGTCACGAAACACGTGGTGAAGGTGATCGCGAGCGCCAGGCCGATCTTCGACGTCACGCGCTCGTGGTGCGCCGGGGCCCGGAACTGTTCCTCCGCCGGGATCGGGAGTTTCACGACCGCTCCAATCGTGCGAACCAGCGGTGCCCGTGCCGGGCGGTCCAGCCGACCCGCAACCCGGCGCGCACGGCCACTTCGGCGATCGCGTCCACGCCGACCCAGGCCCAGGTGAACCAGGCGACGTCGGCGTGGCCGGGCCGGAGCCGGACGCGCTCGTGCCGTAGACCCCGCCCGGGCGGTTCCAGCTCGACGAGCACGTCGCCGTCGGGGGCGATCAGCCGCGCCGTGCGCCGCAGCAGCGCGGCCGGGTCGCCGCCGATGCCGATGTTGCCGTCCGCGAGCAGGGCGTGCTGCCACCGTCCTTCGCCGGGCAGGCGGTCGAAGACGTTTCGCTGCAACGCACTCCCGCCGCGACGCCGGGTCAGCGCGACGGCCGTGCGCGAGCTGTCCACGCCCAGCGCGACGATCCCGCGCCCGGTCAGCGCCGCGGTGAGCCGGCCGGGGCCGCACCCGAGGTCGACGGTCGGCCCGGAGCAGGCGTCGAGCAGGACGTCGTCGCCCTCGGACGGCTCGGTCCAGCGTTCGACCGGCAGCTCGACCCGCTCGCCGTTCGCCAGTTCGAGCCAGCAGCGCTGGCCCAGCAGGCCGCGGTCGAACTCGTGGCCGGTGGTCACCGGGGCCGTCATCACGCGACCGCCTGTCCGCGGACGGAAGCGACGGCCTGGGCGAACCGGCCGTCCGGGCAGGCTGCCGCCACCTTGCGGGCGTCCATCATAGTGTCCACATCGGACAGCAGCGCGGCCTGCCGTGGCCGCAGCCCGCTGGCCGCCAGTGCGCGCAGCGTGCGCTCGCCGGTGTCGTCGCGGGACATCGGGACACCCGCGAGGACCTGCGCGTGCCGCGGCTCGGCGAGTCCCAGCGCCCACCAGCCGCCGTCCGCGGCCGGTCCGAGCACGGAGTCGTGGGCGCCGTCCCGGACCGGTGCGATCGCCGCGGCGAGGGATTCCGGCGTGACCTGCGGGGTGTCCATGCCGATCTGGAGGACCGGCAGGCCGGGGTGCACGTCGGCGGCGTCCGCGTGGGCGTTCGCCAAGCGCGCGCCGAAATCCAGGCCACGCTGCGGCATCGTGGTGACGTGGCGGAGCGCCATGCCGATCTCGATGGGCCGGGAGGCCGCGCCGAGGTCGCCGGTCATCGCGACGACGGGCAAGGCGCCGGGCACCGCGCAGACGGCGTCGAGCGTGTCGAGCAACGCGGCCGCCGCGATTTCGGCCGCCTGAGCCGGGGTGGCCGGCGGGCAGAGCCGGGTCTTCGCCAGGCCCGGGACCGGCGCCTTGGCCACGACCAGCAGGACGAACGGACGCGTCATCGGGCCAGCACCCGCCCGAAGTCGCGGACCGCACGCAGCGTGCCCCGCGCCGAACCGGACACCTTCGACTTCGTCCCCTTGGCGCGCTCGCCGTAGCGGACGTCGAACTCGCGCACCCGCCACCCGGCGCGCTGGGCCTTGATCAGCAGCTCCAGGGGATAGCCGAACGCCCGGTCGGCGACGCCCAGGCCGAGCAGGGCCCGCCGGTCCGCGGCGCGCAGGGGCGCGATGTCCCGGACCGGCAGCCCGCGGCTGCGCAACAGCGTCGCCAGCACGGCGTTGCCCGCTCGCGCGTGCCACGGCCACACCCCGGGGCCGGTCGGCACCCGGCGTCCGACGGCCAGGTCAGCGCCACGTTCGACCGCGGCCACCAGGCGCGGCAGATCGGCGAGGTCCAGGGACCCGTCGGCGTCGGCGAAGCACACGATGTCCGCGGTGGCGGCCTCCAGCCCCGCGTGCACGGCCGCGCCGTAGCCGCGACGCGGTTCGTGGACGACCTTCGCGCCGAGCGCGGCCGCCACCTCGGGTGAGCCGTCGGCCGAACCGTTGTCGACCACGATCGCGCGGTAGCCCGGCGGCAGGCCGGCCAGCACGCCGGGCAGCGCCGCCGCTTCGTCGAGGCAGGGCAGGACGACGTCCACTTCTGAGTCAGTCACGGCGCCGACCGTAAGTCCGCGCCGGACTCCGTAGAACCCTTGCGGCGCTTACCGAATCATGACGTCCGGCGAGTTCTTACCGCGTCGTTACGGCTCCCGTTCCGGGGGCGCGGAACGGGCTTCGCGACCCTAGGGTGTGCAGCGATGAGCGAGCCGACCCCGGCAGCCCGGCTCGCCGAGCCGCCTGCCCGCGAACCAGCAGCCCCGGTCTCCGGCCGCCGCGCCGACCTCCTCGCCGTGGCGGCCGCCGCGGTGCTCGTCGCCGCGGCCACCGCCGTCGGCCTGTACTACAACCGGCCGGACTCCGGCGTGGTCATCTTCGTGTCCGCGCCGCCGTTGTTCGCCGGCTGGCTGCCGCACGTCGGCCCGGGCTCGGTGTTCGCCGTGCTCGTCGCGGTCGCGGTGGTGCTCCACGGCCCGGCACTGGCCGCCCGCCTGCCGTGGCGCGGCGCGCTCACCGCCGGCTACCTCGCCTCGCTCGCCTGGATCTTCTCGCTGGCCATGGTGGACGGCTGGACCCGCGGGTTCGCCGGTCACCTCACCATCCCGCAGGAGTACCTCCACGAGGTCCCGGGGATCACCGACATCCCGCGGATGCTGCGCGAGTTCTCTTCCCGCATCCTCGACTTCCAGCCGCATTCGTGGACGACGCACGTGTCCGGGCACCCGCCGGGCGCGACGCTCGTCTTCGTCTGGCTGGACCGGCTCGGCCTGCACGGCGGGGCGTGGGCGGCCACGGCCGTGGTACTCGTGGGCAGCCTGGTGGCGGTGGCCGTGCCGGCCACGATCGCCCTCCTCGGCCGGCCCGAAGCGGCTCGCGACGTGCTGCCGTTCGCCGTCCTCACGCCTGGCGCGGTGTGGATCGGCGTGTCCGCGGACGGCCTGTTCGCCGGCGTGACCGCCACCGGCCTGGCCCTGCTCGCGCTGTCCGCGAAGGGGTTCGCCGTCGGCCGCCGGTTCGCCGTGCCGGCCGGGCTGGCCGCCGGTGTCCTGCTCGGCTTCGGCATCTTCCTGTCGTACGGCCTGGTGCTGCTCGGCGTACTCGCGCTGGTCGTCGCCGTCCTCGGCCGGCAGTGGCGGGCGGCGGCGCTCGCGATCGGCGCGGCGCTGGCCGTCGTCGGCGTCTTCGCCTGGACGGGCTTCTGGTGGCTCGACGGCTACCACCTCGTCGTCGAGCGCTACTACCAGGGCGTCGCGCTGGTCCGGCCGTATTCCTACTGGGTGTGGGCCGACCTCGCGGCGGTGACCGTCGCCCTCGGGCCCGCCGTGGTGGCCGCCGTCCGGCGCGGGCTGAGGTTCCCGAGCCGGGCCCTGCTCACCGATCCGGTGGTCCTGCTCGGCCTGGCCGCCCTGGTCGCCATCCTCTTCGCCGACGTCTCGGGCCTGTCGAAGGCCGAGACCGAACGGATCTGGCTACCGTTCGGGGCGTGGTTGCTGCCGATGACGGCCCTGCTGCCGCGCCCCGGACGCCGGTGGTGGCTCGCCGCGCAGGCGGCGACGGCGTTGGCGGTCAACCACCTGCTGCTGACGGGCTGGTGAGGGAGACGTGATGGACGAACAGGCCGGCCGGGTGCTCGTGGTCGACGACGACGAGACGGTCCGCGACGTCGTCCGCCGCTACCTCGAGGTGGCCGGCTTCACCGTCGACATGGCCGGCGACGGCGCCGAAGGACTGGCCGAGTTCGCCGCCCACGAGCCGGACCTGGTCGTCCTCGACGTCATGATGCCGGGGATCAACGGCCTGGAGGTGTGCCGGCGGCTGCGCCAGGTCAGCCAGGTGCCGATCGTCATGCTCACCGCCCTCGGCGAGGAGGAGAACCGCATCGCCGGGCTGCAGCTCGGCGCCGACGACTACGTGACGAAACCGTTCAGCCCCAAGGAACTCGCCCTCCGCGTGGCGTCGGTGCTGCGCCGCGCGCGGATGCCCCGCCCGGAGCCGGCCGCCGCGGAGCTCGTCGACGGCGACCTTCGCCTGCAGATGAAGGCGCGGACCGCGACCCTCGGGGGCCGCGAACTGCCGCTCACCACGCGGGAGTTCGACCTGCTGGCGTTCTTCCTCGCCCACCCTGGTGTCGCCTACTCGCGCGCGGACCTGCTCGAGAAGGTGTGGAGCTGGGACTTCGGCGACCAGTCCACAGTGACCGTCCACGTGCGACGGCTGCGCGAAAAGATCGAGCGCAACCCGGCCAAGCCGACCCGGGTGGCGACGGTGTGGGGTGTCGGCTACCGCTACGACCGGGAGCAGCCGTGATCGGCCCGGGTGAACCCTTCGCGGAGATGCTGACGCATCTCTGGCACATCCTGCCGTTCGCGCTGCTGTTCTCGCTGCCGGTGGCGGCGCTGGGCGGGGTGGCGCTGTACGTCCTGCGCCGCGGTTCCCTGGCCACCACGCTGACCGTGCTGGTGCTGATCCCGGTGCTGTCCACGCTGGTCGGCGTGCTCGGGGTCAGCGGGTTCATGTTCACCCCGGCGCTGACCACGATGCTGCTGGTCTGCCTGCTCGTCGCGCTGGTCACCGTGCCCGCGGCGATCATCCTCGGCCGGGCGATCGCGCGCCGCAGCGTGTGGGAGCGGGAGGCGCGCGAGCGGGAACGCGCCGCCGAGGCGTCGCGGCGCGAACTGGTCGCCTGGATCAGCCACGACCTGCGCAGCCCGCTGGCCGGCATCCAGGCGATGGCCGAAGCACTGGCCGACGGCGTGGTGTCCGAACGCGACGAGGTCGCCGACTACGCCCAGCGGATCAGCGGCGAAACCAAGCGGCTGTCCGCGATGGTCGGCGACCTGTTCGAGCTCTCGCGGATCACCGCGGGTGCCCTCGAGCTCACCATGTCCGCGGTGCCGTTGCGGGACGTCGTGAGCGATGCCGTGGCGGCTCAGGCGCCGGTGGCGTACCGGAAGCGGGTCCGGGTGCTGGCCAACGCGTCGACCTGGCCGGTGGTGACCGGCAGCGACCCGGAACTGGCCCGGATCGTGCGGAACCTGGTGTCCAACGCGATCCGGCACACCCCACCGGACGGGACGGTCGCGGTGGAGATCGGCGTGGACGGCGACGAGGCGTTGCTCGCGGTCGACGACTCCTGCGGGGGAATTCCGGACGACGAGATCACGCGGGTGTTCGACGTCGCTTTCCGCGGGACGCAGGCGCGGACGCCGGAGCGGGGTGGGACGACCAGCGGTGGTGGGCTCGGCCTGGCCATCGCGAAGGGGCTGGTCGAGGCGCATCGCGGGCGGATCGGAGTGCACAACCACGGACCGGGGTGCCGGTTCGAGGTACGGCTGCCGCTCGCGATGCCTCAGGCGCGGCCGGGGTCGGCTGGAGGATTGACCGGACGCCGGTTGGCGTGATTCGCCGGTGGCTGCAACCTCGGTTGGCGGCTGCGGCGACCTCGGTGCGCGAGTGGTCCCGGGTCGCGAGGTCGGTCTGCGGACGGGCCCCGACACGGTCAGGGCGTCACTGGTTCCCGGAGTTCGGCGGTGGCGAAGCCGGCGATGCCCTCGGCGAAGCCGACTTCCGCCGTGAAGCCGAGCAGTTCGCGGGCGCGGGCGGGGTCGGCCACCACGTGGCGGACGTCCGCCGGGCGGGCGCCGCCGATGATCCGGGGGACCGGGCCGTTGGCTGCGCGGGACAACTCCTCTGCCAGGTCGCCCACCGTGTGGGGGGTGCCGGAGCAGATGTTCAGCGGGGTGAGGTCGGCCGCCGGGGCTTCCGTGCGGAGCGCCAGGACGTTGGCCCGTGCGACGTCGTGGACGTGGACGAAGTCGCGTTGCTGGCGGCCGTCCTCCAGGACCCGGGGGGCCTCGCCTCGGACCAGCGACGAACGGAAGAGCGATGCCACGCCGGCGTACGGCGTGTTCTGGGGCATCCGCGGGCCGTAGACGTTGTGGTAGCGCATCGCCCACACCGTGCCGCCCGTCTGCCGGGCCCAGGCGGCGGCCAGGTGTTCCTGGGCCAGCTTCGTCGCCGCGTACGTGCTGCGGGGGTTCAGCGGGGCGTCCTCGGGGACCAGCTGCCAGCTCAGCTCCGTTTCGCAAGACGGGCACCGCGGCTCGAAGCGGCCGGCGTCCACATCGGACCGGCGGCGTGGTGACGGCGGCACCACGCCGTGGTCCGGGCAGGCGTACCGGCCTTCGCCGTAGACGACCATCGAGGACGCCAGCACCAGCTTCCGCACGCCGGCCGCGTGCATCGCGGCCAGGAGCACCGCCGTGCCGTAGTCGTTGTTCAGGGCGTACGACGGCGCGTCCGACGGGTCGATGCCGTGCCCGACCACCGCGGCCTGGTGGCACACCGCGTCGGCGCCGTCCAGCAGCTCCGCGACGATCTCCGTGTCGGTGACGTCGCCGCGCAGGAAGCGGTGCCGGCCCGTGTACGGGGGTGGGGTGCGGGACCCGTGGGCCGTGGGGAGGAGGTTGTCCAGCACCACGGCCTCGTCTCCGCCGTCGGCCAGGAGGTCGGCGATGTGTGACCCGATGAACCCGGCTCCGCCGGTGACCAGTACGCGCACACCGGCCACGCTAGGGGTGCCCGCCCGGGTCTGCCGGAGGCCGCGGCCGCACGTCACGGAATCGTCAGAACTCACCCGGCACCTCCCGGCGCCCGCCCGCCGAAACCGGCTACGGTGGGCGCCATGGAACGGAGTGCACAACGGCTGGGCCGGGCCCTCGTGGTCATCGTGGACGATCGCGTGGCGCACGGCGAGCACGAGGACACCAGCGGCCCGTTGGTCACGGAGCTGCTCGAAGAAGCGGGCTTCATCGTCGACGGTGTCGTGGTCGTCGAGGCCGAGACCGCCGGTATCCGCAACGCGCTCAACACCGCCGTGATCGGCGGCGCCGACCTGGTGATCACCGTCGGCGGCACCGGTGTGCTGCCGCGTGACCGCACCCCCGACGCGACCGCCGGTGTGCTCGACCGGCCGATCCCGGGCATCAGCGAGGCGATCCGCGCTTCCGGGCTGGCGGCCGGGGCCGTCGATGCCGGGATCTCGCGCGGGCTGGCCGGGGTTTCCGGCAGCACGCTGGTGGTCAACCTCGCCGGCTCGCGCTCCGCGGTGCGCGACGGGATGGCGACGCTGACCTCGCTCGTGCCGCACGTGATCGACGAGCTCTCGGGGCTCGAAGAGGTGTGATCTTCGGTTCCGGCGGGCCGGGGCGACGGATCGCGTTGCTGCGGAGCGGTGGTGCCCTTCGGAGGTGCCCGAGCCGGAAGCCGGGCGCGGTCGGCGCTCGGTAGGTAGGTCGGGCCGGAGGTGGTCCGCGGGTGTGCGATGAGATGAAGCGCGAGCCCGCCGGCGAGTTGAGCGCGACGGGACCTGGCCTCGGCGAGATCGAGGCTTGGTTCGACGACGTGCTTTCCGGGCGGACCGCGCGAGATGAAGCTGATCGCTGGGCCATGCGGTGGCTCAGGGACGACTTCGCGGGCGTGGTCGAGCTCGATGCCGACCAGCTGTTGGCCTCTCGCCGGAAGCCGGAAGCCGGAAGCCGGAAGCCGGAAGCCGGAAGCCGGAAGCCGGAAGCCGGAAGCCGGGCGCGGGCGGCGCGGCTAGGTCAGTCGGGCCGAGGCGTGGTTCGCGGTGCTCGCCACCGGGGGAAGTGAGGGTGGCGGGCCGCCGGGGGTGGGGTTCGCTCTGTAGTTGTCAAAGAACACGCCGTGGGACACTGGGGTCATGGCGGGCGAACAGCGCAAACCCCAGGCCGACAGCGAGCAGCGCCGCCGGGTGGACGAGATCTTCGGGGACGTTCTGCCCGAGACGACTTCCGACGAACGCGATCCCGAGCGGCGCACCGGTCTCCCGGATGACTGGTACCGGGAGAACCGGCCACCGCACCACGACCGTTGACCGATGGTCAGTCGCGGCCGGTTTCGCGCTGGTTCTGGGCGCGTAGCAGGTCGCGGATCTCGGTCAGGAGCTCCACGTCCGTCGGCTCCGACGGGCCCGGCTCCTGGCCGCGCTTGCGGCGCTCCTGGACCTTCTTCACCGGCAGCACGATCACGAAGTAGACCACCGCCGCGACCAGTACGAAGTTGATCGCCGCGTTGATCACGCCGCCGAAGTCCAGGAACGTGGCCTGGTTGTTGTCGAAGATCTGGTAGCCGAGGCCCTTCGCGGCGTCCGTGCCGCCGATCGTGCTGATCAGCGGCTTGATCAGGCCGTTGGTGAACGCCGTGACGATCGCCGTGAACGCCGAGCCGATGACCACCGCCACGGCGAGGTCGACGACGTTGCCGCGCATCAGGAAGTCCTTGAAACCTTTGAGCACCTTGCTCTCCTCACGAACCGGGAAGGGGACGCCGTCGCCCGTCTCGGCGGGCGCGGGCTAGCGGAGAGTAACCGTTACCGGACGCTCCAGTGAAATCGCCGCCACCCTCGTCGCGATCGCCTCCGGCAGCCGGAGCAGCACCAGCGGCCCCTTGGCGGTGGCCGCCTCCGGGTGCCCGACCGTCACCACCGTGGCCCCGCCGGCCAGCACGGCCGCGGGCCCGCCCGGTTCCGGCGCGGCCACGACGTCGACGCGCCGGCCGGGACCCAGCAGCTCGGCTACGGCCGCGTCGGCCAGGCGGACCGGCACCGTCGCCGTTCCGGGGTCACCCGGCGCGGGGATGGCCGCCAGGCGGACGTCGGTCAGCGGCTCGCCGGCCCGGACGGCGGCCGCCAGCAGGCGGCCGTCGACGGCGTCGAGGGAGCTCAACACGCCGGGCGGGCGGGCTTGATCGGGAACGTCGGCCAGCCGGACGTCGGCAGCGCGCAGCGTCGTGCCGGGAGGAAGGTCGTGGGCCGCGAGGACGGTCGGGGCGCCTCGCGCGGAGCCGGGGTGCAGGAGCAGCAACGCGCCGGTCAGCAGCAGGCAGGCGGCGAGCCAGCGGCGGATCAGCCGCGTCCGCCGGCCTGGCAGCCGGGTGAGATCGGGTAGGTGGAACTTCGCCAGGACGTCCACGGTGCCCCCTCGGTCGGATCGGGTGCGGCGCTCTGCCGCACGAGATCGACGTTAGGGAAGCCGGACGGGCCGCCGGAAGGGCCTCGTCCGGCATCTGTGGACAACCGGGGTGTTGTGGATAACCCGGGGGGTCAGGACGCCGCGGCGGCCGTTTTCGTCGTCCCCGAGGAGGAAGATGCCGAGCTGCTCGTGTCCGGCTTCGACTCCGTCTTGGTCTCGGTCTTCGCCGGGGTCGCGGCGGTGCTCGCCTTGCTCGAGTCGCGCGAGTCGGTGCGGTAGAACCCGCTCCCCTTGAAGACGACGCCGACCGAGCTGAAGACCTTGCGCAGCGCTCCGGAGCACTGCGGGCAGACGGTCAGGCTGGGGTCCGAGAACGACTGCACGGCTTCGAACCGGTGGTCGCATTCTTTGCAGGCGTACTGGTACGTAGGCACTGACGGCTCCTTTGCTGGCACTCATCCGACTTGAGTGCCAACCCGATTGTGCGGGAAAACCTTCCCGGAAAGCAATTCCTGGTTGCTCACACCGGCAGCTCGACCAGGCCTCGACCGGGCGTCAAGGCCCCGGTCATGCGCACGTCGTGCGCCTCCCCGGGCAGCCGCTCGACCAGCTCCTCGTCCCGGACGACCGCCAGGAAGGCGGTGCCGGCCGCGGCGAAGACCAGCGAACGGTCGTAATGACCGGCGCCGCGCCCGAGCCGGACACCCCGGTGGTCCACGGCCAGCGCGGGCACCAGCACCAGTTCCGCCGCGCCCACGGCGTCGGTACCCAGGCGTTTCCCGCCCGGCTCGCGGATGCCCCGGAACCGGCTGGGCACCAGATCGGCCTCGCCGGTGTACTCGGCCCAGTCGAGCGGCTCGGTCCGTGACCGGATGACGGGCAGGAGGACTCGCGCGCCCCCGGCCGCGAGCGCGTCGACGAACGCCGTCGTGCCCGGCTCGGTACCGAACGGCAGGTACGCGCACACGGTCTCCGCTGTGACCTTCGACACCGCAGCGACCAGCGCCGATGCCTCCCGGGCGTGGGATTCGGCTGCCTGGTCCGCCCGTGCGCGCAGCAGGCGGTCACGCCACTCCGCCTTGCTCGGGTGCTCATTGCCCAGCGCATGCATGACCTCACGTTAGGCTTTGCGCCCATGACGGGCGCCGCAACCTCCCAGACGTTCAGAACCGCCATCGTGCCTGCCGCCGGCCTCGGGACACGGTTCCTCCCGGCGACGAAAGCAGTGCCCAAGGAGCTCCTGCCGGTGGTGGACACCCCGGGGATCGAGCTGGTCGCGGCCGAGGCCGCCGCCGCGGGGGCGGAACGCCTGGTCATCGTGACCTCACCGGGCAAGGACGCCGTCGTCCGGTACTTCGAAGAGCAGCCCGAGCTGGAGCAGAACCTCGAGGCCAAGGGCAAGACCGCGCTACTGGACAAGGTGCGCCGCGGCTCGAACCTCCTCGCCGTCGAAACCGCCATCCAGGAGCAGGCCCTCGGCCTCGGCCACGCCGTCGCGCAGGCCGAACCCAACCTGCGCCCGGACGACGAGGCCGTCGCCGTGCTGCTCCCGGACGACCTCGTGCTGCCCACCGGCGTGCTCGAGAAGATGAGCGCCGTGCGCGCCGAGTTCGGCGGCAGCGTGCTCTGCGCGTTCGACATCCCGAAGGCCGAGATCTCGCCGTACGGCGTGTTCGACGTCAGCGACACCGGTGATGACGACGTCAAGCGCGTGCACGGGATGGTCGAGAAGCCGAAGCCGGAGGACGCGCCGTCGACCTACGCCGCGGCCGGCCGGTACCTGCTCGACCGGGCGATCTTCGACGCGCTCAAGCGGATCACCCCGGGCAGCGGCGGCGAGCTGCAGCTGACCGACGCGGTCGCGCTGCTGATCTCCGAGGGACACCCGGTGCACGTCGTCGTGCACCGCGGTGGACGCCACGACCTGGGGAATCCGGGTGGTTTCCTGCGCGCCGCGGTCGATTTCGCGCTCGAAACGCCCGAGTACGGTCCATCTTTACGGGCGTGGCTGACGGAACGGATCGGGACAGAGCGCCCATGACGGAATCCCTCGACGCGGCGCGGCCGGAGGTGGCCGAGGAGGAGGCCGAGTTCCGCTCGGTCGACGCGCAGATCGCGATGACACTGGACGCGGCCGTCCGGCCCCAGCCGGTGCGGGTGGCGATCTCCGAGGCCCAGGGCCTGCTCTGCGCCGAGGAGGTGGTCGCCGAGCACGCGCTGCCCGGGTTCGACCAGGCCGCGATCGACGGGTACGCGGTGCGCAGCGTCGACGTCCGCAACGCCGGGCAGGAGCCGGTCCAGCTGCCGGTCGTCGGGGAGATCGCGGCGGGTTCGCGCCAGCCGCGGCGGCTCCAGCCCGGCCAGGCCGTGCGCGTCGACACCGGGGCGCCGCTGCCGACGCTGGCCGACGCGGTCGTGCCGCTCGCCTACACCGACGGGCACCAGGCCAAGGTCACCGTGCACCGGTCGGTGCCGTCGGCGGGCTACGTGCGGCGGGCGGGCGAGGACGTCCAGATCGGGGACGTCGCCGTGCGCCGCGGCGACACGATCGGCTCGGCCCAGGTCGGCCTGCTCGCCGCGGTCGGGCGGGCGAAGGTGCTCGTCTACCCGCGGCCGCGGGTGTCGATCGTGTCGGTCGGCGACGAGCTGGTCGACATCGACCGGACGCCGTCGGTCGGGCAGGTCTACGACGTCAACTCCTACGCGCTGGCCGCGGCCGCCCGGGACGCGGGCGCCGAGGTCAGCCGGGTCGGCATCGTGCCCAGCGAGCCGAAGAAGCTGCGGGAGGTCGTCGAGGGCCGGCTGCTGATGTCGGAGATCGTCGTGGTCGCGGGCGGCGCCGGGGGCGCCACCGGCGACGAGGTCCACGCCGCGCTGTCCGACCTCGGCCGGATCGACATGACGCGGGTGGCGATGCACCCCGGCTCGGTGCAGGGGTTCGGCCGGCTCGGCCCCGACTCCGTGCCCACCTTCCTCATCCCGGGCAACCCGATGAGCGCGCTGGTGGTGTTCGAGGTGCTGGTGCGGCCGCTGATCCGGGCGGCGCGCGGGACCCGCAACCCGCACCGGCGGATCGTCGGCGCGCGGCTGCTGTCGCCGGTCACCTCGACCGAGGGCCGTCGGGGTTTCCTGCGCGGCCAGCTGCTGCGCGACGAGGCGAACGGGGAGTACCTGGTCCAGCCGCTCGGCCAGTCCGGGGCGCACCTGCTCGCGTCGCTGGCCGAGGCGAACTGCCTGATCAACGTGCCGGAAGAGGCCACCGAGGTGCCCGCGGGCGAACAGGTGCAGGTCACCTTCCTGGCGCAACGGGCCTGATGAACTCCGTGTCGGGCGTGTCCTATCCGGTCGAGAGCCGGCACCCGGGCTGGCCGGCGCGGCTCGGCCCGCTGCGGGTGCCCGCGGGCGAGGTCGCGGTCCGGCCGGTCCGGCTGCGCGACGCCGGCGAGTGGAGCCGGATCCGCCTGAGGGACCGGGCGCACCTCGAAATGTGGGAACCCACCGGCGTCGGCCCGTGGCCGGAACGCAACGCCTTCTGGTCGTGGCCGTCGCAGTGGGCGGCCCTGCGCTCGCTCGCTCGGCGTGGTCAGTGCCTCCCGTTCACCATCACCCTGGACGGTCGTCTCGCCGGACAGATCACTGTGGGTAATGTCATCCGGGCGTCGCTGCGGTCGGCCTGGATCGGCTACTGGGTATCGTCCGACGTCGTCCGCGGCGGGGTGGCCACGGCCGCCGTCGCGCTCGTCACCGACCACGCCTTCGCCTCGGCCGGGCTGCACCGGCTGGAGGCCACCGTGCGTCCGGAAAACCGCGCCAGCCTGCGGGTTCTCGCCAAGGCCGGCTACCGGCAGGAGGGCCTGTTCGAGCGCTACCTCGACGTCGCGGGGGGCTGGCGGGACCACTACTGCTTCGCCGTCACGCGCGAAGAAACCGGCTCCGGGCTGGTGTCGCGGCTGGTCGCCGCGGGCCGCGCCGAGTACGCCTGACCGTGATTACCCACCCGGGTCAGTAGCTGCGTTACCACATGCTGTTAGTTTCACCTAATCCGGTGAGGCTTTCCCGTGATCGAACCCGGCGAGTCTGCGCCCGATCTGTTACTCCTGTGACTAACGTGATTCGTGGTGGAAGGATCGGGGGAGGTGACGGGAGATGCCCAGCTCCGTGATCATCGTCGCGCTCGCCGCGGCATGGCTCGTCGTACTCGTGCCCATGGTCGCGCGACGGCGGCAGCAGGTCGCGAGAACGGCCGACTCGGCGCTCGCGGCCAGGGTCGTGCGCAGTGGACGCAACGAGGACCGGGAGGAATTCGTCATGTCCGACGACATCGGGAAATCCCGGCCTTCGGTCGAGGACGACCTGGCCGAGCTGGAGGCCGAGCTCGAGCTCGACGACGACGAACCGGAACCCGACCCCGAGCCGCTCCCGCAGCCGAAGCGCGGCGGCCGCGTCGAACGCGACCGGCCCGGCTACCGGCCCGGCCGGGGCGGCTTCGACCCGGAGGCCGCCGAGATCGCGGCCCGCGCGAAGTACGGCTTCCGGCAGCGCATCGTGGTCATCCTGCTGGTGATCGCGGTGGCCACCGGCGTGGTGGCCGGTCTCGCCGTCCCGGTGGTCTGGTGGGGCCACGGCGTGGTCGACCTCGTGCTCGTCGGCTACCTCGTCTACCTGCGCCGCCAGGTGCGCATCGAAGAGGAGATCCGGCAGCGCCGGCTCGCCCGCTTCAACAGCACCCGCGCGCCCCGGCGCCAGTCCGTTCCCGCGCCTTCGGCGGCGGAAGAGGAGCACGCGCCGGAGGAGGACGTCGACGTCGTCGAACCGGTCCGCCGCGACGTGGTCGAGCGCCGGCCGTCCCCGACGTCCCGCGTCCGCCGCAGCGCGGTCGTCGTCGACCTGGACGACGAGGACCCGGCGTTCGAGGAGCTCGACGAGCCCGGGACCGGCCCGTACCGGCGCGCGGTCGGCGAGTGACCCCCCTGCGTGGGGTGCTCGTAGGGCACTGCTAAGCTCTACGAGCACAACCAAGGGGCTGTAGCGCAGTTGGTAGCGCGTCTCGTTCGCATCGAGAAGGTCAGGGGTTCGATTCCCCTCAGCTCCACCGATCTACTGAGTCATTTTTATCCTGGCCTGAATGTGCTGGCAGGCGAAGGCTTGTTGCTGATCACAGGTGGATGATCACCGGCGTGTCGAGGTCCTGACATGGCGAAGCCCCTGGTGGCAGGACTTTCGACCAAGATCGTTCCGCAGGGCCAGGGGCCTTCATCTGCTGTTCTACCGTGCCGCGCTGCCGTTGTCGCATCAGGCTCTCACCTTCGTTTCCGGCCGCACCCGCACCCACCGCAAGCAGCTCGGTTCGGTGTGGCGCAAGCTCAACTCGGGGACAGCAGGCCCTGGCGGTACTGGTGTACCTGTGCAAAAAGGACTTGCTCGGGGCAGCTCCTGCCGAGGCCCTCGTCGGCCGAGGCCCCGCGGACTGGTCACCGATGACGTCCACTTCGACGTCATCGCCCCCGGGCACCGAAACCCGCGGAAAGGTCAACGCCGCGCAATTCGCCTCCGGCGCCCGCACCGCCTGGCACCGGCACGGCGCTGCCCCTGAGCACTTCGTGCCCCACCTGGCCATCTGGGACGGCCTCGCCGACAGCCAGGACGGCCGGAAACCGAGGCGGCTTCCACCATGCCGCGGGTAGACAATGCGCAAAATCGCAAGGATGCAGAAGTCGTCCCGCATTGCTGCGCCCCTACGACGCCGGCCGGCACGCTGTCCTCTCCGGCCGACAGCGGCCAATAGTTCAGTAGCCGTACGGGGTGGCTCCCCGGTTGTTCTTGCACCCGGCGTCACCGGAAGGTTACCGGCAGCAAACCTAAGGAGCTGCCGTGATCTCAAGACAACGCTTGCTGGGGGCGTTCGCCGCCGTCCTCGCCCTGCCGCTGTTCGCCGTCCCCGACGCCGGGGCGGCCGGGAACCCGTCCGCGGTCGCACCGCTCGGCGGAACTCCGCTGCCGGCCGGCGTTTCGCCGTCTTCGGTCGGCGGGACGCCGGCGTCGGTGGCGGACTACCCCTTCATCATCGCGGGCCTGCGGAAAGGTGGGTCGCGGCCGCTGGGGCAGACGTGCACCGGTTCGGTCGTCGCGCCGCGGAAGATCCTCATCGCGGCCCACTGCAAGGCCGCCGACGGCGAAAAGTCCTTCCTCTACGGACTCGATGACCTCAACGCCGGCGGCGGCACGCCGATCGGCGTCACCAGTTACGACACGCACCCCAGGTACGTCAACTTCGACCAGGGCTACGACGTCGCGGTCGTGACCACCGACCGGGACATCCCGGTGCCCGGCGGGCAGTACGCCAAGGTGGCGACCTCCGCCGACACCGACCTGAACAAGCCGGGCAAGACCGGGCTGGGCCTCGGGTACGGGAAGAAGGACTTCAACGACAACACGCGTGACGTCACCCTGACCAAGTTCAGCCTGCCGATCGTGGCCGGAAGCAACTGCAGCGGTGTCGGCGCCGGCTTCCAGGAAGCCACCATGATCTGCAGCGGCTACTCCGACGGCCACGTGACGATCCTGCCCGGGGACAGCGGCGGCCCGCTGCTCGTCGACGGCAAGGTCGCCGGGGTCGCGTCGTGGAGCCGCAGCGACTTCAAGTGGTACAGCGTCTACGGCCGCCTGAACAACGACATGGGCGACTGGGTGAAGCAGCAGATCGGCGACGTCACCCCGCCGGAGACCTTCGGCCTCGGCGTCACCCCCGGCACCGTCAAGGTCGACCCGGGCAAGTACGTTTCGGCCACGGTGACCAGCACCGCGGGGAAGAACGGCAGTGAGAAGGTCGACCTGACCGCGTCGGGGCTGCCCGATGGCGCGAAGGCGACGTTCCAGCCTTCGACGATCAACTCCGGTGAAACCGCGAAGCTGACCATCGAGACGGCCGCGAACACCCCGCAGCAGGACTACCCGATCACGGTCACCGGTAAGGGTCCCAGTGGCACGGCGACCGCGAAGCTGACCCTGACCGTCGGCAACGCGCAGCCGCCGACCGGCGAGCTGAAAGTGAGCGTCGACCCGGGCAGCGGGACCGTGCAGCCCGGCTTCTTCGCCACCGCGACCGTCACCGTGTCCGGCGGTACCGGCACCGTCACGCTGTCGGGCACCGGGCTGTCGTTCGCACCGTTCTTCACCCCCTCGACCGTGAACGGCGCCGGGACGTCGCGGATGCAGGTGGCCGGTCCGTTCCAGCGCGGGACCTACCCGGTCACCGTGACGGCCAAGGACTCGACCGGCAAGACGGCGACGGCCAAGTACACCTTGACCGTCCAATAAGGACGAACGAGCGGGAGGCCGCCGCGCCGCGGCCTCCCGCCCGTCCCGGATCAGAAGGTGACCGTGAACCCGTCGATCGTCCCGCTGTCGAACCGGTAGACGTCCTGCACGCGCAGCTGCCAGGTGCCGTTCGCGGTTTCGTTCGACGCGTTCACCGGATAGGTGGTGTGGATCCCCGACGCCGTCCCGGAGCCACCGGCCCGCTGCAGCGGGAAGGCCGCTCCGCTCGGGCCGACGAGGTCGATCACCAGGTCGCCCGGGTAGGTGTGGCTGATGTCCACCTTCACCGCCAGCGACGCGGAAGCCTTGCCGTCACAGCCGTCCTGGGTCACCGAGCTGGTGACCGCGGCGCCGGCGTCCGGGATGGCCACCGGCGTCGTGTTCGACTTCGCGCCGCACCGGGACGGCGGGGTGCCGCCCCCGATGAACGACACGTTGAGCAGCTTGTTCGGCGAGCCGCTCCCGGCGTTCTTGACCACGCCCGAGGTGGCGCCGCCGACGAGCGCGTCCCGCACCTGCTGGGCCGTCGCACCCGGGTTGGCGGCCAGGTAGAGCGCCGCCGCGCCGGTGACGTGCGGGGTCGCCATCGACGTCCCGCTCATGTTCGCGCTGCTGCCGTTGGACAGCCCGAGCGACGTGATGTTGTTGCCCGGCGCGAAGAGGTCGGTGCAGCTGCCGTAGTTCGAGAACGAGGCGCGGTTGTCGTTTTCATCGGAAGCGTTGACCGTGATCGCCTCCGGCACGTGCGCCGGGCTGGTGTTGCAGGCGTCGGTGGCGCTGTTGCCCGCGGCCACCGAGTAGACGATCCCGGCCGCGATCGAGCGCTTGATCGCGTCGTCGCCGACGCCGACCTGGTCCATGGTCAGGCTCATGTTCGCCACCGCGGGCTTGATGGCGTTGGCCGTCACCCACTCGATCGCGTCGACCGCGGCCGAGTCCGGACCGTTGCCGGAGCAGTCGTTGCCGAGCACTTTGAGCCCGACGAGCTTGACCTTCTTCGCGACGCCGTAGGTCTTGCTGCCGATCGTGCCCGCGGTGTGTGTGCCGTGGCCGTTGCAGTCGCTGCCGTTCCCGCCGACGAAGTCCTTGCCGATCGAGGTCCGGCCTTCGTACTCGGGGTTGTCCGGCTTGATCCCGGTGTCGAGGTCGTAGGCGGTGACGCCTTCGCCGGTGTTGGGGTAGGTGTAGGACTTGTCGCGGGGGAGGTTTGCCTGGTCGATGCGGTCCAGGCCCCAGGTCGGGTTGGCCTGGGTGCCGGCGGCGCGCGCGGTGCCGTCTTCGTAGACCGCCGCCACGGCCGGGTCCGCGGCCAGCCGCCGCGCCTGCCGCGCGGTGAGGTGCCGGGCGGAGAACCCGTGCAGGACCCGGGTGTAGGTCGATCGCACTTCGCCGCCGTAACGCCCGGCCAGCGCCCCCGGGTTCGCGAGCCCCTGTGCGTCCTTGAGTACCACGATGTACTGGTCGCCGTAGTGCTCGCGCGCCGGGACCACGCCGTCTTCCGGCTGGGCGGCGGCGGCCGCGCCGGTCGTGGCCAGGGTGGCCAGGACCGCCGCGGCGAGGACGACCGCCTTCCGATGAACTGTGCGCATGCTTCAGCTCCACTCACTCGAACAGGTGAATCGGTGCGCGGCCGCCGGGTGACCGAGAGCGACCACCGTTTTACTCTCAGGGGTGATCACCTGCGCTAACAAGCGAGGCAGTGCCCCGTAGGGTTACGTAACTAATGCCTCCGGCGGTCCCCTACGAAAGTTCCGTGCCCGCCCGCGCGGGTTCCGTGCGCCCGAGCGGCGGACCTAAGCTCCGGACACCCAACAGGGTGGTTTGGGGGGCGGTGCCGCTTTCAGGCGGGGGACGGCGATGACGAACGGAATCGTGGCCAGGACCAGTTCACCGGTCCTGATCGGGCGGGCGGACGAGCTCGCCGCACTTGTGTCCGCCGCCCTGCGGCCACCCGCGGTGCTCGTGCTCGAAGGGGAGGCCGGGGTCGGGAAGACCCGGCTGATCGGCGAGCTGCTGGGCCGCCCGGAGCTCGCCCGGACACGGGTGCTGGCCGGCAGCTGCCAGCCGCTGCGGGAGCCCTTCCCGTACGGCGTCGTCGTCGAAGCGCTCGGCGACGCGGGAAAGTACCTGCCCGCCGCGGCGCGGCTGAGCCCGCTCGCGGGCGTCCTCGGCCGGTACCTGCCGGAGCTGGCGCCCCAGCTGCCGCCGGCCCCGGCACCCTTGGGGGACAACCGCGCCGAAGCCCACCGCTTCTTCCGCGCGGTCCGCGCGCTGCTGGACCTCCTGGGCCCGGTCGTGCTCGTGGTCGAGGACCTGCACTGGGCCGACGACGGGTCGCGGCGGCTGCTGCGGTTCCTGATGCGCGACCTGCCCCCCGGGACGGTCCTGGTGGTGAGCTACCGGCCCGAGGACGTGCCCGGCGACCTTCCGCTGGGTCGCGCGCACCGGCCGGCGCCCGGCTGCTCGACCACGCTGGTGCGGCTCGGCCCGCTCGACCCGGATGGCGTGCGGCGCCTGGCCGGCGCCCTGCTCGGCGAGCCCGGCGTCTCCGCCGCGTTCGCGGCCCGGCTGCACGAACGCACGGCCGGAATCCCGTTCGTCGTCGAAGAAACCCTGCACGCGCTGCGCAACCCGGCCGGCGCCGTGCACGCCGGCGGCGCGGCCGCACGGCGGCTTCTCGACACCGTCGAAGTGTCCGCGCTGCTGCGGGAAGCGACGGTCGAGCGGCTCGCGACACTGCCGCTCGCGGCACGCCGGATCACCGAAGCCGCCGCGGTGCTCGCGGAACCCGCGTCGGCCGAGCTGCTCACGACGGTCGCGGGGCTCGGCGCGGCCCGCGGGCGGCACGCGCTGGTCCTGGCCCTCGAGCGGGCCGTGCTGATCGAGGTCGCCGAGTGCCGCTACGGCTTCCGGCACGAGCTCGCGCAGCAAGCCGCGTACGGGACGATCCCGGGGCCGTCGCGGCAGGAACTGCACCGGCGTGTCGTCCGCGCGCTGGCCGGTCGGCGGCCGGTGCCCCTGGTGCGCCTGGCCGAGCACAGCCGCAAGGCCGGCAGCAGCGACGACGCTTTGCGTTACGGCGAGGCCGCGGCCGACCGCGCGATCGACGTCGGCGACCCGGCGACGGCCACCGGGCTGATGCGGTCGCTGCTGGCCGCGCCGGACCTCGGACCATCCGATGTGGACAGGTTGGCGGCGAAGCTGGCTTCGGTGGCCAACAACGGCGTCTCGCAGGCCGAAGTCGTCGCGACGCTGGAGGCCCTGCTGACCGACGACCGGTTGTCGGACCGGCTGTCGGCGGAGATCCGGCTGAGCCTGGGGCTGCTGCTCCTCCGGCAGGTCGGTGGGCTGGAAGCGGCCCGGGCCGAGATCGAGGTGGCGCTGGCCGGGCTCGGGCACCGCCCGGACCTCGCCGGACGCGGCATGGCCGTGCTCGCCCAGCCGTGGATCGGCGCGACGCCGCTGCGCGCCCACCGGCCGTGGCTCGACCGGGTCGACGCGCTGATCGAGACCACGGCCGACGCGCGGTTGCGGCTGACCCTGATGGCCAACAACGTCCCGTCCCGCCTGCACACCGGCGACCGGCGGGTCTGGGCGTCGCTCGGCGATGCGCCGGCCGTCGCCGGAACCGCCGAAGAGCAGCGCCAGCTCGCGCGGCTCTACTGCAACGCCGCCGACGCGGGCGCCTGGACCGGGCACCACCGCCGGGCGCGCGGCCTGCTGGAACGCGGGATGCAGCTCGCGGCCGACTCGGGAACGCCGTACGTGGTCAGCACGGCGCGGACCACCGGGGTGCACATCGACTGGCTCAGCGGCGCGTGGGCCGGGCTGGACGAACGCGCGGTGGCGCTGCTGGCGGAGTACCGCGACCTGCTTCCGGTCACCAGCGAACTGTCGCTGGTCCTGGGCCTGCTCGCCGCCGCGCGTGGCGCCTGGGACCGCGCCGCGGCCTGCTTCGCGGCCACCGGCGTCAACCGGCCGGAGAACGCGTTCACCCCGGTGGTGATCGCCGCGCACGGCGGGATCGCCGGCATGCTGCTCGCGCAGGACGCCGTCGACGCGGCGGCGGCCGAAGCCGCGCGTGGGCTGGAGCTGTTGCGCACCAAGGGAGTCTGGGCCTGGGCGGGCGACCTGGTCCCGGCCGCGGCCGAGGCGTTCTGCCGGACCGGCCGCGCCGGTGTGGCCCGCGAGCTGCTGGCCGAGCTGGAGTGCGAGACGCGCGTCCTGGACGCGCCGATGGCGGCCGCGGTCCTCGCCGAGGGACGCGGGATCGTCGCCGCCCACGACGGCGAGGTCGCCGACGCGGTGAAGGCGTTCGACGAAGCCCAAGCCCGCTACGAACGGCTTCCCGCGCCGTATCCGGCGGTGCTGGTCGCGGAACGCCGGGCGCGGTGCCGGCTCGACCACGGCGAAGAGGCCGCCGCCGGGTTCGCCGCCCTGGCGGACGTCTTCGCGGCGCTCGGGGCGACCCGGGACGCGGCCCGCTGCCGCCACACGTTCCGCTCGACCGGGGCGACGGCTCCGTCCCGCCGCGGGCGGCGAGGGTACGGCGACGAACTGTCCCCCCGCGAGCGCGACGTCGCCCGGCTGCTGACCGACGGGCACACGAACCGCGAGATCGCCGAGGTGCTGTTCCTGTCCCGGCGGACGGTCGAGCAGCATGTGGCGAACGTGCTGCGGAAGCTGAAGGTGAGTTCGCGCGGGGAGCTGCGCACGGGCTGAGCCGGTGTCCGAGGCCACCGCCCGACCGGAGCCTCGTGCGTGGTAACGAGGGTTCTGACCCTCATTACCACGCACGACCACCCGCACCGGCCTCACCGGCACGTTCGAACGGACCTGGCGCCGTCGGCGTGGGCCGCCTTCTCCGGCGCCTCAGCCGATCTGCTGCCGGATCCAAGTCAGGTGCTGGGCGATGCCGGTGTAGAGGGTGCTGGTCGCGCACTCGCCGTTGTTGTCGCCGGGGCCGTGGGTCTCACCGACCAGCGTCCAGTTGCCGGTCGTGCCGACGATCGCCGGGCCGCCGGAGTCGCCGTGGCACGCGGAATGCGTGCGGTCGCCGGAAACGCAGACGTCGCCCGCGCCGCCGCCACCGGCGTAGCAGGAGCTGCTGGGCAGCACCCGCAGGTCGATCTGCCGCAGGGTGACCGGGGTGCTGCAGCTCGGCCAGCTCGTGCAGCCCCAGCCCAGCAGCCGGGCGGTCGTGTTCGCGGCCGGGTTGCTCGTCGCCATCGGCACCGGCGTGGCGCGCACCGCCGTGGACAGGTGCATGAGCGTGAGGTCCGTGCCGGGCCTGGTGATCCGCCGGTCGATGCGGCCGACCTCGCCGCCGGAGTACTTGCCGGTCGAGCCGATGCGGCCCTGCGACGCGCTCCCGCAGTGGTCGGCGGTCACGATCCACTGGGGCGCGACCAGGCTGCCGCCGCAGCCGTTGCTCAGCGAGACCATGAAGCTGTAGGTCTCGGTCGCGGTGGTGCCGCCGATGATTCCGGGCTGGGCGCCCGGGCTCTGCTGGGCTTGCGCGATGCCGGGTACGGCCATCGCGAGGACCGCGAGCGCGGTCGAAAGCAGCTTGCGCATGATCGCTCACAATCAGCGGCGACGTCGCCGCTCGGTAGTCGGAACGGTCGGGGAGCGCCGGAGTACCGGTTCACGCGGCCGGAAGTCCGGTGTTCAGCACGATGTCCCGGATGTTCCGGGCGGAACCACCGTCGTCGGTAGGGAAGACGAAAGTCGCGGATCGTTCCGGGTTCGCGCCGGTTCGCGGAACGCCGGGTCGGCCGGTGCTCTTCCGCCACGCGGCCGAGATCGCGGCCGGTCCGGGGAACGTTCACAGCCTGGCCCGTGATCGCGGGACGGCTCCGGCCACCGGTTGGTCCACAGTGGACAGCCGGCCGGGGCAGGGCCGGGTCAGCGGTCCTGGTCGGCGTGCTTCATGGTCTGGGCGAGCAGGGCGAAGCAGGCGGGCCAGTCGGCGGCGCCACCGGTGAGCGTCGCCTTGGTGCCGAGCAGGCCGAAGGCCCGGGCCCGTCGGGGATCCTGCAGGATGAACATGACCAGCCCGCCGCACCCGGCCGCGACGGTGAACGCGAGCGCGCTCACCCCGGCCAGGCGGGACCGGCGCGCTTTGAGCAGTTCCGCCCAGGCGGCGTCCGCCGCCGCGCTCATCGCGGGGCGACCAGGCGGAGGAAGCAGGTCTCCAGGTCGTCCTGTTCCACGGCGAGCCGGGTGGGCGGGCAGTCCGCGGTGACGAGCAGGGTGGCGATCTCGTCGGGATGCCGGATCGCCTGTTCCGCGGTGAGGACGAGCCCGCCGGTGCCGTCCTGTTCGGCGAGGTGGCCGGCCGCGCGCAACGCCGCCGCGGCGCGCTCGTGGTCGCGGACCGCGAGGCACAGCCGCGGCCGGGACCGGGCGGTCAGGTCGGTGGCGCCGCCTTCCCAGACGAGCCGTCCCCGGTCCAGCACCCCGATGCGGCCGGCCAGCCGGGCGACTTCGGTGAGGATGTGGCTGGACAGCAGGATCGTCACGCCGTGGGTCCGGGCGAGCTCGTGCAGCAGGTCGCGGACTTCGGCGACGCCGGCGGGGTCGAGGCCGTTGGCCGGTTCGTCGAGGACCAGCAGGTCAGGCCGGTGCAGCAGGGCTTTGGCCAGGCCGAGGCGCTGCTTGTTGCCCAGGGACAGGGTGCCCGCGCGGTGGCGGGCGTGGGGGCCCAGACCGAGCCGGTCGATGACGCCGGTCACGGTGCTTCCGTCGCGCAGCCCGCGCAGCCGGGCCACCACCTGCAGGTTCTCGGTGACGGTGAGTTCCGGGTACGCGGACGGCGTTTCGACCAGGTAGCCGACCCGGGCCCAGACGGCGTTGCGGCCGGGTGCGATCCGGGAACCCAGGAGGGAGACCTGTCCGCCGGTGGGGCGGAGCAGCCCGAGCAGCATGCGGATGGTGGTCGTCTTGCCGGCGCCGTTGAGGCCGGGCAGGGCGTAGATCTCGCCGGGGGCGACGTGCAAGGTCAGCTCGTCGACCGCCAGGGCGTGCGGGTACTGCTTGGTCAGGCCGGTGGCGTCGATCGTCATGGGAAGCCTCGTTCCGCGCGTACGGATGTCGCGCCGACCAGGCTTCCCGGCACACCGGATCGCATTCTACCCCGGCGGGGCCAGGAAAGTCCTCAGTGGACGACTGACTCGGCCGCGTCGACGGACTCGGTTTGCCTCCGGTGCGTCTTTGCGGCATCTTTACGCGTGGAGTGCCGGGAAGTCTGGTCGGCCCTTCGTCCGGAGCGGGCGGAGGACCCGACTCGAGGACGGATTTTTCATGGCGCTCGTACTCGCGTTCGGCGTCGTCCTGCTCATCAGTGTCTCCCTGTCCGGTGTCGCCGCCCGGACGGTGCTGTCGACGGCGCTGCTGTTCCTGCTCGCCGGCGCGCTGATCGGCCAGGGCGGGCTCGGCCTGGTGCCGATCGCCCCGCACGATCCGCTGGTCACCGCGTTGGCCGACATTGCGTTGTTCACCGTGCTGTTCACCGACGGGCAGCGAGCGAACGTGCGCGCGCTGCGCGAGGGCTGGCGGCTGTCGGGCCGGGCCCTCGGGCTGGGGATGCCGCTCACGATGGTCGGGATCGCGGTACCGGCGCATTTCCTGGTGGGCCTGGACTGGCCCACGGCGCTGCTGCTGGGGGCGATCCTGTCGCCGACGGACCCGGTGTTCGCGGCGGCGATCGTCGGCCGCGACGACGTGCCGCTGCGGCTGCGGCGGCTGCTGAACGTCGAGTCCGGCCTCAACGACGGGCTCGCGCTGCCGTTCGTGCTGATCTTCCTGGCCACTGCCGCGCACGCCGACTCCGACCTGGGGAAGGTCGGCATCGAACTGGTGCTCGGCCTGGTGCTCGGCATCGCCATCCCGGCCGCGGTGGCGCTGGCGTGGCGGCTGAAGATCCTCACCGCCGAGCCCCGGTTGCAGGCACTCGGTCCGCTGGCGATCGCGGTGATGCTCTACGCCGCCTGCCACCTGACCCACGCCAACCCGTACCTGGCCGCGTTCGCCGCCGGCTCGACGCTGGCCACGATGGACAAGACGGCCGCCGAGCACTTCGAACCGCTGGGCGACCTGCTCTCGGAGATCACCAAGTTCGCGGCGTTGCTGGTGTTCGGGGCGCTGGTCACGCCGGAGCGGCTCGGGCACCTGAGCGTGGGCGGCTGGGTACTGGCTGTGCTCGCGATCGTCCTGGTTCGGCCGGCCGCGATGCTGCTGTCCCTGCTGAGGACGAAGATGTCCGGCCGCGAGCGGGCCGCGGCCGCGTGGTTCGGGCCCAAGGGGTTCGCCTCGGTCGTCTACGGGCTGCTGGCCCTGCAGTCGGGAATCCCGGCCGCGCAGCTGGTGTTCGACCTGGTCACGGTGACGATCGCGTTGTCGATCGTGGTGCATTCCTCGACCGACGTCCCGGTGGCGAAGGCGCTGAGCTTCGAGCCGCCGGACAACCTGCCGACCGGCCGTCAAGAAACCGACAGAAGGACCGGATAGTGCACCGCGAGCCAGCCCGAAGAGTCGTACGCTGGGCAGATGCATGCTGTGGAGATGGCCGAGCAGTACCCGGTCGTCGACCTGGATTCCGGGGCCCTCGACGCCGCCCGGCTGCTGGCCGGACACCGGCTGCCGGGCATCGTGGTCACCGACGCGTCCGGGTGCCCGTGCTCGATCCTGCCCGCCTCCCAGGTGGTCCGGTTCCTGGTGCCGAGCTACGTGCAGGACGACCCGTCGCTGGCCGGCGTCCTGGACGAGTCGATGGCCGACCGGGTCGCGGACAAGCTGGGCGGCAAAACGGTCCGGTCGCTGCTGCCGGAGAAGCCCTCGGAGCTGCCGCGGGTGCAGGGCGACGACACGATCGTCGAGGTCGCGGCGATCATGGCCCGGCTGCGCTGCCCGCTGGTCGCGGTCATGGAGGACAAGCGGCTGCTGGGCGTGATCTCCGCGTCGCGGCTGCTGGAGCTGGCGCTCACACACGGCTGATGGTGGCGGTGCGATGAGCACCGTCATCGCCGTCGCGGTCTTCGTCGTCGCGTACGTCTTCATCGCCACCGAGAAGATTCCCAAGATGGTCGCGGCGCTGGCCGGCGCCGGGGTGGTGCTGGCCCTCGGGGTGACCGGTGCGGAGGACGCGTTCTACTCCCACGACACCGGCATCGACTGGGACGTCGTCTTCCTGCTGCTCGGGATGATGATCATCGTCAGCGTGCTGCGCCGCACCGGCGTGTTCGAGTACGTCGCGATCTGGGCGGCCAAGCGCGCGAAGGGCTCGCCGCTGCGGATCATGGTGCTGCTGGTGCTGATCACGGCCGTCGCGTCGGCGTTCCTGGACAACGTGACCACCGTGCTGCTGATCGCCCCGGTCACCCTGCTGGTCTGCGACCGGCTCGACATCAAGCCGGTGCCGTTCCTGATCGCGGAGGTGCTGGCGTCGAACATCGGCGGCGCGGCAACCCTGATCGGGGATCCGCCGAACATCATCATCGGCAGCCGGGCCGGGTTGTCGTTCAACGACTTCCTGGTCAACATGACACCGATCGTGCTGATCGAGCTGGTCGCGTTCACACTGGCGCTGCGCTGGGTGTTCCGCGGCTCGTTCACCGTCGACCCCGCCCGGGTCGCGGAGGTGATGCGGCTCAACGAGCGGGAAGCGATCCGGGATCCCCGGCTGCTGGTCAAGTGCGGCGTCGTGCTGCTGGCCGTGTTCACCGGGTTCGTCGGGCACTCCCTGTTCCACGTCGAGCCCTCGGTGGTGGCCCTGCTCGGCGCCGGGGTGCTGGTGCTCATTTCCGGCGTCGGGGCCGAGGATTACCTGGCCGGCGTCGAATGGGAGACGCTGCTGTTCTTCGCCGGGCTGTTCATCATGATCGGCGCGCTGGTGAAGACCGGCGTGATCGGCAACCTCGCGACGCTGGCCGCCGACGCCACCGGCGGCGACGCACTGGTGGCGGTGATGCTGATCCTCGTGGTGTCCACCGTGCTGTCCGGGGTGATCGACAACATCCCGTACGTGGCGACGATGAGCCCGCTGGTGCTGGCCCTCACGCAGGACATCCCGGACCCGGCGCACTCGGAAGCGCTGTGGTGGTCGCTCGCCCTGGGCGCGGACTTCGGCGGGAACATGACCGCGATCGGCGCGAGCGCGAACGTGGTGATGCTGGGCATCGCGGCGCGGTCCGGCAGCCCGATCTCCTTCTGGGAGTTCACCCGCAAGGGCGCGCAGGTCACGCTGCTCACGGTGCTGATCGCGGCGCCGTACCTGTGGCTGCGCTACTTCGTGCTGGCGTGAGCCCGCCGGAGCGCCCGCGTGCCGCCGCACGCGGGCAACCCGAATCGGTCCGGGCTCACGCGGTCGCGGTCGGCTTGCGGGACAGCGCCATCGCCTGGTCCCGCCTCGGGAGCGGGCGCAGCCGGTAGGTGTAAGCGTAGTCCCGGTCGGCGAACAGCTTGTACGCGTCGTGCGTCTGCGCGCCCCAGCTGTCGTCGCCGCCGACACCCATCTGCTTGTGGTTCACGCGCAGCACCACGTCCGTTCGCGGGGTGAGCTGGTAGTCGTGCAGCGCGCCGGCCGACAGGTCCTCCGGGGTGTAGTGCGACGCGTTGATTTCGAGCAGCGGCTCGCCGCTGACCAGGAGCCCGGAGCCGTGCTTGCCGGTCAGCGCGACCCACCGCACGTCGGTCTTGTTGCCGTTCTCCTGCGGGCGGATGTATCCCGTCCACTGGTCGGCCACCGTCGAGGAGTACCGGCCGACGTCGGAGCCGGTGTTGCGGTCCCAGTGGTTCTCGGCCGGGCCGCGGCCGTAGTAGTCCAGGGTGCTGAACTCCTTCGGCACGAACAGGATCGTCCCGACCTCCGGGAGGTAGGGCAGCGACGGCGAGCCGGGGTGCAGCGTGTGGTCCACCTTGATTTCGGCGTTGCCGAAGACGGTGTACGTCGTCGTGTAGGCGGAGGCGACCGACGTCGGCAGCGACCCGCTGACCGTCACGACCGCCGCCTTCCCGGCGAGTGTCCCCACGGTGACGCCGGTGACGCGGCGCCCGGACCCGGCGTGGCGCCAGGTCGCGTTGCGGCTCGGCTGCCCGTTGCCGACGTCGTTGTCGGTCGGGGCGCGCCAGTAGTTCGGCGTCGGCCCCGACGTCACCAGCCGCGTGCCGTGGACTTCGTAGGACGTGATGAGCCCGGTGTCCTTGGCGATCGACACGACGAAGTCCCGGCCGGTGACCACGACGGCGTCGGCGGTCTCCCGCACGGCGACGGCCGGCACCTGGCCGAGGGGCACCGGCCGGACCGGCGGGCTGCCGAAGGCGACCGGCAGCTGCGTGCTCGCCACCTCGAAACCGCGCTCGGCCCAGGGCGCGGGCGTCCGGGTGGTGAACGCCAGGCGCAGGAAGAACTCGGTGCCCGGCGCCGGATTGCCCGGCCGGCGGACGGGCACGGTGATCGTGCGGCTCGACCGGGGCGGGACGGCCAGCTGGGCGGGGGTGAGCCGGCCGCGCTGGACGACCTCGCCGTCGGCTACCAGCTCCCACACGCCGTCGTACGCGCCGACGTCGGTGAAGAGGTTCTCGTTCGTGATGGTCACCCGGCCCGCGGTGCCGTCGGCGCCCGCGGTGACGTTGATCGGCTGGTAGACGTGCTTGACCTCGGCGGCCTTCCCGGCCGGCCGCCGGTCGGCGGTGACGATGCCGTTGGCGCAGAAGTTCCCGTCGTTGGGGTTGTCGCCCCAGTCGCCGCCGTAGGCCAGGAACGTCTTCGCGGTGGGCTGCTGCTCGGTGTAGCCCGCGGTGCCCGCGTCGAACCAGAACCGGACGGCGGGGTCGTGGGCGTCCCGGCCGTCCGTGGCCAGCTCGGCGGCGCTCAACGCACGCGCGTACACACGAGCGGCCCGGATGGTCCCGCCGAACACGCGCTCGGTGTTCTCGGCGTCGGTGCCGAGGGCGAGCTGGACGGCGGTGCTGCCGGGCACGCGGTCGGTGGTCGCGGCGGCGACGGCGGTGCCGTCCAGGTAGAGGGTGAGGGTGTTCGCCACGTCGTCGAACACCCCCGCCACGTGGTGCTCGCGGCCGGTCCAGTCGGCGGGCAGGGGAGCGGTCGCGGCGATCCAGCTGCCCGCGTAGATGAAGAATTCGAGGCTGGCTTCGCTCAGCTTGAGCGAGTACTGGTGGTCGCCCTTGGCGATGATCGGCTGGTGCCCGCCGACCGCGGCGGGGGTGACCCAGGCTTCCAGCGTCAGCGAGCCGGTGAGGTCGAGGCCGGCCGCCGGGGCGACGAGCGCGCTGCCCGTCAGGCCGTGCGCGCGGTCGAACTTCGCCGCCGGCGCCAGCTCCGCGGTGAGCGCGTCCGGGCCGGTTTCGGTGAGCAGCTTGCGCGGCGGGGCAGGCCAGTGCAGGCCCTGGTCCACGAAGTCCCAGATGAACCCGCCCTGCAGGACGGAATGGGCGCGGATGATGTCCCAGTACTCCTTGAGGTTGCCGTTCGAGTTGCCCATCGCGTGCGCGTACTCGATCAGGATGTACGGCCGGGTGTCGGCGGTGTCGAGCGCCCGCTTCTCGATCGTCGACGGCGACGCGTACATCTCCGAGCGGACGTCGCTGACCTCGGGCCGGTCGTCGCCCTCGTACTGGACCACCCGGGTCGTGTCGTACGAGCGGATCCAGTCCCGCATCGCGACGAAGTTGCTGCCCCCGCCGGCTTCGTTGCCGAGCGACCAGATGACGACGCTCGGGTGGTTCTTGTCCCGGTGCACCATCCGCTGGGCGCGGGTGACGACCGCGGCCGTCCAGTCCGGGTTCGAGCCGGGGTAGCGGTCTCGGACGCCGTGGGTCTCCAGGTTCGTCTCGTCCACGACGTACAGGCCGTACTCGTCGGCCAGCTCGTACCAGCTGGGGTTGTTGGGGTAGTGGGAGGTGCGGGTGGCGTTGATGTTGAGCCGTTTCATCAGCTTCATGTCCTCGGCCAGGTCCGCCCGCGTGAGCGCGGCGCCGCGGCCGGGGTGCATCTCGTGGCGGTTGGTGCCGCGCAGCGTCACCGGCTGCCCGTTGATCCGCATCAGCCCGCCGGTGAGCGCGAACTCGCGGAAGCCGACGCGGGCCGAGAGCGTCTCGATGGCTTTCCCCGCCGGATCGCGCAGCACGAGCACCGCGGTGTAGAGGTCGGGGTGCTCCGCCGACCACAGCTTCGGCGCCGGCACCCCCTTGGCCGCGGTCACGGTGACGTCCTGCCCGGGCGCGGCCGAACCGAGGTCGACGGCCTGGCTGAGCGGCCGCGGCCACACCGGCCGGGCGCCTGCGTCGTAGAGCTGGGTTTCGACCGTGTAGGTCCGGTTGTCGGCGCCGCCGTAGTTGCGGACGCTGGCGGTGACCGCGAGGTCGGCGTTGGTGTAGTCGTCCCGCAGTGGCGTGGTGAGGCGGAAGTCGCGCAGGTGCACCGACGGCGTCGAGAACAGGTACACCGACCGGAAGATGCCGGCGAGCCGGATCATGTCCTGGTCTTCCATCCAGTCCCCGTCCGGGAACCGGTAGACCTCGACCGCGAGCTGGTTGTCGCCCGGCCGGAGATGTTCGGTGATGTCGAATTCGCTGGGGGTGTAGGAGTCTTCGCGATAGCCGATCAGCTGCCCGTTGACCCACACGTAGAAGGCCGACTTGACGCCTTCGAAGTGCAGGAACGTCCGCCGCCCCGACCAGCCCGGCGGAACGCGGAAGGAGCGCCGGTACTGGCCGACGGGGTTGAACCGCGTCGGCGCGAACGGGGGCTGGGCGTTCTCGTTCTGCCCGTTCGCGCCCCACCAGGGGTAGGTGATGTTGACGTAGATCGGGAAGTCGTAGCCGTGCAGCTGCCAGTTGGCGGGGACCGGGATCGTCGGCCACCCGCGGTCGTCGACGTCCACGCGGTGGAAGTCGGGGTCGCGGGCGTCCGGCCGGTCGGCGTGCCGGAACTTCCAGTCGCCGTCGAGGCCGAGCCGGAACGGCGAGCGGGTGCGGTCGACGGCGAGCGCCTCGCGGACGTCGGCGTGCGGCATCAGCGTGGCGTGCGGCGGTTCCGTGCCGACCTCGAAGATCCCGATGTTGTTGTTCCATTCGGGGAAGCCGTTGGGTGGCGCGGTCCATGCGCCGGGCGTGCTCGCCGCCGCGGACGCCGTCCCCGGCAGGGCGAGGGTGCCGAGCACCGCGGCGCCGCCCTCCAGGAACCTGCGGCGGCTGACCGCCCAGCGCGGCAGGGACTCGAACTGCGGCATCGTGAACCACCCCGTTCCTCGACGGCCTCCAGCGTCTCGGGTCGGCCGCAAAAGGTCAACACCAACAATCAGAGACCAACGAAAGTCGTGTTGAGTGCTGTTCGAAGTGGGGTGATGTCACGGCCAGCTCCAGCGCAGGCCGCGGATGCCTCGTGGGGCGCCGCCGGTGAAGACGTGCGCGGGCGAAGAGGGGGACAGCGGCACCGCCGTGACGTCCCGTTCCCGCCCGGCCGGAGTATCCAGCCGGTAGGCGTGGCAGGTCGCGGGCTGTGCTGCGGGGGCGAAGTGGACCTCGAGGAGGTGCTCGGTCCCCGGGTGCCGGAACCGGCGGTCGTAGCGGGTGTCGGGCACGCCGTCGGAGTACTCGAACTCGTACTCCAGGATCGCGGTCTCGCCGACGGCCAGTGCCCGGTGGGGGACCAGTTCGCTGACCACGAACCCCGGCTCGGCCAGCACCTCGGTGCGCACGGCCCGGCAGTAGCGCGTCGAGACGAGCCGGGGTGGCCGGCCGGGGGCGCAGCCGCGCAGGACGACCACCTTGGCCTGCACCGGTTCGGTGACCGCCCGCACCACTTCGCGCACGCGCAGCCGGGTCAGCGCCCGGGTCGCGTCGACGTGCAGTGCTTCGTGGAGGCTCAGCACCACCAGCGACGTTTCGTCGGCCGCGTCGAACGAATGCAGGACGGGCAGGACGCGTGCCCGGGGTTCCCACAGCCGCTCCCAGCCCAGCGGGCCGGGGGTGACCGGCCGGCCGTCACCGGGCCGGGCGAGCAGGTCGGTCAGCGCGTTCGCCGGCAGGCCCAGGACGCCTTCGAGCACCGCGACCGCGCGCAGGGACTCGGGCCGTTCCGGCCGGGTCCGTCCGGTGCGCCAATAGCTGAGGGTTGTCGTGCTGACGGGGACCCCGGCCGTGGCGAGCCGTCCCTTGAGGCGGGCCAAGCCGAGTCCGCTGTGGTCGATGGCCAGCGTCAGCGCCCGGCTGAACGGACCGGTGACGAGCGCGTGTGCCAGCTCGTGCCCCGCGGGCTCGGGTGCGGCCACCGCGAACAACGGCATGCGGGTTTCCTCCGGCGTGGTTCCGGCCTGCCTTCCGGTCTAACAGACGCAAGGGGCGGGTGTCACCCGACGAACGTCGGCTGCGCGAACCGAGCGGATGGCGCGGCAAGGCGCAACCCGCCGAAAGAACCGTTCTGTTCCGTTGATCGACGCGGGACTTCCAGCGGATTACCAAGAGCACACCATCCGCTTACGTTCGGTGAGTCCCCACCGGTTCCCCAAGGGAGTCCCGAAATGCGTGAAAACCCCGGCCGGTTCGTCCGTGCCACCGCCGTGCTCGCCGGTTCCTGCGCCGTGCTCGCAACACTCGCGGCCGCCCCCGCTTCGGCCGCTCCGGTCGCCCCGCTTTCGCCCGACGCCCAGCCGTCGATCATCGGCGGCAGCACCGCCCAGAACCCCGGCTACATCACCCGGTTCAACGGTCACGCCAACGGTTACACATTCTTCTGCACCAGCACGCTGATCGGCGCGCGCTGGGTCCTCACCGCCAAGCACTGCATGTACGACGACAACGGCCGGCGGCTGACCGACATCGACCTCTACGTCGGGTCGAACAGCGCTTCCGGTGGCGTGCACGCGAAAGCGGTGTCGACCTACGTGTACTCGGGCGGCGATCTGGCCCTGATCAAGCTGAACACCACCGGCGGCAGCACGTACGCGCGGCTCGCGAGCAGCTCGTCGGACGCGGAGGAAGGCGACGACGCCCGGGTCTACGGCTGGGGCGCGACCCAGTCCACCGATGAGGGCAGCCACCAGTCGAGCGTGCTGAAGCAGGCGAACGTGCAGATCTCCGACACCGGTGCGAGCGACTACTTCGGCGGTCCGGCGATCGAGGCCTACACCCCCAACGGCGCGGTCGCCGGCGGCGACTCGGGCGGCCCGATGCTCGACGGCGGTGTCCAGGTGGGCGTGTGCTCGACCAGCGACCGCTCCAGCACCACCACCTACGGCAGTGTCGCGGCGGGCCGCAGCTGGATCCGCCAGGTCAGCGGGGTCTGACCCGGACGCGGGGCCGCCGGCCGGAATCCCCCGCCGGCCGGCGGCCGGTCGCACCTCGCCGCGGTGGTGGCGACCAGCTGCGGCAGACCACTTCACCGGCACCTTGCCACGCGATTCGCCGGCAGCGTCCGCCGGTTGCGTGGAGCGGCCGTTGCGCCGGCCGTCGGGGCCAGGGCTTCGGCGATTCCGGGAGCCGGGCCCAGTGCCATGACAGGCGCCTTCCGGAGCCGGGAGTCAGGCGGCGGACGGGACGACGACGACCTTGCCGTGCACCGCGCCGTCGGTGGCCCGGGCGTGCAGGGCGGCCAGCTCGTCCAGCGCGAGGACGACGTCGGCCGATTCGGGCGCCGCCGCGGTCACGCTGGTCGTGGCGTGCTCGACGATCTCGTCGGCACCGGCCGACTTCACCGCGTCGGTGCTGCAGCTCGGCGCCTACTTCGACCTGACCGAGGTGACCCTCGATGTCGACGCCCAGGTGGTCGCCGGCTCGCGCGAGTGACCAGCCGAGGTTGTAGAGGTGATTGGCGTGGTCGACCTGGTCTGGCGTAAGGCCGCAGCGGCGCATCGGCACGTTGTGCCGGTGGGGGATGGCGCTGACCGTTCGCCGTTCGATCCCGAACCGGCCGCCGGGCTCGTACACGGTCGCGCTTGATCAAGCTCGGCTGGGGGACGTCGAGGGCGGGAAGCTTCTCGCGGAGCTCTTCCAGGTCTCTGACCTGGTCTTTTGTGTTCGAGTAAGCCCCCCCTGCCGCCACGAACACGAAAAAGGCCGTCCACAGTAGAGTGGGCGGCGCTTTTCGTTGTCCCGGCAGCAGCAACGGCCGGCCGCTGAACGGAGGTTCTCGTGCACAAGCTGGTGGTTCTGTATCCCGAGCCCGCTGATCCCGGCCACTTCCGCGACTACTACGTGACCCACCACCTCCCGCTGGTCAAGCAGATGCCCGGCCTGCTCGCGTGGCGCTACAGCTTCGAGGTGGCGTCGACGCCGGGGCAGACGCCGTACTTCGCGATCTTCGAGGCCGAGTTCGCCGACGCTGCGGCGATGACCGCGTCGAGGGAGTCTCCGCAAGGGCGGCAGGTGGCCGCCGATGTCGCCAACTACGCCACCGGTGGGGCCGTCGTCATCCACTACCCGGTGCAGGACGGCGCCTGAGGTTACCCGTCGGTAGCTTGTTGTTCCTGTATCGGGAAACGGATACGGGGTGGCAACGTCGTTGCCGGTTCGATGGGCGGCATGGTCCAGAGTGAACCTGTTCGCACCCTCGGCCGCCGTGGGGTTTCCGCGGTGGGTGTTGCCGTCTACGGGTGTCAGGCCGACGAAGCTGCCCTCTTCCGGGAGGTGGGCGCCCGGCTCGGGGTTCGGGTGACCCTGGCCGGCGGCGAGCTGGACGAGGGAACCGCCGGGCTGGCCGGCGGGCACCGGTGTGTCAGTGTCGGGCACAAGAGTCCCGTTTCCCACGCCGTTCTCCGGGCCCTCGAACGGGTCGGGGTTCGCTATGTCTCCACCCGGAGTGTGGGGTACGACCACATCGACGTCCGGTACGCGGACAGTCTCGGGATCGTCGTCGGGAACGTGGCCTACTCTCCCGACAGCGTTGCCGACTACACCCTGATGTTGATGCTCATGGCCGTCCGGGACGCCAAGTCCGTTCTTTCGCGTGCCGAGGCCGGGGATTTCCGGCTCGATGACGCTCGCGGGAAAGAACTCCGGGAGCTGACCGTGGGCGTTGTCGGAACCGGGCGGATCGGGTCCGCCGTGGTCGAGAGACTGCAGGGATTCGGAGGTCGTGTCGTTGCCTTCGACAGCTGTCCGCGGGCCGGCATCGATTATGTTCACCTCGACGAGCTGGTGCGGGTGAGTGACATCGTCACCCTGCATACGCCGCTCACCGGGGAGACCCGTCACCTGCTGGATCGGCGACGGCTGGGACTGATGAAGCCGGGGGCCTTCGTCGTCAATACCGGGCGTGGCTCGCTCCTTGATACCGAAGCCCTCGTCGCCGCCCTGGAGAACGGGCGGCTGGGTGGGGCCGCGCTGGACGTCCTCGAGGGTGAGGAGGGCGTCTTCTACGCCGACCGGCGGGGTCAGCCGGCCGGGAGCGAGTTGCTGGCGCGGTTGCAAAAGCTTCCGAATGTGGTCATCACGCCGCACACCGCCTACTACACCGATCGTGCGCTGCGGGACACCGTGGAGAACTCGGTGCTCAACTGCCTTGGATTCGAAAGGGGGACGCTGCGATGAGCAGGGTCAAGGTCGGGCTGCTCTTCGGAGGGCGCTCCGAGGAACACGCCGTTTCCGTGAAGTCCGCGCAGGAAGTCGCGCGGCACCTCGATCTGCGAAAGTACGACGCGGTCTGGGTCGGGATCACCGCGGACGGGGCCTGGAAACTTTGTGCCGGCCCGGAACCGGGGTGGGAAGGCGGGCGGACGGCCGTCCTCGCCCCGGATCGGCGGCTGCTGGTCCTCGACGAGGGGAAGTACGAAAGCGTCGAACTCGACGTCGTGCTGCCGGTTCTGCACGGCAAGCTCGGGGAAGACGGGGCCGTCCAAGGGCTGCTCGAGCTCTCCGGCATCCCCTACGCCGGGTGCGATGTGCAGAGTTCGGCTCTGTGCATGGACAAGTCCCTCGCTTACGTCGTGGCCCGGGGCGCGGGCATCGAGACGCCGGACTTCTGGGTCGTCGGCGAGGACGTCGACCCCCAGCGGTTCACGTATCCCGTCTTCGTGAAGCCCGCTCGCTCCGGTTCCTCCTTCGGGGTCAGCAAAGTCACGCGGGCGGAAGACCTCGCGAGTGCGGTGGAAAACGCTGCGCAGTACGACGCCAAGGTGCTCGTCGAAGCGGCCGTGGCCGGGAGTGAGGTCGGGTGCGCCGTGCTCGGGAACGGCGCCGAGCTGTTCGCCGGGGAGGTGGACCGGATCGCGTTGTCCCACGGGTTCTTCCGGATCCACCAGGAAGATTCGCCGGAAAGCGGGTCCGAGAACTCGACGCCCATCGTTCCCGCCGACATCCCGGCCGAAGCACGCGCGCGGGTGCAGGAGACCGGCAAGGCCATCTACCGCGCCCTCGGGTGCCGGGGGCTGGCCCGGGTCGACATGTTCCTCAAGGCCGATGGGACCGTGGCGCTCAACGAGGTCAACACCCTGCCCGGGCTCACCTCCTACAGCCGGTACCCGCGGATGATGGCCGCCGCCGGGGTCTCGTTCGGGGAGGTCCTCGATCGGGTGCTTTCCCTGGCGGTGAGCGGCCGGTGAACGACGACTTCGCCTTCGTCGACGAGCTCGTGCCCGGGATCCGGTGGGACGCCAAGTACGCCACCTGGGACAACTTCACCGGGAAACCGGTGGACGGCTACCTCGTCAACCGGATCGCCGGCACCACCACCCTGTGCGCCGCCCTCGGCGAAGCGCAGGAGAAGGCCGCCTCCCTCGGTTTCGGCCTGCTCCTCTGGGACGGCTACCGGCCGCAACGCGCCGTCGAATGCTTCCTGCGGTGGGTGGACCAGCCCGAAGACGGGCGGACGAAGCTGTGGCACTACCCCCACCTCGACCGGGCCGGGATGTTCGCCAAGGGGTACGTCGCGACCCGGTCCGGGCACAGCCGGGGCAGCACCGTCGACCTCACCCTCTACCACCTCGGCACCGGCGAGCTCGCCTCGATGGGCGGCGGCCACGACCTGATGGACCCGATCTCGCACCACGACGCGCGCGGCGTCTCGGGGCTCGAGGCCGGGAACCGCCGGTACCTGCGGTCCATCATGGCGGACTGCGGGTTCGATTCCTACGACCGCGAGTGGTGGCACTACAGCCTCCGGAACGAGCCCTACCCGGACACCTACTTCGACTTCCCGGTCGCGTAGCCGGGCATCCGGACCGTCACGCGCAGCCCACCTTCCGGGCGGGGCGTCAGGGTGAGCGTTCCGTCGTGCGCGTAGGTGATGCTCTGGACGATCGCCAGGCCCAGGCCGACGCCCGCGTGGTCCGCGCGGATGCGTTCGGTGCCGCGCTGGAACGGCTCCGTCAGCGTCGACACCAGCTGCGGCGGCAGGTGCTCGCCGGTGTTCTCCACCGTGAGCACCACCGAGCCGCCGCGGGCGCCGGTCGTCAGCTGCACGCTCCCGCCCTCGGGGACGTTGTGGACGATGGCGTTGTGCAGCAGGTTCGTCGTCAGCTGCAGCAGGAGCGCTTCCGAGCCGATCGCCGGCGCGAGCTCGCCGGCCGTCTCGATCGAGACGCCGTGCTTTTCCGCGAGCGGCAGCAGCGTTTCGGCCGCTTCCTCCACGATCAGGGACAGGTCGACGCGGTCGCGGCGGAACGAGCGCTGGTCGGCCCGGCTGAGCAGCAGGAGGGCCTCGGTGAGCCGGATCGCCCGGGTGTTGACCACGTGGAGGCGTTCGTCGAGCTCGTCCGCCGGGCGGTTCGGGTCGTTGCGGGCGACGTCGAGGAGGCTCTGCGTGATCGCCAGCGGGGTGCGCAGCTCGTGGGACGCGTTGGCCGCGAACCGCCGCTGCTCGGCGACGTGCGCTTCGAGCCGCGCGAGCATCGTGTCGAAGGCGTCGGCGAGCTCGCGGAACTCGTCCGTGCGGCCCGGCAGGCGGACGCGGTGGGCGAGCGAGCCGGTCGCGGCGAGGCGGGTGGCGTCGGTGATCCGGGTCAGCGGGGCGAGCATCCGGCCGGCCAGCACCCAGCCGCCGAGCAGGCCGAACACCAGCAGGAACACCAGCACGGCGGCCATCATCGGGACGAAGGCGCGGACCAGCACCGGCCGGTTGATCCAGAAGTTGCCCTCGGTGCTGATCCAGCCGTTGGGCAGGAAGTACAGGTAGAAGGCCAGCACGGCCAGCAGCAGCAAGGTACCCGCGAGCATGACGAACCCGGCGTAGCTGAGGGTGAGCTTGAGCCGGACGCTCAGCCCGGGTTCCCTAGCCACGACGCTCGCCCGGGGTGTCGATGCGGTAGCCGACGCCGGGCACGGTGGCGATGATCCCCGGCTCGCCGAGGCGCTTGCGCAGAACCGAAACGGTGATGCGCACGGCGTTGGTGAACGGGTCCGCGTTCTCGTCCCACGCCCGTTCCAGCAGCTCCTCGGCGCTGATCACGCCGCCTTCCGCCGCGACGAGCACCTCGAGCACGGCGAACTGCTTCCTGGTCAGCGCCACGTACCGGCCGTCGCGGTAGACCTCGCGGCGGAACGGGTCCAGCCGCAGGCCGGCGATTTCGCGCACGGGCGGCCGGCTGTACGCGCGCCGGCGGTCGAGGGCCCGCAGGCGGAGCACGAGCTCCCGGAGTTCGAACGGCTTGGTGAGGTAGTCGTCGGCGCCGAGCTCGAAGCCGGACGCCTTGTCGTCGAGCCGGTCGGCCGCGGTGAGCATCAGGATCGGCGTGCCGCGGCCGGAGGCGACGATGCGCTGGGCGACCTCGTCGCCGGACGGGCCCGGGATGTCCCGGTCGAGGACCGCGATGTCGTAGCTGTTGACGCTCAGCAGTTCCAGCGCGGTGTCGCCGTCGCCGGCGATGTCCGCCGCGATCGCCTCCAGCCGGAGGCCGTCGCGGATGGCGTCGGCCAGGTAGGGCTCGTCTTCGACGATCAGCACACGCACGCTTCCGATGCTACGAGCCGCTCCCTATCGCCGGCGTATCGGAAAGCCCGTACGAGTGGGCAACACGACCCCGCCTTGACTGCCGGTATGAGCACGTCATCGACCGTCCTCGGCCCGGAACACGGCGCTCTCCCGGACGGCAGCCCGGTCTTCGACGACGACTGCCCGGCCGTGGCCAACCTCGATCCCGCCCTGCTCGCTGCCCTGCGCCGGGCCGCTGCCGACGCCGCAGCCGACGGCGTCCGGTTCGTCGTCAACGGGGGCTGGCGATCCCGCGCGTACCAGGAGCACCTGCGCCGGCGAGCGGTCGAGAAGTACGGCTCGGAGCGGGAAGCGGCCCGCTGGGTGACGACGGCCGACACGTCCGCGCACGTCCAGGGAAAGGCCGTCGACATCGGGCCCGCCGAGGCGCGGGAGTGGCTCTCCGCGCACGGCGCCCGGTACGGGCTGTGCCAGATCTACCGGAACGAACCCTGGCACTACGAGCTGCGTCCGGAAGCGGCCGAGCACGGCTGCCCGCCCCTGTACGACGACCCTTCGCAGGATCCGCGGATGCGGCGGTGAGCGTCACCGCGCCAGATGCTTGCGGACGTCCTCGGCCACCGCGGCCCGCCCGCTCATCCGGTACTTGGCCAGGATGTTGCGCACGTGGCTCTTCACCGTGTGCAGGCTGACGCCGAGCTCGCGCGCGATCCCGTCGTTCGGCAGGTCGCTGGCGAGCAGGACCGCGACACCCTGCTCGGCGGCGGTCAGGGACCGGAAGCGTTCCTCCGGGCCGTTGTCGATGTTGAGGGTCAGCTCGACGAGGTCGGCCTGGAGCTGCCGGCAGCCGGTGACGATCCGCTGCAGGGCCTCGCGCAGGGAGTCCGGATCGGTCAGCGGCAACGCGTCCTGCGCCCGCTGCCGCACGTCCGCCACGCGCGAGGACAGGAATTCGACGATGTGGTCGGCGGTCACCAGCTGCGGGGTGTCGCCGCCGCCGGCCGGCAGCCGGCGGAGCGCGGCCAGGTCCTCCGCCTCCTTGGTCAGCACGCGGGCGACCAGGTCGGCCAGCCACTCGAACGCGCGCACGGAGTTGTCGTCGAACGTGTCCGGCCGGTAGCTCTGCATGGACATCATGCCGAACACGACCGGCTCGCCGCCGGGGCCGCGGCGGAACAGCGGGGTGGTGACGGCGTCGGCGGACACCCGGCTCGTGTCCCCGGCCGCGACACCGGCGTGGAGGGCGGCGCCGTTGTCGTACTGCATCCGGTAGGTCTGGCGGTGCTTCAGCAGCCAGGCGGCCTGGCCGTGCGGCCCGTAGCTGTGCGACTCCGGGTCGGTGGACAGGCCGCTGTCGTAGCCGTAGGGGTAGCGGACCCGGTTGGCGCCGTGGAAGAACCCGATGTAGAAGTGGTCCAGCGGCACGATCTTGCTCATCACCGCGCGGGCGTAGGCGTAGAGACCGTAGTGGTCGGTGCGGTACTGCGCGTCGATCTTGTGGAACGCCTCCCGGAGGATCTGCGTCGTTTCGGCGTCGACCCGGAGCCGGGCGCGCGTTTCCGATTCGTCTGACGGCATCCCCGCATCATCCTCCGGCGCGCGCGCCGCCCCGGCCGGCTCGCTCCCCGAGCGATGGAGGAACCCGCCCTCCCGCTGTCAGTCTTGACGGGCGAGAGGACGGGGAGGAGCGGCCATGGAAACCCATTAGCACATCAGGAAAGCGTCTTCAGCCAGCTGGTCACCACCGAGAAGTACGCCGGGGCGTCGGGGGCGTAGTTGATCGCGTGGCCGTAGCCGTCGAGGATGAAGGTCTGCAACGGCCCGCCGAAGAACGGGGCCTCCGACGCGCGCAGCGCCTCCGGGGACGAGCAGTCGCTGCCCAGGGTCCCGCAGAAGTGCGGGTCGTTGCCCACCACCAGCAGCACCGGGGCGGTGATCCGCTGGGACGCCGGCGTGACCACCGTGGTCATGGTCAGGCTGTCGACCGCCTCCGTGGCCGCGAAGACATCCTTTGTGGACTCGTCGTACGCGATCGCGCCCGCGTCGTACGGGCCGGGGGTGTGGAAGGCGTTGTAGCGGGTGTTCCGGCCGGTGGTCAGGTAGCCGGCGTCGAGACCGCGGGCGGCCAGCGACGGGTCCAGCGGGGCGGGGATCATGTTCGCCAGCACGGGAACCACCGTGATCAGGTTCATCCGGTGCGTCATGCCGGTGACGAGCACGCCGTCGACGTCGCGGTAGCGGCCCGCCTCGATCATCGCCATCGCCGCGCCGATCGAGTGGCCGCCGACGAGCACCTTCGCGAAGCGGGAGCGGATCGACCGGACCACCTGGTGGGCCGCGTCCGCCTGGACGGACGCGCTGAGCAGCGTGCTCAGCGGCTTGGAGCTGGTGCCGGTGCCGAGGCGGTCCAGGGCCAGCGTCGCGACGCCCGCGGAGTTCGCGGCCAGCCGGAACGACCGGATCTCCGGTGTGTAGCCGATGTCCCAGTACGACGCGTTGTACGTGCCGCCGGGGATCAGCACCACGACCGTCGACGCACCGGGCGGGGCGCACAGGCGGCCGTGCATCGTCTGCGGCAGCAGGGCCACGGAGACCGGGACGGACAGGTCCTCGCACGTCGTCGCCGCGACGGCCGGGGTGGGGGACGAAAAGGCGGCCAGCAACAGGAAAACGGCAGCACAAAGACGGAGACGGGACACGGAGAAGGACCTCCAGCTAGCGGGGGACTGCCGTCATCGGCAGGCGGTCGGGGTAGGCGGCGGAGGTGAACTTCACGCGCACCGGCCGGCCCGGTACGGGGACCAGCCGCCACCGCGCGGCCACCGTGGCCACCGTGATGACGATTTCGTTCTGGGCGAAGCGGTTTCCGATGCACTGCCGGGTGCCCGCCCCGAACGGGACGAACGCGCCCTTCGGCACCGCGCCCGCCCGCTCCGGCGCCCAGCGGCCGGGATCGAACCGGTCCGGGTCGGGGAACGACGCGGGATCGTGGTGCAGCGCGTGCGGGCTGACGATCACCTCGGCACCTTCCGGGAGCCGCACGCCACCGAGGTCGACCTCGGTGAGGGTCCGGCGCATCAGCATCCAGAGCGGGTACCGCCGCAGCACCTCGTCGACCACCTGCCTGACGTAGGTGAGCCGGGTGAGGTCGTCGACGGTGACCGGGCGGCCGCCCAGCACCTCGTCGACCTCGGCGTGCACCCGCGCTTCGACGTCCGGGTGCCGGCCGAGCTCGTGGAACGTCCAGGCCAGGGCCAGCGCGGTCGTCTCGATGCCCGCGGTGAGCAGGGTGAGCACCTCGTCCCGCGCCTGCTCATCGGTCATGCCGGCGAGCAGCAGCGTCGAAAGCAGGTCGCCGTGGTCGGTGCCGTCGCGCCGCCACTCGCGGATCACTTCGAGCACGATTCCCTGCATCCGGCCGATGGCCTCGTCGAACCGCCGGTTCCCGGGTACCGGCAGCTTTTCGACGAACTTCGGCGACAACGCGCGAATCATTCCCTGCTGGATGATGACGTAAATCGACCGGCGGGCTTCTTCGATCGCCGCCTTTCCGAGGTCGGTGGAAAACAGCGCCTCGCCGACGATCGTCACGGCCAGGCTCTGCATGTCCTCGTCGACCGGCCGCACTTCGCCGGCCTGCCAGGTACCGGCCAGGTCCGCCGCCGCGCGCCGCATGATGTCCGCGTACGCGGCCAGGCGGTCGCGGTGGAACGCCGGCTGCATCAGCCGCCGCTGCCGCAGGTGGAATTCGCCGTTCGAAAGCACCAAGCCATTTCCGACGAACGGCCGGAACTTGTCGAACATCGCGCCCTTGCGGAACTTCGGCCCCTCCGTGACCAGCACTTCGTGGGCCAGCCGGGGGCTCGCGACGAAGTAGACGGGTGCCGGGCCGAGCCGGAGTTCGACGATCTCGCCGTGCGCGGGCAATGCGTCGGTGAATGCGAAGCGTTGCCGCAGCAGTGCCGGAGTGTGCCCGAGAAATGGCCACCGGCCCGGTGCGACCGGGACGCTCATGCGGACTCCTCGTTGCGCCATTGTGTGGATTTCCCAAGGAGACGGCCCACGGTAGGCGCGTCCGGCCGAACGGGACAGTGCCCGATCGGGTGGTGTGCGCTCACGCGGATGGCCCAGTAGCCGAACCGTGGGGAATCGCTAAGCTCTTTCCGATCCGACGTGACGAGAAGGTGTTCTTCGTGACCCGATCACCGGAATGGGTTCCACCGGGTGTCGATATCTCCGTGCCGAGTATCGCGCGCACTTACGACTTCATGCTCGGCGGCGGGCACAACTTCGCCGTCGATCGCGCGGTCGGCGAGGAGATCGAACGCGTGATGCCCGGCCTGCGCGACTCCGCACGCGTGAACCGCGCGTTCCTCGGGCGCGCCGTGCGGTACCTGACCGGCCACGGGATCCGGCAGTTCCTCGACATCGGCTCCGGCATCCCGACGGTGGCGAACGTCCACGAGGTCGCGCAGGCGCAGGACCCGGAATGCCGGGTGGTGTACGTCGATCGCGACCCGGTCGCGGTCGCGCACAGCGAACTGATGCTCGCGGGCAACGACCGCGCGGCCGTGGTGCAGGCCGACATGCGGGACCCGGAGAAGCTCCTCGATTCGCCGGAGGTGCGCGGGCTGCTCGACCTCGGCGAACCGATCGGGCTGCTGATGCTGCTGATGCTGCACTGGGTCCCCGACGAATCCGGCCCGCACGAGCTCGTCGGCCGTTATCGCGCGGCCCTCGCGCCCGGCAGTTTCCTCGCGCTCACCCACGTCACCGGAGACCACCAGGGTGAAAACCTCGGCGAAGCGACCGAAGTGATCAAGGAAAGCCGCAGCCCGGATCAGGTGACCCTGCGGACGCACGCCGAGGTTTCCGCGCTGTTCGCCGGTTTCGAACTCGTCGAACCCGGATTGGTCGGCTGCGGGGAATGGCGGCCGGCCGGCCCGGCGGACATCGCCGGCGCGGCCGCGATGAACATGCTCGTTTACGCCGGAATCGGCCGCAGGAACTGAGCGGGCGCACCCGAAATGCCGATGACCCACCACCAGCCGGAACGATCCGCCGCACCCGACCCGGAGCGGGGGCGGTCCCTGCTCGCGCGGAAATGGGCCTACCTGCTCAGCGGCGTGACGGTCGTGTCGCTGAGCCGGGAGGAGCTCGACCGGGAACTGCGCGGCCTGCTCGACACGCTGTGCGAGTCGCTGTGCCGCCCTTCCGCGGACACGGTCCCGGCCGAGCGGATCGGCGCGCGGCTGGTCGCGCTCGGCTACGTCGGCGAGCCCGGGCTGCGGTGCACGCTCGACGTCCTCGGGAAGGGCCTGCCCGCGCTGCCCGAACTCCAGGCGGCGGACCGGGCGACCGACCGGATCGTGCCGGCGCTGGGCGCGCTGTCCTGCGGTTTCCTGCTCGCCCACGAGCGCAACGTGCTGGACCAGCAGGAAATCATGCACCTGTCGCTGCTCAAGGCGGTGCGGGACGCCCAGTGGAACCTCAAGCAGAGCGAAGCGCGCTTCGACGAGGTGGTGACGTCCTCGGCGAGCGGCATCGCGGTCGTCGCGCTGAACGGCCGGATCGTGCGGGCCAACGCGGCGCTGGCCGAGATGCTCGGGCACCCGTCCGGCGAGCTGACCGGTTCGGTGCTGTACGACGTTGTCCACCCCGGATCCGTCGACGTCCTGCGCGACGCGATGCTCGCGCTGCTGGACGGCGGCAAGGAGCGGATCCGGCAGACGCAGCGGCTGCTGCGCCGCGACGGCGACGTCGTCCGGATTTCGCTCACCGCGTCGCTGCTGCGGGACGCCGAAGACCAGCCGGCCCACTTCGTCGTCGTGATCGAGGACGGCACCGAGCTGATGCTGCTGCAGGGCGAGCTGAGCCGCCAGGCGCTGCACGACGTCCTCACCGGGCTGCCGAACCGGCAGTACTTCGGCACCCACCTGGAGACGGCCCTGCGGCGCGCGGACCCGGCGTACGGCGTCACGCTGTTCCACGTCGACCTCGACGCGTTCGGCATGGTCTGCAACAGCCTCGGCCGCCGCGTCGGCGAGCAGCTGCTGGTGCACTTCGCGCAGCGGCTCAAGGCCGTAATGGCCCGCGAGAACGCGATGATCGCGCGGTTCCACAGCGACGAGTTCGGCATCCTGGTCGAGAACACCGCGACCACCCCGGACATCGGCACCATCGTGCGCGCGATCAACGACGAGCTCGCCGAGCCGTTCTTCGTCGACGGGCACGGGCTGGCGCTGTCGGCCAGCGCCGGCGTGGTGCACCGGCCGGCGAAGGGCATCGACCCGGTCGAACTGCTGCGCCAGGCCGACCAGACGCTGCGGCGGGCCAAGGAGCGGCGGCGCGGTCAGTGGAAGATGTTCGACCGCGAGGCCGACGCCCACGACCGGCGGACGCAGGCGCGGGCGGTCGGCATGGCCGGCGCCTGGGAACACGGCGAGATCGGCGTCCGGTACCGGCCGGTGGCGCGACTGGCCGACGGCGGGGTCGCCGGCGTCGAAGCCCGCCTGCACTGGGACCGGCCGGACGACCCGGCGCTGTCCCACGAATGCTGCGTCGAGCTCGCCGAGTCGACCGGGCTGATCCTGCCGCTCGGGGACTGGCTGCTGCGTGCGGCGGGCCGGCAGGGCGAATGGTGGCGGCAGCGCGCGGGGTTCGGCCTGCCGGTGGTGGCCGGCCTGACCGGGCACCAGGTGTCGGACGACGCCCTCGGGACGCGCGTGACGCGGCTGCTCGCCGACACCGGCCTGCCGCCGGAGCAGCTGATGGTCGGCGTCCCGGTCGGCGCGCTCCCGGTGTCCGGGGTGATCGAGAACGTCACCGCGCTGGCCGACCTCGGCGTGCACGTCATGCTCGACGAATTCGGGCTGGGCCCGGACGACCTGCGGGCGGTCGAAGACCTGCCGGTGGACATCGTCCGCGTCGACCGGCGGCTCGCCGAGTGGCAGGCGTGGTCGGATTCGACGTTCCTCGGCGCGCTGGTGCCGCTGGTCCGGCGGGTCGGCGCGACGCTCGTGGTCGACGGGATCCACACCGAGGACCAGGCCGACTGGTGGCGCACGGCCGGCGCGGAGCTCGCGACGGGCGACTACTTCGGTGTCGCCAGGCCGCCGGGCGAACTCGCCGGGCAGTTCGCCGGCACCTGAGGCCGCCACCGGGTCAGGCCGACGGCGAGGAGCACGACCGCCATCCCGCCGACGACCCGCGGGGTCAGCGGTTCGCCGAGGAAGAGGGCGCCGAGCCCGACGGACACGACGGGCAGCAGGTAGCCGACGGTCGCGGCGGCGGTCGGGCCTTCGTCCGCGATGAGCCGGTAGTTGAGGTAGAAGGTGATCCCGGTCCCGAAGACGCCGAGGATCGTCACGGCGACGACGGCGGTGAGCGTCAGGTGCGGCGCCGCGGACGCGACCGGCAAGGCGAGGGCGGTCAACGCGGTGGCGGTCACCAGCTGCGCGGCCGAGAGCGCGAGCGGGGCGCCGTCCGCCGGCAGTTTCCTGGCCATGTAGGCGAAGGCGATCGCGTAGCTGAGGCCGGCGCCGAGCAGGGCCAGCGCACCGCCGCTCAGCAAACCGGACTGCTGCCAGGGCGCGAAGATCACCACGATCCCGGCGAAGCCGAGGACCAGCCCGAGCAGCCGAACGGGCGTGAGCCGCCGTTCGGTGCCGAGCGTGACGCCGATCAGCAGCGACCACAGCGGGGTGGTGGCGTTCATGACGCCGGCGACGCCGGAGTCGACCGTGCGCTCCCCGATGCTGAACAGCGCGAAGGGCAGGGCGTTGCAGAAGAACGCGGCGACGACGAGCCGGGCCCAGGTGCCGCGGTCGCGCGGCAGCCGTTGCCGGGCGGCGAAGGCCAGGCCGAGCAGGGTGAGCGCCCCGAGGGCGCAGCGGACGAGCGTGAGGTGGACGGGGCTCAGGCCGGTCAGGGCCAGCTTGATCCAGAGGAAACCGGACCCCCAGAGGAGAGCGAGCACCACTATGCGCGCCGAGGCGCCCCGTCCACCGATCATGCGTTCCACGGTGCCGAAGGTGACCTGTCAGGACAAGTGAAACATCTTGGAGCGACCGTTAAGGTTTGCTACAGCGTCCGGCCGCCAGAGCCGGTCACCGAACAGCGCCAGCGCGGCGGGCAGCAGCACCCCGCGGACGATCGTCGCGTCGAGCAGGACCGCGAACGCCATGCCCAGGCCGAGCATCTTGTACTCGATCGCGGCGAGGCTCAGGAAGATGCTGAACACGCCGGTCATGATCAGCGCCGCGCTCGTCACCACGCCGGAACTGGTGGCGGTGCCTTCGACGATCGCCTGCCGGGCCGGCACCCCCGGCCGCCGCCGTTCGCGGATCCGGCTGAGGATGAACACGTGGTAGTCCGTGCTCAGCCCGAACAGGAGCACGAACAGGAACATCGGCAGCCAGCCGAGCACCCCGCCGTACGGCGTGAAACCCAGCAGTGGCGCGAGAAAGCCGTCCTGGAACACGAGGGTGAGCACGCCGTAGGCCGCGCCGGCCGAAAGCAGGTTGAGCAGGATCGACACCACCGGCACCGCGACCGACCGGAACACCCCGAGCAGCAGCACGAAGGCGAACAGCAGGATGAACCCCGCCGTCCACGGCGTGCGGGCGAGCACCTGCGCGGTGAAGTCGTGCGCTTCGGCGGTCCGGCCGGCCACCGCGTAACCGAGGCCGTCGACCCGCCCGGCCGTCCGCGGCAGCAGGGTTTCCCGCAACGCCGTGAGCGTCCTGCTCGCCGTTTCGTCGTTGCCGGTGCCGCCGAGCGGGATCCGGACGACGAGCGCCTGGTCCACCGGGACGACCACGGCCGGGTGCGGGACTTCCGCGGTCAGCTCGCCGATCACCCGCCGAACCGCGGGCGTGTCGACCGGGCCGCCGCGGGTGTTCCAGAGGACGACGTGCGCGGGCATCGTCACGCCGGGAAACGCTTCCTGGACGCGCGCGGCCGCGTCGATCACCGGGATGCTGCGCGGCAGGCTCTCGGTCGGCGCCGGGTCCTGCAGCCGCATTCCCGACGCCGGCAACGTCAGCAGCACGAGCAGCGCGGTGGCGAGGCCGCTCCAGAGCACGGGCCGGCGGGTGACGACGCCGGCCACGGTGGCCCAGAACCGGGAGCGGGTCCGGCGCCGGCCCAGCCACGGGAGCCGGCCACGGTCGATCCGGGACCCGAGCAGCGAAAGCGTGGCGGGCAGCACCGTCAGCGCGGCCAGGACGGCCAGGCCGACGACGAGGGCCGTGCTCACCGTCAGGCCGCGCAGGTTGTCGAGTCCGGTGAACAGCAGGCCGGTCACCGAAAGCACGACGGTCAGACCCGACACGACGATCACGTGCCCGGAGGTCCGGGCGGCGATCCGGATCGACGCCTCGACGCCGTGACCGCGTTCTTCCCGGACCCGGCGCAGGAAGAACAGCGAGTAGTCGACGCCGACCGCCATGCCGATCAGCAGCGTCATCGCCGAAGTGGCGCTGTTGACCGGGGTCCAGTTGTCCACAAGGGACAGCAGGCCGAAGGTCGCGAACACGGTGGTGCCCGCGAGCAGGACCGGCACCGCCGCCGCGACCAGCGAACCGAACACGATCAGCAGGATCAGCACGGTGATCGGGAGCGAGCGCGTTTCCGACCGGCCGATGTCCTCCTTGATGCTCTGGTCCACCGCGCCCGCCACGCTGAGGTCGCCCGCCTGGGCCAGGCGGACGTCCGGGTGCCGGGCCGAAACCGCCTCGACGGCCGCGGTCGCCGTCGCGAGGTGCGCCCGGATTTCGGTGCCGTCGCCGGTGAGGCGGAAGGTGACCAGGCCCGAACGCCCGTCGGCGGAGACCTGGGCGGGATCGTCGAGCGGCGAGCGGATGCCGGCCGCCGCGCCCGACGTCGTCAACGTCGTCACGAGGTCGGTGGTGGCCGCTTGGGACAGGGGCTGGACGAGGACGTTCTCCCAGAACGGTTCGCGGGTGTGCTGGCGGTCGAGGACGGCTTGGCCGGTCCCGGCGTCGCCGGCCGGGCTCGAGCGCGCGTCGGTGCCGGGGACGAACGTGCCGGCGGCCCAGGCCAGCGCGACGAGCGCGAGCCAGCCGAGGATCGCGGCGGCGCGGTGCCGCAGCGACCAGTCCGTGAGGCGTTCGACGACCGGCCCCCGCCGGTGAGCCGGGGTGCCTGCAGGCAGCATGAACTAAGGTCCTTCCGTGGAGGAGTGATCAGCTGAGAACTCGCCCTCGGGCGAGGTGGTTGCTGCTTCCTCCTGGGCCGCCGAGTTGCCGCTCGGCGGTCCAGGGCCGTCAGGTCAGTCGACCTCCTTGAGCACGTGTTCGATGGACCGCAACCGGTCCTGGACGTCCCGCAGCCGCCGTTCGGTTTCCTCCTGCGTCCGGACGGCGGTTTCGGCCAGCACGCGGTATTCGTGCTCCCGCGCGAGTTTCGCCTTGGCGCGCCAGGTCGAGGCCAGCTGCACGATGGCGATCGACAGCACGACGGTGATCAGGACGAAGACCCCGGTCACGCCGATGATCTCCTGCCACTGGTGCCAGTTCATGTGCGTCCCTCCTCGCCGTCCGCGTTCCCGCGGACGGAGTCCGGTGTGGTCAGCGTCGGCACGGCGGCCGCGATCGCCTCCGGCGTCAGCACGACGGAGAACGGGGTGAGTTCGTAGAACCGCAGCGTCTTGCCGTCCGCGCCGGTCTCGAAGCTGGCGGTGACCAGCCCGGCGGCTTCCAGCTTGCGCAGGTGGACCTGCAGCAGGGCGCGGCTGATCCGCAGTTCCCGGGCCAGCTCGCTGACGTAGGTCCGTTCGGCGCGCAGGGCCGCGATGATCCGCAGCCGGTGCGGGTTGCCGAGGGCGCCCAGCTGCCGCAGGAGCTCGTCCCCCGTGGTCCACATGCCAACAAAAGTTAGCAGGTGGTGGACGGTGGGGCTATCGGGGTGATCCCTGAGGTCGTGCCGGACGGCCGGACAGCGGCGTCCGGGCGGCGTTCAGCGCAGGGCTTTGGTGCGCCGCGTGATCGCCGACGGGTCGAGGTTCGCGCGGGTGCCGGCGTCGTGGCCGTCGAGGTAACCGCTGCCGGACAGCCGCCGGGGCGCCGCTGCGCGCAGGTCGCCGTACTCCGAATCGAACGCGTGCTGGACCATCTGGGCCCGGTCGCGGACCACCAGCTCCGCCGATCGGGCGCCCGGTGCGGCCGTGCGGACCGCTTCCTGCTCGGCGTGGGTGAGCCGCTCGTGAACCGCGCGGGCGAACCCGTGCAGCCACGTTCGCCGGTACGCCGCCAGGGACTCGCCCGGGAAGAAGCCGCCCGGGCGGACGCGGGTCAGCTGGGTGCTCGCCTGCAGCAGCAGGCTCGTGAACAGCAGCTCCACCCGGCCGAGGTCGGAGCGGTAGCCGAACACCGTGACGCTCTCGACCTTCTGGCCGCGCCGGTGCAGCAGCGTCCGGCAGCGCAGCGGGTACGCCACCGACGTCAGCAGGCTCGCCTTGTCGCGGCTGTACGGGTCGTTCATCGGGACTGTCAGGGTGCCGATCGCGTCGGCGCTCGCGCCGGACGCGGCGAGCATGGCCTGGTCGATGCCGTACCGCGCGACGAGTTCGGCGGCCTTCTGGTTGTACGCCTCGGCTTCCGCCTCGGTGACCGCCGGGTCTTCGGCCTTCGCCAGCAGCTTGCGGATGCGCTCGAGCTGCGGGTCTGACTCGGTCATGCGAAGAGGGTATTCGACCACGTGTTCGGACGCGTGGACCGGGTCGGCGTGTCGGGGACCTGGAGACTGGCCGGACGGCTGACGAGGCCGCTGCCCGGGATGGGGGCAGCGGCGCAGTGGGTGGCCCGCCGCGGCAACGAGCTCGTCGGGTTCGCCGAGGTGCACTTCCCCGAAGCCGAAAACCGCGGGATCGGGCCGGCCGGCGTCGTCGTGCACCCGGCCGCGCGGCGCTCGGGGATCGGCACCGCGCTGCTGCACGCGGTGCTGCCCGGACTGCGGGCGCGGGATCGCCGGAGCGTCGAAGGCCGGCAGGTCGTCGCGGGGTCCGCCGGGGAGCCGTGGGCCGAGGCGCTCGGCTTCCGGCCGGTGCGGACGATCGTGCGGCAGGCGTTGGTCGGTGGCCGGAGTGGACGCCCGCGCGGGTGCGCGCGGCCGAAGCCGAAGCTCGGTCGCAGGGCCTCGAACAGCGGATCGTCGCCGCGGTTCACCAGGCGACCGGGGAGGTCGCCGGGTTCACCGAGGTGTGCGTGCACCCGCGCCGGCCGGGCTGGGGCTACCCGCGGGACACCGCGGTGCTCACCGGGCACCGCGGGCACGGTCTGGGGCGCTGCGTCAAGGCGCACATGATCCGCTGGCTGGTCGCCGAGCGGCCCGGGCTCCGGCGGATCAGCACCACGACCGGGGCGGAGAACACGCACATGATCCGGGTCAACCGCGAGCTCGGCCTCCGCTCGCTGCCGGCCATGATCGCCGTCCGGCAGGACCTCGACGCGCTCCTCAGCCCAGGTACGCGTCGAGCGTGACGGCCAGCGCCGCTTCGGGGGACGGCGCGAAGCTCGCGCCCGCGAGGCCGCCCCACAGCCACAGCTGGGCGAGGCCGTGCAGCGCCGCCCACAGGGACGCGGCGACCAGCCGCAGGTCGGAGCCGGACCGCGCGAGCGGGGTCGGCACCGCCGCCACCAGCACGGCGAAGGTGTCGAACACCGCGCTCGCCGCCGCCGAGAGCGCCGGGTCGTCCGCGTCGACCAGGTCGCGGCGGAACATCAGCTCGAACATCGCCGGGTGGGTCAGCGCGAAGTCGAGGTAGCTGTGGCAGGCCGCGGTGAGCCGCTCCCGCGATGAGGTGTCCGGCAGCGTTTCCCGGCGGGCGAGCAGGTCGGCGTACCCGCGGGTCGCGACGGCGGACAGCAGTTCGGCGCGGCCGGAGAAGTGCCGCAGCGGCGCACCGTGCGAAACCCCGGCGGCCTTCGCGATCCCGCGCAGCGTCACCGCGCCGACGCCCTCCTCGGCCAGCAGCTCGGACGCGGTGTCGATCAGACGTTGCCGGGTGCCCACGCCTCGTCCAGGGTCATCGGGAGCAGGTCCGGGCGCTTCGGCAGGAAGCCGTCGCCGGGCTGGCGGCCGGCCAGCCGGTTGCGCGTGCGCGTCACGGCGACCGGGAGGACCTCCCGGAGCAGCCACTGCAAATCGGCGCGCCGGCTGCCGGGGGCTTCGGCGCCGGGCAGCGGGGCGAGCCAGGCGGGGTCGTGGGCGAGGCCGAGCCGGGCGAGGACGTACGCGGCGAGCCGGCGGTGGCCGTGCCCGGACAGGTGGAGCCGGTCGGCGCCGAAGTACCGCGAATCGGTGACGGCCGGGTCCGGCCACAGGTCGATGAGCTGGGCGCCGTAGCTGACGGCGGCCTCGCGGATGGCTTCGTTGAGCGCGACGATCCGCGGCCGCATCCGGCTGCCCAGCGGCATCCGGCGGGAGACGTCGCTGAGCGTGAAGGTGACGACGACCGGCGCGATCTCGGTGCAGGCACGGATGGCGGCGTCGACCCGGCGGGCGACGGTCCGGGCGTCCCAGCCCCGGCTCATGACGTCGTTGCCGCCGCCGAAGAGGGCGACGAGGTCGGGCTCGAGGCGGGCGGCGGCGGGCACCTGCTCGGGCACGATCTGGTCGAGCCGCCGTCCGCGGACGGCGAGGTTGGCGTAGCGGAAGCCGGGTTCGTCCTCCGCCAGGCGGGCGGCGACGAAGTCGGCCCACCCGCGGTAGCTGTGGCTCCCGGGGTACGGGTCGTCGAGGCCCTCGGCGCAGCTGTCGCCGAGGACGACGAAACGGTGGTAGCTCATCCGGTCTCCGTAACCCCTGGTTCACCTTGTGGACACTGTCTATCAAAGTTGTGTAGACGCTGTCTACTTCGGCCACCTGACATTTCCGCGGCCTGCTTCGTCGTACTCGCGGAACCGACGGAACAGGGGAGAACGAAGATGAAGATCGGCATCGTGCTCGGCAGCACCCGGCCCGGCCGGCTGGGTGACCAGGTGGCCCGCTGGGTCCACGACCGGGCCGCTCGGCGGGGTGACGCCGAGTTCGCGCTCATCGACCTGCGCGACCACCCGCTGCCGCACCTCGAGGCGCCGCCCGGTTTCTCCGGGCAGTACCGGGACGAGCGCACCCGCGCCTGGGCGGCGACCGTCGCCGCCTGCGACGGGTTCGTCTTCGTCACGCCCGAGTACAACCACTCCGTGCCCGGGGTGCTCAAGAACGCACTGGACCACGTGCACGTCGAGTGGAACACCAAGGCGGCCGGGTTCGTCTCCTACGGCGGCGTCGGCGGGGCCCGCTCGGTCGAGCAGCTGCGGCTGGTCTGCGGGGCCCTGCAGCTGGCCGACGTCGCCCCGCAGGTGACGCTGCCGCTGGCGACCGAATTCGCGGACCGCGCCGTGTTCGAGCCGGGCGAGCACCAGCTGCCCGCGCTGGACCTGCTGCTCGACCACGTCGTCGCCTGGAGCACCGCGCTGGCGACGCTGCGGCGCGGGGACGCCGAGGCCGCGATCCGGCAGCGGCTCGACGCGATCGTCGGCGGCCTCCGCAGCAAGGACCTCGAGGCGCTGCGGCGCCTCTACGCCCCGGACGTCGTGTCCTTCGACGTCGAACCGCCGCTGCAGCACGTGGGCGTCGACGCGAAGCTGGCGAACTGGGCGAAGGTGTTCACCTTCTTCGAGAAGGTGGACTACGAGCTGCGCGACCTGGTCATCGCGGTCAGCGGGGACCTCGCCGTCGGGCACGGCTTCGGGCGGGTCAGCGGCACCCTGAAGAACGGCGTCGTGGCGGACGGCATGTGGGTCCGGGCCACCTTCGTCTTCCGGCACACCGGCGACGGCTGGGTGATCGTCCACGACCAGGCGTCCGTGCCGTTCGACATGGCGACCGGCCGGGGGATGACCGAGCTGGAGCCCTGAGGCTCAGGCGAGCCGGGCGCGGTGGGCCGTCACGGCGGCCCGCCGCGGGTCGGCCGGCGGGAGCGTCCGCAGCAGCGCGTCGAGCACCGCGAAGTCGTCGACGCCGCAGGCCGTTTCCCAGAACGACCACAGCACGGCCGGGTCGCCGCTGTTCAGCGCCACCTGGCGGACCTGCGCCGTCAGCGTCTCCCGCTCCTCGCGGATCGCCGGCGCTTCGGACTCCGGCAGCAGGGGCCCGCGGAAGACGCGCAGGACGTCGGCCGCGGCACCGGACCGCAACGCCGTGCGGGCCACGAGGAAGTCGGCGTCGACGTCGGCGGCCAGGCGGTACGGGCGGGTCTGCACCACCGACGCGCCCAGTTGCGACCGCAGTCGGTGGATCTCCGCGCGGACCGTCACCGGGTTGCCTGTCTCGCCGTAGAGCTGCAGGGCCAGCCGTTCCGCCGAGAGGCCCTTGGGGTGCAGGGCCAGCAGCGTCAGGATCTCCGCGTGGCGCAACGTCAACGGGACCTCGCGACCGTCCACAGTGGTCGAATGGGCGCCGTCGGCCAGGTACTCCAGGTGCAGCCGGGCCCGGTGCGCCCCGGTGGCCGGCGGCAACCGCAGCAGGTAACCCTCGGTCAGCGGCTCGGCCGTGGCGAGCCGGCCGTCGGGCAGGGCGATCGTCCCGCCGCCGCGCCGGACGTCCACTGTGGACGGCAGGGTGCACGCCTGGGCCGCGAGCACCCGCCCGGCCGCCGACAGCAGCGCGCCCGGCCGGCCGCGCAGGGCCTCCAGGTGCGGCATGTTGACCCGCCGCAGCCGCTCGTCGCGGACTGCCAGCTGGGCGCGCAGCTGCCCCTCCGCGAGCTGCGCCGTGGCCGTGACCAGGGAAATCATCGCCGGGTGGACCGTGCGCAGCGGCCCGCTGACGTCGATCGAGCCCAGCAGCGCGCCGGTCTCGGGGTCGCGGACCGGCGCCGCCGCGCACGTCCACGTGTGGTAGCGGCGGACCAGGTGCTCGGCGTCGTCGGCGATGCTCACCAGCATCTGGCGCAGCACCGGCAGCACCGGCGCCAGCGGGTGGGCCTCGCGCAGCGCGGCCAGCACGTCGGTGTCGTGGACGAACGGCGCTTCGCCGTCGTCCGGGTCGACGTGCGCGGCCAGCGAGCGGCCCCAGGACGCGGAAACCACGGAGCGTGGCGAACGCGGGCCCGGCACCCCGGCCAGCACCGCCTCGCGGACGTGTTCCAGCAGCCGCGCGTACGACTCGGCGTCGCGCAGCAGCTCCGGTTCGGGCGCCTCTGCCACGTTCACCAGCGTAGAGAGCGTGCTCACCGCGGTGCAACGCGCGTGCAACGTTGCCGGACCTACCTTCGCGGCACTCCGTCACTCCGAGCAACGAGGCAGGGAACGATGGTCCAGTACGCCGCACCGAACACCGAAGGCAGCGTCGTCAGCTTCGCATCGCGCTACGACCACTACATCGGCGGCGAATACGTCCCGCCCGCGAGCGGCCAGTACTTCGAAAACCCGACGCCCGTCACCGGAAAAGCGTTCTGCGAGATCGCCCGCGGCACCGCCGACGACGTCGAGAAGGCCCTCGACGCGGCCCACGGCGCCGCGCCGGCCTGGGGCCGGACCTCGGCCGGGGAACGCGCGAACACCCTGCTGAAGATCGCCGACCGGATGGAACGCAACCTCGAGGCGATCGCGGTCGCCGAGTCCTGGGAGAACGGCAAGCCGGTCCGCGAGACCCTCGCCGCCGACATCCCGCTGGCCATCGACCACTTCCGCTACTTCGCCGGCGCCCTGCGCGCGCAGGAGGGCGGCATCTCGCAGATCGACGAGCACACCGTCGCCTACCACTTCCACGAGCCGCTCGGCGTGGTCGGCCAGATCATCCCGTGGAACTTCCCGATCCTGATGGCCGTCTGGAAGCTCGCCCCGGCACTGGCCGCGGGCAACGCCGTCGTGCTCAAGCCGGCCGAGCAGACCCCGGCGTCGATCCACGTGCTGATGTCGATCATCGGCGACCTGCTGCCGCCCGGCGTGGTCAACATCGTCAACGGCTTCGGCGTCGAGGCCGGCAAGCCGCTGGCCTCGAGCAGCCGCGTCCGCAAGATCGCGTTCACCGGCGAAACCACCACCGGGCGGCTGATCCTCCAGTACGCCAGCGAAAACATCATCCCGGTGACCGTCGAGCTCGGCGGCAAGAGCCCGAACATCTTCTTCGACGACGTCGCCGTGCAGAACGACGCCTTCTACGACAAGGCACAGGAAGGCTTCGCCCTCTTCGCGCTGAACCAGGGCGAGGTCTGCACCTGCCCCTCGCGGGCGCTGATCCAGTCCGGCATCCACGACAGGTTCCTCGGCGACGGCGTCGAGCGCGTCCGCCGGATCAAGCAGGGCCACCCGCTCGACACCGAGACCATGATCGGCGCGCAGGCGTCCGGCGACCAGCTCGAGAAGATCCTGTCCTACATCGACATCGGCAAGCAGGAGGGCGCCGAGATCCTCACCGGCGGTGCCCGCAGCGACCTCGGCGGCGAGCTGTCCGGCGGTTACTACGTCGAGCCGACGGTGTTCGCCGGCGACAACAAGATGCGGATCTTCCAGGAGGAGATCTTCGGCCCGGTCGTGTCAGTGGCGAAGTTCGACGATTACGCCGACGCGCTCAAGATCGCCAACGACACGCTGTACGGCCTCGGCGCCGGGGTCTGGTCGCGGGACGGCAACGTCGCCTACCGCGCCGGGCGCGACATCCAGGCGGGCCGCGTCTGGGTGAACAACTACCACGCCTACCCGGCGCACGCGGCCTTCGGCGGCTACAAGGCGTCCGGCATCGGCCGCGAGAACCACAAGATGATGCTGGACCACTACCAGCAGACGAAGAACCTGCTCGTCTCCTACTCCGACCAGGCGCTCGGGTTCTTCTGAGGACGCGGCGCCGAACCGAAGGCGTCGAACAACGCCGTGGCGAGCACCAGCCCCTCCCGGGCGACCGGGGCGAGCAGGTGCTCGTCCGGCGCGTGCTGCCGGCACCCCGGGTAGGAGTGCGGCAGCCACAGCGTCGCCAGCCCGAGGACGTCGGTGAAGACGTGGTTGGGCAGGCCGCCGCCGAAGTTCGGCAGCACCGCGACGGGCTTTCCGGCGACGCCGTCCAGCGTCTCGCGAGCCCAGCTGACCCACGGGTCGCCGACCGGGGTGCGGCTGGCCAGGAAGCTCGCCTCCGCGGTGACGCCGACCATCGGGAAACCCCGTGCGGCCAGGTGCTTCCGGATGGCGGGCGCGACGCCCCCGACGTCGGTGCCGGCGACGTACCGCAGCTGCAGGACCGCTCGCGCCCGGCCGGGGATCGCGTTGACCGGGCGGCCGGGGTCACCCGCGCCGAGCGCGAGCACCTCCAGGGTGTTCCAGCCGTACAGCCGCTCGGCGGGCGTGAGCCGTTGATCGCCCCACGTCTCGTCGAGGACCGGATCGCCGGGGGAGGTCCCGACGGCGACGCCGTCGAGGGCGGCCCGCACGGATTCCGGCAGGCCGGGTGGCAGCAGTTCCGGCACCTGGATGCGGCCGTGGCCGTCGACCAGGCTCGCGATGGCCGCGGCGAGCGTCGTCGCCGGGTTGCGCAGGATGCCGCCCCAGTTGCCGGAGTGGTAGCCGCCCGCCCGCAGGTCGACGTCGAGGTCGAGCCGGATCCCACCGCGGGCGCCGAGGAACAGCGTCGGCGTCGCCGCGTCGAGGCGCGGGCCGTCGGAGGCGATCAGGACGTCGGCGCGCAGCAGGTCCTTCTCCTGCGCCGCGAACTCCGTGAGACCCGGGGAGCCGATCTCTTCGCCGGTCTCGAAGAGGAACTTCAGGTTGAAGCCCAGTTCGCCGCGTTCGGCCAGGACCAGCCGCAGCGCGGTGAGGTTGATCAGGTGCTGGCCCTTGTTGTCGGCGGTGCCGCGGCCGTACCAGCGGTCGCCGTCCGCGGTCAGCGTCCACGGGCTGCGGCCGTCGCTCCACGGGCCGGCTTCCCCGACGACGTCGGCGTGGCCGTAGCAGAGCAGCGTCGGCAGGTCCGGTCCTTCGGTGCGGACGCCGACGAGGAACGGGCCGCCGGCGGGGTCGGGGTTGGCGTGCTGCGTGACCGCGCAGCCCAGGCCGGTCAGGGCCGGGGTGAGCACCTCGTCGAGGTACGCCTGGATGACCGCGCGGCCTTCGGGGGCGTCGCTGACCGTGGGGTGGGCGACCAGGCGGGCCAGTTCGGTGAACAGGGCGCCGGAGTCGACGTGGGCGCGGGCCTTGCCGAGCAGATCCATGCCGGTCAGGGTAGAAGGCGGAAAACAATACGAACGGTCGTGCTATCTTCGGGGCATGAACGTCGACAGCGTCTATGTGGGGGAACCGAGCGTCCTGGGTCACCGGCGGGACCAGCCGGTGCTCAGCGCGATCACCAAGGCGCGGGTCGGCGCGCCCGAGCTGAAGCTGACCGAGCTGAACCTCGACGGTGACCGGCAGGCCGACCTGACCGTGCACGGCGGGGTCGACAAGGCGGTCTACGTCTACCCGGCCGAGCACTACGCCGCCTGGCGCGAGGACGGCTTCGACGCGTCGGTGGCCGACTTCGGCGAGAACGTCTCGCTGAGCGGGGTCACCGAGGACGACGTCCGGATCGGGGACGTCTGGGCCTGGGGCGACGCGCTCGTGCAGGTCTCGCAGCCGCGGTCGCCGTGCTACAAGCTGGCCATGAAGACCGGCCGCAAGGACGTCACGCCGCTGATGATCGACTCCGGCCGCAGCGGCTGGTACCTGCGCGTGCTGCGGCCGGGCACGGTCCCGACGTCGGGCGCGATCGAGCTGGTGGAGCGCGCGGACGGGCCGACGATCGCCGAGGTGTACGTGATCTCCTTCGCCAACTACGGGCAGCTGCCGGAGGAGAAGGTCGAAGCGGCGCTGGACTTCGCCGACCGCGTCCTGGCGACCCCGGCGCTCTCGGTGTCCTGGAGCGCCGGCGTCAAGTCCACTGTGGACCGCTGGCGGGCGCGCCGTGCCGGTTGACGGCCGCCTCGCCCGTGGCGACGCGACCCGCCGCCTGGTCCTGCGCCGGGCGGCGGACGTCGCGTCGGTCGACGGCCTGGACGGGCTGTCCCTCGGCCGCCTGGCCGGCGAGCTGGAGCTGAGCAAGAGCGGCGTGTTCGCGTTGTTCGGCTCCAAGGAGGAGCTGCAGCTGGCGACGATCCAGGCGGCCTTCGGCATCTTCGAGGCGCACGTCGTGACGCCTGCTTCGGCGGTTCCGCCGGGGTTGCCGCGGCTGCGCGCGATCTGCGAGAACTGGCTGGAGTACTCGGAAAACCGGGTGTTCCCGGGCGGGTGCTTCTTCTTCAACGTCGGCGCCGAATTCGACGCGCGCCCGGGCCGGGTGCACGACGCCGTGGCTTCCGCGAGCGGTTCGTTCGCGTCGGTCATCCGGGAGACGTGCGGCGAAGCGGTGGCGTTGGGGCAGCTCGACGCGGACCCCGAAGTGCTGGCGTTCGAGCTGCACGCGCTGGGCCGCGCGGCCAACGCCGATGCGGTGCTGAACGGCGGCACCCGGGCGTACGCGCTGGCCAGGCGGGCGATGCGGGCCCGCCTGGCCGGCTGACGTCACTTCCAGTCGACCTGCGGGGAGCGGTAGAAGTCGATTCCCTGCAGCACCCAGCGCGGCGCCTGCTTCGCCAGCCGCGCGCGGTAGGCGTCCCAGTCGTGGGTGCTCCGGGGGGACCAGCCGATCTCCGCGATGCCCGGCAGCCGCGGGAAGGCCATGTACTCGATGTCGTTGCTGGTGCGGATCGTCTCCGTCCACAGCGGGGCTTCGACGCCCGCGACCTGGCTCTCGCCGACGCCGTTCACCAGCGACGCGGGATCCCAGCCGTAGCCGTCACGGACCTCGACCAGCGCGGCCCAGTCCTGGCCGAGGGGGGTCGACTCGTCGTACTTCATGTCCAGGTACGCGTAGTTCGCCGGCGACATCAGGATCTTGCTGCCGCGCGCCGCGGCGGCCGCGACGCTCGGGTTGTCGCCGCCGAAGTCCCAGTACTGCGGGACCGCCGACACCGGCGGTTCCGACTTCGCGATCTCGTGCCAGCCGGTGACCTTCTTGCCGTACTTGGCCACGATCGGCTGGACCTTCCGCTCGAAGGCGACGTAGTCCGCGGGCGGTGTCGAGTGGGCCTCGTCGCCGCCGATGTGCAGGTACGGGCCGGGGGTGACGGCCGCCAGTTCGCGCACGACGTCCTCGACGAACCGGTAGGTGATCGGCGAGGAGATGCACAGCGAGCTGTAGCCGACCTCGGTGTCCGTGCGCACCGGAACGGCCTTGCCGTCGCAGTTCAGCTCCGCGTACGTCGACTGGGCCGCGTTCGTGTGGCCCGGCATGTCGATCTCCGGGATCACCGTGATGTGCCGCGAAGCCGCGTACGCGACGATGTCCTGGTACTGCGCCTGCGTGTAATAGCCGCCCGGGTCGCCGTCGACCGCGGTCTTGCCGCCGACCGTCGCCAGCTTCGGCCAGCTCTTGATCTCGATCCGCCAGCCCTGGTCGTCGGCCAGGTGCAGGTGCAGCGTGTTGACCTTGTACTGGGCGATCTGGTCGATGTACAGCTTGACCTGGTCGGGCTTGAAGAAGTGCCGGGCGACGTCGAGCATCGCGCCGCGCTCGCCGAAGCGCGGGTAGTCGAGGATCGTGCCGCCGGCGACGGTCCACGTCCGGTGCTGCACCCGCTTGGCCTCGATCGCCGACGGCAGCAGCTGCCGCAGCGACTGCACGCCTTCGAAGAGCCCGTCGGCGGTGTTGGCCTTCAGGGTGACGCCGTCGCGCGCGACCGTCAGCCGGTAACCCTCGGTGCCGATCCGCGAGTCGTGCCTCAGCTGCAGGGCGATCGCGGGCAGGCCCACCGCGTGCGGCAGCACCGGCAGCGGGTAGCCGGTGGCCGGGCGGAGCAGGCCGCGCAGGTAGTCCGCGACCTGGCCGGCGCCGCGGTCGGCGGTGATCACGGTCGCCGGGGACAGCCGGAAGCCGCCGCGCGGATCGGCTTTCGCCGAGACGGGCACCGGAACGACGTCGGTCACGCTGCGTTCGGGGGCGGCCGGCGCGGCCACCGCCGAGGCGGGGACGGCGACCGCCGCGAGACTCACGACAGCCGTGGTCAGGACGGCTCTGGACAAGCGCATCGAGGCACCTCCGGTCGGGAATTCCCTCCAAAGGTACAGACCAGCCGGGGCATTTGGAACAGTCCTTAACGAAGGGCCTGCCGGATCGCGTCCAGCACGCCCGGGTCCTCGATCGTCGAGGGCACGGCCTCGTCGCGGCCGTCGGCGATCGCGCGCATCGTCTTGCGGAGGATCTTGCCCGACCGCGTCTTCGGCAGTGCGTCCACAATGGACACATCGCGGAACGCGGCGACCGGGCCGATGTCCCGGCGGACCAGCGCGACGAGCTCCTCGCGCAGCTGCTCCGGCGGGACGTCCGCACCCGCCTTCAGGACGACGAACCCGCGCGGCAGCTGGCCCTTGAGCTGGTCGGCCACGCCGATCACGGCGCACTCGGCGACCGCCGGGTGCGAGGCCAGCACCGCCTCCATCGACCCGGTGGACAGCCGGTGCCCGGCGACGTTGATGACGTCGTCGGTGCGGCCCATGACGAACAGGTAGCCGTCCTCGTCGAAGTACCCGGAGTCGCCGGTCAGGTAGAAGCCGTCGTAGCGCGAGAGGTACGCCTCGCGGTACCGCTCGTCGGCACCCCAGAGCGTCGGCAGCGATCCCGGCGGCAGCGGCAGCTTCACCGTGATGGCGCCCTCGCGCCCGGCCGGCAGCTCGTCGCCCGCCTGGCCGAGGACGCGGACGTCCCAGCCCGGGACCGGCTTGGTCGCGGACCCGGCCTTGACGTCCATCGGCTCCAAGCCGCGCGGGTTCGCCGCGATCGGCCAGCCGGTCTCGGTCTGCCACCAGTGGTCGACCACCGGGACGCCGAGCTTCTCGTGCGCCCAGTGGTAGGTCTCCGGGTCGAGCCGCTCGCCCGCCATGAACAGCGTCCGGAACTGCTTCAGGTCGTACTTCCGGAGTTCGCGGGCGTCCGGGTCGACCTTCTTCACGGCCCGCAGCGCGGTCGGCGCGGTGAACAGCGCCCGGACGCCGTGCTCGGCGATGACCCGCCAGAACGCACCCGCGTCGGGCGTGCCGACCGGCTTGCCCTCGTACATCACCGTCGTGGCGCCGACGAGCAGCGGCGCGTACACGATGTAGGAGTGCCCGACGACCCAGCCGACGTCGGACGCCGTCCACCAGACGTCGCCGGCGTGGACGTCGTAGACCGCGGCCATCGAGTAGGCGAGGGCGACGGCGTGGCCGCCGGTGTCACGCACGACGCCCTTCGGCTTCCCGGTGGTCCCGGACGTGTAGAGGATGTACAGCGGATCGGTGGCCGCGACCGGCACCGGGCCGGCCGGATCGGCGTTCACCGCCAGCTCGCGCCAGTCGCGCTCGCGGCCGGTCAGCTCGGCCGGCGCCTGCTCGCGCTGCAGCACGACGACGTGGTCCGGCTGGTGCTCGGTCATCCCCAGCGCGGCCCGGATGATCGGCTGGTACTCGACCACCCGGGTCGGCTCGATGCCGCAGGACGCCGCCAGGATCACCTTCGGCTTCGCGTCCTCGATCCGGGCGGCCAGCTCCTTCGGCGCGAACCCGCCGAAGACCACCGAGTGCACCGCGCCGATCCGCGCGCAGGCCAGCATGGCGATCGCGGCCTCCGGCACCATCGGCAGGTAGACGATCACCCGGTCACCCTTCGTGACGCCGAGGGAGCTGAGCGCACCGGCGAACCGCGCGACCGTGTCCCGCAGCTCTTCGTAGGTGTAGGTGCGTTGCCGTCCGGTCACGGGAGAGTCCCAGATCAGTGCGGCCTGGCCCCCGCGCCCGGCCTCGACGTGCCGGTCCAGCGCGTTGTACGAGGTGTTCAGTTCGGCGTCCGGGAACCACCGGAAGAAGGGCGGGTTCGTGTCGTCCAGCGCCCGTTCCGGCGCCTTCGTCCAGCTGATCGACTCGGCCGCGGCCAGCCAGAACGCGTCCGGCTCGGCCAGGCTGCGCCGGTAGGCTTCGGAGTACGCGCCCATTCCCGCTCCTTCGCGTCGGACCTTCTGCCGCTGCCCATCATGGCGCGGGAGCGGCGGGCGCGCCGGATTCCCCGGGCGGGAAAGACCCGGCAACCTCACGCAGCCCGGGAGCGTCCTAAGCTGGACCGCGGGAATTCACCGCGTGACGGTGCGAAGTGAACACGGACAGTGAGGGGAGCCCGGCGGTGAACGGACTCGCGAGCGCGTTGCTCTCGCTAGCCCATTCCTTGTTCGGCCCGGGTTTCTGCCCCGGCGACTGGGTCTGGGCCACGAGTGCGGCCGGCGCGCTCGTCGCGCTGCTCCCGCCGATCGGCGCGCTGGCGGTGTCGATCATCCGGAAGGGCACCGGCAACCGCTACGACGCCACGACCTTGTCGGTGTTCGGCGCCATCGGCCTGTTCACCACGCTGGTCATGCCGTGGCTGCTGTCCATCGGCGTGTCGGGCGTCTTCCGCGCGGAGTGGGCCGGCGAGAAGTCGGGCCTGCCGCGCGCCGCCGCGTCGACGCTGGCCAGCGGGTCCTGCTGGGTCACCACCCAGAAGGAGTACCTGGGCGGCGGCCAGACCGTCTACGACGTGCTGGTGTCGCAGAGCGGCAAGGACATGCCGTTCTTCGTCTACCTGCTGGCCTTCGTCGTCCTGCCGGCCGGCTCGCTGCTGTTCGTCATGCTGCAGGGCCGCACGGCCTTCCGCCGCGGCCCGAAGTGGCCGTCGCGGTTCTTCTGGGTCCCGTTCGCGGCGATGATCGTGTTCAGCGTCGGCATGGAGGCGAACACCGCGCTGCACTTCTGGCTCGGGTTCCTGCCGTTCAGCGTGCTGGGCCTGATCCCGGTCGCGATGATCGGCCCGCCGCCGTGGTCGGTGATCAACCGGCCGGACGCGCCGCCGCGCCGCGAACCCGAGCCGCACCGGCCGCCGCCGCCGTCGCAGGTCCAGCCGCGGCCGACCCCGCCGCCTCCGCCGCCGCCGATCAACAAGCCGTACCCGAAGACGGCGCTGGCCTCGGCACCCGAGCCGCCGTCGCCGCCGCTCGGTGCGCTCGCCGCGGCACCGGGCCCGATTCCGCCGCCGCCCGGCTCCCGCAACGCCGGCGGCAGCCGTTACCGGCGCGTCAAGCAGCTCGGCGCGGGTGGGTTCGGCACGGTCTGGCAGGCCGTCGACACCCAGCTGAACCGCACGGTCGCGCTGAAGATCGCGCACGCCCCGGACCGCGACACCGCCGAGCGCATGCAGCGCGAGGCCCGCGCGCTGGCCGTGGTCAGCCACCCGAACTGCGTCAAGGTGTACGACCTGGCCGAGGAGCCGGACGGCCTCGCGCTGGTGATGGAGTACCTCGAGGGCCGGCCGCTGGCCGAGCTGGTCGACGGGCAGGGCCCGCTGGACGACGTCGCCGCGGGCCGCCTGTGGGCGACGATGGCGGGCGCGCTCGCCGCGGCGCACGAGAAGGGCGTCCTGCACCGCGACATCAAGCCGTCGAACATCGTCCTCGACCCGAGCGGCCTGGCCCACCTGATCGACTTCGGCATCGCCCGCAGCCAGGGCGATTCGAAGATGACGGCCACCGGGATGATGATCGGCACGCCCGACTTCGTCGCCCCGGAGCAGGCAATGGGCGCAACGGCGTCCCCGGCGTCCGACGCATGGCAGCTGGCGGCGACGATCAGCTACGCGCTGTCCGGCCAGCCGCCGCGAGGAACGCGCGAGACGCCGATGGCGGCGTTGATGGCCGCGGCTCGGGCGGAGCCGGTGTCGCGGCTGCCCCAGCGCAGCGCCCACGCGCGGCTGCTGGCGGCGTCCCTGGACCCCGAGCCACGCCGCCGCCCGACGCTGAACGCGGTGCGCCGCGAGGTCGAGGGCTGGCTGTCACGGGCAGGCAAGTCCGCGGACGGCCCGGTGACCCGGGTGGTGCCCCGCCAGCCGGGCAGCCAGCTGCCCCGGCGCTGACCCTCGTTCACTCACGATCGCGGGGGCTTGACCGCCGAGAAGGCCACCAGCTCCTTCGGCCGGACGTCGACCTCGACCTGCTCGAAGCCCGCCTTCTCCAGCCGTGCCGGGAGGGTGACCGCGTCGAGGACGTTCATCGTGTCGCCGATGTGCTTGAGGCGGAAGCGGAAGTTGAGCTGGGCGTCGAAGCCGCAGTATGTTCCGCCCGGGCGCAGGACGCGGGCGGCCTCCGCGAAGATCGCGTCCTGCAGCCGTGCCGTCGGTACGTGGTGCAGCATCGTGAAGCAGGTGACGGCGGAAAAGCGGCCGTCCTCGAACGGCATCTCCGCGCCGCTGCCCTCGACGACCTCGGCGCGGTTGCCGAACTTCGCCCGCAGCAGCTCGGTCGACGCGGGGTCGATCTCCAGGACCGTCAGCTTCGGCACGACGTCCAGCAGCACCTTCGTGGTGGCGCCGAAGCCGGGGCCGATCTCGAGGACGTCGTCACCCAGCCCGAACCGGGCCAGCCAGGGGGTCAGCCGTTCTTCGATCCGGTGCGCCCACTTCGCGGAGCTGCAGATCCTGCGGTGGATGAGGTTCATCGGCATGGCTCCGACGGTAGGGAGCCGGCGCGGTGACCGGTAGCCGATATGCTGCCAACCGATGTCGCGAAACAGTCAACTCGGGGCCATGCTGCTCGGCGCGTTCGACGTGCCCGCCGGCACCTGGTTCCCGTGGCACGAGCACCCCGCCCATCAGCTGGTCTGGTCGGCCCGCGGGGTCGTCGCGGTCAAGGCCGGCGACGCGGGCTGGGTGCTGCCGCCGACGCGTGCGCTCTGGATGCCGGCCGGCGTCCGGCACCGCACCGGCGCGCTCGGGCGGGCGCAGCTGCGCGGCATCTACGCCGATCCGGCGCAGTCCCCGGTGTCGTGGCCGCAGCCGCGGATGGTCGTCGTCCGGCCGCTGCTGCGCGAGCTGCTGGAGTACCTGACCGCCGAGGGCGTCTCGCCGCCGGCGCGGCTGCGGGCCGAGGCGGTGGCCTTCGACCTGCTCGAACCGCTGGACGTGGTGCCGATCGTGGTGCCGTCGCCGTCGGACCCGCGCGCGCTCGACGTGGCCACGGCCGTGCTCGCGAACCCGGCGGACCCGCGGACCCTCGCCGAGTTCGGACGGGCCGTCGGCGCCGCGGAACGGACGCTGGCGCGGATCTTCGTCCGCGAGTGCCGGATGCCGTTCGGGACCTGGCGCACCCAGGCGCGGCTGCGTGCCGCGCTGCCGCTGCTGGCCGAGGCCACGCCGCTGGAGACGGTGGCCTACCGCGTCGGGTACAGCTCGGCGAGCGCGTTCGTGGCCGCGTTCCGGCGGGCCGTCGGTGTCACGCCGGGGGCGTACTTCGCGGGCTGACTAGCGCCAGGACGGCAGCCAGCGCTCGGCCTCCCACTGGCCGCTGGTGATCGCGATGCCGTTCAGGATCGGCCACAGCCAGGCGAAGTTCGCCACCACCAGCCCGACGTACAGCGACACGACGAGCAGACCGGTGCCGCGTCGTTCGAACCCGCGCCGGGCGCCGCCGAGGATCTGGCCCAGGCACAGCGTCAGCCCGAGCACCAGGAACGCGGCCAGCGGGGTCGCGTAGAAGAAGTACATCTGGCGGTCGATGTTGGTGAACCAGAAGACGTATCCGCCGAGGTAGCCGACCAGCACGGCCGCGTAGCGCCAGTCCGCGCGGAAGATCGAGCGCCACGCCGCCCAGCCGAGCATCGGGATGGCCAGCCACCACATCGCCGGCGTGCCGATCAGCATCGTCGCGCTGATGCAGCGGGCCTCGCCGCAGCCGGTGACTTCGCCGTTGTAGCTGTAAAGCATCGGGCGCAGGCCCATCGGCCACGTCCACGGCTTCGACTCCCACGGGTGCGGGTTGTCCTTGGGCGTGACCAGGGTTTCGTGGAAGTGCAGGACGTTCGCGGTGTAGTCGCCGAGCGAGCGCAACGCCGGCGGCATCCACGACCAGAAGCCCGGCGCGATGTCCTTGATCTCGGTGTAGTGCCGGTCGGTGGCGGTTTCGCTGGCGAACCAGGCCCAGTACGCGGCGAAGTACATCAGGAACGGGATGAGCAGGATCGCCCACAGCGCGGGCAGCACGTCCCGGCGGATCGTGCCCAGCCACGGCCGTTCGACGCCGGCCGCGCGCCGCGCCGCGACGTCGAACCCGACGCAGAGCAGCCCGAACGCGACGATGTAGTACAGCGCCGACCACTTGACGCCGAAGGTGAGCCCGATCATCAGCCCGGTCGCGAACCGCCACCAGCGGAAGCCGAGCTTGGGGCCCCAGACGGACTCGTTGACCCAGCCTTCGCGGACCGCCGTCGCGAGCCGCTCGCGCACCTGGTCGCGGTCGGCGAGCAGGCAGGCGAACGCGGCCAGGACGAACAGCGCGATGAAGATGTCGAGCATGCCCATCCGCGACTGCAGGTGCAGCACGCCGTCGCTGATCACCAGGACGCCGGCGATGGCGCCGAGCAGCGTCGAGCGGGTGAGCCGGCGGGCGATCCGGACGACCAGCAGCACCATCAGCGTGCCGGCCAGCGCGGGCATGATCCGCCAGCCCCAGCCGTTGTAGCCGAACAGCCATTCGCCGATCGCGATCAGCTGCTTCGCCAGCGGCGGGTGGACGACCAGCTCGTAGCCGTAGTTGTCCTCGTAGCCGCCGTTGCGCAGCACCTGCCAGGCCTGCGGCACGTAGTGCTTCTCGTCGAAGACCGGGCTGCCCTTGTCGGTCGGCACGCCGAGGTTCTGCAGCCGGACGATGCCGCCGAGCACGGTCAGCACCAGGGTGACGACCCAGCCGCGCAGCCGGTCCGCCGGCATACCTCGGCCGAGCAGGGTCAGTTCGCGGTCGGTGGGCGGCCGGAGCGCCTCGACCGGGTCCGGCCGGACGCTTTCGTCGTCGGGACGGGTCAGCACGGCGGTCACGGGGCGATCCTACGGGCGAGGCGGGGCGTACGTCGTCCGGATCCGCTGATCAGCCTAGGCTGACGGGGTGACTTCGGGCCGCCTGATCCTCGCCGCCACCCCGCTCGGCGACGTCCGCGACGCTTCCCCGCGCCTGGCCACGGCTCTGGCCGAGGCGGACGTCATCGCGGCCGAGGACACCCGGCGGCTGCGCTCCCTGGCGTCGGCGCTGGAGGTGACCCCGCGCGGCCGGGTGGTGAGCTTCTACGAGGACGTCGAGTCGGCGCGCCTGCCGAAGCTGCTGGAGGCGTTGCACGCGGGCGAGTCGGTGGTCCTGGTGACGGACGCGGGCATGCCGAGCGTGTCCGACCCGGGCTTCCGCCTGGTGGCGGCGTGCGTTGCCGAGTCGCTGCCGGTGACGTGCCTTCCGGGCCCGTCGGCGGTGACGACGGCGCTCGCGCTGTCCGGGCTGCCGTGTGACCGGTTCTGCTTCGAGGGGTTCGCGCCCCGCAAGCCGGGCGAGCGGACCAGGTGGCTGACGGCGTTGCGCGACGAGCCGCGGACGGCGGTGTTCTTCGAATCTCCGCACCGGCTGGGGTCCCTCCTGGCGGACGCGGTGTCGGTGCTGGGTGGGTCGCGGCAGGCCGCGGTGTGCCGGGAGCTGACGAAGACGTACGAAGAGGTGAAGCGGGGTCCTCTCGCGGAGCTGGCCGCGTGGGCCGCGGAAGGCGTCCGCGGCGAGATCACGGTGGTGCTGGCGGGGGCGGCGCCGCGGGCGGTTTCGGTGGCGGACCTGGTGGACGAGGTCGCGGCGCGGGTCGCGTCGGGGGAGCGGCTGAAGTCGGCGGCGGCGGAGGTCGCCGAGGCGGCCGGGGTGTCCAAGAAGGAGCTTTACGACGCCGTGCTGGCGGCGCGGGTCAAGTGAGCAGCGCCGTGACCGCGGCGTGCGCCTTCGCCGCGTCCGGGGCGTCTCCGGTGATCACGTCCGTGTACACGAACGACTCGCCGATCCGCACCAGCAGGTAGGCCAGGTCCGGCACCGGCAGGGGCGGGACCAGCCGCCCGGCCTCGACCTCGCCTTCCAGCAGCGTCACCAGCTTCTCCGTCGTCCGCTGCTGGCACACGCTCGCCTTCGTCGTCAGCAGCCGCAACGCGCGTTCCGGCTCACGGCGGAGGAAGTCGCGGAACGGCGGTGAGTCGTTCGCCAGGCGGACGTACCCGCTCACGAAGTCCGCCACCCCCGCCGCGCCGCGGCCGACGCACGCCGGCCAGAGCCGGGCGATCGAGGCCGCGGACAGCGACCACAGGATCTCGCCCAGCAGGCGGTCGCGGCTGCCGATGCGGCGGTGCAGCGTCGCCCGGCTGATCGACAGCCGCTGGGCCAGCTCGCCCATGTCCAGCCGGCGGCCGGACAGGAACCACTCACGGGCCACCTCGAACTCCTGAGACATATGCCAGAATGTCTCACAACCACTGGGCTGTTGACGGAGAGGGAACGCGACATGCGCGCAGTGCAGGTGACCGAGTTCGGCGGACCCGAGGTGCTCACCCCCGTCGAGCTGCCCGACCCGGTGGCCGGGCCCGGCGAGGTCCTCATCGACGTCGACCGCATCGGCGTCAACTACGCCGACACCCACCAGGCCGAGAACAGCTACCTCGCGCCGTCGCAGCTGCCGCTCGTCCCCGGTGGCGAAGTCGTGGGCACCCAGGACGGCAAGCGTGTCGTCGCCCTGCTCAACGGCGGCGGCGGGTACGCCGAGAAGGCCGTCGCCCCGGCGGCCACGACCTTCCCGCTGCCCGACGGCATCGACGACCTGACCGCGCTGTCCATGCTGGTCCAGGGCACCACCGCCTGGGTGCTGCTCCGGCGCAACGCGCACCTGGCCGCGGGCGAGTCGGTCGTCGTGCACGCGGCCGCCGGCGGGGTCGGGACCGTCGCCGTGCAGCTGGCCAAGGCGTGGGGCGCCGGCCGCGTCATCGCCACCGCGAGCAGCGAAGACAAGCGCGCCCTCGCCCTCGAACTCGGCGCGGACGTCGCGATCGACTCGCGCTCCGAAGACATGACGGCCGCGCTGATCGAGGCGAACGAAGGCCGCCGCGTCGACGTCGTCCTCGACATGGTCGGCGGCACGACGACCGACCAGAGCATCGCCGCCCTCGCCCCGTTCGGCCGCCTGGCGTTCTACGGCATGGCGGGCCGCGAAAGCCCGAAGCCGGTGGAGCTGCGCAACATCCTCGGCCACAGCACGACGATCAGCGGGATGTGGCTGCCGCACGTGTTCCGCCTGCCGGGCAACGTCTTCGGGACCGCGCTCACCGAGCTGTTCGACCTGGTGCAGAACGGCAAGCTGAAGGCGATCGCCGGCGGCGAGTACGCCCTGTCGGACGCCCGGGGCGCGCACGAGGCCCTGCGCTCCCGCAAGACGGCCGGCAAGCTACTGCTCGACCCCGGGAAGTAGCGGGTTCGCCAGGAGGTGTTCCAGGGGTGCCGCCTTGTGGAGGCACTCCTGCCACTCCGCCTCCGGGTCCGAATCCGCCGTGATGCCGCCGCCGACGCCCAGGGCGATCGTGCCGCCGGTGATCTCGAACGTGCGGATCGCGACGTTCAGCTCCAGGCCCGCCAGCGGCGAGACCAACCCGATCGCGCCCGTGTAGACCCCGCGGCCGCGGGGTTCCAGTGCGGCGATCAGGTCCAGGGCCCGGATCTTCGGCGCGCCCGTCACCGAGCCCGGCGGGAACGTCGCCGCCAGCAGGGATGCGTCCGAAACGGACGGGCGCAGCACGCCGGTCACCGTCGAGTCCAGGTGCCACACCCCCGGCGCCGGGCGCACCCGCAGCAGGGACGGCACCGTCACCGAACCCACCTCGCAGACCCGGCCGAGGTCGTTGCGCACCAGGTCGGTGATCATCACGTTCTCCGCCACGTCCTTCGCGGACTGACGCAGCCGCACGGCGTTCCCGTCGTCCGACGGCCCGCGCCGCGGCAGGGTCCCCTTGATCGGCGTCGACCGCACCGCGCGCCCGTGTCGCGCCAGGAACAGTTCCGGCGAAAACGACACCACCGAACCCCACGCGCCGGACAGGAAAGCCGCCCGGCGCGGCGACAACGACGAAACCCCGGCCGAAAACAGCGCGGCCGGGGAGCCGGAGAACGAACCCGTGAATCGCGAGCAGATGTTGGCCTGGAACAGCTCCCCGGCCTCGATCGCGTGCACGCACGCCTTCACGGCGTCCCGGTGCTCCGACGGCAGCGGTCGCCGCAACGGCCCCGCCGACCACGAACCGGCCGGAACGTCGGCGGCCAGCAGGGATTCCATTCTGGACACCGAAGGGCCGCCACCGTCCAGGGATTCCAGGTAGCAGGTGCCCGAGGCGGACCAGCGCAACACGTGGTCCGCCCAGCCCCACGCCGACGCGGGCAGTGCGCCGGTGCGGCCCGACGGGTCCGCCGAGTCGTACGCCAGGTAGCCGAACCAGCCGCCGCCGATCACCTCGGGTGCGGCGTCGGCCGCCGGCGGGAAGGAAGGCAGCGCGGACGGGGCCACGGCAAGGGATGGCGCGATCACCGCCCGCGCGGAAAACCAGTCACCGGACAGCATGGCGGGCGGCGGGAGGCCGCGTGACCCGGCGTGGTGGGCGAGTACCGAGAAGGCGTGCGACGGCGTCACGTCCGTCCGGAGTGGCCTGCTCGTCACGCGCATGGCGACATACCACCACACGTCAGAGCAGCAGGTCTCCCAATGTGAACGGGTACACGACGGCGTTCTGCTCCACCGGCCCGGCGATGCCGGGGACGTCCGGGGTGTACGCGTGCTGGTGCACGCCGAGCCGGGAGTGGAACCAGCCCGGCCGGCCGGGGATGCCGTTGTGCCGGATCAGCCACAGCACGACCTCGCTGTCGGCCCAGCGGTCCGGGTGCAGCCGGTGCGCCCAGCAGTCGTGGTCGGCGTAGACCAGCACCCGCTCGATGCGCGCCGCGTGCCGGACGTGCTTGATCCACGCCTTGACGAACCGGTCGTCGACGCTCGGCGCCGCCACCTCGAGCGCCGGCGCGAGCGACCCGGGGGCGAACGCGCCGAGCCGGCTGGCCGTCCGCACGAAGAAGTCCGCCTGGTCGTGCACCGCGCCGGGCCGCGCGTAGTGCCGGCCGCCGGCGTGCAGCCCGGCCTCCTGCGCGCCGGCCAGGTTGCGCTCGGCCGCGGAGTTGCTCCAGTTGACGTTCTCGCTGATCGTCACCGACACGAACCGGGCCTGCGCGGCGCGCACGGCCTGCCAGTCCGCCACGCGCTCGCGGTGCGACAGCGAGATGCCGAGTTCACTCTCCGGCTCTGTCACGGTCCGCCCCCGGCGCGTCGGTGGAGAGCACACCATACGTCGCCGGAGACGGACCCGCAGTGACAACACACTGGTTGATCAGGCGTTTTCGCGCTGGAACGTCCGTGTTCCCCACCACACGGACACCACGGCCATCACCAGCACCACGACACTGCCCGTGAACAGGGCGTCCATGGTGAAGTCGCCGCGGAAGGTGTTCCGCTCGACGTCGACGACGTGCCGGAACGGGTTGATCTGGGAGATCCGGTACAGCCACGCCGGGGCGGCCCCGGACGTGATCGGCAGCAGGATCCCCGAGAGCAGCAGCAGCGGGATGAGCACCGCGTTGAGCAGGGCCGGGAACGTCTCCTCGCTCTTCAGCGTCAACGCCAGCGCGTACGAACACGACGCCAGCGACACCGCCAGCAGGAACACGATGACCAGGCTCAGCAGGACGCCGCCGACCGGTGCGTCCAGGTCGAAGGCCAGGTAGGCCAGCGCGATGATCAGCAGGGCCTGGACCACCGCCTGCAACGCGCTGGCCAGCACCTTGCCCAGCAGCAGCGCCACCCGGCTGACCGGCGTCACCCGGAACCGCTCGACGACGCCGGAGCGGTACTCCGCCAGCAGCCCGAAGCCGACGAACGAGCTGCCGAACAGCGCCAGCTGGGCGATCAGCGCCGGGGTGAGCAGCATCCAGCCGTCCACTTCGGACAGGCCCTGGGCCTGCACGGCCCGGACCATCAGCGGGCCGAACAGGAACAGGTACAGCAGCGGCTGCATGATCCCGATCAGCACCCAGGTCGGGTTGCGCAGCGCCGCGGTCATCTCGCGGCGGAAGATCAGCCAGGTGTCACGCAGCACGGCCGGCCTCCTCCGCTTCCCGCAGGGAACGCCCGGTGAGGGTCAGGAAAACGTCGTCGAGCGTGGGCCGGTGCACCTGGACCGACAGCATCGGGATGTTCTTCGCGTCCAGCGCCCGCAGCAGCTCCGGTAGCGCGACGTCGCCGCGCGGTACCCGGAACCGGACCTCCCCGCCTTCGACGGACAGCTCCTGGGCGCCCGTCAGCCGCCCGGCGATTTCGGCGGCGTCCGTGCCCTGCTCCGGGGCGACCCCCACCTCGACGCGGTCGCCGTTGACCCGCGCCTTCAGCGCGTCCGGCGTGCCCTCGGCGACGATCCGGCCGTCGTCGATGACGATCAGCCGGTCCGACAGCGCGTCGGCCTCGTCCAGGTAGTGGGTGGTGAGGAAGACCGTGACGCCCTGCTCGGCGCGCAGCCGGCGGATGTGCTCCCACAGGTTGGCGCGGCTCTGCGGGTCGAGGCCGGTCGACGGCTCGTCGAGGAACACCAGGCCGGGCGCGTGGATCAGCCCGAGCGCGATGTCGAGCCGCCGCCGCTGCCCGCCCGACAGCGTCTTGGTCAGCCGCTGGTCCAGCCCGGTCAGGTCGAGCTGTTCGGCGAGTTCCGCGCCGCGCGCGATCGCGTCGGCCTTGCTCATCCGGTAGAGCCGGCCCTGCAGCTCCAGTTCGTCGGCGACCTTGCTTTCGGGCGCGGTGCCGCCGCCCTGGGCGACGTAGCCGATGCGCTCCCGCACCCCCAGCGGGTCGGCCAGCAGGTCGCGGCCGCCGACGGTCGCGGTGCCCGCGGTCGGCTCAAGCAGCGTGGTCAGCATGCGCAGCGTGGTCGTCTTCCCGGCGCCGTTGGGCCCGAGGAAGCCGACCAGCTCGCCCGCTTCGACGTCGAGGTCGACGCCCTTCACCGCGTGTACTTCGCCACCGGAGCGGCCCTTGCGGCGGAACCGCCGCTCGAGACCGCGTGCCGTGATCATGAGATCCCCTCTCGGAAGGTAGTCAAGCTTGACTAGCTGAGGCGCACACTGTGCCCGAGCAGGATGCGCTAGTCAAACTTGATTACTGGCCCTCGCGAACTTTTCCGCCCGGAACGCCGGCTTTCCGGGTGACGCGCATGACGTGAGGCAGGGGGACGCGGTGGGCGGCGAACGGGGCGACGGGCTGCTGGTGGTGCGCTGCCAGCTCGGGAGCGGGCGGCGTTCCATCAGCTGGGGCAGCGCCGGCACGACCCGCTGTGGCGCTACGTGCGCGGCATGGCGGGCTCCCCGGACGTGGCGGACGACCTCGCCCAGGAAGCGTGGGTCGCCCTCCGCGACAGCACCGCCTGACCCGGCCGGACACCGGACCCCGGCGCGCACTGAGCCCGATCGAGGTGCGCTGGTCGAGCTTGCTCACCGAGCCGGCGGCTCGCCGAAGGCGGTCCCGGACTCGCCCGCCATCACGTAGTCCCCGGCCTCGAGCCGGGCGATCAGGCGTTCCAGCCAGGCGTGGCTCGCGTCGGTGATCCCGCCCCACAGCCGGTACAGCTCGCCGACGTGTTCCGGCGTGCCCAGCCCCATGTTCACCTTGAGCTCTTCGAGCATCAGCTCCGCCTGCTGCTGCTCGGCCTCCAGGTGCACCAGCCGGTGCCGGAGCAGGTTGATCACGCGGGCCCGGGGGAGCGTGGTCATCAGCGAGATCGCGGCCGACAGGTCGGGGTGGTTGAGCTGGGGGTCGGACAGCGCCTTCGAAAGCAGGACCTGGTACTCCTGCTCGCCCTCGCCGGTCAGCCGGTAGGCCACCCGGTCCGGGCCGCCTTCGCCGGGCTCGACGTCGACCTGCTCCAGCAGGTCTTCGGCGGTCATCTTCTTCAGCGCGTGGTAGATCGACCCGGGCTGGACGTTCGCCCACTTGTCCGCCGACCAGGTCAGCAGCTCGCGGCGCACCTGGTAGCCGTGCGCGCGGCCGTACATCCGCACCACCCCGAGCACGAGCAGCCGTGTCGCCGACAACCGGGGCCTCCCTCCCGACAAAGCGCGTGACGCCCTCCGTAGGCTAATAAGGTATGAGCACCCCTGTGTTGACCGCGGTGGCCTGGCCCTACGCCAACGGCCCCCGCCACATCGGCCACGTGTCCGGATTCGGCGTCCCGTCCGACGTCTTCTCCCGCTACCAGCGAATGGCCGGCAACCGGGTGCTCATGGTCTCCGGAACCGACGAACACGGCACCCCGATCACCGTCCAGGCGGACAACGAGAACTCGACCCCGCAGGAGACGGCGGACAAGTACACCCGCCAGATCGGCAACGACCTGCAGGGCCTGGGGCTGTCCTACGACCTGTTCACCCGGACCTCGACCGGCAACCACGCCGAGGTGACGCAGCAGATCTTCCTGGCGCTGCACCGCAACGGCTACGTCGTGCCGAAGACGACCCGGGGTGCGATCAGCCCGTCCACCGGCCGCACGCTGCCCGACCGCTACGTCGAGGGCACCTGCCCGATCTGCGGGTACGACGGCGCGCGCGGCGACCAGTGCGACAACTGCGGCAACCAGCTCGACGCCGCGGAGCTGATCAACCCGAAGTCGCGGATCAACGGCGAGACGCCGAAGTTCGTCGAGACCGAGCACTACTTCCTCGACCTGCCGGCGTTCACCAAAACCCTCGGCGACTGGCTGGGCACCAAGAACGACTGGCGCCCGAACGTCCTCAACTTCACCAAGAACCTGATCGACGACATGCGGCCCCGGCCGATCACCCGCGACCTCGACTGGGGCGTCAAGATCCCCCTCGACGGCTGGCGCGACCAGCCGCTGAAGCGGTTCTACGTCTGGTTCGACGCGGTGATCGGGTACTTCTCGGCCAGCGTCGAGTGGGCCCGCCGGTCCGGCAACCCGGACGCGTGGCAGGAGTGGTGGAACAACGCCGACGCCCGGTCGTACTACTTCATGGGCAAGGACAACATCACCTTCCACGCCCAGATCTGGCCCGCCCTGCTGTTCGGCCACAACGGCGAAGGCGACAAGGGCGGCGAGCCGGGCAAGTACGGCAAGCTGCACCTGCCGGACGAGATCGTCTCCAGCGAGTTCCTCACCATGAGCGGCTCGAAGTTCTCGACCTCGCGCGGGCGCGTGATCTACGTCGAGGACTTCCTGCGCGACTTCGGCCCGGACACGCTGCGGTACTTCATCTCGGTCGCCGGCCCGGAGACCCAGGACACCGACTTCACCTGGGACGAGTTCGTCCGCCGGACCAACTTCGAGCTGGCCAACGAGTGGGGCAACCTGGTCAACCGGTCCATCTCGATGGCGCACAAGAACGTCGGCGCGATCCCGCGCCCGGAGGCGCCGACGGCGGCCGACGAGGACCTGAAGGCGTTGTCGCGCAAGGCGTTCGACACCGCGGGGGCGCACCTGGCCCGGTCCCGGTTCAAGCTGGCGGCGGCCGAGGCGATGAAGGTCGTCACCGCGGCGAACAAGTACCTCTCCGACCAGGAGCCGTGGAAGCTCAAGGACGACCCCACGCGGCGCGACACCGTGCTGCACACCGCGCTGCAGGTCGTCAGCGACGCCAACACGCTGCTGACGCCGTTCCTGCCGCACTCGGCGCAGAAGGTGCACGAGGCCCTCGGCGGCACCGGCGTCTGGGCCGCCCAGCCGGAGCTCGAAGAGGTCGACGACCTCGACATCGAGGGCCGGGTCAACCCGATCCTCACCGGCGACTATGCGGGCGAGCAGGCGAAGTGGGAGTCGAAGCCGATCGAGGTCGGCACGCCCCTGCAGAAGCCGTCGCCGCTGTTCACCAAGCTCGACCCGGCCCTCGGCGAGACCGGCCCGGAGTGGGCACCGATCAGCAAGGAGTAGGAAGTACGCATGGGTGATCAGAAGCGCGAGCTGCCGCCGGTCCCGGACCGGCTCCCGGTGTCGGTGGTGGACGCGCACACCCATCTCGACGCGTGCGGCGCGGTCACCGCGGCCGATGTCACGGCCATGGTCGACCGCGCCGAGCGCGCCGGCGTCGCGCGCGTCGTCACGGTCGCCGACGACCTCGCCTCGGCCCGCTGGGCCGCGGAGGCCACCACCTGGGACCGCCGGGTCTGGGCCGCCGTCGCGATCCACCCGACCCGGACCAAGGAGTTCGGCGAGGCGGAGAAGGCCGAGGTGGAGCGGCTGGCCGGGCACGAGCGCGTGGTCGCCGTCGGCGAGACCGGCCTCGACTACTACTGGGACTACTCGCCGCACGACGCCCAGCAGGAGGCGTTCCGCTGGCACATCGGCCTCGCCAAGCGGCTGGGCAAGCCGCTGATGATCCACGACCGCGAGGCTCACGACGACGTGCTGCGCATCCTGGCCGAAGAGGGTGCGCCGGATGCCGTAATTTTCCATTGTTTTTCCGGAGACGCGGAAATGGCCCGCAAGTGCGTCGACGCGGGATATGTCCTTTCCTTCGCGGGCACCGTGACGTTCAAGAACGCCAAGGGCCTCCACGAGGCGGCCCGGCTCTGCCCGCCCGGGCAGTACCTCGTCGAGACCGACGCGCCGTTTCTGACCCCCCACCCGTTCCGTGGGCGGCCGAACGAGCCGTTCGGCGCCGCCTACACCGTGCGTCACCTTGCGGCGCTCAGGGGCGAAGCTGTCCACGAAGTCGCCGAATCGGTCCGGACCACGGCCGAACGGGTGTACCGACTCCCCAGCGTCACATCGGGTTGAACGCATTGCGACATCAGGGTTTCCCGCTCGGCCACCTGATGTAGTGACCCAGATCACGACACTCCGGGGGGTGTTTGCGCAACCCGCCGCAACCCGTTACTGTCCCGTGATCGTGCCGGTCGGACCTGCGTTCAGCAGTTGCCGATCGTCACGCCCAGTCGTAGAGACGGCGCCCCCGACCGTCGTCTCGTGAAAGGGAACGATCCCCGGTGACAGGTAGCAGACAGGCTGGAGCGCGCTCCGCCGTCCTCGAACGCAGTCATTTCGAGGACACGGCATACGGCCAGCTCGACTTCTCCGACGACCCGAACATCACGCAGCAGGACATCCTCGCCGCGCTCGGCCCCGATGCCGACGCGATGATGGCCGAGATGGACGTCGACGTCGACGAGCTGATCCGGCTGATCAACGCCGAGACGACGTACCTGCCGCCGATCGTCATCCCGGACGGCCTCGAGGAGGACCGCACCGCTTCCCCCGAAGCGCGCCGTGCGGCTCTGGACGAGGGGCTCCGCCAGACGACCAAGGTCTGGAAGCGCCGGTTCCTCAAGGGCGCCGTCCTCAGCGTGATGATCAGCGTCGCCGGTGGCGGCGCGGCTGCGCTGGCGATGAACAAGAGCATCACCGTCGACGTCGACGGCCACCAGCAGACCGTGCACTCCTTCGGCGACACCGTCGGCGAGGTGCTCGAGGACGCGGGCCTGTCGGTCGGCGCGCACGACTCGCTCTCCCCCTCCCCGCAGGCGGAGGTCGGCGACGGCGGCGTCATCAAGCTCGAGCGCGGCCGCCAGCTCAAGATGGTCGTCGACGGCGCGGAGCACACCTCCTGGGTGCGCGCGACCCACCTCGGCGACGCGCTGGGCCAGCTCGGCATGACCGGGCTGGACAAGCCCGGCACGTGGATGTCGATGCCGAAGGACGGCGAGCTGCCCCTGCAGGGCGCCACCGTCGAGATCAAGACCCTGAAGAACATCACCCTGTTCGACGGCGCCAACGCGCCGAAGCAGGTGAAGACGACGGCCGTCACCACGAAGGAGTTCCTGGGCGAGTACAAGCTCTCCCTGGGCCCGGAGGACGCCGCCGAGGGTGGTCTGGACGTCAAGCTGACCGACGGCGCCGAGGTCCACATCAGCCGCACCGGCGTCTCGACGGTCACGCAGAAGGAGACCATCGCCCCGCCCGAGCAGCGCGTCGACGACCCGGACCTGGACAAGGGCAAGACCAGCGTCGAGGACCCGGGCGCGCCCGGCGAGAAGATGGTGACCTACAAGGTCACGCAGAAGAACGGCAAGGAGGTCGCTCGCGAGAGCGTCTCCGAGCAGGTCATCACCCAGCCCAAGCCGAAGATCATCCACGTCGGCACGAAGAAGGCCCCGACCCCGGCGATCGGCGACGGCTCCGCGTGGGACCGCATCGCGCAGTGCGAGTCGGGCGGCAACTGGGCCATCAACACCGGCAACACGTACTACGGCGGCCTCCAGTTCGACAAGCGCACGTGGGACGCCTACGGCGGCGACCAGTACGCGGCGTATCCGCACCAGGCTTCGCGTGAGCAGCAGATCGCGGTCGCGGAGAAGGTCCGCGACGCCCGCGGTGGGTACAGCGCCTGGCCGGTCTGCGGCAAGAAGGCCTGACAGCTCTCCCGAACCGGCCCCCGTCCCACGTGGACAGGGGCCGGTTCGCGTGCCCCGAACCGACCCTCCGGGTACGCGAACCGACCGTCCAGGTGCGCGAACCGACCGCCTGGGTACGCTCATCCGGTGGTTGAACTGCTGGGACCGGCCGAAATCCGCGGGCTGGCGGCCGAACTCGACGTGCGGCCGACCAAGAAGCTCGGGCAGAACTTCGTGCACGATCCCAACACGGTCCGCCGGATCGTCGAACTCGCCGGGATCACGCCCGGCGACGTCGTCCTCGAGGTCGGGCCCGGGCTCGGGTCGCTGACCCTCGGGCTGCTCGCCACCGGCGCGCGGGTCGTCGCCGTCGAGATCGACCCCAAGCTCGCCGAGCGGCTGCCGAAGACCGTCGCCGAACGCGGGCCCGAAGTGGCCGGGAACCTCACCGTCGTCGGAGCCGACGCCCTGCGCGTCACGCGCGAGGAGCTGGGCGAGCCGACCGCGCTGGTCGCCAACCTGCCGTACAACGTCGCCGTGCCGGTCGTGCTGCACCTGCTGGCCGAGGTGCCCTCGCTCCGGACGGGCCTCGTCATGGTCCAGACCGAGGTGGCCGACCGGATGGCCGCCGGCCCGGGCAGCCGGATCTACGGCGTCCCGAGCGTCAAGCTCGCCTGGTACGGCCCGGCACGCAAGGTCGCCGCCGTGCCACGCTCGGTGTTCTGGCCGGTGCCGAACGTCGATTCCGCGCTCGTCGCGTTCGAACGCGCCGGCACGACGGCGTCCGACGACCGGGACCGGCTCTTCGGGCTGGTGGACGCCGCGTTCTCACAACGCAGGAAGACCCTTCGCGCCGCGCTTGCCGGCTGGGCCGGCTCGGCCGAGCGGGCCGGCGAACTGCTGGCCGCCGCCGGGATCGACCCCCGGACCCGCGGTGAGCAGCTCGGCGTGCACGACTTCGCCCGGCTCGCGGCCGTGCGCTGAGAACTCCACAGTGGAGGCGTGAAAATTCCCCCGCTCCGCCCGTGATCCCGCGATCCGGACACCGCCACTCGTGTGATCTGGGCCAACGGGCTTGCGCTCGCTCCTCGGGATCGGTTTTACTCAGTACGTCCATCCCGAGCGACTGAGAGACCTGGCTCGCCGAAGTCGCAGCAACCACCCTCCACAGGGCAGGTGCTACCGCCAGGACCGATGGAGGCCGTTTTCGATGAAGAGGGTAGCCCGCCCCCTGCTCCTGACCAGGCGTCGCGTCGTCGACGAAGGCCGCCGCTCCGTGACCGCATGTCGGCGCTCCAGCTGAGCTAGCCCCTGCCGGTTCACCCTTCTTCACGCACCGTCCACAACGGACGGACCTTCGCCTGCGGCCGGGCGCGCCCACGAGCGGCGGCGCCCCGTTTTCTGGAGCCTTCGTGATCACCGTCGAAAACCTGTCCAAATCCTTTGCTGCCAACGGAAACTCGGTCCTCGCCCTGCGGGACGTGAGCGTCGACGTCCAGGCCGGTTCGCTGTTCGGCGTGGTCGGCCCCGCCGGTTCGGGCAAGTCCGTCCTGGCTCGTTGCATCGCGCTGCAGGAGCGCCCCGACCGCGGTGTCGTCCGGCTCGACGGCCTCAACACGGGCACCCTCGACGGCCGCCGCCTCCGCGAAATCCGCCGTCAGCTCGGCGTCGTGTCCACGAAGCCGGAGCTGATCGCCGAACGCACCATCGCCGGCAACATCGCTTCCCCGCTCGAGCAGCTCGGCGTCGACGGCCCGCAGCGCCGCAGCCGGGTCGGCTCGCTGCTCGACCTCGTCGGCCTGACCCCGCGCGCCGCGCAGCGGCCCGGTGAGCTGTCCGCCGGTCAGCTCCGCCGCGTCGCGGTGGCGAAGGCCCTGGCGGCGGCCCCCGCGGTGCTGCTCGCCGACGACCCGACCGCCGGCATCGACCCGGAGGAGGCCGGCGCGGTGCTCACCGTCCTCGACCGGGCCCGGTCCGAGCTCGGCGTCACGGTCGTCGTCACGACGCCGGACGCGGGCGTGGTCCGCCGGGTCTGCGACGACGTCGCGGTGCTGGAGGACGGCACGATCATCGAGCGCGGCACGGTCCTCGACCTCATCTCCGATCCCACGAGCCGCACGGCGCAGGCGCTGCTGCCGGCCATCGAGACGACCCGCGCGCAGGTGGCGCGCTACGACCGCTCGGCCGACGTCGTGCTGGTCGGCTTCGCCTCGGTCGGTGCGCTGCTGCCCGAGGCTGCGGGCCGGTTCGACGTCGAGTTCGCCACCATCGGCGGCGGCCTGACCCGCATCGGCGACACCCCGGTCGGCCGCTTCCGCCTCGGCGTCCGCGGCGAGCGGGCCGACGCGGCGCTGGCCTGGGTCGCCGAGCGCGGCGGCCACGTCACGCACACCGCGCGCGGCCCGCAGGGTGTCGCGGCTGCCTGATCCCGGCTGCCTGATCCGTAGCCCCAAGCGCCCCAATGTGGCGTTGGGTGCGCTGGACGCACCGAACGCCACATTGGGTGCGCTGGACGCACCGAACGCCGCGTTGGGTGCGTTGGATGCACCGAACGCCGCGTTGGGTGCGTCAGATGCACCCAACGCCACATTGGGGTGTTTTGGCGGGCACGTAGGCTGGTCGGGTGCTCGCCGTAGTTCCGCCCCCAGTCACCGTCCGGGTCCCGGCCAAGGTCAACCTGCACCTTTCGGTCGATGACCTGCGTGAAGACGGTTTCCACGAGCTGGTGACCGTGTTCCAGGCGCTGTCGCTGACCGACGAGGTGACCGTCGCGGTCACCGAAGAGCCCGGCATCGAGGTCTACGGCGAGGGGGAGGGCTCGGTCCCGACCGGCCCGGAAAACCTGGCCTGGCGGGCCGTCGAAGCGCTGGCCGCGCACGTCGGGCGCGCCGGCGAGCCGAAGGTGCGGGTGGTGCTGCGCAAGGGCATCCCGGTCGCCGGCGGCATGGCGGGCGGCAGCGCCGACGCGGCGGCGACGCTGGTCGGGCTGGCGAGCCTGTGGAACCTCGACGTCACCCGCGACGAGCTGGCCGAAATCGCCGCCGGCCTGGGCAGCGACGTCCCGTTCGCGCTCTACGGCGGCACCGCGCTGGGCACCGGCCGCGGCGAGCAGCTGGTCCCGGTGCTGTCGCGGCACACGTTCCACTGGGTGCTGGCCTTCGCCGCCGAAGGGCTGTCGACGCCGAAGGTGTTCGGCGAACTGGACCGCCTGCGCGCGGCGGGCAACCCGCCCCGGATCGGCTCGCACACGCCGGTCGTCGAGGCGCTGGCCTCCGGCGACCCGCGCCAGCTGGCCCTGCTGCTGGGCAACGACCTGCAGGCGGCGGCGGTCTCGCTGCGGCCCGACCTGCGCCGCACGCTCCGCGCGGGCGTCAACGCGGGCGCGCTCGCGGGCACGGTGTCCGGCTCCGGCCCGACGTGCGCGTTCCTCTGCGAGAACGGGCAGTCGGCGGTGGAGGTCGCGGCCGAGCTGTCGGGCGCGGGCGTCTGCCGGACGGTCCGCGTGGCCCACGGCCCGGTCCCCGGCGCCCGCGTCGTCGGCGGCGACGACGCACCCCGCCCGGCGTCCCCGCGGGTGCACGCATGAAGCACGCCGAGTTCGCGTTCCCCGGCCCGCTGCGCGACAAGCTGGTCGCGGCGATCCTGCGCGGGGAAAAGACGTCGACCACCGGCCTGGTCGCCGAATACGAGAAGTACGGCGAAGAACTGCCCGTCGCCGGCGAGCGCGAGCTGATGATCGACTCGGCGGGCGAAGGGGTCGCGGTGCTCGAAACCACCGACGTGCGCGTCCTGCCGCTGTCCGAAGTGGACTTGCAGCACGCGCTCGACGAGGGCGAGGGCTTCACGAGCGTCGCCGAATGGCGCGCCGACCACACGGACTACTGGCAGAGCACGGAAATGCGCGCAGCCATGGAAGATCCGGAATTCACCGTGGACGACACGACCATGGTCGTGGCGACCCGGTTCGTCATCGTAGAGAGGATCGGCTGAGCAGTGGCCAACCTGGTCAACCTGGAGTCGGTGAGCAAGTCCTACGGGGTTCGCCCGCTGCTGGACGGCGTGTCGCTGGGTGTCGCGGCCGGACAGCGCATCGGCGTCGTCGGCCTCAACGGTGGCGGCAAGACCACCCTGCTGGAAGTCCTTTCCGGACTCGCCGAGCCGGATTCCGGGCGGGTCAGCCACGTCGGCGGCCTGCGGATGGCCGTGGTCACCCAGCGGACCGAGCTCCCGGACGGCAGCACGGTCGGCGAGGTCGTGCTCGAACGCTACGGCGCCGAGCACGAATGGGCCGCCGACGCGCGCGTCCGGTCTATTGTGGACGGTTTGGGCATCACGGCGATCGGGCTCGACACGCCCACCGCGAACCTCTCCGGCGGGGAGCGGCGCCGAGTTTCGCTGGCCGCTGCGCTGACCGGGGAGCTCGACCTCGTCGTGCTCGACGAACCGACCAACCACCTGGACGTCGAAGGCGTCCAGTGGCTCGCCGACCACTTGCTCACCCGCCGGATCGCGGTCGTGGTCGTCACGCACGACCGGTGGTTCCTCGACACCGTCGCCACCCTGACGTGGGAGGTCGCGAACGGCCGCGTCGAGCAGTACGAAGGTGGTTACGCCGACTGGATCTTCGCCCGCGCCGAGCGCGCGCGGCTGGCGGCGACGGCCGAGGAGAAGCGGCAGAACCTGGCCCGCAAGGAGCTGGCGTGGCTGCGCCGCGGCCCGCAGGCGCGGTCGTCGAAGCCGCGTTACCGCATCGAGGCGGCGGAAGCGCTGATCGCCGACGTCCCGCCGCCGCGCGATTCCGTCGAGCTGCAGGCGTTCGCCAAGCGGCGGCTCGGGAAGACCGTGCTGGAGCTGGAAGACACGACGTACCAGGTGGGCGAGCGGACGCTGCTCGACCACGTCACCTGGCGGATCGGGCCGGGCGACCGGATCGGACTGGTCGGCGTGAACGGCTCGGGCAAGACGTCGCTGCTCAAGCTGCTCGGTGGGGACGTCGAGGGCTCGACCGGCCGGCGCGTCGAAGGCAAGACGGTCGCGCTCGCGCACTTGCGCCAAGAGCTCGACGACCTGCCCGGCGACCTGCGCGTGCTGCAGGCGATCGAGCAGGTGGCCGGGCGCGTGGTGTTCGGCAAGCAGGAGATGACCGCCTCCCAGCTGGGCGAGAAGCTCGGTTTCCCGCAGGCGCGCCAGTGGACGCCGGTCGGGGACCTATCGGGTGGCGAGCGCCGCCGGCTGCAGCTGTGCCGGCTGCTGATGGCCGAGCCGAACGTGCTGCTGCTCGACGAACCGACGAACGACCTGGACATCGACACGCTCCAGCAGCTGGAGGACCTCCTCGACGGCTGGCCGGGCACGATGGTCGTGGTCTCGCACGACCGCTACCTGGTGGAGCGCGTCTGCGACACGATCGTCGCGCTGTTCGGCGACGGCCACATCACGCACCTGCCCGGCGGCATCGAGGAGTACCTGAACCGCCGCGCGCTCGCCAAGGAACCGGCGCCCGCGGCGGCCCCGACGGCGGCCAAGACCGAGGCGAAGAAGTCGGCGGCGGACCTGCGGGCGGCGCAGAAGGAGCTGGGGCGCCTGGAGCGCAAGCTCGACCAGCTGCACGCCAAGGAGGAGAAGCTGCACGGAGCCTTGCTGGCGGCGGCGACGGAACCGGCGAAGCTGATGGAGCTGAACGCGGAGCTGAAGGGCGTCCAGGGCGAGATCGAAGACGTCGAAGGACGCTGGCTGGAGACGTCCGAACTGCTGGAGTGACACAGCTCCCAGTAATGTCTGCACCATGAGCAGGTTCGTGGACACGCTCGTCGCCACCGCGACGGGGCGGGGTCAGCAGCGGGGCATGGTCACCGGGGAGCCGAAGGAGCCGGTCCGGCGGACCTGGAGTGAGGTGCACGAAGAAGCCCGGCGGATCGCCGGCGGGCTCGTCGCCGCGGGGTTCCGGCCGGGAACCGCCGTCGGCGTGCTGGCCGCCGCGCCGGTGCTGATCGCGCCCACCGTGCAGGCCGTCTGGCTGGCCGGGGGCAGCGTCACCATGCTGCACCAGCCGACTCCGCGCACCGATCTCGCCGAGTGGGCCGAGGACACCGTGCGGGTACTCGGGATGATCGGCTCCGGCCTCGTGCTGCTGGGCGAACCGTTCGACCAGCTCGCGCCCGTCCTGGAGCAGAAGGGCATCGGGTTCAAGCTCATCACCGAGCTGGCCGCAGCCGAACCCCTGGAAGACGTCGTCGTCACCGACGAGGGCGACACCGCGCTGCTGCAGCTGACCAGCGGGTCGACCGCCGACCCCAAGGCCGTGCGGATCACCTACGGCAACCTGTACTCCAACGTCAAGGCCATGGTCGAGCGCGCCGAGTTCGACTTCGACGTCGACGTCATGGTGTCCTGGCTGCCGACGTTCCACGACATGGGGATGGTCGGCTTCCTGACGGTGCCGATGACCTTCGGCGTCGAGCTGGTCAAGATCACGCCGGTCGAGTTCCTTTCGGGGCCGTTGATCTGGCCCGAGCTGATCACGAAGTACCACGGCACCACGACGGCGGCGCCGAACTTCGCGTACGCCATCGTCGGGCGCCGGATGGCCCGCGTCGACGAAGACGACGCCTACGACCTCTCGAAGCTGCGCATCGCGCTGAACGGCGCCGAGCCCATCGACGAGTCCGCCGTCCAGACCTTTGTGGACGCGGGCGCGCGGTTCAAGATGCCCGCCGAGTGCGTCTTCCCGGCCTACGGCATGGCCGAAGCGACCCTCGCGGTGTCGTTCGCGCCGCTGTTCACCGGCCTCACCCTCGACGTCGTCGAAGCCGACGCGCTGGAGGCGGACAACCGCGCGGTGCCCGTGCCCGAGGGCGACCCGCGGCGCGGCACCGACAGCGTCCGGTCGTTCGCGCTGCTCGGCCCGCCCCTGGACGGGCTGGAGGCGGAGATCGTCAACGAGGCGGGCGAGCGCGTCGGCGAGCGCGAGGTCGGCGAAATCCGGCTGCGCGGCGAGGCCGTGACGCCCGGCTACCTGACCATGGACGGCCCCCTCGCGACACAGGACGAGTCCGGGTGGCTCAACACCGGCGACCTCGGCTACCTGGTCGACGGCCAGATCGTCATCTGCGGCCGCCGCAAGGACGTCATCATCATGGGCGGCCGCAACCTGTACCCGACGGACATCGAGCGCGCGGCGACATCGGTCGAAGGCGTGCGCGCGGGCAACGCGGTGGCGGTCCGCTTGGATGCGGGCAGCCGCCGCGAGCGGTTCGCGGTGGTCGTGGAGTCGAAGCTGGCGGGCGACGCCGAGGCCGAGAAGACCCTGATGAAGCAGGTCTCGGCCCGCGTCCGCGACGCGGTCGACATGCGCCCGTACGCGGTGGTGGTGCTCCCGGCGGGCAGCCTCCCGAAGACCCCGTCTGGCAAGGTCAAGCGCGCGGCCACGGCCCAGCAGTTCGCGGACCGCATCAAGAAGAACGCGGACGCCTGACCGTCACCTCCACGTGAAAGTGCCCACCGGCAAGCGGCACTTTCACGTGAAAGTGCCGCGCTAGCGCTGCTGGACGCGGACCGCGCGGATCGTCGGTGGTGGGGTGGCGCGCTCGGTGGTGGCTTCCGGGGCCGTGCGGGCGCCCGGGAGGTCCGGGGCCTGTCCCGTGCGGGTGGCGAGCTGGTCCTCCACCGTGTCGAGGAATTCGTCGACTTCGCGCTCGTCGTAGCCGCGCTTGCCGATCAGGGGCTTCGAGAACATCACGTGGTGCACTTCGGCGGCGGTCAGGTCGTCCTCCTCGGCGAGCGTCTTGGCGATCCGCCGGACGAACTCGTCGACCTCGTCCTTGGCGTAGCCACGGCGGCCGATCGGGGCGTTACCGAAGGTGACCTCGGCGAGGTCTTCGGCGGTGAACGACATGGAACTCTCCGATTCCGGGGTAGGGCGGGTGCGAACTCCCGTACACCGTCCTAACCCGTGAACACGTTCCCCCGGAAGGGGCGATCCCGAAGCTCACCCCGACGGGCGGCCCGGCGCCCGCCTTCGGGTGAAAGAGCACTACCGAGCGGTGTGTGGCCGGCTTCACAGCGTCAGTTGCGGCCGAACCACTTCCGCGGGCCCTGCGGCCGCTCGTCCTCGGCCGCCACCGGCGGCGGCGGGGGCTGGCGCAGGGCCACCAGGGCCGACTCGGCTTCGTCGAGGAACAGGTCGACCTGGGCCTGGTCGTAGCTGCGCATGCCGACCGGCATGATCGTGAACTCGACGTAGTGGATGTCGTCGGGGGTGAGGATGTTGCGGCCGGCCAGCGCCTCCGCGATGAGGTCGAGGAACGCGTCGACCTCGTCTTCGTTGTAGCCGCGACGGCCGAACCGGGGCTTGCCGAAGGCGATCGCCCGGACTTCCTCGGGGGTCATCGTCTCACCTCGCCACCCATGTCAGCCCGCGTGGAAGGAGTTCTGCGCGGCCGCGAGACCGGCCTTGACCAGGGCTTCGGTCGCGTCCGCGCAGCGGTCCACCTCGAACGCGAGTTCCTTGCGCTCGACCGTCGAAAAGTCCTTCAGCACGAAGTCCGCCGGGTCCTGCCGGCCGGGCGGGCGGCCGATGCCGAAGCGCACCCGGTAGTAGTCGCGGGTGCCGAGCGACTTCGTGATCGAGCGGAGCCCGTTGTGGCCGTTGTCGCCGCCGCCGAACTTGAGCTTCAACGCGCCGAAGTCGACGTCGAGCTCGTCGTGCACCACGACGACGCCGGACGGCTCGACCTTGTAGAACTTCGCCGCGCCGGCCACCGGCCCGCCGGAGAGGTTCATGTACGAACGCGGCTTCACCAGCACCACGCGCCGGCCGGCCAGCCGGCCCTCGAGGACCTCGCCGCCGGTCTTGTGCGTCTTGAACTTGCCGCCGACGCGGGCGGCGAGCTCGTCCAGCACCATGAATCCGACGTTGTGCCGGTTTCCGGCGTACTGGGGCCCGGGATTGCCGAGGCCGGCGAGCAGGATCAGCTCGCCGGCCCCAGGCAGGTCTTCGGTCATGCAGTGATGCTATTCGGCGGCTTCGGCCGACTCCTCGCCCGCCTCGGCCTCGTCGTCGGCCTCTTCACGCTGCGGCTCGTTGACGGCCACGACCAGCGACTCCGGGTCGGTGACCAGGGTGGCGCCCTGCGGCAGCTCGATCTGGCCCGCCAGCACCTGGGAACCGATCTCGAGGCCCTCGATCGAGACCTCGAACTGCTCCGGGATGTGCAGCGCCTCGACCTCGACCTGCAGGGTGTCGACGTCCTGGTTGACCAGGCCGCCCGGACCGGGGTTGCCGGTCACGACGACGGGGACGTCGACGACGATCTTCTCGCCGCGCTTCACGACCAGCAGGTCGACGTGCTCGATGTAGTTCTTCAGCGGGTGGACCACGATCGTCTTGGTCAGGGCCAGCTCGTCCGAGCCCTCCAGGTCCAGCGTGATGACGGCGTTCGAGCCGTTCTCGCGGACGACGCGGGCGAACTCGATGGCCGGCAGCGCGAAGTGCCGCGGGTCCGAGCCGTGGCCGTACAGGACGGCGGGGATCTTGCCGGCGCGACGCGTGCGGCGCGCGGCGCCCTTGCCGAACTCGGTGCGCGGCTCGACGGACAGACGTACCTCGGACACGGTGTTGCACTCCTTCAAATCAAAGACAGCATGCTGCGGCGGGGGAAGCCGATGTGTGTTCTGTTCAAGGAAGTTCCGGCGGCGAGTTTCCGGGCGTGCACGACGACGGGGGCTACTCGAGCCGCCGCGTCGATCACGCCGGGCACCCCAGAAGGGCCCCGCCTCGCCGAGACAACCTCAAGAGTGTAAACCAACCTCATCACGGTGGGTTGCGGCGGGTGCCCGGCCCAGGCTAGAACCTCCTGGACCCCGGTACGTGACGACACAAATCCGGTGGCGGGACGACGCCGGCCGAGGTGTGCTCGGGTAGCGGGAGAGCGGGGGGCGTTGATGCGGGCTCGACGGAGCGGGGTGGCAGCCGCGGTGCTGCTGCTGGGCGGGTTGCTGGCCGGCTGCCAGGTGGCGGTCGCCGGTACCGCCGGTGTCTCCGCGGCCGACCAGGCGACGGCGGACCGGCGGGTGGAGCAGCGGGCCGCGGTCGACGCGGCCCTGACCGCGCTGGGCCAGGCGCCCGCGGTGGCGCTGAAGGCCACGGTCAAGGGCGCCGGGCAGCAGTTCCGGGTGACCCGCGGCGGCTACGCCGTCGGCGCGGTGCCGCTGGACGGGCGCGTCGTTCAGGTGACGGCCGCCGCCGGCCAGTTCTTCCTGCAGGCCGACGCCGACTACTGGAAGGCGCACGCCATCGACGAGGGCACGCAGTTCGGCACGAGCTGGGTGCGTTCGCTCGGCTCCGAGCTGCCCTTCGACCCGGCGGCCCGGTTCGCGCCGCCGGCGCTGGCCGAGGGGCTGCGCAAGGCCCTGTCCGGGCTCGACCGGCTGAGCGAGCCGGTCAAGGCGAAGCTGCCGGACGGCACCGAGGTCTACCAGCTCGGCGCGGCACCGAGCGTCCTGCGGGTGACCACGGCCAAGCCGAACCGCGTCGTCAGCTTCGCCCCGGCGCTGCTCGACCCGCAGAACGGGCCGAAGTACGGCGCCGAGTTCCAGGTCGCCCCGGTCACCGGCGACGCGCTGAAGGCGTTCCGCACCGACCTCGACAACACCGTCGGCGGCCTCGGCCAGCCGTTCGAAGGCCTCGTCCAGGCCAGCGCCGTCGTCACCAACGACAACCTCGACTGCAAGGACTTCGTCGGCTCCTGCACGACGACGGTGGACGTCTCCAACAGCGTCGTCGGCACGCCGGCCTCGGGCGAGAAGAGCGTCGTCCACATCACCCTGTCGGTCGAAGTCAGCGCCGAGGCCCTCGGCGCGCAGACCTGCACCGCGGCCGGCGACGCGGAGCCGTACAAGACGATCAAGCTGTCCTGCACGGTGAAGTTCAAGCTGCCCAACCGCACGGCCAGCTACCAGGTGCTGTCCAAGCCGAACGCGACCGCGGAGGTCCGCGCGGGCCTCGACGTGAACGCCGTGAAGCGGAAGGTCGCGGCGGAGTTCGCGGGCCTCGGCGGCTGACCTGGACACCTACCCACGGGTGTGTTGCTTCCGTTGAAGTAGGTGATCTCCCGTTCCTAGCATCGGCTGCGGACAGCCGAGACGAACGGAGAAGCGACATGGCCAAGCTGGTGGTTTTCGGAGGGACCGGGTACGCCGGGGGCAGGATCGGCGCCGAGGCGCTGCGGCGCGGCCACGAGGTGGTCGGCGTCGCGCGGAACCCCGGCTCGGCGCCCGAAGGCGTCGACGAGCGGCAGGGTTCGCTGCACGACGAGGAGTTCGTGGCCGGCCTGGCCAAGGACGCCGACGTGTTCGTGGTCGCCACCCCGGCCCGCGCGATCGACGGCAAGAAACTGATCGACGCCGTGCCGTCGCTGGCCCGGATCGCGCGCGAGCACGGCGTCCGGCTGTCGTTCGTGGGCGGCGCGGCCAGCCTGCACGTGGCCGAGGGCGGGCCGCGGCTGTTCGACACCCCGGAGTTCCCGGCCGAGTACAAGGACGAGGCCGGCAGCCACGCCGAGGTGCTCGGTCTGCTGCGCGAGCAGCCCGGGGACCTCGACTGGTTCTACGTCAGCCCCGCCGCCGAGTTCGGTGCCTGGACGCCGGGCGAGCGCACCGGGGAGTTCCGCCTCGGCGGCGACGTCCTGGTGACCGACGAGAACGGCAAGTCGCACATCGGCGGCGACGACTTCGCGATCGCCTACGTCGACGAGATCGAGCAGCCGAAGCACCGCCGCGCGCGCTTCACCGTCGCTTACTGAAGCTCCTTGATGACCGGCGCGAACACTTCGAGCGCGGGCTCGAACACGGTGATGTACGAGAACCCGTAGCGGTCCCGCCGGGCCACCAGCTGACCGGCGATCTCCTCGACGGTGCCCAGCAGCAGCTGCGGCGCGTCGAGGAGCTCGCGGGCGTCGGCGACGGCGCTGCGTTCGGTCACCTCGTGCCAGTGCGCCGCGGCTTTCTCCCGGTCGTCGGTGACCTCGACGAGCTGGACCAGCATGTTGTACTCGACCTCGCGGGCCCCGGCGCGTGCCCGGAAGTACGCGACGCGCTCGTCCATCGCCTCGGCGTTGTCGAGCTTGAAGGTGCCCGGCGGCTTGCCGGGCTGCTGCCGCAGACCGGCGAAGCCGACGACGTCCGCGTGCTCCGCGGCGAGGCCGAGCACGCCGTCGCTGTTGCCCGCGATGAGCAGGCGGGGCATCGGGATGCCCTCGTCCTCGAAGTGTTTCCGCAGGTAGCCGAGGCTTTCCTCGAGGTAGCCGATCCGCTCGGACGCCCGGTGCCACGGCAGCCCGGCGGCGTCGAACTCGGCCTTCATGTGTCCCGAGCCGAGGCCGAGGTCCAGCCGGCCGTCGAGCAGCGCGGCCGTCGTGGACGCCTCCCGCGCGAACAGCGCGAGGTTGTAGAAGGGCACGTTGGAGACGAGGGGGCCCAGCCGCGGCCGTTCGGTGACGGCGGCGGCCATGGCCAGCACCGGGAACGGCGCGAAGCGGCCGGTGCCCAGGTGGTCGGGCACGGTGATGACGTCGTAGCCGAGTTCTTCGGCGCGCCGGCACTTCGCGATCCACTCGTCGCGGCTGCCGATCTCGCGGAGGCTGACGCCGAACTTGAAGTTCCCCATCCCGGCACGCTAGCGCCGGAAGCGGCCGCCGGGCGCGAAGTTCGCGCCCGGCGGACGGCTCCGGTATCGGAAAGCGTCAGGCGTTGCCGTCGAAGAGGGACGTCACCGAGCCGTCTTCGAAGACCTGCTGGATGGCCTCGGCCAGCATCGGCGCGATCGACAGCACCGTCAGGCCCTCGAACCGCTTCTCCTCCGGGATCGGCAGCGAGTTCGTCACGATGACCTCGCGCGCCTTGCACTGCGAGAGCCGCTCGGTCGCCGGGTCCGACAGGATGCCGTGGGTCGTCGCGATGACGACGTCGGCCGCGCCCTCGTCGATCAGGGCCTCGGTGGCCTTCACGATCGTGCCGCCGGTGTCGATCATGTCGTCGATCAGCACGCAGAGCTTGCCCTCGACCTTGCCGACCACGCGGTTGGCCACGGCCTGGTTCGGCTTGTCCGGGTCGCGGGTCTTGTGGATGAACGCAATCGGCCGGTCGCCCAGCGTCTGCGCCCACTTCTCGGCCAGCCGCACGCGGCCCGAGTCCGGCGAGACGACCGTGATGTCGGCGTCGCCGTAGGTCTTCTTGATGTGGTCGGCCAGCACGGTCTGGGCCATCAGGTGGTCGACCGGGCCGTCGAAGAAGCCCTGGATCTGCGCGGTGTGCAGGTCGACGGTCATGATCCGGTCGGCGCCCGCGGTCTTGAACAGGTCCGCGATCAGCCGCGCCGAGATCGGCTCGCGGCCCTTGTGCTTCTTGTCCTGGCGCGCGTACGGGTAGAACGGCATCACCACGGTGATCCGCTTCGCGCTCGCCCGCTTGAGCGCGTCCACCATGATGAGCTGCTCCATCACGAACTCGTTGATGGGCGTGGTGTGCGCCTGGATGACGAAGGCGTCGGTGCCGCGGACGGACTCCTCGAACCGGACGAACAGCTCGCCGTTGGCGAACGTGTGCGCCGTCTGCGGGGTGATCGTCACGTTGAGGTGCTGGGCCACCTCTTCGGCGAGCTCCTGGTGCGCGCGTCCGGAGAAGAGCATCAAGTTCTTCTTCGGCGTCCCTTGCTTCGGACTCATGCTGGCGACTCCCCGTCGGTTCCTGCTGCTGCTGAATCGGCGTCGAGGGCGGCCTGGGCCGCCTCCGCCGCGGGCGTACCCGGCCGGCGCCGGATCGCCCAGCCTTCGATGTTGCGCTGCGGCGGCGCCGACACCGCGAGTGTGCCCGGCGGGACGTCTTCGCGGATCACGGCACCTGCCCCACTGTAAGCGCCGTCACCGATGTGCACCGGGGCGACGAACGTGTTGTCGGCGCCCAACCGGACATACGACCCGATAACGGTCCGGTGCTTGTGCACGCCGTCGTAGTTGACGAAGACACTCGAGCAGCCGATGTTGCTGTGCTCGCCGATCGTGGCGTCACCCACGTAGGTCAGGTGGGGCACCTTCGTGCCGGCGCCGATCTCGGCCGCCTTCGTCTCGACGAACGCCCCCAGCTTCGCCTTGACGCCCAGCTTCGTGCCCGGCCGCAGGTAGGTGAACGGGCCGACGTTGACGCCGTCGCCGAGTTCGGAGTCCGAGCCGTGCACCCGCACGACGCTTGCGCCGGCGCCGATCGAGACGTTCGTCAGCGTGCTGTCGGGGCCGACCGTGCTGCCCTCGCCGACCGACGTCGTGCCCTTGAGCTGCACGCCGGGCTGGACGACGACGTCGCGGGAGAGCGTCACGCCGGCGTCGATCCAGGTCGTGGCCGGGTCGACGACGGTGACGCCTTCGCGCTGCCAGCGCTGCACGATCCGGCGGTTGAGCTCGGCGCCGAGCGCCGAGAGCTGGACGCGGTCGTTGACGCCCTCGGTCAGCCACGGGTCGTCGACGACCAGCGCGCCGACGTGGAGGCCGTCGCCGTTGGCGATGCCCAGCACGTCGGTCAGGTACAGCTCGCCCTGCGCGTTGTCGGTCGAGAGCCGCGAAAGGCCGTCGCGGAGCACGGCGGCGTCGAAGGCGTAGACGCCGGAGTTGATCTCGGTGATCTCCGCCTGCTCCGGGGTCGCGTCCTTGTGCTCGACGATCCCGGTGACCTTGCCGGCCGCGTCGCGCACGATCCGGCCGTAGCCGGCCGGGTCGGCGACCACGGAGGTGAGCACGGTGACGGCGTTCTTCGCCTCCGTGTGCTCCTCGAGCAGCGCGCCGAGGGTGGCGGTGTCGAGCAGCGGGACGTCGCCGTAGCTGACGAGCACGGTGCCGGTGAGGTCGGCGGGCAGGGTCGCGAGCGCGCAGGACACGGCGTGGCCGGTGCCGTTCTGCTGGTCCTGCACCGCGGTGCCGACGGCCCGCCCGAGCGCTTCCCCGACCGCGGCCAGGTGTTCGCCGACCGCTTCGCGGCCGTGCCCGACGACCACGACGAGGTGTTCGGGGTTCAGGCCGGCGGCGGCCCGGACGGCGTGCTCGACCAGGGGCCGCCCGGCGATCGGGTGCAGCACCTTGGGCGTCGAGGAACGCATGCGGGTGCCTTCACCCGCGGCCAGGATCAACGTGCTCAGCGGGCCGGTCAACGGCGCTCCCAACGGTTACCAAGAAATGGCTTCTGTCGGGCACCGATCCTAACTGTGCTCTTCGGCGTCCCACGCGGGGTCGGTCGGAGGTGCCTCGGTCGCCCACGCGCCCGCTGGGTCCGCCGCCATCGAGTTCGCCGACGCCACCTGGTTGCCGCCGCCGCGTTTGGCCTGGTACATGGCCGCGTCCGCGCGCGCGAGGACCTGTTCGCCGCGTTCCTGCGGCCGCAATGACACGAGCCCGATCGACAGCGTGACGCCGTGCGAGAGGTGGTGCGGCAGGTTCGCGACGGACTTCACCGCGCGCCCGAGCGCCATCTTCGCCGCGGACGCCGGTGTGCCCGGGAGCAGGACGATGAACTCGTCGCCGCCGTAGCGGGCCACGAGGTCGTCGCCGCGCAGCGCGTCACGAAGGGTGCTCGCCACGACACGCAGCACGTTGTCACCTTCGGCGTGGGACTGCTTGTCGTTGACGCCTTTGAAGCCGTCGAGGTCGACCAGCGCGACCGCCAGGGGCTGCGCGTCGGCCGAGGACGCGAGCTGGCGCAGCTTCTCGTCCAGCGCGCGGCGGTTCGGCAGGCCGGTGAGCGGGTCCTGCAGGGCCTGCTGGGTGATCGCGCCGTGCTCGGCGGAGAGCCGTTCGTGCTCGCGGCGGGCGTTCAAGGTGGCGATCTGCGACTCGCGCAGGCTCCACATCTCCGACTCGAGGCGCCGCGCGTAGTCGATGAGCGACTCGCTCGCGCCGGACGCGTAGTCCGGGCTCGTGTCGAGCCGGGCCAGCTCGCGGGCGATGTTCAGCCGCATCGACGGCTGCGAAGTGTCGTCCGAGATGGACTGGCGGGTGTCGCGCAGCACCGACAGGGCCTCCTCGCGACGGCCTTCCTTGTCCAGGCAGCGGGCCAGCGCGATCGCGACGATCTCGCGGTCGTGCCCGAACGCGCGCTCGGTGTAGAGCTTCTCCAGCCGGTCGATGTGCTCGGCGCCCGGCTGGTTCAGCGCCGGCGCCGCGGCCAGGACGCCGACCTGGTCGATCGCCGCGACGTTCGCCTTGCGCGGGAACAGCGACTCGGCGAACGGGCCTTCGGCGGCCGCCCCCATCGACGCCGCGGTGCGGAACTTCTCGGCGCTCTCGTCGTACTCGTCGATGCGTTCCAGCCGCAGGCCCCAGCCGAGCAGCATCTTGATGCGGTTGATCAGCTGCAGGGCGATGTCGTGCGGGCTCGCGCTCTCGCGGATCGCCGCCGCGGCCCGGCCGATCACCTCTTCGGCCGCCTCGTAGACGCCGAGCTGGTTGAGCACCAGCCAGCAGTCGATCAGCGTCGAGGAAAGCAGCCGGTTCCAGGCGCGCAGCCCGACCTGCCGGTCCGGGATGGTGGAGTCGTCCAGGATGGCCAGCGCCCGGGCGATCTCGGTGAGCGCGGCGTCCTCCTGCGCGGCGGCCACCAGCCGGCGCCCGCGCAGCGCGTGCGCGTCGGCCCGCAGCAGGGCGATGCCGTGCCGGCGGGTGTGCGCGAGCATCTCGTCGAGGCGGGGTTCGGCCTCCGCGGCCAGGCCCTTGGTGGACAGCCGGGCGAGCGCGGACGAGCGCAGCAGCTGGGCCACGAGCAGGGGCTCACCGCGCCGCTGGGTCTCGTCGAGCAGCTCGTCCATCATCGCGACGATCTCGAGCTGCTGGGTGTATTCGTGCCGCTGGACCGCGGCGCCCAGTTCCCGCGCGCGCCCGACGAGCCAGGCGTCGGACATCTCGGCCAGCGCGGGCCGCCTGGCCGTGACCGGGTCGGTCGCCTCGTCGGTCAGCGCCAACCTCCCGGTGTCGTGGGGTTCGGGTCCTTCTGCTGCTCCGCCGCCAGGATTCGAACCTGAACTGTCAGAACCAAAATCTGAAGTGCTGCCGATTACACTACGGCGGATCAATCCTGGTCAGGATAGCGACGATCGGGTGTCGTCCGCGCGGGGGATGCGTTATGCGCCCGTCCGCCGGGTACCCGGGTCCGGAGACAGCGGTGTGAGTTCGGGCTCTCCCCAGCCGCCCGAACCTCCTGTACCGTAACTTACGGCATCGTAGGTTAGGGCGCCCTTGGTAGAGGCGTGCCTGTGTAGGAAGAAGTGAAGCGTATGACGGCCACGCTCGACCGTTCCCAGCCCGCCGGGGAGCCGGCGGCTCCCAAGGGGCCCAAACCTGTCATCGACGGCACGCGCGGCATCGGCGTGCAGCTGTCGGTCTACTTCGGTGTGATCGCCCCGCTCGTGGCGCTGCTGGTCGCGGTGCCGTTCGCGTGGGGCTGGGGACTGAGCTGGGTCGACGTCGGCATCTTCGTGGTGTTCTACGCGATCAGCGGGCTCGGCATCACGGTGTCGTACCACCGCTACTTCACGCACGGTTCGTTCAAGGCCAAGCAGTGGCTGCGCGTGGTCATGGCCATCGCGGGCAGCATCGCCCTGCAGGGCCCGGTGATCACCTGGGTCGCTGACCACCGCCGCCACCACGCGTTCTCCGACCGCGACGGCGACCCGCACTCGCCGTGGGCGTTCGGCACCTCGCCGTGGGCCATCGCCAAGGGCTTCTGGCACGCCCACATGGGGTGGCTGTTCGAGCGCGACCAGACCAACGCCGAGCGTTTCGCGCCGGACCTGGTCAAGGACCCGGCGATCAAGAAGGTCGACGACCTGTTCTGGCTGTGGGCGCTGGTGAGCCTGCTGCTGCCGGCGCTGGTCGGCGGCCTGCTCTCGTGGTCGCTCTGGGGCGCGGTGACGGCGTTCTTCTGGGCCGGCCTGGTCCGCATCTGCGTGCTGCACCACGTGACCTGGTCGGTCAACTCGATCTGCCACATGATCGGCGAGCGCCCGTTCGCGGCCCGCGACAAGTCGGCGAACTTCTGGCCGCTGGCGATCTTCTCCTTCGGCGAGTCGTGGCACAACCTGCACCACGCCGACCCGACGTCCGCGCGCCACGGCGTCAAGCGCGGCCAGATCGACATCTCCGCGCGGCTGATCTGGATCTTCGAGAAGTTCGGCTGGGTGCACGACGTGCGCTGGCCGACGCCGCAGCGCTTGGCCCGTATCGCGACCGAAAAAGCCTAGTCAACTAGGCTGCCTTGATGGCGGGGAGACGACGTTCGAAGCGGGAACAGCAGGTCACCGGGGCGCGTCCGGCCGCCCCGGTGACCCGGGTCCGGATGACCGGCACCGAGCGGCGTCAGCAGCTGCTGAACGTGGCCCGTGCCCTGTTCGCCGAGAAGGGCTTCGACGGCACGTCGATCGAGGAGATCGCGCACCGGGCCAACGTGTCGAAACCGGTGGTGTACGAACACTTCGGCGGCAAAGAAGGCATCTACGCGGTGGTCGTCGACCGCGAAACCCAGCTGCTGCTCGACCGGATGGTCTCGACGCTGCACGGCGGTCACCCGCGGGCGATGCTGGAGCAGGCGGCGACCGCGCTGCTGTCCTACGTCGAGGATTCCCACGACGGCTTCCGCATCCTGGTTCGCGATTCCCCGGTGGCGAGCTCCACGGGGACGTTTTCCACGGTGCTGAACGACATCGCGAGCCAGGTGGAGCACATCCTGGCCCAGCAGTTCGGCTCCCTCGGCTACGACGAGAAACTGGCCGCGCTGTACGCGCAGGCGTTGGTGGGCATGGTGGCGCTGACCGGCCAGTGGTGGCTGGACGCGCGCAAGCCGAAACGCGACGAGGTGGCCGCGCACCTGGTCAACCTGGCCTGGAACGGGCTGTCCCACCTGGAGCACAAACCGAAGCTGCGGCTGGCTTAGCGCGTTGACCGCCTCGCGTACCAGGTCGGTCCCGCGCACCGTGGTCGCAGCTGAACGAGCGTTCCCCTCGCCGGTTGCTCGCCCATCGCTGCCGCCCGGGTTTTCCTTCCGCACCGCCGCGGAGGTCCCGCCGGAAGCCATCCAGTGCAGCGACATCGCCCGGGCCGGCCCCTGGCGCCGACAGCCCGGGGCTCGCCGGCCGCCGCGCGGGAGCTGTACTACGGGGTCGGGTTCCGGGCGGTTTCGCGGGACGCGCCGCTCATCGCAGCTGCCCCGCAGCACGCAGCTGGTCGAAGATGAGCTGGTCCACCGGGGAGACCCGGCCGCGGTCGGCGTACCCGAGCCACACGATCTCGTCGATTTCGCTGCTCGCCGCGAGGGTTCCGCGGTAGCCGGCGGTGTAGCAGGTCATCCTTACCGCGCGAGCGCGTGCTGAGGATCCGGCCGTCCACCAGGTGGAGCCAGGCGATCTTGTCGATCATCGCAGCTGCCCCGCGTCGCGTAAATGGTCGAAGACCAGCTGCGCCACCAGCGACACCCGGTCCCGGTCGGCGTAGCTCAGCCACGCGATCTCCTCGATCTCCGCGCACGCCCGCGGCTCTCCCCGGTACGCCGCCGAGTAGGCCGTCGTGCGGACCACCGTTCCCTCCGCGTGCCCGTGGGCCTGGCCCTCGAACGTCCCCGCCGGCTCGATCGACTCCGGGACGATCTCGACCCCCAGCTCCTCCCGGACCTCGCGGACCAGCGTCTCGGCGTCGGTCTCGCCCGGCTCACGCTTGCCTCCCGGCAGGTAGAACCGGTCCTTGCCACGTGAGCGGGCGGCCAGGACGCGGCCGTCGACCACGTGGATCCAGGCGATCTTGTCGATCACGTCAGGGCCGCCACGGCTTCGTCCGTCGTCACGACCGTGCCCAGCCTCGGGAAGATCTTCGTGATCGCGTTCTCGTGCGAAATCTCCGACAGCGCCGTCATCGCGTCGGACACCGCGACCGTGTCGTAGCCGTGGTCCGAGGCCGCGCGCAGGGTCGACTCCACGCCGAACTCCGTCGCGATGCCGCCGAACACCACCGTGCGGATGCCCGCGCCGCGCAGGTACTCGTCGAGATCGGTGCCGGCGAAGCCGCCGATCGTGTACTTCGTGACGATCTTGTCGTCGCCGGTCTCGAAGACCAGCTCGTTGCCCGGCGGGTTGTCCGGCCGTGACACTTTCACGACCACCACCGGCGCCCCGGCCTGGTGGAACGCCTCCCGCAGGCGCAGGGCGTTGGCGACGACTTCTTCGCCGGTGTACGGCGTGGTCGGCAACGCCACGATCCGCGCCTGCAGGTCGATCAGGAGCAGCGCGGACGTGGCCGGGTCGATCTCGGTCATCCCCCGATCCTAGGCACTAGGCTCACCGGACATGGGGAACACCAGGCAGATCCTTGTGACGGGCGGCGGCACCGGCATCGGCTACGCGGTGGCGGCGGCCTTCGCCGAAGCCGGCGAGCGGGTCACGATCACCGGGCGCCGCGAAAAGGTGCTGATCGAAGCCGCGGCGCTGGCCGGTGCGCGGCCCGTCGTGTTCGACGCCGCCGATCCGGTGGCCGTCGAGGCCGCACTGGCGGAGTTGCCCGAGCGCGTCGATGTGCTCGTCAACAACGCCGGTGGCAACACCGACTTCCTCGACGGCGGTGCCGAAGGCGGCCTGGCCGGCTTCGCGGCCGCGTTCGAACGGAACCTGCGGTCCAATGTGGTCAGTGCCGCGCTGGTGACGCACGCGCTGCGCGACCGGCTGGCCGACGGCGCGCGGATCATCACCATCGGGTCGATCGCCGCGCACACCGGTGCCGGGTCCTACGGGGCCGCGAAGGCCGCGGTCGAAGGGTGGAACGTCAGCGTGGCCCGGGAATTCGGGCCGCGCGGGATCACCGCGAACGTCGTCGCGCCGGGGCTCATCGGGGACACCGAGTTCTTCCACGGGCAGCTGAGCGACCGCCGCCGGGAGTGGCTGGTCGGCAACACGATGAACAAGCGGCCCGGCACACCGGAGGACGTCGCCGCCGTGGTGACGTTCTTGGCGAGCCCCGCCGCCGGGCACGTCACCGGGCAGGTGGTGCACGTCAACGGCGGGGCTCACCTGGGCGGGTGACGGCTCTCGGGTGCCGGGTGGGCACAGCTGGATGCCGGTCCTCGGGCGCCAGGTCGGCGATGGCGCCCGGGGACCGGCGCGGTGCTGCCGCGGGAACGCTTTCTTCGGACCGCGTCCAACACGCGTCGGGGGCGGACGAAAATCTCTTGGCTCGCACCATGTTCCGCGCTCCGCCACCCGCGCGGAAGTGTCCCCGGCACCTCCGCGGCCGTGCTTTTCTCATGGTCAGGCGGGCGTGACCTTCAGCAGCTTGTCGTCCGTTCCGTCCGACGTGGTCACGTACAGGGCGCCGTCCGGGCCGCTGCGGACCGCGCGCAGGCGGCCGAACTTGTCGTCGAACTCCGGCGGCAGCGTCACGTCGAGGACCTTGCCCGCCGGGTCCAGGTGGTACAGCAGCAGCTTCTGGCCCTTGAGCGCCACCACGACGAGCGCGCCGTCGTTCGGGCCCCACTGCGCGCCGGTCAGGAACGCGTCGCCGCTGATCGCCTCGGTGACCTTCCCGGACGTCCACAGTGGACTCACCGCGTCCGGGAACCGCTTGAGGTCGGTCATCGGCACGCTCTCGTCGTAACTGGAGTCGGTGCCGCCCTTCGACGGGTCCCAGCCGTAGTTCGCGCCCGGCTTGAGCAGGTTGACCTCGTCGTCGAACGTCGGCCCGTGCTCGGCGGTGATCACCTGGCCGCTGCCGGGCCGGATCGCCACGCCCTGGACGTTGCGGTGGCCGTAGGTGTAGATCAGCCGTTCGTGCGGGTCCGACGACGTGATGAACGGGTTGTCCGGCAACGGGTTCCCGGTCTTCGCGTCCAGCCGCAGCACCTTGCCGCCGAGGGAGTGGCGGTCCTGCGAGACGGTCGACTTCGCGGTGTCGCCGGTGCCGACGAGCAGCGCGCCGTCCGGGGCGAACGTCGGACGGCAGCCGGAATGCCGTCCGCTCGGGTTCACCGGCAGCCCGGTCAGCAGGTCCTTCACCTTGTCCGCGCTCGCGCCGTCCTCGGCCAGCCGCCAGGTGACCAGCCGGATGTCGACGGCCTTGCCGCCTTCCTGGTGGTCCTGGCAGGTGATGAACTCGCGGCTGGTGCTGAAGTCCGGGCTGATGACCATGCCGAGCAGGCCGCCTTCGCCCTTCACGAGGACGTCGGAGAAGTCGGCGCGCACCTCGGTGGCCTTGCCGTCGCGGACCAGCGCGAGCTTGCCCGGCCGCTGCGGCACGAGGATGCCGCCGTCGGGCAGGAAGCCGACGTCCCAGCCGTGCTCCAGCCCGGCGGTCACCGTCTCGACCTTGAACTTCCCGGTCGCGGCGGCCGGCGTGGCCGCGGGCGGGACGCTCTGCACGGGTTCGCTCGCCGCCCCCGAACAGCCCAGGACCAGCAGGGACACCACACCACCGATGAGACCCAGCGCACGCCGCATAGTGCTCATCCTGCCATCAAGCGGTGAAATCGCCGTGCGACGCCGCGCGGGTGAGGAAGGCCGGATCGGTGTCGCCGGGGATGTAGTGCCCGGTGCCGGGCAGCAGGTCCACCTCGGCGCCCGCCGCTTCGAGCCGCCGGTTCGTCGTCGCGGAGTCGAGCGCGAGCCAGCCGCCGAAGGACGACGCCAGGAAGGCGGCCTCGGCGACGCCGAAGTGGTCCAGCACCGCGGCCGGCCACCGCGCGTACCGGTCGCTGCCCGGCGGCGGCCGCGTCTCGGCGCTCAGCCCGGGCTCGCCGATGACGTCGACCGCGTACACCCGGAACCGCGCGGCCAGCGCCGGGGCCGGGGCACCCACTCGGGAGCCGTGCAGCAGCACCAGCGCCGGGGCTTCGGACGGCCCCGAGGGACCACGACGAACGTCTCGCCTTCGGGGGTCGGGACGCGCACCTCGTCACGGGCGACCGGCCAGGCCTGCAGGGCGTCGAGGTACCGCTCAGGAACCCGGTCGCACCAGCCCGGACTCGTAGGCGAAGACCACCGCGTGCACCCGGTCGCGCAACCGCAGCTTGCTCAGGATCCGCCCGACGTGCGTCTTCACCGTCGTCTCGCCGATGTACAGCTTCGCGGCGATCTCGCCGTTGGACAGCCCGTGCGCGATGAGGCCCAGCACGTCCTTCTCGCGTTCCGTCAGCGCTCCGAGCTTCTCGGCGTCCACCGGGTCGCGGTCGTCGGCGAGGTACCGGTCGAGCAGCCGCCGGGTGACCGACGGCGAGACCATCGAGTCGCCCCGCAGCACGCCCCGGATCGCGACCAGCATCTCCTCCGAAGGCGCGTCCTTCACCAGGAACCCGCTGGCCCCGCCGCGCAACGCGGCGTACGCGTACTCGTCGAGGTCGAACGTCGTGATGATCAGGACGCGCACGTCGGGCAGCTCGCCGCAGATCCGCGCGGTCGCCGTGACGCCGTCGAGCACCGGCATCCGGACGTCCATCAGCACCAGGTCCGGCCGCAGCTCCCGGGCCAGCGCGACGGCCTCCTCGCCGTTGGCCGCCTCGCCCGCGACGACCAGGTCGTCCTGGCTTTCGACGATCATCCGCAGGCCGACGCGGACCAGCTGCTGGTCGTCGCAGAGCAGGATCCGGGTGGTCACGGCCGCACCACCAGGGTCGCGCGGACGCGGTAGCCGCCGTCGGGGAGCGGGCCCGCCGTCAGTTCGCCGTGGTACATCTCGACGCGCTGGCGCATCCCGGTCAGCCCGCGCCCGGACGACGGCAGCGCCGGCGCGGGCGGCGAGTGGCCGCCGGTGTTCGTCACCTCGATACGGACCTCGGGCAGTGCGAAGGCGACGCCGACGCGGCCGGTGGCGTCGGCGGGAGCGTGCTTGATCATGTTGGTCAGTGCCTCCTGGACGATCCGGTACGCCTGCAGCGCGGCGCTGGCCGGCAGGGCGCCCGGATCGCCGGTCACGTCGAGCGCGACCGCGCGCCCGGACTGGTCGACGAGCTCGCGCAGTTCGGCGAGCGTCGGCTGGGGACTGCGGGCCGGCTCCCCGGCGTGCAGGACCTCCAGGAGCCGCCGCAGCTCGGCCAGGGCGTCCCGGCCGGTGTGCACGATCGTGCCGAGCGTGCGGTCGACGGCCGCGGGGTCGCGGTGCCGGGCGAGCTTCGCGCCCTCGGCGTTGAGCACGATCACGCTCATGCTGTGCGCCAGGACGTCGTGCAGCTCGCGCGCGATCCGGGTGCGTTCTTCGGCGACGGCCGCGCGGGTCTGGGCGTCGTCGCGCTTCTGCTCTTCGAGGGTCAGCTCCTCCTGTTTGCGGAAGAACTCGCCGAGCGCCCAGGCCGCGATGTGCAGCGGCAGGATGCCGAGCACGGTGAAGGCCGGGTTGATCGAGTCCGGGACGTAGAGGGCGACCCACTGGACGCCGAGCACGACGATCGCCACGGCGATCACCGCGGCGAACCACCGGTCCCGCCGCTTGACGAGGTTGAACAGCACGACCGCCATCGCCAGTTCGGTGCGGCCGCGGTCGTAGGCCCAGACGTCGTTCGAGTACACCGCCGCCGCCCCGGCGATGGTCAGGACCGCGACCGTGCGCGGGAACCGGCGCCGTACCAGCAGCGGGAGCAGGAACAGCATCGGGAACGCCCGGGTCGTCCACGGCTCTTCACCGGACCAGCTGGGCGCGAGGAAGACGAACACGCCATACAGCGGCAAGTCCACGGTCCAGCCGTGCCGGCGTACCCACCTCACGAGTCGTTCCACGGATCCGAACGTAATGCCGGGACCCCGGCCGGGGCGTCCTTCCTCCGGACCGATCTCGTCCTCCTTCGGGAGGACCCGCCCGGCCGAGCCGGCGGATTCGCGGCCGTTCCTGGCGTCGGTGCCATGTCGATCACCAGGGAAGTCCTCCGCCACCCGATGCTGACGGGGGCGATCGCGCCGAGCTCGCCGAGGCTGGCCGAAGAGATGACGGCGGGCCTCGGCCTGGAGCGGGCATCGCGCGTCGCCGAGCTCGGTCCGGGCACGGGCGTGTTCACCGAAGCGGTCCTCGCGCTGCTTCGCCCCGAAGCCCGGCTGACGGCCGTAGAGATCAACCCGCGTTTCGCGGCGTCGTTGAGCGAGCGCTTTCCGCAGGTCGACGTCGTCACGGGCGCGGCGGAACGCCTGGCTCTCGACGGCGTCGACGTCGTCGTCTCCGGTTTGCCGTGGACGGCCATGACGGCGGCCCGGCAGCAGCGCATCCTCGACGCGGTCACCGCGGCGCTGGCCCCGAACGGCCGGTTCACGACGTTCGCGTACGCCCACGCGGCCTGGACGCCACCAGCGCGTCGCTTCGCCGCGTCGCTGCGGAGCCGTTTCGCCGTGGTGGAACGCACTTCGGTCGTGTGGGGCAACCTGCCGCCCGCGTTCGTCTACCGCGCGGCACTGCCGGTGGCGGTGGGGAGGGTCCGTCGTGGACAGCCTGCTGCGGCCGCTGCTTGACGCGCCGCCGGCCCTCGTCTACCTGGTCTGCGCCCTGGTGATCACGGCGGAAACCGCGCTGCTGCCGGGAATCGTGCTGCCGACGTGGTCGACGCTGCTGCTGATGGGGTCCCTCGCCGAGCGGGGCACGCTCCACCTCGGGCTCGCGTGGGCGGTGGCCGTCGCCGCGGCCGTCCTCGGCGACCAGCTCGCGTACCTCGAAGGACGGCGCTGGGGCCCGCGGCTAGCCCACCGCGACCGCCGGAAGCGCGCGGAAGCGGCGATCGCCCGCCACGGCGTCCCGGCGGTGATCGCGGGCCGCTGCCTGGTGGGTGTCCGGACGCTGATGCCGCGCGTGGCGGGCTCGGCGGCGATGCCGTACGGCCGGTTCGCGGCGGGCAGCGTGGCGGTGGCGGTGCTGTGGGCGAGCGCGGAACTGCTGGTGGTCACACGACGGCGCTGGTGCTGTGAAGGCGTTCCGCCGTCTCGGCGTCCGCGGGCAGGAACGTCTCCAGCTTGAGTTCCGACACCGTCACGTCCGCCGCGGTCGCGAAGGTCGTGATCGCGGTGATCAGCCGCAGCTCGCCGCGGGTGGTGGCGAGGCGGACCGGCACCGCGAACCCCAGGTGCTCCGGGCCGGGCGGCGACGGCGGCGGCAGGTACCCCTCCAGCTCGGCGAGCTGCGCGGCCAGCCGTTCGTCCGGGGTGCGGGCGAGGTCGTTGCGGAGGCGTTCGAGGATGTGCCGCGCCCAGTCGTCGAGGTTGTGCACCCGCGGCGCCATCCCGCGCGGGTGCAGCGCGAGCCGCAGCGTGTCCACCGGCGCCTCGAGGAGCTCGGGCGCGACTCCTTCGGTGAGCAGCCCGAACCCCTCGTTCGCGGCGACGAGCACGCCGTACCGGTCGACGACGATCGCGGGGTAGGGCCGGTGGCCGTCGAGCAGCCGCCGCAGGCCGTCGAGCACCGGCCGGATCGCCGGGTCGTCGAGCCGCGTCTGGGGGTAGGTGGGCGCGTAGCCGGCGGCGTGGAGCAGGCCGTTGCGCTCGCGCAGGGGCAGTTCGAGCGACTCGGCGACGCGCAGGACCATGCCGCGCCCGGGCACCGAGCGCCCGCTTTCCATGAAGCTGACGTGCCGCTGCGTCGTGCCGGCGCGCAACGCCAGGTCGAGCCGGCTGAGCCGCCGCCGGGTGCGCCAGTCCTTGAGCGCGGTTCCGAAGTCCACGCCGCCCATCCTGCTCGGGGCGTCCATTCCCCGCGGGGAATTGAGCGCATACCCCGGTTCGTCGACGCTTCGGCCATGACGAACTTCGGCCTGGTCATCCCGACCTACCAGCCCATCCTCGACGCCGGCCGCACCGCACCGGAGCTGGTCGGAACCGCCGTCGCGGCGGAGGAGCTCGGCCTCGACTCGATCTGGGTCGGCGACACCCTCGCGCGGGCGCCACTGGACGCGCTCGCGGTCCTGTCCGCCTTCGCCGCCCGGACGTCCCGGGTGACGTTGGGGACGTCCGCGCTGCTCCCGGCCCTGCGCAACCCGATCCTGACGGCGAACCAGCTGCTGTCCGTCGACCTGCTGAGCGAGGGCCGCCTCACGGTGGCGGTCGGCGCCGGGTTCGCCGGGCGCAGCGAGCCGGAGTTCGCGTTCGCGGGGGTGCCGTGGGAGCGGCGGCGGGCCCGGCTGGACGACATCGTGGCGCTCTGGCGGGCGATCTGGAGCGGCGCGTCTTCGTTCCGCGGTTCGGTGCTGCACCACGACTCCCTGCCCGTGTTCCCGGCACCGGCGCGCGCGGGCGGCCCACCGGTGTGGCTGGCGGCGTACACGCCGGGCGCGTTGGAGCGGGTCGGCCGGCTGTACGACGGCTGGCTGCCGTACCCGCCGGACCCGGCGGACTACGGCGCCGGCCTGGCCCGGATCCGGGCCCTGTCGACGCGGCCGGTGACGCCGGCGTTGTTCGCGACGGTCCTGGTGGAGGACGACGCCGACCGCGGGCAGTCGTTGCTGGAGGAGTACTGCCAGCGCAACTACGGGATGCCGGCGGCGTTCGTCCAGGGGATCCAGATGCAGGTGAGCGGCAGTGCCGCGGAGGTCGCTTCACGGCTGCGCGAGTACGCGGGGGCGGAGCACTTCCTGCTGCGGATCGCGAGCGCGGACCCGAAGGTGTTCGACGAGCAGCTGCCGCGGGTGGCGGAGGTGGTGAACCTGCTCCGCGCCGGGTGAAGGGACCGCCCGGGCGCTCGGGGCGCGGCCGTCGTTCGCGGTGGTGCCGGAGTCCTTCGAGCCGGGGCCGGCGATCCGCCGGAATGGTGTTCATCCGGACGGTCGACCTCCACGAGGGAACCGAGCCGGTGCTCGCCCGGTCCGGCGGACCTCGGCATCGGCCCCGGCCTGCGCGTCGCCGAGCCGTGAACCTGCTCCGCGACCAGCCGTGATCGGGAACTTGTCGGGGGTGGCACGTAGGCTGGGACCGTGACCGACGCTCCACTGTCCGGACTCCTCACCGCCATCCTTCCCGACCCGGCCCTGCGCGGCGTGGTCGAGCGCGCCGGTGCGCCGCTGCTCGAGCTGCAGGGACCGATCGCCGCCCGGCAGCTCGTTGCCGCCGCCATTGCCTCCGATGCGGGGGCCGGCAGGCCCGTGCTCGCCGTCACCGCCACCGGGCGGGAGGCCGACGAGCTGACCGCGGCCCTGAAGGCGCTGGTCGGCGGCACCAGGGTCGTCGACTTCCCCAGCTGGGAGACCCTGCCGCACGAGCGGCTCTCGCCGCGCGCCGACACCGTCGGGCGCCGGCTGGAGGTGCTGCACCGGCTCAAGACCGAAGACGACGCCCTGCGGGTGGTCGTCGCCACCGTCCGCAGCCTCATCCAGCCCATGGCGCCCGGTCTCGGCTCGCTGAAGCCGATCGACCTGGTCGTCGGCGAGGAAGAGCCGTTCGAGGAGCTGCTCGAACGGCTCGTCGAGCTCGCCTACACCCGCGTCGACATGGTCGAGAAGCGTGGCGAGTTCGCCGTCCGCGGGGGCATCCTCGACCTCTTCGGGCCCACCGCGCAGCACCCCGTCCGGGTGGAGTTCTGGGGCGACGAGGTCAGCGAGATCCGCGCGTTCGCCGTCTCCGACCAGCGGTCGCTGCCCGGCGAGATCCCGCGGGTGACCGCGCCGCCGTGCCGGGAGCTGCTGCTCACCCCGCCGGTCAGGGAGAAGGCCGCGGAGCTGGCGAAGACGTACGAAGCCGACGCGCACCTGGCCGAGATGCTCACCAAGCTCGCCGACGGCATCCCCGTCGAGGGCATGGAGGCGCTCATCCCGGTCCTCTGCGAGGGCGAGCTCGAGCTGCTCACCGACGCGATGCCGGTGGGCACGCACGTCCTGCTCACCGACCCGGAGAAGATCCGCGCCCGCGCCGCCGACCTCGTGCGCACCGGCCAGGAGTTCCTCGAAGCGTCCTGGACGACGGCCGCGGCGGGCGGCCAGGCGCCGATCGACCTCGGCGCGTCGGCCTACCGCGGGCTCGACGAGATCGCCGCCCACGCCCAGGACACCAAGCGCGCCTGGTGGACGCTCACCCAGCTGACCACCGAAGACCCGGACGTCTACCGGGTCGCGGTCGAGGCCGCGCCCGCCTACCGCGGCGAGCTCGAACGGGCGATGGCGGACCTGCGCGCGCACACGGCGTCGGGCGGCACGGCGGTGCTCGTCGTCGCCGGCCACGGCACCGCGGCGCGCGCGGTCGAGCAGCTGAGCGGCGCCGACGTCCCGGCGACCCAGGCCGGCGACGGCCTCGAGGCCGCGCCCGCCGCGGGCATGGTCACGGTCACCTGCGGCGGCCTCACCGACGGGTTCGTCTCGCCCGAGCGCGCCCTCGTCGTGCTGAGCGAAGCCGACCTCACCGGCCGCGGCGCGGGCGCCGGAACGTCCACAAAGGACCTCAACACCAAGATGCCGTCCCGGCGGCGCAACGCGGTCGACCCGCTGGCCCTGAAGGCCGGCGACTACGTCGTGCACGACCAGCACGGCATCGGCCGGTTCGTCGAGATGGTCCAGCGCACGGTGGCCGGCGCCACCCGCGAGTACCTCCTGCTGGAGTACGCCTCGTCGAAGCGCGGCCACCCGGGTGACCGGCTGTTCGTCCCGACCGACCAGCTGGACGAGGTCTCCCGGTACGTCGGCGGCGAGCTGCCCACGCTCAACAAGCTGGGTGGGTCGGACTGGAAGAACACGAAGGCCAAGGCCAAGAAGGCGGTCAAGGAGATCGCCGCCGAGCTCGTCCAGCTGTACGCGGCGCGCCAGGCCGCGCCCGGCCACGCGTTCGGCCAGGACACCCCGTGGCAGGGCGAGCTCGAAGACGCCTTCCCGTTCACCGAGACGAACGACCAGCTCGCCGCGATCGACGAGGTCAAGGCGGACATGGAACGCGGCGTCCCGATGGACCGCGTGATCTGCGGCGACGTCGGCTACGGCAAGACGGAGATCGCCGTCCGCGCCGCGTTCAAGGCGGTCCAGGACGGCAAGCAGGTCGCCGTCCTCGTCCCGACGACGCTGCTGGCCCAGCAGCACCTGAACACCTTCACCGAGCGCATGCGGTCGTTCCCGGTGACGATCAAGGGCCTGTCCCGGTTCACGAACAAGACCGAGTCCGACCTGATCCTGGAGCAGCTCGCCGCGGGCGAGGTCGACATCGTCATCGGCACGCACCGCCTGCTGCAGACCGGCATCCGCTACAAGGACCTCGGCCTGGTCATCGTCGACGAGGAGCAGCGCTTCGGCGTCGAGCACAAGGAACACATCAAGGCGCTGCGCACGCACGTCGACGTGCTGACGATGTCGGCGACGCCGATCCCGCGCACGCTCGAGATGTCACTGGCCGGCATCCGCGAGATGTCGACGATCCTGACCCCGCCGGAAGACCGCCACCCGATCCTGACCTACGTCGGCGCGTACGACGACAAGCAGGTCGGCGCGGCGATCCGGCGTGAACTGCTGCGTGACGGCCAGGTCTTCTACGTCCACAACCGCGTCTCCTCGATCGAGAAGGCGGCGCGGCGGATCCGCGAACTGGTCCCGGAGGCGCGGGTCGTCACCGCGCACGGCCAGATGAACGAGGAGAAGCTCGAAAAGATCATCCAGGGCTTCTGGGAGAACGAGTACGACGTCCTGGTCTGCACCACGATCGTCGAGACCGGGCTCGACATCTCGAACGCCAACACGCTGCTGGTCGAGCGCGGTGATCTGCTGGGACTGGCGCAGCTGCACCAGCTGCGCGGCCGGGTCGGGCGCGGGCGCGAGCGCGGGTACGCGTACTTCCTGTACCCGCCGGAGGCCCCGCTGACGGAGACGGCCCACGACCGGCTGGCGACGATCGCCCAGAACACCGAGCTGGGCGCGGGCATGGCGGTCGCGATGAAGGATCTCGAGATCCGCGGCGCGGGCAACATCCTGGGTGCGGAGCAGTCCGGTCACATCGCGGGCGTCGGCTTCGACCTGTACGTGCGGTTGGTCGGCGAGGCGGTCGACGCGTTCCGGCGGCACGCGGGCGCGGAGACGGCGGAGGAAGAGGAGCTCGCGGAAGTCCGCGTCGACCTCCCGATCGACGCCCACATCCCGCACGACTACGTCCCGGGCGAGCGGCTGCGCCTGGAGGCGTACCGCAAGATCGCGGCGGCACCGGACACCGAAGGGCTCGACGCGGTCCGCGAAGAGCTGATCGACCGGTACGGCCAGCCCCCGGCGCCGGTGAACCGGCTGCTGGCGGTGGCGAAGTTCCGGCACACGTGCCGCGAGGCCGGCGTGACGGAGGTGGCGGTCCAGGGCACCACCATCCGGTTCGCGCCGCTGCCGCTGCTGGATTCGCAGATGGTCCGCTTGAAGCGGCTGTATCCGAAGGCGCTGTACAAGGCGGTGACGAACACGGTCTCGGTCCCGAAGCCGACGGAGGGCCCGGCGGGCGGCCGCATCGGCGCGCCGACGCTGCGGGACGAGAAGCTGCTGGACTGGTGCACGAAACTGCTGCTGCAGCTGACGAAGAGGCCGGCCGCGGTGTAAGGGCGCCACCGCTGAGGGGCTTCCGTGGTGGCGCCCGGGTTGGCGGTGGGTCAGCCGACTTCGCTGAACATCGGGGGCAACGCCTCCGCCAGCCCCATCCGCACCGGCTCCACCGGCACCGGAACCGCTCCGGCGCCCGCCATCGGCAACGGCCGGGGTTTTCGCGGCATCCGCGATCCCGAGCCGCCGCCCCGTCCCGGGTACACCAGCAACCCCCGCGCCGGGTCCGGGACCGCGTCGAGCGCCGCTGTCACCACCGGCAGCCCGCGGAACGCGTCCCGGCGCTCCTCGGTCGCGAACTCGATCTCCAGCACCACACCCCAGCGGTGTTCGTGCCAGACCCACTGCTCGGCGCCGTTCGTCAGCGCCGCTTCGGTGAGGGCGTCCCCGTATGCCAGGCGCCACTGCGAAGCCGAATGCTCCCCGTCAAACACTTCGATGGTCAGCCAATGGTCCATATGTCGACATTACCGCCGCCGCGACCCCATGGGTGTTGCGTTTCGGGGGCGATGGTGTGAGAGGGTATGCGCTGTGATGCGGATCATCGGGCGCCCTCGCGCGCTGGTCGGGGTCGTTGCCGGTGCTCTTCTGCTCGCCGGGTGCGGGTCCGGTCCCAGCCAGGTCGGTGCCGCCGCCGTCATCGGCGACCACTCGATCTCCATCGACCGGGTGCAGGAGCTGATCGACAAGGCCGTCCGCGAGCAGCCGTACGCGCAGAAGCTCGCCGCCGAGCACAAGCTCGACCTCGTCGGGCGGGCCGTCGTCAGCCAGCTCGTGCTGCACGAACTGCTCACCAAGGCCGCCGAAAAGCAGGGCATCACGCCCAGCTACGCGCAGATCGACGCCCAGCTGGCGAAGGACCCCTTGAACGGTCCGGTGCCCGCGGACGCGAGCAACGAGACCCAGGCCGTCAGCCAGGTCGTCGCCCGTGCGCGTGACCACCGCGAGGAGCTGACCGACACCTTCCTGGCCCAGGCGCTGGCCGACAAGGCCGTGCCGAACGCCTCGGTCACGTTCGACTACACCTCCGTCGGCCTGGCGCCGGACCCCGCCACCGGCTCCGCGCTCGAAGGGAACGCCGCGAAGGCGGCCGCCTTCGACCTCGCCCGGCAGTTCGCCGCCGACCCCGCCGCCGCGACCAAGCGGATCGGCGCCGACGTCCAGTACCTGGCCGCGCTGCGGCAGCGGGCGACCCAGATGGGGCAGAGCGCCGAATCGGTCCCGCCGTTCGCCGGCGTCGGCGAAGCGCTGCCGGCCGCCCAGGCGGGCGCGCTGGCCGCCGGGCCGCTGTTCGGTTCGCCGGCCGGTTCGGCCGTGGTCTTCCCGTTCCCGGGCAACCAGGGCGGCTGGTTCGTCGGGATGGTCCGGCAGCGCACGGACAAGCCCGTCGCCACCGAACAGGCGCCCGACCTCGACGCCGCCACGAAGACCGCGGCCGGCATGCGGCAGGTGCAGCCGCTGTTCGACGAACTCGGCGTGCGCGTCAACAAGCGGTACGGCGTCTGGGACGTCGTCGCGATGAACGTCGTGCCGAACGAAGAGGCCGCCCAGGGCATCGTGCTGTCCCCGGGTGGTTCCGGTCGTACCCAGCAGTGAGCACGGGGGTCGTCGTAGTCGTCCGCGGGACGACGCTGCCCGGCGCGGCGCTCAAGGTCCTGCGTGATTCCCGGGCCGTCTACGCGGCCACGGACGTCGATCCGGCCGCGTTCGGCGTCCCGGCCGTCACCGAGGCGCCTTCGCTGGTCGACGTCGTGCTGCTCGCCGGGTCCCGGGACGAGCCCGCGGCCTCGCTGCTCATCGCGACCGGCGCGGAGGTCATCGAGACGCCGGCGCCGCCGCTGGTCGAGGCCGCCGAAGTGATGGACCGGCTGCGCTCGCCGGGCGGCTGCCCGTGGGACGCGGCGCAGACCCACGATTCGCTGCGGCAGTACCTGGTCGAGGAAACTTACGAGCTGCTCGACGCCATCGAGGAAGGCGACCGCGAGGCGCTGCGCGAAGAACTCGGCGACGTCCTGCTCCAGGTGCTCTTCCACGCGCGGGTCGCGGCCGAGGACACCGACGACCCGTTCGGCATCGACGACGTCGCCGCGGGGCTGGTCGCGAAGCTGGTCGGCCGGCACCCGAACGTCTTCGCCGGCGACGGCCAGGTGCACACGGTCGAGCACCAGAACGTCCGGTGGGAAGAGCTGAAGCAGCACGAGAAGCAGCGTCGGTCCATTGTGGACGGGGTGGCGCTCGGCCAGCCGGCCGTCGCGCTGGCGGGCAAGCTCGGGCAACGGTCCGGGCGGGCGGGCATCCCGCTCGACCTCTTCCCGGAGGGTTCCGCGGCCGCCGCGCAGCTGTTCCGCATCGCGGCCACGGCGCGCCGCGCGGGTGTCGACCTCGAAGTCGAGCTGCGGGCGCTGGCGAAGCAGTTCGCGAAGGACATCCGGGCCGCCGAACAGGCCGCCCGCGACGCCGGGCTCGAGCCGGCGACGCTGGAGGCCGACGGCTGGCGGAAGTTCTGGCCTCCGCGTCAGGTGTGATGCAGCACACAGACGGGTGAGAACCGTTCCCGGTCACCCGGCGTCTTGCCTGGTGTGAAGCAGCTGTCACCGGAGGACGCCGACGAGGAGCACCTCGTCCGGCGCACGGCCCAGGGCGACCGCGCGGCGTTCGAGGAGCTCTACCGCCGCACGTCACCCTGGCTGGCCGTGCGCCTGCGCCGCCGCTGCGCGGACGAGCAGATCGTCGCGGAAGTCATGCAGGAGACGTTCCTGGCCGTCTGGCGGGCCGCGGCGTCGTTCGCCGGGGCGGCCACGGGCGGCAGCGCGGTCGGCTGGCTGTGGACGATCGCGGCGCGCCGCCTGGTCGACGCGTTCCGCCGCCGGGCGCACCACGCCCAGCCGCCCCCGGAGGTGGTCCTCGACGTGGCGCCGGCGGCGGCGGCCGAGGACGAGCTGCTGTCGGCCACGATCGGCGACGAGGTCGGGACCGCGCTGCGCGACCTGGCCCCGGAGCTGCGGGCGGTGCTGCAGGCGATGGTGCTCGACGGGCTGACGGTCCGCGAGACCGCGCTGCTGCTGGGCCTGCCGGAAGGCACGGTGAAGACCCGCGCCCGCCGGGCGAGGATCGCGATGCGGGAGGCACTGTCATGAACCACGCGCCGGACCGGCTCATCGCCGCGTACGTGGCCGGCGGCGACCTCCCGGGCGACGAACTGTGGGGCCTCGAAGCCCACCTGGAGAACTGCGCCCGGTGCCGGGCGCGGCTCGCCGAGGTGGCGCCCGTCCAGCCGGTCGTCGACCTCGTCTGGTCGCGGCTGTCGGCCGAGCTGCCGCCGCGCCCGCTCGACGCGCCCCGGCCGCGCCGGCGGCGGTGGCTCGGCAGCTGGGTGACGTCGGCGATGGCGCCGTGGCTGGCGATGATCGTGGCCGTCACGGTCATCGCGGTCCTGCTCGACCGGGTCTGGCGCCAGTCGCTCGACGTCACGACGGTGCAGCTGTTCGCCCCGGCGCTGCCGGTGCTCGGGGTCGCGGCGTCGTGGGCGCGGGGGCTCGACCCGGCCTACGAGGTCGTCACCGCGACCCCGCGGGCCGGGCTCTACCTGGTCGTCCGGCGGACGGTGGCGGTGCTCGCCGTCGTGCTGCCGGTGCTGGCGGTCGCCGGGTGGCTGACCGGCACCGCGCCGGCGCTCTGGCTGCTGCCGAGCCTGGCCTGCACCACCGGCACGCTCGCGCTCGGCGGGCTCATCGGGGTCAGCCGGGCGGCGTACGTGCTGATCGCGGTGTGGCTGGCGATCGTCGTGCTGCCGTCGTTCGCCCGGCAGGCGGTTGCGCTCCACACCGGCGCCCTGCCGGTGTGGGCGGGGATCTTCGCGGTGACCACGGTGGTCGTCGCCCTGCGTGGGCCGGCCTACACCCGGCTCGGCGCACGTCACTAGGAGGCAAGCATGCGGGCAGTGGGGGCCGCCGAGGTCGCGCCGGCGACGTACGCCTGGGAAATCCAGGCGGCGGGGCTCAAGGTGCGGGTGGGGCGGCGGAAGATGGCCGTGGACGGGCTCGACCTGTCCCTCGGCAAGGGGGTCCACGGGCTGCTCGGCCCGAACGGCGCGGGCAAGACGACGCTGATCCGGGCCCTGGCCACGGTTCTGCGGCCGGTTTCGGGCCACCTGACGCTCCTCGGCACGCCGGCCACCGGCCAGGCCGGCCGGCGTGAGCTGCGCCGCCGGATCGGGTACCTGCCGCAGAACTTCGGGTACTACAAGAGGTTCACCGTCCGGGAGTTCGTCGAGTACCTGGCCTGGCTGAAGGAGATGTCCGGAGAGGACATCCCGGCGGCGGTCCAGCGGGCGATCGAGCGGGTGGGCCTGGCCGACCGCGCCGACGACCGCATGAAGACGCTGTCCGGCGGCATGGTCCGCCGGGTCGGCATCGCCCAGGCCATCGTGAACGACCCGGACATCCTCCTGCTCGACGAGCCGACGGCCGGGCTCGACCCGGCCCAGCGGGTGCGGTTCCGCGAGCTGGTCCAGGAACTGGGCCGCGACTCGTGCGTGCTGATCTCGACGCACCTGGTCGAGGACGTGGCCACGGCGTGCCTGGACGTGGTCCTGTTCGCCGAGGGCAAGCTGGTGTTCAAGGGCACCCCGGGCGAGCTGGCCGAGGCCGGCCGTCCGGACGACGTGGGCGACAGCCCGATCGAGCGGGGCTATTCGGCGCTGCTGAACCACGAGCCGGGCCGGGGGACGTGGTGATGGTCTTCCGCACCGAACTCCGGCGCTCGATCGCGCCCTGGGCCGGGCTGGCGCTGCTCGCCTTCGCGCTCGGCTTCCTCTTCCTCCTCTCCGGCCCCTGGTGGAAGGTCCCGGCCCCGTGGACCGTGCACACCACCACGACCGCCCTCTGGGTGCGCTTCCTGCTCCAGTTCCTCTGGCCCGTCGTGGTCGGGGCCGGGGCGATCCAGGGCATGCGCGACAGCCGCTCCGGGATGACCGAACTGCTCGCCACCACCCCGCGGCCCGCGTGGCACCGCGCCCTGCGCCTCGCCGGCGCCCTCGGGACCCTCACCGGCCTGGCTTACCTGCTCGTCTTCGTGGCCGGCGCCGGCGAAGTCCTCGCCCACGGCGGGTTCTTCTCGCCCGCCTTCGTGCCCGTGCTGCTGATCGGCGTGCTCGGCGTCGTCGCCGGGGCCTGGGCCGGGCTGGCCGTCGGCCGGCTGGTCCCGCACCCGCTGACCGCGCCCGCTCTCGCCGTGCTGGCCCTCGTCGGGACCACCCTCTGCTGGCTGGCGCTCGAACCCGGCCAGGAGAGCGTCCTGCCGCGGCGGCTCGGTCCGCTCGCGCCCGCGCTCGCCCAGCCGCGGGGGTCCATGGTGACCACGGCCGCGTCGCTCGACGCCGGGCAGGTCGTCTGGTTCGGCGGCCTCGCCCTCACCGGCTTCCTGCTGCTGTCGGCCGGCTCCACCAGGGCACGCCTGCTGAGCCTGCTGCCGCTCGTCGCCGGGGCCGCCGTCGCCCTGCCGCTGTTCCCCGAGACGCCACTGGCCGCCGACGGCTACGCCGCCCGGAAAGTGTGCGACGGGCCGGTTTGCGTCGCGGAACTGCACCGGGACCGGCTGGCCGCGTTGGCCGGCCCGGGCCGCGAAGCGCTCGCGATGCTGGCGAAGCTGCCCGGAGCGCCGACGCGGGTCGAGGAACAGGTCGCGCCCGACTCCGGCCCCGAGGCGCCCCGGCGTGACCCGGGCGTCGTCTACCTCGACTTCCAGCGCAACGACGAGCTCCTCGCGGCCGACGCCGCCGACCTGCGGCTCGCGGTGCTCTCCGGCGCCGGGGTGCCGTCCTGCGAGCGGCCGAGCGCCCCGAGCGTGTCCGACACGGGGGCCCGGATGATCGCGGCGGCGTACTTCACCGGTGAGCTGAAACTGCTGCCCGAAGACACCGGTCGATGGTTCAGAGCTCAGCTCGGCCCGGTCGAGCAGGCGTGGGAGAAGTTCCGCGCGTTGCCGGAAGACGTCCGGGCCGCCCGGGTCGCCGCCCTGCGGCAGGCGTTGCTGACCTGCCAGGGCGATCCGCTCGGCACGCTGGTGCCGGGAGCCATCCGATGAGATGGGTGACGCTGTACGCGCGGTCGCGGCAGGTGCCGGCCGCCTTCGCGGCCCTCCTCGCCGTGACGGCCGCGGTGTGGTTCCCGGGGCGGGACTCCTGGAACGCGGTCCTGGCCTCCCTGGCGCTGACCGCCGGGGTCGCGGTGACGGCGACCGGGCTCAGCGGCCAGGACATCGACCTCGACCGGGCCGCCGCCCTGCCGTGGCCGGTCCGGCGGTTCGCGCACCTGGCGCTGGCCGGCGTCGCGGCCGGTGCGCTGGTGCTGGGCCTGCAGCAGCTCGGCCCGGCGGCGGTCGCCTCGGCGGTGATCGTGCGTGACGCCGCCGGGCTGGCGGGCCTGGCCGGCCTCGCCGCCACGGCCGCCGGCGGGCACTTCGGCTGGACGCTCCCGCTGGCCTGGTGCGCGATCAGCCCGTTCGTCCCGGACGACACCTCGACGCCGAGCCGCGTCGCGGCCTGGCTGCTGCAGCCCCCGGGAACGGCGGCCGCCACCTGGACCGCGGTGGTCCTGGCGGTGACGGGCGCGGTGGCCTACGCCGGCTGGGGCGGCCGCCGCTGACCCGGGTGCGTCAGACGTTGCGGATGTTCAGCACCAGCTCGTACGGCTCCTGGTCCCAGCCCTCGACCCCGAAGGCGAGGATGCGCTCGGGGCGGATGCGGATCAGCGAGTCGTCGAAGTGGTCCTTCGGGACGTGCTCGTAGTGCTTCTCCGGGAAGTCGACGTCCACCAGGGCTTCGGCGTGCCCCCGGATCTCCAGGCACCGCACCCGCCACGGGTTCGTCGAGGGGACGTCGTCGACGACGAAGGCGACCTGGGCGTTCGCCTCGACGTTGCGGTACTTCCGGCTGTCGCGCAGCTTGCGCCCGGTCACGTCGATGCTGTTCTCGTCCGGGTTGTACCGGAAGCCGACCGGGTTCACCTGGAGGGTCCCGTTCGGCTGCTGGGTCGCGAGGCGGCCGATCTGCTGGGCGGCGAGGTAGGCGATCTCTGTTTCGGTGAACATGTCACGAAGCTTTCAACTTCAAGTTCCCTTGAAGTCAAGGGCGAGTTCGGCGAACCGCGCGCCGATCCGGCGGTGGGCCGCCGGGGACGGGTGGAGGTCGTCCGGGAGCGGGAGGTCGGCGAAGTCCCGTTCCCCGTACAGGGAGAGGCCGTCGAGGTAGCGCAAGTGCGGGTCCGACGCCCGCCGCTCGGCCACGATCCGCGCCAGCTCCGCCCGGATCACCTCCAGCGTCAGCTTGCCCGCGGCCCGCTCGGCCGGGTCGCCGGTCGCGCGGAACCGGACCTCGCCGCGGGCTAGTGCCTCGTGGTCGAAGTCGCCCGGCCCCGGCGTGCGCTCGTGGATCGGGCAGTACAGCGGCGAGACGACCACGAGCGGGGTGTCCGGGTGGCCGTCGCGGATCGTGTCGAGGAACCCGTGCACCGCGGGCCCGAACGCGCGCAGCCGCATCAGGTCCGCGTTGACCACGTTGATGCCGAGCTTGACGCTGACCAGGTCGGCGGGGGTGTCGCGCAACGCCCGCGCGGTGAACGGGTCCAGCAGCGCGTTGCCGCTGAACCCGAGGTTGACCAGGTCGACGCCGGCCGCGGTGGCGGCGAGCGCGGGCCACGTCGTCGCGGGGCTCGCCGCGTTCGAGCCGTGGCTGATCGAGCTGCCGTGGTGCAGCCACACCCGGCGGCCGGGCCGTGCCTGCACCGGCGCGTCGGCGCGCAGCGCGATCAGCTCGGTGATTTCGTTGTGCGGCAACCAGATCTCGACGTCCTTGTCGTGCCCGGGGAGGTCCGCGAACCGGACGCCGGCGGGTGCGGTCGCCTGGGCGGCCAGCTTGCCGTCGACCAGCAGGTCATAGACGCCGTCGGGCCGTGGCGGCGCGCCCGGGTACTCGACCTTCGTCGGCAGCGTGTCGAGTTCGATCACGCGAGCCCGGGTCCGGAACCGCAGCCGGACGCCCGCGGGCTGCGCTTCGACCATGGCGAGCCGGGGGTCGCTGTTCTGCGCCCGCGCGCGAGCCGGGAGCCGGTGCGGCACCAGGCCGCGCCCGGTGCGTTCGAGTTCGAGGGCACCGCGGACGAGGTCCGCGGTCAGGGGAATGTCGATCACGACCGTGGCCAATCACGCAGGAGGGAATCGAGGACGGCGAGGATGCGGACCCAGCTTTCGGGCGCGGCGGGCGAGCTGTGGTCGAACCCGCCCTGGGTTTCGAGGCTGATGAACCCTTGGAAGACGCTGCCCAGCAACCGCACGGCGTGCGTCTCGTCCGGTCCCGTCAGGTCGTAGCCGCGGAGGATTGCGCGCATCATCTCGGCGTGCCGGGGGCCGGCGCTCGCCGCGGCGGTCTCCGGACCGAGCCGCAGCTGGGCGGCCGCGTACCGGCCGGGGTGCTCGCGGGCGTAGTCGCGGTAGACGTCGGCGAAGGCGACGAGCGCGTCTCGCCCGGCCCGGCCCGCGAGGGCGGCCGCGGCCCCCTCGGCGAGCTCGTCCAGCGCCAGCAGCGCGACCTTCGTCCGCAGGTCGTGCGCGTTCTTGACGTGCGAATACAGGCTGGCGACCTGGACGCCGAGCCGCCGGGCCAGCTCCGACGGCGTCACGCGGTCGAAGCCCGCCTCGTCGGCCAGCTCCGCGCCGGCGCGCACCACGCGGTCCGTGGTCAACCCTGCTCGAACCATCAGCCTTCTCCCGTTTGCCTAAAGCCAGTGTACATAAACCTAAAGGCTTTAGGTGGCACTTTCACGGGAAAGTGCCGTGGCGGGGTCAGGAGAAGAGGGCGTCCGCCCAGCTCGACTCGCGGGTCACGCCCGGCGGGACCGCGAAGTGCGCCGAGCCGGTGTGCTGGACGTACTCCATCATCGCGTCCTTCGACGACAGCGCCTGCTGCATCGGCACGTACTGCTTGCGGGTGTCGCGGTTGAACGCCAGGAAGAACAGCCCGGCTTCGAGGTGTCCGACGCCGTCCGAACCGTCGACGAAGTTGTAGCCGCGGCGCAGGATCCGGACGCCGTTGAGCGCCTGGTGCGAAGCCAGCCGGACGTGCGCGTCCGCCGGGATCAGCTTCTCGCCGCCCGCGCCGCCGACCTCGAGGTCGAGCTCGTCGAACTCCGCGGTCTGGCCCAGCGGGGCGCCGGTGCCCTTCGTGCGGCCGATGATCTTTTCCTGGCCGTCGAGGGTTTCGCGGTCCCACGTCTCGATGTGCATCCGGATGCGGCGCGCCACCAGGTACGAGCCACCCGCCATCCACGCCGGGCCGTCGCCGGGCTCGACCCAGACCTGGTCGCGCAGCACGTCGGGTTCCTCGGACTTGATGTTGTTCGTGCCGTCCTTGAACCCGAACAGGTTCCGTGGCGTCGCCTGCGCCCGCGACGTCGACGAGCTGCGGCCGAAGCCGAGCTGCGACCAGCGGACCTCGGTCACGCCGAAGCCGAGCCGGACCAGGTTGCGGACCGCGTGCACCGCCACCTGCGGGTCGTCCGCGCAGGCCTGGATGCACAGGTCGCCGCCGCTGCGGGCCGGGTCGAGCTTGTCCTTCGGGAACAGCGGCAGGTCGATCAGCTGCGGCGGCCGCTTGCCCGCGAGGCCGAACCGGCCGTCGAACAGCGACGGCCCGAACCCGATGGTCAGCGTCAGGTTCGACGGCGGCAGGTCGAGCGCCTCGCCGGTGTCGCCCGGCGGGGCGTACGCGCCGCTGCCGACCGCGCCGTTCGCCACGACCTCCTGGCCCGCCGTCATCCGGCGGGCCGCGTCGGTCCACGTCTTGAGCAGGGCCCGCAGCTTTTCGCGGTCCTTCGTCGTGACGTCGAGGGCCGCGAAGTGCAGGTTCGCCTGCGCCGGGGTGACGATGCCGGCCTGGTGCTCGCCGTGGAAGTCGACGACGTTCGTCGACGCCTCGGCGTTGCCACTCGTGGCCTTGTCGATCCCGATGCCGGCGGCGGCGCCCGCCCCGGCGAGCGCGACGCCCGCGCCCGCCAGGCCGAAGAGCTTCCGCCGCGAGACGCGCGTGCTCTCTGTCTGCGTGCCCTCGGCCGGTGTCACTTGGAGACGACCTCCGCAACCTTGCTCAGCGGTTCGCTCAGCGCGTCGACGGCCGAGGCGAACTCCTTGACCTGGTCCTGGGACAGGTCGGTGTACAGCTTGAAGCCGTCACCGGACCGCTGCTTGTCGAGCAGGCCCTGCACGTTCGCGAACTCCTTGTCCAAAGTGGACACCAGGGCGGGGTCCTTCGCCTGCAGCACCGGGCGCAGCGAGGTGATCGCGCCCTTCGAACCGTCCAGGTTGGCCTGGAAGTCCCAGAGGTCGGTGTGCGAGAAGGCTTCTTCCTCGCCGGTGATCTTGCCGGTGGCGACCTCGTCGAGCAGGCCCTTGGCGCCGTTCGCGAGGTCCAGCGCGGACAGCTCCAGGGTCTTCGTCTTGGCGACCAGGTCCTTGACGTCGGTCACCAGCTTGTCGGCGATCTGGGCGCTGTCGGGCTGGAGGCCGGTCTTGAACAGGTCCTTCTCCAGCCGGTGGAAGCCGGTGAACTGCTGGTTCGGCTCGAGGTCGGCCTCGCGGACGTCGATGGCCGGGTCGAGGTCGCCGAACTTCTCGGCGACCGGCTCGATCCGCTCGTAGTAGACGCGGGTGCGCGCGTACGCGGCCTTCGCCTCGTCGACCTTGCCGGCCTTGACGAGGTCGGCGAACTTCACCGTCTCGTCCTGCAGCGCGGAGGTGTTGTTGGCGATGTAGTCGGCGTAGCTCTTGGTGGCCTGAGCCTTCTGCGCGTTGCTGTCGTTCTGCTTCGCGACGCCGCCGGTGACGGTGAAGTCGCCGCGGATGCCGGCGCCGGCCATCCCCGGCTTGCACGCGGTCTGGTACTTGCCGGCGTCGGCGACCTCGACGATCAGCCGCCGGTTCAGCCCGGGCGCGATGTTCTCGACCTCGCCCATGATCCGGTCGCCCTCGGCGTAGAGGTAGAACTCGGTGACCTTGGTGCCCTTGTTGGTGATCTCGAAGGTCACGTTGCCGGCGCCGGCCGTGGTCGCGGAGACCTCGCACGCGGTGTCGGACGCGGCGACCTTGATCGGGCCGCCGGCCGCCGCGGGCTGGCTCTTGCTGTCGCACGCGGCCAGCGTCACCAGTACGGCGGCGCCGGCCAGCACGGCCAGCGAGGGGGTCTTGCGCACGGTCACTCCTTCGAGGCGGCCGCGACGGCGGGTGCCGGCGCGGTCTTCTTGCTGGGCTTGAGGAACAGGGGCAGCACGACGGCGACGTAGGCGACCCAGGCGACGGCCTGCAGGACGGTCGTCTGCTGCGAGTAGTTGAAGATGCCCTTGAGCAGGGCGCCGTACCAGGAGGTCTCGGGCAGCGTGGCCGAAGCGTCGAAGGCGAGCGTGCCGATGCCGGGCAGGAAGGCTGCCTCCTGCAGGTCGTGGAGGCCGTAGCCGAGCACGCCCGCGGCGACGAACACCAGCAGCACGCCGGTGATCGTGAAGAACTTCGACAGGTTGAACCGCACCGCGCCCTTGTAGAGCAGCCACGCCAGCACGACCGCGGCCGCGATGCCGACGGCGAAGCCGATCAGCGGCTGCACGGTGTCCGACTGCGCGGCCTGGACGGTCGAGTAGAAGAACACCGCGGTCTCGAGCCCCTCGCGCCCGACCGCGAGGAACGACAGCAGCAGCACGGCCGCCGGGCCGACGTCCAGCGCGTCGTCCATCTTCCCGCGCAGCTCGGCGGCGATGCTCTTGGCCGCCTTGCGCATCCAGAAGATCATCGCGGTGACGAACACGACAGCGACGATCGACAGGCTCCCGCCGAGCAGCTCCTGGTGCTCGAAGGACAGCTGGGCGGTCGTGAAGGTGAGGACGGCGCCGACCGCGACCGACAGCAGCACCGCGGCGCCGACGCCCGGCCAGACCCAGCGCAGCGCGTGCCGCCGGTCGGTCTTCACCAGGAAGGCCACCAGGATGCTGACGACCAGCGCGGCTTCCAGGCCTTCGCGCAGCCCGATCAGCGCGCTCGAGAACAACACCGGTCCGCCTCCCTGAGTTCTGCTTCCGTGATGGTTTTAGGTAAGGCTCACCTGTAAGTCCAGTGCCCGCGCGCCCGCTGGAAACCAGTCAACCGGACAATTCAGGCATCGACTCGAAGTTAGGTTAGGGTAACCGCAGGTCAGAGGCTTGCGCGTCGACTCGATAACGAAATTTGTGATGTCGCTGGCAGTGGGCCTGGTTTTACCCTCCGCTTGCCTGGTCAGCCGTTCGGATGATGGCTTTAGGGGGTTCCGGGTGGCGGAGCCCCCGGCCCGGGGCGAAGCCCCGGAATAGCACAGCCACCCTCTTGAGTGGCCTCGTAACCTGATCGGGTGGCCGATACCGCTCAGCCGACCGTCACGCCTCCGTCGCCGCCTTCGGGCGGCCCGCCCAGGCGGTACGTCGGCCGGGTCGCTCTCGCGCTGGGGCTGGTGGTCACCGGCGTGGTCCTGCTCGTGACCATCGGTGTCCGGAATCCCGGCGCCCCGGTCGCGTCACCGCCGGTCCAGCCGGCGCTCGCGATTCCCGAGCAGCGGCCGCAGCCGGGCGCCGAAGCACCGCGGGCCGGGCTCGCCGCGCCGGTCGACCGGCCGCAGGTGTCCGACCGCGCCGAGCTGGACGCGTGGGCCGCCCGCGTGGCGGACAAGACGCACGTCCCGGTGCGCGTGCTGACGGCGTACGGCCGGGCGGAGATGTGGATGCAACGCCAGAAACCGACGTGCCACCTGTCGTGGGCGACCCTCGCGGGCATCGGCCGGGTCGAGACCCAGCGCGGCGAGTTCGACCTCGCGGCGGTCGGCGCGGACGGCCGGGTGGCGAAGCCGGTGGTCGGCCCGCCGCTGGACGGCTCCCCGGGCGTGCCGGCGGTGCACGACAGCGACGGCGGCAAGCTCGACGGCGACAAGTCGTGGGACCACGCGATCGGCCCGATGCAGTTCCTGCCGTCGACGTGGAAGAAGTACCAGGAACGCGCGAACGGCGACGGCGGCACCCCGGACCCGCAGAACATCGACGACGCGGCCTTCACGGCGGCGCGGTACTTGTGTTCCGGCGCCGACGACCTGGGGACACCGGCCGGCTGGTGGCGGGCGATCCTGTTCTACAACCCGGCCGTGTCTTACGGCCAGGACGTCTTCAGTGCGGCGGACGCCTACGCGGAGGCGAGCGTCGCGCCCTGAGTCAGAGCTCCCGGTCGGCGAACATCGGCGTGACGGCCATCAGCACCAGCAGCAGCAAGCCGGCGTACGCACCCAGCGTGGCGAAGATCGACATCGTGGTCCCTCTCGTTCGGTCTGCGACCAGCATCGCCGCGCGAGGGGGTACGGCACATCGGTCGAGGGGCCCGGCCCGGTCGGCCGAAAGGCCGAGGCGACCCGGGCCGTTCGGCCCTGCCGGTCAGGGTTCGCGCAGGGCGATGCGGGCTTTGACCTCGTTGATCGCCTCGAGGTACTCCGGCACCGGGTTCATCGCCGACGCCATCCGCATCTGCGCCAGGGCCTCCACGAACCGGCCGAGCCGCTGCAACGTCCGGCCCAGGATGAACCGTGCGTAGTGGTCCGTCGGGTCCAGCTCCAGCACCCGGGTGAACGCCTCCTCCGCGCGCCGCAACTGAGCGGAGTGGAAGTACGCGCGGCCGGCCAGCAGGTGCACCGACGGCTTGTCCGTTTCGGATTCCAGCAGGGGCTGCAACGCCTTCAGCGCCTCGAGCGGGCGACGACGGCCGACCAGGTCTTCGGCCTGGCGGAAGGCGTGGAACCGCGACTCCTCGGGAGGCTGCGAAGCAGCTGCGGCGTCCGTCATGGTCACTCCCACGTTACCCCGGGGGAGGGGGTTGCACACGCCGCCGAACGGGACGTGATGGACTGTCCCGCCATGAGCAGCCCGTACCGGGGCCTGGCGCCCTACCTGTACTACGCCGACGCCACCGCGGCGCTCGCCTGGCTGACCAGGGTCTTCGGCTTCACCGAAGAGGTCCGGTTCTGCGACGGCGCCGGCGAGGTCTTCCAGGCGACCCTGCGCGCGGGCGAAGCGCGGATCCAGCTCGCCGGGGTCGGGCCGGGCTACTGGCAGGCCAAGGGCGTCGACGGGCCGGTCGGCCAGCTGAACATCCTCTACGTCGACGACGTCGACGACGCCTACGCGCGGATCGAGGCCGCGCTGGGTGACGAGTGCGAGCTGGAGCCGCCGCAGGACCAGCCCTACGGCGCCCGGGTGTTCACCGTCGCCGACCTCGGCGGCAACAGCTGGACGTTCTGGCAGCAGACGTCGGAGACCGTCGAGCTGCCGCCGGGCTGGCAGGCGGTCCGCGCGGGCGGTGAGTCCTCCAACGAGTGAACTCCCGAGACGGCTAGGCTGGGCGCGTCACCGCAGGCAGGAACGATTCACCCGAGGAGCATGGCGTGGCTCTCATCGAGCAGGTAGGCGCGCGCGAGATTCTGGACTCGCGCGGCAACCCGACGGTCGAGGTGGAGGTGGCTCTCGACGACGGCACCCTGGCGCGGGCCGCGGTTCCGTCGGGGGCGTCGACCGGTGAGCACGAAGCGGTCGAGCTGCGTGACGGCGACACCGGCCGCTACAACGGCAAGGGCGTCGAGCGCGCGGTCGCCGCGGTGCTCGACGAGATCGGCCCGGAGATGGTCGGCATCGAGGCCGTCGACCAGCGGATCGTCGACCAGAAGCTGGTCGACCTCGACGGCACCCCGGCGAAGTCCCGCCTCGGCGCGAACGCCATCCTCGGCGTCTCGCTGGCCGTCGCGAAGGCCGCCGCCGAGTCGGCCGAGCTGGAGCTGTTCCGCTACCTGGGCGGCCCGAACGCGCACGTGCTGCCGGTGCCGATGCTGAACATCCTCAACGGCGGTTCGCACGCGGACAGCAACGTCGACATCCAGGAGTTCATGATCGCGCCGATCGGCGCGGAGACCTTCCGCGAGGCCCTGCGCTGGGGCACCGAGGTCTACCACTCGCTGAAGTCGGTGCTGAAGGGCCGCGGCCTCTCGACCGGCCTCGGCGACGAAGGCGGCTTCGCGCCGAACCTGGCGAACAACCGCGAGGCGCTCGACCTGATCCTGCAGGCCATCGAGAAGGCCGGCTACACCCCGGGCCGCGACGTCGCGCTCGCGCTGGACGTCGCCGCGACGGAGTTCTTCGCCGACGGCGCGTACACCTTCGAAGGCAGCAAGAAGAGCGCGGAGCAGATGTCGGCGTACTACGCCGAACTGCTGCGCGACTACCCGCTCGTGTCCATCGAGGACCCGCTGAGCGAGGACGACTGGGACGGCTGGGTCACCCTGACCGCCGAGGTCGGCGAGAAGGTCCAGATCGTCGGCGACGACCTGTTCGTCACCAACCCGGACCGCCTCGAGGAGGGCATCACCCGCCGCGCCGCCAACGCGCTGCTGGTGAAGGTCAACCAGATCGGCACCCTGTCCGAGACGCTCGACGCGATCTCCCTGGCCACGTCGTTCGGCTACAAGTCGATGATGAGCCACCGCTCGGGCGAGACCGAGGACACCTTCATCGCGGACCTGGCGGTCGCCACCGGCGTCGGCCAGATCAAGACCGGTGCCCCGGCCCGCGGCGAGCGGATCGCCAAGTACAACCAGCTGCTGCGCATCGAGGAGACCCTCGGTGACGCCGCCCGGTACGCCGGCGAGCTGGCCTTTCCGCGGTTCAGCGCCGAGGCCTGACGCCGATGGCGGACCGGGGGAGGACACGCGGCCGCCGCGGCGGTGGCGGCGGGTCGGCGCGGGTCGGTGGACCCACGCGGACCCGCCGCCCCGACGCGGGCCGCGCGGGGAGCCCGGGATCCCGGTCGCCCCGCACGGCGGACGGCACGGCGGCGGCGCGCCGCCGCACCGGCGACGCCGAGACCACCAGGGCCCGGCTGCGCCGGGGCTTGGCGGCGAAGCGCGCGTCGGGTGCGGCGAAGGTGCTCGGCATGTCCACCACCCGCCGCGCGGCGGTGGTGGCGATCGTGGTGTGCGCGCTGGCGTTCACCATCGCTGTGCCCCTGCGCACGTACCTCTCCCAGCGGACCGAGGTCCGCGAACAGCAGGCGCAGCAGGCCCAGCTGCAGCAGGAGGTCGCTCAGCTCCAAGGCCGCAAGGCGGAGCTGAGCGACCCGGCGCAGATCGAGGCCGAGGCCCGGCGGCGGCTGCGGTACGTCAAGCCGGGCGAGACGCCCTACATCGTGCAGCTGCCGGAGGACAAGGCCCCGGACGCGGCCCCGCAGCCGGGCCAGCAGCCGGTGGTGGGCAGCTCCTGGTACGAGAACCTCTGGAACCAGGTCTCGGGCGGCTGAGCCCGGGCGCGGGACCGGTGCGCCGCACGCTCTAACCTGGACCGCGTGAACAGCACGCAGCAGCACCGGTTCGAGCCCGTCACCGACGCCGACCGCGAGGTCATCGCGGAACAGCTCGGACGGCCGCCGCGCGCGCTGCGAGCCGTCGCCGCGCGGTGCCCGAGCGGGCACCCCTCCGTCGTGCAGACCAGCCCGCGGCTGGAGAACGGGACGCCGTTCCCGACCCTCTACTACCTGACCTGCCCGAAGCTGAACTCCATGATCGGCACCATCGAGGCGTCCGGGATCATGAAGGAGATGACCGAGCGGCTCACCACCGATCCCGAGCTCGCCGCGCAGTATCAGCGCACCCACGAGACCTACCTCGCCGAGCGGGACGCCATCGAGCCGCTCGGTCACCAGGTCACCGCGGGCGGCATGCCCGGCCGTGTCAAGTGCCTGCACGTGCACGTGGCCCACGCGCTCGCCGTCGGGCCCGGGGTGAATCCGTTCGGTGACGAGACGCTCGTCCTGCTTAAGGCCAACGGGTGGCCTACGGGAGACTGTGCCGCGTAACGCTCGCGCGTTGTGAACAGATAACTGGTCTGGGTGAGCGAAAGTCCTCTTTAGGGTCTTTCGACGGGTGAAACCTCGCCTCGGGTACGGCAGGCTGTGTCCCGACGGTGACGACCGATCCGGCCAGGAGGGCTCTGAGTCATGCGTGTGCGGCGGCTGCCAGACGCAGTCGGGAGCTACACCCGGAGGTTCGGGATCCGCCACCGCACCGCGTTCCCGCTGGTCACCGGCATCCTGGCGGTCGTCCCGGCGCTGGTCGCCGGCGGCGGCACGCTCGGCTGGCTCGGCGGGAGCGGTGCGCACACCCGCGACGCCGCGCTCGGCCAGGGCTACGACCCCGGCCACGCCGCCATCCAGCAGATCGCCGTCGACGGCACCCTGCCCGGCGCCCCGACCCCGCTGCCGCTCCCGGCGTACGAGCTGCCCGACGGCCCGCTCGGCATCCCGGCCACCGCGCTCGCCGCGTACAAGAACGCCGCCGACGTCCTCGGCCGCGAGCTGCCCGCGTGCCACATCGACTGGGCGCTCGTCGCCAGCATCGGCCGGATCGAGTCCAACCACGCGCGCGGCGGGTACGTCGACGCGGCCGGGACCACCCGCGAGCCGATCCTCGGCCCGCAGCTCAACGGCCAGGGCGGGTTCGCCGCCATCCCGGACACCGACCAGGGCCTGCTCGACACGGACCCGGTGTGGGACCGCGCGGTCGGCCCGACCCAGTTCATCCCGGCGACCTGGCGGGGCTACGCCTCCGACGGCAACGGCGACGGCAAGGCCGACCCGAACAACATCTTCGACGCGGCCCTGGCCACCGGCCGCTACCTCTGCTCGGGCGGGTTCGACCTGGCGAAGCCGGACCAGCTGCGCGGGGCGATCTACCGCTACAACAACTCCGACACGTACGTGAACACGGTGGTCCTGTGGGCGGACGCCTACCGCAGCGGGATCATGCAGGTGCCGGACAGCACGGTGCCGATCGGCGCGCCGAACGCGGCCGCGGCCCCGCCCCCGCCGTCCGTGCCGCCGCCCCCGGTGCCGGCCACCACGCCGTCCTCGCCGACGACCACGCCGGCCAGCCCGGTCCCGACGACGACACCGACGAAGCCGTGCGCGCCGCCCACGACGACGCCGACCACGACGACGGAGATCAGCGTGACGACCGTGCCGTCGCCGACCACCACGCCCACCGGGCCGACGACCAGCCCGAAGCCGCCGGCCACGACACCCACGCCGTCCTGCGGTGCGGTGATCACCTCGGTCAGCACGTCGGTCACCCTGACCACGACCACGGTGGTGGCACCGTCCAGTTAGGGTGATCGCATGCCTCGTGTTGCCGCGATCGACTGTGGGACCAACTCCATCCGCCTGCTCGTCGCCGAGCTGACCCCGCGCCACGACGGCACGGTCGACCTGCGCGACCTGCACCGCGAGATGCGGATCGTCCGGCTCGGACAGGGCGTCGACGCGACCGGCGAGCTGGCCCCCGAGGCGCTCGAACGCACCCGGGCCGCGCTGGCCGACTACACGATCGCCGCCCGGCGCAAGGGCGTCGAAAAGGTGCGCATGGTGGCCACCTCCGCCACCCGCGACGCCAGGAACCGCGACGACTTCTTCCGCATGACGCGCGAAACCCTGGGTGTCGAGGCCGAGGTGATCAGCGGCGACGAAGAGGCGCGGCTGTCGTTCACCGGCGCGGTGGGCGAGCAGGACCCGGACGACGGCCCGTTCGTGGTGGCCGACGTCGGCGGCGGCTCGACCGAGCTGGTCCTCGGCACCTGGGACGGCCGGCAGGCCGAGGTGCTCGCGGCGAAGTCGGTCGACATCGGCTGCGTCCGCATCACCGAGCGCGCGCTGAAGAGCGACCCGCCGGCCGCGGACGAGATCGCGGCGGCCCGCGACCTGGCGGGCAAGGTGCTGACCGAGGCGTTCGACGTCGTCGACGTGGCCCGCGCGCGCACGTGGGTCGGCGTGGCGGGCACGGTGACGACGCTCTCGGCGATCGCGCTCGGGCTGCCGGAGTACGACAGCGACCGGGTGCACCTGTCCACATTGACCCCGGCGGACATCGACCGCCTCGCGACCGAGCTCCTGCAGAGTGACCACGCGACCCGCGCGGCCAACCCGGTGATCCACCCGGGCCGCGTGGACGTGATCGGCGGCGGCGCGGTAGTGGTCCAGACCCTCGCCGAACAGCTCGCGGCCCGCGGCGGCCCGACCGAGCTGGTGGTCAGCGAGCACGACATCCTCGACGGCATCGCCCTCTCCCTCGCCTGACCACCGTGACTGAGCCCGTATCCCACGTGATCGAACCCGTGACCGGCGTGATCGGAGCCGGATCTCGCGAGTTCCGGCTCCAGTCACGCGAGTTCCGGCGCTGATCACGCGAGTTCCGGCTCCAGTCACGCGAGTTCCGGCTCCAGTCACGCGAGTTCCGGCTCTGATCTCGCGAGTTCCGGCTGACCGACCGTTCGGCCGTCCCAAAGGGCTTGTGCCGCAACGGAACCCTGGGTGAGCGGGCGATGACCTGCTGTCCGCGCTAGGCCGTCCGGAGCATCCGGTTTGCTACCTTGGTTGTGCTCCAACCAGGTGGTCCTGACGGTCGTCACTCATTTGCAACACCGCAGTCCTGTGATCGGCTTCACCGCCCCCGATAGCGTGCGTCTCACCTTTCGGGCAGACGGAGATGGAGGGGATCATGCGTCCTTCGCGCAGGCTCTGGGGACCCACGGTGGTGATGACCTCGCTGGCGCTCGCGCTCACCGCGTGCGGCGGTGGCTCGGGCAGCTCCACGGGCGCCGGCGGGACGGATCCGGACGGCACCGTCAGCGTCTACGGCACCGAACCGCAGAACGCGCTGGTCCCGACCAACATCAACGACCTGGGTGGCACCAAGGCGATCCAGCCGATGTTCGCCACGCTCGTCGGCTTCAAGGGCGCGGACGCGCAGCCCTTCAACCTGATGGCGGACTCGATCACCACGACCGACTCCAAGGTCTACGACATCAAGATCAAGCAGGGCTGGAAGTTCCACGACGGCACCGAGGTGAAGGCGCACAACTTCATCGACGCCTGGAACTACGGCGCCTACGGGCCGAACGGCCAGCTCAACACCGACTTCTTCTCGAACATCCAGGGGTACGCCGACGTCCACCCCGCGGACGAGAACGCCAAGCCGGCCACCGACAAGATGTCCGGCCTGGTCGCCAAGGGCGACTACGAATTCCAGGTGACGCTCAACGCGCCCTTCTCCGTCTTCGACATCAAGGTCGGCTACCAGGCCTTCGCGCCGCTGCCGGACGCGTTCTTCAAGGATCCCAAGGGCTTCGAGCAGCACCCGATCGGCAACGGCCCGCTGAAGTTCGTCTCGCGGACGCCCAACCAGGACATCAAGCTCACCCGGTTCGACGACTACAAGGGTGACGACAAGGTCAAGTTCAAGAACCTCGACATCAAGATCTACTCCAGCCAGGAGACCGCCTACCAGGACCTGCTGAGCGGGCGGCTCGACTTCATGGAGGCGCTGCCGCCGTCGGCCGTCGCGGGCGGGAAGTACAAGAACGACCTCGGCGACCGGCTGGTCACCGGCCACCTGCTCGGGATCAGCACCATCGCCGTCCCGTACTACGTGCCCGGCTACAACAACCTCGAGCTGCGCAAGGCCATCTCGATGGCGATCGACCGCGCGCAGATCACCAAGACCGTCATGAACGACACCTACGTGCCGGCCGACGGCTACATCTCGCAGGGCATCCCGGGTGCGCGGCCCGGTGTCTGCCAGTACTGCAAGTACGACCCGGCCGCCGCCAAGGCGGCGTTCCAGAAGTCGGGCTTCCAGGGCAAGCTGACCATCGCGTCCAACGCGGACGGTGGCCGCAAGGAACCGCTCGTCGCGGCGTGCAACAGCATCAAGAACACCCTCGGCGTCGAGTGCGACTTCGTGCCCGCGACCGACTTCGGCCAGTGGCGCAGCATCGTGACCGGCCACAAGCTCACCGGCATGGGCCGCTCGGACTGGTCGGCGGACTACCCGTCCATCGAGGACTTCCTCAACCCGATCTACAAGACCGGCGGCTCGTCGAACGACTCGACGTACTCGAACCCGCAGGTCGACGCGCTCCTCGAGAAGGCGGACGCCACCGCCGACAAGGACGCCGCGGTCAAGCTGTACCAGCAGGCCGAGGACCTGATCGCGCAGGACCTGCCGTCGATCCCGACGTGGGATGAGAAGGGCGTCGCGGCGAAGTCGAAGAACCTCAAGTCCGCGGCCCTGGACTTCCGGCGCATGCCGGACTACCCGTCCATCGAGGTCCTGAAGAAGTGACGCGCTGACCGACCGCACCCACCACACGCCGTCGTGAGTGAGAAACAGCGTTTCTCACTCACGACGGCCGGCGCGCACTAGGAACTCTCGATGACCCGCTACGTCCTGCGACGGCTGCTCCAGCTGATCCCGGTGTTCTTCGGCACCACGTTCCTCATCTACGTCCTGGTCTGGGCGGTGCCCGGCGACCCGTTTTCCGGCAAGTGCGGCCAGACCGCGTGCCCGGCGTCCTACATCGCCCAGATGACCGAAAAGTTCAACCTGAACGACAACCTCTTCGTCCAGTACTTCAAGTACCTCGGCAGCCTGTTCACCGGCGACTGGGGCGAAACCTTCAACGGCACGTCCGTCGGCGAGCTGATCGCCACGTCCTACCCGATCACGCTGCGCCTGGCCGTGATCGCCGTGATCATCGAAGCGGTCATCGGGCTCACCGCCGGCGTGCTGACCGGCCTGCGCGGCAAGGGTTTCCTCGACAACCTCGTGCTGGTCTCGACCACGTTCCTGATCTCGCTGCCGGTGTTCGTCACCGCGATCGTGCTGCAGCTGGCCCTGGGTGCCAACGGCCTCGGCTGGATCGAAGCGAGCGTGTCGGACAACCCCAGCGTCGGCGAGCTCATCGTGCCCGGCCTCGCGCTCGGCAGCCTGTCCATGGCCTACGTCGCCCGGCTGGCGCGCACGAGCATCGCCGAGAACCGCCGCGCCGACTACGTCCGGACGGCCATCGCGAAGGGCCAGCCGCAGAGCCGGGTCGTGCTCGTCCACCTGCTGCGCAACTCGGTGATCCCGGTGCTGACGTTCCTCGGCACCGACCTCGGCGCCCTGATGGGCGGCGCGATCGTCACCGAAGGCGTGTTCAACATCAACGGCCTTGGCGGGCTCATCTTCCGCGGCATCCAGAACCGGGAGAGCGCGACCGTCGTCGGCGTGGTCGTCCTGCTGGTGGTGGTGTACCTGCTGATGAGCCTGGTCGTCGACCTGCTCTACGCCGTTCTCGACCCGAGGATCCGCTATGACTGACCCGAACCTGGTGGGCGGCGGCGGGGCCGACGCGGCCGAACTGTCCCGTGTGGACGATTCCGCCACCGGCCCGCAGAAACCCCGCAGCCTGTGGAGCGACGCCTGGCGCCAGCTGCGGCGCAAGCCGGCCGTCATCGCCTCGGCGGTGATCATCCTGTTCATCCTGCTGGTCGCGATCGCGCCCGGCCTGTTCACCTCCCGCGACCCGGGCTTCAGCGACCTCCTGCACGCCAACGAAGGCCCGTCCGCGGACGCCTGGTTCGGCTACGACAACCAGGGCCAGGACGTCTACGTCCGCACGATCTACGGCGCCCGCGCGTCGGTGCTGGTCGGGTTGTTCTCCACGGCGCTGACCGTCCTCTTCGGCTCGGTGGTCGGCATCCTCGCCGGCTACTACGGCCGGATCGTCGACAGCCTGCTGTCGCGCTTCGGCGACATCTTCGCCGGCCTGCCGTTCGTGCTCGGCGCGATCGTCATCCTGACCACGTTCAACGCGCCCGGGACGAGTCCCGGCGCGGTCACGATCGTCGTGCAGGTGGTCTGCTCGATCGCCGTGCTGAGCTGGCCGGTCGCGATGCGGATCATGCGCTCGGCGACGCTGGTGGCCAAGCAGCTCGACTACGTCAAGGCCGCGCGCGGCCTCGGCGCGAGCACCCCGCGGATCATCTTCCGGCACCTGCTGCCGAACACCATCGCGCCGGTGCTGGTGTACGCCACCATCGCGCTCGGCGCGTTCATCGGCGCCGAGGCGACCCTGGCCTACCTCGGCATCGGCGTGCGCGCGCCGGTGCTCTCGTGGGGCGTGCTGATCGCCGACTCGCGGGACTACTTCCGGAACGACCCGCACATGCTGCTGTTCCCCGGCGCCTTCGTCACCCTGACCGTGCTGGCCTTCGTGATGCTGGGTGACGGCATCCGCGATGCGCTCGATCCGAAGTCGAGGTAGCTCCCTTGTCCGACAACGAACTGCTCCTCGAGGTCGAGGACGTGCACGTCGAGTTCCGGACGTCCGACGGCGTGGCGAACGTGCTCAACGGCGTCAGCTACTCGGTGCACGCGGGCGAAACCCTGGCCGTGCTCGGGGAATCCGGCTCCGGCAAGAGCGTCACCGCCCAGACCGTGATGGGGATCCTCGACATGCCGCCCGGCGTGATCACCGCCGGCGCCGTGCGCTGGCGCGGCGAGAACCTCCTGACGGCGACCGAGGAACGCCGCCGCGAGGTGCGCGGCAGCGAGATCGCGATGATCTTCCAGGACGCGCTGTCCGCGCTGAACCCGGTGTTCACCGTGGGGTTCCAGATCGAGGAACAGCTGCGCGTCCGGCTCGGGATGTCCAAGAAGGACGCCCGGAAGCGGGCGATCGAACTGCTCGACACCGTCCGCATCCCCGCCGCCGAGCGCCGGATCAAGGACTACCCGCACCAGTTCTCCGGCGGCATGCGCCAGCGCGCGATGATCGCGATGTCGCTGGCGCTCGACCCGGACCTGCTCATCGCGGACGAGCCGACCACCGCCCTCGACGTCACGGTGCAGGCCCAGATCATGGACCTGCTGCACGAGATCCAGGCCGAACGCCGGATGGGGCTCGTCCTGATCACCCACGACCTGGGGGTGGTCGCCGAGGTCGCCGACCGGATCGCGGTGATGTACGCGGGCCGGATCGTCGAGCAGGCCGACGCCGTCGAGCTGTTCCGCTCGCCGGGCCACCCGTACACCGCCGCGCTGATGGATTCCCTGCCCCGGCTCGACCTCAAAGGACAGACCCTGGAAACCATCAAGGGCCTGCCGCCCAGCCTCCTGCACATCCCGCCGGGCTGCCCGTTCCACCCGCGGTGCAAGCGGGCCGAGGCCCGGTGCAGCGTCGACGTCCCGCCGCAGCACGCGATCGGCTTCGGCCGCACCAGCGCGTGCCACTTCGCCGAAGAGGTGGTGAGCTCCCGTGCCTGACCCGATCCTTTCGGTCACCGACCTGAAGAAGTACTTCCCGGTCCGCACCGGCATCCTGTTCAAGAAGACGATCGGCCAGGTCAAGGCGGTCGACGGCGTCTCGTTCGACCTGATGCCGGGCGAGACGCTCGGCGTCGTCGGCGAGTCCGGTTGCGGCAAGTCGACGCTCGCCCAGGTCCTGATGCGCCTGGAGGAACCGACCGGCGGCACCGCGCGGTTCGAGGGCCGCGACATCTTCGCGATGCGCGGCGCCGAACTGCGGAAGCTGCGCCGCGAGATCCAGATCGTGCTGCAGGACCCGTACACCTCGCTCAACCCGCGGATGACCGTCGGCGACATCGTCGGCGAGCCGTTCGAGATCCACGCCGACGTCGCGCCCAAGGGGTCGCGGGCGGGCAAGGTGCGCGAGCTGCTGGAGGTGGTCGGGCTCAACCCCGAGCACCTCAACCGCTACCCGCACCAGTTCTCCGGCGGCCAGCGCCAGCGCATCGGCATCGCGCGGGCGCTCGCGCTGCGGCCCAAGGTGATCATCTGCGACGAGCCGGTGTCCGCATTGGACGTCTCGATCCAGGCGCAGGTGATGAACCTGCTCGGCGAGCTGCAGGGCGAGTTCGGCCTGTCGTACGTCTTCATCGCGCACGACCTTTCGGTGGTGCGGCACCTGTCCAACCGGGTCGCGGTGATGTACCTCGGCAAGATCGTCGAGCTCGGCACCGACGAGGAGATCTACGAACGCCCGTCGCACCCGTACACCCAGGCGCTGCTGTCGGCGGTCCCGGTGGCGGACCCGTCCGTGCGCGGGCGCCGCCAGGTGATCCGGCTGACCGGCGACGTGCCCAGCCCGCTGGATCCCCCGTCCGGGTGCCGGTTCCGCACGCGGTGCTGGAAGGCGGAGGACCGGTGCGCGACGGAGGTGCCGGAGCTGGTGCCCCGGACGGACGGGCACTTGTCAGCTTGTCACTTCGCCGAGCAGAAGTCGGTTGTTCCATAACGTACGTTTGGCCGTTGTACCCGCAATGTCCGGTCTATACGGTGCAGGAACCGCATTCCGCGAGGAGGAGAAACGTGAAGAGACCCAGGCTCATGGCCGCGGTGCTGGCCGTGCCGCTGTTCGGCGCGGTTTCCGCGGTCGCGGTCCCGGCCGCGTCGGCGCAGCCCGCGCTGTCCGGCCCGGCGACCGAATTCACCGTGCTCGCCAAGGACGTCCAGAGCATCGCGACCGCGCAGCAGGCGATCAAGGCCGCGGGCGGCACGGTCCTGGAGACCAACACCGCCGTCGGCCTCATCAAGGCCAGCGCGCCGGCCACCGGCTTCACCGAGCGCGTTTCCACGAACCGCGCCGTGTTCGGGGCGGCCAAGGCGCAGGTCATCGGCTCGGTGCCGAAGAACGGCAAGAAGACCAAGAACGACAACGTCGAAAAGGAAGGCCGCGGCGCCGCTTCCAAGAAGGCCGCCGCCAACAAGGCCGTCGGGATGGACCCGCTGGACGACCAGCTCTGGGGCCTCAAGTCCGTTCGCTCGGACCTCTCGCGCACCAAGCAGCCGGGCAGCAAGCAGGTCAAGGTCGGCGTCATCGACACCGGCATCGACGGCACGCACCCGGACATCGCGCCGAACTTCGACGCGGCCGACTCGCGCAACTTCACCCGCGACATCCCCACCGACGTCAACGGCGTCGAGGTCGACGGCCCCTGCGAGTTCCGCGGCTGCGTCGACCCGGTCAACCACGACGACGGCGGCCACGGCACGCACGTCGCCGGCACCATCGCCGCGGCCGCCAACGGCTTCGGCGTCTCCGGTGTCGCGCCGAACGTGACGCTGGTGAACATCCGCGCCGGCCAGGACTCGGGTTACTTCTTCCTGCAGCCGACCGTCGACGCGCTGACCTACGCCGGCGACGCGGGCATCGACGTCGTCAACATGAGCTTCTACACGGATCCCTGGCTGTACAACTGTTCCGCGAACCCGGCGGATTCGCCCGCCGAGCAGGCGGAGCAGCGCACGATCATCGAGGCGACGCAGCGGGCGCTGAACTACGCGCACCACAAGGGCGTCACGATGGTGGTCGCGCTGGGCAACCAGCACACCGACCTCGGTGCGCCGCAGCCGGACACCACGAGCCCCGACTACCCGGCGAACAGCACCCACCCGCGCACGGTGGACAACAGTTCGTGCCTGAACCTGCCGGTCGAGGGCAACCACACGATCGGCGTGAGCTCGTTCGGCCCGTCGCAGAAGAAGGCGGACTACTCGAACTACGGCCTCGAGCAGATCTCGGTGTCGGCGCCCGGCGGCTTCTTCCGCGACGGCTTCGGCACGCCGTGGTACCGCACGGTGGAGAACGAGATCCTTTCGACGTACCCGAAGAACGTCGGCATCGCCGAGGGCAACATCGACGCGGACGGCAACATCACCGAAGCGGGCCTGACGGCGGGCGTCAAGAAGGCGACCGCCCCCGACGGCCGCGTCGGCTACTACCAGTGGCTGCAGGGCACGTCGATGGCGACCCCGCACGCGACCGGCGTCGCGGCGCTGATCATCTCCCAGTACGGCAAGAAGTCGCACGGCGAGTTCGGCCTGGACCCGGACAAGGTCCAGCGCGTCCTCGAAGGCACGGCGGCGAAGATCGCCTGCCCGGTGCCCCGCACGGTGGACTACCTGAAGGAGGGCCGCGACGCGACGTTCACGGCCACCTGCGAAGGTGACCCGTCGTTCAACGGCTTCTACGGCCACGGCGCGGTCGACGCCTACGCGGCGGTGACGCGCGGTTCGCAGTACCTGAAGTAAGGTCGGCCGGAACGGCCCACCCCCGCCGGGGTGGGCCGTTTTCCGTGTGAGGGGGGCATGGGGATGGATCCGGGGGAACTGCGGACCACGGTGCTGGCCGCGCTGCACGGGTTCTACTCGCCGATGCTGCTCGACGACCTCGTCATGGTGCTGTTCCTGCAGTACGGCCTGGACGTCGGTGAGGAAACCCTGGCGGAGCCGGCGGCCGCGGACCGCGCGGACTTCGCCGCCGGGGTCGAGCGGCCGGTCTGGCTCTGCCCCGCACTGGAGTACCGGGACGGCGGACGACGAGGGGGACGACCCGCCCGACGAGCTCGACATCCGGTGGATGGTCGCCGAGAACCGGTACACGGAGCTGCGGCGGCACGAGGCTCTCGCGGAGGTCGGCGCCATCCGTGCGCTCGAAGCGCTGGCGCTGCCCGAACGCTATTACGGCACCTAGGCAACCTCCGGGTGCGGCCGTGCGTGTACCCGGTGACCGAGGGGGGCACTGGACGTGCGTGAGCCGGCGTTGCCGGTGGACCCGGGACTGCCCGGCGAGCCGACGTTGCCCGACGTCGGCCGCACGCAGGCCTGGCTGGCCCGCCGCGGGGTGGCGGTGTGGCTGCCGGCGCGGCTGCTCGCCCTGCGCATCGGCGCGCGCGGGTTCGCGACCCGTGGGGCGCCGCGGTACCTGATCGTCGTCGCGTGCTTGTGGTGGTTCGGCGGCGTCCTGTTCCACGCGGTGGAGCTGCCGGGCCGGGCCGCGGTCACCGCGCTGCTCGTCGCCCTGTACCTGGTGCTGCGCCTGCGCCGGGTGCAGGCCGCCGACGAGGTCGCCGAGCGCCTCGCGGGCACCGGGCGCCCGCCCGCCCCCGGCGTGGCGGCGAAGCAGATCGGCTGGTGGTACCTGGTTTCGGCGGCGGTCACGTTCGCCGGCGGGGCGTTCGCGCCGGCCGTGGGCGCCGGGGCGGCCGCGCTGGTGCTCGCCCGGGCCTTCCGCGCGCCGGTGATCGCTGAGGACGAGGCGTCGCGGCAGGCCGACGAGGTGCTGCGCGCGGAAGACGTCCACCGGTTCGCGCCCTGTGCGGTGTACGCGTTCCTCGCGATGCCGGTGTTCGTGGTCGACTGGGCGGTTCCGGGCGCGCTGGGGTGGTGGGCGCTGGCGTACCTGGTGGCCGTGGCCGGAATGCAGCTGACCGGCTGGCTGCTGCTCCGCCGCCGGTACCGCCGGCTGCCGCCCGGGTACTACGGCCGATGAGGGGCACGGACCAGCCGACGGTCGCCGAAGTCACCCTGACGAGGACTTGGCTCGCGCGGCGCGGCATCAAGGTGCAGTGGCCGACGCGGCTGCTGGCGCTGCGCGTCGGCTCCCGCGAGCAGGCCCAGCGGACGAACGCGGTGTACGGCATCTTCGTGGGCTTGGTCTGGGCGGTCATCGTCCTGCCACCGGTGCCGGTGCCGGCCAAGTTCGTGCTGGTCAGCGTGGTCTTCACGGGGCACCCGATGCTGCAGTGGCGCCGCGTCCGCGCCCGCGAACGCCTCGCCGCCCGCCTGGCACCCCCGGGCCCCCGCCTCCCGTGGCGGGTGGCGGCGGCCCAGGTGGGCTGGTGGAACGTGACATCGGTGCTGATCACGTACGGCGGCGGCGTGGTGCTGTGCGCCGCCCGGTTCGCGACGAGCCCACCGGCGGCCGCGGGCTGGGCGGTGGCGTTGGCGCTCGGAGCCGCCGGAACGGTCCTGGTGCTCGGCCCGGTCCTGCGCAACCCGGTGATCGCCGAGGACGAGGCATCCCTGGCCGTCGACGCGGCGTTGCGCGCGTACGACGCCCTGGTGTTCGCCCCGGCGGCGGTGCTCACCCTTCTGGCCTGGATCGACCTCGACGCCACCTGGCCGGCGATGCCCCCGTGGTTCCCGGTGCGGGTGGCGTACATCGTGCTGGCCGTCGGGACGTTGCTCGCGGGGCGGTTCAGCCGCCGGTACCGGACCCTGCCGCCGGGGACTTACGGCACGGCGGCCGGCTGAGGGCGGTGGTGACAGGCGAACCCGGCACCACCGCCGGCCTCAGCGGTTCGACGCCCGCTTGACGAACTTCGCCAGGTCCTTCGACTGCTGCACCCGGGTCGGCTCGTGGACGTACATCATGTGGCCCGCCGGGTAGTACGCCGTGTCGATGTTCTCCCGCAGTTCCTCCGGGATCTGCAAGTGAGCCAGCACGTGCTCCGCCGCGAAGTACGCCGTTGCGCCGTCGTAGTGGCCGAAAGCCACGTGGACGTGGAGGTGCGGGTTCGCGCGCATCGCCGCGCTCACCGAGTCGACCACCGATACCGAACGGCCCTCGAAGTCCTTGTACGACCACGCCTTGAACGTGTCCTCGCTGATGATCTCGTACGGCAGGTCGTTCTCGTAGCCAAGCTCGGCCCGCACGTAGTGGTTGAACGCCGCCGCGTAGGCGCCGACCACCCGGGAGATCGACGGGTCGTCGCTCATGTGCTCGCGGCCGCCGTCCGGCTCCCACGTCGTGAAGCGGCCGTCCATCCGGCCGACCGCCAGGCCGCGGTCGCGCAGCAGCTCGGTGAAGAACCGGACGTGCTCGATCCGCAGGTTCACGCGGTCCACATAGGACTCGCTCAGCCCGGTCAGCGAAGCCAGCGTGGCCACCGCCTCCGCGCGGTCCTGTGTGGACAACCGGGCGCCGCGGGCCAGGGCCCACGGCAGGTCCTTCGCCGCGAAGTCCTCGGCGTCGGCGAGGACGTCGTCGAGCGGGCGCTCGCCGTGCAGGCCGTGGTAGTGCGCGATCGCCGCGTACGTCGGCACGTACAGCGAGTAGGGGAGGTCGTTGCCCTCGGTGAACCGCAGCGTGCCCAGGTCGAGCACGGACGAGATGAGCAGCAGGCCGTTCAGGTACAGCCCGTGCCGGTCCTGCAGGTGCGCGGCCAGCCCGGCGGCGCGCAGCGTGCCGTAGGACTCGCCGGCCAGGAACTTCGGCGACAGCCAGCGCTGGTGCCGCGACACCCACAGCCGGATGACCTCGCCGACGGACTCGATGTCGCCCTTGAAGCCGTGGAAGTCCTTGGTCTCCTCGCCGCCCGCGACGCGCGAGTAGCCGGTCGACACCGGGTCGATGAACACCAGGTCGCTGTGCGCCAGCAACGTCTCGGGGTTGTCGGCCAGCCCGTACGGCGGCGGCACGAGGTCGCCGACGTCGCCCGACAGCACCCGGCGCGGCCCCAGCAGGCCCATGTGCAGCCAGATGCTCGACGACCCGGGCCCGCCGTTGAAGGCGAACGTGACCGGCCGCGAACCCGGGTCGGCGTCGTCGAGGGTGTAGGAGGTGACGAACACCTCCGCCTTCGCCTTGAAGCCCTCGGACTTGCCGTCCTTGACGATCTCCTTGCGGAGGACGAGCCGCCCCGCCTTCGCCGTGTACGCGAGCTTCTTCCGCTTCACGGTCAGGGTGTGCTGGGTGGTGACGATGTCGTCGGTCGGCTCGGCCGGGATCTCGGTCGTTTCCGACGGAGATCCAGCCTTCTCGGGAGCCTCTTCGGGGGTCGTGTCCGCCATGGACCCAACCTAGTCGGCGGGACCGGCCGGCTGTGGCAGGGTGACCTGGTGCACACCGACAACCGGCCGCCGAGGTCACTGGCCGAGCTGGACGTCGCGGTGGCCGGCTGCCGCGCCTGCCCGCGGCTCGTGGCCTGGCGGGAGAGCGTCGAGGGCACCAAGGCGGCGTTCCGAGGTGAGCGGTACTGGGCCCGCCCGGTGCCGGGCTTCGGGCCGCCGGACGCCTCGCTCGCCGTCGTCGGCCTGGCCCCCTCGGCCCACGGCGCGAACCGGACCGGCCGGATGTTCACCGGCGACCCGTCCGGCGACTTCCTCTTCCGGGTGCTCCACGAGGTCGGCCTCGCGTCGCAGCCGACGTCCGAGCGGATGGGCGACGGCCTCGAGCTCTACGGCACCCGGCTCGTCTCGCCCGTGCGCTGCGCGCCGCCGGAGAACAAGCCGGCCCCGGCCGAGCGCGACACCTGCCGTCCGTGGCTCGCCGAAGAACTCGCACTGTTACGTCCGACACTGCGCTCGGTCGTGGTGCTCGGCGCGTTCGGCTGGCAGGCGTTGCTGCCCGTGCTCGAAGCGGCGGGCTGGGCGGTGCCGCAGCCGCGGCCGGCGTTCGCGCACGGTGCCGTGCTGGAACTCGGCGACCTGCGGGTTTTCGGCTGTTATCACGTCTCGCCGCGCAATGTCCAGACATACCGCGTGACCCACGCCATGGTGGCGGACGTGTTCCGGGCCGCGACCTCGGTGACAGGTCAGAACTGAATCGTTACGGAAACCGCAGCGACGCTGGTCACAGCCGGATGGGGCCCCCGAGCGAGAGCACGGCGAAGGTGTCACCATGAAGACATGGCTGCTGCGAAGTCGAAGTCGGAACCGACTCGGATCCTCGTCCTCGGTGGTGGGTACGTCGGGCTCTACACGGCGTACGGCCTCCAGAAGATGCTCCGGGCCAACGAGGCCTCCGTGACCGTCGTTGACCCGCAGCCCCACATGACCTACGCGCCGTTCCTCCCGGAGGCCGCGGCCGGCGCGATCGAGCCCCGGCACGTGGTCGTGCCGCTGCGGCGGGTGCTCAAGCGCTGCCACGTGCTGACCGCGCGCGTCACCAAGATCGAGAACGAGAAGAAGTCCGTCACGGTCGAGGCGGCCGACGGCCACATCGAGCAGCTCGGCTACGACATCCTCGTCGTCGCCCTCGGCGCCGTCGCGCGCATCCTGCCGATCCCGGGCCTGGTCGAGGAGGGCATCGCCTTCAAGACCATCGGCGAGGCGATCTACCTGCGCAACCACATCATGACCAAGCTCGACGAGGCGGCCAGCACGCTCGACCCCGAGCTGCGCAAGCGCCTGCTGACGTTCACCGTGGTCGGCGGCGGGTTCGCCGGCATCGAGGCGCTGGCCGAGCTCGAGGACATGACCCGGTTCGCGGTGGAGAACTACTACCCGAACATCAAGGTCTCCGACATCCGCTGGGTGCTCGTCGAGGCCGCCGGCCGGATCCTGCCCGAGGTCCGCGAGACCCTGGGTGTCTACACGGTCGAGCAGCTGGAGAAGCGCGGCATCGAGGTGTACCTCTCGACGGCGGCGAAGTCGTTCGAGAACGGCCACGTGGTGCTCTCGGACGGCACCGAGTTCGACACCGACACGATCATCTGGACCGCCGGCGTGAAGGCCAACCCGGTGGTGGGCCAGTCGGATCTGCCGGTCGACAAGCGCGGCCGCCTCGAGGCGACCGCCGCGATGCAGGTCGTGGGTCACCCGGACGTGTGGACCGCGGGCGACAACGCGGCCATCCCGGACCTCTCGCGCACCGAAGAGGACCCGACGGCGACCTGCCCGCCGAACGCGCAGCACGCGGTCCGCCAGGCCCGTCTGCTGGCGAAGAACATCATCAAGGTCCTGCGCGGCGGCAAGCCGAAGGACTACTTCCACAAGAACCTCGGCGCGGTGGCGAGCCTCGGCCTGCACAAGGGCGTGGCCGACGCCTTGAACCTGAAGATCAAGGGCTTCCCGGCCTGGCTGTTCCACCGCGCCTACCACCTCAAGGCGATGCCGACCTGGAACCGCCGCATCCGGATCCTGTTCGACTGGATCCTGGGCGGGCTGTTCCGGCGTGAGGTCATCTCGCTCGGGCAGATCAACAACCCGAAGGACGAGTTCGCGCGCGTCTCGAAGTCCTGACGCTCTTTTCCCGAAGCCCCCGGCCCTCGTGGCCGGGGGTTTTCGGCGTTTTCGGGGCTATTGCACGGAAATGCCCGGCTGTGTGCCGGTGAGCGGCATGGTCTGGACAACTGGGCCGGTGGGCGGGTAAACCCTTTCTTCACAACGCGGAATAAGTCCGCTCCCGCTCCGCCCCTCGCCTCCCCTGGAGCTCCCATGTCCTTTTCCCGTACCAGAGCTGCCCTCACGGCGGCGGTGCTGAGCGCCGCGGTCGTCGCCGTTCCGCAGGCCGCCGCGGCCGGGGCGGCGTTCCCGGCCCACTACTCGGCGCCCTACCTGCAGATCAGCGACGCCGACGCCGGCGACATGGCCGCCGACCTCAGCGCCACCGGCACGAAGTTCTTCACGCTGGCGTTCCTGACCCCGCAGTCCGGCTGCACGCCGGTGTGGGAGGCGAACGGCACCGGCGTCGGCTCGTTCAAGTCCCAGATCAGCGCCCTGCAGGCGGCGGGCGGCAACGTCATCCCGTCGTTCGGCGGCGCGGCGGGCGGCGAACTCGCCCAGACCTGCACGAACACGGCCAGCCTGACCGCGGCCTACGCGAACGTGGTCACCACCTACGGCACGCCCCGCCTGGACTTCGACATCGAAGGCGACGTCCTCGGCGACACGGCGTCGAACCAGCGCCGCAATTCGGCGCTGGCGGCCCTGCAGCAGCAGAACCCCGCCGTCCAGGTCGACTACACCCTGGCCGTCGACCCGTCGGGCATCCCGTCGAACGAGCTCGACCTCCTGCGCGACGCCAAGAACAAGGGTGTCAAGGTCAGCGTGGTCAACCTGATGGTGATGGACTTCTACGACGGCCAGCCGGTCCTGGGCGACGCCCTGTCGGCGGCGCGCGCTTCGGCGTCGCAGCTGGCCGGCCTGTACGGGATTTCGACGTCGGCGGCGTACGCGATGATGGGCCTGACGCCGATCGCCGGCCGCAACGACGACGGCGCCCAGTTCAGCCAGTCCGACGCCCAGCAGCTGGAGACGTTCGCGGCGCAGAACGGCGTCGCGGAGCTGTCGTTCTGGGAGGTCCACGACTACGACCGGGCCACGGGCTACGCGTACTCGCGCATCTTCAACGCCATCTCGGGCACCACCCCGCCCCCGTCGGGCGGCGGCGGCACGATCACCGGCTACGGCGGCAAGTGCGTCGACGTGGCCGGAGCATCGGCGGCGAACGGCACGACAATCGACCTGTACACGTGCAACGCGACGAACGCCCAGCAGTGGACGTCGACGTCGGGCACGCTGCGCGCGCTGGGCAAGTGCCTGGACGTAGCCGCGGCGGGCACGGCGAACGGGACGAAGGTCCAGCTCTACGACTGCAACGGAACGGGTGCCCAGCAGTGGACGCACACGGCATCGAACCAGCTGGTCAACCCGGCCTCGGGCAAGTGCCTGGACGCCACCGGCCCGAGTTCGGCGGACGGCACGCCGCTGCAGATCTGGACGTGCACGGGTGCGGCGAACCAGTCCTGGACGCTGAACTGAGGTTTCGCGCAGCCTCCGGCTCCGGCCGGAGGCCACGCGCGGTTCACCCGCGGGGCCGGAGCATGGCCGGGTGCAGCGTGGTCGCGGGACCGCGGCGGTAGACGGTCGCGGGCCGCCCGGCCTGCTTCGACTCGCGCTTCCCGGCCGGCACCAGGAAGCCGGGGACACTGCTGATCTTGCGGTGGAAGTTCCGCGGGTCGAGCCGCTGCCCCCAGACGATTTCGTACACCTCGCGCAGGTCCGTCATGGTGAACTCCGGCGGGCAGAACGCCGCCGCAAGCGTGGTGTACTCGAGTTTGGCGCGGGCGCGCTCGACCGCGTCCCGGATGATCTTCTTGTGGTCGAAGGCGATCCGCGTGCGCGGCCTCAGCACCTTCTCGACCGGCATGAGCCGCGCCTCCCGGGCGTCGCCGCCGGCCACGGGTTCTGGCAGCCGGGGCGAAAAGGCGACGTAGCAGACCGTGATCACGCGCCGGCGGGGGTCCCGGTCCGGCGTCCCGTACGTGCGCAGCTGCTCCAGGTGTAACGCCGCCGCGTCCAGGCCCGTCTCTTCACGTAGTTCGCGTGCCGCCGCATGGTCGAGGCTTTCCGAGGCCGACGCCAGGAAGCCACCCGGCAAGGCGGGCATGCCCTCGTAAGGCGGTATTCCACGGTTCACCACCATGACCTGCAGCGAGTTGTCGTGCACGGTCAGGACGGCCAGGTCCACCGCGACCGCGACCTCGGGGATCCTCCACTCGCCGGGCTCAGGCATGTTCGACAGCACGGCCGTTCCGGCTCGGTGGAGTGTCCATAGTGCACAGTGTACTCGCGGGTCAATATATGTCTTATTGACGAGAATACTCCGATGGGGCTACCTTGCACGGTGCATTCGGCATCCTGCCCCCAGGGCTGTCGATCGAGAGGGCGCCGTGAGGCGGACAGAGGGAGAGATCGTCATGGCAGAACGACTCGCAGGGGTGGTGGTCGCGTGCTCGCGATCCTGACCGCGATGGAAGTGGAACGGGCCGCGGTGCGCGCCCGGATGAGCGGGGTGCGGCCGCACCGGCACCGCGCGGGCACGGTGTTCGAGGTCGGCGAACTGTCCGGCCACGAGGTGGCCCTGGGCATGGTCGGCAAGGGCAACGCCGGTGCAGCGGCGGTCGCGGAACGCGCCGTCGCCGAGTTTTCACCGTCCGCGATGCTCTTCGCCGGAGTGGCCGGCGGGCTACGTGACTGGCTCCGGCTCGGCGATGTCGTCGTCGCCCGGAAGGTGCACGCGTTCCACAGCGGCTACAGCGACGACCGCGGCTTCCGGAGCCGGCCGCAGGCGTGGGAACCGTCGCACCGGCTGCTGGAACTCGCGCGGGCGCTGGCCCGGGAGGGCACCTGGGCGGGTGACAAGAACCGGCCGGAGGTCCACTTCGAGCCGATCGCGGCGGGCGAAGTGGTGGTCGACGGGCTGTCGTCCGACGTCGCGCGTTACCTGTACGACAACTACAACGACGCGGTGGCGGTGGAAATGGAGAGCGCCGGTTTCGCCGTGACGAGCCACCTCAACGACGACGTTCCGGCGCTGACCGTCCGCGGGATCAGCGACCGCGCCGACGGCGCCAAGGACGCCGCCGACGGCGCGGACTGGCAGGCCGTCGCGGCCGGCAACGCGGCCGACTTCGTGCGCGCGCTCGCCGCCGGGCTCGACGTCCCGGACCGCGGCCGGCCGGCGGAGCCCGCCGGCGTCCCGGCGCTGCGCAACACCAACGTGGCCCAGGGCAACGCCCGCGTCGGCCAGCAGGTCGGCGCGGTGTACGGGGACCTGAACGTGGCGACCCGGGGGGAGCACGCGTGACCGAGTTCCACAACACGAACCACGCGGCCGACGAGGCGCACGTCGAGCAGCAGATCGGCGCGATCTACGGCGGCACCTTCCACCGCAACGAGACGACGTACAACATCAACCCGTCCGACCCGCCGGAGCGCCGGTTCGAGGTCGCGCTCGAGCGGCTCAAGGGCGGTATGCCCCGCCCGGCCGAGTCTCTGCTCCGGGAACTAGTGGAGCAGGGGCACGACTCGACCGAACTCGCCTATTACTACGCGTTGTCGATTCTCAGCGACCGTTCGCTCAACGAGGTCACCGACGACATCCACCAGCGGTTCCGGACCGCGGACCTGATGGCCAAGCGGTTCGCGAACGACGCCTGGCGCGGCGCGATGGACGTGGTGTGGCAGCTCATGTCCTGCGTCTGGCAACAGGAAATGGGCGTTCCCCCGGACGCGGCCGAGCTCGAAAAGGCGACGGCGAACCTCCACGGGCTGCACCCCGAGCGGCAGGCCGAAATCACGCGTCACCTCTCGCTGGTCCTCGGCGGAGCGTTGCAGGACATCTTGGACGCGCAGGACGCCGAACGGGTCCGGCAGGACCGGCTGGCGAACGACCGGGTCGGCCGGGCGTGGAAGTTCTTCGAGCCGGATCCCGCACCACCGCGGTTCTTCGTGCCCGCGCGCGCGGCGATCCCGTCGGACGAGTGGGTGAAGGCGGCCTTCGCGGGCGTCGGCGTGCTCATGGGGATCTTCGCGTTGCTGAACGGGTTCTCCACCGGCCGCCCGGAGTTCGGTGTTCCCGCCCTGCTCGTGATGGTGGCCGGGTTCGGCATCGCGATCTGGGCCGGCCGCGAGCAGGAGCTCGGCACGATGCGCCTGGCCGCCCGCGACCGCGAGCACGGCATCCCGCTGCAGTACCAGCAGGCGGTGTCGCCGGGCCACTGGGTCCGGACCGACTTCGTGCAGCAGATCCACAAACTGGTCGAGCTGCGGTTCTGGGCGGCGCGTCCGAACCCGCAGGGCAACTGGGTGAACGACACGCGCGGGATCTGCGAGTACTACAAGTGGCGGTTCGTGGCCCTGTTCGGCAACGCCCAGGTCCAGGCGGGCGCGGTGAACTGGCTGATCCGCTGGCACGCGAAGCGCGTGGCCGCGGAATGGCGCAACGGAACCCTGTACGCGTATCGCGACGAGGTCCGCCCGTCCCCGTCGGTGCTGCTCATCCACCGCACCGGATTGGCGATCGCGGCGACAGGCGCGCTGATCATGCTGGCCGGCTACGGCGGTTTCGCGGGCGCCGGCCTGTTCCTCGGCATCGGCGGCTACTTCGCGGTGAAGCAGGGACTGCGCATTCTGGTGGCCCAGCAGTTCCAGGCGGAGGAAACCGAGCGCGGCCAGCGTCTGCTGCGGGAGGAGGAGCAGGCGTACGCGAGCTGGTTGCGGGTGCTGGCGGACCGCCCGGACGACGCGGAGATGGCGCGCTGGCTGGACCTGGACAAGGCGTACCTGAAGACGGAGGCGTTGCGCCGCTGCGCGTTGACCAACCGCGACCTGGTAGCCCACGTGACACTGACGGAAGGAGCGGCCAACGCCCGCCGCGCCCGCGTCCTGGGCGGCCCGATGCGCTATTCCCGGTACGTGATCCTGGTGTTCCTCCTGACCCGCAGCGGCGTTCGCGAGATAGAGGTGGACCTGGACTTCCTCAAGGCGAACGTCCACGACGAGCGCCGGACATCGTTCCGCTACGACGCACTGGCAGCAGCCCGCGTGGCGGAGGTGGGCGTCCGCTACGCCGACGGCTGGCACTACGAAATCGTCAACGGCGAAAGCGCATCCCTGCGCAAGCGCGCCTTCCGCCTGACCCTGGTGAGCGGCGAAAAGATCTCGGTGGTGGCCGAGGGATTCGAAGGCTTGGCGGACGAGAACCTCGAGAACGAGGCCATGCTGCAGAGGATGGCCATGGAGTCATCGGGCATAGCCGGAGCCCTGCACGTACTGGAGGCAGTCTCAGCCGAGGGCCGCGACTGGATAGCGAGGGAGCAGGAGCGCCGCCGCCGCCGATCGGAGGACTGGAGCCGCCGCAACGACGGCCCGGGCCTCCTGGGCGGCTTCGAAAGCCCCGCTGACCGGACAGGAGCCACCCCGATCACCTAGAGTGTGCGGTGCCCCCGTAGCCCAACCGGCAGAGGCAGTCGACTTAAAATCGATTCAGTGCGGGTTCGAGTCCCGTCGGGGGCACCACACAGACCATCATCACCTTGATCGGCCTCGGCTGACCGGCACGCTGGTCATCGAGGGCACGTACGACCTCGCGTCGATGCACGGGAGGTCGTGATGAGCTCCTCGGACGGCGTGACCAGGTTCGTGACCACGGTGATGGGCATCGTCATCGGGCTGACCTTCCTCTTCGGCTTCGGGAATGTCTTGGCGCTGGCGCTGCGTATCGGCGTCCCCGTGTACGTCGCCCCGCTGGTGGCCCCGGCTGTCGACTTGACGGTGCTGGGGTTGCTGGTGGGGACCCGGCACCTCGCACTCAACGGCGCACCGGGTCAGGTGGTGCAGCCGGCCCGGCGTCTGCTGCTCGCGGCCAGCGCGGTGACACTTGCTCTGAACATCGCTGATCCCATCTGTGCGAACCAGTGGGGCAAGGCTGCATTTGACGCAGTCGGGCCCTTGCTACTCATTGGATGGGCTGAAGTCGGCCCGGACCTGCTGAGGGCCCTTGCCATCGCAACTCAGTGCGCCCCCGCAGCGCCCGACGACGTGAAGCCGGCGCCGGGAACGTGTCCCGATGACCTGCTCAGTAGCGGACGGGCGGTGTCGGAGACGTCTAGGGACGCGATGCCCGATAGCGCCGACAAACAGAGCGATCGGCCGGCGTTCGGCTTGGTTGACGACGATCTGCTTGAGCGGGCGAGGCAGGAGGACGTTCGTCATTGGGACGCGCATCGTCGACCGATCTCCGCGGAGACGCTTCGGCGGAAACTCCGTATCGGAGCTGCTCGCTCCAGGCTGCTCGTAGCGAGCATCCGGGCTGATTCACATGGACGATCAGGTCAAGCCGAGGTCGCGGCGCAAGCACGAGCGTGACCTCGGGTCATTGCCGTACCGAGCCGTCGGCTTCACGACGCACCCGCGGTGCAACTGGTCAGCGGACCAGGTCGGCGGCGCACCAGTTCGAGCCCACGGCGGGCTGTTCGACGGCAGGTGCGGCCGCGACGGCCGATATGGTCAGGTGCGCCGTCTGGCGGAAGTCGAGGGCTTGAACTGTGGTTCACGTGGCGATCGCCATTCATCGGTGGTGTGCTCGCCGGCCACGTGCCGAGGAGCTCGCTCGTGTTGATCGACGTGCTAAGGCACACGTCAGCACTGAGCCGATGCCGGCCAGCGGCCAGCCTGCGATGGCTACGAGTGTGATTGCGAAGGCTGCGAGGACAAGGAGCAACATGAGCATGCGGCGGAACCGATGAGGGTCGCGGAGGCAGCTGTCCACAATGCCCTTCCATGACGATGGTTCTCGGGTGCGACTCATCGGTGCGCCTCGTCGAGCCCAACACGATTGTCGCTGCCGAAGTATTCGGACACGGGAACGTCGTGCAGTTCCAGAATCAGCGAGGCTTTCCGGAGGTGGACCTCTCCGCGAGTTTCGCTTGACGTCACGGCGCGGGCACCGGGGATGCCAATGTCAGGGTGCGTCAGGGCCCGGACTACGTCGCTCGTGGGTGCCGCGCTGTAGCCGCCCCATTTCAGGGTCCAGTTGACGTTGTCGCCCCACAACTGGATGAAGTCGAACCCGCTCTGCTCTCGAAGGGGACGTGGTGTGGGGTTGCCGATCAGCCAGCCGACGGCCCAGCCCTCGTCGTCGCCTCGGCACGTTAACCGGGCGACCAAGCCGGCGAGCAGGTCCACGGCATCCTCGTGCATCGAGGGGATCGCGCCGAGGGCTTTACGTTCTTGGGCACCCAGTTGGGGGTCTCGTCGTAAGCGTCGCCAGTTGGTCGGGAAGAACCACGGTGGCGTTCGTTGGTCGGGCGTGTAGTAGCTGTGGTAGCGCATCCGCAAGAGGGCGTCGGTGGGGTGGTGCTTCAACAGCAGCGCGCCGCCAGCCCCCTCGACCTCCACGGGTCGAAGTCCGGGGATGCCGTGGCCTGAGTCGTTGGCAGTGTCGGCGAGACATTGCACTAGGTGATCGGGGTCCTCCGTGAGGATACTGAGGTCGTCATATTGCGGAGAGACGACGACGTTGCTCCAACCGACCCGCGAGGCTCCTGAGCTCGCGACAAGCTGGGCGCACCCGGCGATCCTGAGGTGACGCGGCACGGCGGGAGTGTTGAGCAAGAAGGGAGCAGCGAAAGCGCGGAATTGCTTCTGGGCAGGCGTGCAGGTGTCCAACCCGAGGGCTGGCGGTGTGGTCCCGGGAGTGATCCGCGGAATCGCTCGTGCTGCGAGCGCGTGGGGTTCGTGACTGAACCGGCTACGGAAGCCAGCGAAGCGCCGACGGGCAGCGTTTCCAGACATAGCGCGTCTCCTGTCGCCCAGACTCGACCGTAGACACGCGCCAGCCATGCTGACGACTCCGCATCGGTGAATTGCAAGGTGGGTGCCCCACACCCTCTCGCCGCTAGCGGGATCGTCTGGGTAGATCCGCCGCGGCCCCGGCTCCTTGCGCTCCGAGTGCTCGACGAAGAATACACGTCTTCGCAATCAGTGCTCAACGTCCTCGGCTCTCATGCAGCGCCGTACTTCAAAGTAAGGCAGCATCCGTCGAGTGTGATGACCCATTCGGATGGCGAAAGGTGCGTGGCGCTGAGTTGAGTGACGCCGACGACAGGTGCGGTCAGGCACGCGATGACATCCTCTGGATGTGGTTGGCCGTTCCAGCGGAGTTCCCATGTCCGGCCTTGGCCCCACAGCGCGATCTTGCCGTCGCGGCGGTACCCGCTCGGGCGAGGGCGAAGGAGCGGGTCATACCACCAGTTGCCCAGGGCCCAGCTGCCGGACGGATCGCGTGTGTCGAGCCGGGCTACAAGTGCCGCGAGGATGCCCTCGATGCCCGAGGGCATCGAGGGGAGGTGGGATAGCGCGTCCCGTTCGACGTCGGCCAGCGGGATTTCGGCGCCGACGTAGTGCTCGGCGCTCCATGTCTCGCCATACGGGCCCCTGCGCTCGATTTCGCTCAGGCGAGGAAAGTCTGGGCGTGACGCCACGACCATCTTTGCGTCAGTGGGTAGGTGGACGAGGTGGTACGTCCTGAAGTCGATGGCCGCTTTGACTCGCAACCCTGGCACGCCGTACTGAAGGTCGCCGCGTGCGGGCGATGCCAAGAGTCGACCAACGGCGTTGTCAACTGCCCCAGGCACGATGCAGACGAGGCTGTCAAACCACGGCGAGACGGTCATCGTGTAGGAGAGGAAGGCGTTCGCGCTGTGCTGGACGGCGAGAGGCGTGTCGGGCACGTTGGCGTTGAAGAGGTAGAGCGCGAGGAAGGCTCGAAATCGTCGCTGTCGCGGTGAGCAGCGGTCGAGTCCCAGGTCGCCCCGGCCGACGCCGGCTGCTGCGCTCGCCTTGTCCTCGCCGGTGAACGACCGCCGGACGTCTTTCAGCTTGCGACGAGGTGATGAGGGCATGCGTGATCCATTCCGCGTTCCGGCCCGCACATGGTCACGTTCGTACGATCATTTTCACCACTACGCGCAAAGCGGGTGCCCCACACCCTTGGCATTGCCAGCAGGGGCGCCGGAGCCAAGCCTGCTCATGCCATCGCAGCCCTTCACACACGGCCGCATCCCCACCAGGAGGATGAATGCAGGTTAGCAGGTGCTGCGAGCCTAGTCGGAACGTCGCTTCGATCTCCGGGAGATCGGACGCTGCGCTGCAGTATGTTGGGTTCGGTAGGCGTCCGTGCCCAGGTGAGATTCCGGCGGCAATCACACCAATTGCCCTGCCGGACGGGCTGCTGATCCAGGTTGACGTGCTGCTGGTGATGGAGCGTCGGCCGCGGAGGAGCGCCCGATGAGCGTGATGCGCAGGTTCGAGTCTTCGGCAGGACTGCCAAAGGACGGGAACGGGTCTGACCAGGGGTTTTACGTCGGCAAGTTGGCCGTCGAAGCGAGCTTTGAGCTTCCAGACCTCAGCGGGAGCCCGTCATAAGCGTCGGCTCGCAGGCAGTGGCTCGGTTTGTGTCCGTCACGATGGGGCTGGTCATCGGGCTGACGTTTCTCTTCGGGTTCGGCAACGTGTTGAATCTGGCCTCGAAGCTGCAGGTACCGGCGTTCGTGGCGCCCCTGGTGGCGCCGGCTGTGGATCTGACAGTGTTGGGGTTACTTGTCGGTACGCGGCATTTGGCTCTATCCGGCACTGAGGGATGATGTCCTACGGCCAGCGCGACACCTGCTGCTAGCGGCAAGTGCAGTGACTCTGCTGTTGAACGTCGCCGACCCAGTATTCGCCGGGCGGTGGGGTAAGGCGGCGTTCGACTCCGTCGACATGCTCCTGCTGATCGGGTGGGCCGAAGCAGGTCCCGGCCTCCTTCGAGCGCTGAGCATGGCGAGTTCTGATGCCGGGTTGGCCCGGTCACCTGGGTCTCCGCCTGCGGCGCCGGTGGGAAGTGGCCCGGGACAGGTTGCACCCGGACGATAGGCCCGCCGCCCAATGGGCAGGTCGGAGTAGCGACCCACGAGTCCGCTGAACTCGACGAGCGACTCGTTGAGCGAGCGCGTCAGGCGGACGCCGAACACTGGCGCTGCAGGCGTCCTATCTCCGCAGGGACGCGCGGAAACAGCTTCGTGTGGGCGCGACAAGCTCGCGGGTTCTCGTGGCGGTAGTGCGCTCGGAAAACGTTCCGGCGGTCGGTCCAGATCTCGAGGCGGTTCAGGTTCGGGCTGAGTTGCCGACCTGCTGTCGGCAGTCCTCGAACCCGTTGACCACAGGCCGTATCTCTGCCGTGTAGTGCCGCGGTGAGCCCGGCCGGGAGGCGGTCGTGAACTCGGAGTAACACCGTTAGCTGCTGCGGCGTCAGCCCGCAATCCATCTCCGCCGCTGGCAGAGGAGGATGCGTCTGTGACATCTACTGACTCGATGCTCTACGCCGCAAAGTCGGACATCACGATCGAGCGCGTGCGCGCGCTCGTGGGGCAAACTGGGCCGGAGTCGCCCATGATCGAGTACAAGGAGACGTGGGCCAAGTCGATCGCACGAGGCGTTGCGGCCCTCGCCAACACGTATGGAGGGCTGGTCTTGGTCGGCGTCACGGACGACCGGCGCGTTACGGGCGTCGAAGAAGACGTGATCAAGCGGGTGGCCGACCATTGCAGCACCAAGATCGAACCTCCTTGGGTCCCGGAAATCATCCCGGTGCCTCTCGATGAAAACTCGGACCGATTCGTGTTGGTGCTCCGGGTGCCGCCCGACCATCCTTACCGTCCGCTGCTGGTCGAGGGTGTCGCCTACGTCCGCCACCAGAACACCACCTATCCGGCTGACTGGCAGCGGTTGCGAGATCTCTTCGTCGAGACAGGTGCGCCGAACGGCTCGGACAACGCCTGGACCATCCGCAGCCCTGACCTGCCGGTAGGTGTGGACGGAATCCAGGATGAGACGGTTGACTTCATCATCAGATCAGGCCTCGAAATACCAGTTTCGCGAGATGCGAAGTGGCGACCACTCGACGAACGAACCGTGGGCAGGCTGATCGGCGCGTTGAACCAGTCGCCCCTCGACAGCGCGTTGTGGGGATTGGTTCTCGGTGATCTGTCGTCCGGCGATGGGCAACGATTCCAGCGCTCGGGGCCTAACAATGGGTCGCGGACTGTGTCGCTGGAAACATGGAGAGCCCCTGCGGGTTGGCCACACGCAACGATCAAGCCGGTGACAGGCAAAGTCGAGATCACTGTTCCGGGTGGGTACGGTGACTTCGCTCGAAGTCTACGTATTCAAGCTGACATTGTCGTGCGGTGGAGCGCGGCAGCCGAAAACCCACCGCCGTGGTGGCAGATATCCCCGGATCGGTTAGGCGGCCTCATCGATGCAACCGTGTCGACGCTATCCGACCAAGAAGTCACCGATTCCTTGGCGGAACTGGCTGGTATCGATGTCTTGGCGGTTCCGCAACCTCGAATCGTCCACTTCCGGACGGCGAGAGCGGTCTCAGACGTTCTTGCGACCACCGGGTTGCGGCAGATTCCCGGTGCAGGTGGAGCGCGCGGCGCACACCTGCTCGCTGACCCTTCGTGTGACCTCAGCAACGTCGTCGAACGTCAGCGGCAGGTGAAAAGTTGGCTTATCCAGATTGCAATGGACGCCGGGCTTGAGGGAATGACGCAGTTGCTCGAAGGATAGGTGATCCTCGCATAGCTTGCCTGGCGGCTCAGACACGGACGGGCCTGAGCAACTGCTTCACGGGGTACCTCGGCTGCCGGCTCGACGACTCTGCAGGCATGTAGCCCACCCACGCCGGCTCGCCTGCGTGGCTGATCGCCGGGTGATCCGCCTGCGTGCAGATCGTGGCTATCTCGAGCGTTCGCGTTTCGTCGCTAGTCCTCACCGCTTGATGGTTCGGTGGTGAGCTTGGTCGAGGGTCCGTGGAGGCCCGGCCCTGGAAGCTCGTCCTGATCTACGACAGCCAGTACATCCGAGAGCAGGCAGTAAGGGATCCTCTGACTGACGGTGAAGGCAGCCGGCTCGACATGCCGAGTGACCATCAGCCCGAGCACCGTCCACGCTCGCTCGGGGTCCGAAACCCTGAGCGCCGCAGTCACGGATGCGGCGGAGACCTCGACGTCGGCCACCTTGGCGAGGAGCCGGTCGACGTACTTGCCCGGCTTGTTGAACCGGTCGACGAGCTGCCGAACCTGGTGGGAGGAGTAGGGCGTGTACGAGTCCTTGACTTCGATCACCCAGATCCGGCTGCGGGCAGGGTCGACGCACAGCGTGTCGATCTCACCACTGAGCTGGGCGAGACCGTAGTGGTTCTTCTTCTCCGGCTTAACGCCGGACCGCACGATAAGGCCCGGCACACTGAGCGCCGCGGTACACTTCTTCTCGGCCTCACGGTTCTGTTCTTGCCGGTACTTGTTCAGGACCGTGTTGACGGTTTCGGGCAGGACGGCGTGAGGCCGGGGGAGCCGACCGTCTCGCAAGTAGTTGAGGAAGATCTTTCTCGCTGATTCCGTGGTCCACGGCAGAACCCAGAGCGTGCTGCCCGCCTTGACAAAAGGACTGGTCGAGATGCGATTCGCACGGCGCTCGGTCTCCCAGTGCGGAATCACATCACTGCTGAGGTCGTTGCCGCAGAGCGTGAGCCACTCGAGTGCCGCTGCGAACTCGTCTCGTCCTGCGAGCGGGATCAGCCGGACGCACTCGTCGACGACCGTGGCCGAGGTGGTTGCCGTTGCGGGCTGCGCCTCGCTCGCTTCCCAATGAGTTGCGACTTCAAAGACGCCGAGGACAGCATCCAGCCCGAACCCGAGCGCGGAGTGAAGCACCTCGTCGATAGGCTTCAGCCGGGGGACCCGCTCGGCGATCGGCGCCGGAGGTGTGCCGTCGCTCTGCGGCGGTTCCGCCAGCCCGGTGGTGATCGGGACTGCTTCCGGTAGGGAGTGCCTACTTCGGAGTCGTTGGTAGCGCGCGATGTCGATGTCCGTTGGCTCGTGCGAGGTGAGCGTCTCGACTTCGTAGCTTTCGGTGATCTTGGCCGCAGTGTGTGTCAGCTGGTTGTGGATCGCGGCGCTTCGGACGCACGAATCCAGACAAAGTTCCGCGATCGAAACTACGTGGATCCAGCGCACCATGTCGGTTGGCTCGGTGCCCGCGGGCGGGTGACCGAGCACCTCTTCGACGATGAGGGAGACCACGCGAATGTGTTCGGTCACCCGGTTGATCTCGCGGGAACGGTCGAGGTCGCCGCCGGTCGGGAAGCCCATTTGCCAGCCCAGCTGTTTGTCGATCATGAATCGCTTGTGGTGGACGCGTTCGAGCTGCCCGAGAGCGAACTCCAGCAGCCCGGTTGGGGACAATGAGGCGATCGCCTCGTGGAGCCGGGCAATCAGCCATGGGAAGACTGTCTTGCTCTCGAATCGGGTGGCGTCAACACCCTCCAGCAGTCCTGGTTCGGCTCCGTCCTCGATCAGGAACTCGCCGAGGCGGCGCAGGACGTCCGTCTTGATCGATGCGTGGCCCTGGATCGGATCGGGAAGTCGCTGGACCCGCTGACTGAGCCGGAATCCGTCGACCCGGATGCCTGGCGGCGCGGTCTGCCACGCCTGGATGAACCCGGCACGAGCATCTTCTGTCAAGGCTTCTGCCAGGACTTCGCCGGCGAGCCGTTCGACCGCGAAGGAGTCTTCGGCGAGAGCGGGCTGCAGTTGAGCGTCCCAAGCGATGGTGATGACGCCGTCTTCGATCCCCGCGACGGTCAGCGGTGGCCCGTCTTGACGTTCTTGGAAAGCGAAGACGATACGCAGTGAGGTCAGCCCGGATCTGCTCGCGGCAGCCTCGAACGCATCGGCACATCGGTTCAGCTTCCAAGCCATGCCGACAGCGAACCGAAAAAGTTCTGGACGTCGCTCACGCGGCGCTGACGGGTCGGTCTTGGCGACCGCTGCGGGCACCCGCAGTGGCAGTACTTGCCACACTTCGTCAACTGACACGTCCGCGATTTCGGTGCCGGTTGGGTGCTCGGGGTTGACGATCGGCCAATCGCGCAATGGCGGCAACCCGAGCGCGAGCAGGGCTCGCTCGATCGGTGCGTTAGTCGAAGCCTCTTGCCACTCTGCGGCTGCGTGGTGAGCGGCGAATGTCAGAAAGCTGATAGTTTTGCCCCCGTGGTAGAAGGTTTTCGTCTGTCGCCAGACCTCCCACCGGTCGATCATGTCCCACGCGAACGTGGTTTCCACGCCGGCCGGGCTTGACAAATCGCGGAGAAAGTACCAGAGATCTTCCGGTGATTGCTTGGCCGTGTAGAGAATCCATTCCAGGTCGTCCAAGGTCAGGACGGGGAACCTCGTGCCGCCCGGGAGCACGGGGTGAGGCCAGGCGATGATGTTGGCGCGGACGACTTGTGCGTCGGCGGATAAGGCGTGAGATCCGGCAGGGGTCGCGAAGGACACCCCGGCCACGACCTGTTGCAGGGCTTGGTCGCCTGCATGCAACTTCGCCGAGAAGTTCTCGGCCGTGAGTTCGGCGACGACGTTCAGCGCGATGACCTGGCGGTCGTTGTGGATTACCAGGGAATGCAGCGGGCTGCGGGACCCGACCCGGAGCGGGCCGGTGATCAACTGGCCCGAGCCCTTGAAGCGACGAGCGACGCGGGTCCGGACGGTGTTGGAGAACGCCGTCTCTGCGGCGGAACTCGCTGCTGCCGCTTGGCTGGCGAGGTCGAGACCGATCGCGGGGAGGGCCTCCACCAGATACGCCGCAGGCAGTGGTCGGACGTGACCGCGGTGGCGGGTCGCGATCGTGGCACCGAATGTGGCGGACGTGTACGCGGAGGGATGCGCGAGATCACGGTTGTTCACCGTGTAGCGGTTCGCGGCCGCCGTGGCTCGATCGGGGTGTGCGCACCTGTCCGGTAGTTCGCCGAACGCCGGCAGGGTGTTCGCCGCGTCCACTTCGGCCTGGGTAATCCAGGCCGCGTCGTCGGCGTCGGAGGCCAGCCCCGCAGGCCAGTGCGGTGCGAGCACGCGCACGACGTCGTCGATGCGGCGAAGAACCAGCTCGCCGATGTCCCCGAGCCCGAAGCCCAGCCGTGGTACTAGGACAGGGTCGATGGCGGAAGCGAGGAGGGCCTGCTGGTTCAGGCTCGCGGACGGACGCTCGAGCGAGCTCCCCAGCACGCGGAACAGTTCCCCGCCCCAGCGGATCAGCACTTCCTCGCGGGGATCATAGGGCGTGAAGTCCTCCTGCATCGAGAGGTCAGGTAGGTGCTGGAGCAACTCCGGTAGGTCTGCCGCGGTGGCCACCCGCTCGCCGTGGGGATGGTGCCGGGCGACCGCGTCGAACAGCATCGCGATGGACAGTCCACGATGGGCGGCGGTCGGGGACGCTGCCGCCGCTTCGAGGACCGGGAGCAGCGATGTAGAGCTGAACGGCGCGACGGCGGCCGCGACAGGGTCTTTGGTTCGATCGTCCCGGCGCCGCCGGGTCCGGTCTCGTTTGCTCAATTGCTGCCTTCCCGGTGCTGATAGTTGTTTATCGGCAGGTGATCATCGAGGCTCAAGCAGTGGCGTGCTGATCACGTCCGCGGGTGTATCGGCCAGCGCGGTGACGGTGTTCATTGCGGCGAGATCCAGGTTGAGGACCTCGTAGCCGACACCTCCGTGCAGTTCGCGGCAGGCTTCGGCGATGGCTGCGCATGCTGCGATCACCCCGACGAAGGCCGCGCCGACCGCAGTGCCGGCGAGTTCGACGACCCCGCACTTGTCGCCTTGGCTCAGTAGGCTCGTGAACGCCCTGCTGCGGGGGACTTCGGTTGGTCCGGAGGGCTGATCCCGCCAGCTCGGCACGTCTTGGCTCAGGTACCTACCGGGCAACCGCCGGATCAGGATCGATGTGAAGTCGGCGGCCCCGTTGCCGAGACCGACATCGACGGCGAACCGCCAGCCGACGCCCGACGTGAGCCGGCGCGCCGGAAGGTTGTCAACGCCCAGTAGGGCAATGTGGCACTCGTCCTCGAAGACCCGCAAGTCGCTGCGGACGTCGCGCTCGATGATCCGGCTGCGGAAGCCGGCGTGCTGGAGCGCGTCGGCGCTCAGCCGCGTCTTGGAGGCGCCGTTTGAACCGGACGGGGTCAATACGCCCGTGCTGTGGTTCGCCGGGACCGTCAGACCGGTGTCCTGCAGGACTATCTCAACGCCGCCGGGCTGCTCGTAGGGCAGCCAGCTGATCACCCACGCGTGCGCCTGACCGAGGTGCCCCAGCCCCACCAGCCACCACGCCAGCGGGGCGTGGGCCAGTTCCGCTCCGTCGGCGGTGGACCCAAACTCCCACAGGTTGAGCGTTGCCGTGCGAAAGCCGTGGTCGTCGCCCGGCCGTGCCCGAATCCAGCCGAAGATCTCGCTGATGCCCAGCGCCCCGGACGCGATGGCGGAGAGCGTGCATGAAGGTCCCGTCGACAACGCGGGGGATGGAACGTGAGTCACCGTTGCGGTCCAACCCGACCAGGATGCGCGCAAGACGCAATGACCGGATCCCTCCGCCGGGGCCGCCGTGGTCGGCCCGATCAGCAGGGTGGGCCGGCCGGAGGCCTTGGCGAGTTCCGCCTCGGGGACCTGCAGCGCTCCGGCCTCCTCCACCGCGGCGGCGACAACCAGGCCCCGATACACGCCGCGACAGATCATGGCGCCGGGCGCGCCCACGTGAACGTACACCCGGCCGAACGCGCGAACGCCCGTGGCGATCGCCGTCAGGAGCGCCGCTTGCCCCTCCTCGTCGGAACACGCCCATTCGTCGGCGCAGATCAGAACCTCGATGGACGCATGGGCGGCGAGCGCGGCGCCGAGGGTCGGCTGTGTGTCGTCGTGCGCGGACAGCAGTACGGTCCGGTGTACTTGGTCGGCGCTGAAGTAGTCGGCCATCAGGGGCTCCTCGAAGTGAACGCGCTGCGGATCAGGTGCGCGGCGTGCCGCAGCCGGCGAAGCATCCGGCGACACAGGGTGTGACCGGTGAGGCGGAGTACTGCGGCGACTTCGTCCCCGTAGTAGGACCTCCAGCGGCCGCCGCCTAAGTGAGTGTGGACACCCACCTGGTCGAGCCGGAGATCTCCCTTGGCAAACCAGGGCACGATGAGGGCCGTGTGCCCGGGTAGCGCGGACATCGGATGGCTGGAGTCGGTGAGGCTCTGCCCTACCCAGTCGTACGGGTGGGTGTGGACGTCACCGACGACTCGCACCCGGTCGCGGCGGCAGATCACGCCGAGGGCGCTGTAGCCCTCGGCGTGGAAGGTGATTCCACCGGTCAAGGAGCGCGGGTCAAGGTCGTCGTACAAGGCGAAGGCGGTCACCGTCGTCCAAGAGGTGGTCGCGTCCCCGTTGGGACGATCGGCGTTCGCGAGCAGGAAGGCGCCTGACTCGCGTACGCCGTCGCCTCGTCTGCCGAACTGCACCAGTAGTTCCGAGAACAGTTCGGCGCTGATGATCAGGCCGCCGCGGTCATCCGACACAGAGTTCACCTCGGTTCACGTCTGCGGAATTGTGGCGGCTGCCAGCTCGTGGTAGACCTGTTCGAGGTAGAACTCGATCGAGCGGCTTGAGTTCCATGCTCTTTCGGGGTGCTGGGTGGCCCAGGCGTGCGTTGCCAGAGCCACCCGATCGCACGCGAGGTAGGGGGCGTTTCCGTTCGCCGGCGACCAGTCGGTGCGGAACACCATGCTGGTCATCCCGCCGGTCGGCCACCGCGACGCCGGAAGAGGGGAGTCCGTGGCGAGGTCCCACGGCTGTCCGGCCGGTGCCTGCCCCGGGTAGCCGTCGACCAGCAGCCGCATGCTCAGTTCGTTGCCGTCGCCCGCGGTTATGGCGACCGTCAGGTGAGGCCAGTCGAACGCGACCACGCGCCAGGAGCCGGCGGCGACTCCGCTCTCGAACCGGTTCGAGGCCAGGTCGCGGGTGAGCCTCAGCTCGTTGGGGGAGGCGCCGGCTCCTGGCATCACGATCACCCCTGCGGCCGGACGAGGTGGACGAGGTCGAGGTGCACGGCGCAAGTGCCCCTGGCCACGAACGCGCCGATTGGGCTGTTCGGGGGCAGGTCGTCGGACGAGCCCGACGACCTGAGGACCAGGTCCGCGGCGGCGGTCGGGTCGATGTCGAAAGCCTTGATCGCTCGCTTCAGTACGGCCTTGACGTGCGCGGACGGGTGAACCTCGAAGCTCTGCTCGTTGCCGACGTAGGACACAGTGACGGCGATCTGGCGGCAGTGGTGCACGAGGACGTGGCCGGAACCCTCATCGAAGAGTTCCGCGACGGTCAGGCCGACGTCGATCTCCACCTCGCTCCCGACGCGGAATACGTGTTCGTCGACCCCAACTTCGACCAGGGTCGCGAGCTTGGTTTCGGGTGCGGTGTCCGGGTACGTCACCGCGGCCGGGCTTCCTGCTGAGTAGGCGTGGACTCGCACTGGTGCCTCCTGAGTAGACGCGGTCGGCGAGTTCCGATCCGCTGTCCTCCCACAAGGTAGTCCAAAAAATCGCGACGTGGGTAAAGTTTTTGTCGTGATCACCCAGTGGGGTGAGCTTGCCGGATCAACCTGACCGGGGCATACTGAGGCGTGCTGTTGACCGTGCCCAACGCTGCCCTGGAAGCGCTGCTCGCGTCGCCTGCTCTACTGGAGCGAGCCTTCCCGGGCATGCATCAGGAGGCGATGATGCTGATCCACCTGCTCAAGGTGTCGACGCCGTCCCTCGCCGACGCTCTCGCTTGGGGGCTTCTGAGCGTCCTGACCCCAGCGTCCCCGAAGCCGACGGCCGCGATCGCCGTTGCGCGTCGGCGTGCTGTCCTGAATGCGACCGCTTTCGGCGAGGATGGAGACCGTGTGATCGCGCCGCAACATCGGCCCGATGAGGTCACCCGCCTCGAAGTCATCGACCTGGCCGTGGCCGGCCGGTCTTGTCTCGGGATGACCGGGTGAGCGCGCCTGGTGATATGCCGGAGGAGTTCCAACCCGATTGGTCGATCCACCCCGGCGTGGTCCTTCGCGACGTGCTGGCGGAGCGCGGCATGCGCCAGGCGGAACTCGCCGAGCGCACTGGCCTTACTCCCAAGCACGTGAATCAGATCGTTAAGAGTTCGATCGGGATATCGTCAGATGTCGCAGTCTTGCTGGAACGCGCTCTCGACGTTCCAGCCCGGAACTGGATCAGGCTCGAGAGCGATTTCAACGCGTATGAAAGCAAGAGAAAAGCGCGGCAGAAATTAAACGATTATGTGGGATGGGCTGAGGAATTCGACGACGAAACCTTGTGGCGTCACCGGATTGTCGATGTTGGCGACAAGGGAGTTGCTCGCGTCGAAAAGATTCTCAAATTCTTCAAGGTTGCCAGCCCGGAAGCCTTTGAAAAGATCTGGTTGAAACCTGAAGTCTCCTTCCGGCGAAGCCAGGCATTCGGTGTCGTAGAAAAGAACACCGCCCTTTGGCTTCGACTTGTCCAGCGTGCGGCCGAGCAAGTCGATGTGCCACCAGTGCGGCCACGAGCCCTTCGCGGCGCCTTGCGGACCGTGCCCGGGCTGACAACGCTGACGGTTCTCGACGGATTCCCCGCTGCGAAACGAGCACTCGCCGAAGCGGGCGTTGTTCTGGTGTTCGTGCGTGAAGTGCCCGGAACACGCGTCTGCGGTGCCACGACGTGGCTCAGCAAGGACAGGCCGGTCATTGGAGTAACCGAGCGGCACCGTAAAGCAGACATCTTATGGTTCAGTATCGTACACGAGATAGGGCATGTGCTCTTGCATCCGCGACGCACTACATTCCTGGATCTCGACTTCGATAAAGATGAAAAAGACGATGCGGAAAAAGAGGCCAACGAATTCGCTGCAAATGCACTAGTTGACAAAGGAATCAACGCGGAAATCAAGATGGCGCGTTCGCGTCAAGATCTGGCGTTCATAGCGGCTCGTCTCGGTGTGGGAACGGCGATCGTTGCCGGCAGGCACGCGCATCTGACCAACGACTGGCGAACTGGCGCATCGCTGCGCGGAAAGATCACTGATGGTGATGTCGCTGGGCTTGAGAGAATGTGACGACATCTGGAGTAACCGCGCCGAGTGCCCCGGGTTTGGCGTGGACTGGCGACGGCGACGATGACCTCGCGGCTTTCGACAGGCGTTGGGCGGCGTGATGAAGCCGGACGTCCAATGGCTGGCCCGGGCTCGCCACCGCGCCCCGACGTGGGCGATCCCGCGGTCTGGTCGCAGTCGCGGCATGGCTGAAGACGGGTTCATTTACCGTGTGTGGATCCTGCCGAGCCGGGTAGCCGACCGCGGGCTACCGGCCCGCTCCGGAGTTTGTCATCGACCTGGTTCACCTGCGTGGGCTGCGGATCAGGATCGCGGCTTACCGTGCGGCTTCGAGCCGCTGACCGTGTCGCGACGAATGAAACGCCGGCTGCGGGGTATGCCCGCGGCATGACGACTTCGCCGCTCGAGCCAGATCCGGAAGTAGGACACCAGGAGATCGCGGCCGCCGACCCCGGCTAAGGGGCCCCCGACACCGCCGACGGCTTCGGGGTCGGCGAGACCGGTCCCGATGTGATTCTTCCGCACGAGGACGCTGAGGAAGAGCCCGAGGCGTGAACGCGGCGCTGTGCGGCTTTGGGCCGGGACCTACGCTGCGGCGCCTGCGGGCCGCCGCCAATACCGGCGGCTTTGCGGCACTTGCCGACGCTAAGTTGCCTCGCCTGACGTCAGGACCGCTTTACGGAGCGGGTCAAGGCCTTCGATGGTCAACCGGCCGATCAGTTTCATCTGGTGCAACGCGCCCGGAAGTTCCTGGTGGCCGTAGAAGGCGGCAGCGGCATCCAACGCGTGCTGTCGAACGTTCTTGGCGGGGCCGTGGTGAACTGCTCCGGCGATGTTGGCGAAATAGTTGACTGCGTCTCGGACGGTGATCCAGTTGGCGTTGCTGTACATGATCCGCCTGTTGGCGAACTGATCCAACGTGGCATCGTAAGGGCTGAAGGTAAAGGGGGAATCGGGATCAAAGGCGTCCTCGATGATGTAGAAAACTGGAGGGTTGTCGTAATTAAACTGCTCGATCGGTGACACGCCGTTGATCCTGAACCGGATCTTCAGCTTGTGGGTGCGATTGACCTGGTCGATCAACCTCAGTTCATCGAAGAGCAACTTCCGAAGCAATGCGGCCGACATAAGTATCGTGTACTCGTCTGTCGACTGTGTTCGCTCTTCGAGGTCCTGAAGCGTATGGATGAAGAGTTGCTTTGCGTCCACGTCGTTCACCTCGACAGCCTTCGTGAGCACTGTGAAGTGCTCGTCGACTCGGAAGCATAGCTCGCTGCTGAAGACTTTTCGTCGAGGCGATTGGTGACAGGTCGTGCGGAAGTGAGTGCCATACGTTGCTGGCGCGGCCACGGCGGGGTGAGCTTGACCGGCTCGACTTGACAGCGTTCGCCGCGTCTCGCAGTATTCGAACAAGTGTTCGATAGTTCGGGTTCGCTCGCGACTTCCCCGCGTGAGCGTCTCCGGCGCGTGTTCGTGGTGCTGGAGGTGCGAGATGGCGGTACCGGAGGCGGTCGCAGGGCTCGCGGCGATACCCGGTGTACGCACCGCCGCACAGCTCGGCGAGCCGAGCCCGGATACGTCGGCGTCCGCAGGCTCCCTACCGCTGGCGCCGGCACTCGCCAAACTGGTGCCAGGCGGGTTGCGGCGAGGCAGCACGGTGTCGGTCGCGGGTTCGACCGCGCTGGTTTTCGCATTGCTCGCCGAGGCGACCAGCAAAGGATCGTGGGCGGCAATCATCGGCGTGCCCGAGGCTGGTCTCGCGGCGGCGGCCGAGCTGGGCGTCGACCTTGACCAGCTCGCTCTCATCCCCAATCTCGGAGCGGAGGTCGCCGCCGTGCTATCAGCGTTGATCGATGGGTTCGACCTGGTCGTGCTCGGGCCCGCCGTCGCGCGTGGAATGCAATCGCAGCTGGCTCGCCGACTGGCCGGACGGGTCCGCAATCGAGGCGCTGTCCTGTTTGCTGTCGGCCCGTGGCCCAACGCCGACCTCGAGCTGCGCGTGTCGAACCGTCGATGGCGCGGTCTCACCGACGACGGCTTCGGTCACCTGAAGTTCCGCGAGGTCGTCGCGACCAGCCGTGGCCGCGGCGCTGCAGCTCGGCCGCGCACCGTCGCGCTGCAGCTACCAGGCCCGGACGGCGCTATCGCCGTTGTCGAGGCATCTGCCGGGCGTGGGCTAACCGAGGTCCCTGGATGATCCGCAGGTTGCAGCCGCGCTCGAACTGGCCGGGGCAGTCACGAGGTGACCGATGATCGACCACCACGTCGACGGAGCCGTTCGATCAGGCGCGCGTGGCGAGTTCGGTGGGCTGATTCCGATCCGGCCGGCGACCAGCAAGCTCATCGTCTGCCTACTCGGTCACCGGCTTGATCTGGACCTCTACGACAAGCTCAAGCCCTACAGCCATCGCTATCGGCTACACGGCACGCTCTGCGAGGTCTGTCGCGCACAGGAAGGCTGTGATCCGGCGGCCCGGCGCCTTGCCGAGTGGGCGTCCCTCGACGTCACGGTTCAGCACGCGCCCGACGCGGACCCGGGCGACGGGCTGATCCTCGTAGCCCATCCGCCGGCCGCAGGAACGCTGGCTGGCCGGATCGAACTCCGTCTTGACCACACCGAGGTTGGCGTGGTGACCGCCAGCCCGTGTGCGAGCTGCCGGACGGCCACTCTGGACTACGTCCACGTGGCGGCTGAGCACCGGCGTCTCGGCTTCGGCCGCACGTTGGTAGCGGCCGCTGTGGCCCGTGCCCCGTCCTATCGGTGGACGGCGCCGCTGCCCGATGGCCCGGTGGCGCAGTCCTTCCCTGCCCGGATCGCCATGCGTCGGAACGGCCCACCCTGTAGGCACCGCGGCGGATGAACTTCAGAGGTCTAGCCGGAAGCGAGCCCAGGATCGGGCGGCCGCGGTGAGGGCCGCGCGGTGGGCCAGCGGCTGGTGGCGTTCGAGGTACTCCCAGATGCCCCAGATCGCGACCGCGAGCGCGGTCTTGGTTTCGGCGGGGGTTTGCTGCCAGAACGGGACCTGTTCGGCCCAGGTCTCCGCGGCCGCGGGATCGTGGCCGGCCTCGATGAGACGGGTGACGAGGAAGGCCGGATCGACTGCCACGTTGGCGTTTCGCGACCAGGCCCAGTCGACGATCTGGATCTTGCCGTCGTTGCTCAGCAGGTTCAAGGCGTGCAGGTCGGTGTGGGCGAGTGTGCTGCCCGCGACGTGCTCGACCGCGGTGGTCTCCCAGCTCGTCAGTTCGTCGAGGTGGTCTCGGGCCCACGGATCGAGGTCGTCGGGCGTGTCCTTGGCGAGACGTCGCCAGGCGGCCAGTCTCGCCCACTGTTCCGCCAGGGACGGCGCGTCGACGGACACCGTGCTCAGGCCGGCTGCCATCGTCGTAACGACGTCCCGCACCGGTCCCAGGTCGGTGGATCCCGGCGAGAGGTCGACGTGGTGGCCGGGAGAGTGCTCGAAGCCGAGCAGAAGCCAGCCGTCGGCCTCGACGTGCCACAGCAGCCGAGGAGCGACCTCGCGCGGGAGGACCCGGTTGACCGCGGCTTCGTGGCGGTGCATGCGGCCGCGCTTGCCATCCGCGTCGGCGATGCCCTTGCAGAATATGGTGCCGGTCTCGGTGTGAAGGGTGGCGGAGAAGTCGGAGTTGCGGCCTGCGTCGGGGAGTGCGGAGCTGTGTACATGGCCGGTTTCGCGCTCGATCGCGGTTCGCGCCGCAACGGGCAAGGCTTTCCAGGTACTGCGCGGCATCGCCGTCCGTCCTCTTAGGCCGCGACCGGCGGCGGGTCCTCGTGGCAGCCATTGTGACAGCCCGTGCAGCTGCCGAGCGCGGTACGTGGCCACAGCGCCTCGTCGAGGCAGAAGCCGAGCCGCCGCATGGCCGTGGTCGTTCGGGCGAAGACGGCCGCGGGTGACTCCCCATCGTTCCGGCCGTCGGTGGGCACGTGGTGGAGGAACCTGCCGGCGACGCGGTCGCAGAAGGCGGCGTACTCGTGGGTGTCGAGGATGAAGGTGTGCCAGCCGATGTCGACGAGCTCGCTCGGGGCGAGCGGGGCATCGACGTTGGAGCCGCACGCGGCGAGGAACGCCAACGCCTGGCCCAGGATGCGTTCGGCGAGGTCGCGTTCGAAACGTTCGGCCGTGATGATGCGGCTGGTCAGGCGTTGGAAGAGGTCTGCGGAGACCAAGGACCGCCCGGTTCGGTGCGTGCTGATGGTGATCGACATCGAGTTCTCCTCGGGTTCGGAGCGCTGGACAAACCCAGCTTCGGCGGCTCCGCTACTGGGAGGGAGGCCAAGCTCAGGGGCGTCGCAGGGAGGCGCGGGGCAGACCGGGGCAGATCAGCTTCACGCGGTGACTCAATGCACAGGCGTGGCTACACTCGGCGTGACCGGGGAGGGCCCATGCCAGAGCCGAATCGCCTCTTGAGGGCAGCGCGGGAACGACTGCCTTCGCCCAGCATGCCTGGTGAACGCGCGTCCCGGGCCGATGTTGCCGACGGTGTGACCCGCTGGTTGTGGGAGACGACCCGCACTCGGTATCCCTTCGGTCAAGCCGGACAACGCGACCGAGTTCGACAGTTTGATCGCCACCGCGAGCGTCCACACGATGCCGTTCGCCGAGTCGAACCGCGACGCCTACATGGCCGCCAGCGAACACGTTCTGTCCATCGTGGACAAGATGATCGCGGTCTGGGACGGCGGGCCGTCCGGCGGCCATGGCGGCACCGCGGATGTCGTCGAGGCCGCAAGGGATCAGGGGCTGGACGTCACGGTCGTCTGGCCGGAGCACGCTGCCCGAGTCTGAAAGTCCTTCAGCGGCGACCGATCCGATCGCGCCGTGACGGGATTCCCTTCCGTTGCCGGAGGACATCGTCACAGGGCTCGCATTGCTGGTGGACGCGGTCGTTTCGACCCTCACCAGAGAGCTTGAACTCCGCCTCGCCGGATTCGCCGCAGAGCATGGTGACAGCTTCTCCCGGCTGCGGCACCGCGGTGAGGTCCATTCGATGCCACTTGCCGTTGAGAACCGGCTGGATCGTCTGCGGGTCGACGTAGATGACAGCGGCGACCATCACGACGCCCGAGCTTGGAGAGAATCGAGCCAGGACTCGATCGTGACCGGCTTGGCGGAGGCGCGCCCCAGCAGTGCCCTCGCGGTGTCGTGGTACTTGTTCAGCACGTCCTTGTCCGTGCCGTACGTCGTGCAGTGGCTGTGCTTGAGCGCGACGGCGATCGGCCTGGGGCCGTCCTCGAAGAGCGTGAAGGCGGCCGCGGAATCGGGACCGGAGTGGACGATTTGGATCGTGACGTCGAGGCGGCGCCCTGCTTCGCGGAGCTGCCTGATCTGCTCTGCGCCGTCGGGTTTGTCGCGGGCCATGCGCAGGGCCTCGTCGCCGATCAAGAAGACGTACCGGCGTCCACCCTGCTCCATCGTCTGCCGACGACACTGGCGGTGAAACAGCTCCTGGTCATGGCGTTCGGACTGCTCCGTGGCCTCATCCTGAGCCGCGACGGGCGGCGGTGATGGCAGCAGGAGATCCGGGATGCGGAATGGCGCCCACTCCACGATTCGGCTTGAAAGCTGCTCGTATGTCCACAACAGATCGATCAGCGGTGCCGCGGACTGGTCGACGAAGTTCGGGACGTCGACCTGCTTGGCGATCTTCATGATCTGGTCGAATTCGGTACGGCTGACTCGGAGGCAACCGAGGATATGGGCGACCAGCGTGGGCTCGGGGACGTTCGTCCCCAGTTCCACGTTCGACAGCTTCTGTGCGCTGATTCCCAGCATGCGAGCCAACTCGCGGAGTCCGATGTTCCGGCGCTCGCGCGCATCGCGCAGTCCGACGCTCACGGCGAGTACCGCAGGTTTGCGAGTTGCGTTCATCGTTCGGTCCTTGCTTTCACGTTGGCCAGCTGAATAATCTTCGGGAAGGTGACGAAGTCCGTGCAGTACTCGGCTGAGTAACACGTACAGAGCCAGGTCTTCCTCGTTCGGCCATTCGGGACCGCACGCTGGCTCGTCTTTCGATTTTTGTTTCGAGGTCATGGTTTTCAGTTGCCGCCGGTCTTGGGTGGCACCCCTGGTGACCGGGGCTCGCATCGGAGGGGAAGCGAGGCGGTCGACCAGCCACCGGGGTGCCGAAATCGACTTTCGCGGGTCGTTCAGCTGAATCACCAGGGCGTACATCCGGGGCGAATCTGTAGGAGATCTTGCGTACAGCCATCTGACCTGCGGTAATCTAATGACCTCAGGCGGTGATCTAGGGAGTGAATCATGGGAACGCGGCGCCACGGGCTCATCCGGGCTCGTAAGGCAGCTGGCTACACCCAGGAGACGCTGGCCATCGAACTGGGCCTCGACACGACTACCGTCGGGCAGTGGGAACGCGGCAAATCGGAGCCGCTGCCTTACAAGCGGCCGAAACTCGCAAAGGCGCTCGGCGTCACGTCGCGCGGCCTCGAAGAACTGTTGGCCGAAGGCGCCGCCGTGGTATCGCGTCCGAGCGCTGACTACGAAACCTGGGCCGACGACCTTGACCGAGTCGCCGTCTGCCTCGGCCGCCAGGAGTTCGACCTGGCGAAGCTCCTGCTGGATCGCTGGACCGGCCGGCTGGTCCCCAGCGGCGATGACCGCGGGCTCTACCTCTACGGCCGGTCGCTACGGCTTCTCGGTGATCTGCGTCAGGACCAAGGCGTCCTCACCGGACCGATGTCCGCCCGGCAGAGCTACGGACGCGCCATGGCGGTCTTCCGCGAGCTCGGTGCCGACCGGCGGGTCGCGCAGCTCGAACTCCAGCTGGCGGTCCTCGACGAGATGGGCGGCAACCACGAGCCTGCTGCCGAGCAGTACCGGCAGCTGGCCACGGACACCCGCCTCGACGCCCGCGACCGCACCCGCGCCCAGCTCTGGGTCGGGACCGCGCTCAGCAAGGCGGGCCGGAACGTGGACGCCATCACCTTCATCAAGCCCGCCATCCGGCAGTTCGAGGCTCTCGAAGAGCCGCAGGACTGGTCTGTGGCGTTCCAGAAGCTGGCCTTGGCGCACCGTGGTGATGGCGACCTACGCCAAGCCGGCGTCGCCTTCCAGGTGGCGCTCGACCACCGGCCCGGCGACGCACCCATGCAGCGCGTTCGCCTCGATACCGCGCACGGCCACCTCCTGCTGTCCGACCCCGCCACGGCCGATAACGGGCTCAAGCTGCTGGAGGGCGCTGCCGCGACCTCGACGCAGTACGGGATGATGCATCAGTTACAGGCCATCTCGGGCATTCGCCGCGCGTACGAACGCCAGGCGTAAGCCCGCGCACGCGACCCGAGGGAGTACGAACGCGCCGTGACGCGGCAACTTACCGATGTGGAGTGGCACGACGCCGAGCTCGTGTGGGACTTCCACCAGGTCCACCACGAGTTTTCTGCGTGCGACGTCGCCATCGCGCTGGGATGCAACGACATCGGCGTCGCTGAGTACGCGGCCGAGCTGTACCACCGCGGCCTGTTCCAGACCGTCGTCTTCACCGGTGCGACCAGCCGGGACACCGCCGCCATCTTCCCGCGCGGCGAAGCCGTCCACTTCCGCGAGCGCGCCTTGGAGCTGGGCGTGCCGGACACCGCCATCCTGGTCGAGCCTGAGGCCGCGAACACCGGCGCCAACATCTCGCTCTCCCGCGACCTGCTCATCGGGGCCGGGCTGACACCGGACTCCGTGCTCCTCATCTCGATGCCGTACATGGAGCGGCGGGCGTTCGCGACCTGCCGGCGCCTGTGGCCTGAAGTCGCGGTGACGTGCACGTCGGCGCCGCTGACGCTGGAGGAGTACGTCAAGTCGATCGGCGACGCCGCCGAGGTCGTCGACATGATGATCGGCGATCTGCAGCGGGTGATGATCTACCCCGAACGTGGCTTCGCCATCGAGCAGCCGGTGCCGCCCGCCGTGGCCGACGCGTTCAATCGCCTGGTCGCGGCGGGATTCAACAGCCGCCTGCTCTGATCGGCGGAAGTCGATCAAGTCAGTAGCGGACCGTCACGGCCGTGCTGCGATTGGGTGATCTGTCGCTACTTGTGTCCACATGGACACGGAGCGGGCATACCGTGGTTCTTCCAGGTAGGGGGCCTGCCGGGCGAGTTTCGACGGCGGTGGGGAGGGCCGATGACCGAAACCGGATCCCGCGGTTTTGCTGCGGCGCTGCGAGGTCGTGAGTTCCGCGCGCTGTGGCTCGCCGAAGCCTTGTCGGTCTTCGGTGATCAGGTTGCGCGGGTGGCGCTCGCGCTGCTGGTCTACGCGCGCACGGACTCCGCGGCGCTGACGGCACTCACCTACGCCCTGACCTTTGTGCCGGCGATCCTGGGCGGCTTCTTGCTCTCCGGTCTGGCGGACCGCTATCCGCGCCGGACGGTGATCGTCGTGACCGACGTCGTGCGCGCCGTGCTGGCGGCGGCGATGGCTGTGCCGGGGATGCCGCTCTGGATCCTTTGGGCGTTGATCGGCTGCCTGACCATGGCTGCGGCGCCGTTCAAGGCCGCTCAGCTCGCGCTCCTGCCGGACGTGCTTCCGAACGGGCTGTACCAGGCCGGTCTCGGCCTCCGGCAGATCAGCACACAAACGGCCCAGGTGGCCGGCTTCGGGCTCGGCGGCCTGCTCGTGACGAGCTTGAGCACCAGCGGCGCGCTGCTGGTGAACGCCGCGACGTTCCTGGTCAGCGCCGTTGTGGTCGCCGCGGCGGTCCGAACTCGTCCCGTCAGCCGAGCCGAGACCAAGACGACGACGCGGTCAGCTTCGGCGGCCACCGACCCGCGCATGGTCGCCATCTACATGCTGGCCGCGATGATCGGATTTCTTGTCGTACCTGAAGGCTTGGCGGCGCCGTATGCGAAGGCGGTGGGCCTGACGTCGATCGGGGTCGGCGTCCTGATGGCGGCCGATCCCGTCGGCAGCGTGCTCGGCGGCTGGCTGGCCAGCCGGCTCGGGCCCGATATTGCGATCACGGCGAAGCTGGTCGTCGTGCCCGCGGCGGCGTCCGGCCTGCCCTTGATCGCTTGCCTCGCGCTACCAGGCGCTTGGTGGGCCGCAGGGCTCTGGGCGGTTTCGGGTGCGCTGTCGACCATCTACTTGATCCGGCTGCAGGCGGTCGTTGTCGAGTTGGTGCCGGACGCGCGCCGGGGCACCACGATGGGGCGTCTGAGCACCTGCCTCTACAGCTCGCAGGGCATTGCGATCCTCGGCGCCGGCGTGGTGGCCGAGCGGCTTGATCCCGTCTTCGTCGTCGCCGCGTCGGGCGTGGTGGCGTCACTCTCCGCGGTCGCGGCCGGGTTCGTCTGGTGGGCGGCTCGACCTCGGCAGGCGAGAACTGTCGAGGACGAGCCCGCACCGGTGGATTCAGCGCGCTCAGAAGTCCTTGTTACGCATAGTGACCCCCTCCCGGAGCGTCCGGCGGCGGGAGGTGCCGAGGTGCGGCAGCCGGAGCTCGAGGACCTCGGGTCCTCCCCTGGGAACGGAAGCGAGATCAGTATGCCGAACGAGGGGGTCGCTGAGCGCTCCGGTTGGTCACGATGGGCTATCTGGTTGCTACCGCGACCCGCGGCGGGGTTTTTGCTGGTCATCGACGCCATCGCGGTAGCGGCCATCGTCTTCGACGCGAGGGCCCCGATGGCCTGGCGAGATGTCGTGTCCTGCGGGTTGATCGTCGGGCTCGGCATCCTGGCCGCGGAGATGACGCGACGGGTCGAGCGGCGGCGACGGCGGTTTTCGGACACCCCGCACGTCAACTTCTCGTCCGTGTGGACCCTGGCCGCCGCGCTGACCCTCCCGACCGCGTTGGCAGCCCTCGTCGCCGTGCTGCTGTACCTGCACCTGTGGCTGCGCAGCTGGCGAGGCGTCGCCGGGATCCACGCGCACCGAGTCATCTTCAGTACGGCGAACGTGATCCTGTCCTGCCAGATCGCAGGGTGGGCTGCTCGGCAGCTGAACGTCGTGCCGCCCGGTCAGGAAGCCGGTGTCTGGACCGCGGTCGGCTTGGCCTTGGTGATCGCGATCTACTTCGCCGCGAACTCGACGATCGTCGGGGTGGCGATCGCCCTCGCCAGGCGAAGCCTTTCGTTCAAGCGGCTGCTCGGCGCGCTCAACGAGAACATCCTCGAGCTGGCGACGTTGTGCATGGGCGCCCTGACGGCGGTCCTGCTGACGCTGCGCCCATGGCTCGTGATCGTGTTGTTCCTGCCGCTCTATGCGCTGCACCGGAGCGTCTTGATCCGCCAGTTCGAGCACGCTTCGACCACCGATTCGAAGACCGGGCTGCTCAACGCGGCGACTTGGCATGCGATCGCGGCGAAGGAGATCGACCGCGCTCGCCAGCACGGCTTCGACGTCGGTGTCCTGATGATCGACATCGACCACTTCCGCGACGTGAACAACGTTCACGGGCACCTCACCGGGGACAAGGCGCTCGTCCTGGTCGGCAACGCCATTCGCAACGAAGTCCGGAGCGACGACCTCTGCGGGCGCTTCGGTGGCGAGGAGTTTGTCGTCCTGCTGCCGGGCAGCTCGCCGGATGCGATTCACGCCATCGCGGACCGCATCCGGGAGCACGTCGAGCGCACCGTCATCGAGCCGGATTCCGGACCGGGCTTCCACGTCAGCGTGTCGATCGGCGCAGCTGCGTTCCCCGCGGCGGGCAGTTCGCTGGAAGAGGTCCTGATCTCCGCTGACAACGCGCTGTTCGCGGCCAAGGACGCCGGGCGCAATCAGGTCCGAGTCGTCAAGTCGACCGCCTAGCGATGGCCGCGGCTGTCCGCTCGTGTCTGGTCGCGACGCTTGCGACCACGTGGCCAAGGGACGCAACGCGCGCAGAAGCGCACGGCCGTCGGGTGACAGCTTGTACCAGACATTGGAGAAGGCGCTGCCTTCCGCGCGTCGTTCGACGAGCCCGTCCTGCTCGAGCCGCCGGAGGGTGTCGGTCAGCGTGCGAGCCGTCAGCGGCTTCGAATGCGACGTCCAGCCGGAGCGTTCCTCGGCTTCATTCACCTCGTTCCGCAGCTTGGTGAATTCCAGCTCGCCGAGCGCCAAGGTCGCGAGGACGGCGACGGTCCAGTCACCGCGCAGCAGGGCAAGTACCTCGTGCACGCTCTGCCGGTATGGCATGTCCCAGTCATCCACATCAGGAGACCTATCACGAAGTGCCTCCCGGCTTGCCCCAGTCGAGTCCTTGACGTCCTATCGACCGGACACCTTCGTCCGAACGAGTGAAGATCTGCCGACTGAGTCCAGACTCACCCGTCGACTTACCTTGCACTCAGCCGAGGTCAGGCCGCTAAACCGGAAGTCACCCGGGCTCCGGCGCCTGGGAACGGAAGAGGAATCGAAGAGGACGGTGGCCGGCCGTGTCTGGCGAGAAGGCCGGCCGGTCACCGAGATTCACAAGGGGAGGGAAGCTGCAATGACGTCTTGCTCGCTTGAGCCGATCAGTCGGCTACCCGTTCGCGAGGAGCATGGCCGCCAGCGTGCCGGCGATCAGGAATGGCCCCATCGGGATCACGGTCCGACGCCGAGCGAAACGCATGATCGCCACCGCGATTGCGGCGGCCAGCCAGGGCAGCAGACTGCCGAGAGCAAGCGTTTGCCAGCCGAACCACGCAAGCGCCGCCCCGAGAGGAACGGCCAGCTTCACGTCGCCGCCGCCGAGTTGGCCGGGCGCCACGAAGTACACGGCGAGGAAGAACGCGGCGGTCACGGCCGCGCCGGCGACGGCGCGAGCCAGCGAACCGGCCTCGCGGTTGACGACGGCGGTCGTGACGATCGCGGCGCCGACCGAACCGGCGAGTCCGAGAACAAGCAGGTTCGGCAGGCGACGCTGTCGGGCATCGACAAAGGCGAGCGGCACGCCGAACGCCGCCACGCTCGCGGAAACCGCGAACTGCGCCACGTCGGGAACGCGCCAGGCGAGAGCGCCGACGAGTGCGGCCGCGATCACCAGCTGCGCCGCGACCTGCCGGCGGGGAGTACGGAACACGAGCGCACCGCCGATCACGACCGCGATGGCGGCCGTGATGCCGGTCAGGATGGACAGGGGTAGCGGAATGATGTCGACTCCGTCAGGTGCGGTTCGTCCATCATGGACGAAGGTGTCAACCCACGCGATCTTGCTGAGCTTCGCCGCGCTCACGCTCAGCGCGTGCTCCAGCGGCGGTTCTTCAGCACCGTCAGCCTCTGCGTCGAACCCGCCGGTGACCAGCTCGACCTCGGTTCCGCAGCCGACTCCCGCGCCCCAGCTGGCGACCGATGCCTACGTCGGCATGTGGCGGGCGATGGCAAAGGCCGGCGAGACGGCGGACTGGCAATCACCTGAAGTGGCGAAGTACGCGACCGGTGACGCGCTCGGCGTGATCAACCGCAGCCTCTACACCGACCACCTCAACGGCGTGGCGTCGAAGGGAGCGCCGGTGACGAGCCCGAAGGTCACCGAGGAGAAGCCGCCGAGCAAGCCCACGACGATCATGATCTCCGACTGCGGGGACAGCACGAACTGGTTGAAGTACAAGAAGGACGGTTCGCCTTTCACCGACTCGCCGGGCGGGCACCGCGCGATTACCGCGGAGTCAAGAAGCAGGCGGACGGCTCGTGGAAGGTCACCAGGTTCGCGGTCGAGGGGGTGGGCACATGCTGAACCGTGCGGCGCCCGCGGTCGTGCTGGCGGTGGCCATCGTGGTGATCGGCGCCGCGCCCGCGCTCGCCGACGGCTACGGCTACACCGACTGCAGCCAGTACCCGAATCCCGGCTGTGAACTCGGAGCGGGCAAGGGCGGGCAGCAGGGTGGCGACCACGGCAACCAGCCGAACAAGCCCGGAGGCCCAGGGCATCACAACTCCGGCGGCGGACCTTCGGATCCCGGCGGCGACACGATCATTGGCGGCGGCAACCTGGCCCAGTGCGGCTACGAGCGCAGCGGATACGAGGGGCCGCCACCTGGAAGCGCTCAGCCGGTAGCGTTCCATGTCCCGCCGAGGATTGGACCGGCCACGGCGGTGCCCGCTGCCTATCGGCGACTGGCGGGCGCACAGCCGCCGTCCGGCGCCTGGTACGTCTACAAGTGCATTGGGGCCGGCTTCCGGGACACCCTGTACCGGCCACCCGTCTGGATCGCGGACGGTGAACCCGGTCCGGCGCCGCAGCCATCGCCCGCTGAGCTCGCCGCGCAGGCGCGGAACCAGCTGCGTCTGCCCGCACCGAAGATCAAGGCGAATCCGGCTGGCGACCAGCTGGTCACCCTGCCGACCTGGTTGTGGCTGGACCGGAGCAGTTGGGGAGACGTCTCGGCCACCGCGTCGGTGCCGGGGGTCTCGGTGACCGCGGTCGCCAAGCCGACCTCGGTGACCTGGTCTATGGGCGAAGGTGGCTCGGTGACCTGCACCGGCCCCGGCTCGCCGTTTCCCGGAGGCGGTGATCCGAAGGGCGCGTCGCCGGACTGCGGCTACACGTACAAGACGTCGTCGGCCGGCCAGCGCTCGGACGCGTTCCCGGTGACCGCCACGGTGAACTGGACCGTGACGTGGTCGGGCGCAGGCACGGGCGGCGCGTTCCCGAACATGACGACCTCCGCCTCGGCGGCGTTCCGTGTGGCGGAGAGCCAGGGAATCGCCACCGGCTGAGATCCGGCACGCACAACACAACCCCCCGTTGAGAAAGGCACGTCGAACACCCGAGTCGACGCGTCGCGATGGCGTCATGCCTTGAGGAGGTCGGTGGTGACAACTACCGCAAGTTCAACCAGCACGGACGCGAAACCCGCGTCGCTGAACTCGTGGGCGAGCCGTGATGGCAAGACGCCCGCACGCCTGAGTGGCGGGGGCCGGCGCCGCAGCGTGCCCCACCTGCTGCTCGGTGTCCTGCTGGTCGCCGTTTGCTCTGCCGGAGGCGTGTTCGCCGGGATGCAGCTCGGCGACCGCGAAAGCGTCGTCGCGCTGGCTCGTGCCGTTGCCGTGGGCCAGCTTCTCGAGGTTCAGGATCTCAAGCAGGTCAGCATGGCGGTGGACTCTGGAATGGACGTGCTGCCCGCGTCGGCAGCGTCCACTGTGGTCGGCCAGCCGGTGGCATTCAGCCTGCCCGTCGGCTCGTTGGTGACGCGCTCGGTCCTTGGCGTTCCCCAGATTCCTGCGCCCGGCAAGGGTGTCGCGGCGGTGGGGCTGAAGCCGGGACAGTTTCCGCCCGACCTGGCGCCCGGGACTACGGTGGCCGTCCTCGCGACGCCGGGGCAAAGCCCAGCTGTCGGGACGTCGGTCGGCCAGACGTCGTCATGGACCGCGGTGGTGGCCGCCGTCGCTGCTCGGGAGACCGAGCAGATCACCGTGGTCTCCTTGCAGTTGGCCGAATCGGACGCTCGCGCGTTGGCTTCGGCCCCGGCGGGCCAGCTCAGCCTCGTGGCGATTGCCGGGGGAGGACGCTGATGCTGATCGCCGTTTGCTCCCTCAAAGGCTCGCCCGGTGCGACCACCCTGGCGACCGCACTCGGAGCCTGCTGGCCGACCCAGCAGAGTCCGATCGTCGTCGAAACCGACCCGGCCGGCGGCGACCTGATGGCCCGCTTCCGGCTGCCCGACACACCGGGCCTGGTCAGCTTGGCCGCAGCCGCCCGCGGCCGTGGATGTGCCGGCCCGAGCCTGCTCGTCCAGCATTCCCAGCCTCTGCCGGGCGGCTTGCGGGTCGTGCCTGGCCCGGTCGGCGCTGAACAAGCTCGTGCAGCGCTCGCGGTGCTGGCCTCCGGAGTCTCGTCGCCGCTGCGTCGCGCGGCCGACCAGCCGGACACCGTGGTCATCGCCGACTGCGGCCGGGTCGATCCCGGTTCTCCCGCGCTGCCGATCATCCGCGGTGCGGACGCGATGCTGCTGCTTGCACGCCCGCACGACGACGAGCTCGCGCATGTCTCGCTCAAACTGCAAGCCGCCCAGCAGTGGTCACGCCGACCGTGCCTCGTCCTGGTGGGCGACGGCTACCCGACTGCGGAGGTCTCGCAGACGCTGCAGATCCCGGTGATGGGCCGGGTGCCTGCCGACACCAAGGGCGCGGCGATGTTCAGCGGCCAGGGCACGAGCCGGCGAGGGGCGGACAAGTCGGCGCTTGGTCGGGCCGCGGCAGCGATCGCGCTGAACCTCCACTCGCACGGACGCCAGCCGATCCTCACCGAGGGAAGCCGGCCACCGCACCTGCGGCTGGCGGTTGTCAGCGAGTCGATCCCAGGCGTAACCCCGCAGCAGGTCGGCCCGCACATCCGGAACGGTGCGACGCCATGACGCGCCCCGACCTGGCCGTGCCGGTCAACGGCCGCCCGCACGTGCCTGGGCCGACAGACCTTCCGCACCGGCCCGCCGGTGAGACCGCGGCGGTGGAACGGCTGCGGCAGCACCTGCGCGACGAGCTGTCCAGCCAGCTCAGCCACCGCGTCCGAGCCGACGAGTCCGCCGGCCGGCCACCGTTGGACGCACCGGCACGCCGTCGCCTGGCCGAGGCCATCCTGACCAACGCGGCCGAAGCGCACGCACAGGCCGAGCTGCGCAACTCCGCGGCTGGCGGGATGCTCGTGGCCGCCGAGGTCGAGCAGCGCGTGATCCGCCAGGTCCTCGACGAGGTCTTCGGCCTGGCCGGCCTGGAACCGCTGCTCGCCGACACCGATGTCGAGAACATCAACATCAACGGCGACCGCGTCTTCGTCAAGCGCGCTGACGGCGGTCGCAAGCGTTTGCCTCCGGTGGTCGGCTCCGACACCGAGCTGATCGAGCTCATCCGAGACCTGGCGACCCGTTCCGGTGTGGAGGAGCGACGCTTCGACCGCGGCAGCCCGATCGTGAACTTCCAGCTGCCTGGCGGCGAGCGCGTCTCGGCGGTTATGGCGGTGACCGCGCGGCCGTCGGTGTCGATCCGCCGGCACCGGTTCACGAAGGTCACCTTGGCCGACCTGCGCAAGAACGGGACGATTGACCTCGCCCTCGAGAGCTTCCTGAAAGCCCTCGTGAAGGCGAAGCGCAACATCCTCGTCACCGGCGGCACGGCGATCGGCAAGACGACCATGCTGCGCGGCCTGGCCTCGGCGATCCCGCCGTGGGAGCGCCTGGTGACCATCGAGGACGTCTTCGAGCTCGGCCTCGGCGAGGACGCCGAGGTCCACCCGGATGTGGTGGCGCTGCAGGCCCGCGAACCGAACATCGAGGGCCAGGGCGAGATCTCGCTGTCGGACCTCGTGTGGCAGTCCCTGCGGATGAGCCCGGACCGGGTCATCGTCGGGGAAGTCCGCGGCCCCGAGGTCATCCCGCTGACCAACGCGATGTCCATGGGCAACGACGGCAGCATGGGCACCCTGCACTCCTCCAGCAGCCAGGGCGCGTTCACCAAGCTCGCCGCCTACGCGGTGCAGGGGCCCGAGCGGCTGCCGATGGAGGCCACCAACCTCCTGGTCGCCGCCGCGCTGCATTCCGTGGTTCACCTGGAAAAGCCCCGCGACGACCCCAGCAAGCGTGTTGTCTCCTCGATCCGCGAAGTCGTCGGTGCCGACGGCGCCCAGATCATCAGCAATGAGGTCTGGCGGCCCGGCCCAGACCTGCGGGCGGTGCCCGGCGCGCCGCTGCGCACCGACACCGTCGACCTGCTCGTCGAAGCGGGCTATGACCCGGACCTGTTCGAGCGGCGCGAAGGCTGGTGGACGCCATGACCATCGTCTTGCTGGGCGTGCTCGGAGGCGGTGTCGCCGTCGGGGCCCTGCTCATGGTCGCCGGCCTGCGCGGTCGGCCCGCGCGTGTGGTGACGTCGTCGCGGCTGAGCACCTGGCTGGCCGCACGGCACGACCGCAAGCAGGTCGGCCTGCTCGTCGCGGCCGTGCTCGTCGGCCTGGCGGTCGGTGTGGTCACCGGCTGGGTGGTCGGCGGGATCCTGACCGTGGTCGCGGTGGTCGGCCTGCCGCGGATCCTCGGCTCGAACGTCGACCACCAGCGTCAGCTCGAACGCATCGAGGCGATCGCCGGGTGGACGGAGATGCTGCGTGACACCCTCGTCGCCGCGGCTGGCTTGGAACAGGCCATCCTCGCCACCGCCGCGGCCTGCCCGGAGGCGGTCCGCGAGGAGATCACCGAGCTGGCCGTCCGGCTGGAACGCGGCGAACGCCTCGCGCCCTCCCTGCGGCACCTTGCCGACCAGTTTCGCGATCCGACCGCCGATCTGGTGATCTCCGCGCTCGTGCTGGCCGCCGAGCACCAGGCCCGGCAGCTGGCCGACCTGCTCGGCGAACTCGCCGGCGAGGCACGCGAGCAGGCGTCCATGCGCATGCGGGTTGAGGCCGGCCGTGCTCGCACCCGGACCAGCGTGCGGGTCGTCGTGATCACCACGTTGGTCTTCGCGGTTGGGCTGGTGCTGCTCAACCGTGGCTACCTCGCCCCCTACGACTCCGCGTTCGGGCAGATCATGCTGCTGCTCGTCGGCCTGCTGTTGGCGGTCGCCTTCACCTGGCTCGGCCGGATCGTGCGCCAGCGTGACCCCGAGAGGTTCCTGACCGAGCTGAGCGCGATCCGGCAGCACGATGACCTGCTCACCGGGAAGGGAGCGTCATCATGATCGAGGCGTTGCTCTGGGGAGCCGGGCTCGGCGTCGGTTTGTGGGCGCTCGTGGTCTACGTGTTCCCGCCGCGGCCGCCGCTGCGGGCCCTGGTCGACCGGCTGCACGCGGCGCCAGCGCCGCCGCCGATCCTCACCGCGGAATCCGACGGTTGGGCGCTGCGGGTGGGCCGCCCGTTCGTCAAGCCGCTGGCTGCCCTCGGGTTGCCCAACAGCGAGCTACGCAACGACCTCGCGGTCACCGGTAAGGGCATCGAGCACCATCTGGCCGAGAAGGCGTCGCTGGCGCTGGCCGGGGTGCTGTTGCCGACCCTGATGCAGGTGCTGCTCGTCGTGGCCGACATCGGCCTCTCCTGGGGAGCTCCCGCGATCGCCGGGCTGCTCTTCGGGCTCGGCGGATTCCTTCTCCCGGACATCCGCGTTCGAAAGGAGGCCGAGCGGCGCCGTTCCACCTTCCGGCACGCGTTGTCGGCCTACCTGAACCTCATCCGGGTTCTGCTGGCCGGCGGCGCCGGTGTCGACGGCGCGCTGTCGGATGCGGTCGGGATCGGCAAGGGCTGGGCGTTCCAGCAGCTTCGTCGCGCGCTGGTCACCGCCAAGCTGACCCGCACCACGCCGTGGGCCACCCTCGGTCAGCTTGGTGGCGAACTCGACGTGCACCAGCTCGCCGAGCTCGCCGCGTCGGTCAGCCTCGCGGGTACCGAAGGCGCCCGGGTCCGCGCGAGCCTCGCGGCCAAGGCGGCGGCATTGCGTACTCGCGAACTCACCGACGCCGAAGGCGATGCCCAAGCAGCCACCGAACGGATGAGCCTACCCGTGGTGATGCTGTTCATCGGCTTCCTCGTCTTCATCGGGTTCCCCGCCCTTGCCAGCGTGCTGGCTGACTTGTGAGTCCACTTCAGACCGTCGTACCTTGAAGGAGAAGCTGATGCTGAACGAAGTTCAGATTCTGATCGCCCGCGTCCGTGCCGAGCTGGAACAGCTCCGTCATGACGAAGGCGGCTACTCAACCGAAGCCGTCGTGGTGACCGCTGCCTTGGTCCTCCTGGCGATTGCCGTGGTCGCAATCATCGTCGCCAAGGTGACCGAGAAGGCCAATGGCATCACCCTTTAGGCCGGCGACCACGATGCCTCGAAACGTCCTGCGCCGACTTCGCACGGATGAGCGCGGCGCCGGCACGGCCGAACTCGTCATCGCCACCCCGCTGTTGTTGCTGCTGGTTCTGCTCATCGCTCAATTCGCGCTGTACATGCACGCCGCCCACATTGCTCAAGCCGCTGCGTCCCAGGCACTGTCCGCGGCACGAATCTCTGGCGGCAGCTCAACCACGGGCGACACCGAGGGACAACGAGTCCTCACACAACTGGGCAACGGACCGTTGCGGGAGACCTCAGTGGACGTCCAGCGTGGAGCTGCCCAAGTATCCGTGACGGTCACAGGAACCGTGACCAGTCTGATCCCGTTCACCGCCCTCGCGGTCCACGCAGAAGCCGTTGGGCCAGTGGAGAAATTCACCCCGCCGAGCGGAGCCGGGGCGGTGACACCATGACCGCGGCCCGCAGCCTCCTTGCGCTACGGCGGGACGACCGGGGGTCTGCCGCGGCCGAGCTAACCCTCCTGACCCCGGTGCTGATCCTGCTCTTGCTGTTCGTCGTCTTCTGCGGCCGGCTGGCCGATACCAAGCTGCGGGTCAACGACGTCGCCCACCAGGCCGCCCGCGCTGCCACTCTGGCCCGCAGTCCATCGCAAGCCACCGCCAACGCCCAGGCCACCGCCAGCGCGGCCTTGCGCTCGGCCGGGATCGCATGCCAGTCGCTGTCGGTGTCTGCCGAAACCCAGGGGCTCAAACCTGGGGCCACGGTGACCGTCACCGTGACGTGCAGCGTCGGACTCGGCGACCTGACCTCGCTCGGTGTGCCCGGCAGCCGGACGTTCGAGTCCACCTTCTCCTCGCCGGTCGACGTCTGGCGCGGTGTCTCGGAGTCGGGTCATGAGCTGCGGTAGGCGCGCTGCGCTACCGCGGTGGACAGGGTGGCGCAGGTGGTCGCAGACGCGACGCGACTGGTGGCGGCCTGTTGATAAGCAGGCGACCACGCCCGTATCTGTGCTTGCAACCGACATCCTCGCGCTGACGCGAGAGGCCCTCGACGGCGCCCTCGCGCTCGTGACCAAGCTGAAGATCGGCGGGCAAACCAATGCCGACCTTCACGTGCTGCCTTCTGAAGCTGGCGCGGACGCCCAGTGCTACCTCGCCGCCCTCGGCGCATTGGGTGCCTTCACGATCATCCGTGACACACTAAGTCTGATGATCGCCGTCTTCGAGCAAACGCGGAAGACACCGTGTGGAGGGAATCTATTGGTCGCTGGGCGGCCAAAGGTTGGACAATTCCAACTCTTGGCGGGCGCTTATAAGGAATTTGAGCTGGGCTTGCCACATCTTGTCGAAGAATTCTGTTGGAATATCCTGTTCGGTCTTTGTGGCTCGTGCGGCAGCTATTCGTCGAGCGGAATCGACGAGTTCCTTGGCGACGTCAGCTGTTTCGCGGCGCGCCGATACAAGTCGGACGGCCATAATCGTTGCTTCGAGCTTCTCTCGGTAAGGTCGACCGACTTCATCGAAGTAGGGCATCATCTCGTCAGGCTTCCGCGGATGCGGGGAAGCAGAGATGTTGGCATTAGAGTCGAGTGCAAATGCGACGTACTGACGGTATGCGGAGACGAAATCATTGTAGGTCGACAGTCGAATATCGCGCCACTGGCGAGCGTGGTCTCGCTGCCACAATATTTTCTGGTTGCGAGTGGTCAACCATCCGCCCAGCATGACACCCAACAATGTAACTACCGCCGTGGTAGCGCTCGCCACGAAGTTCACAGCCACCGTCCTTGTCGGATCGCCCACTTGGTCTTGAGGACGTTCTGGCAGTCAACAACTATCAGGGGTCACGGATCTACGCGCAATCGAGTGAATCCGCCCCGACAAGTCATTGTGTGCGATCTCGACTTCCGCGATCAGAGAAGACGCGGCTGTTCGGGTAACCGCGTCGCAGGTATTGGCGGGAGGTGTGCAATGGGATTGAGCATGGCGCTGCGCCGCTGGGTGCATCGCCTGCGCAAAGACGAAGGCGGTCGGGTGACGGCCTTCGTTGTCACCATCGTGCTCGCGGCCCTCCTCTTCGCCGGCCTCGTACTCGATGGCGGGCTGGCACTGGCCGCCAAGGTCCGCGCCATCGGCGAAGCGCAGGAGGCCGCACGGGCCGGCGCCCAGGAGATCGATCTGGCTGCGTACCGCGCCGACGGCTCGCTGCGCCTGGTCCCGCAACGTGCGGGCGCCGCGGCTCGGAGCTACCTCGCCGCCGCGGGGCACACCGGCAGTGTGACGGTCACCGGAAACAAGGTCGCCGTAACCGTCACCATCGACCAGCCCACCCAGCTGCTCGGGCTCGTCAGCATCGCCTCGATCACCGTAACCGGAGCCGGACAAGCTGAACCACAGCGCGGAATCTCCGGCGTACTTCCATGAGAGGACACGAAAATGGTTACTACCGAAGAGATCGAACGCCGCATCGAGGAAGCTGACGCAGCCCGCAGCGCGAAGAGGACCGAGGCCGCGCGGCGCCTCGGCGAGCTCGTTCAGCAGCGGACTGAACTGGCCGAGAAGCTCAGCGAGATCGACCGGAAGCTCGGGGACGTCCTCGTCGGAGCGAGCGACGTCATCGGCATCGACGAGCTGGCCAAGTTCACCGATGTCCCGGCTGCCGACCTCGCCCAGTGGCGCGACGGCCGCAAGACGACCCGGGCCAGGCGCAAGCGGCAGACCGCGAGCACGCCTGCTCCAAAGATCAGTCCGAGCGCGCCACCGACGCTCGCCGGACCGCGGACGTCGGCCGCCGATGCGTCCACCCGGGCTCCCGTACCAGTGCCGTGACCGTGCCGGCCCTTTTTCGCCGGCCGCGGGTGTTCGTCGCAGCACTCCGGTGCGCCCGCGGACTGCTCGCGTCCGGCGCCCTGCTCGGCCTCGTGGTTGGCCTGCCCTGGGCTCTGGTGCACTTCGTGGGCTGGCCGCTGCCCGAGCAGCTGCCGACCTGGGACGAGATCCAGGCGACCCTGCTCAACCCGATGAGCGTCCGCTTCTTGCTGGACACCTTGGCGGTGGTCTGCTGGATCGTCTGGTTCTTCTTCGTTCTGGATGTCCTTCGCTGCTCCGTCGACGCGGTGCGCGGTATGACGTGGCCGAGTCGCCGTCCCGGCCCAATGCGCGGGGTCGCCGCGGTCCTCGTCGGGACCATCGTGCTCACCCTCCTCGGCAGCCGAAGCTCGTACTCCGCGCCACTTGCGGGCACCGCGGCGCTCACCGTCGGCCTCCGGCCGGTCACCGTCGTCACATCCCCGGACCCAGGTCCGGCACCACAGGCGACCAGCGTGGTTATCGATCCCGCTGCGCCTGCTCCGGCCGGCATGGTCCAGGTCACCGAGGAAGTCCGACTCCCACACGACGGGGTCTACGACAGCCTGTGGCGCGTCGCCGAGCGCCTCTACGGTGCCGGTGGCGGCAGCCGTTGGCCCGAGCTCTTTCAGCTGAACCGCGGCGTGGAGCAGCCCGACGGACGTGCGCTGACGAACCCCAATCTCGTGCGGCCCGGCTGGAAGTTCACCGCGTGCATCCCGGCGCCCAACCAGGAGCACCCGCCAGTGCCGCCCCGACAACCACCCCCTCCCACGACCACGGCGCCCACCCAGCCCGCTCCGGACCCAACCGCGGCCGGGGAGCACCGCGAAGACCATCCCGACTCTGCCGTGGACCTGGTGACGGGCGTGTTCGTCAGCCTCGGCCTCGCCGGAGCGATTGCCGCGGCCGTGGCGTCGACCAGGACGTGGCGCCGGCGGCGCTATCGGATCGGAAGCGGCTACCGTGCTGACCTCCAGCGCCCGATCGCCCCCGTGGTCCGCGCCCTCTCCGCCGCGCACGACGACGGCGACCTGCGTCCTGCTGAAGTTGCGGAGCTCGTCGACCTGGCATCACCAGGGGAGCCGGAACCTAGCGGCAAGCTGGCCCAGGTACCCACGAAGATCGGCGTTCGAGAACGTCGCGAACTGGCCCTGAACCTCGCCAGCACCCGCGGGCTCGGCCTCGCCGGCGCAGGAGCGACCGCGGCCGCTCGCGCGCTGCTCCTGCACCTGCTTGCCGAGCAGCAACCTGGCAACGGTGTCGGCGTGATCGTGCCCGTTGACGACTTGCGTCTGGTTTTCGACGGCATCGCCGTTGAGGACCTGCCGACCAGCGTTCACGTCGTCGCGACGCTCGATGCCGCGCTCGACGAGATGGAGGCGGCACTGCTGACTCGTACTCGCCACGCGATCGAGGAGACCGGAGCTCGGCTCGCTGTACCTTCGCTCGTACTGCTCGCCAGGCCGACATCTCACGCTGATCGTCGCCTGCAAGCCGTCCTCGACAACGGCTCGACCCTCGGCCTGGCCGGCGTGCTCCTCGGCCAGTGGCGTTCCGGCGCGACTCTGCTCGTCCGCCACGACGGCACCGTCAGCGCGACCAGTCCCGGGATCGACGACGTTCTCACCGGTACGCGCCTGTTCAACGTTCCAGCCGCCGACGCCACCTCTCTCCTCGAAGTGCTTCGAGCTGCAGAGGGCGCCGCCGAACACGCTCGGGAACCGGTTCCCGAGCAGCGATCAACGGAGGTCGAGGCGAGCAGCTCGCTTAAGAAGGAGGAGCAGCACGCCGAGGGCAACCAGCCTGCAACCCGCGAGGAACCGCCGGTCGGCACCAAGCAGCCGCGGCTGTTCCTGCGTGTGCTGGGCCGAGTCCAACTCGCCGTACGGGATGAAGCAGGTGATCGCGAGCTGGGCGGTGCGTTCACGCCGAAGCAGCGTGAAGTGCTCGTCTTCCTCGCGCTGCATCCCCAGGGAGTCCGGCGCGAGGTCCTCAACGAGGCCGTCTGGCCCGACAGCCGTCCACCGCGGCCGTACAACTCGTTCCACAACACCCTCTCGACGTTGCGCCGCGCGCTCGCCGACGCCACCGACGGCCAGACGGGCCACCTCGTCCTCAACGAGGACGGTCGCTACCGGCTCAGCGACGAACACCTCGACGTCGACTTCTGGCAGCTGCAGCGCGTTCTGCAGGCGCAGCGCCCACCGGACGAGCACGGCAGTGCCGGCCTCCGCGACGCGGTCGAGCTGTACCGCGGCGACCTCGCCGAGGATCTGCTCGCCCAATGGATCGAACCCTTCCGGGAATCCGTCCGCCGAGACGTCTTGGACGCGCTCGGCGCGCTTGTCCGCGCCGACGGCGACATTTCCCCGGAGACCGCGCTGGTTCTGCTCGAACGAGCTCGCAAGTTCGACCAGTACAACGAAGGCGTCTACCGCGATATCATTCGTATGCAGGCACGGTTGGGCCAGTACGCGGCTATTCCGCGGACCGTCGCGCTTCTGAACACGACGCTCGCCGAGATCGACCAGCAGGTGAGCGTCGAGACTCTAAATCTCGCGGATTTCCTCCAGCGTCGAGGCAGCGCGCGGTGGAAGGATGCCGCCGGCAGCGCAGCAGCTAGTTGACCGGCGGAGGGTGCTACCTCCGCAAGGTCCTTGCGACGGTCTTCCCGCGGTGCCTGTTAGATCGGTAGCCCCGCCAGCATATGAAGCGCCAGGTCGGAACGCTTATGGTGCCTACCGATGTGACGCCCGACTCGGATGCCGGCAGGCATGTGAACAGTCGGTAGGGGCGCGCTGCCGACAGCTTCGTTGACGTGTTACCGAATTCATTCGAACAAATCCTTTCACTCATTTTCTTGTCTTCACCTCTCGCGCTCTATTTGTCTTGCTCTTTGGTTAATCTTGCCTTTTCCCGTCTATGTCTCGGCGGCGCGCTGACCTGCATGTTTGCTTCCATCTATTGGTCTCTTGGTCTTACTCGACGTGCCTGTGAGGAGCGCATAATTGTCGGGAAATAACCCGTTGAGGGCTTTGATTTCCTGTGGCTCAGGCCTAAAATGGATTGTAGGAGAGAACGGGAGGGCAACCCCAAACTCTCCGGTTCGCTAACCAACACCGCTCATCTGACTGAAGGCTCAGTGATGATCATGCTTGAGGCGTGCGTGTCCCAATTTTCCCTTACCGTCGACGCGGCGGACACCATTCAAGCCCTGGTGGGCAGCTCCGACCACCCTTGGGGCCGACGGCTCCACGATGCGCTGAAGTTCGCCATGTACGCGGAGTGCGCGTACGCCGTTGAGCCGAACGCGCGTATCGAACTCGCGGACTTCCGGCCGGACGCGCCCAAGTCGTCCTAGAGGCGGACGGCCGGTACGCGATCGGCGCCGACTTCGAGTGGGAGCGCGCCAAAAGCTGACAACTCGCGAACTACGAGAACCACGCACAGCCGTGGTGTTCCGGGTCGGCAACCCCGGCACACCACCGAACCACCAACACCGCACGACACCCGTCCGAAGGGATCTGTCATGACGCGCACACCCCGTCGACCGTCCAGGACCGCAACGAAGGCCCGGCGCACGGTTTCGCCCGAAGAACGCGCCGAGCGCCTCGAAGCTGCCCGCGAGCAGCTGCTGGAGGGCGTGGACAAGCTGATGACCGCGGACGGCTGGCAGCAGCTGATCACCTCACGCGCCTGGCTGCGCCGCTACAGCCTCAACAACCTGATCATGATCCTGCAGCAGTGCCCCGAAGCCACCGACGTTCGGCCGCTCTCAGAGTGGAAGCGCGAAGGCTACGGCTTCATGCGCAAGGGCACGCACAAGATCAAAATCTGGAAGCCGTGCTTCCGCAGGACGACCGAAGACGAGAACACCAAACCGACCGAAGGCGCCGAGACGGATCCGGACAAGGCGCCCGCGTTGTCGGGATTCATGCTCGTGCCGGTCGTCGACGTCTCCCAGCTGCAGGGGGATCCGCGGGCCGCGCAGCCGTCCCCGCCGGAACCGATCGCGCTGTGCGGCGACGCGCCACGTGGCCTGTGGGACGGGGTCGCCGCCCAGATCGGCGCATGTGGCTTCACGGTCGAGCGTGGAGACTGCGGCGGCGCCTTCGGCCGAACCGTCTTCTCCGAGCGACGCGTGACCGTGCGCGACGACGTCGAACCCGCGCAGGCCGCGAAGACGCTGACGCACGAGCTGGCGCACATCCTGTGCAACCACGAAACCCGTCTGGCCACCACGCCACGGCATATGCTGGAGGTCGAGGCCGAGTCGGTGGCGTGCGTCGTCGCCGCGGTCTGCGGCATGGACACGCTGGCGTACTCCGTGCCCTACGTCGCCGGTTGGGCGGCCGATCGCGAGACGGCACGCACTTCGGCGGAGTGCGTGCTCCGCGTTGCAGATCGGATCCTGGACCGGCTTGGCCACGCGGCAGCTTCACCCGTGGCGACGACTCTCGAGGATCTGGCTGCTTCGCACGGCGTTCCCGCGGTCGCGTGAATCGGCCGGGGCGCGCGATGACTCCTTCAATCCTGGGCTGCGCCGAGCTCTACGGCCGCCTTCGCTACGTCACCAACCAGGCCGGGGTGCAACGGCGAAGCCATCTGCCCGCTGGCACGTCAACCGCATCCGCCTTCGACGACCACGACCCGCTCGGCTTGCACGGCCACGTCCTGCACGGCCTAGGGGCCGACTCCCGAATATCTCGACGGCTTCACCGGAGCCTCGGCCGGCTATCCGGCGTTCGGATTCCGGCTCACCGAGAAGGCAGCTCGCCTGGCGCGGCTCTCGGAGGAGTTCGAAGCGTCCTGGACGTGGGGTGACGCCATCCGAGCCGCGGCCAGCCTGGCGCACCAGATCGACAACGCCGAGGACGACCAGACGCTCGGCGACATGGCCTTGCTGGCCGTGGCTCGCCACGTCGGGCGTCAGCACCCACCCGAAATGACGCCGTTGCCCGGCTGGTCGCCGCCCGGCACACCGCTATTCCTCGACGGATACCCGGCGACGCTGTTCGGTCACGTGGCCGCAGATCTGCGCGTGGACGCGGTCACCGCGACCTGCACGCGGGAGACCAAGGCGGTCACGCTGTTCCGCTCGCTCGGCTGGCGACTCACTCCGCGGGCCGAAGCCTCGGCCGACGCGGTGCAGCATTACGAAGCAAAAGGGCTTCGCTGGCCCGACGCTATTGCCGCGGCGGCAAAGACCGATGTGACGCATCTCGAGCGGCACAACTGGGACCGCTGAAATCCGATTCCGAATTTGTTAGTAGCGCCCGGCGGGTGAACACCTCCGGAGAGGCGCGGCAACCACCCGCCGGGCTCCAACACCGCACACCCCAGAAGGGTGCGCGAGCCTGCAGTCTAGCGCATGGCTCGTACCTGCGGTGTGATGCCGTGCCGTTCCTCTGATAGCTGGAGGGAACTCCCGTGTCTTCATCCCGTCGTGCAATTTTTATTCCTGTCGATACCGGGCAATTTGCATATAAGATCGCCACGGCGGTTGAGTCCGCTTGGCGCCTAACCTATGGAACCGGCCTGCTTGATATCCCGGTTTCAGTTGTTGCCACGCTTGCCGCCTTGCCGGAGAAAGATTCGTGCGGGCACAACGTCAGCGAATCGGTGCTCAGCTGGGACGCCGACACCTTCCACGACTTCGCCCGGCACACGTGGTCATCGGTCATCCGCCACCGCACCGAAATCACGCATCTTCTTCATCCGATGATCGCGTGGATCTTCGATGATCCTGACCGGGACGTGCGTGGCCACGCGCTGGCCGTCGCGCAGGCCGCGCTGCGTGCCGGGCAAACGCACCTCACCGGCACGGAACGGCGGTTCGACGTCGACCTGCTCGGCACCGTCCTGACGGTTCTTCGTCCCAAGTCGGCTCTCAAGGCTCGCGGTCAGTTCTACACGCCCGCGTCGGTGACAAAGCTCCTCGCCGGCATGTCCGACGTCCGGGAGTGCAGCAACGTGACGGACCCGATGATGGGAACCGCCGGCATGTTCCGCGCGGCGGCGGAGGTTATGCGCGAGCGGGGCCGAGACCCGCGCACGATCCGCTGGATCGGGTGCGACGTCGACTCGCTCGCCGTGGCCTGCGCCACCGTGAACAGCATGATCTGGAACCTCGGAACCGACATCGTGTTCCGCACGGGCAACACTCTCGAGCCGGGCTGGCCGGAGGTGGCGCTGGCGCAGCGGGAGGAACTCCGTCGACTGGGTCGTGACCTCGAGCGCGACCGGGTGGTGTTGTCCTTCCTGAGGTCGCTCTGAACGATGCTCGTTGAATCGTGATTCGCGAATCACTATAGTTCGCTCGTGGTTGAGACAGAGCGCGCTCCGGACCGTCGCGTGTCGGCTGCGGTGTTTGGAAACAAGCACCGCCTGGAGTTGCTGGTCGCGTTGGCCGAGGCAGGCGACGAAGGCGTGAACTTGTCGGAGCTGTCCGAGGTCCGGAACGCGCCTGCGAGCGTGTACTACGGGCCGATCCGAAGCCTGATGAGCGTGGGTTTGGTGGACCGGCTGGGCCGGGTAGCCGGGGACCGCCGATGTTGGTACCGGAGGCGCGAGAGCCGCTTTTGGGACTATGTTGGACCTCTTGCCCGGGACTTGGTGGAGGTGTCGTGAGCCGCGCAGGAGTCGCTGAAGCGGTCCGTGCCGCGATGACCGTTTCGCCGTTGACCGATGAGCTAGTGCGATGTCCGAGCGCTTCGGTCCGGATGTTCGGCGCTGCGGCAGGCGTGGCTTATCGGCCGGATGAGACGGAGCTCATACGGCGAACGACGGCTGGGCTCGGTCCGATTACGCACAGAGGCGTCCTGGACGCACTGTGGAGCTTGCCGACCGGTCTGCGGGTGGCAACCGCCGAGCTAAGCGAGCGAGAGCGGAAGCTGCTTCAGCGTGCGCCGCGTGGAGCGGTCGAAAGCGACGCAAGCCACGTTGTCCGCCTCGCGGTAGCGCCGGTGTCAGTGCGGTTCGCCGTGGTGGCGGCCCGGACGTGGCGCGAAGGGCTCGTGAAGGCGGGCCGGTTCGCGCCGTTCTGCGCACGGGCCATGTTGCTGCCTGCGGCACCGTCCGACCTGGACGATGCACAGGTGCAGGCGGGGTTCTACGGTATCGGGATTTGCGTGTTCTCCTCTGGCAAGCTGCAGATGCTGGCCGAGCCGGAACGGTACGTTCGCCGTCGGCACTCGTCGGCGCAGTGGTGGTTCGCCGAGGAGATCTACCAGCAGCTCACGACGACTGGCGAGGAGCTCGCGGCCGGCGGGTGACCGGGTGGATCGCCGAAAGCCAGGACGGGAGTTCCGCCCACGCCCGCAAGGTTTCCGGGGGCTTGAAGGCTTCGGGCTGGTTGATCCGGGTGTTGACGATCTCGGCGTTCGCCACGGCGTCCACGCATTGGGTGCGCCACCAGGTCGCCCGGTCGGCGAGGGTGCGGCAGGCGTGAAGGCCAGGAATCCAGTCCGCCCAGGTACACAGGCCGTGCCTGTGTGCGGGAATGCTGTCGTCTTTGGTGAGGAAGGTGTTCAGCTCCCGGCCGTCGCAGGATGCGCAGTCGTAGACCGGCGCCTGACTGTCGGCGAACTTCTCGTACAGGGTGGAGCCCTTGAAGAAGGACATCAAGTCACCGAACAGCACGCTGGGCGACTTGTCATCCTTCTTCGACCGACGGATCTGCCCGAGGGGATTCATGTGCCGCAGGCTGCCGCCCGAGCCGATCGACGTGGCGAAAGCGCCGTGGCTCATCACGTCGAAGCCGGTCAGGTCGGTACGCAACACAGCGACATGGCCAGCCTCGGCGACCAGGCGACGCAGGTTGGCCACCGCATCCTTATAGCGCTCCAGAGGGTCGAAGTGGCCGCCGATGAAGACGGCCTTGGGCAGCTCCAGCAGGGCAAGAACCGCGATGAGATGATCGATGTGCTCAGGCTGGAACCAGCCGACGTCCAACGGGACGCTGAACACCACGTCGTCGTCGTCGATTCGACCGGCGGCCCGGACCGCGGCACGTAGCGCGTCGCTGTCCCCGGCGTGCAGGTATCCGGTCGGCGTGAGCGCGACGCACGCCTTGAAGTCGCGCTGTCGTTGCAGTTCCTGCTCCAGCGTCAGCCCAAACAGCCCGCCGTCGGCCGGCCGGAGCACGAACGGATCGTCTTCGGTCGCCGCGGCGACTGCGTAGCCCTCGGGATCGTAGGCGATGGGGCGATCGAATCCGGCTTTGCTCAGGTGCTTGATCCCCGTAGCGGCGCCGGCGCCCCTCAGCACGAGGCCGCCGACGTGCTCCGGGAGGACGGGTAGCAGCTTGCTGCCGGTGTCCCAGCTGGTGTGCAGCAGCACCCGGTCCGTCAAGACGCTGGCTGCTCCGGGCGGGACGGCCGGCGCGGACTGACCGGCCAGTTCCTGAAGTGCCGCTTCCCGCTCGGCCACCTTGTCGCTCGTCGGGCGCGGCTCGGGCAGGTAGTCGGGCGGCGTCGCATCGTCGGTCATCGCGCTGCCTCACCCACGGTCGAGGAGATAGGACGGTGAGCTGCGCCGGCCGCCGGCGGGACGGGGCAGCTCAGGTACAGGTCGACGAACTCGTTCTGGCTCAAGTACGCCGCGGACGCCAGCTCGGGAATTTCGTGGCCCTGCTCCAGTTGCTGGCTGATCATCGAGGTCACGGCGGTCGGGGTCTCGGCGTCGAATGTGCCGGGTTCGCTGGTCCGGTAGCCGAGGCTCGACATCTCGACCGCGAGGGTGCGGTACTGCCAGTCGCTGATGATGCCGAGCGTGTGCGCGCGGCGAAGCAATGCCCACATCGAGACTTTCCACCGAGCCTTCAGGTCGAGGAGCCGTGGAACGCTCAGCGCGCCGCTCGACAGCTCGGCGCGGATCTGGCGGCGGGGCATTAGCAGTTCGGCGGCGAAGGCGTTTGCCTGCTTTTCCTGCTCGGGATGCGGCACCTGGTGCATGACCATGTGCCCCAGTTCGTGCGCCAGCGTGAACCGCTGCCGCTCGGCCGGCGTGCCCGAGTTGAGCAGGACCAGCGGGTCCTCGCCGGCCGGGGCGCAGCTGACCGCGTCCACCGGCACGCTCTCCGCTCCGGAGTCCAAGGGGGCCGGCGCGACCAGGCGACGGCAGGCCACCCAGGCGCCGAGGTCCTCCGCCATCGTCACGACGGACTCCAGGGGCCCCCCGGCGGCGTCCCACTTGGCCCGTACCTGCTTGGCGGCGTCCGCCGCGGTAGTCAGCTCGTCGACAGCGACCTGCGGAATCCCCGTTGCCTCGCGCTTGGGGGCGCCGGCCAGCAAGGCCCGGAGCTGGATGCGTGTCAGGTTGAGCAGGGCGTGGATGCGTTTCAGGTCGCCGGCCGAGGCAGCTTGTTTCTTCCGGTGGTGCACCAGGCCGACCCCCGCCCCGACCTCCTGAGTACCCACGCAGAGCAGCGGGACGGGGTATCCGAGGGCTTGGGCGTAGAGCGCCAGGCGATCACCCGTCACGGCCAAGCGCCCGGCTTCGGCGCGGCTGACGTACCCCTGGCTGATCTTGCTGCCGGGGCCGTCCAGTTCCTGCATGACCTCGGCCAGCCGTCCCTGCGTCATACCCCGCGACTCGCGGGCGATGACGAGCATCCGCGGCTGCGCCGCGTCCGTGTCGACTGACTCCATGGTCACCTCCTCTGATGCCACAAATTATCACCTCAAAATATTCTGCGCAACATGCGTCCGGGCCGGCCGAAACGACCTTAGGACCGGAGGTTGCCAGCCGGCCGGCTCGCCGCCAGGTAGTCGTCGCCGTTCCAGCGGTACGAGCTGACCTGCACCGGCTCGCCGAACGTTGGGGCGTGCACCACCCTCCCGGCCCCGATGTAGACGCCGACGTGGTGGACGTTGCCCCGCGTGCCGTAGAACAGGAGGTCGCCTGGGAGTAGCGGCTGGCCGTCCGGCACCAGCGGGCCGGCGGCGTACTGGGTCCGGGCCGTGCGCGGAAGGGCGACGCCGGCAGCCGCGTAGGCCGCCTTCGTCAGGCCCGAGCAGTCGAAGCCGCTGTCACCGTTCAGCGGTCCGTTCCCGCCCCAGAGGTACGGCAGCCCGAGCTGTCCGCAGGCGAAGTTGATCGCCGTTGCGGTGGCGGCGTTGGGTGCCTGGATGTTGTCGCAACGGCCGGTGCCGACCGCGGCCTTGCTGTACCTCTCGGCCTGGTCAAGGACGTCGTTGACGTACCAATCCGCGTGGTTGTAGGCGAACAGCGCCTTGCGGATGTCGCTGGGAGCGCCGGACTCGCACAGGTAGTACGCCGCCGCGTAGATCGCGTCGTGCTTGTCCCATGGCGACGGCGGGTTCTTGCCGCCAGGTGGTAGCGGATGCCTGGCGACGACTCCGTCGAACGTGGACTGGAGGAACTGCATCGGCCCGCGAGCGCCGAACGAGTTCTCGGTTCCCTCGGCGATGCCGACCAGCTTGCTGCGGCCGTGGTCGCTCTCGACCTTGCCGATCGCCGCGAGGATCGACCAGTCCAGCCCGGGACACACGGCGGCTGCCGCTCGGTAGAGGGCGAGGTAGTCGGCGGGAATGTCGGCGATGGCCTCCTGGCTCGGCTCGGTGCCGCTGCTGCCGAACACGGCCTTCACGACGCCTTGTCCGATGCCGCCGATGAGGATGATGACGACCACGACCGCTGTGTAGGCGAACTTCATGGGCGCCTCCGGAAGCGGCTAGCTGGTGAGGCGGGTGGGAACGGATCTGGAGCGGTCAGGGCCGCCGGACCCTGCTGAACCGAGACCGAGCCTGACGCCGGCACGTCGCCGGGCAGATCCGGTTGCGGCCAGAGCTGGGCGAGCTCGACGAGCCGCAACCGGCCGGGGTGACGCATTGCCGACCCGGCGATCGGCAGCCATCGGGCAGCGGCGGGGTCGCCGGCTGCGTCCGCGGCGGTAGTGGCCAGCGGTACGAGCCTGGGCCGGTCGAGCTGGGACAGGCAGTCGGCGAGCGCTCGGCGGGCGGACGTCTCGCGCCGATGGCTGGGCAGCCAGATGAGGACCGGGGTGGTGATGCCGGTCGCGGCGGCGAGCTTCTCGTAGCCGTAGAGCTTGCGGCTGAGCTTGCCGAGGTCTTCGGTGCCGAAGTCGAATTCGAGGAAGAACTCGAGCTGATGGTCGTCTTCGCGCCACCGGCCGTAGGCGTCGGGACGCACCATGTCGCCGAACAGGCGTCCGCACCGGAGCTCGGACCACCACGCCGTCAGCGACCTTCGAGCCCCCGGACGTCGGCCCAGCGCGACCAGGGCGGTGAAGAAGCCGTTGACGCCGACCGTGTGGGCCAGGCGCAGGGAGTGCGCGATCCCGATCGCGTCTTCGTGCCGGTAGCCGATCGACTTCGGATCGAGCCCGTCTTCGTAGGCGAGGGCGACCGCGCCGGCGACGTCGAGCACGTAGTGCATCGGGGCGGTACCGGTCGTGACGAATGGCTGGAACCGGTCGACAACCCGCCACTTGAACAGGTCAAGTAGCCGGTGGTTGGCCGCGCGCATGCTCGGATAGCAGAGCTCGACGATCTGCTGGGTCGTGAAGACCTTGTGCTCGTACAGCATCCGGGCCAGCCACCGGTCGCGGTGGGTCAGCCGCCCAGCGAGCTGGGCGTGGTGTTCACCGGTGGTGGCCGCTCGCGGCGTGGGGCGCTGGGGCATGTGCCCGCGCAACGCCCGCTGAGGAGTGGGGTTCGAAATCATCGGAGTACCTCCGGTTTCAGGCGGCGCGGCGTGGATCAGCGGTGGGCGCTGCGGCTCCGGGCGTGATGGGCTCGACCTCGGCGACTGGTGGCCGGGTGTTCATCCGGGCTGCTTTGCGGATCGCCCTGGCGCGGCCGGGGACCGCGGGCCGCAGCTTTTCGGTCACCGCGGTGAACGGCGGTGCTTCCTCGCCGCCGAGGACCAGGCGGGCGGCGACGTGGAAGGCGCCCAGGTTGGACAGGTCGTGATCACTCAGCCGCGGCATCGTGTGGCGAGCCAGCCGCTTCGCGTCCTCAGGGGACGCGTTGAAGAAGATCTTCGACCGGGCGTTCGTGCTGATGCCCTCTTCGAGTTCCTTCGGGAGCTGGCCGAGGTACTGGTGGGCCAAGGTCATCGACAGGCGATATCCGCGAGCCTCGGCGAGCATGTCTTCCAGCGGGTACGCCAGGTTCAGGAAGTTGTGGCACTCGTCGACGTAGAGCCCGCAGTCGCGCCGCTGACGCTGCGGGACGCGGGCCCGGCGGGTGGCGGCTTGCCAGGTGCGGGCGACGACGATCGAGCCGACCAGCCGCGCCGTTTCCATCCCCAGCGCGTCGCGGGCGATCCGAACCAGGCAGATGCCGCCGGTGTTGAGCACCTCGTCCATGTCCACCGTGGACTTCCCGCCGGCGATCGCGGCGCGGACGAACGGGCGCAGTAGGAAGCTGCGGACCTTGTTCATCAACGGCGCGATGACCTGCGCCCGGCTCGCTTCGGACAGGGCGTCGTACCAGGGCCAGAACCCGCGCAGCACGTCATCCTCGATCTGGTCGCAGGCCCGTTGCCGGAACGCCGGGATTGTGAGGAGCTTCGGCAGGTCGACCAGGGTCGGCGTGCCGGGCATCGCGGTCAGGGTGAGCAGGCCGGCGCGCAGGATGTCATCGGTGCGCGGACCCCATGAGGAGGCGTAGATCCGGGAGAAGATGCTGACGAGGTTGTCGACCGCGCGGGCCTTGTCCACACCCTCCAGCGGGTTGAGCACTGGTGGCCGGCTGCGGGAGTCGGCGTCGAAGAGCACGACCTTCTCGCCGAGCTCCTCGGGGATGCGCATCAGCAGGTCCGACACGAGGTCGCCCTTCGGGTCGACGACCACCACGCCGCGGCCAGCCTCGGCGTCGTCCAGGATCAGACGGGCCATCAGCTCCGACTTGCCCGAGCCGGTCGCGCCGAGGATGTGCAGGTGATGACGCGCGTCGGCGACGTGCAGGCCGACCGGCCGGGAGTGCCCCGAGTCCGACAAGCCGAGCGGCTTGATCAAGTCGCCAGCCGTGGCGATGCCGGGCGGCGGCGGGACGGCCTTCGCGCCGGCGCGCTGAAGACCGGGCGTGGCTTCGTCGATCGGCAGGTGCGCGAGCGCGGCCAGCTCCGGGATCGAGAGCAGGTCGCCGTTGCCGAAACGGCGTTCGGCCAGCACCTGGACTGTGGCCCGGCGGAGCCGGATCCGGCGGAAGTAGTTGTGCTCGGAGAAGGCGGCGAACGCCGAGGCGATCGCGTGGCCGCGTCCCCGCAGCACCTCCCGGACCGCCTGGATCTCGCCGGTCGTCGCGTGCTCAGGGACCGTGGTGGCGACCGCGTATCGGATGCGGGTCTCGAACTGGTTCTGCCGCAGCTTCCCCACGACGGCGCGGTCCTGCGCGGCGAACTCCAGACTGGTTTGCCGATCGAGCCCCGGTGTCCGCGAACTGGACGACGACTTCGCGGTCTTGCCTGGCGTGACGACGTCCAGCAGCCGGCCGACCAGGTTGACCGAGCTGCCCGTGTGCACTCGCCTCGCCGCGCGCCGTGCCTTGGTCACACGGTGCCCGGCGACGGGACGGGCGAGGATCTGCACGCAGGCCCGCTCGTGGGGGCCGAGCCCGACCGGGGCGCCGAGCAGGGCCCGGATCGGGTCGGCGGGGTGCTCGGTACGGATCGGGAGTGCCTCCGAGCGAGCCAGCCGCAGCTCGCCGCCCACTGCTTCGATTCGCCGGCCCGCCCGCGCAGCCGTGGGGATCGGGGGTCTGGCCGACATTGTGCGGGTGTGCGCGCCGGGCCAGGCCGCCTCGATGGCGCGCTCGACCATGCCCGGCGGCACCACGCCAGGCACCCACAAGCGGATCTGCACGCCGTCGTCGGCGAACGTCAACTCGAAAGCCAGGTGAGGTTGCCCGCCGAAGCGCCGCCGCCAGCCTGGTCGCAGCAGGCCGACCAAATTGGACCACACGGTGATCGCGCCGGACGGGTCGACGGTCGGCGGCGCCAGCACGGTGACCAGCCGGGCGTCGGTTACCAGGATCTCGTGGTATCGGCGGCGCCAGCGGCGTCGAGCGATCACCGCGGCGGTCGTCGCGACCGCCAGTGCCGGTCCGGCGATCGGACCCCAGGTGAAGACGAGATCGCGAAGGTGGGCCAGCACGGTCTGGAACGCACCGAGCGGGTCGCGCAGGTAGTCGTCGGCAGGTGAGGCGAGACAGGTGGACAGGGCAAACGGCCAGGACATCATGACCTCCTGTGGAAGCGGTCGACGAAATTCGAAGGCTGGATCAGGCAGCTCGCGGCTCCCCGCCTTGCTCAGGCGGGGGTCTCGGTGGCGTGCGACTGCAGCGCGCCGGATGGGTGTTGCCAACGACCAGCCGCAGGCGCGTGCGGCGGGCGGAATGTTCGGCGTCGACTTCGGCCTGCCATTCGGAGAACCGGCGTCCAGCCAGGCGCTTGAGGTAAGTTGGAACCCGGTTTGCCAGCGCGCCGATCATCTGCGGGCCGAGGACCACGAGGAGATCGCTGGCTTTCTGCGACGCCCGCGCTGCCTCGACGATCGCCGCTTAGTCCGGGAACACGTCGGCGACGCGGTCCACGGCCGAGTTCGGCGCGGCGTCCTGTTCGTCGCCGTACGAGTGAACCCACAGGAAGTTCGGTGGCGGATCAGGCTCGATGAGGGACCGGAACCGGGAACCTGCTTGGTGTACTCGTAGGTACCGCCGAACTTGGCCGCGCCGAGTTCGGCGACTATCGCGGCTCGCCAACCGGACAGGTCATCGAGGACGATTAGGTTGGCCTGGTGCTGGCGCCGGGCCAGGTACACGTGCCAGTGCTACTGGCAACCTCGGGTGTTAGAACTTGTGGAATTCCTTCGAAGCTCGAGGCTTGTAGGCGCGATCCGGGGAGGCTGAGGTGCGTTTTTTGTGCGACCGACTGAGTTACCTCAACGTTAGTGCCGCCGCGCCTCGCCCGGAAGCTGGACCTCAAGAGGTCTGTTGCCGAGCTCGTGAGGTTGTCCGTAACGTCGTAGACGGATAGATCGACTCCTCGGTTATGGGCTTCATGAAGTGCTTGACTTCGTTCGTGCGCAGTGGGGAATCTCGTGGGCCTAGGCCCCTCTCCATCAGGACGATTGTTGCCTGTGGAGCGATTGTCGTGCTGTGTACGATGCTCGCCGTGGCTCTGCTGCTCTGGCCGGCACCAATGATCAACTTGCGCACCACTAACGATCAGTTCGATGCCTTGCGCACGGTGTTGGTGATAGGCGGAGCTGCGGCGGGAGCGATGACCTTATTGTTGGCCGCCCGTCGGCAGGTGCACAGCGAGCATGTTGCGCAAGATGCGGTGCTAGACGCGGCCGAGCGTCGAATCACCGAACTGTACGTAAAGGCGGTTGAACAACTCGGGTCAGAGAAGGCGCCAGTCCGACTCGGCGGAATGTACGCCCTCGAACGGCTCGCGAATCGGAATCCGGATCATCGACAGACTGTCGTGGATGTCATATGTTCGTATCTTCGGATGCCCTTCAATGTTGAAGTTGAATCCGAGTTCAGCTTACCGGAGGCAATCGGGATACCTGAATGGCGAGACTCCCGGGCTAATCTCACGGCGACAAGTAGAGAGGAGCGAGAGGTTCGAGTGGCCGCACAGGAGATATTGTGTAGGCACTTGCAAGGGGCGTCGCCGCTTCCTATCTATTCTGGTGCCGAGAACTGGGGTCTACTAACCTTGAACCTCAAGGGTGCGACCTTAACTGACTTCAATGCGCAATGCATGGTCATCGGGGAAGCCGGGTTTGACTATGCTCGGTTTCAGGGCTTGACGATGTTCAATGAAAGTCGATTTGCGGCTTATGTGAGCTTCGCTGGATGCACGTTCGAGGCGGGCCTGCTTTGCGAGAGTACGGAATTCTCTCGGGGCGTATCATTCATGGGAACTACTTTCAATGACCTGGCCTACTTTCGCGGATCCAAGTTTGACGGCTCTCACTCGTCAAGATTTCGTGGAGCAGTATTCAATGGTGCCGCGTACTTTCACCAGAGCATCTTCTCGTCGTCGGCGGATTTTCATGGTGCAGACTTCCGGAAATCAACGACGTTCGCCGCGGCTAAACTTAGGGGATCCGGGGAGTTTCAACATTTCCGGTTGGCTGATGACCCATATGAGAACGGAACAGCTTCTGGTTCCGCGGAGTTTGTAAAGGCGCAATTCAATGGCGACGTATCCTTTGAGGGTGTAAGTCTCGTCGGTCAGGTCGGGTTCGAAGGTGCACGATTTCACTCAGGGGTAACTTTCAAAGGTATTGATGACGACTCATTGGTGCTCTTGGGTGGCGCGTATGCGCGACTCGATGTGCCGGAACAGTGTGGACGATGTTGGCCTTGTGACTGGGGTCAGTCATCTCAAGTTGCAAGCATGGATGGATTTCCTGAGAATGGCGAGTGGGGACAATTGATCGACTCGAAGTCGATTGAGGGGCAGGAATAAACGCGACGGCCGACTCGTGGATAAGATCCTGCGCAGGATGCCATTAATGTCGAGTATCAAAATTATGGAATTTATCCAGGTGGGCGGGCGGTCTGTTGTGCCGTGCGTCTCCATTGGCTTAGGGCTCTTTGGCTCATCTTCGATCGATGCTCGGTAAGTTGCGGCGACTGGTAGTTAGCTGTGTTCGAAGAGCAACGTCTCGATGTTGCTTACGGCAGTGGCAACCACACGTCGGCGATCGTCCGACGGGTGCGTCGGCGCAGAACGTGCCCTAAGTCTCAGGGGGTCGTAGGGTATAGCTCATGAAGCCTCCTTCGTTCGACAGCTGGCTCTCCCATGGGTGGGGTATTCAGGTGAACACGCCACATGAGCTGTTCAGGATCATCAGCCATATTGCCCTGTTTGCGCAGGATCGAACGTACGCCTGGAGGGGGCAGAACGATGCGTCTTGGGACCTCAGTGCATCCCTGTTCCGAGAGATTCGGAGCGACGGTAGCGAGGTTACGGAGGAACGGGTCCGCGCTCGCGAGCTCGAAATACTCGAGGAAGCGCGCCGTTGGGGGCTCGGCCGTGACCTCGGGTCGTCGGCTACTGACCTGCACATGCTTGCTGTCTTACAGCACCATGGCGTTCCGACCCGCCTGCTGGACGTGACGGCAAACCCGATGACGGCACTCTGGTTTGCGACCGAGGAGCACAGGCCGACCGAGTCTGGCGGTGTCCGTCGAAGTCCGGGTGTACTGTTCGCCATCGACGTCACCAAAACGGCATGGTATGAGACCTTTCAGCATGGCGAGCAGAGTCAGACGTGGGAGCATATGTCGAACCCCCTCGGTGCTCTCTATAGTCAGGCGTTGAAGAGATCTGCTGCCGGGCGGCAGATGTTTAGAGCCTTTCCTGCGCTTCCTGACGAACGGATGAAAGCGCAGGAAGGATTCTTTATCGGCAGTGCTGTACCGAAACGCCACAAGGCGCCGGGTGTCCTGGGTGTGAATCCCATTGGGCAGGCTCCAGGTGCCGAGAAGTTGAGCAAGCTGCTCTCTGCCGAGAAGGGTCCTGGGCGTCCGGCGAGCCTTCCTTTCTGTGCGATCGTAATCCCCGCTGCTGTCAAGGATAAGCTCAGAGATCCGCTAAAGCGTACATACAACCGACGTCGACGCGTGTTGTTCCCTGACGTTGACGGATTTCGAGAGGCGCTTATTCGCGGGCAGCTCGACTAGTTTCCGCCCAATGTCTACTTGCGTCAGCAGGAGTAGGCCGGTCATTGGGGCGACGAAGAAATAGTTATCCCCTGTTGTGTTTTCGTACTGCGGAAGATCAGGCAGCGTCGAGGTCGACGAAGGAGTTCTCGATCTCCGCGGAGGTGTCGGAGTACTCGGCCAGCTCAGCGGGGTTCGACGTGACGAGCTGGTGCTCGACCGGCGACGCGATGGACTGGAACGCCACTCGTTGCGTGCCGGTGCTGAGCAGTCCTTGGCCGCGGTCGGCGGTGAGGAGGAACTGCCGTTCACCCTGCGAGAGGTCGAAGATCCGGCAGATTTCGTCGATTGCCTGCGGTGCCTGGCGCAGCAGGATTTGCGTCGCCGCGTTCGCGATGATCGCCTTGCCCAGGTCGGTGCTCGTCACGTCGGGGGCGTCCTGGGTCGCCACCGTGACGCCGCCCCACCACTTGCGGGAGCCCTTGGACATCCGGAGGAGGAACTCGCCGCCGGCCGGATCCTTCATCAGCAACCAGGCTTCGTCGACGACGACCTGCCGGGGTTTGCGGATGGCGGGATTGGACACTTGGCGCCACACCGCATCGAGCGCGAGAAGTGTGCCGATCGCCTTGAGCTCGCTGGGGAGGTCGCGCAGCGAGAACACGACGAGGTGGCCCTCGGGCCGTGTCGTGGTCGGACCCGAGAACAGCCCGGAGAACGCGCCCGTGGTGAACGGCTGTAACCGCGCCGCGAGGTCCGCCCCGTCTTCCTCAGCCAAGACCTCCGCAAGGTCGGCCAGCAGCGGCGCCGGCCGAGTCCAGGTCCGCGCATCCGACGTGATTCCGGCCCGCTGGTAGGTCGCGGTGATTGCCCGGTCCAGCGCGGCCCGCTCGGCCGCGGCGAGCTCGTTGCCCAGCAGCACCGAGATGACGGTGTGCAGGAACAGGCTGCGCCGGATGAGCGCGTCGCGGGGAGCTGTCCGGCGTCCGTCCGGCCGGGTGTGGATCGGCAAGTCCATCGGGTTCAGCCGGACCTGCTCGGCGCCGAGGTGGACGTAGGTGCCGCCGACCGCGGCGGCGAGCCGGGCGTACTCGTCCTCTGGGTCGATGATGTGGATCTCGATGCCGCGATACAGGCTGCGCAGGAGCTCGAGCTTCACCAAGTACGACTTGCCGGCGCCGGACCGGCCGAGGATCACGCTGTTGTGGTTGTCGAGGGCGAACCGGTCGTGGTGGACGAGCCCTTGGCTGCCGACGTTGAAGCCGTAGAGCACGCCGCTCGGGGCGCCGACCGAGGTCGGGTCCGGCGGCGGCAGGTCCGGTGACGTGAAGGGGAACGCCGCCGACAGCGCGCTGGTGTCGAAGGTGCGGCGCATCCCGACCAGGTCCAGGCCCATCGGGAGGCTGGTGATCCAGCCCTGCAGGCTTCGGTACGTGGTGGGCTTGCAGTCCAGCAGGAGCGATGCCGCGAGCGACCGGATCGCGGCTACCTCGTCGCCGAGCGCCTCCTCGGTCGCGGCGTGCACGGTGAGGTAGAGGCCGAGCCGGTAGAGCTTGCCCTCGCCGCGGGCGACTCGCGCGGACAGGTCGTAGGCGTCCTCGGTGGCTGCCTCGACCTGGGGGTCGATCAGCCGTCCCTTGTCGCTGGTGTGCCGGCGACCCGACTCCAGTTTCGACAGCTGCTTCTTCAGCCGGTTGGCCGCGGTGACGGGGTCGATCGGCTCGATGTGCAGCGAGACGTCGACCCGTCCGGGATAAGTCAGCAGGGGCTGCAGCCAGCCGGGATGAACCTCGCGCGGGTAGCCGGTGACCGCGAATGACGCGACCCATTCGCCTCCGACTTCGAGCGCTCGGGGACGCACAGAGATGGCGTCCGGGGTGAACGCGCCGGCCTGCCCGACGGGTGCCTGCCTGCTTGCGGCGTCGCGGTGCCTGGTCATCTTCATCGGCGGTCCCTCCTTGCGACGTCGTCGTAGTCGTCGGGGTCTTCGTCGTCCTCCCACCCGGGCTCGGCAGCGCCGAACGCGTCTTCGGTGGCGAACGCGGTGCGGCCGAACGCCGTGTCGTTCCAGCTCTCGTCCGGGGCGGTGGTGATGACCTCGTCGGAGCCGGCGAGGTCGGAGTTCGGCGGGATCAAGCTGTCGGGGTTGCACGCCGCGGCGAGGACCGCGGTGGCCTGGCCGGCATCCAGCGGGGTGACCACGATCCCGGACGGCGAGAGCAGTTCCACCGCCTCGCCCAGCCGACGCACCAACCGCGCTTCGGCGGCGCGTCGGGCGGCGTCGTCGATCGACGCGGCCTGCCTCGCTGCCCTTCGTCGCGCTGACAGCGCGGCCAGCGGCGAGGCACCGCCGAGCCCGTCGGTCGGCCCGCTGGTCCGCAGCGGCTCTCGCAGGATCAGCAGGATCTGGCGCCGCAACAGGTCGGTCGCGCGGCCGAGCTGGTCGAGGTACTCAGCGTGCTCACGCGCAGCCCGTTCCAGCGCAGGGTGCGGCAGCCCGCCGGCCTGTTCGCGAAGTTCCGCGATCTGCCCCGACAAGTCCAGCCGTTCCGCCCGGATGAGCACCTGGACCGGCGCGGTCAGCGAGTGCAGGTACCGGCCGAAGGAGGTGACGAGCGCCTCCTGCTCGGCGGGCGTGCGCAGGCCGAAGTTGATCGTGGAGCAGACCGCGACCACGGCGGCGCCGTCCTTGCCGAGATCGATGACGCCGGTGTCGGTGATGCCTTCGGCGGGCAGCCGCAGCGCGGCCGGTGAGACCGCCGACGCCGAAGAACTGGTTGTGCTCGCGGTCTGCCCGATCCACTCGGGTGTGGGCCGGACGCCTTCCGGCGCGGCAACCCGGTACTGCGGGCTCATCCGCTGGCGCAGCGCCGCCAGCACGAGCCGGTCGAGGGAGATGCCGTCGCGCTGACCCAGCGCGAGGAACGCGGCGGTGACGCCGATCGGGATGGCGACTACGAGGAACACCGCCAGCGGGACGAACGCGCGGGTAATCGTGTACGTCCCGTACAGCACGATTCCGGTGACGGTCAGGATGAGCAGCTGTCGCGCGGTGAGTGGACCGATCACCCGGTCTTCGCGGTCGACATCGGCGGGAATCCGGACGGGTTGGCTCATTTCGCTTCACCTCGTGGGGCTGGCTTCGGCGCGCGGAACATCGGCGGCGGAGCGGACTGGGTGCGGCGATGGGCATCACCGAGGCGGGGTTCCGGGCTTGCCTGTCGGAATTCCGGCGCGGCAGGTGCGGAGGTCGGTCTGGCTAGGTGGGGTTGTGGTACGGGCGACGTTGCCGGTCGGAACTGCAACTGCAGCGGCACCAATGCTGTGCGGATGGGGCGCGCCGATGGCGTTGCGGCGCTGCGTCGACGCGGGCCGCCGGGGGCTTGAAACTGCGGAGTGGCCGACCGTGGCCTTCGTCGTGGCGTGGGCACTGCAGGTGTCGGCGCGGAACTGAATTCGGGCATGGTCGGTCCCTGACTCGCCGGGATCACGGCGGGGTCGTGGGTGGTGTCTTGGGGCGAGGGCTGCAAGAACCGCGGCGCTTGCGAGGGCCGCGACGGCCGCCGGGCCGCGCGGGCGCGCTCGGCGTCGTGGGCCGCCTTGACCCGCCGGTTGACGACTTCGGGACTGGGCGCGCGACGTGGCTGCGCCGGCCACGGTGGATCCGCCGCACCGCCGCCGCGTCCGGCGTTCTTCGTCGCACTGGCGGTGCCGGCCTTGCCGAACGCACCGGTCTTGCCGGCGACCATGCCGAAGGTTTTCGCCGCGATGTACGCGCGAGCCAACCCGCCGAGGAAGGAACGGCCGGAGCCGACCTTGACTGCCTTCAGCATCCAGAACGGAATCTTGAACAGGACGAAGAACAAGGCGATCGCGGCGATCAGCGTGCCGAGCGCGGACAGTGTCGAGCCGAACAGGTGCACGCCGCCGGACAGGAACGTGCGTACCGCGGTGATCAGCACCAGCGCCTGGGCGAACTGAACCCCTGTCGTCACGGTGATCGCCTTCCACCACCAGTGCGCCAGCGGCTCGGTGTGGGGCAGCCCGTGGCACATCAGGAAGAACGGCGCGCTGATGATCAGGACGAGGGTGATGACGATCCGGACGACGTAGACGACCAAGAGACCGAGGCCGAGCACCACCAGCACGAGCGCGACCAAGATGATGAACAGCCCGCCGGTCTGGATGCCTTGGACGGCCTCCTGCAAGGTGTTGCCCAGCGAAGGCGCGTTGACTCCGTCTCCAAGGACACCCAGAGTCAGGCCGTTGGCCAGCCGGATGAGCTTGTCGGCGAAGAAGAGCGAGAGCGCCGAGGCGATGAACGCGATCGGGATCCGCGGCCCGATCTCCTTGATCGAGTAGCGCGTCTGCACGGTCTCGTGGCCCATCAGCAGGATGCCGCCCAGCAGGATGAGCAGCCCGTAGGCGGCGACCACGATCTCCCAGGAGCTGTTCCAGAGCTCGCCGATGCCGGGCAGGTCGCTGATCGTCGGCGTGGACAGCGCGGTGTGGCCGATCAGCTCGAGGATCGGATCCAGCGCGTCGTCGACGACACTGCGGAACGCCGAGTTGATGGCCTCGGTGATGCACGCGCCGACGTCGGTGATGCCGCAGTCCGAGTCGCCGTCGCCGCTGCCGGTGCCCGGCTGCTGCGGATTCGTGCTCGGCGCCGGCGGAGTCGGCTGCGGGATGCAGTCCTCGCCCGTGCACGGCTTGCTCGGCGTTGTGCTCGGCGTTGTGCTCGGCGTCGGCGAGGTGCAGCCGAGCTGACCGGGGAAGCTGCACGTCGTGGGCGTGGGCAGCGCGGTCGGAGGAGGCAGCGGCGGGTCCGCCGGCGGCTGCCGAGGCACGGCCGGCGAGGCCCACGCGTTGACCGCGAGGATGCCGGCCAGGAGCACGACGGTCAGCACCAGCAGCCAGCCCGCTCGCCGGCGCCGCCGTCGGATGGAGACCTGCTGGCCGGCGTCGCTGACGGGGGCGAGCATCGGTCGATCCGCCGCGGCAGCGGTCTCGGACGGGCTGCCGGGCCGGCGGTACGGGCGAACCGTGGGCAGGGTGCTGACGGCCATCGGTCAGGCCCCCACGATCCCTTTGAGGATCTCCACGACCAGCGGCGCGAGCGCCGCCAAGCCGTAGCCCCACCCCGCGGACTTGAAAGCCGTCTTGGCCTTCTCGACCTCGCCGGGGTCGCCGCCGCCCATCACGTAGCGGACGCCGCCGATGGACAGAAACACCGTGGCGAGGCCGGCCAGGATGCCCATGATCCAGTTGCGGACGTTGTTCAGGACGTCGGTGACCGACCCGGCGAGGGCGACGACCATCGTGTCGGCGTGTCCCGCCGACGCCGAGGCCAGCAACGCGATGGCCGACAGCTCGACCACCAGCACCACGTGCGACCACCGTCGGCGGCGTCCTGGCCTAATGGTCGGAGCATTCGAGAGCGTCGAGCTCGTTTCCATGGTCCGGTCCGGCGGCTGGAGGCCGCCGTCGAGACGAGCGCTACGCGGCCCGCTCTCGGCATCGATCACGCGCATTGGGGCACCTCCGAAGTTCGGGCTGAGCGCGGGTTCGTCCCGCAGCCCTGAACTCCGGAATCCGCGTCCGTTTTGGACACGCGGCGCCGAACTTTCCGCTCCGACTCGCCGTTGGTGTCGGACACGGAAGGTGACAACTGTGGCGTTTCGTGAGCGGGTGTGACGGGGCGTGCCAGGGCCACCGCGGCGGCCACCTGGTCGATCAGCGGGTCGGCCGGATCGGCCGTGGCCGCGCCCTCGCGCAGGTATTCGGCAAGCCGGCGTTCGGCGCGTTTGCGCGTCTTATAGGCGGCCCACTCACCGGTTTGGTGCTGCGCGGCCCAGTCCGTCACCGGCATGTTTTCCAGCCGGGTCGCGCCGATGAGCGCGGCCTCGGTCTGGGTCAGGACTACGTCCGCGACGGCGCGAGCGAGGACGAGATCCGGGTGTCCCCACGGCGCGTGCGGCGGGGTGGATCGGAAGCCCGGTGCGACCGGAGTCGGACCCGCCAACGCTTCGGTCAGCGCGTCGTAGCCGGCCCGGTAGGCGGCCCACCGCAGCCGCAGCATGATCCGCGGCGGCCGGAGGTCGATCGTCGACAACGCGGTCAGGAAGCCGCGCAGCACCTCCGCGTGAACGTCGGCCGGATCGCCGGCGAACCGATGGGACAAGGTGGCCGCTGCCGACGTCAGTGCGGGCAGCGCCACACCCACGGCGGCGACCGTCCAGGTCGCTCCTTCGGTTCGCGAGCGCAGCACCAGATGCGCCCACACCGCGTCGCGCGTCGCTTGCGGGCACTTGCGCGCCAGCAGGCGGTCGCGGACCTCGTCGAGCGGGACGTGCCGGTCCGGGAGGCCGGCGAAGAGCCGGCCGTTCAGCGACACCGGATGCGGTCCCGTCACCAGCCAGGTGAACGTGTTCCGGGCGATGTCCAGAGAGTTCGGGGTGGCCTCGTCGTGACGGCGACGAAAAGTGGATTGAGGTGCCATGTCGTGACTCCCGCGGCGTCGATGTGAACAACAACGACGCCATGAATCCACGACCGGTACCACGGAAATACCGCGCTATTGCTTGATGTCTACTAGTAGCTGGCTTTGCGCTGCTAGAGGTCTACTATTCGGCCCGGCGGTCGTCCGAACTGAAGATCGACTAGTTGAAGTTGAAAATGATGACTGACCTGTGTTTGTAGTAGTTCTCTAGTAGGCGGCGCGGTGTCCTCGTTGAGGTGCCCGGCAATTTCTTTGAATTGTGTCCAAAATCGGACCTTCAGCCGGAGTTAAGGGGTGTCAGAACACGCAGCACCCTTCCGTCGGAGGAGATCCACGATGACCCCGGCATACGACAACGAACGTCCAGAGGATGGCTCGCCGCAGCACGCTCCCGCCGACCCGCCGACCGTGCCGATCCTGCTTCCGCAGCGTCGGCGAGCGCGGCGTCTGCGCACCGTGCGCCGTTCGCGAACGGTCCGGCCGAGCACCGTCTGGCGGTGTGCGCAAGACGAGCTCCTCGGAGGCACCGGGCTGCTCGCGAGCTGGTTGCTGACTGCGGTCGTGAAGATCGTCACCGCCTACACGCAGCCGGGCCAGCGGGTGCTCCTGCTCGCGCCTGCGCCCTACCTCGGGCCGTCCACTTCGTCCTCGCCGATCGGCGATCGACACCGGTCCCGGCCCGGTCCGTACGGCGGGCTGCACGAAGCCAGCTGGACGGTGGTCCGACTCGGTCGTCGTGTCCAAACCCAGACCGCCGTCGCGCCCCAGGACCCGATCAGCGAACACCACGGCGAGGCGTTGGCCAAGTCCGGGTCCGGACTCCGACCCGGCTCGGGCGGTCCGATCGGCGTCGGGGTCGTTGCGCCGCCTGCGCGCGATCGGTCCGGACCGGACACGACCGCGACCGGGGCCGGTCCGGACCGCTACGACCTCATCATCACCGCGTCCGGACCGCGGCCCGGCGACTGGTTCCGACCGGCCGATTGGGCCGATGCGCTCCACCCGACCGGCATACTCGCCGTGATCACGCATGGTGATCGAGTGGAGGGTCGGCTCATCGACCCCGCAAGTTCGCTCGTGCGCGCCGCGCACGGCGCCGGCCTGCTCTATCTCGATCGCATCGCCTTGCTGCGCGCGCCGGTTCGTAACGGGGCGCTCGCTGCCGCGGCACCGGCCGCGCCGCCCGCTATGCCGCCTGCGCGGCACGCCCGCGTGCACGACGACCTCTTGATCTTCGCCCGCAAGCCGGTCTCCAAGGCCGCCGTGGCAGGGGAGAAGACCTCCGATGAATGACCAGCTGAAATCACTTGGGTCGTCGGTCGACGGGCTGCCTCTTTCGGTCTGGCCAACCGGGCAGCGGAGCCCGCTTGAGCAGCTGCGCGACGCCGGGTGTGTGCCTGGCACCCAGATCGACGACGAGCGGATTCCTCCTGCCGTCGCCGCGCACGCGATCGCCGTCTACAGCCGGCTCGGCGACCTCGTTCTCGATCCTGATTGCGGTGCGGGGACCGTACTGACCGCAGCGCTGAGCGCCGGCCGGGACGCGCTCGGCTTGACCGGCCGCACCCGGTGGTGGTCCCTGGCCCGCGCCAACGTCACCGCCGCCAAGACCGCGGGCGCGTGGCGCGACGGCTCGGTCTTCGATGCCCGTCCGAAGGTCCTCGCGACCGCCCGAGCCGCTGGCTTGATCGGGAGAGTCGGACTCGTGCTGACCGCCCTGCGAATGGAGCCGGAGCCTACGAACGGTCCAGACCGCGACCCGGTCGAGTCCGCGCTCGCTGACGCCGCCGCGACGATGCTCTACGGCGAATCGCTGCTGCGCTCAGGCGGCCACTTCGTCATCGTTGCAAGACCGCGCCGGCGTCCGGACAGCACGTTGGCGGACCTGGCTACCCCGCTCATCGCCGCCGCGACCACGGCCGGGCTGGCGCTGGTCGAGCGGTGCGTTGCCCTGACCGCCGGACTGCGCGGCAGCCAGCTGGTCACCCGCGCCTCGCTCCCTGCCCGTCGGGCTGCTGCGCGAGCTCGTACCGTCGGTGTGCCGACCGCACTCCCGGCGCACCACGAGGTGCTCGTCTTCGGACTCGCCCACGACGTCGAGCTTGCCGCCGCGGCGGCAAGCGGCGTTCCGCGGCGGCCTCGGCTGGACGCTGCTGGCGCCGTCCGCGCTGGATGGGGGCGAGCCGCATGACGACTCGCCGTTCCGTCGGTGAACGCACTGGCGCATCGGTGGCCGAGACCCGTCCACAGCGCTGGTCTCGGCTGTGGGCAAACCCGTGGACAAAACGATCTTGCATCGCCGAGGAGGGCCGGGAAGCGCTCGCCTTGCACCACGCCGAAACAACCCGCCGCGCACGCGATGCGATGATCGAAATCGTCCGCGCTGGCTACCAGATCGGGCCTCCGCCCTACGGCTACCGCGCGCTGCGCATCCGCGTCACCGACCCCAGCGGGCGCAGCAAGCTGCGGGCGGTCCTGGTCCCTGACTGGCAGACCGCCGCGGTCGTAAAGCAGATCTTCGTGTGGCGAGCCGACGACGGCTTGACGTTCGCCGCCATAGCGGCACGCTTGAACGCCGACCTTCGCCAGTACCCGGCGCCGAGCGGGCGGTGGACGGCGAAAGCTGTCCAGCGGATCGTCACCAACGTCAAGTACACGGGGCGCCAGGTCTGGGCTCGCACCGCGGCCGGTCGTGCTGCTCCTGCCGAGCAGTGGGTGACCTCGGCGCCGAACGCGCATGAGCCGTTGATCGACGAGCGACGTTTCGAGCTCGCCCAGCTGCGGGCGGGGGCGGGGCTGTGAGCCTGACGATCGTGCCCGTCACCTTCCGCGGAGCGTGCCAGTTCATCGAAGCTCACCACCGCCACCACCGGCCGCCCCGCGGGATGAAGTTCGCAATCGGCGTGATGAGCGATGACGGACTGGTCGGCGTCGCCACGGCGGGGCGTCCCGTCGCGCGCCACCTCGACGACGGCGTCACGATCGAAGTCACGCGGACCTGCACCGTCGGCGAGCCGAACGCGAACTCCAAGCTGTACGGCGCCGCTTGGCGAGCGGCGCGAGCGATGGGCTACCGCCGTCTGATCACCTACACGCAGGAAGGCGAGAGCGGTGCCAGCCTCCGCGCGGCCGGCCTGCAGCCCGTCGCGGAACTTCGGCCGCGATCGGGGTGGACAACCGCGTCCCGGCCACGGAACTCGCACGGCGTCGATGGCGTCCGGCGAACTCGCTGGGAAGTCTGCGCGAAGCCGGCGGCGTTCGTTCCTGTACCCGGTGAATCGTCTTGTCGGACAGCTGTTTCAGCTGGTACAGCTGGCGAAGATCGATGACCGGCGACGAATCGTTCGTCGCCGCCGACGGAACTCAGGTCGATTTCGAGCTTCGCGTCGTGACCGGCGCCGAGGGTGCGCGTCTCGCGAGAGCGCAGGCACGCGCAATACAGGAGGTACTGGCATGGCTCACGGCCCAGAGGCAATCCGAGCATGGGCCGGACCGCGCCGCGTAGACCGCGTCAGCGCGTTCATCGGGCAGTCGCCGGTCGCTGTGCAGCTTGAACCCGCGATCATCCGAGTTGCCTTTCTTGGCCGGACGTCGACGTACGACCAGCAGGACCCGACGCTTTCGGTCCCCCGCCAGTACCGCAACTGCGCCTCGGCGCTGCCGGAGAACGCCACCATCACCGCCCACTTCTACGACATCGAGTCCGGGCGGAAGGAAGCCGACGTGCGCAGCGGGAGCCGCGCGCACGAGATGTTCGACATCGACATCCCGCGTGACGGCGGCATCCAGGAACTCCTCGACGAGGCCGCGCGTCCGGGACGCCGGTTCGACGTCGTCATCTGCGAGGACATTTCGCGGATCACACGGCGGACGTACATCGGCACCCGGATCGAGCACCAGCTCGAACAACTTGGCGTCCCGTTGTTCGCGGTCGACGAAGGCGTGCGGATCAGCGAGCCGGGGAAGAGGACGAAGACCGCGACCCAGATCCTGACCCGGCGCGTCAAGCAAGGCGTCGCAGAGTGGTACGTCACCGAAATGCTCGAGAAGAGCTGGGACGGGTTCGAAACGCACACCGATCAGGGCTACAACGTCGGCAAGCCTTGCTACGGCTACCGCGCCGACCACATCAAGCACCCGGTGCCGGCCAAGCGCGCCAAGGGGATGAAAAAGACCAAGCTGAAGGTGCACGAGGTCGAGGGCGCCGTCGTCCGCAAGGTGTACGAGTGGCGCGTGTCGGAGCGTCTCGGGTACCAGGCGATCGCCGACCGGCTCAACAAGGACCTGACGACGAACCCACCGCCGGTGCCGGTCGACCCGACCCGCGCCGTCGGGGTCTGGACGTACTCCAGCGTGCGCGAGGTGCTCACCAATCCGAAGCACACCGGGCACATGGTCTGGAACCGGCGGGCTCGGAAGGGGAACGGCAAGAACAAGCTGAACCCGCCGACCGAGTGGGTGTGGTCGCCGAAACCGGCGCATGAGGCACTTGTCGACCTGGACACGTTCGTCCTGGCGCAGCAGGTCGCGCCGCAGCGCGAGCGCTCGCGGACTTCGCCAGGCAAGAGCCGGGATCCTCAGGCCAAGGTGGTGTATCCGCTCCGCAGCTTCGTGTACTGCGAGCTGTGCGGCCGCCGGATGTGCGGCAACAAGCCGACGGCGCTTCGCTACTACGCCTGCGCGCCCAAGCGCGCGTGGCGGCCGGAGGGGCACCCGACGATCTGCCGTGTCCGAGAGGACTCGCTGCTCGAAGCGCTCGAATCCTTCCTGGACTCGCGACTCTTCGGGGCGTACCGGCAGGACCTCCTGGACCGGAACCTAAAGGATCTCGACCACGCCGGCCGCCGAGACCGCGTCGACCGCATCCGTGCGCTGGAGCGCGCGCTCGCCGAGAACGCGACGAAGAGCAAGAACCTGCTCCGGACCCTGGAGGTCGCTGACGACGTCAACAAGGAGATGGTGCGGGACATCAACGAGCGGCGCACCGAGCTCAAGGTCGAGAAGGCGAGCCTCGAAGCCCAGCTCGAAGAGGCCGAGGAGACGGCTCGCCAGGCGCCGAACACCGAACTGCTGCACGAGCTACCGCTCGGCTCCGTTCGGCTGGAAGGCCTGCCCGACGAGCTGTCCCGTCAGCTGTTCGAGGCTCTTCGCCTCGAGATCCGCTACGACCACGCGACCCAGAAGGCGACGTGCCGGGTCACCCTCGTGGGCGAGAGCCTGGCCGCGGTGTCGCAGGTGCTCAACCGCTCGAATGTCGTCCCGCTGCCGGTCGAGATCGCAGACAGTTCCGCCACGTCGAAGGAGGGCCAGCTGATGGCCAGCTCAAGCACGTCTTCTTCGATGATGGTTTGCGTGGCATCCCGTCGGGGGCACCACGCAAACGATCATCTTCCGAACAGCCTGAACACTTCGACCCCGGCGGGGTGCGGGCGACCGATCTCTCGAAACTTTCGGGCCGGCACAAACAGAACATCGACGAGCTGGAGTCGCTCGGGTTCGTCTGGCGGGTCCTGGCGGTGCAAACGGCGGCTCATCGACGTCACCGGGCACCAGCGCACCCACGCCGGCGACGGCAGCCGCCCACCTGGCCTGGTTGGATACCCGCTCACCGGTGTTGTCCGCGGCAAACGATTTACGCTACGGTGACCTGGGAGCGCTCCCAGTTCTCGGGACCCCGGCGTGAGCGCCCTGCTCGCAAGGAGGCGACGCATGGCTCTACGCGCGAAGAACCCGACCCGGATCGCCGGCATCGTCGTGCTGGTGGGCCTGGGAGCCGTGCTTCCTTCGCCCGCCGCGTCGGCTGCCACCGTTGACACCCAGGCCTCCTACGTGCTCGTCAACCGCAACAGCGGCAAGGCGCTCGAGGTTTCCGGCGGGGCCACCTCCGACGGCGCCCGGATCACCCAGCGCACCCGTGACGACCGCGGCCCGCAGCAGTGGCAGTTCGTCGACTCCGGCGGCGGCAGCTACCGCATCAAATCCAAGCACAGCGCCCTGGTGCTGAGTTTCCCCTCTACCGCCGACCGGGCCGGCCTGGTGCAGAGCGCCGACGCCGGGCGCGGCGGGCAGCAGTTCCGCCTGGCCGACTCCGCCGGCGGTGACGTGCGGCTGCTCAACCAGGCCAGCGGCAAGGCCGTGGACGTGCTCTACTCGTCCACCGCCGACGGCGCGCGGATCGTCCAGCTGCCCGACACCGGCCGCGCCAACCAGCGGTGGCAGCTGGTCAAGCTCGCCGCCGACACGACACCCCCGACCGCGCCGGCCGACCCCCGCGCCGCCAACCTGACGTGCTCCGGGGTCGACTTCTCGTGGTCGGCGTCGTCCGACGACGTCGGGGTGACCTTCTACGACGTCTACCACGACGGGCAGCTCATGACGTCGGTGCCGGGCACGGCCCTGTCGGCCCGGTTGACCGTCGTGCCGGGGGCCAGCTGGGGCCTGTACGTCAACGCGCGCGACGCCGCGGGCAATGTCTCCCAGGCCAGCACCACCGTCCCCATCAGCGTGCCGCAGTGCCAGGCCGACACCGAGCCGCCCACCACCCCCACCGGCGTGACGGCGACCGCGTCGGGCACCACCGTCACCGTGAGCTGGACGGCGGCCACCGACAACGTCGGCGTCACCGGCTACGAGATCCTCCGCGACGGCATCGCCGCCGGCTCGACCGCCGGCGCGGACTCGACGTCCTTCACCGACAGCGCCCTGACGGCGAACACCCGCTACCAGTACCAGGTGCGGGCACGCGACGCCCAGGGCAACCGGTCCGCCCTGAGCACCTCGATCGCGGTCACCACCGGGGCCTCCTGCGCCACGGCGTTGTGCTCGGTCACCCGGGTCACCACCGAAACCGACCTGCCCTGGGGGCTGACGACCCTGCCCGACGGGCAGGTGCTCTACAGCCGCCGCGACCTCTTCGAGATCGTCCGCCTCGACCCCGCCACCGGCCAGAAGACCGTCGCCGGGCGGATTCCGGACGCGGCCGGCACCGACGGCGAGGGTGGTGTCCTCGGCATCGCCGTGGCCGCCGACTTCGCGGCCGATCCGTGGCTGTACGTCATGCACACCACCGCGACCGACAACCGGGTGGTCCGCGTCCGCTACACCGGCGGCGTGCTCAGCGGCACCCCGCAGGTGCTGCTGACCGGCATCCCGCGCAACAAGTACCACAACGGCGGCCGGCTGCGCTTCGGGCCCGACGGCAAGCTCTACCTCTCCACCGGCGACGGCCAGAACAGCGCCTGGGCCCAGGACCTCACCAGCCTCGCCGGCAAGGTGCTGCGCATCAACCGCGACGGCAGCGTCCCCTCGGACAACCCCTTCGGCACGCCGGTGTGGAGCTACGGCCACCGCAACCCGCAGGGCCTGGCCTTCGACGCCCAGGGCCGGCTCTGGGAACAGGAGTTCGGCAACTCCGTCATGGACGAGACCAACCTGATCGTCCGCGGCGGCAACTACGGCTGGCCCGCCTGCGAAGGCACCACGGGCAGCTGCGGCAACTCCGGCTTCGTCGCGCCCAAGCACACCTACCCCGTCGCCGAGGGGTCGTGCAGCGGCATCGCCGTGGTCCGCACCGGCCTCTACATCGCCTGCGAACGCGGAACCCGGCTCTACCGGGCCGAAATCTCCGGCGACAGCCTGACCGACGTCCAGCAGTACCTCAACGGCAGCTACGGGCGGCTGCGCACCGTGGAACCGTCCGCCGACGGCGGCCTGTGGCTGACCACCAGCAACTACGGCGACAAGGACAGCGTCCCGGACAACAGCAACGAAAGCATCCTCAAGGTCGAGCTCGGCCGCTGAACCCGGCACCCGGAAGGAGACCCGGCATGGCTCACAGGACCCGGCCCCACCGTCGCAAGTGGACGGTGACGGCGGCGGCGCTCGTGCTCGCGGGTGCGGTGGCACCCGCGGCGTCCGGTGCCACCCCGGACCCCTCGTGCCCGGCCACCGGTTCGCCGTTGCCGAGCCCGGCGGTGGCGGCCCAGCTCATCCGGGGCGGGTTCACCTTCCTCGAAGGCCCCACCTGGGACCGGCGGACCGGCACCCTGCTGGTGTCGGACATGCGGAGCCCCACGGGTCCCCAGGGCGTGCAGCCGTCGGCGATGCTCCGGTACACCCCGCCGGCCACCTTCGAGACGTTCATCGCCGACGCCGGGAGCAACGGCCTGGCGATCACCGCCGACGGCACGCAGGTGCTCGCCGCCACCCACGACAACCGCACAGTCTCGGCCTACCGCCTGAGCGACCGCAGCCGCACGACCGTGGCCGCCGGCTACCTCGGGCACGCGTTCAACTCGCCGAACGACCTGACCACCGGCCAGGACGGCACCACGTACTTCTCCGATCCCAGCTACCAGCGGGGCAACCGCGCCGACGAGCAGGGCGGCCGGACCAGCGTCTTCCGGGTGCGCGACGGCGTGGTGAGCCTCGTCGACGACACGCTGCCGCAACCGAACGGCGTCGTCCTGTCCCCGGACGGCACGACGCTCTACGTGGGAGCGACCGGCGCCGACGTGATCATGAAGTACCGCGTCCACCCCGACGGCTCCACCAGCGATCGCGCGGTGTTCGCGAACATCCGGACCCCGGACGGCGCGACCGTCGACTGCGCGGGCAACGTGTACTGGGTTTCCAACGGCGAAGGCCTCGTTCACGTCTTCTCCCCCTCGGGGGCCCGGCTCGGCACCATCTCCGCCGGCCGCACCAGCACCAACGCGGCGTTCGGCGGGCCGGACGGCCGGACCCTGTACATCACCTCCAGCGTCGCCGGTGGCGGGTACGGCCTCTACCAGACGCGCCTCGCCCTGCCCGGCAATCCTTATTAGACGGACGAAGGAGTTCGCATGGGGCAAGCGTTCAGCCGGCGCACCGCGCTCGCCGCCGGCGCGGCCGTCACCGCCGGCCTCGCCGTGCCCGGCGTCGCCCGCGCCGGGCAGAGCGGCAGCGTGCGGTTCACCCTCGACGCCGAGACGCTCGACGGCGGCGAGCAGGTCACCGCCGTCACCCTCCGGACCGGGCCGGTCGACCCCGCGAGCCTGACCCCCGGCATGTTCAGCGTGCACGCGAAGGCCACGAGCCCGATCGGCACCGGCGGCCAGGACATCGGCTACGACCTCGACCGGCCCGTCACCGCCGCGCGGCTCGACCACCGCGGCGACGTCGTGCTCGAGCTGAGCCACGCCGAAGGGCAGCCCGGCGGCAGCACCCTCGGCTACCTCGAGGGCCGGGGCCGCAACGTCCGGCTCGACCTGGTCTACACCATTACGCAGAACGCGCCCGTCCGCCTGCGGCACGGGCGGCCGGTCACCTTCCCGTCGTTCACGCAGGGCGGGTTGCGCAATCCGGAAGCCGACGCTTTCACGTACCACACCTCACGTTCGGGGATGAAGTACCGGCTGTACTCCCCGGCGTCGCACCACGGCGAGCGCCCCCTGATCGTCTGGCTGCACGGCGGCGGCGAGGGCGCCTCCCTCCCCGACGGCTACTACGACAACGAGACGACGCTGCGCGCCAACCGGGGCGCGCTGGGTTTCGCCACCCGGGAAGCACAGTCCATCTTCGGCGGCGCGTACGTGGTCGTCCCGCAGAGCACGTCCGCCTGGATGGACGACGGTCCCCGCTTCGCCCCGCTCATCCACGAGATCATCCGCGAGGTGCTCCGCACGCGCCCCGCCGACGCCGGCCGCGTGCTCGTCGCCGGCTGCAGCAACGGTGGCTACATGAGCCTGAAGATGACGACGGTCTACCCGGAGACGTTCGCCGCCTCGGTCCCGATCTGCGGGGTGGTCGCCGCCCGGGAACCCGGCGGCCCGCCGTTGCTCCCGGACGCCGAGCTGGCCGCGATCAGCACCCCGACGTGGCTGGTCACCTCCCGGGACGACGACACGGTCGACCCGGAGGCGAACACCGTCCACGCGCACGAGCTCATCCCCCGGTCGAGGTTGACGCTGTACGACGAGGTGGTCTGGAACGGCCACCGGTTCCCGGGCCACTGGTCGTGGATCTACGTGGCCCGCAACGACCCCAGTAGCGGCGGCACCCACGTCTGGCCGTGGATGGCGCGCCGGGGACGAGCTTCGAGGGAGCCGAAATGACGGCAATCGCCTGTGTTCGTGGCCGTGAGGTGCTCGACAGCCGGGGCAACCCGGCCGTCGAGGTCGACGCCCTCCTCGAGGACGGCTTGCTCGGGCGGGCCGCCGTTCGGTGAGGCCGTCGCCGCGGTGAACACCGAGCTCGCCGGCGTGGTCGTGGGGCTCGCCGCCGAAGCGCAGGCCGAGGTCGACATGGCTCACTACGGCTGCCGGACGCGCCGATCGTCCAAAAGCGACAGTTCGTCCGCCACGTCACACAGGAACGCGGTGTCGCTGTCCAGGTCCGGTCCGCCGGAGACGGGTTCCGTCCTCGCCGGCTCGACACCCCTCGCGCGGGCCTCGATCGCCGCGACGATCACCGCGGCTTCGAGCTCCGCCGGGCGGGCCGACCGCTCCCGAGCCGCCGTGGCGACGTCGGCGTCCCGGTGTGGTTGCAGGTCGAGGACGCCGTCCCGGATCTCGATCACCCGCCGGTACACCCGCAACCGCATGTTCCACCAGCCCACCCGCGGGTTCAGCGCGATCGACGGATCGCCGGCCGACAGGAGCTCCCAGAGCGGGCGCAGGCGGGTGTACTGGCGGTACCGGCGCCACCAGCCGGCCGCGGCGGGCGTGGCGGCCCCGAGCAGCACGAGGGCGTGAGCCACATTGGGCAGCACCGCGCTCACCCAGAACACGAACCCCAGCGGGTACCGGTAGCCGAACCGGCTGGCCCCGACGCGGACGACCCGGTTCACCAGGTACACCAACGCCAATGCCGTGCCGCTGACGATCATGTGCAGGCCCGCGCGCACCGCCCGGTCCGAGGTGCTGCGCGCGAACCGCAGCCCGAGGCGGATCACGTTCGCGAACGCGGGCGTGAGCGTGAGCAGGTAGGCCACCCAGTACTCGAACACCCACGGGGCCTGGGGCAGCAGGCTCGGCGTCAGCTCGAACAGCACGCACATCGACGCGAACATGCCGGCCGTCCACCACTTGCTCCAGCGGCTGCGGCGCAAACCGTTGAGGTGCGCCAGGAAGTCGTGCGCCGACCACGCCACGAGCACCATGCCCGCGTGCCCGAGCAGCCGCGCGAGGTTGTTGCCCGGGGTCAGCCCCGCCATCGCCGTCTGCACGGCCGGGGTCAGCGCGGTCAGCGACACCGCGAGCCCCAGCAGCGCCCGCCGGATCGCGTCGTCCTGGTTGCGCCAGCTGAGCACCAGCAGCCACGCGGCGCCCGGCGACGTGTAGCGGAGCAGCACTTCACCCATGGAAACCGTCGAAGGCGTTGCGGAGCCGGTCGCTCAGCGTCGTCCCGGTGTGCACGCGCTGGCGGATCAGCGTGGCCAGCATCTCCGCTTCCCGTTCCTCGTCCGTGGAGTACCCGGTGCGGCCGAGTACCCGTCGCACCAGGGCGGGGTCGAGGCTGGGCAGCAGCTCCTGCGCCTGCGCGGCCAGGTCCATCGACACCGGGTAGTGGTCGCACAGCAGGTGGCTCAGCTCGTGCAGGAGGATGTGCTCCTGGTGGGCCGGCGGGGTGCCCTGTTCGTGGAAGATGATGTCCGCGGCGTCCGTGGCGATCCACAGGCCGCACACACCGGTGAGTCCCGTGACGGGCATCAGGTGGATCGGCCGCCCGCGGTGCGCGGCGATGCGCCCGGCGAAGGTCCGGACGTCGAACGGCACCGGGACGTCCAGGCCGCGCACCAGCTTTCGCAGGCGGCGGGTGTTCACGGCGTGCCGTCGCCCTGGGGCAGGCCTTCGAGCTCGCGCACGCGCTCGACCATGTCGGCGATGGTGGCCAGGCTCTTCTCCGACAGCCCCTTGGCGCGCAGGGCGAGCTGGCGCACCGGAACGTCCCGCAACGCGTTGAGCAGTGCCAGTTCCGCGTTGATCCGGGTGGCCTCGGCGTCGTCGAAGAAGTACGCCGGTGGCACGCCGAAGAATTCGGCCAGCGCCTCGACGTGCCGCTTGGTCGGGTTGTCCCGCACGCCCTTGCGCAGCTGCCACAGGTACGTGGCCGAGATCGTCGGGCCGCCTTTGGCCCGGATCGCCTTGGCGACCTCCTCGAAGGTGTACTCGCCGCCGTCGTCCGCCCGCACCGTGCGGAACAGGTGGTCGACCCGCGCGGCCAGCACTCCTTCGTCTCCGGTCATGCGCGACATCATATCGGCCGCCATCAACTGTGGTGGCATCCGAGCGAGCTGCTTCGTTCACGCTGGTTGACATCGCCTGGACATTTCAGTTTACTTCAGGACGGCACCGCATGAACTGGGATAAATGGTGCCGAGGGGGAGGGAAATCATGTCTCGTATCAGGCGACTGCTCATGGTCGTGGTGCTCGCGGTTTCGGCTGCGGCCGTGCCATCGGTGGCGTACGCGAGTGCCGCTGATCTGCACGACTGTCCCGACGACTACTTCTGCGTCTGGGAGGACGTCAACTCGACCGCTCCTTACAACCCCTACGGTCCTTTCGCCAAGTTCCAGGCCGGCTCGTCCGACCTGGCGAAAGCCATCAGCGGTCACGTGTTCAACGACCGGATCACGTACGTGTGGAACCGGACCACGCGCCTGTGGTGCCTCTTCAAGGACGCGCACTACGTGGGCAATCCGCTGCGCATTTCGGTCGAGTGGCAGGGCCCGCTCGGGCCACGCTACGGCTTCGACAACATCGTGAGCTCGCTTCAAGCATGTGACCTGAGCTAGCAGTTACGAGGGGACGCAAAAAGATGAAGAAGGTTCTCAAGAAGGCCGCGGTGCTCGGGGCCGCGTGCGCAGCCGTGGTGGCGCTCGCTCCGGCGGCGTCGGCGTCGGAGCCACCGGCCGCGGGACGAACCTGCCAGTTCGTCAACGAGGTGGGGAAGGTCGTCGCGGGTGCGTACCTGTACGTGGACAACGTGTCGGTCGGGGTGGCCGCGGTCTGCCGTGACGACTCGTACAACTACTGGGGGTACGTCGGGTTCGTCGAGAAGCTCACGGTCAGCCAGTGGGGGCAGGCGACGCTGTACCGGCACCGTGACGGCGCCCCCTCCGGCACGGTCACCTGCGACAGCAACGGCGGGAACGGGAGGGTGATGCCGAACCAGCGGGTCTGCTGGACCCCCAAGGTGAGCGGGCTGAGCGGTCACTACTCATTCCTCGCGATGGGCGAGATGTACAGCAGCCACACGGGCAAGCTCCTGGTCATCGGTACGACCGGCGAATTCGCGCGCTGACCGGCCGGCGGCGCCGTCGGTGAAACAGGCCACCGGCGGCGTCCGTCACCCCGGCGGGGTGAGGTCGGGGCCGCCCGCTCGGGGAGCACGTTGCGACACGGACGGCACGCCCGGAATGCGGCAGGATGCCTGCTATGACACTGCCTGCCCTTCCCGAGGAAACCTTCCACCGCGTGCTCTGCGTCGTCGCGCACCCGGACGACATGGAGTACGGCATGTCCGCCGCTGTCGCCCGGTGGACGTCCCGGGGGATCGAGGTCGGCTACCTCCTGCTCACCCGGGGTGAAGCCGGGATGCCGAACCCGCCCGAGGAGACCGCCCGGCTGCGGGTGGCCGAGCAGCGGGCCGCCTGCGATGTCGTCGGTGTCGAGCGGCTGACCGTTCTCGAACACCCCGACGGGGTGCTCGTCTACGGTCTCGACCTCCGCCGGGACATCTGCCGGGAGATCCGGCGGTTCAAGCCCGATGCCGTCTACGGGTCCGCCTTCGACGTCGAGACCGGGTTCGGCTTCGACCAGGCCGATCACCGGGCGGCCGGGCTGGCCACGCTCGACGCCATCCGGGACGCCGGCAACCGGTGGGTCTTCCCCGAACAGGTCACCGACGAGGGGCTCGAACCGCACTCCCCGCGCTGGTACCTCCAGCCCGGCTTCGCGAACGCCACCCACGGCGTCGACGTGACCGGTGAGCCGCTGCGGCGCGGTGTTGCCTCGCTCGAAGCGCACGCCGAATACCTGGCCGCCATCCCCGACCACCCCGTTCCGGGGGACTTCATCCCGCAGTTCGCCGCGATGAGCGGGAAGCACATGGGCGTCGAGCACGCCGTCCTGTTCCGCGCCCACGACCTGCAGGCGCCGCCGGACTTCGACGCCGAAGCCTGACGCCGGCGGTCTCTGCGAAAACCGTGGCCGTTCCCGCGAACCGCTGCCGACAATGACGGTATGGCGTTCACCGAACCACCCGATCCCGGTCACGCGCGGAGCCTGGCCGAGCTCATCGCGCAGCTGCGGCTGCTCAAGGCGTGGGCGGGCGGCCCGTCGTACGCGCAGATCGCCGAGCGGGTGAACCGGCTCTGGACCGCCGCCGGGCGGCCGGCCGCCGAGCGCACCGCGCGGACCACCGTGGCCGACTGCTTCAAGGTCGGGCGCGCGCGGCCGAACACCGACCTGCTGCTGGCCGTCGTCGAGGTGCTGCACCCGGACCCGGGTTACGTCGCCGGCTGGCAGGACGTGCTGCGGGTGGTGCGCGGCCGCGCCGAGGCGGCGACCTTCGTGCAGGCCCAGCTCGGCCTGCCCGAGGCCGTCCCGCACTTCACCGGGCGCCGGGCGGAACTCGCGCGGCTGGCCGCGGTGCTCGCCGGCGGTCAGGTGGCGGCGATCGCCGGCATGGCCGGGGTCGGCAAGACCGGGCTGGCCGTGCAGGCCGGGCACGAGCTGCTGCGCACCGGGCGGTTCGACAACGCGCTTTTCGTGAACCTGCGCGGGTTCCACCCCGATCCCGGCCAGCCGCCGGTGGACCCGGCCGCGGTGCTCGACTCCTTCCTGCGGTTGCTCGGGGTGCCCGGGCACGCCGTGCCCGCCGACCTGGCCGGCAAGACGCGGCTGTACCAGGAACGGTCGGCCGGGCGGCGGCTGCTCGTCGTCCTCGACAACGCGCGCGGCGAAGACCAGGTCCGGCCGCTGCTCGGCGGGGCCGTCCTCGTCACCAGCCGGATGGCGCTCACCGGCCTGTCCGGCGCCGCGCACCTGCGGCTGGACGCGCTGAGCCCGGACGAAGCCCTGGCCTACCTGCGGCGGACCGTCGGCGCCGAGCGGGTCGACCAGGCGCCCGGCGTGGCCCGGCGGATCACCGCCGAACTCGGCCGGCTGCCGCTCGCGCTGACGCTGGCCGCGTTGTGGATGACCGCGCCCGCCCACCGGTCGTGGCTGCTGGCCGACCACCTGGAGCGGCTCGAGCAGCGGCGCGCGCACCTGCGTCTCGACAACGCCGTGGACGCGTCGATCAGCCTGTCCTACGACCAGCTCGGCGAGCCGGAACGGCGGGCCCTGCGGCTGCTCGCCCTGCACCCGGGCGCGGACCTGGACGCCTACGGCATCGCCGCGCTGGCCGGGACCGGGCTGGCGGAGGCGACCCGGATCGCGGACCGGCTCGTCGCCGCGAGCCTGGTGCGGCGCGGCGAGGGGGACCGGTTCGAGCTGCACGACCTCGTCCGCGCTTTCGGGATGGCGCGGGCCCAGGACGAGGACGCCCCGGCCGGCCGGAAGGCGGCGCTGTCGCGGCTGCTCGACTACTACGTGTTCGCCACCGCGACCGCGATGGACCACTATGCGCCGCGCACGCGTGGCCACCGCCCGCACGTCCCCGACCCCGGGCTGCCGATCCCGCCGCTGACCGGCCGCGAGCCGGCGGCCGCCTGGCTGGACGCCGAACGCGCCAACCTGGTCGGCGCCGGCGTCCACGGGGTGGCGTCGGGGCACGCGGGGCTGCTGTCGCGGCTGGTGTTCCGCTACCTGCAGACCGCCGGCTACATCCGCGAGGCGCTGGCCCTGCACACGAGCGCGGCGGAGTCGGCGGACCCGGTCGCCCGCGGGCACGCCCTGACCAGCCTCGCGGCCACGCACAGCCAGGTCGGCCGCTACGAGGTGGCGACGCGGTACGCCGGACAGGCGCTGGCTTGCTTCCGCGGCGCCGGAGACCGCTCCGGCGAGTGCCGCGTGCTCGGCACGCTGGGCGCGATCGCCTCCTGGAACGGCGACTTCCTGCGTTCGGCGGAGTTCCTGGGCGAGACGCTGACCCTGGCCCGCGAACTCCGGGACCGGGTCGCCGAACGCACCGCGCTGACCAACCTCGGCTACGTCTACGGCCGGCTCGGCTGGTACGCCGAGGCGCTGGAGATCCACGGGAAGGCGCTCGTCATCGACCAGGAGACCGGCGACCTCTGCGACACCGGGCGGACGCTGCTCAACATCGGCGACACGCACCTGCGGTCCGGCAGCCACGAGGAAGCCTGCGCCCACTTCCGCCGCGCGACGGCCATCGCCGAGCGGGCGGGCGACCGCGACCTGCACGTGGAAGCGTTGCTGTGCCTCGCGGACGCGTCCTTGGAACTCGGCGACCCCGGCCCCGCCCGGACGACGCACGAGTGCGCGCTCGCGATCGCGGAGGAGCTGGGCAGCCTGCACGCGGCGGCCCGCGCGCACGCCGGCCTCGCCCGGGCCCTGACCGGGCTGGGCGACGGGGAGCGGGCGCGGCACCACTGGCTCGCCGCGCGTGACCACCACCGCGAGCTGGGCCTGCCGGAACCGGCGGAGATGACGGCGGGAATCGGCCGATCGGTGCCGGCCGGCGGCTGACGAGCCGGGCCAGGCCGAGCCGGGCCAGGCCGAGCCGGGCCAGGCCGAGCCGGGCGCGTCCGGGTTCGTCCGGGATTGCTGCTCGCGGCCGTGGCGCACCGCAATGCTCGCAGCCGGTGCGGGCGGCGGGGAACCGCTTCCCGCACCGTGGACACCACCGTCGAAGGGAGACACCATGGGGCGCCTGATCGACCGCGTGCTGAACCGGATCGTGCCCACCGCCCAGGCTTCCGCCTGCAGCGGCGGCTACTTCTGCAACGCACAGGGCCACCCCGGCTACTGGTACCGGTTCTGCTGCCCGCAGACCGGCTGCGAGTGGTCCAAGGTCCGCAGCAGCTGCTGAGCCGGCCGGGCGGTGTCCGCCGCCTTCCCCGCGGACACCGCCCCGCGTCGAGGGGAGTGACATGGAGTACCTCCGGGCCGCCGCCGCGGCGCTGATCGCCGTGGTGTTCGCGGCCTCCTCGGTGGCGAAGCTGCGGGACTTCCGCGGCTTCGCGCGTTCGGTGCCCGCGCTCGTGCCGATGCGCGCGAGCCGGGTCACGCCGGTTTCGGCGGCCGTCGTCGTCGCCGAAGCGGGCAGCGCGGTCCTCGTCGTCGTGCCGGCCACGGCCGCGGCCGGCTTCCTCCTCGCGTCGGCGTTGTTGCTCGCCTTCACTGCCGCCATCGCCGCTTCGCTGCGACGCGGGCGGCCTGCGCCGTGCCGCTGCTTCGGCGTGTCCGAAACCCCGGCCGGACCGCGTCACCTGGCCCGCAACGGCGTGCTGCTCGGCCTCGCCGTCCTCGGCGCGCTCGCGCCGGAGCAGCTGCCGCCGCTCGCCGGGGCCGCCGTCGCGGTCGCCGCGGGGGTGGTCGTGGCCGTGCTCGTCATCGCGATGAATGACATCGCCGTCGTGTTCGCAAGGAGTTCCTGATGCCCTTCGTCGTCGCCGCCCTGGTGCTGCTCGGCCTGCTGTGCCTGCTGAACCTGCTCCTCACCGTCGGGATCCTGCGCCGGATGCGGGCACAGCCGGCGGCCGGGACGCCCTTCGCGCTGCGCCCCGGTTCGGCCGTCGGCGAGTTCACCGCCACCACGACCGACGGCGAGCCGCTCACCGCCGCCACGCTGGACGGCACCCTCGCCTTCTTCTCCGCCGACTGCCCCGCCTGCCACGACTCCCTGCCGGACTTCCTCGCCTACGCCCGCGAACAGGGTCGTGACAACGTCTTCGCCGTCTTCGGCGGCGACGACCCGGACACCGTCCGCGCGCTGGCCGAAGTCGCCCACGTCGTGGCGGCGGACCTCGACGGCGGCCCGGTCGCCGCCGCGTTCCGCAACACCTGGACCCCCGCGCTGTACGTGGTGACCGGCGGGCGGGTGGTCGCGACCGCGGGCCGGGTGCACGAGCTGCCCGTCCCCGCCGGGCGGTAACCGTGGGGGAGACGCGGATCGGCGCGGCCCAGGTGCGCGCCGCGGCCGCGGCCGCCACCGTCCTGCTGTGGCGCTCCGGCCCGGCGCGGCTGCTGGGGCTGCTGCTCATGACGGCGGCCGCGGCCACCGCCCCGATCGCCACCGCCTGGCTGACCAAGCTCGTCCTCGACCGCCTCGTCGAGCGCACCGGCGCGGTCGGCGGCCTGGCCGTGGCGCTGGTGCTCACCGGGCTCGCCGTCGCCGCGCTGCCGGTGGTGGTCCACTACGTCCGCGCGCAGATCGGCCGCGCGGCGAGCACGGTGGCCACCGACGGGCTGTTCGACGCGCTGGGCCGGCAGGTCGGCTTGCGCACCTTCGAAAACCCCGCCTACCAGGACCGGCTGCGGCTGGCCCAGGAGAGCTGCGGCCGGATGCCGGAAATCGTCGACGGCGTCGGCGGCACGCTCAGCGGGACCCTGTCGCTGGCCGGCTTCCTCGGCTCGCTGCTCCTGCTGAGCCCGGCGATGACCGGGGTCGTGCTGGCCGCCGCGGTCCCCGCGCTGCTCGCCGAGCTGCTGCTGGCCCGGCGCCGCGCGGCGGTGGAGTGGCGCGTCGAGCGGTTCGCCCGGCGCGAGTTCTTCTACAGCCAGCTGCTCACCGGCATCGCCGCCGCGACCGAGATCCGGCTGTTCGGCGTCGGGGCGTTCCTGCGCGCCCGGATGATGGCCGAGCGCCGCAGCGCCAACGACGCCCAGCGCCGCATGGACGAGCGGGAACTGTGGACGATGGGTGGCCTGACGGCGCTGAGCGCGGCGGTCGCCGGCGGCGGGCTCTGGTGGGCGATCACCTCGGCGCGTGACGGGTCGCTCAGCGCCGGCGACGTGTCGATGTTCGTCGCCGCGGTCGCCGGCGTGCAGGCCGCGCTGGGCACGCTGGCGTCGTCGATCGCCAACGGCCAGGCCCGGCTGCTGTCGTTCACGCACTACGTCGCCGTGGTCCGGGCCGCGCCCGACCTGCCGAGCGCGGCGGCCGGCGAGGCACCGGCGTTGCGGCGGGGCATCGAACTGCGGGACGTCTGGTTCCGGTACAGCGACGAGCACCCGTGGGTGCTCCGCGGGGTGGACCTCACCATCCCGCACGGCACGGCGGTCGCCCTGGTCGGCCTCAACGGCGCGGGCAAGAGCACGCTCGTGAAGCTGTTGTGCCGCCTGTACGACCCGACGCGCGGGCAAGTCACGTGGGACGGCGTGGACCTGCGCGACATCCCGCCGGCGTCGCTGCGCGACCGGATCAGCGCGGTGTTCCAGGACCACATGAACTACGACATGACCGCGGCCGACAACATCGCGCTCGGCGAACTGTCCGCGGTGGACGATCGCGCCCGCCTGGTCGACGCGGCGACCCGCGCGGGCGCGCACGACCGGATTTCGGCCCTGCCACAGGGGTACGACACCCCGCTGACCCGGATCTTCGAGATCGGCACGTCGACGGGCGTGGTCCTGTCCGGCGGCCAGTGGCAGCGCCTGGCGCTGGCGCGATCGCTCGTCCGCGAGGGCCGCGACCTGATGATCCTCGACGAACCGAGCTCCGGCCTCGACCCGGAGGCCGAACACGAGGTGCACGCCCGCATCCGCGAGCACCGCGAGGGCCGCACGAGCCTGCTCATTTCCCACCGGCTGAGCGCGGTGCGCGACGCCGACAGCATCGCGGTCCTGGACGAAGGCCGCGTCACGGAGCTGGGCACGCACGAAAGCCTGCTGGCCGCCGGCGGGGGTTATGCGCGCCTGTTCCGCCTGCAGGCCGACGGCTACCAGGCGGTGCCGTGAGAGCGTTGGTACTGGTGGGTTTCCTGGCTCTGTTCGCGGCCCGCCGCCTGCTGATCCTGACCACAGTGGACGGTCCGAGCATGGCCCCCGCCCTGCGGTCGGGCGACCGCGTCCTGGTGCGCCGAACCCGCCACCCCCGGCGCGGTCAGGTGGCCCTGCTGCGGTTCCCGCAGCTGCCGAGCGGAGCCCCGACGGGAGACCAGCTGCTGCTCAAGCGCGTGGTGGCGGTGGCGGGCGACCGCCTCCCACCGTCCTGGGCCGACCCGGACATCCACGGCCTGGCGGGAGCGGTGGTCCCGCCAGGCTGCACGGTGGTACTGGGCGACAACCGGCCGACCAGCTGGGACTCGCGGCACTACGGGTTCGTGCCGCGGGAGCAGCTGGTCGGCGTGGTGGTGCGGCACGTTTCCCGGGGGTAGGCCGTTCGCGGCGTGCCGCCCCTGGACGGCATGACGCGATGTCGTCGCTCCTGACTGACCTGCTCCAGGCACACTGGCGTCGTGGCTCTGCACGAACTCGGGACCGCCGTGCGCTGGTTGCGCGAGAACACCGACCCCACCGCCGTCGGACTGCCCGTCACCGGAACCAGACGCGTCCGCGGGCTGCGCCGCGAGGAGCTGGCCGAACTGGCCGGTGTCTCCGCCGACTACGTCCGGCGGCTGGAACAGGGCCGCCGGCAGCCCTCGGCCGGGGTCGTCAACGCCCTGGCCCGTGCCCTCGACGTCCCGCGGGCCGAGTACGAACGCCTGTGCGCCCTCGCCGGGTACGCCGCCGACAGCGGAGACGTTCCGCGTCAAGCCGGCGCTGCCGCTCTTCGGCTGCTCGAGCGGTTCGACGACACCCCCGCCTTCCTGACCGACGCCGCGTGGAACGTCATTGCCGTCAACGGGGCCTGGCTGGCGCTGCAGGCCGGGGCGCCCGCGCAGCACGCGCGGGACTGGAACGTCGCCTGGCGGACCTTCCGCAACGCCCTCGGCGGCATCAGCCGGACCGACGATCGCGCCGCCGGGTTCCGGGCCATGCTCGCCGCCCGGCTGCGGGACACCGCCCTGCGCTATCCCGGCGACGAGGCGCTCGCCGGGCTCGTCGACGAGCTGCGCCGCACCAGCCGGCCCTTCGACACGCTGTGGCGCTGGCCGGAAACCGTGACCGCTCACGAAAACCGGGCCGTCTTCCGGCATCCGGACGGCACCGATGTCACGCTCGACGGCAACCTCCTGCACGTGCCGGGGGACGACCTGATGGCCGTCGTCCTCACCGCGGCACCCGGGTCGGCCGATGCGGCGCGGCTCGGTGAGGTCGTCCGCGCCGCCGGGGCGCCGGTCGTCGTGAAGGTGGGCCAAGCCGGCCCAGGCTGATCTCGGCGGCCGCCGCGATCCTGGTGCCGGTGGATCAAGGGCGAGAGGAGGTCAGGGCCCGTCCTTGCGGCGGCGCGGCGCGGCCGAGCGCGGCGCGGCCGAGCGCGGCGGTGTCGAGCGCATGTGCTCGCGCACCGGCGTCAGCAACCCGGCCAGGGCTTCGACCTGGTCCCGCGAGAGCGGGTCCAGCAGCAGGCTGCTGACCACCTCGATGTGCCCGGGCAGCACCTTGCCGAGCAGCGCGCGCCCGGCGTCGGTGATGGTGACCGTGACGCTCCGCTCGTCGTCCGCCGACGGGCCGCGGACGACCAGGCCCGCCTTCTCGAGCAGCCCGGCCTGGTAGGTCAGGCCGCTGCGGCTGTAGACGACGCCGTCGGCCAGGTCGGTCATCCGGTGGCGGCCCGCCGGGGCGTCCCCGAGCCGGGCCAGCAGCTGGAACTGCACGTAGCTGAGGTCGCCGGCCTCGCGCAGCTGCTGCTCGACCGCGTGCCGCAGCAGGGCGGCCACCTCGATCAGGGCGAAGTAGGCACCGAGCTGCACGGGGTCGAGCGACGCGGGTGAGTCAGGCATCCCCGCAGTCTACTGCTTCGAATTCGAAGGGTTGTCAAGGTGAGTCACCTCACTTGCTTCAAATTCGAAGCAGCGCTACTGTCGTCCGCAGTTGCTTCGAATTTGAAGCACAACCCCGAGTGAGAGCAGAAGTCCGATGAAGGCAGTGCGTTTCCACGAGTACGGCGAACCCGGTGTCCTGCGCTACGAAGACGTCGAGCAGCCGGTCCCCGGCGCCGGCCAGGTCCGCCTCCGCGTCGCCGCGACGTCGTTCAACTCCGTCGACGGCAACATCCGCGGCGGCTTCATGCAGGGCCCCATCCCGGTCGAGCTGCCGCACACCCCCGGCCTCGACGTCGCCGGCACGGTCGACGCGCTGGGCGAGGGGGTGACCGGGCTCGCGGTGGGCGAGCAGGTCGTCGGCTTCCTGCCGATGGACAAGAGCGGGGCCGCCGCGGAGTACGTCGTCGCCCCGGCCGAGGCCCTGACGCCGGCGCCCGAAAGCGTCCCGCTGGCCGACGCCGCCGCTCTGCCGCTGGTCGGCCTGACCGCCTACCAGGCCCTGTTCGACCACGCCGGGCTGCAGGCCGGGCAGCGCGTGCTGGTCAACGGCGCCGGCGGTGCGGTCGGCGGCTACGCCGTGCAGCTGGCGCACCACGCCGGCGCGCACGTGATCGCCACGGCCGGCCCGCGTAGCGGTGACGCGGTCAAGTCCGCCGGCGCCGACGAGGTCGTCGACCACACCGCCACCGACGTGACCGAGGCGGTGACCGAGCCGGTCGACGTCGTGCTCAACCTCGCCCCGGTCGCCCCGGAGCAGCTGGCCGCGCTGGTCGCCGTGGTCCGCCCCGGCGGTGTCCTGGTCAACACGACGGTGTGGATGCCCGCCCCCGCCGACGAAGCGCGCAACGTCCGCGGCATCGACCTGTTCGTCCGCAGCGACGCCGGGCAGCTGGCGAAGCTGGTGGCGCAGGTCGACCGCGGCGAGCTGCACGTCGCCGTCGCCGAGCGGGTGCCGCTGGCCGAGCTGCCGGCGCTGCACGCCCGGGCCGCCGAGGGCGCGGTGCACGGCAAGGTCATCGTCGTTCCGGCCACCGAGTGACCCGAGCGGCGACGGCCGAGATCCACAGCATCGCCGCGATGGCGCCGGCGGCGAGCGTCAGGGAACCCGCCGGACCGCCCGCCATCGCCCACGCGTCGCCGAGCAGCAAAGCAGTACCCGCGACGAACGACAGTCCCGCGGCCCGCCGGTCGCCCGCCCGGGCGAACCGGCGGCCGAGGACGTAGCACGCGGCGATGAGCGCGACGAACGAAACGCTGCCGGCCGCCAGGTGGCCGTACGCGTGCCACGACACCTCCGTCGGCACGGCGTCGGAAGTGCCTGCGGGGAACCCGTTCCCCGGGTCCGGCGGGAAGCTGCCCGCCGCGATCATCCCCGCGCCGTAGGCCGCGAGCAGCCGCGGCAGGGCTCTCCCGCCGAAGCGGAACCTGCTCGCGCCGATCAGGATCAGCACGCCCGCGACGACGAAGCCGGTGACCTGGATCCACCCGAGCGAGCCGGTGCTGAGGGCGCTGAGCGGGTGGCGGGTCAGGTCGAAGCCGTCGCGGCTCGCCGCCTGGGCCAGCGAAACCGTGGCCCACAGCGGGGCCGCGACGGCGAGGCAGGTCAGGCGCGCGGACGCCGTCGGAGCGGGCCGGGTAAGGGTCGTGGCCATGAGAAGTTCCTTTCCGGGGCGGGAGTTCAGAAGGTGACGCCGGCCTGGGCGGCTTCGGCGTCGTCGAGGAAGTCCTGCTCGATGCGCGGCGACGCGTGGATGCACAGCATCCGCAGCGGCTCGGGGCCGGCCGCGCGGAACGCGTGGGCCGTGCCCGCGCCGACCACCACGACGTCGCCCTGGTGGGCCGTCACGTCGCCGTCGGACGTGCGGACGAGCGCCTCGCCCGCCAGCACCACCCAGGTTTCCGAATACGGGTGCACGTGGGCGGCCGGCCCCTGGCCTTCGACGTTGTGCACGTGGAAGAACGAGACGCCGGAGCCGTACGCCTCGCCTTCGAACCGGGCCGTGCGGCCGGTACCGATGCGCAGGTCGTCTTCCTTCGCGATGACCACCATGGGAGATCCCCTTTCCGGGAGCGTTCCGGTCTGGGGGAAATCCTGGGGCGGCGACCCCGTCCCGGACATCCGTGGTGACCACGGAACGCACCACGGAGATCCGGTACGGACCCGGCGACCAGGCACGCTGCGGCATACTCGGTGCCATGCCGACCGCGCCGACGATTTCGCCGCGCGAGCGCGAGGTCCTGCTGGCCGTCGCCGACCACCTCACCAACGCCGAGATCGCCGACCGGCTCTACGTCTCGGTGCGGACCGTCGAAAGCCACGTTTCCGCGCTGCTGCGCAAGCTCGGCGCCCGCGACCGCCGGGAACTGGCCGCGCGGGCGCCCGGGCTCGCCACGGCCGGCGCGCCGGCCGGGTTCGTGGTCGGCGCGCCGCAGCTGCCCACCAGCTTCGTCGGGCGGACGGCCGAACGCGACGCCGTCGTGCGGCTGGTGGGCGAAAGCCGGGTGACGACCGTCCTCGGCCCCGGCGGGGCCGGGAAGACGCGGCTGGCCCTGGCCGCGACCGAGGCCGCCGCCGCGGGGTTCCCGGACGGCGCCACCTTCGTCAACCTCGTGCCGGCCCGGCCGGGTTCGGTGCTCGAGTCGGTCGCCGCCGGGCTCGGCGTCCTGCCGCGTCCGCAGCAGCCGCTGCCCGACGTCGTCGCCGGGCAGCTGGCCGGCCGGGCCCTGCTGGTGCTCGACAACTGCGAGCACGTCGCGGACGACGTCGCCGACGTCATCACCGCCCTGACCACCGCGAACCCGCGGCTGAGCGTGCTGACGACCAGCCGCGAACGGCTCGGCGTGCCGGGGGAGACCGTGCTGCAGCTCGGGCCGCTGCCCGCCGGCGGCGAGGCGGTGGCCCTGTTCACCGACCGGGCGAAGGCGGTCGACCCGGCGTTCGACGCCGATCCCGCGCAGGTCGCCGAGCTCTGCCGCGAGCTGAACGGCTCGCCGTTGAACATCGAACTCGCCGCCGCGCGGGTCGCGTCGCTGGGCCTCGACGGGCTGCGGGCCGGGCTGGCCGACGACCCGCTGCGCGTGCTGGCCGCTGCGCGCGGCGAACCGCGGCACCGGTCGCTGCGCTCGGTCATCGAGTGGAGCCACCGGCTGCTCGGCGACGAAGAACGCACCGTACTGGCGCGGGTTTCCCGGTTCCGCCACGGATTCGACCTCGACGGCGCGGCGGCGTTGTCGCCGGACCTGTCCGTCGGCGCGGTGTCCGACGTGCTCGGGCGGCTGGTCGACAAGTCCCTGGTCACCGTGCACCGCGAAGCGGGCACGTGGTCGCTCTTCGACGGCGTCGCCCGGTTCGCGCGCGAGCAGCCCGGGCCCTCGGCCGAGGTCGCCGCCCGGTACCGGCGGTGGGCCGCGGGCCGCGCGCGGGAGCTGACCGGACGGCTCGGCGGCGACTGGCGCGACGAGTTCGACCGCGTCGCCGACGACCTGCGCGCCTGCGTCGCCGACGAGCCGGAACACGCCCTCGCCGCGGATCTGGCCCGGTTGACGTACGCGCGCGGCTTCCTCGCCGAAGCCGCGGCGCACTGGCGCACGGCCGCGGACCGGGCCCCGACGCCCGCGGCCACCGCCGCGGAACTGGCCCGCGCGGGCAGCTGCGTGCACCTGCTCAGCCACGCCCGCGACCACTACGACCTGCTGCTCGTCGCGGCCGAACGGGCGGACGGCGACCCCGCCGCCCGGGCCGGCTGCCTGGCCGCCGCGGTCGTCCTGGCCGAACGGTTCCGCGGCGCCGGCTTCATCACCGACCCGGTGCCGCCCGCCGAACTCGACCGGATGCTCGCGGAGGCCGCCCGGCTGGCCGGGAACTCGGCGCAGGTCGCCGTCGCCCGGGCCTGGCACTCCGGCCCAGGCCCGCAGACGGTCACGGCCGAGGCGGCCGAGCACGCCGTCGCGGCGGCGGCCGGCGATCCGCTGCTGCTCAGCGCCGCCCTGGACGCCCGGTGCACCGCCGAGGCCCTCGCCGGCCGTCCGGACCTGGCCCACCGCACCACCCAGGAGCGCGTGGACCTCGTCACCAAGGCGGATCGCACCGACCCGCACGCGGCGCTGGAGGTGCTGGACGCGTTCCGGTCCGCGATCACCTACGCCGTCGCCACCGGCGCGCTGGCCGACGCCCTGCGCGTGAGCCGGCGCGCCGCCACCGATCCGGCGCTGGCCGGGCACCCGTACTGGGGCCGCGGCGGCCTGGTCACCACCCTCGCGCTGACCGGCCGGTTCGCCGATGCCCTCGCGCTCGCCGACGAGCTGTGGCGCGCCACGGCGGGCACCGGTACACCGCGCAACGCCACCCTCGGTGTGCCGCTGCTGGCGGCCGCGCTGGCCGCCGGCCTGTCCGGCGACGAACCCGCGATGATCCGGTGGCGGACGCGCGCGGCCGACGTCGCGGGCGTCGCGCACCTCGCCGGGTCCGCCAACCTCGCCCCGCTGGACGCGTTCGTCCGGGCCAGGGTCGCCCTGCACACCGGCACCGGTTCGGCGGAGCTGCTCGCCGAGGCCGGCGCGGAGTTCGCCCGGGGCCGGTTCGACGGGTACGCCGCCGGCGTGACCGCCGAACTCGCCGTCGTGCTCGACGCGCCCGACGCCGAGCACCACCTAGCGCGAGCCGGGCAGCACGCGGCGCACAACCGCTGGACGGCGGCGGTCCTGACCCGCGCGCACGCCCGCCGCCGGAACGACGCCGGGCTGCGGCGGGAAGCCGCGGACCGGTTCGCCGAGCTCGGTGCCGGTTTCGAAGCCGAAGCGACGGCTACCGCGGTGCCGGCAGCCGGATCGTGACGAGCAGGCCGCCGCCCGGGCGCGGCGTCAGCTCCAGCATCCCGTCGTGCGCCCGGACGATGCTGTGCACGATCGCCAGCCCGAGGCCGACACCGGTCTGCTCGCCGACGCGGGTGCGTTCCGTCCCGCGCTGGAACGGCTCGACGAGGGTCGGGACCAGCTCCGGGGGGAGCGGCGGGCCGGTGTTCTCGACCTGCAGCACGCTCGCGTAGCGCCGCGGTTCCGTGTGGACGGTGATCGTGCCGCCGGCCGGGAGGTTGTGCACGATCGCGTTCTGGACGAGGTTCGTCACCATCCGCAGCAGCAGCGCCGCGGACCCGGCCGTCCGGGCCGGCTCACCGGTGACCTCGAGCGTGATCCCGCGCTGTTCGGCCAGCGGCAGCAGCGTTTCGGCGGCTTCTTCGGCGGCGAGGGAGAGGTCGACGGGCTCACGGGTGAAGTTCCGGCCGTCGGTGCGGCTGAGCACGAGAAGCGCCTCGGTGAGGTCGATCGCGCGCGCGTTGACGCTGTGCAGCCGTTCGACGAGTTCTCCGCGGTCGTACTCCGGATCCTTGCGGGCGACGTCGAGCAGCGCCTGCGAGATGGCCAGCGGGGTGCGCAGTTCGTGGGACGCGTTCGCGGCGAACCGCTGCTGTTCGGCGACGCGGGATTCGAGCCGTTCGAGCATCGCGTCGAACACGTCGGCGAGCTCGCGGAATTCGTTGCCCGGGCGGCCGCCGAGCCGGATCCGGTGCGCCAGCGAGCCGCCGGCGACCAGCCGGGCCGCGTCCGTGATCCGGGTCAGCGGCGCCAGCATCCGGCCGGCGAGCAGCCAGCCGCCCAGCAGGCCGGACCCCAGCAGGAACCCCAGCGCGGCGCCCGCGGCGGGGGTGAACACGCGCACCAGGAGGAACCGGTTCGGGGAGATCCCGAGCAGGCCCTGGTCGTTGTCGGGCACGTACCGCAGCAGGTACACCCACACCACGGCCAGCAGGACGGCGCCCGCGAGGAGGAGGAACCCGGCGTAGCTGAGGGTGAGCTTGAGCCGGGCGCTGCGCATGGCCGGAGCCTAGGCCGCGGGGGTTATCGCGGGCGTATGCATCGGGGGCGCGCGGTACCTCCGCCCGGGGCAGCCGCCTGCGGTCGTTGGCCGAACGCGCCGGACGCTGTTCGCCGGAATCGGGCGCGTTATCGCCGTTGGTGATTGACAACCCGGGGCCGGGCAGCGACGGTGTGGACGGCGTCTGGGAACGCTCCCAGACGGTCCGCCGCCAGTGTGCACAAGGGAGTGCCGATGTGGGGAAGAGCCGGAAAACGTCCTGCCGCGCTTGCGGTCGCGGGTCTCGCGGCCGCGGCCGCGTGCGTCGTCACGTCGACGACGGCCGTGTCGGCGGCGAATGACCTGGGTGCGGCCGCCGCGGCGTTCGCCTGCAAGGTCACCTATTCGGCCAACGACTGGGGAAGCGGTTTCAGCGTCACCGTCGGCATCGGCAACGTCGGCGCCTCGGCGGTCGACGGCTGGACGCTGACGTACTCCTACGCCGGGAACCAGACCCTGCAGCAGGGCTGGTCGGGCACCTGGACGCAGTCCGGCAAGCGGGTCACCGTGACCAACGCGAGCTGGAACGCCACCATCCCGACCGGCGGTTCCGTCAACGCCGGCGCCAACTTCTCCTACAGCGGCGCCAACAGCACACCGGCCGACTTCGCCGTCAACGGCGCCGCGTGCACCGGAACCCCGCCGACCACGGCCACCACGCCGAGCACGAAACCGACGACGCCGACCACGACCACCACCACGACACCGCCGCCGCCCGGGCCGGCGCCCGCGCTGCACGTGTCGGGCAACAAGCTGCTGACCGCCGACGGCCGGACCTACCGCCTGCTCGGCGTCAACCGGTCCAGCGGCGAGTTCGCCTGCGTGCAGGGCAAGGGGATGTGGGACAGCGGCCCGGTCGACCAGGCTTCGGTCGACGCGATGAAGGCGTGGAACATCCACGCGGTCCGGATCCCGCTGAACGAGGACTGCTGGCTCGGCCTGTCCGGCTCGCCCAGCGGCGCCGCCTACCAGCAGGCCGTCAAGGACTACGCGAAACTGCTGGAGGCCAACGGGATCAACCCGATCCTCGACTTGCACTGGACGCACGGCGCGTACACCGGCAACTCCTCGGCCTGCACCGACGTCAACGCGACCTGCCAGAAGCCGATGCCCGACCGGCAGTACGCGCCGGCGTTCTGGACCCAGGTGGCCACCGCGTTCACGGGTGACAACGCCGTCGTGTTCGACTTGTTCAACGAGCCGTACCCGGACGCGGCCGCCAACTGGTCCGACGCGGCCGCGGCGTGGAAGTGCCTGCGCGACGGCGGCACCTGCACCGGGATCGGGTACACCGTGGCGGGGATGCAGGAACTCCTCGACGCCGTCCGCGCGACCGGCGCCACGAACGTGGTGATGACGGCCGGCCTGACCTGGACCAACGACCTGACCCAGTGGCTGGCCTACCGCCCGGCCGACCCGGCGGGCAACGTGGTCGCGTCCTGGCACTCCTACAACTTCAACGCGTGCGTCACGGTGTCCTGCTGGGACAGTCAGATCGGGACGGTCGCGGCGCAGGTTCCGGTGCAGGCCGGCGAAATCGGCCAGAACAGCTGCGCGCACGACTACACCGACCAGGTGCTGGCGTGGCTGGACGCGCACAACCTCGGGTACACCGCGTGGACGTGGAACCCGTGGGGCTGCAGCGGCGGCAACGTGCTGATCGAGGACTGGGCCGGCACGCCGACGAAGACCTACGGCGAGGGGTTCAAGGCTCACCTGCTGTCCGTGAACCCGTGAAACCCGGGGTGCGGCGGGCGCCTGCTCGCCGTACCCCGGCTGCCCGTGCGAGTCTTCCGGGTGGGAACAGCCACTCGGACCGGGAGACTCCATGGGCAAGCTCGTGCTCGTCGCGCTGCTGGTGGCGTTCGCACTGGCCCCGCCGGCGCGCTCCGGGCCGGCCGGGCCCGCCGGTCCCACCGGACCGGCCGACCCGTTCGGCCCGGACCTGCGGGCGCGGATCGTGCGGGCGCAGGCCTACGCCGACAGCCGGCCGGGTGACACCGGGATCGTGCTGCGGGACCGGTGGACCGGGGCCGTCTACCGCAGCCGGGCGGCCGGGACGCTGATCTGGGCGTGCTCGACGCCGAAGCTGGCGATGGCCGTCGACCTGCTGCTGCGCCAGGACTCCGGCGCGGTCACGCTGACCGCCGAAGACCGCGAGCTGGTGCACCGGATGCTGCACTCCAGCGACGACGCGGCCGCCCACGTCCTGTGGACCCGGTTCGGCGGCGAGGCCGAGTTCGCCGCGCGGTTCCCGGCGTACGGGATGACCGACATGCGGTTCAGCGACCGGCACCCGCACCACTGGGGCTGGATCCGCACCACGGCGGCCGACCTGGACCGGCTGATCGGCTACGTCCTGACGCGCCTGCCGCCGCGGCACCGCGACTACCTCGTCCGGGAGCTGCGCACCGTCGACGTCAACCAGCAGTGGGGTGTCTGGGGCGCCGGCCCGGCCGCGCGGCCGGGGAACAAGAACGGCTGGTCCGACGACAACGACGACGGTTCCTGGATCATGAACTCGGTCGGTTTCGCGGGTCCGCAGGAGCGCTACACCCTCGCCCTGATGAACGACACGAAGGTCGTCGAGAACGGCGAAGAGACCGGGCGGGAGACCACCACGCGGATCGCCGGAATCCTGTTCCAGGGGTATTTCGGGGGCTGAAATCCGTACCCCGTTCTGTCGCTTTCCCGGGTGAATCCGTGTTTGGAGGGGCACCCTGCGTAGCCCCTGTGGGGTCTGTGTAAGCTCCGGTGTCGCTTGACCGGGTGATCACTCACCCGAATCAGTGGCCGCCGTGGTCGGGGATTGCTCTCGCGCGGCCCCTAACGGTGTGGTTCGGGCTCGGATAGGAGATTTATGCAGGTCAGGTCAGCTTTCGTGCGTGGCGGGATCGCGGTGCTCGCCGCGGCCGCCGCGGTCATGGTCGGTGCCCCCTCGGCCCTCGCGGACGACGGCGCCGCCCGCGGCCGGGTCAGCGAAGACGCGGGCACGGTCGGCTATCGGATCAACCTCGACGGCGGTGGTGACTACATCACCAAGCTGTTCGGCTTCAAGCTGTCGGACGGCAAGTCGCTCAAGCTCTACTGCGTGCAGATCACCGTCGGCATGCGCACCGACGTGGACATGGTCGAGCGGCCGTGGAACTCCTACCCCGCCGCGAACTCGCCGTTCCAGAAGAACAGCGACAAGATCAACTGGGTGCTGCACCACGGCTACCCGGGTCTCAAGCTGGACGCGCTCGCGGAGGCCCTCGGCAAGCAGGGCGTCCAGGCGCACGACGGCATTTCCGAGCGCGAGGCGATCGCCGCGACGCAGGCCGCGGTGTGGCACTTCAGCGACGGCGTGAACCTGAACCTCCAGAAGCCGCTGGCCGAGGCCAACCCGGCCGAGGCCAACGCCGACGTCGCCGCGCTGTACAGCTACCTGATCGGCGACCAAAACAAGGGCCTCGGCGCGCAGCCGAAGCCGACCCTGAACATCGCGTCGCCGAAGGGTGACGGCAAGGCCGGCACCAAGATCGGCCCGTTCGAGGTCGCCACCTCCGGTGACATCACGGCGCTGACCACCGAGCTGCCCGACGGCGTCAAGGTCACCGACGCCGACGGCAAGGAGCTGAAGACCGCGGACGTCAAGGACGGCAGCAAGCTGTTCGTCGACGTCCCGGCCGCCACCAAGCCGGGCAACGGTTCGTTTTCGCTGAAGGTCACCGGCGAGCTGGACACCGGCCGCCTGTTCGTCTCCGAGAACTACGCGAGGCAGCCGGCGCAGTCGCTGATCGTCGCCGACTCGGAGAAGACCCAGGTGGCCGCGAAGGCGACCGCGAGCTGGACCGAGGCGGGCGCCCCGGCCACCAGCCCGGCGCCGACGACTACCCCGGGTGGCGCGCAGTCCGGTGGCGGCGAGCTGGCCAACACCGGTGTCGACGCCGTGGTTCCGTTCACCGTCGGCGGCCTGCTGCTCGGCGGCGGCGCGCTGGTGCTGCTGCTGAATCGGCGCCGCAGCCGCGCGTAAGCAACCCGCACCGAAACGGGGCCGGTCCACTGTGGACCGGCCCCGTTCCGCTGTCCGCACCCGACTAACGGATTGCGATCTTCGGGGCAAAAGCGGCGAACCGCACCCGAATTGGTCTAGACTTTTCGGCCATGCGCGGTACGACCGTTCCGCTCGGTACGCCCTGCCTGCCGCCTCGGGCGGGGGAACTGCCGATGCACCGCCTGGAGGTGCCGGCTCCGCACGCGCCGCCGTTCGCCATCGGCACGTTCGACGCGCTCGGGCCGCTGTCGCGCGCGGAGTTCCCGCACCGGCACACCTTCTACGAGCTCGTCCACGTCACCGGCGGCAGCGGCGCGCACGTCGTCGACAGCGCGCGCTGGCCGCTGCGGCCGCCGCACCTCGGCGTCATCGCGCCGGGGCAGGTGCACCAGTGGGCGGACGTGCGGGGCCTCACCGGTCACGTCGTGCTGTTCACCGACGACTTCCTCCTCGACCACCCGGCCGACCGCGAGCTCCTGCGGCGGCTGAGCGAACGGCCGTGGCTGCACCTGGACGCTTCCGCCGACGCCGGTGTCCGGCGGCTGGTCGCCGACCTGGAGGAGGAGTACCGCCGCGGCGGCGACGGCACCGAGTCGGTGCTGCGGGCCCTGGTGCACGTCCTGGTCGTGCGGGCGGGCCGGCTGCTGGGCTCCTCGCCGCCCACGCCGATCGGCGCGGTGGCGGCCGAGTTCGTCCGGCTCGCCGGCCGGCCCGGACGGGGGCCGTGGTCGGTCAGCGAACACGCCGAACGCCTCGGCGTCACCCCGGGGCACCTCACCGAGGCGGTGAAGGCCGCGACCGGCCGCACGGCCGCGCAGCTGCTGCGCGAGGCCCGGACCCGGGAGGCCCAGCGGTTCCTGCTCCGGACCGACCTCACGGTCCGGCAGGTCGCCACCCGCGTCGGCTTCGCCGATCCGGCCTACTTCTGCCGGTTCTTCCGCCGGGAGACCGGGCTCAGCCCCGGCGACTTCCGGCGCGGCGGGGAGAAGCACCACGACTGACCGGTCCAGTCCATCGTCGGCCACCGGGTGCGCTGCCTACGTTCGAGGGGATCCCCGACCTCCCCACGAGGAGCAGGCATGGACGAAGAAACCAAGCTCAGCCGCAAGACGGTGCTGAAGGCCGCGCTCGCCGCGGGCGTCGCCGCGCCGGTCGCCCTGATCGGTGGCCCCGCGCTCGCCCGCACGAACGCCGCCGGCGGCACCGCACCGGAGCTCACGCCGTCGTGCCACGACGGCGACGAACCGACGATCGAGCAGACCGAGGGGCCGTACTTCAAGCCGAACTCGCCCGAACGGACCAGCCTCGTCACCCCCGGCACCCAGGGCACCCGGCTGACCGTGACCGGCTACGTCTTCGGGCGTGCCTGCTTGCCCGTCAACCGGGCCCTGCTGGACTTCTGGCAGGCGGACGTCAACGGCGCGTACGACAACACCGGCTACACCTTCCGCGGCCACCAGTACACCAACGCCCAGGGCGCGTTCACGCTGTCCACGATCGTGCCGGGGCTCTACCCGGGCCGCACCCGGCACATCCACGTGAAGGTCCAGGCCCCCGGCCGGCCGATCCTGACCACGCAGCTCTACTTCCCGAACGAGCCGCGCAACAACACCGACACGATCTTCGACGCGCGGCTGCTGATGACCGTGCGGGACAACGGCTCCGCGAAGGAAGCCGCGTTCGACTTCGTGCTCGACGTGCCGCAGACGCCGACGTCGACGTCGAACCCGCCGACGTCGAGCACCACCGGCGGGCCGACCTCGACGCCGCCCGGGGACACGTCCTGGGCGGCGGGCACCGCCTACGCGGCGGGCGCCCGGGTCACCTACGGCGGCCGGGCCTACGTCTGCCTGCAGGCCCACACCGCCCAGGCCGGCTGGGAACCACCGGCCGTTCCGGCGCTGTGGCGGGCCGCGTGAGGCGTTCCGCCTGAGGAGGGAGGGAGAACCGGCAGGCCCCGGCCGCATCCCGGGGCCTGCCGTCCCGCCCCCACACTGCGCACGTTAGGGGTCGACGCGGGCGGGGGCGGCCTGCCAGATTGGGGCCATGACGACTTCCCTCGACGCTTCGCAGTGGGTCCGGCGCTTCCACCCGGCGCCGTCGGCCGCTGCGCGGCTCGTGTGTTTCCCGCACGCCGGGGGAGCGGCGAGCTACTTCCACCCGGTTTCGGCGGCGCTGGCGCCCGCGGTCGAGGTGCTGGCCGTGCAGTACCCGGGCCGCCAGGACCGGCACACCGAAGCCCCCGTGGACGACCTGTTCGTGCTCGCCGACCAGGTGGCGGACGTCCTCGCCGGGGAGACCACCGGCCCGGTGGCGTTCTTCGGCCACAGCATGGGCGCCAGCCTGGCCTTCGAGGTCGCGCGCCGGCTCGAGGCGCGGGGCACGCGGCTGCTCGCCCTGTTCGTCTCCGGCCGCCGGGCGCCGTCGACGGTCCGCGACGAGCGGATCCACGAAAAGGGCGACGAAGCGCTGCTGGCCGAGGTCAAGCGGCTGGGCGGCACGGACACGTCGGTGCTGGACGACGAAGACATCCGCGACATGGTGCTCCCCGCGCTGCGCAGCGACTACAAGGCGGCGGAGCTCTACCACTACCGCCCCGGCCCGGACGTCAGCTGCCCGATCGTGGCGCTGATCGGCGACAGCGACCCGAAGGTCACCGAGGAAGAGACGCGCCCGTGGGCGGAGCGCACGTCCGGGGAGTTCGAGCTGAAGACGTACCCGGGTGGCCACTTCTACCTCAACGACCACGCCGGAGCGGTTACCCGGCTGATCGGCGACCGGCTCGCCGGCCTCGCCCGCTGAGCAACGGGCGGGGTGCGCCGCGATCCGGCGCACCCCGCCCGTCAGCAGGTCAGTGAGTCAGCAGGTCAGCAGTAGAGGTTGGCGCCGGGGTCGACGCCGAGGATCGAGCTGATCTGGCGGTACTTCGAGACGCGGCTCTCGACCTGCGCCGGGTTGCCGCCGTTGCACTCGATCGAGCCGTTGATGCTGCGGATGGTCTCGCCGAAGCCGCGGCCGTTGACCATGGCGTTGTGCGGGGTCATCGTGCCGGGGCCGCTCTGGGTGTTCCAGTACCAGAGCCCGGTCTTCCACGCGACGGCCGAGTTCTGCTCGACCTGCCACGGGTTGCCGAGCAGGTCGATGCCGAGCGCGTCACCGGCGGCCTTGTAGTTGAAGTTCCAGCTCAGCTGGATCGGGCCGCGGCCGTAGTAGGCGGCCTGTCCGGCGGGGCAGCCGTAGGACTGGTTCCAGTCGCAGTAGTGCGGGTAGTTGGCGGTGTTCTGCTCGACGATGTAGACGAGCCCGCCGGTTTCGTGGTCGACGTTCGCGAGGAAAGCGGCGGCTTCCTGCTTCTTGACCGTGTCGCTGCCGGTGGTGGCGAAGCCGGGGTACGCGGACAGGGCCGCGGTCAGGCCGCTGTAGGTGTAGAAGGAGTTCCGGCCCGGGAAGATCTGGTTGAACTGCCCTTCGCTGACCACGAACGCGCCGGGGTTACCGGGGTTGCCGGGGTCGGTGCCGCCGCCGCAGCTGTAGGGCTCCCAGTACCAGGTGCTGATGACCGGGTCGTAGCCCGGATTGGCGTTCTTGGCGCGGTAGTAGCCACCGTTGGTGTAGCGGACGACGGCGCCGACGTCGTACCACTGGCCGGCGACCCAGTTCGGGTAGCTGCAGGTGCCGGGGTCGGTGCCGCCACCGCAGCTGTAGGGCTCCCAGTACCAGGTGCTGATGACCGGGTCGTAGCCCGGATTGGCGTTCTTGGCGCGGTAGTAGCCACCGTTGGTGTAGCGGACGACGGCGCCGACGTCGTACCACTGGCCGGCGACCCAGTTCGGGTAGCTGCAGGTGCCGGGGTCGGTGCCGCCACCGCAGCTGTAGGGCTCCCAGTACCAGGTGCTGATGACCGGGTCGTAGCCCGGATTGGCGTTCTTGGCGCGGTAGTAGCCACCGTTGGTGTAGCGGACGACGGCACCGACGTCGTACCACTGGCCGGCCACCCAGTTCGGCGCGCTGCACGCGGCGGCGGCCGCCTGCGGCGCGTGCCCGGTGGCGGCGGGCACGCCGAAAACGAGCCCGGCAACGGCGGCGACAGCGGACAGGACCGCGACAAGACGTCTTCTCAAGACTGGCTCACTCCTTCGGCCACGACGGGGTTCCGGGCGCGCGAGGCGGAAGCCCGGTGTCGGGGTTGGGGGGTGCTCATCCGGCCGAGACGAACGTGACAACGGTCACTAGAGCAGATTGGTCTAGTCCAGTCAAGAACGCCGGGGGTCGCGGGCAACGGTTCTGCGCGATCGTCCCTCGGGGTCGTGGCGCGGGTTTGCGGGGGAACGGCGGGGGAAGTCGACCGGGTTTGCGCCGGCGTGGCCGCCGGTCGGGTTCCGGTGCCCGCCGTCCGGGCGGCCGTCGTTCGGTTGCCCGGCAGGCGAAGTCCCGTTCCGCGGGGCGGGCGACACAGCGCGGGAGCAGCCGCGTGGCCCGCCGGCCCGTCACCGCGCCTGCGGAATCCGCACCTGCGCGGCCGGCGCGAGGAGCAGGATGCGCTGCAGCCTTGCCCGGCCCAGCCGGTGGAGCATCTCCCCGAGCTCCTCCGGCGCGATGCTCCCTTCGAGGTCGAGCCGCGTCGTCCGGACGACGCGATCGATCTCCGAGGCGGGGAGCCGCCCCGCGAACTCCCCGGCCAGCCACACCCCGACCTCGTCCACGACGTCGTCCGCCCGGTGGCTCCGTACGGTCATCGCTCTCCTCGTTTCGGATCGCCTTGTTGCCCAGGTCGAAGCCGGGAAATCCCGGTCCGACGCCAGTCCGACGAGCGAGCCGGGGAGCCATGACGCCGAATCGGCGAAGTTCGTGGCACAAAAGCTTTGGGTGATCGAACCGGTGAGTTCAGTGACGGCCGACGTCACTCACATGGGCTGTCCGCCGCCCGAAGTTGTCGGCCGTTCGGGTAGAAATCCGCGGAACCCGCCCGGTGGCGCGTCCGGCTCAGGACCCTGGAGGCGTCCGACAGAGCGGGCGTTCCACGCGGGACGCGGAACGGAGACGCGATCCATGGGCCGGTACGACCGGACCGACCTCGGGGCGTACAGCCTGGGGTTGCTCGACGCGGCCGAGACGGCCCGGGTGGAGCGGCACCTGGCGGCGTGCCCGGACTGCCGCCAGGAGGTCCGGGAGTTCGAAGCCGTCCGCGGCATGCTGGACCACCTGGTCGACGTCAAGTCCACTTAGGACAGCCGGGACGCGGCCGCCTTGACGGTCCGCAGCACCGGCGCCGTCTCCAGGGTCCGGATGGCGTCGAGGGCGCCGAGCCGGTGGGTCAGGTAGTGGTGCAGCGCCGCCGCGTCCGGGCAGAGCGCCTGCGCCACCAGGTTGGCCGGTCCCGTCGTCGCCGCGACGATCGCCAGCTCCGGGTGCTTCGCCAGCGTCTTCGCCACCCGGTCGAGGTGCGCCGGCGCCACCGCCATCCACAGCAGCGCCTGCGTCGTCGCCCCTAACAGCGCGGGGTCGATCTCCAGGTCGAAGAACACCGTGCCGCCGGCCTGGAGGTCGGCGAGCCGGCGCGCGACGGTTGCCGCCGACCAGCCCGTGGCTGCCGCCAGCTCGGCCGGCCCCGTCCGGCCGTCGCGCTGCAGCGCCGCCACCAGCGCGGCGTCGTCGCCGGTCAGCGGCTTGCCCGGGCCCGCGTGCGCCGGGGTGAGGGCCGCGATCTGTGCCGCGTCGAGGGAGTTCGCGCGCCCGAGCCACGCCGTCGGGCCGCCGAAGTAGCGGTGCAGCAGCTGGTGCGCCGACACCGCCGTGACGCTCGCCGTGCGCGGGATGTCCCGCAGCAGCAGCGAGTGGTCGCTCGCGGCCGGCGTCTGCACGTTCACGCAGATCTCCGTGCCGCCGGACATCAGCTTGATCCACGCCGTGTCGGCGCGCCGCGCGAGCGCTTGGGCGAGGTCCTGCGCCGCGTGCGGGGTCGCGGTCAGGCGGACCATCCACTCGGCCTGCCCGGCGCGCTGCGGGTCCGGCAGGCCGACGACGCGAAGCGACGCCTCCGCGCGAAGCCGCCGGTAGCGCCGCGCCACCGTCTGGGTCGAGACGCCGAGGACGTCGCCAAGCTTCGTGAACGGCGCCCGCCCGTCGATGTGCAGCGCGTGGATCAGCGCCCGGTCGACGTCGTCCAGCGTGGTCATATCCCTCATTGAAGCGCAAAGTGTGGAACAAATCTGCTGTCTCAGGCCAGTAGCTGGAACACGTGCCGGTCCGGCAGCCAGGGTGGGCGCCGACCGGAAGGAGGCACACCCGTGCCCACCATGACGCGTGACCGGCGACGCTGGGCCGCACTGGCCGTGCTGCTCGTCGCCGAAGCGATGAACCTGCTCGACGCGACGATCGTCCAGGTCGCCGGCCCCGCCATCCACGCCGAGCTGGCGGGTCCGGCGGCGGCCATCCCGTGGTTCAGCGCGGCCTACACGCTGCCGTTCGCCGCCTTCCTGATCACCGGCGGCCGGCTCGGCGACATCCTCGGCCGGGCCAGGGTCTTCCGGATCGGCGTGGCGGGCTTCGTGCTCGCGTCGCTGGCCTGCGCGGCCGCCCCGGCGGCCGGCCTGCTGATCGGGGCGCGCGCGGTACAGGGCGCGGCGGCCGCGTTGATCATCCCGCAGACCATCGGCCTGATCCGCGCCCTCTTCGACGGCGACGAGCGCGCGAAGGCGCTGGGCACCATCGGGCCGGTGATGGGCCTGTCCGCGGTCACCGGGCCGCTGCTCGGCAGCCTGCTGACGCAGTCGGTGTCGTGGCGGGCGGCGTTCCTGGTGAACGTCCCGCTCGGCCTCGCGGTGCTCCTCGCCGCGCGGTTCCTGCGCGAGGACCGGGCCACCACCCGCCCCCGCCTCGACCTCGCCGGCACCGCGCTGGTGGCGGCCGGCGCCGGACTGCTCGTCTACCCGCTGATCGAGCCGGCGGGGACGAACTGGGGCCTGCTCGCGGCCGGCGCCGTGCTGCTGGTGGCGTTCGGCTTCCAGCAGCGTCGCGCGGCGGCGCCGCTGGTCGAGCCGAGCCTGTTCGCCCGCCGCGGGTTCCCGGCCGCGCTGGCCGGGTCGCTGCTGTTCTTCGCGGTGATGACGGGCCTGATGCAGGTCGTGCCGATGCAGCTGCAGCTGGGCCTCGGCGCCGACGTCCGCACGGCGGGCCTGACGCTGCTGCCGCTCTCGGCCGGCCTCGCGGTGTCGTCGTACGTCGCCGGCGCCCGGCTGGTGCCGAGGTTCGGCGCCCGCGTGATGTTCGCCGGCCTCGCCCTGCTGACGGCGGGCCTCCTCGCCGCGCTCACCTTCGGAGTGGGCGCGTACCCGTGGGCGCTCGCGCTGTGCGGGTTCGGGATGGGCGCGTTCACGGTGCCGTTCTTCACGGCGGCCCTGGACCGGGTCCGCCCGCACGAGACGGGCTCGGCCGCCGGGCTGCTCAACGCGGTCCAGCAGCTCGGCGGCACACTCGGCGTCGCCCTGCTCGGTGGCCTCTACCTGGGCACCGGCACGGCGGCCGCGGCGCTCGGCCTGGGGGCCGCGCTCGCCGTGGCCGCCGCCGTGGCGGTGGTTCCGCTCACCAGTCGTCGGGGGTCCGGGTCAGCGCCCCGGACGGCTCAGTAGTCGTCGCGGCCGGTGAACTGCTGTTCCAGCAGCTCGGCCGCGCCCGCGACCAGCTCGAGGGGGTCGATGAACTCGTTGATGTCGAGGTTGATCAGCGGCAGCGAGTGGCGGAGCACGACGTGCTCGCCCATCACCGCGATCCCGCCGACCACGATCGCCTCGCCGACCTCGGTCAGCACCTCGAGGAGGTCGACCTCCTCGTGCCGGGCGAACGGCGTGGCGATCTGGACCCAGTCCTCGCGCTGGTCGAGGATTTCGCGGGCGATCACGACGATCTGCGCCCGCTGCTCGGTGTCGGGATCGTCGCCGAACACCAGGCGGATGCGCAGCTCGTCGGGCTCGTCGCGCACCACCCGGTACGACTGCCTGATGTAAGCGACCAGATCGCCCCACTCCGCCACGCTCGACTCCGTCCTCGTGCCTGTCCGAGCGCTCAGCGTAGCGATCAGGCGGCGCCGATCCGGTCGAGATCCGCGAGAACGTCCGCGGGCAGGTCGAGCTCGGCGGCGGCGAGGTTCTCGCGCAGGTGCGCCGGCGACGACGTACCGGGGATCAGCAGCATCGACGGCGACCGCTGCAGCAGCCAGGCCAGCGCGACCTGCATCGGCGTGGCGCCGAGCCGGGCGGCGCAGTCGTCGAGCAGCCCCGACTGCAGCGGGCTGAACCCGCCGAGCGGGAAGTACGGCACGAAGGCGATCCCTTCGGCGGCGCACTTGTCCACCAGGTCGTCGCTTTCCCGATGGGCCAGGTTGTACTGGTTCTGCACGCACACCACCGGCGCGATCGACTTCGCTTCGTCGAGCTGCTCCGCGGTCACGTGGCTGACGCCGAGGTGCCGGATGAGCCCCTGCTCCCGCAGGTCCGCGAGCACCCCGAACGGTTCGGCGAGCGACATCGCCACGGGGTAGCCACCGGTGGCGTCGCTGAGCCGCAGGTTGACGACGTCGAGCGCGTCGACACCGAGGTTCCGCAGGTTGTCGTGCACGGCCTGGGTCAGCTCCTCGGCCGACAGCGCGGCCGGCCACCCCTTGTCTTCACTGCGCCGCGCCCCCACCTTCGTCACGATGACGAGCGGCTCGGGGTAGGGGTGCAGGGCCTCCTTGATCACCGCGTTCACGGTGTGCGGACCGTAGTAGTCGCTGGTGTCGATGTGGGTGACACCCCGTTCGACGGCCTCCCGCAACACGGCAACGGCGGCATCGTGATCCCGAGGCGGCCCCCACACCCCGGGACCGGCCAGCTGCATGGCGCCGTAACCCATCCGCGTCACGGGGAGTTCGCCGCCGAGGGAGTACGTGCCGCCGAGGTTCGCCATGCTGCTCCTTGTATCGGGGTGCCTGCCCGGAAGTCTAGGAGCGGCAGGCGAGGCATCGCAGCCCGAGCACGATGGTGGCTCCGGCCGCCGCGGCCGCCTGGCCGACCTTGCTGGCTCCGGCCGCCGCGGCCGACCTCGCTGCTGCCGGCCGCCGCGGCCGCCCGGCCGACCTCGCTGCCGCCGGCCACCGCGGCCGCCCGGCCGCCCACGCTTTGCCTGCCCACCTTCGCCGCGACCCGACCACCAGAAGGTCGACCGCATACCGGACAGCGCCCGGACGCGGTCACCCGGCTTTCGCGCCATCCGGTTTTGTCGGTGCCCTCCGGTAAGCTGGAAATCGGGGGATGCTCGCGCGGGTTTCCTTGTGCCGCAACGAAAATCGACCGCCGTGTTTCACCCGGTTCAGCGATGATCTTCGCACGTGTGTTCGGTAGCGTCGGTGGTGATCGCGAAAGGAGATCGCCGTGAAACCCTCAACCGCACAGCCCCTTGCCCCGCAGCACCCGCGTCACCGATTCCTGCACCCGCGCCGGTGGCAGCTCCCCGGTCTGCACCGCCTTCACCAAGCGGTCGAGCACCACGTCCACCCGGCCCCCGGAGGACCACAAGGCCTCGTCCGCGCCGGCCTGCAACGCCTTCAGGACGGCTTCCGGCAGCGAATACTGCGCCGTGATCGCCTTCATCGCGCCGAGATCGTCCGTCACGATCGGTCCGGTGAAGGCGAATTCGCCGCGCAGCAAGCCGTACGCGGCCGAAGACAGGGAGGCCGGCACCCCGCCGGTCAGGTCCGGCACGTCGAGGTGGCCCATCATCACCGCGACCGGGCCGTAGTCGGCCACGCCGCGGTACGGCACCAGGTCGACCGCCCGCAGCCGCGCCAGCGGCGGCGTGACCACCGTGCCCTTGTGGGAGTCGCCCGAGCCGTGGCCGTGGCCCGGGAAGTGCTTCAGCACGGGCTGGATGCCCGCGTCGCGGAGCCCGGCCGCGAACGCGGTCGCGTACGTCTTCACCCGCGCCGGGTCCGGGCTGAAGGACCGGTCGCCGATCACGTCGTCGTCCGGCGCGTCCGTGACGTCGGTGTCCGGGGCGAAGTCCACCGTCACCCCGCGGGCGTGCAGCTGGCGGCCGCGCTCGGCGGCCAGTGCGCGAACCTCGTTCGGCGACTTCGTGGCGGCCATCGTCCGGGCCGAGGGGATGTCGCCGTCGAGGTCGTCGATGCGCTGGACGCGGCCACCTTCCTCGTCGACCGAGACCGCCACCGGCACCTTGGCCGCGGCCTGCACGGCGGCGAGCGCGCGATCTTTCAACAACGCTGTTGCGTTACCGCCGATGAAGATCCCGCCGACCTGGTGGTCCCGCACCAGGGCCACCGTGGCCGCCGGGTTGTCACCGGAGACGCCGACGACGACCAGCTGGGCGACCTGGCTGCGGACGTCGAGGCCGTTGACCAGGGAGGCGCAGTCGCCCGGCCGGGCGAGCCGCGAGGTGGGGGCCGGGGCGGAGGCGGGCGGAACCGGCGCCGGAGCCGCCGGAGGGGCGTCCACGGGCAGCGCGAGCCCGGACACGGTCCGCGGCTGCAGCCCGGCGACCAGCGAACACCCGGCCACGATGGTGAATGCCGTCCCGAAGGCGGCAAGGAGTCGGCGGTTCATCGGTCCCTTCACTCGTCCGTGTATCCCCCGACGGTAGTCGACGGCCAAACTTCACGGCGTGAAGAACGGCTTCGGCCGCCCTAGAGATTTCGTGAAGGCGCCCTCAGCAGACTGACGTCGTCAGGGATCGACGTGGGCTGAGGAGGGGTCGATGGACCAGGTGCGAGTGGCGGCGTGGGCGTCCGACCCGATCGCGCTGACCGGGTTGATCAACCACCTGAAGGCGCGCCCCGAGCTGCTGGTCCTGCCCCGCGCCCGCCGAGGCGAGGCGAGCGTGCTGGTGTTCGCCGTCGGGGAGGTCGACCGGGAGGCCGTCGCCGCGCTGCGGGCCGCGGCCGCCGAGTCGCCCGCCGCGATCGTACTGGTCGCCGGGCACGTCGACCCCGCGCACGTGAACCTGCTCGCCGACTGCCACGTCTCCGCCGTGCTGCCGCGGACCGCGCTCGACCGGCTCACCGCGAGCGTGCTCGCGGCCGCGCGGGGCCGGTCGTCGTCGCTGCGCGAGCAGGTCGCGGCGCTGGCCGACGAGGCCGGCGCGGCGGCGCTGACGCCGCGCGAGGTGGATGTGCTTCGCCTGATGGCCGAAGGCTGGGACACTGCCGAGATCGCGGGCAAGCTCTGCTACTCGGAGCGGACCGTGAAGAACGTCATCTACGCCATGACCAACCGGCTCAACCTGCGCAACCGGCCGCACGCGGTCGCGTACGCCGTGCGGGCCGGTGTGATCTGAGGAAGCCTGTTGCGCACGATCGCCCGCCGGACCGCCCTCGTGGTCGCCGCGTTGATCCCGCTCGCCGCCTGCAGCCCGGCTGACACCGGCGGGAAGACGAAGCTCACCATCGCGACCTTCGGCGAGTTCGGTTACGCGCCCCTGATCGCCGAGTACGAGAAGCTGCACCCGGACATCACGGTGCAGAACCGCGTCACCGACTTCGACACCCACCACAAGGGGCTCGCGACGCAGCTCGCCACCGGGCACGGCGCGGCCGACGTCGTCGCGATCGAAGAGCAGTACATGCCGCAGTACCGGAAGGCGAAGGACAAGTTCGCCGACCTCGCGGCCTACGGCGCCCGCGACCTCGAACACCAGTGGGTGCCGTGGAAGTGGGCGCAGGGCACCGACGGCGCCTTCGTGCTGGGCCTCGGCACGGACATGGGCAGCCTCGCCCTCTGCTACCGGCGTGACCTGTTCGCGGCCGCGGGCCTGCCGACCGACCGCGAAGAGGTCGCGAAGCTGATGCCGGACTGGGCCGCGTACGCCGCCACGGCGGAGCGGTTCACCGCCAGGACACCGGGGGTGAAGTTCGCCGACTCGGCCGGCACCGTCTACACGGCGATGCTCAACCAGTCGCCCGAGAACTACTTCTCACAACGGGACGACTCGTTAATCGCCGACCGCAACCCGAGCGTCCGCAGCGCTTTCTTCCTGGCCGGCGGCATCGCCGCGAAGGGGCAGACCGCGGCGGCGACCACCTTCACGCAGGCGTGGAACGTCGCGATCAGACAGGGTTCCTTCGCCACCGTCGCCTGTCCGGCGTGGATGCTCAGCCAGATCAAGGAAGCCGGCGGTGACGGCAACCGGGGCAAATGGGACGTCACGACCGTGCCCGGCCGGAGCGGGAACCAGGGCGGCTCGTTCCTGACCGTGCCGAAGCAGAGCGAACACCCGAAGGAGGCGTACGAACTCGCCCGCTGGCTGACCGCCCCGGAACAGCAGAAGAAGCTCTTCCTCTCCGACGGCATCCTGCCCAGCGAACCCGCCGTCTACCAGGATCCACAGGTCGTCGCGCACACCGATCCGTACTTCGGCGACGCGCCGGTCGGGCGCCTGTTCGCGGCCTCGGCCGAGCAGCTGCGGCCGAACTACCGCGGCCTGCGCGACGCCGACGTCCGGCCGGAGTTCGGCCGCGCGCTCGGGCGGATCGAGGACCGCACCGCGGACGTCGACCAGGCCTGGGCGCAAGCCGTCCAGCAGGCGCAAGCCGTCCTGAAGTAGCCGCGCGTGCAGCACCGGCTCGCCCGTTTCGACCGCAAGGTCACGCCGCTGCTGCTCGTGGCGCCCTTCTTCGCGCTGTTCGTCGTCTTCGGCGCCTTCCCGCTGCTGTACACGGCGTGGGTTTCGCTGCACGACTGGAACCTCCTCGAAGGCGACCGGGGTTCCGTCGGCGTCGCGAACTACGGCGACCTGCTCACCGACCCGAACTTCTACAACGCCCTGGTCAACACCGTGAGCATCTTCCTGCTCGCCGCGATCCCGGAGTTCCTGCTGGCGCTGGGCATCGCGGCGCTGCTCGACCGGCCGCTGCGGGCCGCGACCTGGTGGCGCACCGGAATCCTGCTGCCGAACGTCGTGTCCGTCGTCGCCGTCGGGCTGGTGTTCGGGCAGCTGTTCAGCCGGGACTTCGGCGTCGTCAACGAGGTCCTCGGCTGGTTCGGCGTGGCGCCGGTCAACTGGCAGGCGACGACCTGGTCCTCGCACTTCGCCGTCGCGAGCATGGTGCTCTGGCGCTGGACCGGCTACAACGCGCTGATCTACCTGGCCGCGATGCAGGCCGTCCCCGGCGACCTGTACGAGGCCGCCGAGCTCGACGGCGCCTCGCGGTGGCGGACGTTCTGGTCGATCACCGTGCCGGGGATCCGGCCGGCGCTGGCCTTCACCGCCATCGCCGGCACCGTCAACGGCCTACAGCTGTTCGCCGAGCCGCAGCTGTTCGACGGCGGCGGCTCCGGCGGGACCGGCGGCAACGACCGCCAGTTCCAGACGCTCGTGATGTACCTGTACGAGAAGGGCTTCACGCACCTCGACGCCGGCTACGCGGCCGCCCTGACCTGGGTGATGTTCGTGATCTGCGCGGTGTTCGCCCTGATCAACTACCGGCTGGTGCGCCGGTTCGTGAGGTCGGCGTGACGGCCCGGCGCCGGCCCGGCGGCTGGGTGTACGCGGCGCTGACCGGGGTGCTCGGCGCGTCGGTGTTCCCGCTGTACTGGTCGTTCGTCGTGGCCACGCGGGACAACTCGGCGATCGGGGAGACGTCGCCGCTGCTGCTGCCGGGCGGGCACCTCGCCGAGAACGTGCGGCGCGTCTTCGGCACCGTCGACTTCTGGCTGGCCATCGGGAACTCGCTGATCGTCGCGGGCACCGTCACGGTGGCCAACGTCGTGCTGGCCAGCCTCGCCGGGTTCGCCTTCGCGCGGCTGCGGTTCCGCGGCCGCAACACGCTGTTCCTGCTGGTCGTCGGCTCGGCCATGGTGCCGGCGCAGCTGGGCGTCATCCCGCTGTACCTCGTCGTCGGCGACCTCGGCTGGTACGGGCGGCTCGAGGCGGTGATCGTGCCCGCGCTGGTCAGCGCCTTCAGCGTGTTCTGGATGCGGCAGGCGTGCGAGAACGCGATCGACGCGGACCTCGTCGACGCCGCGACCGTCGACGGCTGCTCGATCCTGCGCACCTACCGGCACGTGGCCGTTCCCGCCCTCCGGGCGCCGGCCGCGGTGCTCGCGATGCTCACCTTCATGGCCACCTGGAACGACTACTTCTGGCCGTTGGTGGTCCTCGACCCGAACGAGACACCGACCGTGCAGGTCGCCCTGTCGCAGCTGGCCAGCGGCTACTACACGGACTACGCGCTGATGCTCACCGGCGCGACCGTCGCCGTGGTGCCCGTCATCGCGCTGTTCCTGCTGCTGGGCCGCCACCTCGTGCGAGGCATCCTGAAAGGGGCACCGGTATGACCTTCCCGGCCGGCTTCCTGTGGGGCGCGGCGACCGCGTCGTACCAGGTCGAGGGCGGTGTCACCGAAGGCGGCCGCGGGCCGTCCGTCTGGGACACCTTCGCGGCGACCGAGGGCAAGGTGCTGGGCGGTGCGACCGGCGCCGTCGCCTGCGACCACTACCACCGCTACCGCGAGGACATCGGCCTGCTGGCCGGCCTCGGCCTGAACGCCTACCGGTTCTCGGTCGCGTGGCCGCGGGTGATGCCGGACGGCCGGACGACGTCCGCGGCCGGGCTCGCCTTCTACGACCGGCTGGCCGACGAGCTGCTGAGCCACGGCGTCGAGCCGGTGCTGACGCTCTACCACTGGGACCTGCCGCAGGCGCTCGAAGACGCGGGCGGCTGGCCCGGGCGCGACACGGCCGCCCGGTTCGCGGACTACGCCGCGGTCGTGCACGCCGCGCTCGGCGACCGCGTGCGCCACTGGACGACGATCAACGAGCCGTTCTGCGCGGCCTTCCTCGGCTACGGCAGCGGCGTGCACGCACCGGGCGTCCGGGACCACGACACGGCGCTGGTCGCGGCCCATCACCTGCTGCTCGGGCACGGCTTGGCGACCCGCGCGCTCAGAGCACAGGCCCGGCCGGGCCACGAGTTCTCGCTGGCCCTGAACTTCGCCCCGGCCATCCCCGACGGCGACACCCCGGCCCACCGCGAAGTGGCCCGGAAGTTCGACGGCATCCACAACCGGTTCTTCCTCGACCCGGTCCTGGGCCGGGGCTACCCGCAGGACGTCGTGGCCGACGTGGAGCACCACGGCGGCCGCTTCGCCGCGGCGGTGCGCGACGGCGACACCGAGATCATCGCCGCGCCGATCGACTGGCTGGGCGTGAACTACTACGCGCCCGCGCGCGTCACCCCGCTCGACGACCCGCTCGCCCCGGGCAACTGCCCGCTGCCCGCGTTGCGCGGCCTGGACGTCCTGCCGGCCCCGCCACCGCTGACGGCGTTCGGCTGGGAGCAGGCCCCGGGCACGCTGACCGACCTGCTGCGCTGGATCGGCACCCGGTCCGGCGGCCTGCCGCTGGTGGTGGCCGAAAACGGCGCATCCTTCGCGGACGAAGTGGTCGACGGCCGCGTGTACGACGCGGCACGCGTGAACTACTTCATGGAGCACCTGCGCGCGGTCCACGACGCGATCCGGCTCGGCGCCGACGTGCGCGGGTACTTCGCCTGGTCGTTGCTGGACAACTTCGAGTGGGCGATGGGCTACACGCAACGGTTCGGCCTGGTGCACGTCGACTTCGAGACCCAGCGGCGGACGGTCAAGGAGTCGGGTCGCTTCCTCGGCCGGGTCGCGCGGGCCAATGCGCTATGGCCGCCGGCGGAAGGCGTCGGCGACGCCCGAACGTGACGGCGTCTCCAGCTTGCCCAGCAGCCGGGCCACGTGGGCCTGGACCGTCCGCCGCGGCAGCGACAGCTCCGCCGCGATGTCCGGGTTCGACCGGCCCTCCGCGACCAGGCCGGCGATCCGGACCTCGATCGGCGTCAGCGAATCCCAGCCGTGGCCCGGCCGGATCGGCGAGAACAGCGCACCCCGGCGGACGCCGAGGCGGCGCAGCCGCGTTTCCGCGCGCCGCAGGTCCCAGCGCGCCGCCAACGTCGTGTACAGCTCGGCGGCCTGCTCGAACGCCGCGTGCGCCGCGTCCAGCCGGCCCGTGCGGGCCAGCAGCACCGCCGCGTCCTCCAGCGCCGAGGCCAGTTCCGGGCGGCGGCCGGCCGCGCGGAAATGCTCGGCCGTCGCCAGCACCGGGGCCGGGTCCTCCTCGATCAGGCCGCGGCACCACGACGCCGCCGCGTGCGCTCGCGCCGGACGTCGCTCCTTCGCCGCCTCCTCCTCGCACACCGCCAGGGCCCGGCGCGCGCGGACGACGTCGTCCTGCTCCATCGCCAGGCGCACGAACGCCGGGAGCCACTGGTGGCGCAGCATCATCTGCGCGTACGTCGGGTTCAGGATCGGCTCGAGGACGGCCATCGCGCCGGCGCGGTCGCCGCGCTGCTCCGCGGCCAGGGCGTCGGCGACCAGCAAGAAGTCGAAGCTTTCGCGCTCGGCGCCGGTCGCCGGGGCGTACTCCTCCGCCGCGTCCAGGTGCGCCGCCGCCTGGGCCCGGTCGTCGCGGCGGCCCGCGATCAGCGCCGCGACGCCGTGCAGCAGCAGCGCCGCCGGGCCCGGCTCGCGCAGGCCGTTGAACGTGATGGCCGGGCCGTCCTCGATGACCGTGTCCAGCTCGACCAGGGCCTCGTCCCAGCGGCCCTCCCAGTACCGGTGCACCGCGGCCGACACCTGCAGCCCGACCGGCAGCGCGTGCCGCGCGGCGACTTCGCCCGCGGCCCGCAGCGCGTCGCCCGCCTCGGCCAGCCGGTCCAGGTTCTGCAGCGTGAAGACGCGGTTGTCGAGCAGGTCCAGGTGCAGGTCGGCCAGCTCGTGCTCGTCGCCGACGGCCTCGATCGCCGCGTCGACGTGGCCGAGCGCGCGGTCGTGCTCGCGGCGCACCGAATCGACCAGCCACAACGACTGCAGCGCGTGCGCGGTCAGGTAGCGGTCGCCGCCGGCGAGTGCCTTCGTCTCGTGCGCCGTCCGTTCCGCACTGTCCAAATCGGATAGATCGCCGCGGCGGAAGTTGGCCAGCAGCTGCCGGTGCTTGACGCGCCAGAGTTCGGGCACGCCCGGGTCGTCGATCGACGCGGCGAGCGTCGCCACCGCGCCGTCGGTGTCCCCGCGGCGGTGGCGCATCGCCGCGAGCACGTGCCGCATCTCCTCGACGGCGTCCGGCTCGACGGCGACGTCGATTGCCTGCCGCGCCAGTGCTTCCGGGCTGCGTTCCAGCCGGAACAGCACCTTGACCAGCGCGACCAGCAGCGTCTCCCGGCGCGGGTCGGTGGCGGCGCACGCGGCCAGCGCGCGTTCGAGCAGCTCGACGGCGATCAGCGGCGCCCGGGTCGACACCGCGGCGTGGTGCGCGGCGAGCCAGTCCAGCACCCACTCGTCCACGGTGGCCGGGGCCGCCACCAGCTGTTCGGCGACGCGCTTCACCGGCGCGCCGATCCCGGCGAGCGCCTCGGCCGCCTGCCGGTGCAGCGCCGCCCGCGTCCCGGCCAGCAGCCGGTCGTAGAGCGCTTGGCGCAGCAGGGGGTGCCGGAACGCCAGCTGCGTCCCGGTGTCGATGAGCACGTTCGCCGTCACGGCTTCTTCCAGCGGCTCCAGCAGGTCCGACGGCCGGCTGCCGAGCACCGCGGCGATGTCGCCGACGGCGAACTCCATGCCCAGCAACGCGCCCCAGCGCAGCACTTCCTGCGTCCGCGCGGTCAGGAAGTCCAGCCGCCGGTCGACCGCGGCGACCAGGGACCGCGGCGCCTCGAACTCCGCCGGATCGTCGACGTCGGCCTCGCCGCCGCTCACCGCGACCGCGCCGGCGCGCTTCAGGACGTCGACCATTTCCTTGACGTACAACGGGTTTCCCGCGCCACGGGCGGCGAGCTCGCGCAACCCCGGCCCGGGCGGCGCCCCGAGCTGGTCCTCGATCAGCCGGCCGACGTCGTCGCCGGTCAGCGGCGCGAGGTCGAGGACGACGCCGTCCCGCGCCTGGACGCCGCGACGCAGCTGAGCGAGCTCGGCGCGGTCCGGCGCCGGGCGGGTCGCGGCCACCAGCAGCAGCGGCAGCTGCCGGGTCGCCGCGCAGAGCCGGTGCCAGACCAGCACGGACGCCTCGTCGGCCCACTGCAGGTCGTCGAGCACGAGCACCTGCGGTGACTGCGCGCACAGCTCGTCGACCAGGGCCAGCAGCCGGTCGACGGCGCCGAGCACCGGGTCGGCCGGGCCCCAGCTGCGCCGCGCCGGGCTCTCGCCGGCGAGCTCCTTCGCCACCCGCGCGCGCCGCGGATCGGGCGAGTGCACGTCGATGGCGAGGCACTCCAGCACGACCTGCAGCGGGAACCGGGTGCTCAGCTCGTCGGCGGCGGCCGAAAGCCGCTGGAAGCCGGGGCCGTCCGGCAGCGAGCTGGCGAGCAGCTCGGACTTCCCGATCCCGGCGTCCCCCTCGATCCAGACGGCCCGCCCCCGCCCGGCCCGGACGTCGGCGACGAGCTCGGCGAGCTTCGTCGTCTCGGCCTCCCGGCCGAACAACCGGTGCCGGCTGAGAGTGACCGGAGGCGTGGGCGCGTCGAGGCTGGGGTCTTGGGCGAGGATCTGCTGCTGAAGCCGTTGCAGCGCGGGCCCGGGTTCGACGCCGAGCTCGGCGACGAGCGTGGCCCGGGCGTCGCGGAAGACGTCGAGGGCGTCGGCGGGCCGCCCGCTGCGGTAGAGGGCGAGCATGAGCGACTCCCGCAGCGATTCGCGCAGCGGGTGCTCACCGGCGAGCACCGCCAGCTCGGGCGCCAGATCGAGGTGCCCGCCGAGGGCGAGCAGCGCTTCGGCCCGCCGTTCGAGGGTGTTCAGCCGCAGCTCGGCGAGGTATTCGCGGTGCCGCTCGGCGAACCCGCCGGGCACGCCGGACAGGGCCTCGCCCTGCCAGAGCGCGAGCGCGGCGTCGAGGTCGGTGATCGCGGCCCGCGGATCCCCCTGACCGAGGTGCCGTTGCGCGCGTTCGCGGTGCCGTTCGAACAGGGCGGCATCGAGCGCGTCTTCGCCGAGCAGCAGCGAGTACCCCGCCGGATCGGACACCAGGACACTGGCGGCGGACCAGCGCGAACGGTCCGGTTCGAGCGCCCGCCGCAGCCCGGAGACGTAGGTGTGCACGCTGCCCTCGACGCTGGCGGGCGCGGAATCACCCCAGACCCCGGCGATCAGTTCGGCGCGCGGAACGGGCCGCCCGGCGTTGACGGCGAGCACCGCGAAAACGGCGCGCTGACGAGCGGGGCCGAGGCCGATTTCGGCCGCCCCGCGCCAGGCCCGCAGCGGGCCGAGGACGCCCACCCGCAGGCCGGTGTCCGCATCGCCTGGCATGTCGTTGCCGTCCCCTCTGGGGCGCAGGCCCCAGACCCCATTCCCCCAGGGACATCTAGCTACCGACTACTCCGGTGACCTTACCGACGCGCTGCCGGGGGGCAAGGTTGCGCATTCAACCCCAGCATCTCGGCAACCGGCGGCCGAGGAACCAGGAGCGGCAGGCGAGGTCAGCGGGGCGGACACGGCGCGACAAGGCAGCGGCGGGCGGCGCTTAGCGGGCCGGCTGCCGCGGGCGCGAAAGCCCCTTCCCGAGCACAAAGCCCCCTCCGCGGGCGCGAAAGCCCCTTCCCGAGCACAAAGCCCCCTCCGCGGGCGCACAAAACCCCCGCGAAGCAGCGCTCATTCCCCCGCAACAGCCCGCGACCGCACCGCATGCGCCCGCCGGATGCCGAACGGCTGCATTCGCCCCTCCGCGCGCCGGACGTCCCACACCGCGCCCATCCCCGTGTACGCCGTCAACGCCGCCCGGAACGCCGTGCGTGCCTCCGTCAGCTCGCCCGCCTCCGCCAGCAGGATCGCCGCGTCCTCGGTCGCCTTCGCCTGCTTCAGCAACCTTCCGGCCGCCCGGTAGTGCCCGGCCGCCGTCAGGACCGGGGCCGGGTCGCCCGTCACCAAGCCTCGGCAGTGCGCCGCCGCTGCTGCGTGGGCCGGTGGGACTTCGCCGTCCGGTTCGAGGAGGCGCAACGCCTCCGACGTGCGCGCCCGGTCGCCGAGGGACAACGCGATCCGGACCAGGTCCGGGAGCCACTGGTGGCGGGCCGCCGGGGGGTGGTTGTCCGCCAGCAACGGCAGCAGTGCCGCCAGCGCCGCTTCCGGGCGGCCCTCCTGCTCTGCCAGCAGGGCCCGGGCCGCCAGCAGGAAATCGCCGCCGTCGGGTTCGAGGCCCGGTGGCCACTGCCGGCGGTCGGCCGCGTCCAGGTGGGCGCGGGCCTGGGCCGGCTCGCCGCGGTGCCCGGCGATCAGCGCGCCGACGCCGTGGACCAGCAGCGCCGAACCCGGGCTGCGCAGCACGTAGGACGCCGTTTCGGCGCCGTCGCGGATGACCGCGTCCAGCTCGGCCAGTGCCTCGGGCCAGCGGCCCAGCCAGTAGTAGTGCACCGCGCCGGCCAGGTGCATCTCGCCCGGTACCGCGCGGGTGGCGGCGATCCGCCGGGCGGCGTCGAGGGGCTCGGCGGCCTCGTCGAGGCTGTCCAGGTTCGGCACGGTCAGCGCCGCGTCGTCCAGTGGGTGCAGCCCGGCGGGTGCCAGGGCCGTCTCTTCGCCGAGCTTCTCCAGCGTGGCCAGCAGCGACTCGTGCCGCCCGCGCCACATCTCCGGGACGTCGGCGTCGTCGAGGGTCCGCTTGAGCTCGGCGGTCGCTTCGGAGAAGTCGCCACGGCGGTAGTAGACGTAGGCCAGGATCCAGCGCATCTCGGCCGCGCGCCGGCTGTCGGACGTCCGCGCGACCACCGAGCGCGCCTCGGCTTCGGGTTCCCGGCCGAGCCAGAACAGCAGCCGGGCCAGGGTCGCGGTCAGCGTCTCCCGCGCGTCCGGCGGCAACGTGCCCTGCGTGACCGCGTGCCGCAGCAGGTCCACGGCGACCCGCGGCTTCTCGGTGGCGACCGTGCCGATGTGCTCCAGCAGCCACGCGGTCACCCACGGGTCCACCTGCGCGGGCGCGGCGGCCAGCTGCTCGGCGACGCGCTCGGCGGGCACGCCGGCGGCGGCGAAGGCCTCCGCCAGCTGCCGGTGCAGCGCGACCCGCATCGCCGCCGGCGTCTTCTCGTAGAGCACGCGGCGCACCAGCGGGTGCCGGAACGCCAGCCGGTCGCCCGACTCGACGAGCACCCCGGACGCGATCGCCTCGTCCACCGCACCGACCAGCGCCGTCGGCGGCCGCTCGGTGGCGACGGCGATGTCCGCCAGCGAGAACTCCCCGCCCAGCAGCGCGGCCCAGCGCAGGGTGTCGCGCGTCCCGCTGGACAGGTAGTTCAGGTACAGCGTGATCCGCGAGCCCAGCGGCGACGGGATGGTCTGGCACGAGTTGCCGTCCAGGTGCGCGTGGACGCCGTCGAGCACGATCATCGCCTGCGCGAGCAGCGTCTCGACGATTTCCCGGACGTAGCGCGGGTTTCCGGCCGCGTAGGACACCAGCAGCTGCAGCCCCGGCCCCGGTGGCGCGCCGACCAGCTCGGTGGCCAGTTCGCGGGTGGCCGTTTCGGCCAGCGGCGACAGCGTGAGCAGGGTGATGTCATCGTTGTCGAGCTCGGCTCGCAGGTCGTCGAGCGCGGCCGGCCGTGGCACCGGACGGCACGCACCGACGAGCAGCAGCGGCAGCTGCCGCGTCTCCCGGCTCAGGTAGCGCCAGACGCGCAACGTCGTGTCGTCCGCCCAGTGCAGGTCGTCGACCACGAGCACCAGCGGTGCTTCCGCGCACAGCTCGCGGACGAGCGCGAGCACGCCGTCGACCGGGTCCTCGACGGACGGCCCGGCGAGCGCGGCCCGGCGTTCGTCGGTGGCGCGCGGGTGCACGCCGAGCGCGTCGAGCAACGGCCGCAGGGAGAACCGCTGGTCCAGCGCGTCCGCGGCGGCGAAGGCCGGGTTGTGGTCGCGGGCCATGGCGAGCAGCTCGGCGAGCAGCGCCGTCCGGCCGCTGCCCGGTTCGCCTTCGAGCCACACCGACCGGCCCACCCCGGCCTCGAGGCCGTCGACGGCTTCGCGCAGCCGCGCCAGTTCGGCGTCCCGCCCGACGAAGATGTCCGCCTGCTCCGGCAGCGCCGCGGCCGGAAACCGCGCCGGACGCGGCGGCGGCGGCGGTGGCGGGGCCGGCGCCGGCGCCGCCGGTTTCTCCAGCAGCTCGTCGTGCAGCCGCCGCAGCGCCGGCCCGGGTTCGGTGCCCGAGGCCTCGACGAGCCGGTCGCGGACGTCGGCGTACACCGCGATCGCTTCGGTCCGCCGGTCGGCTCGGACCAACGCGCGCATGAGCAGCCCCCGCAACGTTTCGCGGAACGGGTGCTCGCGGGTCAGCGCGGTCAGTTCGGCGACGAGTTCGGCGTGCCCGCCCGATTCCAGCACGACTTCGGCGCGCCGCTCGACCGTCGCCAGCCGCACCTCGCTCAGCCGCGCACGCTGCGCCGCGGCGAACGGCCCGGGCAGGCCGGACAGCGGAACGCCGTGCCAGAGCCCCAGCGCCTCGTCGAGCGCTTCGCGCGCGCCGCGCAGATCGCCCGCCGACTGGCGGCGTTGCGCCTGCTCGCGCAGCGCTTCGAACCGGTGGACGTCGATCGCGCCGGCGTCGAGGCGAAGGCAGTAGCCGGAACCGATCGACGCGAGCAGCTGCGGGCCTTCGCCCTTGGCGCGCCCGGGTTCGAGCGCGCGCCGCAAGCCGGAGACGTAGGTGTAGATGGAGCCCTGCGCGCTTTGCGGCGGCGCTTCGCCCCAGACGGCGTCGATCAGCTCCTCGCGCGAGACCGTGCGGTTCGGGTGCATCGCCAGTGCGGCGAGGACCGTCCGCCGGTGCGCGGAACCGAGGTCGAGCTCCACATCGCCCTGGAAGGCCTTCATGGGGCCCAGCAGCTGGAGTCTCACGGACGCGGTCGGGGGGTCCAGGGGGGCTTGCCCCTCGGCTGGGGTCTGGGGCTCGGCCCCAGAAGGGGGCAGCGCGGAGCCGTCCGCGGCCGACATCGGTCTCCCTTCGTGCGCGACGAACCGTCACGCGCCGGATGCCTGCCGTGAGCATACGCGGAAGCGGTGAACCGGCAGGCAAGGATGGCGGACATTCGGGCAACGCGCGGGCGGGCGGGTTCCGCGCCGGGCCCGCGGTGCGCCACGCTCGGGAAGCCCGAGAGGAGCCGCGGATGCCGACCGAAGACATGCAGCGGGCCGCCGCCTGCTTCGCGCACGCCGTCGAAGCGGCCCGTTCGCGGCTTCGCGACGTCAACAGCGAGATGGCGGTGGCGCAGGCGTCGTGGCGCGGCGACGCGTCGGTGCGGTTCGGCCAAGCGATGCGCGACTGGGAGCAGGAGTACGACGTGATCCTGTCGCGGCTGGCGGAGCTGCTGGAGGCGACCGGCGGCCCGATGCCGCGGCCGCGGCTGCCGTGACCCGGCTCGACTTCAGCTTCGCCGACCTGGTCCTCGACCGGATGGGCGGCATCACCGGGGAGCTGGGCGAACTGCTCGCCGAGCTGGAGTCCCGGGTGGAGCCGGGGCTGGCCGGCTGGACGCCCGAGGCGAGGGAGGCGTACCTGCGCGCGCGGCGCGACTGGGCCCGCGCGGCCGAGCGGATGCCCGGCTGCCTGGAGCGGGCGCGGGCGGCGTTCGGCGAGCTGTCTTCACGGGCGTGAAGACGGAATAGGGACGGCGTGAAGACGGCCCGGTCACACTGCGGGCATGAAGCCCGTCGAAGTGAGCGTCCTCGCCTCGGACCCGATCACGCACGCCGGCGCGGTGAGCCTGCTGGACGCGCATCCGGACGTCCGGCTGACCGACCTCGTGCCGGACGTGCTGCTGGTGATGGAGGACCACGTCACCGAGACCGTGCTGGGCGAGATCCGCGCGGCCAAGGCGTCCCACGTCGTGCTGGTGGTCGAGCACTTCCGCGAGAGCGACCTGATGGCGGCGCTGGAATGCGGGGTGGTGGCAGTGCTGCCGCGCCGCGAAACGGGCGGCGCCGAGCTGGTGACGGCGGTCCTCGCGGCGGGTGACGGCACGGCGAATCTGCCGCCGCGGCTGCAGGGCGCGCTGCTCGCGCAGGTGCAGCGGATGCGCAAGGACGTCCTGGAGCCCAACGGGCTCACGCTGTCCGGGCTCGCCGCCCGCGAGTGCGACGTGCTGCGGCTGGTCGCCGAAGGGTTCGGGACGGAGGAGATCGCGGCGAAGCTGTGTTACTCCGAGCGGACGGTGAAGAACGTCCTGTACGGCCTGATGACGCGCTGCGGGTTGAACAACCGCGCCCACGCCGTCGCCTACGCGCTGCGGGCGGGCGCCATCTGAGACGTTTTCTTTGCCACTGTCACCTTTTCGTGGGCTAGGGTCGCGATCATGGTGCTCACGGCAGTGGAGATCGCGGCCTCCGTCCGGGCCGGGAAGCTCGATCCGGTGCGGGTGACCGAGGAAGCGCTGGAGCGGATCGCCGCGGCGGACGGCGTGATCGGCGCCTTCCGGCGGGTGCGCGCCGAGGCGGCCGTGAAGGAGGCCGCGGAGGTCGCCGCGCGGCCGGAGCTCGCCTCCCTGCCGCTGGCCGGGGTGCCGGTGGCGGTCAAGGACGTCACGGAGCTGGCGGGCGAGTACGCGTCGCACGGTTCGCAGGCCGGTCCGTCCGCGCCGGTCGAGGCGGACGGCGTGATCGCGGCGCGGCTGCGGGCGGCGGGCGCGGTGGTCATCGGCCTGACGCGGGTGCCGGAGCTGTGCATCTGGCCGATGAGCGACACCCCGGACGGCATCGCCCGCAACCCCTGGGACCCGACGTACGCGGCGGGCGGCTCGTCGGGCGGCAGCGCGGCGGCGGTGGCGGCCGGTCTCGTCCCCTTGGCCCACGGATCCGACGGAATGGGCTCGGTCCGCCTGCCGGCGGCGATGTGCGGGCTGGTCGGGCTGAAGCCGGGCGCGGACCTGCTGAGCGAAGGCGGCTGGTTCGGCATGTCGGTCCACGGCCCGCTGGCCACGACGGTCGCCGACACGGCGTTGCTGCTGTCGGTGCTGGCTGCCGAGCCTTCGCTGGCTTCGGTGCCGTCGCCGTCCGGGGTCCGTATCGGTATGTCGACAACGGTGCCCGTGCTGCGCACACCGGTCCCGAAGGAGCTGGTGGCGGCGGTCTCGACGGCGGCGGGCCACCTGGCGACGGCGGGCCACGCGATCGAGCCGGCGGCCCCGCGCTACCCGGCGACGATGGTCCTGGGCATGACGGCCCGCTGGCTGGCCGGCCCGGCGGCCCAGGCCCGCAGCTTCGACGTTTCGCGGTTGCAACGCCGGACGCGAGCCCACGTCCGGGCGGGCCGGCTGGTCGAGCGGGCGGGCTTGATCCGCGCGCGCACGCGCGACCGGTGGGTCGCCCGGGCAGAGGAGTTCTTCGCGGAGCACGACGTGCTGCTGACCCCGACGCTGTCGCACTGGCCGGTGAAGGCGGCCCGCTGGCACGAGCGCGGCTGGTTGACGAACGTCCTGCCGTCGACGCGCTTGGCGGGGTTCACGGGCCAGTGGAACTTCGCGGGCTACCCGGCGATCACGGTCCCGGCGGGCCGCTCGAAGGTGTCGGGCCTGCCGACCTCGGTGCAGCTGGTGGCGCGCCCGGGCGAGGAGTCCCTGCTGCTGGGCTTGGCGGCCCAGCTGGAGTCGGCCAACCCCTGGCCACGCACGGCCCGCAACTGACGCACCCCAATGTGGCGTTGGGTGCGTCCCACGCAGCCCATGTGGCGTTCGGTGCGTTGGACGCACCCAATGTGGCGTTCGGTGCGTTGGACGCACCCAATGTGGCGTTCGGTGCGTTGGACGCACCCAATGTGGCGTTCGGTGCGTCCGACGCAACCAACGCCACATTGGGGCGCTTGAGGGCAGCGCCGGCCGGCCCGGAACTGTCGGTGCCCGCCGGTAGCGTGGAAAACGGGGGCTGCTCAGGCACGGATGCCCGGCGCGCCTCAGCACTGCCGGAAAGCAGCAAAGGCCGCCTCGATCACCCGAGGCGGCCTTCACGAAAGAGTTTTCAGGCTCCCGGTTTGCCCGCCGCGGGCGTCAGCGGCTTCGCGCCGCTCCCGTTCGCCGGCTTGGTCGCCGGGCCGTTCTGCTTCGCCGGTGCGTTTCCCGGCTTGGCCTGCTGAGCCGCCGGTTTCGGGGCCGGCTTCGGCGCCGCGGCCTTCGGGATCGACGGCTGGACCACCGGCACCACCGGGGCCGACGGGGTCGTCGCCGACTCCGGGTCGTCGCCGCCCACCAGCTTCGAGGCCTGCGGGATCACCGCTTCCTCCGGCAGGGTCGCCAGCTGGGTCTCGCTCCGGTTGAGGATGTCCTCCGCCATCGCCAGGCTCTTGCGGGCCTGCTCGCGGATCTCCGCCAGGCGCTCGACCTTCCGGTTCGCCGCCGTCGTGCGCTGGGCGGCCTGGGTCGTCGCCTCGTCCAGGCGCCGCTTGGCCTCCGCCGTGGCCTCGTCCACACGCCGCTTGGCCTCCGCCGTCGCCTCCGCGAGGCGGCGCTCGGCCTGGTTTTTGCTCGCCGTGCGCTGGTCCGCGACGTGCTTCTCCAGCGCCGCCTTCTGGGCCGCCAGGGACGCCTCGAACTCGCGCTCCAGCTTCCGCCGCTTGCGCTCGGCCTCGTTGTCCAGCAGCTCGCGCCGCTGGGCCGCCTCGATCGTCAGGCGCTGGACCTCCGCGCGCGTCTCGGAAAGCGCGGTCTCGTGCTCCGAGTGCAGCAGGTCGGCCTGCTTGTCCAGTTCCGCGACGAGCTTCGTGTACCGCTCACGCAGCTTCGTCGACGCCTCCGTCGAGCCCGCCCACGTCTTCTCCGCGGCCGCCTCGGCGCGCTTGATGATCTCGTCCGCGCGGGCCTGCGCGAGCGTGACCGTGCGCTGCATCCGCTCGTCCAGGTCCTCGAGCCGCTCCGGCGGCTTCTTCAGCTCCTCGACGCGGGCTTCCAGCGTGGCGACCTGCTGCCGGACGGACTCCACGTCGCGGGTCGCCGCGGCGGCCCGCGCCACCGCGGCGTCGCGCTCGCTCAGTACCCGGCGCAGCTGGGCCTCGACGTGGTCGAGGTACTGCCGCACCTCGTTGCGGTCGAAGCCGTGCCAGGCCTGGGTGTACTCACGACGGAGGGGGAGGAGGCCGTTGAGGGCGGTTGCGGCGGGGTCGCGCTCAGGAACCATGCGCCCGACCGTACCCGGGCACCCGCCGCCTCCGCCGTCCGGCTTAACGAATCACCAACACGTGTCGCCGCGTCGCCGGAATGGCCTCACCCCGGAAACGCTGGGTTACCAGTGGAACCCGCGCGAAAGCCGGGCCAGCGCCATCGCCGCGCGCGACAGGTGTTTCTCGCCACGTCCGATCTTCAGCTCGCCCGAACCGCCCGCCGCGGTCGAATCCGGGAAGATCCGGAAACCCTGGTACGCGACGGCGTCGGTGAGGCCCGGCGTGAGCGTGTAGGCCAGCCCGATCGCCTGCCCGGCCGGGGTTCCGATGTGCTTCGGCCGCTCGACGAGCGCCTTCATGACCATGTCCGCGGCCTGCTCCGGCGACTTCGTCGGGAACGCGTCGTAGATCTTCGTCGGCCGGATCATCGGCGTGCGCACCAGCGGCATGTGGATCGTGGTGAAGGTGATCCCGTCGCCGTGCGTCTCGGTCGCCGCGATCCGCGAGAAGTAGTCCAGCGCCGCCTTCGACGCCGCGTACGCCGAGAAGCGCGGCGCGATGCCCTGCACGCCGATCGACGACACGTTCACGATGTGCCCGAACTTCCGCTCCGACATGTGCGGCAGCACCGCGAGGATCAGCCGGACCGCGCCGAAGTAGTTGATCGCCATCGCGCGCTCGTAGTCGTGCATCCGGTCGTACGACAGCTTGATCGACCGGCGGATCGACCGGCCGGCGTTGTTGACCAGCATGTCGATCCGGCCGTGCTCGGCCAGCATCGCGTCGACGGCCTTGCGCACCGAGTCCTCGTCGGTCAGGTCCGCCGGGTACACCGACGCCGTGCCGCCGGCGGCGACGATCTCGTCGCGGACCTCCTCCAGCTCGTGCTGCCGGCGCGCGACGAGCAGCGGGATGCCGCCTGCCGCGGCAACTTTGAGCGCGGTCGCCCGGCCGATGCCCGACGACGCGCCGGTGATGATCACGCGGCGGCCGTCCAGCTCGCCGCGCGGGCCGTGCTTGCGGGCGCGGAACGGGTCGAGGTGCTCGCGCCAGTAGCGCCACAGCGTCGGCGCGTACTCCTCCAGCCGGGGGACCTCGACCGTGCCGGCCAGCGCCTTGCGCGTCTCGGCCGAGGAGAACACCGACGGGAACGCCATCGTGTCGAGCAGCACCGGCGGGATGCCGAACCGTTCCATCACGGCGTCGCGCGCGATGGTGACCCCGGGGATGTGCTCGGTCAGCTTGACCAGCCCGACGATCCGCTTCGAAAGGCCTTCGCCGAGCTGCACGGTGATCGTCGGCGCGCCCGCGGCCCGCGCGAAGGCGTTGTACACCGACACGACCGGCTGCGGCTCCGGGTCGACCAGGTGGAAGGCGTGGCCGTCGAGACCCGGCTTGACGACCAGCTCCAGCAGCGCCTTGGCGACGTAGTCGACCGGCACGATGTTGGTGTCGCCGAGGTCCGGGCCGACGATCGGCAGCACGTCCGGCAGCCCGGCGAGCCGGTTGATCGCCGGGAAGAGGTAGTACGGGCCGTCGATCTTGTCCATTTCGCCGGTCTCCGAGTGCCCGACGACGACGGCGGGCCGGTACACCCGCCACGGCACCCGGTCCTGCTCGCGGACGATCTTCTCGGCCTCGAACTTCGTCCGGTGGTACGGCGTGACCAGCCGCTGCCCGGCGTCGAACATCTCCTCGGTGAAAACGCCTTCGTGGTCGCCCGCGACGGCCACCGAGGACACGTGGTGCAGGCAGCCCGCACGCAGGTCCGCGGCGAGGTCGACGACGGCCTGCGTGCCTTCCACGTTGGCCTTGATGCTGGCTTCGTCGTCGGCGGTGAGGTCGTAGAGGGCGGCCAGGTGCACGATGTGGTCGACGCGGCCGCGCAGCTCTTCGCGGTCGGTGCCGGACACGCCGAGCAGCGGCTCGCCGAGGTCGCCGGTGACCAGCGTGACGCGGTCGGAGTGCGGCCACTGGTCGACCAGTGCGGCCAGCTTGGCCCGCGAGGACGCCCGCACGACCAGCGCGACGCGGTCGTCGTCGGGGCGGGAGAGCAGCAGCCGGGTGAAGTGACGCCCGATCAGTCCGGTCGCCCCGGTCACCAAGAACGTCGCCATCTGACTCACACCTCTCGCCGCACGCCCTGACCCTGGGCATTCTGCTGCATGCCGTAGCCCGCGACCACCGTATCCAAACGTGATGTTACCCACGAGTAACTTAGCTGGGGTCCGCGATGACGACGCGGTTCTCCTCATAGCCGTCCGAGCCGCCGACCCAGCGGCCGCCGCACGTCACCAGGACCACGCGGTGCGGCCCGGACGGGCCGAACAGGTAGTCCGCGCGCGCCGGCAGGTCGCTCTTGTGCACCGTGACCAGCTGCGAGATCCGGTACCGCCACGTCCGGCCCGCGCTGTCCACAATGGTCACCTCGGCGCCGATCCGGGCGGACCACAGCTCGGCGAACGGGCCGGTCGCGCCCCGCCAGTTGACGTGGCCGGCGAACACGCTCGCCCCGCTTGCCGCGTCGAGTGACGCGCCCCACCACGTCGCCTGCCCGAGGTCCGCGGGGATCGGCAGCTCGCCGTCCGGGCCGAGGTCCATGCGCACCAGCGTCGCCGTCCCGCCGCCGGGCAGCCGGACGGTGCCCGGCCGCTGCCGGGACGGCGGTGGCGCCGCCGTCGAGGACGTCTGCGCGGCCGGAGCGGCCGGAGGCGTCGAGGTCGTCGCAACCGGGGACGGGGAAGGTGGCGGCGCCGGAGCCGCGACGCCGGCCGCGCCCGCGGCGGGCAGCGCCGTGCCGGCCACGACGGCCGCGGGGGACGCGGTGACCACGGAGGAGCCGAACTCCACCGCGAGCACCGTCGCCGCGCCGAGCGCGAAGCCGGCGAGCAGCCGGCCCCGGCCGCGCTTCGGCGCGGGCGGCTCCGGCCCGCCGGCGGGCGGCTCGTCGTCGGCGGCCGCCCAGCCGGTGCCCCGGTGCCATTCGTCGGTGAACCAGTCCTCGCCCTGCCAGCCGCCGCGGTGCGCCACGCCGTTACCGCCGGGACGCCCGCCGCGCGGCGGCGCCGGCCAGCCCGGCCGCCAGCAGCACCAGCAGGCCGAGCCCGGCCAGGCCCAGCCCGGAGTAGTGCGTTTCGACGACGCCTCGGGCCAGCGCCACCGGCTGGTCACCGGCCGGGATCGCGCGCGGGACCTCGTTCGGCTTGTTCGTCACCGTCAGCGCGAGGGTCTCGCCCGGCTGCACGGTGCCGCACGCCGACGGCGGGTTCTGCGGGTCGTAGGCGTTCGTGTAGCCCGGTGGCGGGCTCGCCTCGACGACGCAGATCTCCTGCGGCGCGCGGAGGTTCTCCACCGTCACGCCGCCGGTCTTGCCGTCGGTGGTGACGACCGCGGGTTTGCCGTCGGCCCCGGTGAGCGGCTTGCCGTCCCGGCCGAGCGCGGCCGATGTCCGGTCCTTGCCGGTGATCCGCAGGACGGCGCCGCCGACGCCCTTGCCGGTGTTCGCGTCCGTCTTGGTCACCTGGACGGTGCCGGGCTTGGCGACGCCGACGACGCCCTGGGCGGTCAGTTCCCGCTCGCCGCCGGTGGAGACCACGCGCTGCACGTCGGTGTCGACCGGCAGCCGGACGTAGGGCCGGTCGGCGGGCGCTTTCAGCGAGGCCGCCAGCTTCGGCTTGTCACCGGTCGGGGTCAGCTTCACGGTCACGGTGCCGTCGGCGCCGGTCTTCAGCGTGACGTCCTTCGCGGCGGCTTGCGGGCTGGCGTTCCCCGCGGCGCTGTCCACTTTCCCCACGTCGAGGGTGGCGGCGGTCGCCGTCAGCTTCACCGGGACGCCCGGGATGCCGTTGCCTTGGGCGTTCTTCACGGTCGCGGTCCACTCGGCCGCTTCGCCGAGGTGCTGGTCGCCCTTGGGGGTGAGCACCGAAGCGGTCCACGGCCCGCGGTTGGTTTCGGCGTCCGTCTCCAGCCGCTCGACGGCGTCGGCCGCGGCCCGGAAGTGCTCCTGCATGAAGGCGAGGTGCCCGGCGGCGTCGTAGGCGATCTCGTCCTTGGCCAGGCTCGGCTCGAGGTCTGCCCGGGTGCGCGGCGCCGCGGTCCACGAGTGCAGCAGGTGCGCGAGTGCGGTCGCCTCGTCCGGGTTCTTCGTGTCGCCGTAGCGCAGCAGCAGGTACGAGATGTTCGCGGCCTGGTCGGCGGGCAGCTTCGTGCCCCACTTCGTGAGCAGCTCGTCGCCGGGCCGGTACTGCTCGTCGGTGTCCGGCGCTTTGAGCAGGAAGCTCACGCAGAACACCTGCTGCCCGCCGACGACGTACGACCCCAGCCAGACCGGGCCGAAGCCCTTCTGGCCGCCGACGTCGTGCCCGATGCCCTCCTGGGTCGCGGCCGCGGCCGGCGCGGCGCCGGCCGTCGCGGACAACGTGCCGAGCAGGACCGCGGCGACGAAGCCGGTGAGCGCGCGTGCACCCGCGCGCGGGTGTGTCGACCACCCCATGGGTAAACGCCCTTCGTCCGGCGCACGGCGATGCCCGGCGCCTCTGCAGGTCACACGACTGATCAAGTCCCCGACGCGCGTTCGGTGAACAACCGGGCACGCCAGGTGAGCGTTGCGCCCGGGGCGGGAACTGTGTACCGCTCATCAGGTGGCTGTCGCCGAACGGTCGTGACCTTCGTCGCCTACCGTGTCGACCGAGGTCAACGAACCGCGATCGAGTAAAGTCCTCTTTACTCGACGGGAACCCCCGGTCCCCGGTGGTCGTTGAACCCGATGCAGCGACGAAAAACGAAGCAGCAGATCCAGGAGGATCAGGTGCGTTCCAGTAGCAACCCGGCGTTCCGCAACCTGCCCGGCGGCGGAACCCAGACTTACGGGCAGTACGGGCCCCCGGTGGGCTTCAACCAACCCCAGGGCGGCGTGCCCGGGTACGGCCCGGGCCGGGCCACCTCCGGCGAGGGCGACCGGCCGATGACCGTCGACGACGTCGTCGTCAAGACGGGCCTGTCCCTCGGCACCGCGCTGCTGTTCGGGGTGATCACGGCGATCTGGGCGCAGGTCCAGCTGGCCGAGACCGGCAAGCTCTCCGGCGCGCTCGTCGGGGCGATGATCGGCGGCCTGGTCGTCGGCCTCGTCATCTCGCTGGTGATCATTTTCCGCCAGAAGCCCAGCGGCGCGCTGACCCTGACGTACTCGGCGGCCGAAGGGCTCTTCCTCGGCGCGCTGAGCGGCGTGTTCGAGGTGATCTACCCCGGCATCGCGCTGCAAGCGATCGTCGGCACCGTCGGCGTCTTCATCGGCATGCTGGTCGTCTACAAGACCGGCGCGGTCAAGGTCACGCCGAAGCTGACCAAGTGGATCGTCGGTGCCGTCGTCGGCGTCGCGATCCTGATGCTGTTCAACCTGATCAGCTCGCTGTTCTTCGGCTTCAACCCGCTGCGCGACGGCAGCCCGCTGGCCATCGCCTTCAGCATCCTCTGCATCGGCATCGCGGCCTTCAGCTTCCTGCTGGACTTCGACCAGGCCGACCGGATGATCCGCGAGGGCATGCCGTCGAAGTGGGCCTGGTACACCGCGTTCGGCCTGATGACGACGCTGGTCTGGCTGTACCTGGAGATCCTGCGGCTGCTCTCGTACCTGCGTGAGTAACCTGGCTCACCGTCCCGCAGTGAAGGCGCTCCGTAATCGGCGGGGCGCCTTTTCTGTGGGTGATTCGTGCATTTGTGGACCCCGCTGCAGACCGTGCTCACCCTGCGTGTTTGATGTGCCGGACGGTTCTTCTCTTCACATGTGTGAGGTTCACAGTGAGCGTTCCCCCTCCGGCCCCCGGGGGCCAGCAGCCGGTGGGTCAGCCCGATCCCTACGGTCCGCCTCCGGGCGGGCAGCCGCAGCAGCCGTACGGCCAGCAGCAGCCCGGTCCGTACGGCCAGGCGCCGCAGGGCCAGCCCGGCCAGTTCGGCCCGCCGCCCGGCCAGTTCCCGCCCGGGCAGTTCCCGGCCGGCCAGCCGGGCTTCCCGCCCGCGCCGCCGGCCCCGCCGAAGCGCTCGTGGACCAAGGGCCTGATCATCGGCGGGATCGGCGCGATCGTGGTGATCGCGCTGGTCGTCATCGGGATCGTCTCGTTCATGAAGTCGCCGGCCACCTCGAACGCCGGTGACTGCCTCACGATCACCGAGTTCACCCAGGGCGGCGACGACCCGGCGAAGGCCGACTGCAACGACCCGAAGGCGAACGTCAAGATCGCCAAGAAGCTGGACAGCGCCTCCGACGACTGCCCCGGCGGCTCCACCGCCGGCTACGACACCTACTCGGTCAGCGGCCGCAGCTCGTACAAGCTGTGCCTGATGATCAACGCCAAGCAGGGCGACTGCCTGGCGAACTTCACGTCGCAGACCAAGGGCTACCTGAAGGTGCCGTGCAGCGACCCGACCAAGGACGGCGAACTCGTCAAGGTCGTCGCGGGCCAGGCCGACAAGAACGTCTGCGAGGGCACCGACGCCACGCGCGTGGCGGTGTACCCGGAGCCGGCCACGACGATGTGCGTGAAGACGAACGAGTAACCACGGCTCTCCCGAAGGCCCTCTCGCCGACCGCGAGGGGGCCTTCGCCGCGTTCAGGAGAATCCGGGTTTCTCCGTTCGTCCCACGGAGTGCGACGGGCTGCGCCCGGGCCGCGGCGGCTCGCGCTGTTCCGTTCGGGGTTCGGCTTCATCTCGGCGGGGCGGCAGCTGATCGCCGTCGGCAACGGGCAGGGCCTGCGAGCCCACCCTCTCCTGCTCGGCACCGCCGCGGCTCCTGGCCGGTGCTCGTGGGCGCGGTCGTGCTGGGCGTGCCGGCCGGCCCGGTACTGCGCGACAAGAACAGCCTCACCGGCATCGGCATCATGATCGGCACGGCGGTGGCCGCGGCGGCCGCGGGCGCGTGGAAGATCCACAGTTCGATCCCGTGGCGCACGGCGGTGGCGGCCCTGCTCGGCGGCGTCCTGATGGGCATCAGCGCGCGCATGGCGGGCGGCTGCAACATCGGCGCGTACCTGGGCGGCATCTCGACGGGCAGCCTGCACGGCCGGCTGTGGGGCGTGTTCGCGCTGGGCGGCACGTGGCTCGGCCTCCGGCTGCGGCCGCTGTTCGGCCTGGCGAACTCGGCGCCGTCCGTCAGCAGCTGCTGACGACGAAGGCCCCCACCAGCGGAACCCGCGGGTGGGGGCCTTCGTCAAGCGATCAGGAAAGGCGCTCGATGATCAGCGCCATGCCCTGGCCGCCGCCGACGCACATCGTCTCGAGGCCGAACTGCTTGTCGTGGTGCTGCAGGGAGTTGATCAGCGTCGAGGTGATCCGGGCGCCGGTCATGCCGAACGGGTGGCCGACCGCGATCGCGCCGCCGTTGACGTTCAGCCGGTCCAGGTCGATGCCCAGGTCCCGGTAGGACGGGATGACCTGCGCCGCGAACGCCTCGTTGATCTCGACCAGGTCGATGTCGCCGATCGACAGCCCCGCGCGCGAAAGGGCCTGCTTGGACGCCTCGACCGGGCCGTAGCCCATGATCTCCGGCGAAAGCCCGGTGACACCCGTGGACACGATCCGCGCCAGCGGCGTCAGGCCCAGCTCGCGGGCCTTCGTGTCGGACATGATCACCAGGGCCGCCGCGCCGTCGTTGAGCGCGCAGCAGTTGCCCGCGGTGACCCGGCCGTCCGGGCGGAACACCGGCTTCAGGCCGGAGACGCCTTCCACGGTGACGCCGGCGCGCGGGCCGTCGTCCTTCGAGACGACCGTGCCGTCCGGCAGCGTCACCGGGGTGATGTCCTTGGCCCAGAAGCCGTCCGCGATGGCCTTCTCGGCCAGGTTCTGCGAGCGGACGCCGAACTCGTCCATCTCCTCGCGCGTGACGCCCTTCAGCCGCGCCAGGTTCTCCGCGGTCTGGCCCATCGCGATGTAGACGTCCGGGACGTTGCTCTCGGTGCGCGGGTCGGTCCAGGTGCCGGTGCCGGACTCCGCGGTCGCCTTGGTGCGCGCTTCCGCGTCGGCGAACAGCGGGTTGTGCGTGTCGGGCCAGGAGTCCGAGCTGCCCTTGCCGAACCGCGAGACGGTCTCGACGCCGGCCGAGATGAAGACGTCGCCCTCGCCGGCCTTGATCGCGTGGAACGCCATCCGGGTCGTCTGCAGGCTGGAGGAGCAGTACCGGGTGATGGTGCAGCCGGGCAGGTGGTCGTAGCCCAGCTCGACGGCGACCGCGCGGCCCATGTTGAACCCGGACTCGCCGCCCGGCAGGCCGCAGCCCAGCATCAGGTCGTCGATGTCCGCCGGGTCCAGCTGGGGCACCTTGGCCAGGGCCGCCTGGACCATCTGCACGGTCAGGTCGTCGGGCCGCATGCTGACCAGCGAACCCTTGTTGGCGCGCCCGATCGGCGAACGCGCGGTGGAGACGATGACGGCTTCAGGCATGACGTGACACATCCTCGTATCGCGAGCTAAGCAGTTGCTCACCATACTGCCGGGTACGGCGTCCGGGTCAAAGCCGAACGCGACCAAGGCAACACTGCCGCGCGTAGCGCGTCCGTTGCGGGCGGAGGTGGGGGCATGGATGGACACTCCTGGCAGGATCGGGTGCCGTGCCGAACGACGTCGAACGGGTGCTGCGGACCAGGACAATCCTGCTGTGGGGAGCCGGGCTGCTGGTGGTCGCCGCGCTCGCCGCCGCCCTGCTGCTGACGCTGCTGGGCGGCGGCCGTCCGGAGGACTCGGCACGGCTGGACGCGCTGAAGACCGCGGCCAACATCGTCGTCGGCACCGGCGGGGCCGCCGCCCTGCTGCTCGCCGCCCGGCGGCAGCGCTCGGCCGAGCTGGACCTGGTGCAGAAGAACCACGACGCCACCGAGCGCCGCGTCACCGAGATCTACGGCAAGGCGGCCGACCAGCTCGGCAGCGACAAGGCCCCGGTCCGGCTCGCCGGCCTGTACGCCCTCGAGCGGCTCGCCGGCGGGTACGCCGAGCACCGGCAGACCATCGTCAACGTCCTCTGCGCCTACCTCCGGATGCCCTTCGACGACCCGGAGCGCGACCTCGAGGAGCTGCAGGTGCGCAAGACCGCCCAGCGCATCCTGCACCTGCACCTGCGCCCCGGGTCGGCGGAGCAGCCCGGCGAGGGCTTCTGGCCGGACATCGACCTCGACTTCTCGGGGGCGCATCTCGTCGGCCTGACGCTCACGCACTGCTCGATCCGGTCGATCAGCTGCCACGGCACGGTGTTCTCCGAACTGGCGGCGTTCCGCGGCACCGAATTCCGCACCAAGGCCGTTTTCAACCAGGTCCGTTTCAACGATCGCGCCGATTTCCGCGGAACGGTTTTCACCGGCGGCTGCGAGTCGTTCAACGGCGCCGTTTTCGCAGGTCCCGCCAATTTCGGCACGAAGTCGGCCGCGCGGCTCGCGGGCGCGAAAGCCAAGCAGGGCTTCACCCGCACCTGGCCACCGGGCTGGGAAGAACGGCCGGACGCAACCGAACCCGGCTGGGCGGAATTGACTCGAAAGGGTGAACCAGGGCAACCGGCGGACCGATAGGATCGTCGCACCAGGGAAAGAGTCGCCACACCCACAGGAGGTGAACCGGCGATGATTACCACCCGGGCCGCCTGCTGGGCGTCCAAGGCCTTACGGACGGGCTGCCGCACGGTGTTCGACGCCGGGCGGGACCTCCGGGACGGGATGACGGCTCAGTGTGCAGCGGCCCTCGGGCCGGTACCGGTACGGACAGGCGGCTTGGTGGCGGTCTGAGGTCCGGGCCGGACGGCCCGACCTCGCGCCCACTGACCCACCATCACCGACGCGCACCCGGAGTCCGCTCGGGGTCCGATCGTGCACGACTGGACAGCTCTGCCGGCCGGCTGGTTACCGATCCGGCCAAAAGCAGGCCGCCCCCCGGGCCGCAGGTGACCTGTGCCCCGAAGTCATCCGGCCGTGGCTGTGGCCGGATCGGTAACGATCGGCACAGTAGGCTGGCGGTCGTGGAGTACGCAGAGCACATCGCAGACCTCGTGGGCAACACCCCGCTGGTCAAGCTGAACTCGTTGACCAAGGGGCTCAAGCCGCTCGTGCTGGCCAAGGTCGAGTACCTGAACCCGGGTGGCTCGGTCAAGGACCGCATCGCGCTGCGCATGATCGAGGCCGCCGAGGCCTCCGGTGAGCTGCGGCCCGGCGGCACGATCGTCGAGCCGACGTCCGGCAACACCGGCGTCGGGCTGGCCATGGTCGCGCAGCGCAAGGGCTACCAGTGCGTCTTCGTCTGCCCGGACAAGGTGAGCGAGGACAAGCGCAACGTGCTCAAGGCGTACGGCGCCCGCGTCGTGGTGTGCCCGACGGCGGTCGCGCCCGAGCACCCGAGCTCCTACTACAACGTCTCCGACCGCCTGGTCCGCGAGATCGACGGCGCCTGGAAGCCCAACCAGTACGCCAACCCGCAGAACCCCGAAAGCCACTACCTCTCGACCGGCCCCGAGCTGTGGACGCAGACCGAGGGCAGGATCACGCATTTCGTCGCGGGCGTCGGCACCGGCGGCACGATCTCCGGCACCGGCAAGTACCTCAAGGAGGTCAGCGACGGCCGCGTGCAGGTGGTCGGCGCCGACCCGGAGGGCTCGGTCTACTCCGGCGGCAGCGGACGCCCGTACCTGGTCGAAGGCGTCGGCGAGGACTTCTGGCCGGACACCTACGACCGGACCATCGCCGACGAGATCATCCCGGTCTCGGACGCCGACTCCTTCCAGGTCACTCGCCGGCTCGCGCTCGAGGAGGGCCTGCTGGTCGGCGGCTCCTGCGGGATGGCCGTCGCCGCCGCGCTCAAGCTCGCCGAGCGGCTCACCGAGGACGACGTCGTGGTCGTGCTGCTGCCCGACGGCGGCCGCGGCTACCTGACCAAGGTGTTCAACGACACCTGGATGTCCTCCTACGGCTTCCTGCCGCCCGACTCCTCCGGCGCGACGGTCGCCGACGTGCTGACCAAGAAGAGCGGGCACCTGCCGGCGCTGGTGCACTCGCACCCGAACGAGACGGTCGCCGAGGCCATCGCGATCCTCTCCGAATTCGGCGTCAGCCAGATGCCCGTGGTCAGCGCGGAGCCGCCGGTGATGGCCGCCGAGGTGGTCGGCGCGGTCAACGAACGCGACCTGCTCGACGCCCTGTTCACCGGCAAGGCGCAGCTGGCCGACCGGCTCGAGCAGCACATGTCCCCGCCGCTGCCGACGATCGGCGGCGGCGAGCAGGTGAGCTCCGCGATGACGGCGCTGGAGGGCGCGGACGGCGCGCTCGTGCTGGTCGACGGCAAGCCCGCCGGGGTCGTCACCCGGCACGACCTCCTGGGCTTCCTCGCCGGTCGCTGAGCGGGAGCTGTGAAAGTACTTGATCGGCGAACCCGGCCGGGGCGTTACGAGCGCCCGGCCGGGTGATCCGATAGCGTGAGCGCGAGTACAGAACTTTCGCGTCCTCGTCAAGGGGGTTCAAGACCCACATGAGTGCACCGCAGCCACCGAACCAGCCGTGGGGTGGCGGCCAGCCACCTCAGGGCCCGCCGAGTGGCCCCCAGCCGCAGCAGGACCCGTTCGGCAGCCCGGAGCCGACCCAGGTCGTGCAGCCCGCCCAGCACGAGGGCGGCTCGCCGTTCGGGGAGACGCCGGAGCCGACCCAGGTCGTCCAGCCCGCCCAGCCGGGTGACGGCGGGGCGGGCGCGACCCAGGCCATGCCGCCGTTCGACGCGAACGCGACCCAGATGGTGAACCCGGCCGGCGGCGGTGACGCGCCGGTCGCGGACTCGACGCAGCTGGTGCCCCCGGGCTCTCAGCCGCCGGCGATCCCGTACACCCCGCCGCCGAGCGCGGCCGACAACCCGGCTGCGGCCTTCGGCCAGCAGCCGGGTGGCTACGGCCAGCAGCCGGGCGGGTTCGGGCAACCGGGTCAGCCGGGTGGGTTCGGCCAGCAGCAGGGTGGCTTCGGGCAGCCGGGCCAGCCGGGTCAGCCGCCGCAGGGCTTCGGCGGTCCCGGGTTCGGCGGCCACCCCGGCTTCGGCGGTCAGCCGCCGCAGTTCGGCGCACCGGCCGCGGGCGGCAACCGGCAGCTCTTCGGCTACATCGCCGGGGGCCTGGTCACCCTGTTCGCCCTCATCGCGCTGATCTACTCGTTCATCTACATGGGCGACGCGAGCGACTACTCCGGCTTTTTCGACCGCGCGCCGGACCAGGCGTCGATCGACCGGGCGCTCGACGCGGCCGGGATCGTCGGCCCGGGCACGGTCTGGTTCTACGTGATCATGATCTTGCTGGGCTCGCTGGTCTCCCTGGCCGGCGGGGTCGGCCTGGCCCTCGCGGGCCGGCTGGGCGGGATCCGCAAGTTCGTGCCGATCGCGGTCGCCGCGGGTGGTGTGCTGCTTACGCTCTTCGCCCTGCTGCTCAAGATCGGCATCACGCCGAACGCCGCGACGCTCGCGCAGGCTTCCGCGACCGAGAAGGACACCTTCGGGCTCGGGCTTCCGCCGCTGATCTTCGGCATCCTGATCCTCATCGTGGGTGTCCTCGCGCTCATCCCGGCCACCGCGCAGTTCGTCGGCCTCGGCGGCGGCGGTGCCGCGCCGGGCGGGCCGCAGGGCTTCGGCGGGCCGCCCCCGGGCTTCGGTGGCCCGCAGCAGCAGGGCGGCTTCGGCCAGCCGGGCCACCCCGGCCAGCCGGGCGGGTTCGGGCAGCAGCAGCCGGGTGGCTACGGCCAGCCGGGCCAGCCGCCGCAGGGGTACGGACACCAGCCCGGTGGCTACGGCCAGCCGGGCGGGCCCAACCCGGCCAGCGGCGGGTTCCCCCAGCCGCCGAGCGGCGGGTTCGCGCAGCCGGGCGGCTACGGTCAGCCGGGTCAGCCGGGTCAGCCGGGTCAGCCGCCGCACGGCTACCCGCAGCAGCCGGGCCAGCCGCCGCAGGGCTGGGGCCAGCCGCCGCAGCAGCAGGGCCCGCCGAGCGGCGGGTTCGGCCAGCCCGGCCAGCCGCCGCAGCAACAGCAGTGGTGAGCTGACACAAGCACCTCGTGCCCCGGAGCCGTTCGGCTCCGGGGCACGCTGCTTCTACGGCCCGTTCCGCAATTGTCCGAAAAGGACAGGAGCCGGTAGGGCCATCGCCGGGATCGCGTGACAGCTTTTCTGCCGCTACCGCACATAAATGATCTTGGGTTCCGCCGTCCGGCCGAATTCCGTTCTTTTTCCGGCCGATTTCTCCCCATTCCGACTAGGGTGAGCGCCGTTGTCCCGCGCTCGGCTGATGGGGGAGTTGTGACCGGTTCGTACGGCCACCCGGTGTCGCATTCGCATTCGTATTCATCGGCTCGGCCATCCGGCCTAACCGCGGTTCTCGCCGGCGTGCTCGGATTTCCGGCCGCGATCGCCGCGGGATACGTGCCGGTGAAGATCTTCCTCGATATGCCGGCGGAATTCAGCCTCGGCGCGCTGCCGGCGTGGGTGCTGGTGGACCTCGCGGGTTACGTCGTCGCGGGGCTCGTGCTGCTGCTCGGTTCGCTCGCGACGCTGTTCCGCGCGACGGCGGGCGCGGTCCTGCTCGGCGTGGGCGCGCTGCTGGCCATCGGTGCCCTGCTGACCGAACCGCTGTCGGTGGGCGTGCCGCCGGCCCGGTTCGCCGACGCGATGTTCACCCACGGCGGCTTCGCCATGGCCGACCGCGTCGGGCTCGCCGCGCTGGCCGCGCTCGTGCTGGTACTGGCGTTCCTGCCGCCGACGTTCCGCTACCTGCGCTACCGCACGTCCGCGGTGCCCGTCCTGTCCGGGCAGGGCGCCTATTCGTCGCGGGGCTGGTAGTGGCCGTCACGGCCCCGCCGGAGCCCCGCGCGGGCACGGCGGTCGCCGCCGGTGTGCTCGCCCTGCTCGGCGGGCTGTGGTTCCTGCTCGGCATCTTCTGGGCCAGCCTCGTCCTCGGGTACGGCCAGGAGGATCTGCTGGTCCCCGGGCAGATCGCCGACGCCGTCATCGGCCTGCTGCTCCTGCTCGGCGGCGTGTCGTTGCTCGCGCGCGTGGAAGCGGCCCGGGTGTTGTGCCTGGGCGCGGCGGTCCTCGCCGTGGTCGCGCTGATCACCGGTGTGGTGCTCCGCTACCAGCGCGTCCTCTTCCTCGTGGGCGGCCCCACCGGCATCGACGCCGACGTGCCGCGCGGGATCGTCATGGTCGCGCCGTTCGTCGCCCTGCTGGTGCTTTCGGTCCTGCCGGCCACCCGCCGGTGGACCCGGTATTGAGATCCGTCCCACCTGACGGGAATGTCAGGGCCGCGCCGTACGCTGTGCCCATGGTGGACGACTACTCCGAACTGGGCTTCGAGACGCGCGCGATCCACGCCGGTCAGAAGCCCGACCCCCGCACCGGCGCGGTCATCGTGCCGATCTACCAGACCTCGACCTACGCGCAGGACGGCGTGGGCGGGACCCGCGAGGGCGACTACGAGTACTCGCGCACCGCGAACCCGACCCGTTCGGCGCTGGAGGAGGCGCTGGCCTCGCTGGAAGGCGGCCGGCACGCGCTGGCCTTCGCGTCCGGCATGGCGGCCTCCGACGTGGTGCTGCGCAGTACCCTCCGCCCCGGCGACCACCTCGTGCTCGGCAACGACGCGTACGGTGGCACGTTCCGCCTGATCGACAAGGTGCTCAGCCTGTGGGGCGTCGAGCACACCGTCGCCGACCTGGCGAACCTCGACGAGGTGCGCGCGGCCATCCGCCCCGAGACCAAGCTGGTCTGGTGCGAGTCGCCGACCAACCCGATGCTCGGCATCGCCGACATCGCGGCCCTGGCCGGCGTGGCGCACGACGCCGGCGCCCGCCTGGTGGTCGACAACACGTTCGCCACCCCGTACCTGCAGAACCCGCTCGCACTCGGCGCGGACATCGTCCTGCACTCGACGACGAAGTACCTCGGCGGCCACTCCGACGTCGTCGGCGGCGCGGTCATCACGAACGAGGACGAGCTGCGCGAGCAGTTCTTCTTCCTGCGCAATTCGGCGGGCGCGGTACCGGGCCCGTTCGACGCGTGGCTGACCCTGCGCGGCATCAAGACCCTCGCCCTGCGCATGGAGCGCCACAGCGACAACGCCGAGAAGATCGTCCAGGCCCTGGTCAGGCACCCGAAGGTGGCGAAGGTCTACTACCCGGGCCTGCCGGAGCACCCGGGCCACGAGACGGCGGCGAAGCAGATGCGCCGCTTCGGCGGAATGGTGTCGTTCAGCCACGCGGACGGCGAGCAGGCGGCGCTGGAAGTGGCCTCCCGCACGAAGCTGTTCATCCTCGCGGAATCCCTCGGCGGCATCGAGTCCCTGATCGAGCACCCGGGCAAGATGACCCATGCGAGCACGGCGGGCTCGACGCTCCAGGTCCCGGCGGACCTCCTGCGCCTCTCGGTCGGCATCGAGGACGGCCGCGACCTGGTCGCGGACCTGCTGGCCGCGCTGGGCTGACTCTTCACGCCCCAATGTGGCGTTCGGTGCGTCAGACGCACCGAACGCCGCATTGGGTGCGTGGGATGCACCGAACGCCACATTGGGTGCGTTGGACGCAACCAACGCCACATTGGGGCGCTTTGTCAGCCGACGTCGAGGCCGCCGCCGTAAAGGCGGTCCACCCGGAGCGTGATGACCACGCGGCGGTCCTCGACCATGTTCCGCAGGAACGCGGCCTCGTCCTCCGGGTCGCCGAACGGGGCCTGCATGGCCAGCAGGGCGCGGCCGGTCTCGTCCCCGGGCACCGCACTGACCGGTGACACCTCCGCGGTACCCTCGGCGACCCCGAACGCCAGGTGGTCGTCGCTGCTGACGTAGAGCGAAGCACGCGGATCGCGCGCGAGCTGACGCACCTTCGCCCGCCCCGCCGTGGACCCGATCCGCACCACGTGCTCGTCCGGATCCCAGGCGTACGCGACGGTCGACAGGTGCGGGTGCCCCGCGCGGTTGACGGTCGCCAGCGCGCCCAGCGAATGCTCGCCGAGCAACCGGCTGACGGCGTCCGAAGTGGGCTGGGCCGGCCCGGGACCGCGGCCCGGCTCGTAAACGGTGGTCACCCGGTGATCATCGGGGATCGGCGGAACCCGCGGAAGAAGGCACTTTCGTGTTCCCCGGGCACATCGGGGTAACGCAGCAGGTCAGGGGCTGTAGTTGCCGTGCACCACGCCGCCCGTCGCCGGGCCGCGGGTGGCCGGGAGGTTCGAGCCGTCGACGCAGCCGCCGACCAGCTCGACGTGGCTGTCGTGGCGGATGTACTGGGCCGGGGCGCCGCAGGAGGCGCTGTCCACGGTGAAGAACGCCGCTCCGGTGAGCGCGGCCGCCGAAGCCACCCCGATCACCAGCGGGAGCAGGCCGGCGGAGCGGGTGGCGCGAGCCCGTCGGGCCGTTTTCGCGTCGTTCCCCGGTGCCATGGTTGCTCCTTGTTTACCGCGTGTTGACGCGTCCCAGGGTACCCGGCTCGCGGTCCGGTCAACCTGTGGAGTTCCTGAGTGGCATAGTCCGGCCCATGGAACTCGTCACCCTCGAGCGGATCCAGGCCGCCCGGGAACTCCTCAAAGGAGTGACCCGGGTGACGCCGATGGAGCACGCGCGCGACCTGCGCCGGCTCCACGGCGGTCCGGTGCACCTGAAGTGCGAAAACCTGCAGCGGACGGGGTCGTTCAAGATCCGCGGCGCCTACACCCGCATCCACGGCCTGACCGAGGCCGAACGCGAGCGGGGCGTCGTCGCGGCCAGTGCCGGCAACCACGCGCAGGGCGTCGCGCTGGCGTCGTCGCTGCTCGGTGCCAAGTCCACCGTCTTCATGCCGCAGCGGGCCCCGCTGCCCAAGCTGGCCGCCACCCGCGGTTACGGTGCCGACGTCCATCTACACGGCGCTCTCCTCGAGGAGACGCTTCGGGCCGCGATCGAGTTCGGCGAGCAGACCGGCGCCGTCTTCATCCACCCCTTCGACCACCCGGACGTCATCGCCGGGCAGGGTACGGTCGGTCTCGAGATCCTCGAGCAGGTGCCGGGGGTGAAGACGATCCTGGTCGCCACCGGCGGCGGCGGGCTGGTCGGCGGGGTCGCGTCGGCGGTGAAGGCGCTGCGCCCGGACGTCCGCGTCGTCGGCGTCCAGGCCGAGGAGGCCGCGGCGTACCCACCGTCGCTGGCCGCGGGCGCGCCGGTGCGGCTGAGCTCCACCTCGACCATGGCCGACGGCATCGCCGTCGGCGAACCCGGCCTGGTCAGCTTCGCCCACGTCGAGTCCCTGGTCGACGACGTCGTCACGGTGACCGAACAGTTCCTGTCCCGGGCCGTGCTGCTCTGCCTGGAGCGCCGGAAGCTGGTGGTCGAGCCGGCCGGCGCGGCGACGGTCGCCGCGCTCCTGCAGCACCCCGGCGTGTTCGAGCCGCCGGTCGTGGCCGTCCTCTCGGGCGGCAACGTCGACCCGGTGCTGCTGCTGCAGATCATTCAGCACGGCATGACCGCGGGCGGCCGCTACCTGCGGCTGCACCTGCGGGTCCCGGACCGCCCCGGCTCGCTGGTCGGCGTGCTGTCGTGCGTCAGCGAGCTGGGCGCGAACGTCCTCGACGTCGAGCACTCCCGCATCTCCGGCAGCCTCGACCTCGGCGAGGCCGACATCGTGCTGGCGCTGGAGACCCGCGGCCTGGAGCACTGCAAGGAAGTCGAAGTCGCCTTGACGAACGCGGGCTACACCGTCGTCTAACCCGTCCTTCGGGGGTCCGGGTGGCGGAGCCCCCGGCTCGGGGCGAAGCCCCGATGTCACTGAGCGCTGGTGATGGCGGCGAGGGCCAGGTCCTTGGCGGCCTCGGTGACCTCGGCCGGCGCGGCGAACCGCCGGGCACGGAGGTGGGCGACCAGTTCCGGGTCCGGCGGCACGTCGTGTTCCCGCAGGTAGTACGCGACCGCGCCGGGCCACGCCCAGACACCGTCCGTGCGGAAGTTCATCGGCACGGCGTCGACGCGGCCGGGGTCGAACGCGTCAGGGCCGTTGCTGCGGGACGCCAGGATGACCGGGGCCGCGTCCAGGTAGGCGAGCACCGGCTCGAGCTCGGCCGGGGGCAACGGCGGCCGCCGGACGAGCGGGCGGCCCGCCGCGTCGATGCCGTCGTGGATGCGCGGGGTCCGGATACCGTCCGCCGGCGCCGGGCCCGCGGCGCGCCGGCGCAGCCACTCCGGGACGTGCTGCTCGGCGCGCGGGAAGGCGCGCAGCTCGTCCTGGAAGCCGATCGGCGGTGGCGTGCGCCGCCACTGCGGTTCCCGGTCGGCCACGAAGTCGGCGCCGACGCCCTGGCTCGCGTCCACGGTCAGCGTCGCGGCCAGCCACGTCCCGAGCCCCGGCCGGTACATGCCCGCGCGCAGCGTTCCCAGCAGCTGCAGCAGCTCCGCGGGCGGCGGGACCGCGCGGGGCACGCCGTCCGGCCCCGTGACGACGACGTCGGCCTCGATGTGCCGGCCGACCGCCCGGTAGTCGGCCCGGACCTGCCGCCAGGTGCCGGGCGGCGCCATCGACGCCAGCCCGTGCCCGATCCGGTTGACGAGCTGCTGCTGGTCCGGGCTCAGCGGCACCGGGGGTGTGGTCATGGCTCAGCCCTGCTCCGGCGCCGGCGGTTGCGTGGTCGCCTGCGGGACCTCCTCGGCGGCGCCGTCGGCCAGCAGGTCGGCCAGCGACCGCTCCAGCACGTAGGCGGTGCCGCCCCCGGGCTGGTCGTACCAGGCGATGACGGTGCCGGTGACGGCCCGCACCGGCCGGCGCAGGCGGTACACGTGGTACGCCCACTCGCGGACCTCGTCGGGTTCCGAACGGTGGGGCCATTCGGTCCGGGCGACGTACGCGGTGTTGCCGGTGGGCTCGCCGTAGCGGTCCATTTCGGTGCCCGGCGGCAGGGTGACCAGGCGTTTGCCGCCGTACATCTGCAACCCGGCGTCGCCGCCGACGGGCTGGATCGGCCAGTCCGCGGTGGGCCGCTTGGCGTCCGGCGGCAGTTCACCGCGGAACGCGGTGCGGTTCAGGTAGAGGTGCCCCACGAAGTAGCGGACGGCCGCCACCGCCGCCGGGAACGTCGCCGCGTCGAGCCGCTCGCCGCCCTGGGCCCGGAAGACCGCCCAGCCGTCGCTCTCGCGCACCAGGCACCACGCGCCGTCGGCGACCTCGCCGATGCGGTAGCGGGCCGGCGGGATCTCCAGCTCGGCCGCCGCGTCCTCGGCCGCGCGCAGGGCTTCGTTCGTCGCGGTTTCCGGATCGGGGGAGTCGGCCGGCGCCGCCGCGGCGCCGGTGAACTCGGCCAGCCAGCCCGGCAGCGCCTCGCCGGTCCGCGGGAACTGTGCCAGCTCGCGGGCGAACTCGGCCACCGGCCGGGGGCCGTCCCACGCCGGCTCGTCGTCCCAGGTGTAGGTGTACTCGACGCTCGAATTGAGCGCGACGTGCGCGACGACCTGGAACCAGGTGCCGCGGCCGTCGTGGTACATCGCGGCCCGCAGCTCGGCCAGCAGCTCGGCGACCTCTCGCGGCGGCTCCCACAGGAACAGGCCGCCGTCGGTGGCCCGGCGGACCATCACCGGCAGCTCGGTGTACCCGCCGATGGCCCGGTAGGTCAGCATCACCTGCGTCCAGTCCGGCGGCACCGACAGGACGATGACGTTCGCGATCTGGTCCCAGTACCAGTTCTGCTCCGGCGGAGCCAGCGGCGGCCGCGGCCGCGCGACCGGGACGTCCTCGGGCACCGGGTGGCCGGCTTCGGCGAGCCGCGCGCGCAGCCACGGCTGGATGCGCTCGGGGTCGCGCGGGTAGGCGGCGAGGTCGCGCACCCAGCCCGCCGGGTCGATCGACGGCGCCCAGTGCGGGTCCCAGTCCAGGTTGAACAGCGTCTGGATGCGCCCGGGCGGGTCGATCAGGTACCGCATCGAGAACCACGTGCCCTCGCCCGGCACGTAGTACGCGTCGCGCATGCGGCGCACCGCGGGGACGACCCGCTCCGGCACCGCGACCGGGACCTGGCTGCCGTCGGCCAGCAGCACGGTGAGCACGAAGTCCTGGACGTCGACGTTGACCCGGCTCACCAGGTCGATCCGCCGCCATCCCGCGGGCGCGACGTCGACGAGGGCGTTGCCCACTTCGTGCGACTGCTCCCGCCACTGCGAGGCGTCACGAGGCATGTGTGCCGGTCCTTTCTGGTGCCGCGGCCGGGCGCATCACGGCGCTCCCGCCGGGGTGTTGGTGAAGCTGCGCAGGTGGACGCTCCGGACGCCGGCGGCGTCCACTTCGACCCACCGTACTTGGATGGTGTGCGGCACCAGATCGCCGTCGTTGCGCAGCGGGAACACGTCGATCCCGTCGATCCCGCCGCCCTTCCGGAGGTGCTCGGCGAGGTCGGATTCGAACGCGTACCAGTGGTCGGGCCCGGCCTGGTTCGGCCAGCCCTGGTTCTGCGGCCGCCACTGGGACATCATGTTGACCAGCTCGCCGGGGCCGCGGAACTGGTTGCCGGCGATGTGCCCGCCGTCGTAGAGCCCCATGCCCGCGCCCAGCCGGCCCGACTGGCCCTGTGACGTGCCGTCCCGCCGCAGGAACTCGTGCTCGGGCGCGAGTTCCGGGTTGGCCGAGTGGCCGTGCACGGTCTGGGCCGGTCCGCCGGTGATCTCGGGGCCGGTCTGATAGGTGAAGCGCCCCTCGTCCACGTGGTAGACCATGTTCGGCGCCGGGTTGTTCAGGTCCGGGTGGTGCGGCCGGAAGGTCTCGACTACCGCGACCCGGCCGTGTTCGTCGGTCCAGTACACCGACCGCGCCTGGTCGATCACCTTGTCGCCGTCGCGGTATTCGCTGTGGACGACGTACTTCGAGTTCGGCTCGAGCTTCGGGCTGCCGTCGGGGTTCTTCGGCTGTGCGTCTAAAAAGGACTTTCCCTTGGGCAGGTCGACGTCGTGTTGCGTGGCGCCGCGGAACCGGTCCGGGTCCCGGACCCCGGCCGGCACCTCCGCGTTCGGATCGATGCCCTGGCGCAGGTGCACCTCGGCGCCGGGCGGGACGAGCCGCGGGTTGTCGATGCCCTTCCAGTCCGGGTTGGTCCGCGCGATCCGGCCCGAATCGACCTCCGCCCACCGGACGTGCCCGTCGGCGTCGGTGTAGAAGGTGCCGCGGTGGACGCCCTTCGTGTCGATGACCTCGTACTTGGTGTGCGGGTCGTAGGGACCGCCCTCGGCGAAGGACTTCTTCGGGCCGGGCGCGCGCGGGTCGTCGGCGTCGATCCGGACGGGGTCGCCCTCGAAGTCCGGCCGGTGGTACTGCACCGACGGGTGCGGCACGCCGTCGGCGTCGGTGTGGAACGTCTGGTGGTGGCCGTCGATCTCGACCCGGTAGGTGGTGTCCGGGTGCGGGTGCACGACGTCGGGGTTCGGGTGGTAGTCCGGGTTCGCCCGGAACGCGGGATCCGCCTGGCCGGTGGGGATCCGCGGCGGCACGTTCGGATGCGACGCGTCGATGTGCGTGACCCGGCCGGTGCCGTCGGTGTGGTAGGTGCCGCGCGGGTGCCCGTCGGCGTCGACCACCTGGTAGGACCGGTGGGGCTGCAACGGCTGGTCGCCGGGGAAGGGCTCCCCGGCGTGCGGCGGCCGCGGCGCGTCGGGGTGCGCGCTGCCCGGCCCGACCGGCACGTGCTCGCCCCCCGTCGGGGTGAAGTCCGTGCTGTGCTGCGGGTTCCGCCGCACCTCGGCCTGCCGCTGCGGATCGGTGAGATCGTGTTCCTGCTGCCGCGACAGCGGGTTCCGGTCCTCCGGCACGTGCCGCGGCGGCGCGTCGGGGTCGACGTCCGGCGCGGGGGCGTGGCGCTGACGCGTGTCGTCGTCCCCGCGGTGCCGCGCGCTGTCGGCGTCGACGGAGTGCGGATCGTGGTGCCGGGTATCGGGCGCGAACCCACTGTCCCCGGCGGCGTGCGTGCTGCCGTCGGGGTGGTGGACGCTCCACTCCCCGTCCGGCGGGATCCGCGGCCGCATCCGCCCATCGGGCCCGATTTCGTAGTCGGACGAGAAGACCCGCCCGTGCGAGTCGGTCCACGCGGGCTTGCTGGGCGCGAGCACTTCGGTGTCGAGTTCTCGGGAGAGCCGGTGCGCGAAGTCGTTCGAGCTGGCATCGCACCCGATCAGCCGGACGGGCCGCCCGTCGTAGTCCCCGTTGCGCCGCAGCACATCGGCGAACTCTTCGGGCGTGTAGAGCCGATCACCGATCCGCGCGTGCCCATCGGGCGTGACGTGCACGTCGACGGTGTAGCGCCCATCCGGATCGGGCCGCACCCGGTGCGGCAGATCGCCCATGTCCGGATCACCGGCGT
>NZ_PPHG01000098.1 GCF_002904295.1 Amycolatopsis sp. CA-128772
CCGCCTTACGCACGCCCCCGCCACTGGCCCCGGCAACGCGGAGGAACTGCTCGGGTTGGTTGCCGGTGTTGCCCCGGGCCGTGAAGGCGGCCGCGCCGAAGAACTGCCCGGCGTAGTCACCCGCGTCGCCCGGGGCAGTGAGCCCGGCCGTCCGGATCGTCCGTGAATGCACCACCAGCAGCGAGGCGCGTGAACCGCGCGGTGCCCCACGCCGTATACCGGGTGAGGATCGCCGGCCCTGCCGCACGGGCCGCGGTCGCCGCCGCGAACCGACTACGTGAGGCCCCGCATGCTCCGACGAACCGGCTCGACCGTTCCGGCCGTGACCCTGCCCGACTTCGGCCTGCCGCGGCTTGCCCGGCGGCACGCCGTCGCCGGGTGGGTGCTCACCGGGCTTGCCGCGCTGCTCGTGCTCTTCGCCCTGCTCGCGCCGGATGACCTCACCGGCCTGTCCGCCGCGGCGTTCGTGCGCGTGCCGGTCGAGGGGCTGCTCGTCGCCGCCGTGGTGCTCGTCCTGCCGCCGCGGCCGCGGCGGGTCGTCGCGGTGGCCGCCGGGCTGGTGCTCGGGCTGCTCGTCGTGCTGAAAGCCCTCGACACCGGGTTCTACGCCACCCTCGAGAAGCCGTTCGACCCGATCTACGACTGGAGCTTCTTCCACGCCGGCGTCGAGTTCCTCGCCGGGCAGATCGGGGACGCGGCGGCGCTGGCCGTGCTCGCCGGCGCCGGGCTGGTCGCGGTGGCCGTCGTGGTGCTCATGGTGCTCGCGATGCTGCGGCTGAGCCGGGTCGCCGCCGGGCGGCGGACCGGGGCGACCCGGGTCGTGGCCGTGCTCGGGGTGGTCTGGATCGTCTCCTCGGTCTTCGGCGTGGAAATCGCGCCGGGCCAGCCCCTCGCCGCGCAAAGCGCCGCGGCGCTGGCCTACGGCGACCTCCGTCAGGTGGGCGCCGACCTGCGGGATCAGCGGCCCTTCGGCGAGGTGGCCGCGGAAGACGCGTTCCGCGCCACCCCGGGCGGGCAGCTGCTGAACGGGCTGCGCGGCAAGAACGTCGTGCTGACCTTCGTCGAGAGCTACGGCCGGGTCGCGCTCGACGACCCCGGCTTCGCGCCCAAGATCGGCGCCACGCTCGACGCGGGCACCGCCGAGCTGCGTGCCGCCGGCATCGGCGCCAAAAGCGCGTTCCTCTCCTCCTCGACGTTCGGCGGCGGCAGCTGGCTCGCGCACTCCACCGTGCAGTCGGGGATGTGGATCACCAACCAGCAGCGCTACAACGACCTGCTCGCCGGCGACCGGCTGACGCTCGGCGGGGCGTTCCAGCGGGCGGGCTGGCGGACCGTCTGGGACGTGCCCGCGCACACCAAGGACTGGCCGGAAGGGCAGCGGTTCTACCACCCGGACGGCTACTACGACGCCCACCACGTCGGCTACCGGGGCCCGGGGTTCGCCTACGCCACCATGCCCGACCAGTTCACGCTCTCGGTGCTGCAGCGCACCGAGCTCGCGAAGGCGACGCCGCAGCGGCCGGTGATGGCCGAGGTCGACCTCGTTTCCAGCCACGCGCCGTGGTCGCCGCGGCCCTGGCTGGTCGACTGGAACCAGGTCGGCGACGGCTCGGTCTTCGCGCCGATGCCCGCGGCGGGCGAAGCGCCGGAGTCGGTCTGGAAGGACCCCGCGAAAATCCGGGACGCCTACCGGGACGCCACCGACTACTCCCTCAAAACGCTGATTTCGTTCGTGCAGCACTACGGCGGTGACGATCTCGTACTGGTGTTCCTCGGCGACCACCAGCCGCCGGTGGTCACCCCGCAGGGCGCGGTGCACGACGTGCCGATCACCATTGTGGCCAAGGATCCGCGGGTGCTGGACCGGATTTCCGGCTGGGGCTGGCAGGACGGCCTGCACCCCGGCGCGCAGGCGCCGGTCTGGAAGATGGACTCCTTCCGCGACCGGTTCCTCACCGCGTTCGCCCACTGACCGTCCACTTCGGACACCCTCGCCGCCGGGGCCCGGGGCTTCCGCCGGCCGCCCGGTGCGCCTATCGTGGGAGGGCCGGGCGGGGGAGCCCGGCCGATCCACGGACACGGGAGGGTAAGTGGATCAGCAGGGGGAGTTCACCGCCGTGCACCCGTCCGGAGGCACCCGGCTGCGCACCGCGCCGCCCGGCGTCCTGCCGTACTACCTGGTGCTGGAGGCCGCCGCCGTCGCGCTGCCGTTCCTCGTCCCGTCGACGGCGCCGACGGCCCGGGAATGGCTGTCCTTCGCGATCCTGCTGGGGTCGGCCGTCGCCCAGGCGGAGCTGTCGGCCCAGGCCGAGCGGATGCAGCGGTTCCTGGCCCGCAACCCGCACGTCAGCCTGAGCTCGGTCTGGATCTTCGCCGCGGCATTGGTGATGCCGCCCGGGCTCGCCGCCGTGCTGACCGTGCTGATCTACGTGCACGCGTGGCTGCGGACGGCCGACGTGCCCGGGGTGCGGCCGTACCGGGTGACCTGCTCGGTGGCCACCTGCGTGGTGACCGCCTTCGCCGCCTGGGCCGTCGCCGACGTCTTCGGCACCGGTGCGGGCGCGCCGGGGGTGGCGGAGACGGTCGCCGCCGGGCTGACGTTCTTCCTGGTCAACACGCTGCTGGTGATGATCGGGTTCAAGCTGCACGAGCCGTCCCGGCCCTGGCTGTCGCTCGCGGGGTCGGTGCCGGAGAACGTGCTCGACGCGGCCACGCTGTGCTTCGGGGGCGTCGCCGCGGTGCTGCTCACCGCGCAGCCGTGGCTGGTGGCGCTGCTGGTGCTGCCGCTCGTGCTGCTGCGCCGCGGCGAACTCGGGCGGCAGCTGGCCCTGCGGGCGCGCGACCACACGACCGGGCTGCTCACCATCGCGGAGTGGCGGGCGCGGGCGGAGGCCGAGCTGGAGCGGGCGCGGCGCACCGGCGGCGCGTGCGGGATCCTGATGATCGACCTGGACCACTTCAAGCGCGTCAACGACACCCACGGCCACCTCGCGGGCGACGACGTGCTGCGCGCGGTCGCCCGGGCCGTCCGCGGCGAGGTGCGGATCTACGACGCGGTCGGCCGGTTCGGCGGCGAGGAGTTCGTGGTGCTGCTGCCCGGCATCGGGCCGGGCCATGCGGCGGCGGTCGCCGAGCGGATCCGCGACGCGGTGGCGGGCCTGGTCGTCGAAACGGCCCACGGCCCCGGCCGCATCGACGGGCTGTCGGTGTCGATCGGGGTGGCGGTGCACCCGGCGGCCGGCCACGGTGTGGACCAGGTGCTCGGGGCCGCGGACAAGGCCGTGTACGAGGCGAAGAACACCGGGCGGAACCGGGTCTGCGTGCGCCGGTGAAGCACGCGCCATCCGGCCGGGGTGGCCGGATGCGCGCCCGCGGCGGTGGGACGGACGGGCACGCCGGTTGCCCGGCAGACTCCCGTTCGGCGCACGGCCGCCGGGCCCGTGTTGTACTTGGTTCAGACCTTTGGCGGCGCGCCGCGCGCGGGCCGGCGCCCGGCTGGTCCTCTTTCGTGTGCGCGCGGCAAACCCTTGTGCGCCAACGCCTTCTCGTGATCACTCTACATCGGACAGTCGGTCCGGACTTCCGGACAGAAGACCGGACAAACCTGGACCAGCCGGGATTCCGCCCGCACACTCGGCGGACGGTGTGTTTCTTTCCCCCGGCCTTGGAGGAGTTCCCATGCGTCGAAGAATCGCCCTGGCCCTCGGCGGCGCCGCCGTCCTCACGGCGTCCCTCGCCTCCGCTTCCCTGAGCCCCGCCGCCGCGCAGGCGTCACCCGGGCTGATCGCCGCCATGCAGCGGGACTTCGGGCTGACCGCCGCGCAGGCGTCGACCCGGCTGACCCAGGAAATGAGCGCCACGAGGGTGCTGCCGGCCGCGCAGCGCGCCGCCGGGGCCGCCTTCGGCGGGGCGTGGTTCGATCCCGCGCTCGGCAAGCTCGTCGTCGGCGTGACCGACCCGGCCGCGGCCGGGGCCGTCCGGCAGGCCGGCGCCGAGCCGGCCACCGCCCGGATCAGCGCGGCGAAGCTCGACGCCACCAAAGCCGCGATCGACGCCGCCGCCAAGGCGGTCCCCGCGCCGGCGGCGGTCAGCGGCTGGCGCACCGACCCGCGGGCCGGCAGCGTCGTGGTCACCGTGGCGCCGGGCGCGCACGGCGCCGACGTCGACGCTTTCCTGGCCCGGGCGGCGAAAGCCGGCCCGGTCACGGTGGCGACCGCACCGGCCGCCGAGCCCTTCTCGGCCGGCACCGTCGGCGGCGATCCGTACTACATCAACGGGAACGTCCGCTGCTCGATCGGGTTCTCCGTGCAGGGCGGGTTCGTCAGCGCCGGGCACTGCGGCGGGGCCGGCAGCTCGGTCGCCGGCTGGGACGGCTCGTGGATGGGCACCTTCGCCGGCTCTTCCTTCCCCGGCAACGACTATTCGTTCATCCGCATCGGCGGCGGCTGGTGGACCGCGCCGGTCGTGCTCGGCTGGGGCACGGTGAGCGACGCGCTCGTCCGCGGCTCCTGGGTCGCGCCGGTCGGCACGTCGGTGTGCCGCTCGGGCTCGACCACGCACTGGCACTGCGGCACCGTGCTGGGGCAGAACGAGACGGTCAACTACGCCCAGGGCGCGGTCTACCAGATGACCCGGACGAACGTCTGCGCCGAGCCCGGCGACTCCGGCGGCTCGTTCATCACCGGTGACCAGGCCCAGGGCGTCACCTCCGGCGGGTGGGGCAACTGCAGCTCCGGCGGGGAGACCTGGTTCCAGCCGGTGAACGAAATCCTGCAGACCTACGGCCTCTCGCTCGTCACGGCGTGAGGCGGACCGGCGGCGGTGCGATGAATCCGGCGGCCGCCGCCGGTAGGTACCGGTGTCCACCGCGCCGCCCGGCGCGGTGCGGGAACACCGGGAGCGGACATGAGCGTGATCGTGGTCGAATTCATCACCCTGGACGGCGTCGTCGACGACCCCGACGGGTCCGCCGGCACGGCCACCGGCGGCTGGGCGTTCCGGCACGGGCGGGAGGCGGTCTCCGGGGACAAGTTCGGGCTCGGGCCCCTGCTGGAGACCGGGACCCTGCTGTTCGGCCGGGCCACCTGGGAGCTGTTCGCGAAGCTGTGGCCGGGCCGGTCGGGCGAGTTCGCCGACCGGCTCAACGCGATGCCGAAGCTGGTGGCCTCGCGCACCCTCACCGACGTCGGCGCCTGGCAGAACTCGGCGTTGCTGCACGGCGACCTCGTCGAGGCGGTGTCCCGCGAGGAGCGCGACGTCATCGTCATCGGCTCGATCGGGATCGCGCAGACCCTCGGCCGGCACGACCTGGTCGACGAGTACCGCCTGCTGGTGTTCCCCAGCGCGGTCGGCGAAGGCCGGCGGCTCTTCGACGGCGCGGCCGCCGACCTGCAGCTCGTGTCGAGCACGCCGGTCGGCGCCGGGGTGCTGGGCACCTACCGGCGCAGCCGCGCGTGACGGCCGGCGTCACGACCGCAGGACGAACGCGGCGACGTCGTGGCCGAGCTGCCGCCCGGCTTCGGTGACCGGCCGCCAGATCCGGTTGTGGTACTTGGCGTCGTAGAAGGCGATCACGGCGTCGGCGAAGCTCAGGTTGAGCCGCGCGAACACCCGGGCCGCGACGAGCAGGCCGCTGCCCGACCCACCGACGACGGCCTGGGCGATCTCGTTCCAGTAGTGCCAGATCGGCGCGGCCCAGAACCGCGCCTGCACGGTCTCGTCGGCGGTGCGGGTGGTGCTGGTGTCGCGCCCCGCCGCGGCCACCTCGTCCAGGGCGTTCGCGTACCGGGCGCTGCTCAGCGCGGGGTACGGGCCGGGCCGGAACTGCCCGGCCCGGCCGAGCACGAACGGCGTCACGGCGGCCCAGTGGGTGAACGCGGCAGGGGCGAACGCGGGCGGCGTCGGCCGGTACTGCCCGGGGGCGGTGCCCGGCGGCAGCGCCGGGGGAGCGGCGGCCGAGCCGTCGCCCGCCCGCAGGCCCAGCAGCAGCCGGGCGACCAGCCGCCCGGCCCGGACACCGGCGTCCCGCGCGGCGGCCGGCGTCACCCCGGCGAGCTGGCTCGCCGGCAGGCTCGCCGGCTCGTCGGCCCGGGTGGGGTAGAGCGTGGCCAGCACCTCGTGGGCGGCCTGGGCCGCGGCCGCCGCGGCCGCCTCGGGCGCCGCGCGCCCGGGCACGTCGACGGTGAACAGGGAGGGCCGCCCGGTGCCGGTGGTCGCGACGACGGCGTCGTGGATCGCCGCGTGCAGCAGGGCGAAGCTGCGGGTGGGGTGCACGGTCGCCGGCTGCAGCCCGGCCGTGCGCACGATGGCCAGCAGCTTCCGGTTCCAGGCGTACTGCGCCGATCGTCACGAATCCGACCACAGCCACGGCCGCATGGCTTCGGAGGAACAGGCACGTCTCGGGGGCGGGCGGCCTGCTTTCGGCCGGATTCGTAACCCGGGCGCGTATCCCTCGGAGGCGGGAAAAGTCGGTGGGGAGAAGGCGGGCGGTGCCGGTGGCACAGCGGTTCCGGCGCAGGCGCGCCGAACAGGACGAAGCGGGCGCGGCACCGCGCCCGCGGCTGCACGCGGTCGGGGCGGACGTCTACCCGGACTGGGGGGCGGTCTACCGCGACAACGTCGCCCGCGTGTACCGGCTGATGTTCTCGAAGGTCGGCAACCGGCCGGACGCCGAGGACCTCACCACCGAGGTCTTCCTGACCGCGTTGCGGCCGTTGCGCGTCTCGGCGAGCGTGGGCGAGGTGCGCGCGTACCTGCTGGCCACCGCGCGGACCGTGCTGGCCGGGCACTGGCGACGCACGCTCGGCCGGGAGATCACCACCCTGGACGAAGAGCGTGACGTCGCCGCTTTCGAAGCGGAGACGGTGGATCCCGGCATCCTGGTCCGCGCCGAAGCGATCCTCGCGCTCCTGCCGGAGCGGTACGGGCGGATCCTGCGGCTGCGGTTCCTGCAGGCCTGTTCGCTGAAGGAAGCGGCAGAGCAGCTGGGCACCACCGTGGGCAACGCGAAGGTGCTGCAGCACCGGGCGCTGCGGCAGGCGGCCCAGCTGGCGGAAGGGATGGAGACGTGAGCACTCGAGGCGTCCGCCGGTTCGTGAAGGACCTTTTGCGGCGGCGACGGCCGCGCCCGTTCGCGGCCGGTCCGGGCGACGAGGCCGAGCTGCGGACCGCGGTGCTGCTGCGCGCGGCCCGGCCCGGGGGTGCGGCGGCGAGCGAGGAGTTCGTCGCCGGGCTGCACCGCCGGCTGGCCGAGGAACTCGGCGAACCCGCGCCCGCACCGGGCGGCAACCGCCGCCGGTTCATCCAGGTGTCCTCGGCCGCCGCGGTGGCGGCCGCCGCGGGCGCCGGCGTCGAATACCTGGTGACGTCGGAGGCCGAACCGGCCGCGACGCCGCCGGCACCGCCTCCGGAGGAGACGACGCTGCGGCCGGGGAACGGCGAGTGGCGGGCCGTCGTCGCGGCGCACGACCTGCCCGAGGGCGGGGCGCGGCCGTTCGACTTCGGGGCGGTGGCCGGGTTCGTGCACCGGTCCGGCGGGCAGGTGCAGGCGGTCTCGGCGACCTGCACGCACCTCGGGTGCCGGCTGAGCCTGGACGCGCCGGCGCGGCGGCTGAACTGCCCGTGCCACCGGACGTCGTTCGCCGCCGACGGCGTGGTGCTGACGCACCAGCTGCCGGTGACGCCGCCGCCGTTGCCGCACCTGGTGGTGCGCGAAGCCGGGGGAGTGGTCGAAGTGCTGGTTCCGCCCGCCGGGGCGTAACCCCCGCGCGTATTCCAGTCGTGAGGATTTCCGTTGCGGTGAAACACTTCCTGCTCGTGGGTGCGGCGGCGCTGGCGCTCACGGCCTGTACCGCGCAACCGCCGCCCGCGGCGCCGCCGTCGTCGTCGATGCCCGGCATGTCGAGCATGGCGCCGCCGTCGTCGTCCGTGGCCGAGAACGCCACCTCGAACGCCCACCCTCCAAACCGGACAGTCCTGTTCGTACACGTTCACCACCCCGGTACGTTCGGATACCTGTGCACCATCCACCCGTTCATGACCGCCACCGTGACGGTGACGCCGTGACCGAAGAGGACCACAGCCTTGAAGGGATGACCCGGCGCCGGCTGCTGCGCCACACCGCGTGGTTCGGCGCCGCGGTGGTCCTGACGGCCGCCGGCGGCGAGGTGATCAGCCGGATCGCCACCCCGGGCGAGGCCGTCGCCGCCGACGACCCGAACGCGCTGCGGTTCGTCCAGACCAGCGACAGCCACCTCGGGTTCAAGGGCCCGGCGAACACCGCCGTCGAGCAGTCGTTCTCCCGGGCGCTGACGCAGATCAACGGGCTCGGTCACCGGCCGGACTTCGTGCTGCACACCGGCGACCTGACCCACCTGTCCACGCCGGCCCAGTTCGACCAGGTCAAGCAGATGCTGGGCACGCTGGACACCGGGCACGTCTCCACCGTGCCCGGCGAACACGACCCGGTCGACGACGCCGGGCAGAAGTACCGGCAGGCGTTCGGGGCCGGCACCGCGGGCGACGGCTGATACAGCTTCGACGTCAAGGGCGTGCACTTCATCGCGCTGGTCAACACCCTCAGCCTGGAAAAGCTCGGCCACCTGCGGCCGGATCAGCTGGAGTTCGTCCGCAAGGACGTCGCCAAGCTCGGCTCGGACACCCCGATCGTGGTGTTCAGCCACATCCCGCTGTTCACGATGTACCCGGCGTGGGGCTGGGGCACCGACGACGCCACCCAGGCGCTGTCGTACCTGCGCCGGTTCTCGTCGGTGACCTGCCTCAACGGGCACATGCACCAGCTGTTCACGAAGACCGAAGGGAACATCACCTTCCGCAGCGCGACGACGACGGCCTACCCGCCGCCGCAGCCGGGCACCCGGCCGGCGCCGACCCCGGTGACGCTGCCCGCCGGCCGGCTCGCCGACGCGCTGGGCATCCGCGAGGTGACCTACCGGCCCGGGCAGCCGGGCCTGGCGGTGAAGGATGTGAAGCCGGCATGAACCTCGTCCTCCGGATCGCGACGGCGGTCTGCCTCGCGCTCAGCGGCTTCCTCCACGCGCAGCTGTACGTCGGCGGGTACCGGGTGATCCCGGTGATCGGGCCGGCGTTCCTGCTGCAGGCGGCCGGGTCGATGGTGGTGGCGCTCCTGCTGCCGGCGGGCGGCCCGCTCCTGCTGCGGCCGGCGGCCGCGGGTCTCGCGGCGGGTGCGCTGGCGGGCTTCGCGTTGTCGCGGACGAGCGGGTTGTTCGGATTCGCCGAGCGGGGTTTCCAGCCCGCGCCCCAGGCGTTGCTCAGCGTCCTGGCCGAGGTGGCCGTCCTGGTCCTGGTGGCGTTCGCGTGGTACCGGGTGCGGCAGGCGCGCCGCTGAACTCCGGCGTCACGCGGGGTCTTCGAACCGCCCGTGCCGGCCCGCGCCGGCGGCGAACCGGGCCGCACCGGAAACGCCCTCGCGCTCGACGATCGGCACGCCGGCCGCGCCCTCGGCGCGCAACGCCTCGGTCAGCGGGAGGTCGAGCCCCGCGTAGGTCGACGCCCGGTCGGCGAGGACGCACTCGAAGGGGAACGCGGCGATCCGCGCGGCGAGCTCCAGGGCGGCGGGGACGGCCTGGCCGGGCTCGACCACGCGGTTGGCCAGGCCGATCGCCAGGGCCTCCTCGGCGTCGACCGGCCGGCCGGTGAGGATCAGGTCCAGGGCCCGGCCCAGGCCGACCACCCGGGGCAGCCGGGCCGTGCCGCCATCGATCAGCGGCACGCCCCACCGGCGGCAGAACACCCCGAACACCGCGTCCCGCTCGGCCACCCGCAGGTCGGCGAGCAGGGCCAGCTCCAGCCCGCCCGCGACGGCGTGGCCGCTGACGGCCGCGATCAGCGGTTTGCTCAGGTTCAGCCGGGTCGGCCCCATCGGGCCGGCCCCGCTGCCGTCGCGGGTCAGCTCGTTGCGGCGGTCCGGGTCGCCGGCCGCGGTCAGGTCCGCCCCGGCGCAGAACGTGCCGCCGGCCCCGGCGAGCACGGCCACCCGCTGGCTCGGGTCGGCCTCGAACGCCAGGAAGGCGTCCCGCAGCTCGCCGGCCATCCGCCCGTCGACCGCGTTGCGCCGGTCCGGGCGGTCCAGCCAGATCACCGTGGTGGTCCCGGCCGTCTCGACACGCACGTCGTCCATCGGTCCTCCGCGATCAGGTGGGTCCAGCCGGGTCAGCATCCCCGACCCTAACGACCCGACCCTCCCGGTACGCGAGCCGACCGTCCCGGCCCGCGAGATACCCCTCCCATCACGCGAGTCCCGGCCCGGATCACGCGAGTTCCGGCCCGGATCACGCGAGTTCCGGCCCGGATCACGCGAGTTCCGGCCCGGATCACGCGAGTCCCGCGTACCGGACGGGACTGGCGAACTCGCGTACCCAGACGGACGACTCGCGTACCTGGAGGGTCGGTTCGCGTGGTCCGGCGCGCATCCGTGTGTCTGGAGGGGCATCACTCGTGATCCGGGGGCGTCTCGCGTGATTGGCGGGGCGACACGCCTGCGGCCGGCGTCCACTGTGGACGGTCGCCGGTCAGGCCAGGACCACCGGCGCCGAGCTTTCGAAGCGGTAGCCGACGCCGCGGACCGTCGTGATCGGGTCCAGGTGCGGGGCGAGCTTGGCCCGCAGCTTCCGGACGTGGACGTCGACCGTCCGGTCGTTGCCGTCCTGGCGGGGCCAGAGCGCGTTCTTCAGGCTGGTGCGGGTGAAGACGCGGTCCGGGTGCCGGCGCAGGAAGTGCAGCAGGTCGAATTCCAGCCGCGTCAGGCGGAGCGGGCGGCCGAGCAGGAGCACGCGCCGGGACCCGGGTTCGATGCGCAGCACCGGGTCCGGCACCAGCCTCAGGTGCGGGGCGGCGCGGACGACGTCGACGCTCGCCAGCCCGTCGAGCGCCGTGGCGAGGCGGGCGGCGATGAGCGCGGCGTCCCCGGTGCGGCTGGTGAGGTCGATCCGGATGCTCACCTGGACTGCCTCGGCGGTCGTCATGCCCGCGATTCTGCGGGGTGGGCCGCCCGGGTGCGTAATGCTCCCGGCGGGCGGAACGACTTGACGCTGCGCCGGCCGCCCGGGTCACCCCGTGGTGGCCGCCCGGCGGGCGCGGTAGGCGCGCATCTTGTGCCGGGCGCCGCACACGGACGTCTCGCACCAGCGGCTCACCACGTTGGGGGAGCGGTCGTAGAACGCCCACCGGCAGTCTTCCGCGGCGCACGTCTTCAGCCGGCGCAGCGATCCGTCGAGGCCGGCCGTGAGCACCGCGGTGAGCACCCGGGTGATGGCCGCGTCCAGTGCGGTGGTGTCGTCGCCGGTGAACTCCACGAGCGGGCCCGCCTGCAGGAGCGGGCGGGTGCCGGTCCGCGCCAGCTCGCCGTTGAGGGTGCTCACCCCGCCCGCGGCGCCGCCCAGCAGCTGCCGCAGCGCCTCCCGGAACCGGCGGACGCGGGTGAGGTCGGCCTGGGTCGGCCGGGCCGGGCACGGCAGGCCTTCGGCGGCGGCCCACGCCACCAAGCCCGCCGGGGTGGTCAGGTCGTCCCGGTCCTCCAGCAGTTCGCTGGTGTTGACCAGGCTCTGGACCACCGCGAGCGGAGGCGGGGCGGCCGGACGCGGAGTCATGCGCCTACGTTACCAACAGCATCCTCTGCTGGTTGCTACGCGGTTTGGCGGCGGAAATCCCGGGTAAGTCTTCGTTACCAGCAAATCGTACTGTTGGTAACGTCGACGCCGGGAGGTGGTCATCGTGGTCGTGCGTCCGGTGCTGCCGGTGGCCGCCGCCGACCTGGCGGACGGCATGGCGTTCGGCGCGCTCGCCGCGTCGGCCGGGATGGGCGTGCTGGCCCCGGTGGCGATGTCGCTGCTGGTGTTCTCGGGCAGCGCCCAGTACGGCGCCGTGGCCGTCATCGCGCAGCACGGCTCGGTCTGGGCCGTGGTCGTCGCGGCGGCCGCGCTCAACGCGCGTTACCTGCTGATGGGCACCACGATCGCCCCCGCACTGACCGGCTCCTTCTGGTCGCGCGCGGGGACGGCCATGCTGATCACCGACGGCTCCTGGGCCCTCGCCCACCGCGGAGACGGACGGTACGACCTGCGAACCCTGCGCCTGGCGGGCGCCCTGTGCCTGTGCGGCTGGACCGCGGGAACGGCGTCGGGCGCGGCCCTCGGCGACGTCATCGGCGACCCGGGAAGGCTCGGTCTCGACGCGGCTTATCCGGTGTTCTTCCTCGGCCTGCTGCGGTCGCACCTGAAGAACGCGCGCGCGTGGGGTTTGGCGGCCCTCGGCGCCGTCACCGCGGCGGCGCTGGTGTTCTGGGCCCCGCCGGGGATCCCGGTGCTGGTGGCGGGCGCCGCGGGCGCTGCGTGGGGGGCCCGGCGATGACGTACCAATGGACGATCGTGCTGGCCCTGGGCGTCACCGCGCTCACGTTGCGGGTGGTGGTACCCCTGGCCGCGGGCGGCCGGGAGCTGCCGGCTTGGCTGCGCAGGGCGCTGACGTGCGCGACCCCGGCGCTCATCGCAGGGTTGGTGATCACGCTGTTGTGGCCGGCTTCGGGTGACGTGGGATCGGCGCGGACGGTCACCGCGCTGGCGGGGGTGGGTGCCGGGGTGCTTCTGCTGGCCTGCAAGCGGTCGATCCTGACGGCGATGGTGGGTGCCGCGATCGTGACGGCTGTGCTGCGGCTGTTTTTCACCTGAAGCTCCGGAAGATGTTGAGCATCTGCGGGGAACCGCGCGGTCTCGTCCGGGTAGCGCCGGTTGACGGCGCTGAGGCCGAACGCGGTCAGCCACGCGGCGGACCCGGTCAGCAGGGGAACGTCGGCGGCCGGCGGGAGGACGTGGAAGCGCCACTGCAGCAGGGCGCCGGCCAGCGGGGCGACGCTGATGGCCGCCGTCGTGGCCAGGCGTTTCGCCGTGGCGATGAGGTAGCGCTCACGGGTGGTTTCGTCCGGCAGCACCAGCGCGGCGCACAGGATTTCGACCGACTGCCCGGCGTGCCGGCAGCGACGCTTGAGCTGGGTGGCGGCGAGCGGGCTGCGGGTGGACATCGTGCGCCACAGCCCGTGCTGAAGGATGCGGGCGACTTGGTGCGTGTGGGTGACGAGCTGGTGCCTGGTGTCCGGCTGCAGGAACCCCTTCCGGTCCTGCGCGAGTTCGATGCAGCGGAACAGGGTGTTCACCGCCTGCGCGGTCGGGTGACGCCGGATCCGGCGCCGGCCGCTCGTCCACGCGACGATCGGCGCCAGCAGGAGGAACCCGGTCAAGAAGAACGAGAACAGGAGGACGGCCAGCGTCCCCGCGAAGACGCCGAGGTTTTCGGGGACGTGCCCGACGATCGCGTGGACCGGCCCCGTGCGCTCGAGTTCGCCGTACACGATCAACCCCGCGGACGACTCCACCGCGACGACGATGAGGATCATGACGAGCACCCCGGCCTTCGGGAAGCGTTGCGACACCCACGCGAGCAGCAGCAGCGGTGGCGACGCGAGGAGGTAGAACACGAGCGCAACGCGCGGTACCGCACCACATCCAGCTCGACCGCCATGCCCAGCTCGGCGACGACCCCGAGGACGACGTCCTGCCGGTCGTAACCCTCCTGCACGGCGGGCCGGAATTCCACCGCCCGGCCCGGCGGGTCCTGGCTCAGCCACCACTCCCGTACCCGCCGGCGTGCCGCTTTCCGCCATGATCGGGCCAGCAGGCGGACGCGGTGCCACCGGGTGCGTTCATCCTCGGCCACGGTCGTGAGTCGTATCCCGCACCCGCATTGCTACGGCCCGGGCCCGCGGTTGTCGCAGCCGGCCGCAACCAGCGGCGACACCCGCAAGAACCTCAGCAGCTGAGGTACGGCGACAACCAGTCACCCCGATCCCCGGCCGACCCGTCGCTCGCATCGTCCACCGCGAGCAATCCGTTGCTGTACGGCGGGTTCGGCGCCGGCAGCAACGGCGACTCCGCCGACACGGCCAGCGTCCGGGCGCCGGCATTCGTCGTGTACGTGACCGTTGCCGGCATCTCGAACGGCTGCGTCGCCGTCGAAATCGGGTGCAGCGTCACCGCCGTCTCCCCCGTGGTGCCCGGGTTGACGGTCGGGGCCGATGCTTCGGTGGCGCTGTCGAACTGCCACTCCGGCGGCGCCGTCAGCTGCAGGTGGGCGCCGGTGATCGGGGTCGAACCGGCGTTGGTGAAGCGGACCGTCGCCGTCAGCGGCCGGGACGGGGGGACCGGGTCGGGCAGCTCCACCGTCAGGGACGTCCGCGGTGCGGCCGTGACGCTCGCCGGCCACCCGCGCAGGACCGTCGCGGCGTGCCGGCCCACCGTTGCGCCCAGGGCGCCGGTCGTCTCGGTTTCCTCGCCCGTCCACAGGTCGCGGACGCGGTAGCCGGGGGCCGGCGTCCGCCACCGACGTCGTGATCGGGGCGGCCAGGTCGCCGCGGTTGAACAGGACCAGCACGGCCGAGCCGTCGGATCGGCCTGGCGGTCGGCCGGGTTCAGGTAGCTGAAGGTGAATGTGCCCGGCATGTTCCGGCCGCCGGGACAGGTCAAGGCGGGCAGATTTCCCCTGCCGCAGCCCCCGCGCGGGCCAGGCCGGCTTCGGCGAAAGCGAGCACTTCGTCGACGAGGTGGGAAAGATCGCTCGTCGCCGACTGGGCCTTGGCCTGGCCTTCGCGTGTCACGTAGATCTCGCGCAGGCCCGTGACCACGGTGACGGCGGCGAGGCGGGGGAGCAGTGCGTCCGCGGGCAGGCCCATGTCCTCGCCGATCCCGGCGGCCACCAGGAGTTCGAGGTCGCGGTAACCGGCGCGGGCGCGGCCGCGGAGGTCGTCGTCGGCCATCAGCAGCCGCGCGCGGAGGGCGCGGCGCTGCCAGATGTGCGCGGGGTCCGCGCCCGATTCGCGGTCGCGTTCGTCGAGTTCGCGCATGGTCTCGTGCATCCAGTCGCGGACCACGTCGAAGGTGCTCCGCGGCTTTCGCTCGCGCAGCCGCGCTCCGAGGGAGTCCGGGGTGAACGGGTCGTCGGCGAACAGCAGGTCGTCCTTGGCCGGGAAGTGCAGCGTGACCGTCCGGGTCGCGACGTCGGCCCGCGCGGCGATCTGCGCGATCGTCGTTTCCCGGTAGCCCTGGCTCGCGAAGAGGTCCAGCGCCGCTTCCTGGACGCGGGAGCGGGTCTGGGCCTTCTTGCGCTCACGGCGGCCGTCACTCATGCCCGACACTCTAGCATCCGACGCATTAATGCAGTCCATGCTACTGTTAGCTCAGAAGGTAGAGAGAAAGGGTTGTGCAGTGACGAAGAACTGGCTGATCACCGGGACCTCGAAGGGCTTCGGCCGGGAGTGGACGGAAGCGGCCCTCGCCCGCGGTGACCGCGTCGCGGCCACCGCGCGGGACGTCGGCAGCCTGCGTCCGCTCGCCGAGGAGTACGGCGACGCGGTGCTGCCGCTGCCGCTGGACGTCACCGACCGCGCCGCCGCCGTCGAAGCGGTGGAGCGGGCGGCGGCCGCGTTCGGGTCGCTGGACGTGCTGGTCAACAACGCCGGCTACGGGCACTTCGGGATGGTCGAGGAACTCACCGAGGCCGAGGTCCGCGCGGAGCTCGAGACGAACTTCTTCGGCACGCTCTGGCTGACCCAGGCGGCCCTGCCGATCATGCGCCGGCAGGGCCGCGGCCGGATCATCCAGGTCACCAGCGAAGGCGGCGTCCGCGCGTTCCCCGGCATCGGCGCCTACCACGCGTCGAAGTGGGCCGTGGAAGGGCTTTCCCAGTCCCTGCGGCAGGAGGTCGCGGCGTTCGGGATCGACGTGATCTGCCTGGAACCCGGCCCGTACCGCACGGACTTCGGCGGCGGCAGCGTCCGGCAGAGCGCACCGGACCCGGCCTACGACGCGGTGCGCGACGCCACCCGGATCGAGTGGGACCTCGGCGATCCCCGGGCGACCCGGGCGCCGATGCTGGAGCTCGCGGACACCGACGACCCGCCGCAGCGGATCTTCTTCGGCAAGTCGTTCGCCGCGGTCGAAGCCGAATACCAGGACCGGCTGGCCGGCTGGCGCAAGTGGGAACCGGTCGCCCTGGCCGCGTTCGGCTGACCGCTACGGCGCCGGCCGCAGGGCTTTCCGTTGCAGCCGCCCGAAAGTGGCCCGGTAACGCTCGACCGTGCGCGGGTCGCCGAGGTGGATCCGGGTGTGTTCGTGCCGGAAGACCACCGTGCACGTGCCGGACGCCAGTTCGAAGATCCGGAAGCCGTGGCTCGTGCCGGTGCCGTCCGGGACGACCTGGACCGTGACGTGGTCCGGCCGCGGGCGGTCGCCGGCCGTCCGCCAGGCCGCTTCGCTCACCAGGAGGGTGTGCCGGCAGCCCGGCAGGACCTCCGGGACGTCCTGCGGGGCCCACTCCCACCCGCGGATCGCGTGCCGCTCGTACAGCTGCTGCAGGCTGTCCGCGTCCGGGCCGAGGTCCTCGATGTACCCCGGCTGCTCGCTCTGGCGGTGCAGGTGCATCAGCTGCCGGTAGTCGGCCGGTTTCGCCTGCAGGTGACCGAGGATGAACGCGGCCGCCTCGGGCGGCGGGCGGCGGGTGCCCAGTTCCCAGGCCGACAGGTCGGCGGCGGCCAGGCCCAGCTTGCGGGCCAGGACGCGCAGGCCCAGGCCCCGCGCGGTGCGCAGGTCGCGGAGCCCGTGGCCGAGCAGGATCGACGCCGGGCGCCAAGGGGGTTTCGTCATGCGGTTTCCCGGTTCGTGGTGAAGAGGGGGCGGGGTGCTGCGACGATTCCGGCGTCGACGTCGTCCGCGTGCGAGCGGAGCAGGTCGGCCAGGTCTTCGGCGTGGTCGGCGAACGCGCGTTGCTCGTCCGGGCTCGCCGTGGCGTCGGCGAGCCGGGTGGTGAGCACGACGAGCCGGGTCTGGGTGGCCCGGAGGAGGTCGACGAGGTCGTGCGTGGCGCGGGGCATGGCACCTCCGGGTGGGACGGGACTGTCCGGAACGGACAGCCGGCGTAGGCCGCGAAGAACTCGGCACAGGAGCACGAACTCCGGGTGCTCGGCGAGCCGCAGGTCGGTTTCCGACGGCCACGCCGGACGGGTCCGGGCGGGCGCGGACGTGACCGAGGGGAGTGACCCGCGTCGGTGACAACCGGCCGCGAGCGGGCACCCGTTCGCTACCGTGGCCGGGCCGGGTCCAGCAGCGCCCGGCACCGGCGGCTTCCTCCCCGCGCGTGGTTTCCCTCCAGTCTCCACACCGGCGGGGAGGGAGCCGCTCACCGCGGCAGCCCGCGGACATGGGCGAACGATTCGTCGTAACACCGCCGGATCACCTCCCCGGGATCGAGGCCGAGTGCGTGGCCGACGATGGCGAACGCGACGAGCGGGATGGCCCGGCTGCCGCGTTCCCAGTGCCCGAGGATCGCCGGGCTGTAGCCGACGCCGCCGGCGGACACGACCTGGGCCCGCGACCAGCCGCGCAGGGTCCGCGCGGCGAGCAGTTCCGCGCCGAGGGCGGCCCGGAACTGCCGGGTCGACATGGCGACCACGGTGCCGCGCGGGGCGTGCAGGGTGGTGGCCCGGGCCGGGTGCGTCCGTCCCGGCGGGAGGGTGCCGGTCTCCTGGAAACCCCGGACCCAGCGCCGGATCGTCGTCGGGGAGACGTTCGCGCGGGCGGCCGCGTCGGCCTGGGACCGGCCGTCGTACCAGGTGCGGACGGCGGTGGCGCGGACGCGCCGGCCGCGGTCGGCGTCCCGGGCGGCGGTGGCCAGGGCGCGGCGCTGGCGGTCCGAGAGCGTGGGGCGGGTCATGGCGTTTCCTCGCCGGGCCAGCCCAGGACGGTGAACAGGACCTCGTCGGGGGCGCCGGCGATCGGGCCGCGCAGCGGGGTGGCGCCGTGGCGGCCCCAGTCGCCGGGGGCGAAGCGGGCGCCGATGGCGTGCATCGGGTCCAGGGCGGCTTCGATGACCACGACGTCATCGTGGGTGGCGGTGGTGTGCCGGCCGAGGAGTTCGGCAGGGGCGGGCGAGCCGGGCGGGCGGGCCCGCCACGTCCAGCCCCGTTCGCCGGCGACGGCGATGGCGCCGCTCGCCCGTTCCCACGCCGCGGGCACCTGGCCCCACGCATCCGGGGTGTTCATCCGGTCCCTCCCGAGGTGGCTCGTCCGCGATCGGAAGCCAGCGTCAAGCAAAATTGCACGCCATGCAAGCCGGGAGAGCTGTAAATTTACAGAGTCAGTCGATCGGGTGACGGCGCAAGTTGTCGCGGCTGACGTAGGCTCGGCGGCGATTCGAGGGAGAGGAGCACCGTGCCCGACGAGGCGAAGGCGAAGACTTCCGGCGTCCGCATGCGGCGGATCGCCCGCACCATCCTGGCGTGGCGGCTGGAGAGCGGTCAGGACCAGGTCGAGGTCGCGAAGGCGGTCGGCTGGTCGAACGCGAAGCAGTCGCGCATCGAGACGGCCAAGCTGCCGATCACACCGGCCGACGTGATGACGCTGGCCCTGCACTTCGCCCGGCCGCCGGACGAGCGGGACGCCCTGTTCCGCGACGCCCAGACCGCGCACAGCGCACGCTGGCTGGAGCAGATCTCGGCCGACGCGTTCGCCGCGGACGTGCGCGAGTACGTGGCCCTCGAGTCCGAGGCCACCGAGGCGCGGATCTTCAAGGTGGATGTCGTACCCGGGCTGCTGCAGACCGCCGACTACGCCAGGGTCATCGACACGACGGTCGCATCGGATGGCGGGCTGTCGGAGGAGCGGGTCCAAGCCCGCATCCGGCGGCAGGCCCGGCTGACGGACGATTTACCGCTGGCCGTGCGGTGCGTGCTGACCGAGGCAGTGCTGCGGATCCAGGTGGGTGGCCGTGAAACCTGGCTCGGGCAGCTGCGCCGGATCGCCGAGCTCATGGAGCTGCCGAACATCGACATCAGGTTCCTGACGAGCGAGCGCGGCGCGTACTACGCGATGGGCTATCCCTTCAGCATCTTGAGCTTCGACGACAACGAGCCGGAGATCGGCTACATCGAACTGCTGCGAACCGGGGTGTACCTGGAGCAGGAAGCCGAAGTCCGCCCGTACGTCGACGCATTCGGCAGGCTGTGGGAGTCGGCGGAGGACGCTGACCGGTCCCGAGCCCTGCTCCTGGGGATAATCGGAGCCGCCGGATGACCAAAAGACTGGAGACCCGACGTGGACGACACGCGGCTGCCGGAGGCAGTGTGGCGGAAGAGTAGTTACAGCGGCGGAGGCGGCAACGAGTGCGTCGAGGTGGCCATCCTCGACCGTGGCGCGGCGGTCCGCGACTCGAAGGATCCGCGGGGCGGGTTCTTCGCCGTGCCGGACGCGAGCTGGTCGGCGTTCCTGGCCGCCGTCGCGAAGTAGCCGAAAGCGGGCGGGTGCCGGGGCTGGCCGGCGCTCGCCCGCCGACGTTCACGCCGGGGTGGCGCCGATCCCGGTCAGGCGGGCCAGGGCCGCGAACCCGTCGTCGGTGCCGGGCCAGTGGGCGCGGACGGCGTCGAGCCCGGCGCGGCGGACGACGCCGCGCAGGACGGCGGTGACGATGATGGCGTCGTCGGCGTAGCCGAGGACGGGGATGAAGTCCGGCACCAGGTCGATGGGCAGCGCGAGGTAGGCCAGCAGCAGCCCGAGCCGGACGCGGACGCCGCGGGGGAGCGTCCTGTCGGCGGCCAGGCGCCGGATGAGGCGCAGGACGTCGGGCAGCAGCCGCAGCGCTTCCCGCAGGAGCCCGCCGCGCGGCCGGACGACGACCAGCGCGACGACGAGCACCAGCCACGCCGGCAGCAGGGCGGCGCCGACGCCGATGAGCAGGTCCCCCCAGAACGAGCCGGTCACGGGCGCCGCACCGCCGCGGAGCTCCGGCGTGCCGCCCAGCCGGCGGCGTCCGGTTCGGGAGTCATCCCCCGATCGTCCACGAAGGGCACCGGATCGTGTCGCCCGGCCCGGTGCCCGGGGGTTGAACGGCGCGGCGAGTGGGCAGTAGCTCAACTGCCGGGGCCCGCCCGGCATCGGCGTCGCGGCTTCCCGCCGGGGCGCTGCGGTTGAGACCACCAGCCGCCGACCGGATCCGAGCTGCCCGCGGGGCAGCCGGCCGCACGGGAGGCGCGGTGGACCCCGGCCTCCCGTCCCGACGAGGAGGCCCTTGATGCTTGCGACGCCCGGCGAGGTAACCGAAGTACCCCACGTTCTCCCGGTGCGGACGCGCGTCACCGTCACCGCCGGCCCCGGGCACACCGCCGTCACCGTGACCGGGGACCTCGACCTGGCGGTCACCGCGTCGCTGCACGAACAGCTGGAAGCCGAACTGCGCGGGACACCGGCCGCGCTCGTCCTCGACCTGACCGGCGTCACCTTCTGTTCCGCCGGGGCGCTGGCCGTGCTGCTCGACGTCGTCACCACCGCCCACGCGCGCGGCATCCCGTGCGCGATCGTCGCCACCGACCGCGCGGTGCTGCGGCCGGTCCGGGTGCTGCAGCTCGACCGCGTCCTGCCGCTGCACCGCGACCGCGCCGAGGCCGAGGACTGGCTTTCCCTGGTGCGCCGGCTGCGCTGACGCCGGCTGCCCGGTCCGCGCGGCTCAGCGGGTGAGGAAGCCGCCGTCGACGAAGAGGTCGTGCCCGTTCATCCCGCCGTTGCCGAGCAGGAAGTCGGTCGCGTCGGCGATCTCCGCCATCGTGACCAGGCGCCCGATCGGGGTGCGGCCGGCCTGCGGGCCGAGGTCGGCGTCGCGCCAGCGGGGGCTGTCGCCGACCAGGCCCGGATGCAGGGCGTTGACCCGGTGCGGCGCGAGCTCGACGGCCAGGGTCTTCACCAGGCCGGTGATCGCGCTGGTGAAGGTGGTGATCACGGTCGAACCCGGGTACGGCCGTTCCTTGGCCAAGCCGCCGGAGAGGACGACCGAGGCCGCCGGGGTGAAGCGCCCGCTCAGCACTCTGACGGCTTCGGTGTAGCCGACCAGCTTGGTGGTCACCGCCGTGACGGCGGCGGCGACGTCGAAGTCCCGCAGGGTGTTCGGGTGCTGGTGGCTGGCGGTGATCACCAGGTGGTCGAGCGGCGGCACGTCCGCGGCCGCGGCGGCGATGGTCTCCGGCCGGGACAGGTCCAGGCCGAGGCCGGTGGCCCCGATCTCCCGCCATGACCCGACGACCCCATCGCCGTGACCCGGAAGGCCATCGCCAGGCCGTCCTGGCAGCCGCCCGCGCGAGCTTCGGTGAGCGCGGCTTCGCCCGGGCGACGGTGCGGGACATCGCTTCGCGCGCCGGCGTCACCCACGGCCTGGTCCTGCGGCAGTTCAGGTCGAAGGAGCAGCTGTTCCTGGCCGCCGTGCCGGGCCACCGGGAGCTCGACGCGGTGATCGCGGGGGATCCGGCCACGCTGCCCGAGCGCGTGGCGCGCGCGTACGTCGAGCGGATGGAGGCCGACGCGGCCGTCGACCCGCTCGTGGTGCTGTTGCGCAGCATCGCGTCGGACCGGCAGGCGGCCGCCAAGCTGTACGCCGCGATGGAGGCGAGCAGCATCCGGGCCTACGGGGAGGTCCTGGAGGGAGAGGACGTCGCGGCCCGGGTGGCGTTGCTGGGGGCGCAGCTGATCGGGGTGACGGTCAACCGGTACATCGCGCGGACCGGGCCGCTCGCGGAGATGGCCGCACCCGCCCTGGCCGGGCACCTGGCCCGCGTGCTGCGCGGGATCCTCTTCAGCACTTGAAACGTAACAATCTGTCGTTGACGAGTTTGTCGACGGCATAGTACGGTCACCGGACCGGAGTTTTGAAACCTTTTAATCGGAGAACGGGGGTGCGCGCGTGAAGGTCGCCGTGCTCGTCACCTGCATCAACGACGCGCTGTTCCCCGACACCGGCAAGGCCGTGTTCCGGCTGCTGCGCCGGCTCGGTGTGGACGCCGAGTTCCCGGTGGCGCAGACCTGCTGCGGCCAGCCCATGGTCAACACCGGCTACCTCGACGAGGCCGTGCCGGTGGTCCGCGCGTTCACCGACGCCTTCGCCGGGTACGACCACGTCGTGACGCCGTCGGGTTCGTGCGCGGGTTCGGCCCGGCACCAGCACGCCCTCGTCGCGCGGCGCGCGGGCGAGCCGCGGCTGGCCGAAACCGGGACGAAGGTCCACGAGCTCAGCGAATTCCTCGTCGACGTGCTCGGCGTGACCGACGTCGGCGCCGCCTTCCCGCACCGCGTCACCTACCACCCGACCTGCCATTCGCTGCGCATGCTCGGCGTCGGGGACAAGCCGCTGCGGCTGCTGCGGGCGGTCCGCGGGATCGACCTCGTCGAGCTGCCCGCCGCCGGCGAATGCTGCGGCTTCGGCGGCACCTTCGCCGTGAAGAACGCCGAGACGTCCACCGCCATGGGCGCCGACAAGGCCCGGCACGTCCGCGAAACCGGGGCGGAAGTGCTCGTCGCGGGCGACAACTCCTGCCTGCTGCACGTCGGCGGCCTGCTGTCGCGGCAGCGGTCCGGCGTGCGCGTACTGCACCTGGCCGACGTGCTGGCCTCGACCGAGGAGGACGCGTGAGCGCCACGTTCGTCGGCATGCCCGCTTTCCCGGCCGCCGCCCGGGAAGCGCTGGCCGACACGCAGCTGCGGCGCAACCTCGCCCACGCGACCGGCACCATCCGGGCCAAGCGCGCGGCCGTCGTGGGCGAGGTCGCCGAGTGGGAGGAACTGCGGCTGGCGGGCGCCGCGATCAAGGACAACACCCTGCGCCGCCTCGACGAGCACCTGCTGACCCTCGAAGCGGCGCTGCAGGCGCGGGGCGCGACCGTGCACTGGGCGCGGGACGCCCGGGAAGCCTGCGCCGTCGTCGCCGGCATCGCGCGCGGCCACGGCGTCGACGAGGTCGTCAAGGTCAAGTCGATGGTGACACAGGAGATCGGGCTCAACGAGGCCCTCGCCGAGCACGGCGTCACCGCGTGGGAGACCGACCTCGCCGAACTGATCGTGCAGCTCGGCGACGACCTGCCCAGCCACATCCTGGTGCCGGCGATCCACCGCAACCGCGCGGAGATCCGGGAGATCTTCCGCCGCGAGATGGCCGGGGCGGGCCGGCCGGCCCCCGACGGGCTGACCGACGACCCGGCCGAGCTGGCCGGCGCCGCGCGGCTGCACCTGCGCGAGAAGTTCCTGCGGGCGAGGATGGCCGTCTCCGGCGCGAACTTCGCCGTCGCCGAGAGCGGCACCCTGGTCGTCGTCGAGTCCGAGGGCAACGGCCGGATGTGCCTGACCCTGCCCGAGGTGCTCGTGTCCGTGGTGGGCATCGAAAAGGTCGTCCCGACGTGGGCCGACCTCGACGTGTTCCTCCAGCTGCTGCCGCGGTCGAGCACGGGGGAGCGGATGAACCCGTACACCTCGACGTGGTCGGGCGTGACGCCGGGCGACGGTCCGCAGGAGGTGCACGTGGTGCTGCTGGACAACGGCCGCACCCGCGCGCTCGCCGACGAGGTCGGCCGGCAGGCGCTGCGCTGCATCCGCTGTTCGGCGTGCCTGAACGTCTGCCCGGTCTACGAACGGACGGGCGGGCACGCCTACGGCTCGGTCTACCCGGGGCCGATCGGCGCGATCCTCAACCCGCTGCTCAAGGGCGTCGGCGTCGACGAGCAGACCGACTCGCTGCCGTACGCGTCCAGCCTGTGCGGTGCCTGCTTCGAGGCGTGCCCGGTACGCATCGACATCCCGGAAGTCCTGGTGCACCTGCGGTCGCGGGTGGTCGACGCGCACCGCGGCGGACCGCCGAAACCCGAGGCGCTGGCGATGAAAACGGCGTCCTGGGTGCTCTCGGACGCCCGGCGGCTGGGGTTCGCCGAACGCGGGCTGGGTGTCGCGAACCGGGCGCTGACCCGGTTCGGCCGCGGGCTGCTCCCGGGCGGCCGCCGCGCGCTGTCCCGGCTGCCGTGGCCCGGTTCACTGTGGACGAACGCCCGCGACCTGCCGGCCCCGCCGCGCGAATCGTTCCGGGCCTGGTGGCGGCGGGCCGGGAAGTGACCGCGCGCGAGGAGATCCTGGCGGCGGTCCGTGGTGCGCTGCGGGAGGCGGACCGGACCGAAGCGGTGGTGCCGCGCGGCTACCGGTCGGTGGTCGCGGACATCGACCTGTTCGCCGAGCGCGTGGTCGGCTACCGCGCCACGCTCACGCGCTGCACCGCCGCCGAACTGCCGGCCACCCTCCGATCGGTGCTGGGACCGGCCCGGAAAGTGCTGATACCGGACGGTTTCCCGATCGACGTCGGCGGCCCCCCGAGCACCACGGCGGAGTTCGACGCGGTCGTCACCACGGCGGCCCTGGGCATCGCGGCCACCGGCACGATCGTCCTCGACCACGGCCCCGGCCAGGGCCGGCGGGAGCTGAGCCTGCTGCCGGACGTGCACGTGTGCGTGCTCCGGGCGGACCAGATCGTACCGGGCGTCCCGCAGGCGGTGGCGGCACTGGACCCGGCCCGCCCGCAGACGTGGATCAGCGGCCCGAGCGCCACCAGCGACATCGAGCTGACCCGGGTGGAAGGCGTGCACGGGCCGCGGAACCTGCACGTCATCGTCGTGACGGAGTGAAGCCGAATACGCTAATCCTTCGCTGACGTCGTTGCATTGGCGGCCAGTCGTTCTTGGAAAGTGGCGTGGCGGAATTGGTAAACCGCGCCGACGGTTCGCATGATGCCCCGGCGGCGGGCATCCTCGAGGAATTTGATGATCCTTAACGGCGTTCGGGCTTGCGCGTGCAGCCAAAGGGCCGCGATCCAGATTTGGCCGGAAGAATGAGCCAAGATCGCGCAGGCTATGCCGGCCAAGGTGTAGTACCCGAGGGCGACCGAGCCGCCGAGCAAGCGGTCAGGACCGAAATCAGTGGTCTCCGAGAACGGGTTCCAGTTGGCCATCACGGCCAGTCCGGCCACGCAGCCGAAGATCGTTCCGACGGTCAGGGCATGGAGAGCGTCACCCCGCCAGGTGGCGATGGGGCGAAGGCTGCTGACGTCGGACCGCAACGTGATCCGGGGTACGGCGAGGATGCCAAGGAGAAATAGCAAACCAAATGGCAATGCCACGACAGGCGTCAAGTCCAGTGCAACGACCAACGTCGCGCCGAACGTGATGAGGAGCAGGACGCGGACCGGCCGGCGTTGCATTCGCCCGGAAAGGCGTGTCCGACTGACCAAAGTGGGTTTACCGGAGCCGAACGCTATTCCGAGCGCGGCGACCATGCCTCGGATGAGCTCATGCTCGCCGGTGGTGAAGTACAGTCCGCTGCAGACAACTCCGACGCAGGCTATCGAGAACTCCATGCGCCCCATTTCCGGGAGGCTGGTCAGGCGCCACTGAGTTGCGAGCGTCGTAAATGCTCCGAACGAAATCGCGGCCAACATGGCCCGAAATATATCGAACTCCCAATTTATCTCCGGGGACCAGCTCCAGCCGATCCCGAGCACGCCGGCTGCCGTTGCGGAGATCAGTGCCACCCTCCAGAGGAGGGGGGTGAGTAGCGGTAGCTGCCACCAGCCGAGGACGCCGGTGCTGCGTTTCTCCATATTGGCGGCAAGCCAGCCGAGTGCATGCTGCGCTCCGGGTCGGTGGCTGCTGGATGGAGCCCCTTTGTCGTAGGCGATGTTCGTGAATCGGTCTATGGGACGACCTTCGAAATCAGTGCTGGTGGCCGAGCTCGGTGCGAGCACCCGCGAAACATCGTCCGAGGGCTCGAGGGTGTCACGGAGGAGGGTGATGGCGAGTGGATTCGACAACGCGCGCGAGGCAGCGCCCTCCGGGTGGTTGTGCAGGTCCTCCAGCAACAGGTCCCAGTTTGCCGGGGCCGGCCCGCCAACTCGTCCGGGCGGGACAGTATGACGACTCGTCCATTCGCCTCGGTTCCCAACGCTTCCAGGAGGGCTGCTCGGGAATCAACGGGAACCTCGTCGAGGCCGTCCAAGATCCAGGACAGGGAACCATTGTGCCAAAGGTCGCGTACCACGCGCGAAGGCTGGGTCTGCACTGCGGGGCATGTCTCGCGTAACTGCTTGGTCAGCCAGCTTTCGAGGGACTGTGGATCCCAAGACGATCCGCTCAAGAGGATCGGAACGGGTGTGTGGTTCCGTGCCTGCTCGGTCAGTCCGGCCCTGTGTTCGAGGTCGTCATGGTGCCAGTGCAATGGTATCGGCGCGGGAACAAGGAGCTTGCGCTCGTTCGCGGCGTCTTTCCATTGCGTGTGAATCGCACCGGCCAGCTCGTCGATCATCCGTGTCGACGCCGTCGGTCGGACCGGCCCTTCACTGAGCTGAGGGTGGCGGTCACCATGCCGATCAGCGCCAGAAAAAATTGACCGAAAGTCGCCTCGTCGCCCCGGCTTTCCCGGGGAAGGAAGCGGATCCATACGGCCCACAGGGCAGCTGTTATCACCACCGATACGCCCAGGCGGAAAAGCCACTTGGTGCGACCTGTGCGCATTCGAGCCCTTTCTCGCTCCGCCGCGGCTTGATCTCGCCAAGGCTACTGGTACAGATCGTCGACACGGCAATCTCTGTTACGAGCGCCCGTGTGCCAGCACATTCGCTGGCTGACGTTTGAGATCGGCAGAATCTCGTACGGTTCGGTCAAGATCTGACAGCAAGGGAGATGCAGCCGAACTCGTATCCACAGCCGGCGAGGGGTCGACTGCTTTCGTCGGGCGACCCGGGCGGTGCCCGTCAGCCGACCAGCCGGGGGAACAGCTCCCGCACCCCGCGCCGCAAATCGTCGAGCGCCGCCTCTTCGCCGGCCAGGTGGCGCAGCAATGCCTGCTGGAACAGCCCGTCGAACAACGCGTACGCGTCCGCCGCGGAGCAGGTCGGCTCCGTGCTCCCCAGGGCCGCGTACGCGCTCACGTTGCGCCAGATCATGTCGCGCAGGCTTTCGTCGATCTCCGCGACGTCGTCGCGGAAGGCCGGCTCGAACAGGGACTGGGTGCGCAGGTCGTACCACATGCGGTGCATCAGGGGCGCTTCGCCGAGCGCGGCTGCGAGGCCGTCCGCGCACGCCGTGGCCAGCTCGCCCGGTGTTGCCGCTTCGCCGACGCCGCCCTCGTAGCGCTGCACGCACGCGGCCTTGTAACGCCGTACGCAGTACGTGATCAGCTCGACCTTGTCGGCGAAGTAGTAGTGCAGCAGCCCGTGAGAGAACTTCGTGTGCTCCGCGATCGTGCGCAGGCTGGTGCGGGCGTAGCCGAGGTCGGCCAGGGCCAGGAGCGCCGCGTCGGCCAGTTCCCGGCGGCGGTCCTCGAACTTGTCGGCTGGGGGCCGGCGCTTCACGGCGGGTGCGCTGGTCACGCTCCCGAAGATACCATCGCCGCCGTTTCTGACCAATCGTCCAAGAAAATCTTGACATTCGTCCAAACGGCGGTCATGGTCGTCACCAGCCGCCGGCGAAGTCGGGAGGGACGACGATGTCTCTGTTCTTCTACCTGGAGAAAGGCGCCTCCCTGGATCCCGGGGCGCCCTGCTTGACCCTCGACGGGGAGTCCCGGTCCTACGGCGAGGTCGTCGCGCTCGCCGAGGCCGTCGCCCGGGCGTTGCGGCGCTCGGGCGTCGCCCCGGGGGACAAGGTCGGCATCCTCTCGGCCAACGACCCCACCGCGTTCACCTGCGTCTTCGGCATCTCCCGGGCCGGCGCGGTGTGGTGCCCGATCAACCCGCGCAACGCGGCCGCGGAGAACGCCGAGCTGCTGGACCTGTTCGACTGCACCGCGCTGGTCTTCCAGCCGGCCTTCGACGACCTGGTCGCCCGGATCGCGCCGCGGCTGCCGAAGCTGACCACGCTCGTCCGGCTCGGCGAAGGCGACGCCCTGGCGACCGGGTTCGACGCGTGGCTCGACGCCGCCCGCGACGACCCGCCCGCCGCGGCCGCGCCGCCCGACGACGTCGTCGCCCTCGTCGGGACGGGTGGCACGACCGGCCGGCCCAAGGGCGTCATGCTCACCGACCGCAACCTGGAAGCGATGTCGGCGATCACGCTGATGAGCTACCCCTTCGAAGGCCGCCCGGTCTACCTGGCTCTCGCGCCGCTGACGCACGCGGCCGGCGTGCTGTGCTTCCCGGTGCTGGCCCGCGGCGGCGAGGTCGTGATCATGGCCAAGCCGGACGTCGGGCGGTTCCTGGCGCTGATCGAACGGCACCGCGTCACCCACACCTTCCTGCCGCCGACGCTCATCTACCTGGTCCTCGGCCACGAAGCCCTGGACACCACGGACCTCTCGTCGCTGCAGTGCTTCTGGTACGGCGCGGCCCCGATGTCGACGGCCCGGCTGGCCGAGGCGCTCGACCGGATCGGCCCGATGGCGCAGCTGTTCGGCCAGTCCGAAGCCCCCATGATGATTTCGACGATGTCGCCCGCCGAGCACCGCCGGCCCGACGGGACTGTCCACACTGGACGGCTGGCGTCCGCCGGACGGCCGTCGCCGCTGGTGACGGTGGCGATCCTCGACGGCGACGGAACGGCCGTCCCGCCGGGGGAACGCGGCGAAATCTGCGTGCGCGGCTCGCTGGTGATGGCCGGCTACTACCGCAACCCCGAAGCGACCGCGGAGGCGTCCGCCCACGGCTGGCACCACACCGGTGACATCGGGTTCCTGGACGCCGACGGGTTCCTCCACATCGTCGACCGCGCCAAGGACATGGTCATCACCGGCGGCTTCAACGTCTACTCCGCCGAGGTCGAACAGGCGGTGCTGGCCCACGACGCGGTCCGCGACTGCGCGGTGATCGGCCTGCCCGACGACAAGTGGGGCGAGCGCGTCACCGCCGTCGTCCAGCTGCGGCCCGGCGCCGGGCTGGACCCCGGCGAGCTGATCGCGTTCGTCAAGGACCGCATCGGCAGCGTGAAAGCGCCGAAACAGATCGAAATCTGGCCCGACCTGCCTCGCTCGACCGTCGGCAAGGTGCTCAAGGCCGAAATCCGCACGACCCTCACCGCCGGCTGAAAGGGAACACCATGAAACTCGCGCTGTACCTGCCGAACTTCCGCGACGAGGTGACCGTGCGGGAACTCGAGGACCTCACCGCGCTGGCCGAGGACCTCGACTTCGACTCCGTCTGGACGCTCGACCGGATCATCGTCCCGGAAACGTCGGACACGCAGGAGATGCAGTACTCCTTCGGGATGATCGAGGGGTTCCCCAAGGGGCTCCCGGTGAGCTCGCGGGGCAAGTTCCTCCAGGGCATGCCGCTCATTCCTTGGCTCGCGGCGAAGACGTCGAAGGTGCGGATCGGGATGAGCATCATCGACACGCCCTACCGCTCGCCCGGCGTCCTCGCCGCCGAACTGGCCACCATCGACCACCTGTCGGGCGGCCGGCTCAACGTGGCCGTCGGCTCCGGCTGGATGCCCGAGGAGTTCGCCGCCGCCAGCGCGTCGCACCTCTTCCCCAAGCGGCACAAGCATGTCCGGGAAACCCTGGAGATCATGCAGGGCATCTGGACCAACGACCTGTTCGAGTACCACGGCGAGTTCGCCGACTTCCAGCGCAGCGGGTTCGGCGCGAAGCCGGTGCAGAAACCGCACCCGCCGATCTTCTTCAGCGGCCTCAAGGACGCCAAGCGCTCGGCCGCCCGGATCGCGAAGTACGGCCTGTCCGGCTGGATCGGCATCCAGGACTCGCCCGAGGACATCCGGCGCTGGCGCACCGAGATCCAGCGCGAGCTGGAAGCCCTCGACACCCCGCGTTCGGTGGACGACCTGGAGATCTCCAGCATGATCTGGTTCGTGATCACCGACGGGGACATGGACCAGAGCCCGCTGGGCAAGGGCACCAACCTGCTCGTCGGTTCGCAGGCGCAGATCACCGACCAGCTCAAGCGGTACAAGGACGCCGGGCTGACGATGCCGTTCCTGTGGCCGCCGTTCCAGGACGTCCCGGTGGCGAAGACCCTCGACGACATGAAGCGCCTCACGGAAGAAATCCTGCCCAAGATCGACGCGATGTGAAAGGGACCAGCATGTCCGAACTCGAAGGAAAGCGCGTCTTCGTCACCGGTTCCGGCGCCGGCATCGGCAAGGCGATCGCCGCGTTGTTCACCGAACGCGGCGCCCGCGTGGTGATCAGCGACGTGAACACCCTCGCGGCCAAGCAGACGGCCGACGAGATCGGCGCGGCCGGGGTCGCCAACTGCGACGTCACCGACGAAACCCAGGTGCAGTCGGCGATCCAGCAGGCGGTCGACCTCCTCGGCGGGCTGGACGTCCTGGTGAACAACGCCGGCATCGAGGTGTCGTCCCCGCTGCTGCAGCAGCCCACGGACAGCTTCGACAAGATCTTCGCGGTCAACGTCCGCGGCACGTTCGTGACGATGAAGGCCGCGATCCCGCACCTGGTGGAGTCCCGGGGCAACATCGTCAACATCGCCTCGATCGCCGGCATCGGCGGCAGCCCCCTGCTGGGTTCCTACTGCGCGACGAAGGCGGCGGTGATCCAGCTGACCCGCGTGGCGGCGGTCGAGATGCGCCCGGCGGGCGTCCGGATCAACGCGGTCTGCCCCGGCTTCGCGGACACGGCCATGGTCGAGCGCCTGGTCCCGGACTTCGAGGCGGCGACCCAGGTCCCGTTCGGCGACCTGGTCGCGGCCAAGCAGGGCCGGCTGGGCACGCCGCAGGACATCGCGGAGGTGACGGCGTTCCTGGCCTCGGACCGGGCGAGCTGGGTGACGGGCAGCCACTACGTCCTGGACGGCGGGCTGACGGCATCACTGGTGTGAGGTGCGGGCCGGTCGCCGCCCGGTGGCGGCCGGCCCGCCGGAGCGCGTCGTCACCGGGCTTCCGCCGCGAGCGACGCCGGCGAGCGGCGGCGCAGGTGCGGCCGGGTGAGGTGCGGCGGCACGTAGGCCACGTCGACCGGCCCGAGGTCGGTGCCGGGCGGCACGATCTCGTCGATCCGGTCGAGCACGTCGTCGCCGGCCGTCCGGCCGGCGCCGGCGAGCAGATCCACCAGCTGGTCTTCCGTGCGCGGGCCGATGATCGCCGACGCCACCGCCGGGTGGGCCGTCACGAACGCCAACGCGAGGTGCCGCAACGGGATCCCGGCCTCTTCGGCGAGGGGCAGGAGGGCTTCGACGGCGTCCAGCTTGCGTTCGTCGGTCAGGTGCCGCGGTACCCAGTGCAGGCGCCCGGCCGAGGCCGGCTCGCCGCCGTTCTTGCGGTACCGGCCGGTGAGCAGCCCCATCGACAACGGGCTCCAGACGAGCACCCCGAGGCCGTACCGCTCGCAGACGGGCAGGACCTCGGACTCCGCATTGCGGTCGAGGATCGAGTAGTGCAGCTGTTCGGTCCGGAACCGCGCCAGGCCACGGCGTTCCGCCACCCACTGGGCTTCGACGATCTCCGAGGGCGGCAGGTTGGAGTGCCCGATGGCCCGCACCTTGCCCGCGCGCAGGAGGTCGGTCAGCGCGCTCAGCGGCTCCTCGATGTCGGTGCCGGGTTCGGGGTGGTGGAGCTGGTAGAGGTCGAGGTGGTCGACGCCGAGGCGGCGCAACGACCCTTCGACGGCCGAGACGATCCAGCGCCGCGAGTTGCCGCGGCGGCCGGGGCCCATCGGGCCGTTGCCCTTGGTGGCGAGGACGACGTCGTCGCGGCGGCCGCGCAGGGCCTTCCCGACGATCCGCTCGCTCTCGCCGTCGCCGCCGTAGACGTCGGCGGTGTCGATGGTGGTGATGCCGAGGTCGAGCGCCCGGTGGACGATCCGGACGCACTCGTCCGGATCCGGGTTGCCGTACGGGCCGAACATCATCGTGCCCAGCGTGTAGGCGCTCACCCGGATGCCGGTCCGGCCGAGGGGACGGGTCTGCACAGGAGTCTCCGGTGGTCGGCCGCGGTGGGACGCCCGGGGGCCTCCCACCGCGACGGGGAAGTGGGTCAGCGCGCGGCCGCGACGTCGATGATCCAGGTGACGCCGAAGCGGTCGGTCAGCATCCCGAACGCCGGCGCCCACGGGGCCGGGCCGAACTCCTCGATCACGGTCGCGCCTTCGGCGAGGCCCTTCCACACCGGGGAGATCTCGTCGACGGTCGTGCCGCGGACGGAGAGGAAGAACGGCTCCTTCGTGATCGTGGTGCCGTGCTCGCGGTGGGTCGTCGGCGCGGCGGGGGTGGCCGGGCCGTCGGTGCCGGGGACGTCGTAGGCCATGACGCTGAAGCCGTTGTCCGCGGTGACCTGGCCGAACACGACCTTGCCCGCGTCGGGCAGGTCGGCGGGCATGCCGAAGTCGCCGTAGGTGACGACGGTGGCCTGGCCGCCGAAGACCGACCGGTAGAACTCGAGGGCCGCGCGGGCCTGGCCGGTGAAGTTGAGGTGGGCGACAGCGGTGAGCGACATGGTGTTCCTTCGAGAAGTGATCTCGCCGCCGGGGGGTTCCGGCGACAAAAGCCACGATGTCAGCGGTAGCGGTCAGGGAACGTCCGCTTCTCGTGGCACCATGAAAGCCATGCCGATCGCCTCCTCGACGGCGACTTCGGGTCGTCTGCTCTCGCTGCTGTCCCTGCTGCAGGTCCGCCGGGACTGGCCGGGCGCGCTGCTCGCCGACCGGCTGAGCGTCAGCGAACGGACGGTGCGCCGTGACGTCGACCGGCTGCGGGAGCTCGGCTACCCCGTGCAGGCGGTGAAGGGGCCGGAGGGCGGCTACCGGCTCGAAGCCGGCGGCCGGATGCCGCCGTTGCTGTTCGACGAGGAGCAGGCGGTCGCGCTGGCGGTGGCGCTGCGGATCGCGGTGGGGACCGGCGCGGGCATCGAGGAGGCCGCCGTCCGCGCGCTGGCCACGGTGCGCCAGGTGATGCCGTCCCGGCTGCGGCAGCGCGTCGACCAGCTGGAGATCACCGCGGCCGGCCGCGAAACCCAGGTCGGCACCGACGTCCTGCTCGCGCTGAGCTCGGCCATCCGGGCCACCGAGGAGGTGCGGTTCGACTACGACTCCCCGTCGCGCCCGGCGGAGCCCGGGCCTCCGCGCCGGGTGCAGCCGCACCACCTGGTCGTCCGGACCGGCCGGTGGTACCTGGTCGGCTGGGACGCCGCCCGCGAAGACTGGCGGACCTACCGCGTGGACCGCCTGCGGCTGCGCGTGCCGAACGGCCCGCGGTTCACCCCGGGGGAGGTGCCCGGCGGCGACGTCGGCACGTTCCTCGCCGCCCGGTTCAAGGGCTCCGGCACGGCCGACGCGTGGCCGTGCCGGGGCGAAGTGGTCCTCGACCTGCCGGTCGCCCGGGTCGCGCCGTTCGCCGGGGACGGCGTCGCCGAGGAAGCCGGCCCCGGGAAGACGAGGCTGGTGACCGGTTCCTGGTCGTGGCCGGCCTTGGCGGCGGGCTTGCTGCGGTTCGGCTGCGACATCGAGGTCGTCGGCCCGCCCGCGCTCCGGACGGCTTTCGCCGAGCTGGCCACCCGCGCGGCGCGGGCCGGCAGTTGATCCACAGCGGACGGTGAACGGTCAGTCGCGGAAGGCGGCGACCGCGCATTCGGCGGCGGCGCCGGCGGTGCCCGCGGCGACGACGATGCTGCCGGCGATCGTGATCGCCGGCTCGAGCGGGATGGACCGCACCCGGGTCGAGCGGATCTCGCCGACCTGGTCTTCGGGCAGCACCGTCCAGCTCCGCGGCTCCGAACCGACTTCGACGATCGTGTCCTGGAGCGTTCCGGTCGGGCGGCCCTCCTTCGGGCACAGCCCGGTGTCGCGCAGGGCCGAAACCACGGCGTCGTGCAGCGGCGGGTCGTGCTCGGGGGCGGGGACGCGCAGCGGGTGACCGGCCAGCTCGGCCAGGCCGGCGGCCGGGCGGTCCGCCAGCGGGTGGTGGCGGGAGACCACCGCGAACAGCCGTTCGGTCCAGGCCGGCAGCACCGTGAGCCCGGGCACCGACCGCACGCCACGGGTCAGCGCCAGGTCGAGCTCGCCCTCCCGGAGGGCGTCGAGCCGCGCTTCCACCGGCAGGTCGACCAGCACCACGTCGAACTCCGGCGCCCGCTCGCGGAGGGCGTCGATCCCGCGTTCCAGGCGGGCCGTCAGGCCGGGGGCGGTGCCGATGCGCACGGTCGTCATGACCTCGGTCGCCGCGATCCGCACCTGGCCGGCCGCGGCGAGGGTGGCGCGCGCCGCGTCGAGCACGCGCTCGCCGGCCGCGGTGAGCCGGACCCGCCGCGGCGACCGGTCGAAGAGCCGGACCCCGAGTTCCCGCTCCAGGCGGGCGATCTGCTGGCTGACGGCGGGCTGCGCGACGTGCAGCCGTTCGGCGGCCCGGCCGAAGTGCCGTTCGTCGGCGACGGTGACGAAACACCGCAGCGCGCGCAGCTCCATGGTCCTCACCTCCGACGATAAGCCAAGCTTATCGCAGCACGTGCCGGCTGGGGCTGGTTCCCGCCGCCGGCCGGTGCTGGAGTTCGATCATGACCATCGAACTGGGACCCCTCGGCGCCTACCTGACCGCCGCCGACGCGACCGCGGCGGAGGCCGTCGCCCTGGAAGAAGCCGGATACGGCGCCGTCTGGCTGGCCGCGTCGCCGGCGGCCGACCTCGGCCAGGCCGCGCGGCTGCTCGACGCGACCAGCCGGATCGTGGTGGGCACCAGCGTGCTCAACGTGTGGCAGGCCGACGCGGACGAGGTCGCGGACGCCTACCACCGGATCGCGCGCGAGCACCCCGGCCGGCTCGTCCTCGGCATCGGCGCCGGCCACCGGGAGGTCGACGCCGGCTACACGTCCCCGGTGGCGAAGGTGGCGAGCTACCTGGACACCCTGACCGCGGCCGGCGTGCCCGCCGAGCACGTGCTGCTGGCCGCGCTCGGGCCCCGGATGCTGCGGCTGGCGGCCGACCGCGCCGCGGGCACGCTCACCCTGCAGGTGACGCCCGAGCACACCCGGTTCGCCCGGGACCTGCTCGGACCGGCCAAGCTGGTGGTGCCGGGACACGGTGCGCTGCTCGACACCGACGTCGAACGGGCCCGCGAGACCGGCCGGGCCGCCGTACGCCCCATGCTGGGGATCGCGAACTACGCCGCCAACCTCCGGCGGATCGGCTTCACCGACCAGGACCTCACCGACCCCTTCGGCGACCGGCTGGTCGACGCGCTCGTGCTGCACGGCGACGCGGCCGCCATCGCCGCGGGCATCCGCGCGGAACTGGCGGCGGGGGCCGACCAGGTCGGCGTGCACGCGATGGGCGCGGATCCGCTCGGTCTCCTGCGGGTGCTCTCGCGGGTGGTGGGGGAGGGGCGGGTCCTGCGCTGGTGAGCCGGCCGCGGCCACCGGCCGGCCGCGGGTTGGTGGCGGGCCGGCTGGTGGCGGGCCGGCTACCGGCGCCGGGCGTCATCCAGGCGGCGGGCTTCCGCCGCCTGCTCGAACGGGGTGTCGCCGGCCGGGTGGCGGTCGCCGAGGCCGGCGAACAATGCGGCCACCTTCACCGAGTCGTGGTGGGTGGCCAGTTCCGCCAGGGCGGGGTCGGTGGCCGCCAGCACCTGCCGGAACCGGCGTTCGGCGAGCGGGCCGAGCCGGTCGTAGATCTGCAGGAACACCTTCTGGGCCCGGTCGCGCGCCCAGCCGGCCGGCAGCAGCTCGGCGGGCAGGTCGGGGTCGGTCTCCGGGAACCGGCGCCAGTCCACGCGCAGCTCGGTGCGGGTGCGCAGCGCCTGCGCCGGGCTGATCAGGCCGGCGTCCAGGCCGGTCAGCACGTCCTCGTAGCGCTCGACGAACTGCTCGTACTCCCGGGCGAGCGGGTCCAGGTCGAAAGCCGTGGCCGCCGCGGCGGGCCCGGGGACCTCGGTGGCGCGGAAGACGGTCGCACTGCGCAGTTCCAGCTCGCGCAGCGCCGCGACGGCCGGTTCGGCGAGGTCGTGCGGGCTGATCCAGACCCCGTCGTACAGCGCGGCGAACCGGAGGACCCGCAGCCGGGACCGCAGGGCCGTGCGCAGGCCCCGCTCCTGCTCCGGCACCGAGAAGGTGACCACGGTCCAGAGGCCGTCCCAGCCGGGCGGGGTCGTGCCGAAGGTCAGCATCCGGTGCGTGCGTTCGATGATCACTTCGGAGGTGCGGGCCGGGATGCCGTACGCCGTCGTCCGGCCGCTGCGGGACACGGTCAGCAGACCGCGGGCGGCGAGCCGGCGGATCGCCGCCCGCGCGCTCGCCGCGCTGATGTCGAACTCGCCCAGCAGCTCGACCAGGGCGGCCGACGGGATGTGCTCGTCGCGCCAGTACCAGAAGTCGCCCAGCAGCGAGGTGAGCAGCAGCTGGGGCTCGGCTCCCTGCTGTGCGCGGGGCAGCGGGCCCGTCGTCATCGCGCTCCTGCCTCTTCCGGGGTCGGTCCCGGCGGCCGGTCCGCCGCGGGGGTCCATGGTGGCAGCTGGAGCGCGGTGGCCGGATCGAGGGGTTGAATCACGCGACACATCATGCGACGATCGGCGCCCAGATAGCAACCAATCGTTCTCCCAGGTTTCCGCGCCGCCCGCTCCGGACGGCCCCCCGCAGGAAGAAAACGACATGGGTTCCTCACTTCGTCAATGGCGTCGAAGCGCGCTCGCCGTGGCCGCCGCGGGGCTCGCGGTGGCCGGCTGCACGGTCGACGACGGGGCGGCGTCCGCCCCTTCCGCCGCCGCCCTCACCGCCGTCCCGGCCCTGCACGACCAGCTGCCGCAGGCGGTCAAGGACGCCGGCGTCCTCCGGTTCGCCGGCGACTCGCACCCGCCGTACCGCACCGTCGGCCCGGACGGGAAGACGGTCACCGGCATCGACCACGACTTCCAGCAGGCGCTCGGCCAGCTCCTGGGCGTGCGCACGGAAACCACCATCGTCAGCGGGCTCCCGGCCGCGCTGCAGGGCATGCTCAGCGGCCGGTACGACGCCTTCAACGGGCCGGTCAAGGCGACCGCCGAACGCGAGAAGCAGTTCGACACCGTCACCTGGATGACCACCCGGACGTCCTACGTGGTCCCCGAAGGGTCCGCCGCGGGCATCAAGCAGGCCGCCGACCTGTGCGGCAAGCGCGTCGCGGTGGTCACCGCCAGCGTCGTCGAAGACCAGCTCGCGAAGCTGTCCGCCTACTGTGAGCGCTCACAAAAGGCGGCCGTGCAGGTGATCGGGCTCGACGACACGAACGCCACCCTGCTGGCCGCCAAGTCCGGCCGGGCCGAGGCCGCCGGGATGACCCAGGCCGCCGCGATCGACGTGACCACCCAGCAGAAGGGTCAGTACGAATACGTGACGCAGACCGAAGAACAGGGCGCCACGAAGGACAACCTGGCGCTCTACACGCCGAAGTCCGCCAAGCTCGGCCCGGTGCTGCAGAAGGCGTTCGAGGAACTGTTCCGCAACGGCACCTACACGCGGATCATGCACCAGTGGGGCCTGGACGAAGTGACCGTCCCGCAGCCGGTGTTCGACGCGGCCTCGGCGAAATGACCGCCGTGTCCACAGTGGAGGAGACGACGGCGGCGCACGACGACGTCGCCGGGGCGCGCGGCCGCTTCCGCCCGCTGCGCTGGCTGTTCGTCCTCGCGCTGGCGGTGCTGACCGCGCAGCTGGCCGTCTTCCTGGCCGGCAATTCCCGGTTTCAGTGGGACGTCGTGGCGAAGTACCTGTTCGAGAAGAGCGTCATCGCCGGCCTGGGCACCACCGTGCTGCTGGCGGTCGCGGCGATGGTGCTCGGGTCGCTGGCCGGCGGCGTGGTCGCGGCCATGCAGCTGAGCGGGTTCGCGCCCGCCCGCTGGGTGGCGACGCTGTGGGTGGGCCTGTTCCGCGGCATCCCGCCGCTGGTGCAGCTGATCTTCTGGTTCAACCTCGCCTACCTGCTGCCCCGGCTGTCGCTCGGGATCCCGTTCGGCCCGGTCTTCGGCAGCTGGGACGCCAACACCGTCATCACGCCGCTGACCGCCGCGGTGATCGGGCTGTCGCTGGTGGAATCGGCGTACCTGGCGGAGATCTTCCGCGCCGGGGTGTCGTCGGTCGACCCCGGCCAGCGCGACGCGGCCCGCGCGATGGGCTACCCGCCGGCCCAGACGCTGCTGCGGATCGTGCTGCCGCAGGCGATGCGGGTGATCATCCCGCCCGCGGGCAGCCAGTTCATCAACGTGCTCAAGGGAACGGCGCTGGTGTCGGTGATCGCGATGTCGGACCTGCTGCACTCGGTCCAGGTGATCTACAACCGCACCTACGAGATCGTGCCGATGCTGCTGGTCGCGTGCTTCTGGTACCTCGTCGTCGTCACCGCACTGACGGCCGCGCAACGCCGGCTGGAACGGCACTTCTCCCGCGGCCACCGGAGTGCCCGGTGAGCGCCCCGGTCCTGCGCCTGGAGGGCGTCCGCAAGCAGTTCGGGCCGGTGACCGCGCTGGCCGGCGTCACCCTGACCGTGCAGGAGGGCGAGACGGTCGTGGTGATCGGGCCGTCGGGGTCGGGCAAGTCGACCCTCGTCCGCTGCGCCCACCAGCTCGAACCGCTCGACGGCGGCGCGATGTACCTCGACGGCGAGCTGCTGGGGTACCGGCGCACGCCGGGTGGCCTGCGCGCCCTGACCGAGCGGAAGGTCGCGGGCCAGCGGCGCCGGATGGGCATGGTGTTCCAGCAGTTCAACCTGTTCCCGCAGTTCACCGTGCTGCGCAACGTGACCGACGCGGCCGTCCGCGTCCACGGCCGCGACCGGTCCACAGTGGAGACGGAGGCCCGCGAGCTGCTGGCGCGCATCGGGTTGGCCGGCCGCGAGGACCACTACCCGCGGCAGCTCTCGGGTGGGCAGCAGCAGCGGGTGGCCATCGCCCGGGCCGTCCTGGTCCGGCCGCGGATCATGCTGTTCGACGAACCCACCAGCGCCCTCGACCCGGAGCTGGTGGAGGAGGTCCTGGCGGTGCTGCGGGACCTCGCCGCCGCCGGAACCACCATGGTCGTCGTCACCCACGAGATGGCCTTCGCCCGCGAGGCGGCCGACCGGTGCGTGTTCATGGAGGCGGGCCGGATCGTCGAAGAGGGTCCGCCGGACGAGCTGTTCTCCCGGCCGCGGACCGACCGGCTGCGTGCCTTCCTGTCCCGTCACCTGTCCGAAAAGGAGGGCGTTTCGTGATCACTGTCGGCGCCGTCGGCGACCTCATCCTGGACGAGCCCGGGCCGGAGTCCTTCCTCGCCCCGGCCGCGCCCGTGCTGCGCGGGATGGACCTGGCCATCGGGCACGTCGAAGTGCCGCACTCGACGACGACGGTCCAGCGCAGCACCGACGTCCCGGCGCCCCCGGCCGACCCGGCCGCGCTGAAGGCCGTGGCCGACGCCGGATTCGCCGTCGTCACGCTGGCCGGCAACCACATCTGCGACGCCGGCGACGAAGGGCTGGCCGACACGATCGCGCACGCCCGCGCGGCGGGCATGCGGACGGCCGGGGCCGGCCCGGATCTCGCGCAGGCCCGGCTCCCGGCGATCGTGGAGCGCGGCGGCCTGCGCATCGGCGTGCTGTCCTACAACTGCGTCGGCCCGCGCGACTCGTGGGCCACCTCCCGCAAGCCCGGGTGCGCGTACGTGCACGTGCTGACCCACTACGAACTCGACCACGCCAGCCCGGGCGGGCCGCCGAAGATCTACACCTTCGCCGATCCCGACAGCCTGGAAGCGATGGCGGACGACGTGCGCCGGCTGCGCGCCGAGGCCGACGTCGTACTCGTGTCGCTGCACAAGGGCGTCGGCCACACGCCGGTCGTGGTCGCGATGTACGAAAGCCCGGTCGCCCGCGCGGCGGTCGACGCCGGTGCCGACGCGGTGTTCTCCCACCACCCGCACATCATGCGCGGCATCGAAGTCCACAGAGGACGGCCCATCTTCCACGGGCTCGGCAACTTCGCCACCGTCACCCACGCCTTGACGCCGGGCGCGGGCGTCGGCGCGGACGAGCTGCGGGCGTGGGCCGAACGCCGAACGCAGCTCTACGGCTTCGCGCCCGACCCGGACATGCCGTTCTTCCCGTTCCACCCCGAAAGCCGCAACACCGCCATCGCTTTCTGCCGCTTCGACGGGACCGGGCTGCGCGAAGCCGGTTTCCTCCCCTGCTGGATCGACGACCGGGGCCGTCCGGTGCCGGTCGGCGGGACGCCGGAAGGCGAAGCGGTCACGAAGTACGTCGAGGACATCACCCGCGGAGCCCGGCTCAACGGCCGGTTCACCACCCGCGGCACCGAAGTGCTCGTCGATCTCTCCGAAGGGGTTCCCGCATGACCGACCAGCCACTGGCCGGCCGCACCGTCATCGACTTGACCACCGCGCTCGCCGGACCGTACGCGACGCTGCTGCTCGCCGGGCTCGGGGCGACCGTGATCAAGGTCGAAAACCCGGCCACCGGCGGGGATTCCTCCCGCAACAACGCACCCTACGTCGGCCGCGACGGGCTGAACCTCGCCCGCCGGCACGAAGACGACCTCTCGGTGTCGATGCTGCTGCGCGGCCGCAACAAGCTCAGCGTCACCCTCGACCTGAAGAACCCGCGCTCGCACGCGGTGTTCACCGACCTCGTCCGCGACGCCGACGTGCTGGTCGAGAACTACAGCCCCGGCGTCACCGAACGGCTCGGTATCTCCTACGAGCGGGTCCGCGAGCTCAACCCCCGGCTCGTCTACACCTCGATCAGCGGATTCGGGGCCCAGGGCGGCCCGGGCTCCGGCAAGGCGATGGACTCGATCATCCAGGCGCTGAGCGGCGTGATGATGACCGCCGGCGAACCCGACGAGGGCCCGGTCCGGTCCGGACTGCCGATCGGCGACCTCCTCGCCCCGCTGTTCGCCGTGGTCGGCACAGTGTCGGCCCTGCTGCAGGCCGAGCACACCGGCGAGGGCCAGCACGTGGACGTCTCGATGCTCGGCGCGCTGACCTCGCTGGTCGCCTGCGAGCCGTTCGACGCCTTCGAGGCGGTCGGCCTGCCCCAGCGCACCGGGTCGATGGTGCCGCGGCTGGCGCCGTTCGGGATCCTGCCGGCGGCGGACGGGTACGTCGCGCTCTGCGCGCCGACCGACGCCTTCGCCCACGGCGTGCTCCGGGCGATCGGCCGGCCCGAGCTGGCCGATGACGACCGCTACCGCACGCGGGACCAGCGGGTCCGCGCGGCCGACGAGCTGCACGGGCTCATCCGGGAGTGGTGCCGGGTGCGGCCCCTGGCCGAGATCCTCGCCGCGTTCACCGCCGAAGGCGTGCCGGCCGCCGAAGTCCGCGAGCCGCGCGAGGCCGTCCGCGACCCGCTGGTCCTGGCCCGCGAAGAAGTCGTGCCGCTGCGGCACCCGCGCCACGGCGAGGTCGCCGACCTGGCCGGCACCGGGGTGCCCATCCGGTTCTCCGCCGCCCGCGTCGCCCTCGACCGGCCGGCGCCGGCCCTGGGGGAGCACAACGAGCACGTCTACCGCGAGCTGCTCGGCTACACCGAACAGCAGCTGGCCGACCTGGTGGCGGAGGCGGTGATTTGAGCACCGTCGGGTACGTCGGCGCGGACGTGCCGGTCGAGCTGATCACCGCGGCGGACCTGCGGCCGCTGCGGCTGACCGGGCGGCCCGGCCAGGACAGCGCGGCCGGCGACCGCTACCTCGGTCGCGGGGTGGACCCGGTCGCCCGGTCGATCCTGACGCGGATCCTCGACCGCGACTACGGCCCGCTCGAGGCCATCGTCGTCTCGCGTGACTGCGAAGCCTCATTGCGCCTGTTCTACGCCCTGCGGGAGCTGCACCGCGTCGAGCCGGCGGGGCTGCCGCCGGTGCGCCTGGTGGACGTGCTGCACCTGCCGCACCACACGACCACCCGGTACGTCCACGCGAAGCTCGCGCAGCTGCGCGAGTGGCTGGGACGGTGGCGGCCCATCGGGGACGACGACCTCGCCGCGGCGATCACCGCGCACGACACCCTGCGCCGCTCGCTCGGCCGGCTCGCCGCCCTGCGCCGGGCGAACCGGCTGAGCGGCACGCGGTTCCTCGAGACCGTCGCCGCGACCACCGCGGTGCCGGTCGCGGAGGCCATCGCCCTGGTGGATCGGGCGCTCGCCGACCCCCGCGAAACCGACGGGGTGCGGCTGTTCCTCGCCGGAAGTTCCCACGACCACCCGGCGGTCTACGAATCGTTGGAGCGCAACGGCTTCCTCGTCGCGGGCGAGGACCACGACTGGGGCGAGCAGCTGTTCGCCCGCACCTGCGCGGCGCCGACGGAACTCGCGCTGGCCGAGCGGTACCAGTACAACGGCCCGTCCGCCCCGCGTGCGTCCATCCGCGATCGCGCGGCGCACACTGCCGCGGCGGCCCGTGCCTGCGGGGCGGAAGTCCTTCTCTCCTACGCGCGCGTGCACGACGACGCGCCGCCGTGGGACTTCCCGGAGCAGCGCGCCGCCACCGGGCTGCCCGCGGTGCTGGCCGAGCGGCAGCCGTACGGCGAGCTGACGGCGGAAGCACTGGCGGCGCTGGTCCCGGCGGGAGCGGCGGCATGACCGCCCGGCTGGCGTCGGCGACCACCGCGACCGCCTACCAGCGCGAGTGGTTCGCCCGGATCCGCGACGAGGGTGGCCCGCTGGCGCTGGTCAACGCGGACGCGCCCCAGGAGATCTTCCGGGCGATGGGCATCCCGTACGTGGTCAACCAGTGGTGGGCCTCGATCGTCGCGGCGAAACGGCAGACCCAGCGCTACCTCGGCCTGCTGCGCGACCGCGGCTACCCGGACTACATCGAGCAGTACAGCGCGACCTCGCTGGCGTCCGCGTTCGAAGACGATCCCGCCCAGGCGCCCTGGGGTGGCCTGCCGAAGCCGTCGATCGTGCTCGGCGAGACGACCGGTGACGCGGCCCGCAAGATCTTCGACGTCTGGGACGCGCAACCCGGTGTCACCTACTTCCCGCTGGAAAGCGCGGCCGAGAACGAGGTTCCCGAGCGGTGGTGGGAGCTCATGCCGCACCGCTGGGAGGAGGCCATCGGCCGCGACCGGCTCGACCTGCTGACCGGCGAGCTGACCGGGCTGATCCGCTTCCTCGAGCAGACCACCGGCCGGGTGTTCTCCGAGACGCGGTTCCGCGAGGTGCTGGACCTGGTCAACGAGCAGCAGGAGTGGAACCGCCGCACCCGCGACCTGATCGCCGCCGCCCGGCCCTGCCCGATCGCCGTCACCGACGGCATCCCGAGCGTCATGGTGCCCCAGTGGCACCGCGGGACGGAGTGGGCGCGCGACGCCGCCCGCGCGTTCCACGACGAGGTCCGCGACCGGATCGACGCGGGGGTCGCGGTGTGCCCGGACGAGCGGCTGCGGCTGATGTGGATCGGCCGCGGGCTGTGGTTCGACCTGGACTTCTACCGGCGGTTCCAGGAATCGCACGGCGCGGTCTTCGTGTGGTCGATGTACCTGGCCATCGCGGCGGACGGCTACCTGCGCTACGGCGACGACCCGCTGCGCGCCCTCGCCGCCCGCTTCGCGGCCTTCGGCGACCAGCTCTACACCCCGCCGTGGTCGGCCGAGTGGTACGTCAAGGAAGCCCGCCACCACGGCGTCGACGGCGTCGTCCACCTCGTCTCCGACGACGCGCGCGGCAGCTACTTCACCACCCGGGCCCTGCGTGCCGCGGGGATTCCGGTGCTGGAACTGCACGCGGACAACGTCGACGCCCGCACGGGCGACGACCTGACCGCGCGGATGACCGAGTGGCTCGGCTCCCTGGCCTGACCTCCCCGAAAGGAACTCCATGCGCAACGCCTGGCTCACCCCGGCCCTCGTCGCCGCGGTGACGGCCCTCGTCGCGATCACGGCGGCGGCCGTCCCCGGCGCATCGGGGGCATCCGGCGCATCCGGCGCATCCGGCGTGGAAGCCGCGGCGCCGCCCGCGTCGGCCGTGTTCCACCCGGTCGTCCGCGAAGCCGCGGCCAAGACGGGGAACTACGCCGCCGAGTACACCGTCTACCGGCCCGCGGACCTCGACACCGTGCGCGGCCGCCTGCCGCTCGTCGTGTTCGGCAACGGCGCGTGCCGGCACACCAGCAACGACGAACTGCTGACCCTCGAGACGCTGCTCGCCGCGCACGGCTTCGTCGTGGTGGCCGTCGGCGGGTTCGACGAGCCCGCCCTGACCGAGAACGGCAGCCCCGAGCCAACGGTGATCACCGACGCAATTACCTGGGCCGAGCGCGAAAACGCCCGCCGGGGGAGCGCACTGCGGAACAAGCTCGACACCCGGCGGACCGGCGTCGCCGGCCATTCGTGCGGCGGCCTCGAAGCCCTCGTCGCCGGCGTGGACCCCCGGGTGCAGTCGGTGCTGTCGCTGGACAGCGGGTTCTTCGCCGACGGCACCCTCGGCTACGGCCGGGAAAACCTGCGGAACCTGCACACGCCGGTCCTGTTCGCCGACGGCGGCCCGGCCGACGTCGCCTACGCCAACAGCGGCGAAAACTACGACCTCGTCACCGTCCCCGCGGTGCGCGCGACCAACGCGGCCGCCGGCCACACCGGCTTCGTCTACGGCCAGCGTGACGGCGACCCCGACCCGAGCGTCCGCGAAGAGGCGGTGCGGGTCCTGGTCGCCTGGTTCGACTTCACCCTCAACGGCAACCGCACCGCGCGCGGCTACTTCCTCGGCACGGGCTGCGGATTGTGCGGCACGCCGGGCTGGACCGTCACGAGCAAGAACTTCTGACAGGAGCGATTCATGCGAACCGGGATCACCGTTCTGGCCGCGGTCGCGGTCCTCTCCGCGGGCGTGCCCGCGACCGCCCGCGCGGCGGACGCCGGCAAGCCGTGCCCGGCCCCGGTCACGGCCGCGCGGTGCACCGACGGGCAGCTGGCCGACGGCACGCCGTACACCTTCGCGAAACCCGCCCGGTGGAACGGGACCGTGCTGGTGGACCTCGACTTCGCCGCCGGCGGCCTGTCGAGCGCACTCACCGCGAGCCTCCTGGACCGCGGCTACGCGGCCGGCGGCACCACGCGCACGATCAGCAGCTGGAACATCGCGCGGGCCATCGACAACCAGGCCGAAGCACTCGGCCGCTTCGAAGCCGCGTTCGGCCGCGCCCGGTACGCGATCGCCGAAGGCCGCTCGATGGGCGGCATGGTCGCCGCCGGCGTGGCGCAGGTGCACCCCGGCCGCTTCGCCGCGGCGATCCCGATGTGCGGCGGTCTCGGCGGCGCGGTGGGCCAGTGGAACCAGAAGCTCGACACCGTGTTCACGCTGAAGACGCTGCTGTTCCCCGGCTCGGCGCTGCCGGTGACCGGCATCCCGGCCGACGTCCCGGGAACCCAGCAGCGGTGGCTCACGGCAGCGGCGTCGGCCCAGAACACCGCGGCGGGCCGGGCCCGTATCGCGCTGGCGGCGGCGATCGGCCAGCTGCCGGCCTGGGGGCTGGCCCCGGACGGCTCGGCCACCCCGGTCCCGGACGACCGCGACACCGCCGGCGTCGAGCAGGGCATGTACCTCGCCCTGGCGGGTGGCCCGTTGCCCTACCTCGGGCAGGCGGTCAGCAGCCGGCGGACGATCGAGCAGCTGTCGGGCGGGAACCCGTCGTGGAACACCGGCGTCGACTACGCGCGCCAGTTCGCCTCGGCTTCACCGAGCGAGCAGAACGCGGTGCGCGAGCTGTACGCGCGTGCGGGCCTGGATCTGCGCGCCGACTTCGCCCGGCTCGCGGCCGAACCCCGCGTGAGGGCCGATCTCGCGGCCGTCCGGTACCTGGAGCGGGGCATCGTGTTCACCGGCGACCTGCGGATCCCGGTGCTGACGGTCAACGGCACCGGCGACCAGATCTCCACGGTGGCCCAGCAGCAGTCCTACGGCTCCCTGGTCCGCAGCGCGGGCAACGCGTCCTGCTCCGGCAGACGTACGTCGAAACCGCGGGCCACTGCACGTACACGACAGGCGAACAGCAGGCGGCCGTCGACCGCGTGCTGACGCGCCTGCGCACCGGCCACTGGCCGGACACCGCGCCCCGCACGATGAACTCCCTGGCGGCCGCGGCCGACGGCGTCCCGGGCCGCTACCTGCCCTACACCCCGCCGCGGTTCAACCGGATGTACCCGGAGCGGAGCCACCGGTAGCCGGCTCCGGCCGCGTCACGACGCCTGGGCCGGCGTCCGGAGGGTGGCGCGGTGGGCGCGGTTGACGGCGATGAGCTGGTCCAGGGAGTCGCGCGTCCGGATCAGCTCGGCGATGTGGCCGGTGAGCCGGTCGCGTTCCCGGGCCATCCGCTCCGCCGCCGCGTCGGAGGTGTCCTCGCCGGGCGAATCGACGCAGGGGAGCAGGTCGGCGATGGTGCGGCTGGACAGCCCGGCGGCGAACATGCGCTGGATGAAGCCGACCCGCTCGGTCTCGGCGGCGGTGTAGTGCCGCTGCCCGCTGGGACTGCGGGTGCTCGTGAGCAGGCCCTGCTGCTCGTAGTAGCGCAACGACCGGACGCTCGCCCCGGTCTGTGCCGCCAGCTCGCCGATCCGCACGCGACCTCCCCGGTGCCACTTTCCTCTGACCCTGATGTCGGATTCTAGGGTGGGCCCCGCTCAGCTGGATCGCCCGGCGTAGGCCCCGGGCTGCTCCCAGGCCGCGAAGTGGCCGCCGACCGGGTGGTCGGCATGGGGAGCGGCTCTTCGGAAGCCTTGCCGGCCAAATCCTCGATCCGGGTTCAGCTCCCGACTGGGGGTGTCCTGGCGGCGTTCCTGGCGTTCGAAGTCGTGGCCGCCTCGTCGGGGGTGCTGGCGGGCCGGCCGGCCATCGCCTGTCCGGCGGCTCACGGCTTAGCTCTCTTCGGGCGCGGCCTCGGGCTCCGGCTTCGGCGTGCTCCGGCGGAGGTCCGCTTCGGTCCGGATCTGGGTGCGGTTCGGGTTGGCGACCAAGCTGGGGTTGTCGTTCACGTTTCGTCCTTTCGACGATCCGGGGTTACCCACGGCCCGGCCCGCCGAACAGTGACCCGCGGCACCGCCCGGCGGAGCTCGCCGGCTGTGTCAGTTGAGCTTGCGGGTGTCGGCCGGCAGCCCGCCGCCGGCGTAGACGTCTTCGGCCAGCTTCGCCAACGCCGTCAGGGCGACGTTCTGGCTCCACGGGCCGTAGGAGACGCGCGAGACGCCGAGTTCCTGCGCGCGGGCCAGGGGGATCGAGCCGGGGATGCCGATGAGGTTGACCTTGCGCTCGCCGAGTTCCCCGACGAGCCGCGCGACCTGGTGCTCGTCCAGCTTGCCGGGCACGAAGAAGTTGGACGCGCCCGCGTCGAGGTAGGCGCGGCCGCGGGTGATGGCTTCGGTGAGGGCGGTTTCCGGGTCGGTCCTGATGAAGGCGTCGGTGCGGGCGTTGAGGACGAAGTCGACCCCGGCCGCCTGGGCGGCCGCGACGGCGGCTTCGACGGCCTTGACGGCTTCGCCCAACGGCTTCATCCGGTCTTCGAGGTTGGCGCCGACCGCGCCGGCCTCGATGGCCCTGGCCACGGTGCCGCCGGGGTCGCCGTAGCCGGCTTCGAGGTCGGCGGTGACCGGCAGGTCGCCGGCGTTGCGCACGATGAGCGCGACCTCGGCGATCATCTCGTCGCGGGGGATCTTCTCGCCGTCCGGGTAACCGCGCGAGGCGGCGATGCCGTGGCTGGGGGTGGCGAGCGCCTTGGTACCGGGCGTTTCGGCGACGACTTTGGCGGTGATGGCGTCCCAGACGTTGACGACGAGCAGCAACTCGGGGGCGGCGTGCAGTTGCTGCAGGAGCCGGGCCTTTTCGGCGGTCGAGATCATGCTGTCCAATGTAGGTGGCGCAGCGGATCTTCGCCGCGGCCTCCCGCCTGGTGGCCGTGCGCGCTGAGGCGGCCGAAACTTTTTCCCCGCCGCATGTCGAGAACCCGTCGACGGCTCCGACTGAAGGACATCGGCGACCGCACCGAGGCCGCCGCCACCAGGAGGACCACGAACCATGACCAAGGTGACCGCCCAGATGTCGGTGTCCCTCGACGGCTTCTACACCGGGCCGCGGGGCTCCCGGGACGTGACCGGCTGGATGCAAGGGCCCGAAGCGCCCGGGTTCTTCCGGGTGACCCGGTGGGCCGTCGACGCCATGGCCTGGCGAGAGCGGCAGGGCTTCGCCGGCGGGGAACCTTCCGTCGACTCCGAAATCGTCGCCGAGACCTTCGCCGCCGCCGGGGCCTACGTGATGGGCCGGCGGATGTTCGATGCCGGCGAGGTGCCGTGGGGCGAAGAGCCGCCGTTCCAAGCTCCGGTGTTCGTCGTCACCCACCGTCCGCGGGAGGTTCTCGAACGCCGGGGTGGTACCTCCTTCACCTTCGTCACCGAGGGCGTCGGGCGGGCCGTCGAACTGGCGCGGGCCGCCGCCGGGGACAAGGATGTCGCCGTTGCCGGGGGTGGGGAGGTGCTGCAGCAGGTGCTGGCCGCCGGGCTGCTCGACCAGCTCGAACTGCACGTCGCCCCGGTGCTGCTGGGCGACGGCCAGCGGCTGTTCGGCACCGGCCTCGACCTCGGCGCCGACGACGGCATCGAGCTCGTCCCCGTCCGGGTGGTCGACACGCCCGGCGTCACCCACCTCCGCTATACCGTCACCGGGCGGTCGAAGCTGGTGCTGGACGATCGCGGCGCGAGCGGCGACCTGGTCGGGCCGGCCACGACCGGGCAGTGAGAGAGGAACGTCCCGTGAAGTACATGCTGCTGATCTACGGCAACGAGGAAGCCTTCACCTCCATCGGGGCGGAGGCCCTCGCCGAAGTCATCCGCGAGACCGACGCGCTCAACCAGGAGCTGTTCGAGTCGGGTGAGCTGGTCGGTGCCTACGGGGTCGCCGACGACGTGAACACCAAGATGGTCCGGGTCACCGGCGGCACGCCGGTGATCACCGACGGGCCCTACGCCGAGGCCAAGGAGTTCCTGGGCAGCTTCATGATCATCGACTGCGACGGCATGGACCGCGCCCTGGAGATCGCGGCTCGCGCCCCGTCGGCGCGCTACTGGGGCGTCGAGGTCCGGCCGCTGATGCACGAGGCCGACGTCGCGCCGTGACCGGCTGGCAGGCCGTCCGGCGGCTGGTCCCCGAGGTGCTCGGCGTGCTGGTGCGCCGCTACGGCCGGTTCGACGCCTGCGAGGACGCCGTCCAGGAGGCGCTGGTCGCGGCGGCGGCCCAGTGGCCGGTGGACGGGTGGCCGGAGAACCCCCGGGCGTGGCTGGTGACGGTGGCTTCGCGCCGCCTCGCCGACCAGGTGCGCAGCGACGCGGCCCGCCGCCGGCGGGAGGAGGCGGATGCCCTCCGCACTCCGCCCGCCGGCGGCGAGGCCGAGGCCGGGGACGACACCCTGACGCTGCTGTTCCTCTGCTGCCACCCGGCGCTCACGCCGTCGTCGCAGGTCGCGCTGACGCTGCGGGCCGTCGGCGGCCTGTCGACCGCGGAGATCGCCCGGGCGTTCCTCGTGCCCGAGGCGACCATGGCCCAGCGCATCACCCGGGCCAAGCACCGCATCAAGGCCGCCGGAGCCGCCTTCGAGCTGCCGCCCCCGGCCGAGCAGGCGGCCCGGCTCGGCGTCGTGCTCCAGGTCGTCTACCTCGTCTTCAACGAGGGCTACACGGCCACGTCGGGGACGCGGCTGGTGCGGGCCGAGCTGGCGGCGGAGGCCATCCGGCTGGCCCGTGAGCTGCACCGGCTGGTCCCCGGCGACGGCGAGGTGGCCGGGCTCCTGGCCCTGCTGCTGCTGACCGACGCCCGCCGCCCGGCCCGCACGGCCCCGGACGGGTCGCTGGTGCCGCTGAGCGAGCAGGACCGGACGCGCTGGGACACCGCGGCCATCGAAGAGGGCGTGGCCCTGGTGACCGGCGCCCTGAAGGCGGGCCCGGTCGGCCCGTACCAGCTCCAGGCCGCGATCGCCGCCGTCCACGACGAAGCGCCCACCGCCGCCGCCACCGATTGGCCGCAGATCCTGGCCCTCTACACGGTCCTTGAGCGCGTCGCCCCGAACCCGGCGGTGACGCTCAACCGCGCGGTGGCGGTGGCCGAGGTCCGCGGACCGGCCGCGGGACTGGCCCTGCTCGACACGCTCTCGGCCGACGAGCGCCTCACCGCGTCCCACCACCTCGTGTCGGTGCGGGCCCACCTGCAGGAGATGGCGGGCGACCGCGACGCGGCGCGCGCCGGCTACCAGGCGGCCGCCCGGCGCACCACCAGCGAACCCGAGCGGCGCCACCTGCTGACCCGCGCCGCGCGCCTGGGGTGAGGCGGCCGGCTACTGGGCGACGTAGCCCCGCCGGTCGCCTTCGGCCGATACCCCGCGGCCGGCTGGCGCATGATGCCCGTGTGGCCCAGGGAATACCGGCTCGGCCGCGGCCACCCGCACAGGCCGTGCGGCTCGTTCCCGGCGGGGGGATCCTGGCCGGCACCGCACCGTCCTCTGCGGACAACACATACACGACCCGGTCGTAGCGTCCGGACAGCCAGAGCTGCGTGCCGTCGGCGGTCACGTTGCCCATGTCCGGGCTGCCGCCGCCCGGGATGTGCCACCGTCACCGGCGCGCCCGTGTAGGCGTCGAGCACGCTGACGCTTCCGGGCCGACGACGAGCACCGCGACCCCGCCGGCCTCCGCGGCCGCGACCTCGTCCGGGGCCGGGGATGCGGTGCCCCGCACCAGAACGGCCTAGGCCCGCGCCGCGGCGGCGAGCGCGACGGCCGCGCCGACGGACTCCGCGCCCACCGCGAGGTAGACGTCCCCGCGCAGCTCGCGGGATTCACCCGGATCCCGCACCACGACGTCGCGCACCGGCACGTCCCGCGAGACCGGGCAGCAGCACCGCCGGACGCCGTACCCGCCGAGGACGTTCACCAGCCGATCCAGCGTGACCATGTCCCGTTCCTACCACCCGCGGCGCCGGCGGGGACGGCGCGGCTGCCACGAACGTGTCAATGACTGCGCGGTCCGCGGGTCGCGGTGCTCACCCGATGGTGTTGCGAGGTGGAAACGCACGCGGGGGCCACAGTAATTTCTGCTCGCGCGTGGCGCAGAACGCTGCCATTTCAGAATTTCGTGATTTCGAGGAGTCTCCCGCATGCTGAAGAAAGTCTTTGCCGTCACCGCCGCCCTCGGGGCCGGGGCGTTTCTCGCCGGTGGCGTCGCCGCCGCCGACACCCCGGACGGCTTCGAGCACCACTACGGCGGCTCCGACTCCCTCAGCCAGTTCAGCCTGCTGAACCTGAACAACACCGACGCGCTGCACAACGTCGAGGCCACGGTCGGGTTCTGCGACAACAACGTGAACGTCCTCGGCGTCCAGGTGCCGCTGCACGACGTCGCGAACGGCATCGACGTGCCGATCCTGTCGGGCGGCAGCTCGGCCGAGGGCGAGAGCCCCGACAACTGCGCCGGCGCCGGCCAGGCCGACGGCGGCACCAGCCAGGGCCACTGAGCCACGGCGGAACGCGGGCGGGAGCGGCCACGACGTGCGCCGGTCCCGCCCGCGGCCGGGCACCGGCCGTCGTGCGATACGGAATGGGAGTCTGCAGCAGAGTGACCGTCACCGAAGAAATCACCACGCTCCTGCACCGGAACTTCGGTGTCGAGCCGGCGGAGGTGCGTTCCGAAGCTTCCCTGCACGAGCTGGGGATGGACTCCCTGGCCCTGGAGGAACTGCGCGTGCTGCTCGAGGAACGCCTGGACATCGACCTGGAAGACGTCCAGCTGACCTCCCGGGAGACCGTGGGGCAGCTGGCCACGGCCGTCGACGAGAAGACCGCGCGGTGACGGCCGCGGCCGTGACGGGGCTGGGCCTGGTCACCGCGGCGGGCGTCGGTGCCGGCGCCGCGTGGCGGGGCGTGACCCGGTCCGGAGCCCCCTCGGGCGTGCGCCACCGGCCGGAGCTCGACGGGCTGTCGTGCGACTTCATGTACACCATCGACGACCTCGACGCCGAAAGCGTGCTGGGGGTGCCGGCGCTGCGGATGATGGACCGGTTCTCGCAGCTGGCCGTGATCGCGGCCCGGGAAGCGGTGGCCGACGCCGGGCTCGACACCTCGGTGTGGGAAACGGACCGCGTCGCCGTCGTCATCGGATCCGCCCACGGCGGCCTTCCGTTCTACGACCAGCAAAGCACCGTCCTCGCGGAGAAGGGCGTCCGGCGGGTTTCGCCGAAACTCGCGCCGATGACCACGGTGAACAGCGCCGCCAGCAGCGTGTGCATGGACCTCGGCGCCCGGGGACCGAGCCTGAGCGTCTCCACCGCCTGCTCTTCGGGCACCGTCGCGATCGGGACCGCGCTGCAGCTGCTGCGCGGCGGCGCGTGCGACATCGTCATCGCCGGCGGCGCCGAATCCGTGTGCTCCCGGCTGCTGCTCGCCAGCGCCTGCCAGATGCGGGCCGTGTCGACGCGCCGGGACGACCCGGCGGCGGCGTGCCGCCCGTTCGACGCCGACCGCGACGGGTTCGTGGTGGGGGAGGGCGCCGGCCTCGTCGTCCTGGAACGGCCCGAGCACGCCGCGGCGCGCGGCGCGCGGATCCGGGCCGGCATCGCGGGGTACGGCGCGTCCAGCGACGCGTACGCGGCGGTGGCGCCGGACCCCGAAGGCACCGGGATCGAGCGGGCGCTGCGGACCGCACTGGCCGACGCGGGGGTGGCCGCGGCCGACGTCGGCCACGTCAACGCCCACGGCACGTCCACCGTGATGAACGACCTGATCGAGGCGACCGTGCTGCACCGGGTGCTCGGCGACCGGCCGCTGGTGACCTCGACCAAGGCGATGACCGGACACGCGCTCGGCGCGGCCGGCGGCATCGAAACCGCGCTCACCGTGCTGGCCCTCGAGCGGCAGCTGGTGCCGCCCACGGCCAACTTCCGGACCCGGGACATCCGGATCCCGGTCGACGTGGTCGCCAAGGAAGCGCGGCCGGCCGCGTTCGACTGCGCGGTCAAGACGTCGATGGGCTTCGGCGGCCACAACGCCGCCCTCGTCCTCACGAAGAGCTGCTGAACCAGGAGATCATGCCCGAGGAAGAGATCCGTCCGCTGACGCTGGACGGAACGCGGTTCAGCTACCGGATCCTCCGGCAGCCCGGCCCGCGGACGGAACCGGTGGTCGTGCTCGGCGGCGGGTTCCAGGGCTGCCGGGGCTGGCCGCACATGGAGGACCGGATCACGCCGGTGGCGGACTTCGTGACGGCCGACCTCCCCGGCGTGGGCACGTCCGACCCCCTGCCGCCCGGAGCCGGGACGGAGTTCGCGGGCGCCGCGGTCGACCGGATCCTCGACGACCTCGGCGCACCGCGGGTCAACCTGTTCGGCTACTCCTACGGCGCCGAACTGGCTTTCGGCTGCGCCCAGCGCAATCCGCACCGCATCGCGCGGCTGATGCTCGGCGGCGTGGTCTCGCACACGAGCGCCGCCCAGCAGGAGTCGCTGCGGCTGGCGGCCGGCCACCTCGAGCGGGGCGACGCCGAGAACTTCGCCGCGGTGGCCGCGCGGATGCAGCTGTGCCTGGACGAGGACCGCCACATCCCCCGGCGTTCCCTGGTGTACCGCTACGTCAAGCGCTCGATGCTCCACGTCGCCGTCCACGTCCCCGACGTGCTGGCGTACCTGCAGCGGTCGCTGATCAGCAGCCCGTCGTTCGACGGCGGCCTGGCCGGGGTGCCGGCCCTGGTGTTCACCGGCGAGCACGACTCCATCACCACCCCGGACCGGCAACGCGCCTTCGCGGCCACGATCCGGGGCAGCCGGTTCGCCGCCGTCCGGGACGCCGACCACTGGGTGGTCCTGGAACGCGCCGCCGACGTCGCCGACCTGACCGTCCGCTTCTTCACCGACCGGCCTTGGGACGCAGCTCCTTACCTGGCGCACTCGTGAGCCCGTCCGCCGTGAGCGTGAGGTGCCGGGTCAGCTCCCCGGCCGCGGCGTCCGCATCGCGGGCCACCGCCGCCTCCTCCAGCCGGCGGTGCTCGGCGAGGTGGTCCCGGCCGGGGCCGTGGTACGCCGACCAGCGGCGAGCCAGCTCGCTCGCGGTCCACAGCCGGTCGAACGTCTCCAGCAGCACCGGGTTCCCGCAGCCGGCCAGCAGCGTGCGGTGGAAAACCCGGTGGGCCTCCGACCAGGCTTCGCCGTAGTATTCGCCTTCTTCGGGAACGAACGCCGGGGTGCGGGCGAGCCGGTGGCCGGCGGCCCGCACGTCGGCCTCCCAGCCGACGTCGCCGCGTTCGACGGACAGGCGCAGCACCACCGGTTCGATGGTCCGGCGGGCCTCCGCGATCTCCTGCCGGCGCCGGTGGGACAGCGCCGGGACGGCGAAGCCGCGGTTGGGCAACCGGTCGGCGAGCCCTTCGCCGACGATCCGCACGAGCGCCTCGCGCACCACCGCCAGGCTGACGCCCTGCTCCCGGGCGAGGTCCTGGGGTTTGAGCGCGTCACCGGGGGCGAAGTCGCCGCGCATGATCGCGGCCCGGAGGTGGGCGTGGACCTGCTCGGAAAGCATCTGCTGCACTCCGCCGAGAGGACCTACGTTGAGCGTCGACGATCCCTTCGCCCGCCTGCCCGAGGCGGCGCCCTTCACGGTCACCGGCGCCACCCTCACCGACGGCGGAGTCCTGCCGCCCGCGCAGCGCTCGGGGCACGACCTGTCCCCGCAGCTGTCGTGGCGCGGGGCCCCGGACGGCACCAAGAGCTACGCCGTCACCGTCTACGACCCCGACGCCCCCACCGGGTCCGGGTCCTGGCACTGGGTGGTCGCCGACATCCCCGCCGGTGTCACCGAACTGCCGGAGGGGGCCGGCGACGACACCGGCTCCGGCCTGCCGGCCGGGGCGTTCCAGCTGCCCAACGACGCCCGCGCGGCCCGCTTCCTCGGCGCCGCACCGCCGGCCGGCCACGGCCCGCACCGCTACTTCTTCGTGGTGCACGCCCTCGACGTCGAGGCCATCGGTGTCCCCGCCGACGCCACGCCGGCGCTGCTCGGTTTCACCATGGCCTCGCACACGCTCGGCCGCGCGGTCCTCACGGCGACGGCGGAAACCCCGGCGGCGCGCGAACGCATCGAGGTCTCCCGGCTGATCCCCGCCTCCGCCGACGCCGTCTTCGCGGTGCTGACCGACCCGGAGGGGCACGTCGACATCGACGCGTCGGGAATGCTCATGGGCGCCGAAGGGGACCGCGTCCGGCGGCCCGGCGACCGGTTCCGGGTGCACATGGACCGCGAGGCGCTGGGCGACGTCCCGCTGGGCAAGTACGAGGTCGAGGTGGTCATCACCACGCTCGTGCCGGACGCGGAAATCGCCTGGACGGTGGAAGCCGGGCTGCGGCCGCACGTCCGCCACCTCTACGGCTACCGCCTCGAACCGGCCGAGGGCGGCACCCTGGTCACGTCCTACTACGACTGGTCGGAGATCGACGAAGAGCGGAAGCGGCGCAACGTCTTCCCGGTCGTTCCCAGGTCCGCGCTCGAGGCCACGCTGGGAATCCTCGAGCGCACTGTCCGCTGCCGGAGCCGTTAAACGTCACTTTCGGTGGACTTTCCGCCCGGTTTCGAATTGCTGGCCGTCCCGATCTTGCCGACACTCGGGGAATGGAGAACACGGTTTCCGAGCCCGAAACGCAGCCCGAGTCCGACGTCCGGTTCCCGATCGTCCTGCGGGGCTACGACCGCCGCCAGGTGGACGAATACGTGCGCGTCGCGGAGAAGCGCGTGGACCGGCACGAGAAGGCCCGGCGGGTCGCGGAGCGCCGGCTGGCCAAGGCCCAGGTGCCCGCACCCCGGGCCGCGGAACCGGACGACGCCGCCGGGCTGGGCCGCCGGATCGAGAAGATCCTCCAGGTGGCGAAGGCCGAAGCGGCGGAGGTCGAGGAACAGGCCCGCAAGGAGGCCGAGGAGACCCGGGCGGCGGCGGAGAAGGCGGCGGCCGAGGCAGAGACGGCTCGCGCGGAAACCGAGCGCGCCGCGCGGCGGGAGGCGCAGGCGATCATCGCCCGCGCGGAGGAGGAAGCCGCCGCGATCCGGGCGGCCCACCGGGCGGTGCTGGCCCAGCTCGGCCAGATCGCCGTCGTGGTCGAAGAGGTGCGCGACCGGTACGGCGACGAGGCCGGGGAAGAGACCCCGGCCGAGCCGGACGCCGTGCCGTCGATCGCCTGACCGGCACGGACGGCGGAACACGATCGAGCCGGCGGCCACCGTCGAGTCCCCGACTGGAGCAGGTTCGCCATGGACGGCACCATCACGGTCACCAGGGCGATCGTCGCCGACGCGGTCGTCCTCACGATCGCCGGCCCGGTCGACGCGGCGACCAGCGGGCAGCTGAGCACGCTGCTCGCCGAAGCGATCGGCGAACGGTGTCCGCGTCTCGTCGTGCTGGACCTGCGCCCGGTCGAGTTCTTCGCGGCCGCCGGGATCCACGTGGTGACCCGGCTGGCGGCGGGCTGCCGGTTCCGCGGCATCGGGGTCCGCCTGGTGCTCGCCACCGGCACGACCGCCCACCGCGTCGTCGGGCTGGCCGGGGGCGACCTGGAGGTCGCGGCCTTCGACGACCTCGCCGCGGCCCTCGCCCGGCGGGAGTAGGGCGTGCCCCGACGGGTCAGCTCAGCACCGCGACGAGCCGGGTGCCCGGCCGGAAACTGCCGGCTTCAACGTGTGCGAAGAGCCCGTAGAGCATCTTCGCCTCGTACACCGGGTCAAGGCTGATCCCGTGCCGGTCCCGGAAGTCTTCGACGAAGCTGTCGAGCGCCGGCTGCCGCTTGGCGTACCCGCCGAAGTGGAAGGCGGTGTCGACGGTCCAGTTCGGGGTGACCTCGCGCAACGCCTCGAGCTGGAGGCGGCGGACTTCGTGCTCGAGGAACTCACCGCCCTTCAGGACCGCGAAGCCGATCGCGCGTTGCGAACCCCGCAGGCCGGCCGCGATCCCGGCCAGGGTGCCGCCGGTGCCGGTGGCGCAGCAGATGATGTCGAAGGCGGTGGTGATCTCGCCGACCAGCTCCGCGGTCCCGCGCACGGCGAGGCCGTTGCTGCCACCCTCCGGCAGGACGTAGCACGGCCTGAACTCCCGGACCAGCTCGGCGAGCACGTCCGGTTCCGCCTTGCGCCGGTAGGTGGCGCGGTCCACATAGGTCAGGGTCATCCCGCGAGCGCGGGCGTAGGCGAGGGAATCGTTGAGGGGCCGGTGCTCTTCGCCGCGGATGACCCCGACGGTCCCGAACCCGAGGTGGTGCCCGGCGGCCGCGGTGGCGCGGATGTGGTTCGAGTACGCGCCGCCGAAGGTCAGGAGCCGGGTGAAGCCCCGGTGCTCGGCGGATTCGAGGTTGTAGCGCAGCTTCCGCCACTTGTTCCCGGGCAGGTCCGGGCCGATGAGGTCGTCCCGCTTGAGCTGGAGGCGGACGGCACGGCGCTCCAGCCGCTCGTCCCGCAGCCCGACGAGGGGCGACGGCAGCTCGGCGAGGCCGGCCATCCGGTCCGCGATGGAGCGCACGGTCACGGGCACACGACCAGGCCGGCGCCGACGACCAGCGGGGCCGGGAGTTCGCGCATCATCGTTTGCGCGCCTTCCGGCGCAGCGCCCGGCGCAGGATGTCGGACTCCTCTTCGGTGGCCGAGCTGACGAAGTGCAGGAGAACGGACTCGCGGTCGTCGGCGGCGTCGAGGAGCTCACGCAGGGTCTGCGCGGTGGCCTCCTCGCGGGTGGTCACCGTGCGGTAGCGGTAGGCGCGGTCTTCCAGTTCGCGGTCCACCCAGCCCTTGCGGTGCAGGTTGGTCAGGACGGTCATCACCGTGGTGTAGGCCAGGTCGCGGTCCTGGTTCAGCTCGCCGAGGACGTCCCGGACCCGCAGCGGCTCCGCCGCGCGCCAGAGCACGTCCATGATCGCCGCTTCGAGTTCGCCGAACTGCCGCATCAGACCTCCGCGGCCGAGGGTACCCGCGGCCGGAGCGGCCGGGTATCGGCTGGTAGCCCGGGACGGCACTGCGGAAAACGGTGCCGTCCCGGACGTTCCCGCGGTGCGTCAGGCGGTCGGCCTGGTGGCGCCGGCGTACTGGCTCTGCAGCGGCGAGATCTTCACGACGTCACCGCTGGTCGGTGCGTGCACCATCTTGCCGTCGCCGAGGTACATCCCGATGTGGGACACCGGCGAGTAGTAGGCGACGAGGTCGCCGGGCTGCAGCTGGTCGCGCGGCACCGGCGTGCCGAACTGCGCCTGGGCGGCGGAGTTGCGGGGCAGCGTGATGCCGGCCTTCTTGTACGACCACAACAGCAAGCCCGAGCAGTCGAACGAGTCGGGCCCGGTCGCACCCCACACGTACGGCTTGCCGAGCCGGCTCAGCGCCGCGTCCACCGCCGTCTGGGCGGCGGCCGTCGGTGCCTTGACGACCGGGGCCTTGCCCCCGGTGTCGCGCTGGGCGGCCCGGTCGGCGGCGCTCAGGTTCCGGTCGGCCGCCTTGACCTGCTCGATCTGCTCGTCGAGCGTCTTCTGCTTGGCCTTGATGTCCTCGGTCAGCTTGGCCGCGGCGTCCCGCGCTTCCTGCGCACGCCGGGCGGCGTCGGTCGCCTTGGCGGCGGCGTCGTCGGCCTGCCGGACGGCGCCGGTGAGGTTGTCCATCGCGGCGTTCTTGCCCGTTGCGAGCACCTCGAGGGCCGAGGAGCGGTCCAGGAAGTCCCTTGTGGACGTGCCGGACAGCAGCGCGGACAGCTTGTTCAGCTGGACGCCGCCGGTGAAGGAGGCGCCGGCGAACTTGTCCACTTCGGTCTGGAACTTCTTCCGGTCCTCGCTGGCCTTCGCACCTTGGTCCTTGGCTGCGGTGACGTCGCCGGTGGCCTTGTCGAGCTCGCCCTGCTTCGCGTCGAGGTCGGCTTGGGCCTTGAGGAAGTCCTCGTTGAGCTTTTCCGCCTGCGCGGCCAGTTCCCGGTATTTCGCGAGGGCCTCGGAGCCGGTCGGGGGAGCTTGGAGGACGGGAGCGGGAGCGGCGGTGGCCGCGGGGAGGCCGACGGTGACGAGGGTGATCACCGAAGCCGCGGCGAGCACGCCGGACATCACGCGTCTGATCGGTTGCGACTGCACGGTCGCGGAGTTCTCCTTTGCCTTGGAGCCGCCGGGAGGGGATCGAGGTCGCCGTGCGGCACCGCACCAGGTGGCGCGCAGGGGTGGTCCGGCATCCCGGCAGCGACCCCGCGTCGCTGTCGGTTCGACAGGCATCGGCCGCGAGATCCCGGCCAGGTTACGAACAATCGGCGTGCCGTCCACCTTCGGGGGGCGTTGATCACGATCCGTTGTGCGCCATGCCCGCGGAACTACTAAGAGTGATAGTAGGTGGGCTCCGGCCGGCGGTGCGGACGCCCGGTAAGGTCGGAGGGGTGCTCGGTCACCTGGGAATCAACGTGCCGGACCTCGGCGCGGCCAAGCGGTATTACGACGAGCTGATGCCCCTGCTCGGCTTCGAACCGTTCCTGAGCACCGACGACCAGTTCGCCTACCGGCCCGTGGCCGGCAAACCGGGCACGTACGTGTTCTTCTACCCGGCGACCGACGAGACTCCCCACCGCGGCGAACGGACGGGGCTGCAGCATCTGGCGTTCATGGTGAGGACCCGCGCGGACGTCCATGCCGTCCACCGCCAGGTGCGGGCGGCCGGGGGCACGGTGCTGCACGAACCGCAGGACTTCCCGCAGTACCCACCACCGTATTTCGCGCTGTTCTGGCTCGACCCCTTCGGCATCAAGCTGGAAGCCGTCTGCCACCACGACCGGTGACGGCTGGGGCGCTTGCGGATCCGCTTCAGCCCGGGAAGTCCTGGCCAGGACCTGACCTGCCGTTTTGATGTTTCGGGCGGCCCGGCTCTCTGATAAGTCATTCGATGGCTCGACGAGACGGAGGGTGGTCCGGATGGATCTCGATGACTGGGGCGCGGGTCCCGAACCGGCGCACTGGGTGGCTCTGCTGAAGGCGCTGGCCCGGCTGCTGCTCGCGCTGGCGTCCGTCGGGAAGCGTGGTCGCGCCCGGGGTGGCTGGTCACCCTGGGAGGGTTCCGGTGCGCGATGAGGAGCGTCGTGCGGGGCCGGAGACCGCGGCTTACCCGGGTGGGTTCGACGCCTTCTTCCGCGCCGAATACCGGAGAATGGTCAAGGCGTTGATGGTCATGGAGGGCGCGTCCCCGGCCGACGCCGATGACTGCGTGGCGCACGCGATGGAAAAGCTTCTCGAACGCTGGCACCTGCCGGCGGCCGATCCGGGCTGGGTGCGTCATCCCCGGGCCTACGCGCTGGAAACGGCGAGGCGCAAGTTCAGGACCGAGCGGCGCCGACGGCAGTCCGTCGTCGAGGATGACGCCTCGAACCTGCCGGCCGACGAAGGGGCGCTGACGGTTGTGGAGGCTCGGCAGGTCGTCGCGGACGTGCTCGAGGGTTTGCCGTCGGCGCAGCGGCAGGTGATGCACCTGATCACCGAAGGCTATACACCCGCGGAAATCGCCGAAATCCTCGGGAAGAAACCCCACACCGTCCGGCAGCTCGCGCACCTGGTCAAAAAACGCCTGCGCCCGGTCTTGGAAACTCCGGCCCCGCGAAGAGAGGAGGAACAGCGGTGAACGACGCCGATGACGACCGTGCCGTGGCCGATGCCCTGCGGGAACGGCTGCAGCTCGCCGACGAAATCGTCGAGGAGTACCTCACCGACGACGGCTTGGAGGCCCGGCTTCGCGCGATCAAGGACAAGCACCGAGGCGGCCCTGCGGGGCTCTTCGGCCGCCGTGCGCTGCTGGACGACCTGCTGGCCCTGACGCGCGGGGCGCAGCCGGGACCGGCCGTGCTCGCCGGCCCGGGCGGCTCGGGCAAGACGACGATGGCCGCCGCGCTGGCCGAGCACGTCCGGGCGCGGGGCGGCCGGGTGTGGTGGGTCCCGGCGCTCGATCCGGTGACCCTGGCGCAGGGCCTCACGGACGTGGCGCGCCGAGCCGGGGGAGCGCCGCACGACGTCGAGGCGATCGCCCGGGGCACGGCGGACGCCGCCGACCGGTTCTGGCGGTTGCTCGAACGCACAGAGCCCGGCTGGCTGCTCGTGTTCGACGAGGCCGACGATCCCCGGGTACTTGCCGGCATCCCGGCCCCGGCGGGCTGGGTGCGTCCGTCCGCGCACGGCCTGGCCCTGGTGACCAGCCGGGAGACCGACCGGCGGCGGTGGGGAGCGGCGCGGATCCTGGACGTCGGCCCGCTGGACGTGGACGACGCCGCCCGGATCCTGCGTGAGCTGGCCCCGGCGGCGGGCACCGAAGACCAGGCCAGGACGCTGGCGCGCCGCCTGGACGGGCACCCGTTGAGCCTGCACCTGGCGGGGAGCTTCCTGCGCTCGCGAGCCGCGCGGGACGTCACCTTCGCCGCTTACGAACGAGCGGTCGGTGCGACGACGGGGTCCCCTCCGCGGGGCAGGAGCACCGCGCGGCGTGCGGTGGAACTCTCGCTGGACGGCTTGGCCCGGCGAGGCGTGCCGCACGCCAGGCCGGTGCTGCAGCTCGCCGGCTGTTACGCCGCCACGGCGATCCCCGAGGGCCTGCTCGACGCGGACTTCCGGTCCGCTCCGCTCGCCCACGCCGGGAGTGCGGCCCCGAACAGGCCCTTGGCGGAAGCGTTGCGGGGCCTGCGGGAGGTCGGCCTGGTCCGGGACGGCTCCCCGGGCGGCATCGTGGTGCACCCCGACGTCGGCCGGGCCAGCCTGGACGGGCCGGAGCCACCCCGGAGCTGGTTCCGGAACACGGCGGTGGCCCTCCTCGCCACCGACGTCGGCAGGCTGCCCCACGACCGGCCGGAGTCCTGGCCGGAGTTCTCCCTGCTCGGTCCCCACCTGCTGAGCCTCCTGGAGAGCACCGCACCGCAGGTCGACCGGGACCACCTCGTCCTGCTGATGGAGACCGCGGCCCGGATGGCCGGGGTGCTGAACCTCAGCGGGGCCGGCCGGGCCGGAAGTGCGCTGTGCGAGCGCGCGCTCGTCCACAGCGGCGAATTGGGCAACGGGCATCCGACCGTGCTGCAGCTGCGCCACATCCTGGCGTGGGCGGTCGCGGACCGGGGTGATCTGGCCGGCGCCGAAGACCTGTACCGGGACGTGCTCCGGCACCGGCTGCCGCTGCTCGGCCCGGAGCACCCGGACGTCCTCAAGTGCCGGCACGAACTCGCCTGGATCGCCGGCTGCCGGCAGGAGTGGACGGCGGCCGAGAACGGTTACCGGGCGGTCCTCCGCGACAGCGCCGGTGTCCTCGACCCCGACGACCCCGACCTGCTGATCACCCGTCACGAGCTCGGCTGGGCGATCGCGAACCAGGGGCGGTTCGAGGAGGCCCGGGAAGTCCTGCGGGCGGTCCTCGCGGACCGGCTGCTGGTGCTCGGCCCCGGCCACCAGCGAACCCTGGGGACCCGGCACGAACTCGCCTGGATCACCGCCCGGGAAGGCGAGTGGGCCCAGGCCGAAACCGCCTACCGGGAGCTGCTCGACCTGCGGGCGGACCTCCTCGGTGCCGAGCACCCGGAGACGCTCGCCGTCCGTCACGAACTCGCGTGGATCGCCGCCCGTCGCGGCCGGACATTGGAGGCGGTGGCGGCCTACGCGGATGTCCTGGACCGTCGCCGCCGGGTGCTCGGTGAAGATCACCCGGAAACGCGAGCGACCCGGGAGGCCCTGGAAGAGCTCCGGCGCGGCCGGATCGTCGACGCCCGCCACCCCGTGTGACAGCCGATCATCCCGTTCGAGGAGGTTCACAGTGATCCTGACCGAGCAGCTCACCAACGCGGTCGACGAGCTGGCGCCACCGGATCGTCCGGTCATGGTGCACGCGTCGCTACGCTCCTTCGGCGCGCCGATCGAGGGGGGCGCCGACGCCCTGCTGGACGCGTTGCTGGCCGGTAACCGGACGGTGCTGGTGCCGTCCTTCACCGAACCCCAGTTCGGTGTCGCCCCGCCGGCCGGCCTGCGGCCCGCGCGCAACGGCGTCGACTACGCCGGGTTCCCCGCGACGCCGGTGCCCGGGAACGGGCCCCGGTACACCGCGGACTGCGGGCTCGTCAACCCGGGACTGGGCGTTCTGCCGGCGGCGGTGATCGGACGGCCCGGCGCGGTGCGGGGCACGCATCCGCTGAACTCGTTCGCCGCACTGGGCCCGCTGGCCGACGAGCTGATCCCGGCGCGAGGTCCGTCCGATGTGTACGGTCCGATCTGCGAGCTGGCCGCCCGCGGCGGGCTGATCCTCCTCATCGGGGTGGGGCTCGACCGGATGACCGCCCTGCACCTGGCCGAGCAGCAGTCGGGCCGGCGGCTGTTCCTGCGCTGGGCGCGCGGCGCCGACGACCGGGTCGCCATGGTCGAGGTCGGCTCGTGCTCCGAAGGGTTTCCGCGGCTCGAGCCCGCCCTGCGCGCGCACGCCCGCACGGCCGTCGTCGGCGAGTCGCGCTGGCGAGCCTTTCCCGCACGGCCGACGCTCGCGACCGCGACCGCGACCATCAGGGCCGACCAGGAGATCACCGGTTGCGCCGACCGCGGCTGCCTGCTGTGCCGCGACTCGATCGCCGGAGGCCCGATTCCGAGCGGGTGACGGTGTTCGCGGGCGCGGAAACCGGGTGACATCAGCGGCGCCGGGTGACCCAGGTCACAAACAACCTCGGACCGCAGGTGCTATACCGGCACCTGCCGGTGTCGCGACGACGCGATGCCCCGAGCGAGCGGAGTGTCTGGTGGCGAACCGTGCTTTGCGCTCATCCGCCGTGGTCGTGGCCCTCGCCGTACCCGTTCTCCTGCCGGGGATCGCCTCGGCCGGAGCCTCGCCGGGGCGGCCGCTGACGATCGAGACGGTGTCGAACCCGCGGCCGGCGCTCGTCAGCGGGGGACAGGTGCTGGTCAAGGTCGTCCCGCCGGAAGGCGCGCAGGTCCGAGTCGGCGCCAACGGGCACGACGTCACGTCGGTTTTCCACGCCCAGCCGGACGGCAGCCTGCTCGGCCTGGTGACCGGTCTGCGCAACGGTGTCAACGACCTGAGCGCCCGGGCGCGCGGGCATGGCTCCGGCCAGCGGGCGAGCCTGCGCGTCACCAACCACCCGGGCACCGGGCCGGTCTTCTCCGGCGCGCAGCAGCTGCCGTTCTACTGCGAGACCCAGGCGTTCGGCCTGCCCGCGGCGACGCAGCCGCTCTGCAGCGCGCCGGCCCAGGTGAGCTACCAGTACCGGACGACCGCCGGGGCGTTCGCGCCGCTGGCCGACCCGGCGGCCCGGCCTGCGGACCTCGCGACGGCCACGGTCGGCGGCCGCCCGGTGCCGTACGTGGTCCGCGTCGAACGCGGCACGATCGATCGCGCCGTCTACGAAATAGCGGCGCTCTACGACGGCACGCCGTCGCCGACCGCGCCGGACCGCGGCTGGAACGGGAAGCTGGTCTACACCTTCGGCGGCGGCTGCAACGCGGGCTACCACCAGGGCAGCGCGACCGGCGGGGTGGTCAACGACCTGTTCCTGGGCCGGGGCTACGGCGTCGCGTCGTCGACGCTCAACGTGCTCGACACCAACTGCAGCCCGATCATCTCGGCCGAAGCGGCGATGATGGTCAAGGAGCACTTCGCCGAAACCTACGGCCCGATCGCCCACACCATCGGCTGGGGCGGCTCGGGCGGGGCGATCCAGCAGTACGACATCGCCGAGAACTACCCCGGCATCGTCGACGGCATCATCCCCGGCGTCTCGTTCCCCGACCCGCTGAGCGTGGGCGGCCCGGTGTCGGACTGCCGTCTGCTCGAGCGGTACTTCGCCGGGCCGGGCGCGTCGTTCACCGCGGCGCAGAAGCAGGCCGTCGCGGGGTTCGCCAGCTACGACAGCTGCATCTCCTGGGACAAGACCTTCGCCAGCCGCGCCACCGCGACCGGCAGCTGCAACGCGGCCATCCCGGTGGCGGCGCGGTGGGATCCGGTCGCCAACCCGGGCGGGGTGAAGTGCAACTCCAACGAGCAGCTGGTCAACCAGCTCGGGCGGGACCCGGAGACCGGGTTCGTGCGCAGCACGCTCGACACCACCGGCGTCCAGTACGGCCTGGCCGCGCTGCGGGCCGGGACGATCACCGCGGCCCAGTTCGCCGACCTGAACGCGAACATCGGCGGCCTCGACCACACCGGAACGCCGGTGCCGCAACGGATCGCGGCCGACCCGAAGGCCCTGGAAGCGGTGTACGCCGACGGCATCCTCAATGCGGCGTCGCAGGGCTTGCGGGAAACGCCGATCATCGACCAGCGGACCGACCTCGACCTCGCCGGGTTCGGCAACGACATCCACACCACCGAGTGGTCCTACGTCCTGCGCCAACGGCTCCTGCGGGCCAACGGCACGGCGGGCAACCAGATCATCATCGAAAACCACGCCACCCCCGCCGAAGCGGCGGCCGCCAGTGCCTACGAGCTCGACGCGATGGACCGCTGGCTCACCGCGATCGACGCCGACCGTTCGCACCGCAGCCGTCAGCAGAAGGTGCTGGCGAACCGGCCGGGCGACCTTGGCGACGGCTGCTACCTCTCGGCCGCGTCGCGGATCACCGAGAAGCTGACGTACCCGGCGAGCGGCCAGTGCGGCGCGCGGTACCCGGTGGCGGCCAACACCCGGCTGGTCGCGGGTGAGCGACTCACCCTCGACGTGCTGAAGTGCCGGCTGAAGCCGCTCGACTTCCGCGACTACCCGGTCACCTTCACCGCGGCGGACCGGCAGCGGCTGCGCGCGGCGTTCCCCGGCGGCGTGTGCGACTACAGCCGTCCGGGCGTCGGGCAGCGCGCCCCGATCGGGACCTGGCTGAGCTATCGGTGAGCGGGGCTGCCTCCGGCCTCCCGGGTGCCCAGCCTGCCGACAAGGCCGGACACCCGGGCCGCGATGTCATCCGCGAGCGGACGGGTCCGCGGGGCTGAGGTCGAGCTCGGCCCAGACGGTCTTCCCGGTGGGCCGTTGCCACTGGCCCCAGGTCACGCTGGTGGCGGCGACCAGCTTGAGCCCGTGCCCGCCGTCGGCCGAAGGCGGCCGCGAGCAGGCCGGGTCGACGCAGGTGTCGTCGACTTCCACGGAGAGCCAGTCACGTTTGCGCAGCAGGCGCACCTGCCGGGGTGGCGTCCCGTGCCGGAGGGCGTTGGACGTCAGCTCGTCGACCACCAAGAGCGCGTCGATCCGCTGTTCTTCGGGCAGATCCTGCAGCAGCCGGTCGGCCCAGGCGCGCACCCTGCCCAGCTCGGCGAGGTCGTCGGCGAGCTCGAGGGCGATCACGCGCAGCGAGTCGTCGGCGTGCGTGGTCTGCTGTTCGGTCGGCATCGGGGCGGAACCCTTCCTGAGCTGCGGCTCCGGACTGTTCCGCGGAGCCGATCTCGGGCCTGGTTACCCCATCATGCGGCGGTGAACCGGCGGCTGTACGCAGATCCGCCCTTAGTGGCCTTGCTGCGAAGCGGCGGCGTGGGCGCCGAGGTCGTCGAGCGTCAGCGGGTGCTTGGGCGGGTGCTCGAGGACCGTCCGGCGGGTGACGACCTGGTCGGCGCCGACGTGCAGCAGGTGGCCGGGCTGCAGGTCCTGCCAGCCGGGGTCTTCGTCCATCCGTTCACTGGCGACGACGACGGCCCGGTGGTGGGCTAGCGGCCCGGATGCGGCCGGCGGCGCTGGCGTGTTCGAGGTGGCGGTCGCCGTGCGGGCCGCCGGGGGCGCGGTGCAGGACGTAGAGGTCGTGGATTTCGGGGTAGCGCAGCGCCCAGAGTTCGGTGGGGGTGGTGAGGACGAGGTCGAGGGCGTAGACCGGCAGGAGGGCGGCGGCCCACCGGGCGGCGGCGCCGATCCCCGCGCCGACGTCGCCGCCGTGGGCGTCGATTTCCCGGGTGACGAGGGCGAAGAACCGCTCGGAGTCGGTGTCGCCTTCGACGAGGTCGCGGTAGTCGCCCAGCAGGTCTTCCAGGGCGGGGAGGTCACCGATGACGCCGTTGTGGGCGAAGAGGCGGTCGTGCTGGACGAAGGGGTGGGTGTTGGCGGGTTCGAGGCCGCCGGTGGAGGCTTGGCGTTCACGGTCACCGGCTCGTCGGGTTCGTTCGTGACGTTCGGCGGCGACCGCTGGAGCGACTTCGCGGGCAACGGTATCGGCTACAACCAGCGGCTGCCGGTGACGTGGTCGGTGGGGCAGGGAAACCACTACGTCCTCAACCCGGGTGCGAAGGCCGATCGGGTGGCGCAGAACGATCTGGCCGGCTGGAGCACCACGGGTGGTGCGGTGAACAGCACCAAGCAGAGTGGCCACAGTGGACGGTGGGCGTTCGCGCAGAGTTCGACGAAGGTGACCGTCTCCGGCATCGCGGTGACGAACGGGTCGATCCAGGTGGGCGTGTTCTCCGACGCGAACGCGGGCAACTGGGTGAACGTCGACGACTTCGGCCTGGTCCAGAACCGCTGACCCCGGCGGGCTCCTGTCCCGCCGGGCGGCAAGTTCGGGAGCAGCTGGACGGCTCCGGCAAGTAGGATTGCCGCTCGGGAGGGCGTTCCCGACACTCGCCGAGGAGAACCGATGCCCGCGATCCACCACGTGTCCGTCGTCGTCGACAACCTGGAAGAGGCCGCCGGGTTCTACGAACGGGCGCTGGGCTTCCGGCGCCGCACCGACCGTCCGGGCGCCCTCGGCCCGGGCGCCTGGCTGAACGTCGGCGACCAGCAGCTCCACCTGATCGAGGGCACCCCGCCGCCGGCGTGCGGCCAGCACTTCGCGGTGTTCGTCGACGACCTGGACACCGAGATCCGGAGGCTGCGCGCCGAGGGCGTCGACGTCAGCGACCCGGCCCCGATCGGAACCATGCGGCAGGCCTTCCTCACCGATCCGGCCGGGAACGCGATCGAACTCCACGGCAAGTAGGTCCACGCCAGCCGGCCCGTGCGAGCGCGCAGTGGGTGGCAATTGCCACGGCGCACCCCTCACGGGCACGTTCGGACGCGATCAGCTGCCCAGCGCCACCTGGTACTGCTTCGCCTGGTCCGGTGTCAGGAACCGCGACACCCTGACCAGGACACCACCCTTGACGTAGTCGTACTCTCCGACCGCGGGCAGTCCTTTCGCCACCGCCTGGATGAAGTCCATCCGTGCTTTGGCGGCCTCTTCGGTGCTGAACACCTCCACCGAGCCGCCGCGCTCGACTGCGTCCTCCTTGAGGTACTCGACGTCGTCGGACTTCACGCGCGAGTCCCCGAACGCCGTCTTCGAGCTGTACCCGTTCGGGCGGCCGAGCAGGTGGTTCGGGTCGTCCTCCGCCGTGTAAGTCTTGATCAGCTTCAGCGTAGCGATCTTCGCACCGAGCGTGTTCGTGACGTCGTCGGCCGTCTTCGGCGTATCGCCGTTCTCTGCAGGGGCAACGACGCCGGCAGCGTCGGTCGACGTCGGCGAGCCGCCCCCGGTGCTGCACGCGGCTGACGAGAGCACAGCCAACGCAAGGGGAACGACCAGGACGGTACGACGGATGTTCACAAACCCCTCCAGCTTGATGGCGGCCAACGCCAGTGATGTCTCGCCGGACAGATCGTTTGTTACGGCAAGCAATGAACTCGTGACCATGGCGCCCGGCGGCGTTCGCCGTCGGGCGGGTTCGACCTGCACAGCGACGCAGCGGGTAGTCGTCCCTGTTGCCTTGGAGGGCTATGGCTGACGAGCTTCGAAAGCCCCTGTGAAAAATCGTGGACGCCTGGCGGACGTCAACCGGCGAGGTATGGTCCACGCAAGTTCGCGCGAATCTCGGCAGCGCGAGGCAGGTCGAATATTTCGTACACCTCCAGCGCCTTCTCCCAGCACGCCTCCGCGCGTTGGCGGTCACCCAGCTCGACGAGTAAATCCGCCATGACGTCGAGGAGCCTGCCGATACCCCTGGGGTGAACACGGCGCTTGTTGAGCTGCGAAAGAGCGGCGTTGCCGATCTCCACAGCTTCCGCGGGCCGGCCCTGGAGCTGGCACGTCAAGGCGAAGTGCTGGGGGCAGGCGAGCTCGATGCCTTCGACGTCGCCGGCACGCTCGCGCAGCATCCGTTCCCGTCCGGCGTGGTGGAGGGCTTGCTGGTGATTGCCGAGATGGGCATGGGCGTCGCTGAGGTTGCCCTCGATGACACCCTCCATGCGCCCGTGCTGATATCCGGAACTCAACGGAAGAGCTTTGTTCAGGTGGCCGACGGCGTCGGTGTAGCGACGCTGGGTGAGACTGATCAGAGCCAGCGTGTTGAGTGCCCACGACATGAGTGATCGTTCGCTGAAGCGCTCGGCCAGCGCCAGCCCCTTTTCGGCCACTTCGATCGCTCGGTCGGCGTCGCGCTCCGGCATGTCCCAGAGGAACTCGGCCAATTGGCAAAGCAAGTGCGCTTCGACCGACTCATCGCGGCTGCGTTGTGCCGCGTTCACGGTCGCCTCGACGACATCGACGAGGTCTGTCCACCGGCCTCGGCGGGTGAAGATCCCCGCTGTCCGTACAGCAACATCACGGTCAGCTTGAGGAGCGCTGCGTTCGTCAAGCTCCACCGCAGGACTGCGGACACGTTCGCGGCTTCGTCGTTCCACCAGGCCGTGACGTCGTCGATCGAAGAGAAGGACAATATGGGCAGGTCGTTATCGGCTCTCGGAAGAGGTCGGCCGAGGACGGCGGGTGCGTGACCAGCTTGGCCGTCGCCACCTGCTTGGCGTACCACTCGACCAGCCGCCGCTCTGCCTGATCGCGCTCGGCTCGGGTGCTCTCGAGACGGTGCTGATATCCGGGCCCGGGATGAGGCCCAGCAGGCGGAACAGCCGCGCCGTGGAGACGTCGAGCATGCGGTACGAGCTGTCGAAGATCGCACGAACCGCAACTTCTTCGTCGTCGGGCATCCTCAGGCTGTCCAGGCTGGTTTGTTCGTCGGCCAGTTCCGCGATCAGGTCGGCGACGGTGAGGTCACCTTCGGCGAGGCGAGCTGCCGCGATGCGCAGGGCCAAGGGCAGTCTCGCGCACAGCCTGATGAGGTCGTCCACCTGGCCGGGGTTCGCCGCGGAGAACGCGGGGCCGGCCAGTGTCCTGAGCATGCTGCCTGCCTCGTCCGAACTCATGAGGTCCAGGGCTTCACCCGGAGCCAAGGGATCGCCGGGCCCGTATCCGCGAAGGTTGACGAAGAGGCTCCCGTCGGGGAACTGCTGCTCGACTCGGCGCGCCCAGTGCAGAGCAAGCATCGTCTTCCCGACGCCGCCGGTTCCATCGACCGCGGTGATCACCACGGTTCCGGACGGACGTCCTGGCGGTTCGCTGGAAGCTGCGCGTCGAGGAACGCCAGTTGTTCCTGCCGGCCCGTGAATCCCGGCGTGGCGGGCGGAAGCTGCCGGGGCACGGCGGGTGCCGACCACCACCGATTCGTTCCGGTGACCGACATCTGATGGATCGTTCCCGCCTGTACCACTGAGCCCAGATCGCGGCCGTCGACGAGATTTTCCGTACGGGCACTGATCGGGTCCGCGGGCATTGATAACACCTCTCTGGTGATGTCTGAATCGGCCCTGCGCTGAAGTGCACAAGCTGTCTGACGGACGGCGCCGGCGTGGTCTCGGCGACGACCTCCATGCCGGCCTGTGCGACGATCTGCAGGAACCCCGGACCGGACGAAGGAGCCTCGACCCTTGCCCTCGGTGCACGCTCTGTGGTCCCCGGGCCGGGGGCTGCTGCTCTGGGCCGAGCACGATCGGGTTCCGGCCGGCACGGCGAGCCGGGCGACGCGGATTGCGTTGTCGCATCCCTTTGCCGTCTCCAGTGCCGATCTGACCGCGCTGCATCCCGGCAAACCGGCCTCGGTGACGTTGCTGCTGCCGTCGCGGGTCAACCGGCCGCTTGCCTCCGCCGAGCTCGAGCTGATGGCGGGCGGCAAGCGGCGCGGTGCGGCGCCGACCCTGCGGCCGTGGTCCGTGCCGGCCTTGGTCGTGGACGCCGCCGAGCTGGATGATCTCGATGACTCGGCGTCGTACGGTTCCTCGGTCACCTACCTGCGGGCCGTGGCCCGCCTGGCCGCGGACCTGGTGCGGCGCGGGCGCGTGCTGCCGACCCTGGTCCGGCGGGGCGATGCGGCCGAGGCGCGGTGGCGGCCGGTGCTGCAGGGTGTGGACTTCGTCGCGTTCGACGCGCTGGTCGCGGCCATGCCGCCGGCCGGGCGGGCCGAGCAGGTCGCGCCGCTCACCGGGGCGTCGCCGCGCGCGCTCGTCACCGATGCGCTGCACACCCTGGTCGACACGGCGGTCCGGGACCGGCTGGCGCGGGCCGATCCGCCCGTCGACCTGCGCGGGCGCCGGGGTGCGGCCGGGGTGTGGCTGGCCGCGCTGCAGGGCGGGGATCCCCGCGTCGAGCTGCCGCTGGACGAGCTCGGGGTCCTGGCCGGCGCCGTCGCCAAGTGGGACGAAGTCGCCGACACCGACGTCGTCGACGGCCGGGCGTGCTTCCGGCTGGCCGAGGTCGCCACCCTGCGGCAGCGGGACGCGGACGATCCCGACGACCAGACCGGCGACGGCACCAAGTGGCAGCTGCAGTTCCTCCTGCGGGCGACGGCCGATCCGAGCCTGCTGCTCTCGGCCGGGCAGATCTGGTCCGGCGAGGCGAACGGGCTGGTCCGGGACCCGCGGGGGCTGTTCGCCGCCGAACTGGGCCGGGCCGCGCTGGTGGCACCGGTGCTGGCGCCGGCGCTGCGCCGGACCCAGCCCTCCGAGTACGACCTGACCGTCGAGGAAACCGAGCAGTTCCTCACCTCGGACGCGACCCGGCTGGTCGAGGCCGGGTTCGAGGTGCAGCTCCCGGCCACCTGGGACGGCCGTCGCCGGCTCGCGCTCCGGCTCTCCGTCCGCAGCACGCCGGCCGAGCAGGTGGTCGCCCGCAGCCGGGTGGGCCGCGACGAGCTGGCCGGGTTCCGCTGGTCGATCGCGGTGGGCGACGACGAGATCGGTGAGGAAGAACTGGCCAAGCTCGTCGCGGCGAAAACGTCGCTGGTGCGCCTGCGGGGGAGGTGGATCAGCGTCGACGCCGACCGGCTCCGCGCCGGCCTCGAGTTCCTGCGCCGCGACCCGGACCGGCGCACCCCGGCCGAGCTGCTGGAGCTCGTCCACCTCGAGCCGCAAACGCCGCTCCCGGTCACCGGTGTCCGCGCCGACGGCTGGGTCGGGGACGTCCTGGCCGGACGGGTCCAGCAGACGCTGCGGCCGGTCGAACCACCGCCGTCGTTCCGCGCCACCCTGCGCCCCTACCAGCAGCGCGGCGTCTCCTGGCTGGCGTTCATGTCGGCGCTGGGGCTCGGCGCGTGCCTGGCCGACGACATGGGCCTCGGCAAGACCGTCCAGACGCTGGCGCTCGAGGCCCTCGAACGGGCGGACGGCGATCGCCGTCCGACGCTGGTGCTGTGCCCGATGTCGCTGGTCGGCATGTGGCAGCGGGAGGCCGCGAAATTCGCCCCCGACCTGCGGGTCCTGGCCCACCACGGCGGCGCCCGGGCGCACGGGGACGCGCTCGCCGGGCAGGTGGCCGCGGCCGACCTCGTCGTCACGACGTACGCCACCGCCACCCGGGACGCCGACGAGCTCGAGACGTTCCCCTGGCGGCGCCTGGTGCTCGACGAAGCGCACGCGATCAAGAACGCCGACACCGCGACGGCCAAGGCGGTCCGGCGGTTCCCGGCCGGGCACCGGCTCGCGCTGACCGGCACGCCGGTGGAAAACCGGCTGGCGGACCTGTGGTCGGTGCTGGACCTGCTCAACCCCGGGCTGCTCGGCAGCCGGTTCGCGTTCCGGCAGCGGTTCGCCGCCCCGATCGAGCGCCGAGGAGACACCGCCACGGCCGCCGAGCTGCGCCGGCGCACGCAGCCGTACCTGCTGCGCCGGGTGAAGACCGACCCCGCGATCGTCCCCGAGCTGCCGGAGAAGATCGAGATCCGGCAGGAATACCGGCTCACCCGCGAACAGGGCACGCTGTACAGCGCGATCGTCGACGACATGATGAAGAAGATCGAGAACAGCCAAGGCATCAAGCGCCGCGGCAACGTCCTCGCCGCGATCACGAAGCTCAAGCAGGTCTGCAACCACCCCGCGCACCTGCTGCACGACGGTTCCCCGATCGGGCGCCGCTCCGGAAAGGTGTCCCGGCTCGAAGAGGTCCTGACGGAAATCCTGGCCTCGGGTGACCGGGTGCTGTGCTTCACGCAGTACACCGAATTCGGGCACATGCTCGTGCCCCACCTGACCGAACGCCTCGGCGCCGAAGCCGGGTTCCTGCACGGTGGCCTGGCGAAGGGCGCGCGAGACGCCCTCGTGGAGCGCTTCCAGTCCGGCGACGGGCCGCGAATCCTCCTGCTGTCGCTCAAAGCCGGCGGTTCGGGGCTCACGCTGACCGCGGCCGGCCAGGTCCTGCACCTGGACCGCTGGTGGAACCCGGCGGTGGAGAACCAGGCGACCGACCGGGCGTTCCGGATCGGGCAGGGCCGCACCGTCCAGGTCCGGAAGTTCGTCTGCCCCGGCACCATCGAGGACCGCATCGACACCCTGATCACCCGGAAACGCGCCCTCGCGGGCATGGTCGTGGGCGAAGGCGAAAGCTGGCTCACGGAGCTGTCCACGGACGCGCTGCGCGGGGTGTTCGCCCTGGGGGAGGACGCGATCGATGACTGAGCCCCTTCCGTGGTGGGCGACCCGGTTCATCCGCGCGCTGACGGTGATCGGCGTCCTCCTGCCGGCCGGCGGCCAGGGGCGCGTCGTCTCCTTGACAGCCGGCGCCGGACGGGTCGACGCCGAGGTGCAGGACGGCGGGCGGCACCAGGTGCGGATCGGCCTGACGGCGTTCGGGAAGGCGGAGTGGGCGGCGATCACCCACGCTCTCGCCGCGAAGGCGTCCCTGACGGTCCAGCTGCTCGGCGGCGAGCTGCCCCGCGAGGTGGAACAGACCTTCAAGGCGGCCCGGCTGCCGTTGTTCCCGTCGTCGGCGCGGGAGGTGTCGCTGGACTGCACCTGCCCGGCCGGCGAGGTGCCGTGCGGCCACCTGAACGCCGTGTTCTCCGCGCTCGTGGCGCAGGTCGCCGACGATCCGTTCACGATCCTCGCGCTGCGCGGCCGGAATCGGGAAGCGCTGCTGGAGGAGCTGAAGAACCGGCTCATCTCCGCCGGGCCGCTCGATCCCGGCGACGGTTCCCCGGCTCTGTCCGACGTCATGGACACGTTCTTCGCCTGCGGGCCGGCCCCGGGCCTGAACGGCGCACCGCCGCTGCCCGCACCATGGACGGCGTCCGACGCGGTGCTGGACCAGGCGGCACCGTTCGCGATCACGGCGGACGGCGACGACGTCGCCGACCTGCTCCGGCCGGTGTACCGGGCCCTCGCGGGAGAACAGGGCGGTGAGCTTCAGAGGGCCGGCTTGCCCGGCTGGTAGAGCCAGGTACGGAAGAACGCGCCGAGGTCGCGGTGGGTCAGCCGCTCGACGAACCGGATGAACTGCTGCGTCGACACAGTGCCGTACCGGTGAGCCGTCGGCCACTCCGAGAGCACCCGGAAGAACGCGCGGTCGCCGATCTGCATGCGCAGGGCCTGCAGGGTCATCGCGCCGCGGTTGTAGACCAGGTCGTCGAAGATGCGGTCCCGGCCCGGGTCGGCGACTTCGCCGCTCCAGTCCTCCTCGTCGGCGTAGGCCTTCGCGAAGGTCTGCTGCACCGGGATGTTGTTGACCTTCTCCTGGTAAAGCCATTCCGAATAGGTCGCGAAGCCTTCGTTGAGCCAGATGTCCGACCAGTGCACCGGGGTGAGGCTGTCGCCGAACCACTGGTGGCCGAGCTCGTGGGCGAGCAGGTCGCCGTCGACGTCGCTGGTGCGCTGGTCGTAGACCGGGCGGCTCTGCGTCTCGAGGGCGTAGCCGACGCCGACGTCGGCGATGATGCCGCCGGTCGAGTCGAACGGGTACGGCCCGTACACCGAGGACTCCCACTGGACGATCTGCGCCGTGGTCCGGTTGAACACCTGACCCTGACCGGGTTTCGTGTCGATCGCCTGGCCGATCGCGGTGATGTCCGGCAGACCGCCGGGTGTCACGCCGCGGGTGACGTTGTAAGCGCCGATCGCGAGCATGCTCAGCTCGCTCGCCATCGGCCGGTTCATGAACCAGCGGAAGGTGCTCCGGTGGTCGCGGGTGGTGGTGGGGCCGGGTTCGCCGTTGGCCAGCACGGTGAGCCCGGCCGGCACGGTGATGGTCTGCGTGTAGGTGGCCTTGTCGTCGGGGGTGTCGTTCACCGGGTAGTAGGTCGCCGCGCCGATCGGCTGGTTGAGCGCGATCGCGCCGTCCTTGGTGGCGACCCAGCCGGAGAGGCCCAGCGCGGGGTCGTCGATCTTCTGCGGCACGCCGGCGTAGCTCACCGAGACGACGAACGAGCTGCCCTTCCGCAGGCCGTACGGCGGGGTGATGACCAGCTCCTGGGCGCCGCTGCGGGTGAAGGTCGCGTCGAGACCGTTCACCGAGAGCTTGCTGATCGTCAGCGGTCCCTGGAAATCCAGGTCGAAGCGGGAGAGGTTCTGCGTGGCGGTGGCGAGGATCGTCGTGGTCGCGTCGATCGCCCCGGTTCCGGGGTCGAACGCCAGCCGGATGTCGTAGTGGCCGACGTCGTAGCCGCCGTTGCCCATGTCGGGAAAGTACGGATCCCCGGCGCCAGGAGAGCCGGGGGAGTACCGCGGCCCCGGTGCGGCCTCCGCGGCCGGGCTCACCGCGGCCAGCAGCCCGGCGGACAGTACACAGGAGACGATCAACAGGTGGCCACGGCCGGCGCCTCGCATCGGTCCTCCTCGGCAGTCATCGACGCTGAAGAGTAGGTCCGATCAGACACCCGATCAACCCTGTTGCGGCGGCGCCGAAGCCGGTTCGGTCACGCGGGCGTCCGGTTCCGCCGCGTTCGCACGAGGCGGTAACCCGCACCACCGAGACCGAGCAGCACCAGCACCGCCCCGGCTCCGACGGAGAAACGGGCGCCGTCGCCGGCCCGCTCGACGCGGTGCTGGTCGGGCCAGTAGCGGACATCCATCCGGTTGCCGACCTGGTAGTGGTGCTTGTTGCCGGTCGTGACATCGGCGCGCACGACACCCTCGGGCCCGGTGAAGGCGACTTCGTAGCTCGGCGCCTTCTGCGCCACCAGGACCTGGGCGGGGAACACCCCGGCCGACCGGTTCTCGTCAGCCACCGCCCGCCCGCCGGCGACCAGCAGCACGGCGCCGACGATCGCCAGGAATACCAGCAGGAAGATCCCGACGTAGCCGAAGACCCGGCTCTCGGCCTCGGATTCCCCCATGTCCATACCCGATGATATCCGGCAGCGGCGCCCGAAGGGGCGGATACCGCGGCGAACCCGACGCTAGTGTACGTTTGTTCTTATGGCTCGTCCCGAGGCGGATGCGAAGGGAGCAGGCCGGCGACCCCGCCGGCACGATCCCGGCCGCCGGGTCCGCATCCTCGACGCGGCCCTGGACGTCCTGGTGGAGCGGGGGCCGGCCGGGATGACCCACCGGCACGTCGCCGCGCGGGCCGACGTGCCGCTCGGCTCGGTCACCTACCACTTCGCCGGCTTGGCCGAGCTGCAGGCGCAGGCGTTCACGCGCTTCGTCGAGCTGCAGACCGCGGTGTTCGAGACGCTCTTCGACGCCGTCGCCACTCGCGCGGACTTCGTCGAAGTGCTGGCCGACCTCGTCCACGCGAGCCCGGCCCGGCAACGCAGCGCGGTCCTCGGGTTCGAACTGCACCTGGCGGCGCTGCGCGACCCCGAACTCCGCGTCCTGGCCGAGGCGTGGACGAGGAGCAGCCAAGCAGTCCTGGCGCGCTTCGTCGGCGCGGACGACGCCGCCCGCCTGGATGCGCTGCTCGAAGGGATGATCATGCACGCGCTGCTGGCGACCGGCCCCGGGTCCCGGGAGGCCGCGCGGTCGGCCATCGAAAAAGCCGTCGAGCTGCCCGGTGCGGACGGCTTTCCGGCGGCGTAAGGAGAAACCATGCTTCCCGACCGGCCCGTGCTCGCCGTCACCGATGCCGAACTCGGCGACCTGCGAAGGCGGCTGGCCGCCACGCGGTGGCCGGCGCCGTGGCCGGTGGCCGGCTGGGCGGCGGGCACCGATCCCGGCGAACTGCGGCGGCTGGCCGGCCATTGGGCGTCCGGTTACGACTGGCGTGCGCACGAGGCCGCCATCAACGCCCTGCCGCACCACTTCGCGGACATCGCCGGAACCCCGGTGCACTACCTGCGGTTCGACGGCGAGACCCCGGACGCCTTGCCGATCGTCCTGACCAACGGGTGGCCCAGCTCGTTCCTGGAACTGGCCGGCTTCGCCCGGCGGCTGGCCACACCGTCGGAACACGGTGGGGCCGCCGCGGACTCGTTCACCGTCATCGTCCCGTCGCTGCCGGGCTTCGCCTTCTCCCCGCAACGCCCATCCCTGCCGGACCCGGTGCAGACCCACGAACTGTGGCACCTGCTCATGCGGGAGGAACTGGGCTTCACCCGGTACGCGGCGCACGGCGGGGACCTGGGTGCGGGCATCACCTCCCGGCTGGCCGAAGCCCATCCGGACGCCCTGGTGGGTATCCACCTGATGGCCGTCGCCGGTCCGGCCGCCTACGACGACGCGAGCCTCACCGCGCAGGAGCGGGCCTACCTCGGCTCGGTGGCGACCTGGTCGGCGCGGGAGGGCGCGTACCAGCACCAGCAGAACACCCGGCCGGTCACCTTGGCCTACGGCCTCGCCGACTCGCCGGCCGGGTTGCTCGCCTGGATGGTCGAGAAGTACCGCGCGTGGAGCGACTGCGGCGGCGACCTGTCGTCGCGGTTCAGCGACGACTTCCTGCTGACGCAGGCGTCGCTCTACTGGTTCACCAACACGATTTCGACCTCGTTCCGGCCGTACTACGAGTACAGCGAGAACCTGACCCGCAGGGTCGAGCGGGTCGACGTGCCGACCGCCGTCGCGTTGTTCCCGGCCGACCTGACCCAGCCGCCGCGCAGCTGGGCGGAGCGCACCTACCACGTCACGAGGTACACGAAGCTGCCGCGCGGCGGCCACTTCGCCGCCCACGAGGAACCGGAACTGCTCGCCCGGGACATCACGGACTTCTTCCGGGAACTGCGCTGAGCCCCGGGAGCCCGGCGGTGTTTACCTCCGAGGGAATTGGTTCGCCGCGCCCCCTCCGGCAAACTCGCCGGACATGACCAGTTACCGGATCCACACACCCGACACCGCCGGCGAAACCGCGAAGGAGCCGCTGCAGGTGCTCGAAAGCGCTTTCGGGTTCGTGCCCGCCGCGGCCGGCCTGATGGCGAACTCGCCGGCGTTGATCACCACGTTCTTCTCGGCCTTCGGCCATTTCCGGGGCGGGGGCACGTTCGGCCCGGACGAGCGCCAGGTCCTGCTGCTGTCCAACGCGGTCGCCAACCGCAGCGAGTGGGCGGTGGCCTTCCACACGCTGGAGTCGCTGCAGGACGGCGTCGAGCCGGCCGTGGTCGAGGCGATCCGCCGCGGCGAAGTTCCCGCGGACCGGCGGATGGCGGCGTTGTCGGCGTTCACCCGGTCGCTGATCGAGAAGCGGGGGCACGTCGAGGACGCGGACGTGGCGGCGTTCAAGGCGGCGGGCTTCACCGACGGGCAGGTCTTCGAGGTCATCACCGGCGTGGCGATCTCGGCGATGACGAACTACACGGCGAACCTCGCGTGGCCGCCGCTGGAGGACGCGGTGGCGCCGCACGCGTGGAAGACGGGATACTCGGCGGGTGCCTGAGGTAGGTCCCCTGCTCAAACACTGGCGTGGTTCGCGGCGGCTGAGCCAGCTGGCGCTGGCCGCCGAGGCCGCCGTGTCGGTCCGCCACCTGAGCTTCGTCGAGACGGGCCGGGCGAACCCGAGCCGCGCCATGGTGCTGAAGCTCGCGGAGGTCCTCGACGTCCCGTTGCGCGAGCGCAACACGTTGCTGCTCAGCGCCGGTTTCGCGCCGGAGTACGCGGAGTCCGCATTGGACGCACCGGTCCTGGCCGCGGTGCGGGACGCCCTGGAGACGATCCTCGCCCAGCAGGAACCGTTCCCGGCGCTGGTGATGGACCGCAGCTGGGACATCCGGCACACCAACACCGCCGCCCGCCGGTTCTTCGCCTTCCTCCAGGACGGCCGGCCGGCGAACCCGCCGGGACGGCCGAACGTGCTGCGCAGGATGTTCCACCCGGACGGCGCGCGGCCGCACGTGACGAACTGGCCGGAGGTCACCGAGGCCCTGGTGCGGCGCGCCCGGCGGGAGGCGATCGGTGGCGTCCTCGACGAGCGGGCCCAGCGCATCCTCGACGAGGTGCTGGACTACCCGGGCGTGCCACCACACCTGCGCACCCTGGACGCGACGGCCCCCACCCTCCCGATCGTCCCGATCAGGTACGAACGCGACGGCCGCCGGTTCGCCTACTTCTCCACGGTGACCACGCTGGGCACACCGCAGGACGTGACCCTGCAGGAGCTGCGCATCGAGTGCTTCTTCCCGATGAACGACGAGACCCGGCAGCACGCCCGCGAACTGGCCGCCCCGGCGGGACCTGACCGACGGCGGCACCCCGCCATCGACGGGGCGCCGCCGGCCTCAGCTCTGCGGGGCGGGTTCGTAGAGGCTGAACGGCGTGCCCTGGTCGTCCTGGCAGTGGGCGATCCGGCCGACGCCCGGCACCGTCCGGACGTCCTCGCCGCGGCCGCCGAGTTCGTGCAGCCGCTTGACCGAGGCGTCGATGTCCTCGGTGGTGAAGTAGACCCGGGGGTGGGTGAAGCCGTCGCCGGCGGCGGTGATCGCGCCGGCCGGGCCGTTGTCGAGCACGTGGTAGTCGCCGCCGAATTCGCTGGTGCCCCAGCCGAAGAGGCCGCCGTAGAAGGTGCGGGCCTTGGCGGTGTCGGGGGTGGGGATTTCGATCCAGTCGACCTGTCCGGGCATGGCCGGTCCTTTCCTTCCTGAACGGTTACGCAGACGAGGACGAACGGCCGGGGCCGATCTCGACATCGCCCGCCGGATCAGGTTCCGATCGCCTGCCGGCCCGCGTCGTAGCTGCGCAGCGCCGCCCCGACGGCCGCGGCGGCGGTCACCTCGAAGAGGACGTCTTCGCGGTAGCTCGCCTTGAGCTCGGCGACGTCGGCGTCGGTGATCCGGTGGGACGCGTCGCGGACGTTCGCCGCGTAGGACTGCAGGGGTTCCGGCAGCCCGGCGCCGGAGAAGGCGGCGGCGCGGGTCGCGGGATCCGTCTCGCCCGGCGTTCGCAGGACGGCGTGCCGCAGGTTCTGCGCGGGGTCGCCGAGGTCGGTGTAGCGGCCGTCGGCGATCAGGAAGGCGGGGAAGCGGTAGCCGAACCGGTGCAGGGACCGGGTGCCGGTCTCGAGCTGGCCGTCGCGCAGGACGAAGCCGAACGCGTTGGCGAGCCGGTTGACGATGTTCCACACCAGGTTCACCCGCATCGCCTCGAGAACGGCTTGCCGGGGCAGCCCGCTCACCACGGCGGCGCCGGGGTGCCGGCCGACGGACCCCAGGAACGCGGCGACGGCGGTCAGCTCGGGACGTGCGGTGCCGGGGTCGTCCGGGTCGAGCTCGCCGGGGCCCGCGATCCGGACGAGCTCGGCGTGGGTGACCGCGCAGAACGGGCACTCGTGCAGCTTCGCGGTGGCCATGGCGAGGTACTCGCGCTCGGCGGCGGTCCAGTACGACGGCCCGCGCATCGCCTCCGCGGTCAGGGCCAGCAGCGGCCGCGCGAAGAGCCCCGGCCGGTACAGCAGCAGCTTCACGATGTCGGGCGTGGCCACCCCCGATTTCTTCGACGTGAGCGCGAAGAACACCTTGGCGCGCCGGCGGTGCCCGTCGTCGAGAATGGACAGTCTCATGGGGACTCCAGGGCGTGCAGCCGGCCGGCGAGGTAGCGGCGGTCGGCGGGTTTGGTGGCGAGGTCGTGGGCACGCCGGTACGCGGCCGCGGCTTCGGTCGTCCGGCCGAGCCGGCGCAGGAGATCGGCGCGGGCGGCGTGCAGCAGGTGGTAGCGGTCGAGGCCGTCGATCCGGTCGAGCAGCGCGAGCCCGTCGGCCGGGGTATCGGTCATCGCGACGGCCACCGCGTGGTTCAGCGCGACCACCGGCGAAGGGCTGATGACGAGTAGCTGGTCATAGAGGCCGGCGATCCCGGCCCAGTCGGCCGGGGTCCGGGTGTGCAGCACCGCGATGGCCGCCTGCAGCTGGTACGGCCCGGGCGCGCCGAGACGCAGGGCCCGGTCCAGCAACTTGACCGCTTCGGCGATCTCGGCGTGATCCCACCGCGAGCGGTCCTGGTCTTCGAGCAGGACGACGTCGCCGCCGGGCGTGTAGCGAGCGGCCGCGCGGGAGTCCTGCAGGAGCAGCAGCGCGGCCAGGCCGAGGGCCTCCGGTTCGTCGGGCATGAGGGTCGCGACCAGCTTGGCCAGGCGGATGGCCTCCTGCTGGAGTTCGCGGAACTCCGGCTGGTCCGGGCCCGCGGTGTAGCCGTGCGTGAAGATCAGGTAGAGCACCGCGAGGACGCCGGAGAGCCGTTCGGGCAGGAGGTGGTCGGCGGGGACGGTGAAGCTGATCCCGGCGTCGCGGATCTTGCGCTTGGCCCGGACCAGCCGCTGGGCCAGCGTCGCCTCGCCCACCAGGAAGGTGCGGGCGATCTGCCCGGCGGTCAGCCCGGCGACGGCCTGCAGGGTCAGCGCGACGCGCGCCTCCTCGGCCAACGCCGGATGGCAGCAGGTGAAGACGAGGCTGAGCCGCTCGTCGCCCACGGCGAGCAGGCTGTCCGCACCGAGGTCCACGGTCGTCGCCTCCGGAGGTGGGTCGAGCTCGGCGAGCTTCTCCCGCCCGCGACGAGCCCGGCGGAGCCGGTCGATCGCGCTGTTGCGGGCCGCGGTCAGCAGCCAGGCCACCGGGTCGTCCGGCACGGCGCCGCCGTCCCACTTGCGCAGGGCCAGCGCACAGGCGTCCTGCAGCGCGTCCTCGGCGAGTTCGAAGTCACCCAGGACGCGGACCAGCGCGGCGAGCATCCGGGACCGGTGTTCGCGGTAGGCCGCCTGCAGGACGGAACTCATGCGCCGGTCGCGGTCCGATGCCCCGGGACGGTGGCGAGCGGCCGGACCTCGATGGAGCCGGCCGCGGCCATCGGGCACAGCGCGGCCAGTTCCAGGGCTTCGTCGAGGTCGCGGCAGTCGAGGACGTAGGCGCCGCCGAGGTGCTCGTGGGTCTCGAGGAAGGGCCCGTCGGTGATCAGCGTCCGGCCCTCCCGCACGGTGACGGTGGTCGCGGTGTGCTCGCCCTGCAGCGGGTGCGCGGCGACGAACGCCCCGCGCCGGCGGCACTCGTCGGCGAAGGCGTTCACCCTGGCCAGCGCGTCGGGGAACCGCGGATTGCCGGGTTCGGGGCGGTCGCAGTTGTAGATCAGCAGCATGTACTGCACGTGTCCTCCAGCTCGGGCGGTGTGGCGGCGTCGAAGAGGATGACGAACGGCACGACGGTAACTCGACAGGGCGCGCCCGGTCACAACCCGGCTGCAACCGGGGTGCGGTACGCATGCCGGGGTGGCTCGCTCCTCCGCGGGCCCGGACGCAAGGGGACTCCGATGAGAACAGCGGTGCTCGCAGTGGTCGTGCTCCTGCTCGGCCTGGGGACGGCGGTGCCCGCGGGTGCGGTGGCCGCCGGCTGTGGGCCCGCCTCCGTGGCGGTCGCCGATCGGACGCTCTACGAGGGCACCCCGGCCGCCGGGGAGCCCGGTCCGGCCTACACCACCTTCGCGTTCACCGTGTCCGTCACGGCGGCCGCGGGGTGCGCGCCGACCGGCTCCGTCGCCTACCAGACCGTGGACGGCGCACCCGGCGCGACGAGCCCGGCCGACTACGTCCCCGTCGCCGGTCAGCTGAGCTGGACCGGCGACGCCAGCCCGCGCACCGTTGCCGTGCAGGTCGTCAAGGACGCCGCCGGGGAGCCGAACGAGCCGTTCCTGCTGCGCCTGTCCGATCCGGTCGGGCTGGTCCTGGCCGACGACCTGGCCGCGGGCGGGATCCTCGACGACGACGGCGCCGCCGGGCCCCCGGTCGTGGTCTCCACCGACGGCGGCAAGATCTGCTGGCGCGTCTGCACGGTCGGGGTGCGGCTCGACGACCCGGCCAAGGCGCCGGTCACCGTGCACTACCGGACCCTGCCCCTCGGCACCGGCGAACCGGCGTACGTGCCGGTCAAGGACGCGACGGTGACCATCCCGCCCGGCGCCTCCGCCGGGAGCGCCGCGGTCGAACTGCTGGAGGGCGAACAGGGCGAGTCCCGGTTCGTGCTGGAGCTGTTCGCGCCGTCGGCCGGCAAGCTGGGGAACGCGCGGACGGAGGTGACGATCAAGCCCGGCGGTTAGCCACCTCGCGGGCTTCGGCCGTCGCGTTGGCCTGGGCGTACAACGCGGCGGCCGTGGCCCAGTGCCGGGCCGCGTCGGCGGGGCGGCCGAGCCGCGCCTCGAGGTCGCCGAGGTCGCGGTGCAGGTGCGCCTGCTCGTAGCCGTCGGGCACGGTGGCCCGCACGGCCAGCCCGCGTTCCAGGTGCTCACGCGCGGCGGCCAGGTCGCTCGCCCCGAGCCGGGCCCGCCCGAGGTGCTCCAGCGCGGCCGCCTCGCCGTGCCGGTCACCGACGTCGCGGCTGAGGCCGAGGGCCTGCCCGAAGTGCTCCGACGCGGTGGCGAAGTCGCTCCGGCTCAGGTGGACCCGGCCGGTGTCGAGCAGTGACTCCCACTCCAGCCAGCGGTCGCCGAGCACCCGGCTGACCGCGAGCGCCTCGCCGAGGTGCGCCAGCGCCGCCCGGTGGTCCCCGCGTTGCAGGTACGCCTCGCCGAGCGTGTCGAGCGTGGCGGCTTCCAGCCGGGCGTTGCCCAGGGCGCGGAACGTCGTCAGCGCCGCCGTCAGCGGTTCCAGGCTCTCCTGGGCGCGGCCCATCCGGACGTAGGTGTGGCCGAGGTTGCGCTGGGACAGCGCGTGCCCGAGGTCGTTGCCGGCCGCGGCGTTGCGGGCCACCGCGAGCCGGTGCGCAGCAATGGCTTCGTCGAAGCGGCGCAGTTCGGCGTAGGCGTTGGCGGTGTTGTTGTGGATGTGCCCTTCGCCCTGGACGTCCTCGGCGGCCTGAGCCGTCCGCAACGCGGCCGCGTTGGTCTCCAGCGCCTCGGGCAGCCGCCGGGTCATGAAGTACGCGACGCCCAGCGCGCGCAGCATCTCCGCCTCGGCCAGCGGGTCGCCCAGCCCGGTCGCGGCGGCGGCGCCCTCGCGGCACAGCTCGACGCGGGTGTGCCAGTGCCCGGCCGTGTCGTAGAAGCTGGTCAGCAGGTACGTCAGCTGCCACGCGGCCTCGGCGCGGCCGTGCTCGCGGGCGAACCGCACGACGGGCAGCAGGTTGTCGCGCTCGGCGGTGAGGAAGCTCAGCGCCGCGTGCCGGTCGGCACCGACCGGCACCTCGGGCGCGGCGAACCGCGGTGCCGGCGTGACGAGGTCGCGGTTCGGGTCGATGGCCCGGTTCGCCGCCGCCGCGGCCACCAGGTACCAGTCGACGAGCCGGTCGGCGACCTCCGCGCGGGCGGCCGGGGGCTCGTCGGCCCGCGCGCACTGCCGGGCGAACTCGCGGATCAGGTCGTGGAACCGGAACCGGCCCACGCCGGCGGCCGTGACTAGGTGCGCGGCGGCCAGCCCGGCCGCGGCGCGGTCGCCGTCGGCGCCCGGCACCTCGCAGAGCGCGGCCCCGAGCGCGGCGCTGAACGTCGCCCCCGGGCCGAGGGCGGCCCGGCGGAAGAACCGGGCCTGCGTGGCGGCCAGCGGGCCGTAGGCGGTGGCGAGCACCGCCCGGACCGTGCGGGAGTCGCCCTCCACGGCCAGGGTGTCCAGCCGCCCGGCCCCGGCCAGCTCGGCGGCGAGCTCGGCGATCGGCCGCTTCGGCGCGCTCACCAGCCGGGCGGCCGCGATGCGCAGCGCCAGCGGCATCCCGCCGCACAGCCGGGCCACCCGCGCGGCCGGGCCCCGCTCGCGCCGCACCCGTTCGGCGCCGAGCACCCGGTTCAGCAGCGCGACGGAGTCGGCGTGCCCGAAGGCGTCCAGGGCGATCGGTCGCACGGCGTGGCGGGTGCCCAGCGCGGCGAGGTGCTGGCGGCTGGTGACGACCAGCAGGGCGGGCCCGGTGCCCGGGATCAGCGGCAGGACGTCCTCGAGCCCGGCGACGTTGTCCACCACGACCAGGCACCGGCGCCCGTGCAGCAGCGACCGGTACAGCGCGGCGCGCCCGGCCTGGTCGCCCGGGATGTTCTCGTCGGGCACGTCGAGGCCGCGCAGCAGGTGCGTCAGCGCCCGGGCGCCCGGCAGCGGCTCGGCCGGGTCCTCGCCGCGCAGGTCGAGGAACAGCCGGCCGTCCGGGAAGCGGGCGGCGACCCGGTGCGCCCAGTGCAGCGCCAGCGCGGTCTTGCCCATGCCCGCCGCGCCCGAGACCACCACCACCGGCCGTTCCGGCTCGTCGAGCACGGCGTCGAGCGCCGCGAGCTCGGTTTCGCGTCCGGTGAAGTGCCCGACGCCCGCGGGCAGCTGCGAGGGCCCGGTCGTGGCCGGGCGGAGGTCCAGGGTGGGGTCCCGCCGCAGGATCGCCGTGTGCCGGGCCAGCAGTTCGGGGCCGGGGTCGACGCCGAGCTCGTCGGCGAGCCGCCGCCGCAGCCGCTGGAAGACGTCGAGCGCGTCGGTGTGCCGCCCGCAGCGGTACAGCGCGAGCATGTGCAGCCCGGTCAGCCGTTCCCGGGTCGGGGCGGCGGCGAGCAGCCGGGGCAGCTCGTGGACGGCCTGTTCGTGGTGCCCGAGCCGCAGTTCGGCGTCCCAGAGGTCCTCCACCGCGCCGAGGCGCAGCTCGTGCAGCCGGTCGACCTCGCGCCGGCCCCAGCCGGAGGGCTCCGCGTCGGCGAAGGCGTCCCCGCGCCAGAGGGTGACCGCGGCGCGCAGGGTGGTGGCCGCCCGCTCGACGGCGCCGGCCGCAAGGTCGGCCGCGCCCGCGCGGACCTGCTGCTCGAAGCGGTGCGCGTCGACCGCCACCGGCGGGACGGTCAGCAGGTAGCCCGGCTCGCGGGTGACCAGGACGCCCGGAAACCCGCAGCCCTCCAGGGCCTGGCGCAGCCGCGCGACGTGGCTGTGCAGCGTCTTGACCGCGGTGCGCGGCGGGTCTTCGCCCCACAGGACGTCGACCAGGCGCGGGATCGGCAGCACGGTGCCCGCGTGCAGCGCCAGCACCCCGAGCACGACCCGCTGCCGCGTCCCGTGCAGGGCCGCGGGCCCGGCCGGGCCGACCGCTTCGACCGGCCCCAGCACGCGCAGCTCCCCGGGTTGGGACACCCCCGCTCCTTCCCGCGCGGCACCACCGCCCAGCGAGCGTAACCAGCGCGAAGGAGGTGCGAAAACAGCCAACCAGCTGATCCGCGCGGGCATCGACAACCGGTTCACAACCGGGCGCGGTGACGCTCGGTTCCTGTTCCCGTCCCGACTCCGAGAGGGAAGACCGGATGAGCACCAGATCGCGGCCCCGGCGCCGCAGACCGTTCACCGCCGCGCTCGCGTTCGCCGCCGCGGCCGCGTTCCTGCCCGTGGTCCCCGCGGCAGCGGCCCCGGCCGTCGCGCCGCAGCCCACGTCGCCGTGCGGGCCGCTCGACGTCGCGTTCGTCATCGACGACACCGGCAGCATGGGCCCGGCGCTGACCAACATCAAGAACGAGCTGGGCAACATCGCCGCGGCCGTGCAGGCCAACTCCGGCAACGACTACCAGCTCGGCCTCGTCACGTTCAAGGACGACGTCACGGTCCGGACCGACCTCGCGCCGCTCAACCTGGCCACGGTCACCCCGCAGATCAACGCGCTGACCGCCTCGGGCGGCGGCGGTGAGCCCGAAGCGTCCGACGAAGCGGTCAACACCGCCGTCAACAACCTGCCCGCCGCCGGGCGCCCGCAGACCGGCAACTTCTCCGGGACCTGGCGCACCAACGCGACGAAGATGGTCATCCTGGTGACCGACGCCCACCCGGGTGGCTTCGACGACGCCTTCACCGCAGCCGACCAGGCCAACGCCCACCTGCGGGCGGTGCAGGCGGCGAACAAGGGCATCAAGGTCTCGGCGGTCTACGTCCAGACGAACACGCTGCCCGGAATCGCGGCGATCATGCAGGACTACGCCACCACCACCGGCGGCACGTACGCGGCGACGCCGGCCAACGGCACGGGTGCGGGCACGGCGATCCTCGACGCGCTCAAGAACTGCCGCAAGACCGACGTGTTCATCAAGGACGCGCCGGCCGACACCGGGGTCGCGCCACACGGCCTGAACCCGATCTGGACGAGCCCGGACGTCAAGGTGTGCTCGACGCCGCCGCCGTGCACGGGGACCAACCCGGTCATCGGCGCGACGAACTACGTGGTCGTGACGCTGAACAACCCGGGCCCGGGCGGGTCCGGCGCGTCGACCGGCCACGTCGAGGTGTCCTACACGGCGCAGGGGGGCGCGGCGCTGTGGCCGATGGACTGGACCTCGATCGGCTCCTCGGCCACGGTGACCGTCCCGGCCGGCGCCACCCAGGTGGCGATCCCGTGGACGGCGGTGCCCGGACCGGGCCACTTCTGCCTGCTCGCCCGCTGGATCTCGGCGACCGACCCGATGACCTACCCCGAGCTGACCGGCTCGAACACGCTGGTCAACACGCGCAACAACAACAACATCGCGTGGCGCAACGTGGACACGGTGAAGCTGAAGCCCGGTACGCCGGTGACGCACCCGTTCACCCTCGGCAACCCGGCCGCCGGCCGGGCCACCCCGACCGACCTGCTCTTCACCCAGCCCGGCAAGCCGTTCGCGGGCGGCGCCGGCAAGGTGGTCGTCGACCTCGGCAAGGTGCTGGCCGAGCGCTGGCGCGCGAGCGGCCAGAAGGGCGTCGGCGTGCGTCCGGTGGGGGAGACTCAGGTCGAAATCACCGGCGGCCGGCAGGCGGTCCTGCAGGGCCTGGTGATCCAGCCGAAGGAGCGCTTGGAGACGGCGGTGACGTTCACGGCGACGGACGCGGCGGCGGGCACGGACTTCGTCGTCCGGGTCTCCCAGTCCAGCGGTGACGAGGACCTCGGCGGCGTCGAGTTCCAGCTCTCGACCGACCGGTAGCCCGAAGCCGGGCGGTCACCTCGACCCGGTCGAGGTGACCGCCCGGCGGCTCGCTATCGGTTGCCCAGGAAGTTCTTCAGCATCTCGGTGGACTGCACTGGCTGCTCCTCGGCCACGTAATGGCCGCAGTCGTCGATGACCGCCTCGGTGACGTCGTCGGCGGCCAACCGCATCGTTTCGGCGACCTGTGTGCCGCAGTACCGCGCGCCGGGTCTCCTTGCGCTTTTCGTTCTGCGCGATGGTCTCGTCCAACGCGCGGTAGTACCCGAAGCTCGCTCGAAGTCCTTTCGGGTCCGCGACGATCGCGTCCACGTAGACCTCGACGGCGTAGGCGGGAATCGCGGCGGGGGTGGCGGCCTTGGTGGCGAACTGCGTGCCGAAGAAGAGCCGCTCCCGCCCGCGGACCAGCCGCTCGTCGAGGTCGGTGAGCCGGTTGAAGGCGAAGCGCCAGAGCCGCTGGTTGACCGCGGCCGTGCCGAACACCGACGGGGCCGGGGATGACGGCGTCGGCGACGGTGAGCGTGCCCACCCGCCCGGGGTGGCCGGCGGCGCGGGCGTAGCCGGTCTCGCCAGGCGTACCAGGTCCGCGGCCACTCGCCGGCCAGCAGCAAGGGCGGCCCGTCCCCGCCGGTGACCGCGTGCCGCCGCAGCCCGTCCAGCTCCACGAACCGGCTGGTGCAGACGTCGGTGAATCCGCCGGGCAGCCGTAGCGAACGCAAGCTGGAAAACCATGGCGGGCCGCAAGCAGTTCGACGTGGACGAGGCGTTGCGAGGCGCGATGTACGTCTTCCGGCGCTGGGGCTGTTCCGAGGCCTCGATCGACCGCCTGACCGCGGGCACGGGCCTGGGCCGGAGCTCGCTTCACGGCACCTTCGGCGACAAGAGCGCGACGCGTTGCGGGCGATGCCGGAGAAGGCGTTGCGGGCAGCGGGGGCCGACGACGAGGAGGCGGCGGAGCTGACGTTGTGCGCGCTGGCCACGAACAAGTCCCTGGCGTATTGAGCCGCGCCGGTTTCTCGGGCGAAATTTGGCCACCGTCGCCACGGTGGCGGCCCGGATCGCGCTGGGAGCCGCGCCGTCGAGCCGCTCACGCTGTCCGTGCGGTGGAGCCGGCCGTTCCGGCCAGCACTCGCTCGGCGCGCAACGCGATGCGCAGGTTCAGCCGTTCCGCGGGGTCGTCCAAGGCGGGGCCGAACAGGGCGCGCAGCCGGCGGAGGCGGTTGCGGGCCGTCTGGGGGTGGATGCCGAGCCGGGTGGCTACTTCGGGGGCGCCGCCGCGGGCGTCGAGGACGGCGGCGAGCGTTTCGGCCAGCTTCGCGCGGCGGCTCTCCGACAGCTCGGACAGCGGTTCGAGGCTGCGCGCCGCGAGGGCGCCCGTCAGCAGCTCGTCGGCGGCCAGCCAGTGGGTGGTCAGGTGGTCGGGCCAGCGGAGGAGACCGGCGCCGGGGAGGATGCCACGGCTTCGCAGTTCCCACGCCCGTTGCGCCCAGCGCAGCGACGTGGCCGCCTCGGCCGGCGGGACGGCCGGCCCGGTCGCGGCCGGACCGTGGCCCAGCAGGCGGGACAGGTCGGCGTTCGCCGGGAGCAGCAGGCGGGGCGGTTCGGCGGTGAGGTCGGCGAGCAGCCCGGCGCCGAACGGCGCGATGCGCGCTCCGGCCGCCACGACGACGGCCACCACGCGCTCGGGTGGGCTCCACTTCGCGCGCACGGCCAGGTCCGCCCACGGCCGGCCGGCCAGCAGCTCGCGCAGCAGTTCGCGGCGCAGGTCGGCGGCGGACGGCGTGCGCGCGGCCCGGAACGCCTCGGTGGACAGGCGGATGAGCACGTCGACGCACCGGAGCAGGGCGTCCACGCCGGTGGCGATGACGCCCGGGTGGGCCCGGCGGCCCAGCCCGGCCATGATCGGGAGCGCGCTCCGGCCTCCCGCCTGGTAGGCGCGGGAGAGGCGGTCGAGGTCGCTTCCCGCCGCCGCGCCGGCCCGGCGGAAGGCGTCCGCGGCGATCCCGGCCGGGGCCGGCCGGGCACCGCTCAGCAGCGCGGCCACGAATTCCGTGGCAGTCGCGTCGAACAGCGCGGCGTGCTCGGGAACGGCGTGCCGGATACCGGCGACGACCGCGCGGGCGATCGCCACTTCGGCTCCGACGGGCAGGGGGACGGTCATCGTCGACCTCCGGAGCGGGCGGGCATCGCTGGCGCGCCGAGTCTGGTCCGGGGGAGCCCCCGGCCGCGTCGGGGAAAACACGTATCCGCGTACGTATGGCATCGGCTGATCGGCGCACGGTGCTGGGCCACATGGACACCGGCGCCGCGACCGATCAGGATGGGGCCGGAGGCAGGGCGGGTGATGGACGAGGACGGCGTGAGCGCGCGACGGGACCTGACGAGCTACGTGGGCCGCGCCGAGGACGAGGCCCGGGTGCGGCGCCTGCTGGGCGAGGCGCGCCTGGTCACGCTGACCGGCCCCGGCGGCGTGGGCAAGACCCGGCTCGCCGGCCGGGTCGCCAGCTCGGTGACCCGGGCGTTCCCCGGCGGCGTGGTCGTGGCCGGCCTCGCCGGGCTGCACGACCCCACCCTGCTCACCCGCACGCTCGCCGACTGCCTCGGCCTGCACGACACGGCCGCCCGGACCGCCCGGGACACCCTGGTGGCCCACCTGCGCGACCGGCGGGCGCTCGTGCTGCTGGACAACTGCGAACACCTCGCCGCCGGCTGCGCCGAACTGGCCGGCGACCTGCTGCGAGCGTGCCCGGACCTGGTGGTCCTCGCGACCAGCCGGTGTTCGCTGGGGGTGGCGGGCGAGCGGATCGTGCCGATCGCGCCGCTGGCCGTGCCGCCGGAAAGCACCCGGACCGTCGAGGACGCGATCACCTACGACGCGGTGCGGCTGTTCGCCGACCGGGCGGCCGAGGTGCTGCCGTCCTTCCGGCTCACCGGCGACGACGTGGCGGCCGTGGTGCGGTTGTGCCGGCAGCTGGAGGGCCTGCCGCTGGCCGTCGAACTGGCCGCGGCGCGCCTGCGCGTGCTCTCGCCCGGGCAGATCGCCGACCGGATGGGTGACAGCCTCGCGCTGCTGACCACCGGCGCGCGGTCGTCGCCCGAGCGCCACCGCAGCTTGCGGGCCACCATCGCGGGGAGCCATGCGCTGTGCACGGACGTCGAGCGCGCCGCTTGGGAGCGCTGCTCGGTGTTCGCCGGCGCGTTCGACCTGTCCGCCGCCGAGGACGTCTGCGCGGTTCCGGGGCTCGCCGGTTTCGCGGTGCTCGACGCCGTGGACGGCCTGGTCGACAAGTCGGTGCTGCTGCGGGTCGACGGCGCGACCGGCGTCCGGTACCGGATGCTGGAGGCCCTGCGGGAGTTCGGTCAGGAACGGCTGGCCGCCACCGGGACCGCCGATGTGGTGGCCCGGCGGCACCGCGACCACCACGCCCGGCTGCTCGAACAGGCCGACGCCGGGTGGTTCGGCCCCCGGCGCGAGGACTGGTTCGCCCGCCTGTCCGAACGGCACGCGGACGTCCGCGCGGCCCTCGCGTGGTCCCTGCGCGACCCCGCCGAGGCCGTGGTCGCGCTGCGGATGGCGAGCGGCGTGCTCGAGTACTGGCTGGCCCGGGGGGCCGCGGGGGAGATCCGCGAGTGGCTCGACCGGGCGCTCGCCGTCGCCGGCGAATCGGCGCCGGGCCGGGCGGCGGCGCAGGCCCGGGCGGCCTTGTGCGCCGCTCTCCACGCCGACCTGGACGGTGCCCGGCACCGGCTGAAGCTCGCCGAGGCAGGCTGCGACGACGACGCGGTTCCCGCCATCCGCCACGCGCGGGCCTTCGTGGCGTTGCTCGCGGTCGAGCCGCACGCCCTGGAGAACGCCGTCGAAGCCGTGCGGATCTTCGGCGCGCGGGGCGCCGTCCGCCGGCAGCTGCACCCGATGTTCATCGCGGCGGTGGCCACGGCGTTCCGCGGCGACCTCGCCGGCGCCCGGCGGCTGCTCGCCGAGATGGTGCGGCTGTGCGACGCGGCGGGGGACGAGTGGTACCGGTCCATGGCCCTGTTCGGGCTGGGCACGGTCGAGATCTTCTTCGGCGGTGATGTCGGCACCGGGGAACGCGCGCTGCGCGACGCGCTGCGGATCGACCTGCGGGGACCGGACGTGCTGTCGGCGGCGTACCGGGTGGACGGGCTGGCGTGGGCATCGGCCAAGCGCGCAGACTGGCCGGCCGCGGCGAGGTCGTTCGGCACGGCGGCGACGTTGTGGGACCGGTGCGGCGCGGAGCCGGACATCGCCGTGTCGCTGGCCCACCGGGAGCTGCTCGCGGCGACCCGCAGCGCACTGGGCGAAGCGCGGTTCGAGGAGGCGTTCGCCGAGGGACGCCGGCGGAATCCGCACGACCTCCTCGCGACACCGGCGTCGGCGGCGCGCGAGGAGCCGGCCGCCGACGCGGTGCTGCCGCCGCTGACCCGGCGCGAGTCGGAGATCGCCCGGCTGGTCGCGACCGGGCTGAGCAACCGCGAGATCGCCGTCCGCCTGGTCATCGCCCAGCGGACCGCGGAAACCCACCTCCAGCACATCCTGAACAAGCTGGACTTCGCGAACCGGACCCAGGTCGCCGTCTGGGTGAACGAGCGGCTCGTCACCCGGAGGTGACCCGGAGGCTTGGTTGGGCGCCAGGTGCCGGGCGCCGGCAAGCGACGGCGCCGAACGTGCCTCGGCCGGTGTCGGTGTAACTGCGGAAGGAGACCGAAGTCGCGTTTGCGGGGGCCGTCGTGGCGGGTATCGAAGGTAGAGCCGAGCCGGATGGGGGCCTGCCCGATGACGAACGAGCTGGCGGATGTGATCGCCGGGAGGTACGAGACCGGGTCGCTGATCGGGCGGGGCGCGACCGCCGGGGTCTACCGGGCCGTCGACCGGGAGCTGGGGCGGGAGGTGGCCGTCAAGGTCTACGACAGCCGGGTGGTGGCCGTGGAGCAGCTGCGCCGGGCGCGGGAAAAGACCCTGCTGGCCAGCGTCCAGCATCCCGGGATCGTCGCGTTGTTCGACAGCGGCACCGAGGGGGACCGGCCCTACCTGGTGATGCAGCTGATCGACGGGGAGAACCTCGCCGAGCGGCTGTGCGCCGGGCCGTTCAGCGCGGCGGAGGTGAGCGAGCTGGCGGTCCGGCTGGCGGACGCGCTGGCCCACGTCCACGCCCGGCACATCGTGCACCGCGACCTGAAGCCGGCGAACGTGCTGCTCGGTCCCGGCGGTCCGGTGCTCACCGACTTCGGTATCGCGCACGAGCTGGACTCCACCCGGATCACCGGCACCGGCCTGGTCACCGGTACGGCCGCCTACCTGGCGCCCGAGCAGATCCTGGGGGAGCCGGCCGGACCGGCGGCCGACATCTACGCCCTCGGCCTGATCCTGCTGGAGTGCCTGACCGCGCGGCTCGAGTTCCCCGGCACCCTGGCGGAGTCGGCGACGGCCCGGCTGCACCGGGCGCCGCGCGTGCCCGCCGATACCCCGGCCCCGCTCGCGGACGCGTTGACCCGGATGACCGCCCGCGAACCCGGCGACCGCCCGAGCGCCGAAGAGATCCCGCTGCTGCTGCGCGCGCTTCCGGCCACCGCGGTGCGTCCCGCCGCGGCGGCGCCCGGGCGGCGGCGTGTGGTGGCCGCGGCCGGCGGCTTGGCGACCGCGGCCGCGGCGGCCGTGCTCGCGGCGGTGCTCACCACGTCGGCCGAGGCCGGGAGCACGCCGGCGCCGCTGCCCGCGGCGGCCCCGCCCACCAGCTCCGTCGTGGTTCCTCCTTCGGTGACGTTGGCCCCGGCAACGGCCGTCGTGGTGGTCACCTCGCAAGCCGCCGCGCCGGCGGGCGTGGTCGACGCCGGGCGCCCCCAGCACCGGGCGGCGAAGCCGGCCGGTGAACCGGTGGCCCTCGACCGCGGCCCGGCGAAGCGGGGCCAACCCCGGCCGAACGCCGGGAAGGGCGCGGGGCCGGGAGGGACGCCGGGCAAGCCGTGACCCCGGCTGGCCCGGATCGGCCGGTTGCCTGCTCACGCCCGGTATGCTGCGGGCGGTGAAGGGGGAGGGCCGGTGGTCGATGCGGGTGCGCCCCGGCTGCGCTCGGCGGTCCTCGCGGCGGCCTGGGCGCGGATCCCCGGCGTCGAGGTCCTGTCGTCGGGTGATGGCGGCCCGCTGACCCGGACCGTCAAGAAGATCATCGACCCGCTCGTGGTGCGGGCGGCGGCGCGGCCGCGGCTGGGCCGCCCGGTGCTGGAGCCGGCCGCGGCGGCCGAGCTGACCGGGTTGCTGCTGGCCGACGCGGCCCGGCTGCGGGCGACGGCCGCGTGGTTTCCGCACCTGAAACGGCAGCGCCGGGCGTTGCGGATCACCGACGGCGACGTCCAGGACGTCTGCTTCCCGCTGGCGTACGAGCTGGCGACGGGGTTCGGCATGCCGGGCCCGGACGCCCCGGAGACGGCCGCGTCCGCGTTGCGCGAGTGGCACGGCGAGGGCGAGGACGCCGGGGTGGCCCGGCTGACCGCGTACCTGGCCGATCCGCGGGTGGCGGCGGACCTGACCGCGAAGCTGCACCAGCGCTGGCACGACAGTCCCGACGCCGGTCTCGCGCCCGAGGACGCCGCCGCGCTGCTCGGCGCGTTCGTGGACCAGCTCTCCGACACCGCCTGGCGGACGCTCGCCGGTTCCGCCGCCGGGCACGCCTTCGGCCTCGCCCTGCGCCGGCGCGAAGGGACCGGCACGCTCGCCGAAGCCGTCCCCGGGCTGCCGGAGCTCGGCCTGCAGCGCGGCGACCGCACCGGGGTGCCGCCGCTGCACCGGCGCGACGAGACCGGCCCCGAGCTTCTCGAACGCAGCGTCGAACGGCGGGTGCGGGCCACCCTGCGCCGGCTGCCGGCCGCCGAGCGGGGGCCGGTCGCCGGTCTGGTCGACGACGAGCTGGCCCGGGTCGCCGCCGGGTTCGGGCTTGCGCTACCCGCCCTGGCCACCTGCTTCGCGCTCGGCGTCGTCCTCGCGCCCGCACTCCGGCCGCTCGACGGGGCCGCCGGTGGCCCCGGATTCGCGCGGCAGCTCAACGCCCAGGTCGCGCGCGAGGGCTATGTGCTGCACGCCCGGCGCGCACTGGCGGGGGCCACGCCGCTGACCCGGCGGCCCGACGCCGAGCTCGTGCGCGAGCTGCGGGAGTTCGCCAAGCAGTTCCTCGGCCGGCTGTGGATCCGGCTGCACGGGTTCGACGTGCGGGGCGATCGCCCGGCCGACGCCGCGGACGTCCGGGACCTCGTCACCGGCGTCGTCCGCTCGACGTCGCTGGATCTGCGGACGAAGGTGCGTCGCGCGCTCGAGGCCCGGCTGCCGGACCTGGAGGCCGTCTCGTGACGCACCCGGTGCACACCCCCGTCGTCGCGGCGGACGGTGGCCTCCTCCGCTTCCCCCTCGCCGACCTGCTCGCCGGGCGGCCCGGGTCGATGCGCGTCGAACTGACCGACGCGGCCGCCGCGGAACCGTGGCTGACCCGGCTCGTCGGCGCCGAACGCGCGCTGGAAGCGCTCACGGCCGGGCACGTCGACGTCCCCGCCCGGCCGGAGCCGGCCACTCTCGCGCTGCTGCTGTGGGCCCGCCGGTGGTGGCCCGCGAGCCCGGCGCTCGGCGTGCCGTCCCTGGACCCGGCGCTGCTGGAGCTGGAAGCCGCCGTCGCGACCGCGGCCGTCGAGGACGTGGCCGAGGGGATGCTCGACGGCTTCGAAGCCACCGCGGGGGAGCTGTTCGACGCCGCGGCCGAGGGGATCGCGGCGACGGCGGTCGCCGAGGAGGTTCGCGGCCTGTGCCGGCGGTTGTCGGCGTGGTTCGACGACCGGGACGACGTCGTGCGCGCCGAAGCCGCGGCCACCCTGGCGGACACCGCGGCACCCGGGCAGCGGGCCTACGCGCTGGCCGCGGGGGCCGAGGCGCCGGTGGCGGGCGCCGGGGTCGTGGCCGGGGGCCGGGCGAGCGTCGACTGGGCCCGGGTGCCGCCGGGTGTCCTCGACGCCGCCGAGGACACCGTGACCTGGCGGATCGTGGCGGCGCCGACGGCCACCCGGCTCGAGGTCGAGGTCGCCGGGGCGTTCGCCGACGCGGTCCTCACCGCGTTCGCGACGCAGGACGGCGAGGTGGTCGCGCAGGTGCCCCTGCACCTGGGCGCCGGACGGTTCGCCGGCGCGGCCGACCTGGCCGGTGCCGTGCCGCCGGTCCACATCGGACTCGTCGTCGGGGTGACCGCCGAGAGCGTCCTGGGGACGACGCGGGAGGACCGGGCCGAGGTCGTGTCGCTCGTGCGGGCGCGCGAGGAGGTGCCGCCGGAGGCCAGGACGCTGGCCGAGCGCGCGGCCGCCGCAGGGGAGTTCTGACGTGCTCGCCGGCCTGCCGCCGCCGCTGCACCCGCCGGACCGGCCGCTGCCGGACGAGCTGGCCGGCGCGAGCGCGCACGGCTACAACTGCCGGTGCGTCGCCGCGCATTTCGGCCTGGACCCGGCTTCTTACGGCGTGCTGGCCGCGTGCTCGCTCACCGAAGCCGAATACGAGGGCTTGCTCGGTGAAGCCCTCGAAGCCCAGGGGGTGGCCAAGCGGCTCGCCGGGGCGCGGGACGTCGTGGGCGCGCACCGGGAGTACGGGCGGATGCGGCAGCTCGCGCAGCGGCTCGACCGGATCGATCTCGAACTCGCCGCCGTCAGCGACCTGGCGACGGTCTGCTATTCCGCGGGCGATCCGGGCAACGCGCGCCAATGCGCCGAGACGGTGCTGGCCGCCTTCCGCGTCGGCACGGCCGCGGCGGTCCACTTCGGACAGTACGCCGAGCTCCGGATGATGGAAGGATCCCGTGAGGTCGCGGACCGCGTGCTCGTTTCACTGGCCACTGAGGACGGTGACGTCGTCCGCGCCCGTGAGCTGATCGCCGGCCAGCGGCACCGGGCGGCCGCCCGGAAGGCGGCCGGGCCGGGGCAGTACCCCCGCCGGCTCCTCGATCCGCACGGCGCCGACGAACTGACGCTGCGCATCCTCGAAGCGCGGGTGCAGGTGGCCGCCGGCGACCCGGCCGGGGCCCTGGTGTCGCTGGAGGAGATCCTCGCCGCCCTCGAACCGCTCGTGGACGTCGGGGAAGTCCGCGACCAGGCGGCGTCGCTGCAGGCGATGGCCTGCGCCGAACGCGCCCGCCTGCGCCAGGCCGGCGGCGAGGACGCCGACGCGCGGGCGGACCTGGTCCGGCTCACCGCCCGGCACGAGGGCCGGCCGGCGGCCGCGAAGTTCGCCGTCGACCTGGCGGCGGACCGGGCGCTCGGCGGCGACTTCGCGGGCGCGGTCACGGCGATCGTCACCGCCCGGGACGAGCTTGCGGCGGCCGGCGTGACCGGTGATGTGGCGGAGGCGAGCTTCGCGCTGGGCAGTTTGCTGTTCTTCGCCGGGGATCCGCGGCAGGCGCGCGAGCAGTTCGAGCACGCGGGCGAAATCTGGCGGGCGAACGGGGACACACCGGGCCGGCGACGGTTCGACGTCGCACTGGCCCGCTGCGCCGCGGCGGAGGGCGGCTGGGCGACGGCGGAAGAGCACTTGACCCGCGCGCGGGAATCGGCGCGGGCTTCGGGGGATTGGCTCCAGTGCCTGCACACGGATTTCGTGGCGGCCGAGCTCGGCTTCGCCCGTGGCGAAGACCTGCGGGCGGTGCTGGACCTGCTGCTTCCGGTGGCGCTGGCGGCGGCGGACTACCGGTTCGCGTTCGCCTCGCCGCGGGCGCGCACGGCCTGGGCCCGCGATGTCGCGGGCCCGGCGGCCGAGCTGCTGATGGCTTTACTGGCCCGGCTGGAGGAACCGAGGCTGGCCGCCGAACTGATCGAGCGCACCTGCGCGGTCGGGGCGTACACCGGGGCCGGGGCACCCGCGCTCGACCTGACCGGCGAGCTGCCGGCCCCCGAGCCGGCGCCGCCGGCCGCCGGGCTGCCCCTGGCCGCACTGGGCACCGTCACGGCGTCGCTGCCCCTCCGCCTGGCCCCGCCGCCCGCCCTGCGCTGGTCGCCGGGCTCGCCGATGGAGCTCGACCGCTGGCTCGATGTCGCCGCCGAGCGGTACGGCTCGTCCCGGCCGGCCACCGCGCCCGTCACGACGTGGCCCGATGCCGGCTTCGCGCGCGAGACGTTCCTCCTGCGCTACGCCGACGCCGGGCACACCTACCTCAGCTGGCGGACCACCGCCGACCTCGACACCGTCCACACGCACCCGGTCGACGCCGTGCTCGTCGCCACGGCCCGCGAGTTCCTGGCGGCCGCCTCGCCGACGCCGTGCGAAGGCGAGAGCGCCGCCGACGCCGTCCGGCGCTCGCTGGGCGACGGCGCCTTCGGCAGCTTCGCCGGTGAACAGCGCCTGGCCCGGGCCCTCGCCCTCAACCTCCTGCCCGCCGACCTCGTCACGCGCCTGCGAGCCGCGGCGGCCGGCGGACGGCGTCCGCTGCTGCGCGTCCAGCCGTCGCCGAGCCTCGCCGCGGTGCCGTGGGGGCTGCTCGCCCTGCCCGACCGGCGGCCGGAACGCGGGCTCGAACCCGGCGAGGAGGGCACTTGCTTCGACGGCGACGAGCGCGTCCTCGACGTCGCCGACGTCTCCCTCCTCGCGCCGGCCGGGATCCCGCGCCGCCCGCCGGCCCCGCCCGGGCCGCCGGTCTACGTCCTCGACCCGCGGATCCCCGGGCAGAGCGCGTTCGGCGAGCTGGGCTCGGTGCTCGGCAGGCAGGAGCCGGCGTCGCCGCTGATCCGGCACCTCGACGCGCAGCTCGCGGCCGGTCCCGTCCGGCCGTCCGCCGCGCGCGGGCTCGACCTGGTCCGGCGGACCGACACCGACCGGCGGCTGCTCGGCCGGCTGCTCGCCGAGCCCTGCTCGCGGCTGGTGTTCGCCGGGCACGTCAGCCAGGTCCGCGACGACCACGGCGCCCAGACCGCGCTGCACCTGTCCTGCCCGGCCGGGCTGCCCGGGACGGCCGAGCCGATCGGGGCGCACCGGCCGTTCACCGCCGCCGATCTCGCGCTGTCCCCGGTGGCTGCGATGCCGGCGCGGGTGGCGCTGATCGGCTGCGCCAGCGCGAGCGACTTCGGCCTGCCCGAGCCGTTCGGCGTGCTGCTCGCCGCCGTCGCGGCCGGTGCGCGGCTGGTCGCCGCCACGGTGTGGGCGCTGCCGACGTCGGCGGCGGTGCCCGGGGCGGACCCGATGGCCGAACTGGTCATCGCCGTCGACACGGCGCTGGCCGGCGACGACCCGGTCACCGACCTGTGCGCCTGGCAGCGCCGCCGGCTCGCCCGGTGGCGCGACCGGCCCGGACCGGCCGGCTCGCCGGCCTTCTGGGCCGCCGTGACCTGCCTCGACGCCACCGACGACGGGCAAACCTGGGTTCGGTAGCACCGCGGTCCGCCGACGCTGTGTGCACACCGCACAGCGAAAGGCAGGACCGATGTTCAAGAAGATCCGCGACAAGGTCAACGAGGCGACCCGGCAGGGCGCGGCCCGCGGCGCCCAGGAGTTCCAGCAGCACGCGGAGCAGTTCCGGCAGGCGGCCGCGGCCCAGGGCCACGACATCACGCCCCAGCTGCCGACCCCGCAGCTGGCCGCGCAGGCGCTGCGGAACCTGTACGCCGACCCCGCCATGGCGGAGTTCATGGCGCTGCCCGCCGACGAACAGCTGCGCCAGCAGCAGGAACTGCAGGCTTACGGCACGGAACTGCGGCGCCTGTACGACACCGGCGAGGCGGCCACCCTGGTCGTGCGGGCCCTTGAGCCCACGCACCGGACGGTGGCCGGGCAGGCCCGCTACACCGCGACGCTGGAGGTCACCCGCGCCGACGGCACCACCTACCGGACGGTGACGCCGCTGATCACGCCGCCGGCGACGATCCAGCAGTACGCGCCCGGCACCCGGCACGAGGCCCGCGTCGACCCGGCCGACCCGGCGAAGGTCGCCGTGTTCGGCCTGATCGCCTAGAGGGCCGCGGTGTTCGCCTTCGGCCTGCTGGGGAAGCCTCGGCCGGTCCGCCGGCCGGGCCGGCGGTGGTGGCTGCTCGGGGTCCCCACGACGCTCGCGTGGGCGGCGGCCGGCTGGTCCGGGGCGCTCGGGCTGCTGGACGGCTTCCGGCTGATGTCGCTGAACCGCGTCGACGCGTGGGGGGTCGACGCGGGCCCGGTGGTTTCGCTCGTGCTGTTCTTCAGCGTCGCGATCACGGTGGCGTCCTCGCTCGGCTTCGCGATGCTGTGGGCCGCCGGCCCGTCGCCGGGGCGGGTCGGCGCCGGCTTCCGGGCGGGTTCCCTGACCACGGCGCTCGGCGTGGCGCTGGGCAGCGGCCTGGCGATCCCGTCGTGGACGCCGCCGGAGTCGGTGGGGCAGCGGCTGCCGGTTTCCGGCGGCCGGGCCGAGCCGTGGTCCGATGTGGACTGGGTCGTGTACTACGAGCCGTACCTGGTGCCCGCGGTGTCCGCGCTGGCGGCCCTGATCATGATCACGGTGCTGCTGCGGGCGTACCTCACCGAAGCGGAGGCGGACGACCGCGTGCAGGCGCTGCGCCACCGCGGCCGCCAGGTGACCGGCTTCGTCACGCACGTCGAGTGCACCGACGTCTGGATCATGGGGCACCCGCAGTTCGTCGTCCACGTCCGCTTCCCGGCGGAGACGGGGGAGCGCACGGTGGTGACGACCCTGGTCACGCCGCTGCTGCAGGCGCCCGCCCGCGGCTCGGCGGTGCTGGTCCGCTACGACCCCCAGGACCCGGATTCCGTGCTGGTGGAACCGGCCCCGTAACCCCGCGAAAGCCTGGAGTACCACCATGTCCGCTGTGCCCGCCCCACCCGGCCCGGCCGCCCTCGCGCGCGGGTTCGCGACCGGCGGCGTCACCGGGGCGACCCTGAGCGCCTTCGTCGCCGGGATCATCCTCGAACGCGTCCCCCTGATCCTGATCGCCTGGGGACTTCCGCTCGGCTACGGCCTGCTGCTCTTCCTGGCCGGCCTGCCGAGACGAGCCCGCGAGGAATCCGTCGTTCCCCGGCTGGCCCTGGCGAGGATCGAGGGCCGGCACGCCGGCGGCACCGAGACGGGGGACGTCCCGCTCACCCTGATGCTCACGATCGCCCCCGGCGACGCACCGTCGTTCCGCACCGAGATCACCGAGCACGTCAACCTGGTCGACCTCCCGCGCTACCGGACGGGCGACGTCCTCGTGGTCGCCTACCCGCCGGACCGGCCGTGGCGGGCCCGGGTCGTGCCGGAGCCGGCAGCGGAGTGGCGGCGCCGGGCGGCCGGCGCGGTCGTCGAGCCGGCGCCGGAATCCACGCTGGTCCACGAGCCACCGGAGGGATGGGCGTTCGCGGTCGCCGTCCTCATCGGACTCGTGCTCGGCGCGGCCGTCGTCCTCGGCCGGTTCCACGGGGAGCTGTTCGCCCCGGAGCCGGCCGTGGAGGAGCCGTCGTCGTCCACGTCGACGACCTCGTCCGCCGGCTCCGCCACGGTCACCGTCACCGGTTCGCTGCTGGACGCGGGCGCACTGCGCCGGGCCGTGGACGCCCTGGCCGGCACGACCGACGTTTCGCAGGTTCTCACCGCCGTCGTCCAGGACCACCGGCTGTCGGTGGTGTTCGCGCCCACCGACGCCCCGGTTCCGCGCTTCGACCTGCGCGAGGTGCCGGTGGACCGGATCCCGGACCTGGTCCGGCAGGCCACGAGCACCCACGACGTCGGCGCACCGCGGACCTGGCAGGTCACGATCGTCCGGCTGCCGGCCGAGAGCACCGTCCGCGCCACCGTGACCGGCCCCGGGGGCAGCGCCTCCGTCGTCCTGCCGCCTCGATGAGCGGCGTCCCGGTCACGGCGACCGAGCCTGCAGGGCCGGGTCGGCGAGCGCGTGGGCGGCGGCGGTGGGGGCGTAGCGGGCCATCGCGGCGACGAGGGCCCGGATGCCCTCACGGACCTCGGGTGCCGGCCGGGCGGTGCGGGCGACGTCGAGCTCGTTGGCGATGGTGAGCAACGCGAAACCGGCGAGGTCTTCGCCGGCCAGGGCAACGACTTCGCCGGTGAAGCGATCGGTGAGCGGGAGCGGGACCGCGCCGAGACGCGCGTACGTCGTCCGCCGTTCGCAGGCGCCGTAACGGTGGACGAGGGCTTCGGCCTCGTCACCGATCGCCGCGCGCAGGCGGGCCCGGCGATCCGGCGCCAGCAGCCGGTGGGGGAAGCCGTCGGTGCCGTAGGCGGCGTGGCAGAGCGCGGCGAGCCGGACGCGACGGCTCCCGCGCCAGGCCGCCACCAGGTCGCGCACCCGCCGGCTGTGGTCGAGGAGGTTCCCGCCGGGATGGGCGAGCCGCTCCGCGCCCAGAGTGCGCAGCAGCGCCAGAGCCGGCCACTCGGCGGTGGCGGCGGCGATGGTCGCGGCGAGTGCCTCCGGCCGGTCGCGGGCGACGAGGTGCCCGGCGTCCGCAACGGCGGTCACCGTGGCCTGCGGGGCCGAACGCAGGAACCCGGTGACGTCGTCGCCGGTGACGGCCGACCCCGGGCCGCCGCGGACGAGCAGCAGCGGCAGGTCGAGCTGCGCGAGGGCCCGGCCCAGCCGCGGGACCTGGCCGAGGATGTCGTCGACGAGCGCGGCGTGCGCTTCCAGCACGCCGAGGCCGGCCAGGAACCGGCGGACCCGGTGCCGGTCGAGCCCGGGCACGACGTCCACCAGCACGAGGCCCGCCGCCCGTACCCGCACCGCCGGATCGCCGAGCGCGGCCACGGCGGCGAGCCCGCCCAGCGAAGCGCCGACGACCACGCACCCGGGCGGCTCGGCGGCCAGCATCGCCCCGACGTCGTCCACATAGGATTCGAACGCCGAGGCTGAGCCACCGCTGTCCCCGTGTCCGCGCTGGTCGTAGGCCACGCACCGGAACCCGGCCGCCGTCAGATGCGCGACGACCGGCGTCCACACCCGGCGGCGTTCGCCCCCGGCGTGCAGCAGCAGGACAGCGGGTCCGCGGCCCGCCTCCGTTCCGTGCAGGACCACGTCGGGGCGCTCGAGGTGACGCGCCCGCGGGGCGGTGGGATCGGCCACGGCGCCTCCTTACCTGGTGATATCAAGGTAAGCCCGTTGCCTTGACTCGTCAAGGTAAGGTGGTGCGGGTGACAGGTGCGCGAGTGCGCCGCCCGGCCGGCGAAGCGAGACGCCTCATCCTGGACGCGGCCGAGGAACTCCTTGCCGAAGGCGGCGCGGCGGCCGTCCAGGTGCGCGCGGTCGCGGCCCGGGTCGGCATGACCGACGCGGGGATCAGCCACCACTTCGGCACCCGCGACCGGCTCCTGGAGGCGCTGCTGCGCCACGGCGGCCGGAAGATCCGGGACGGCGTGGCGGCGGTGCTGGCGTCCTGGCTCGGCCGCCGCGCCGAACCCGGCGAACTGGTCGAGGCCTTGGCCGCGTTCTACCGTCGCGGCTACGGCGAGCTCGCCGTGTCCCTCCACGCGGCGGGGTGGCGGGACGACGGCTCGGGGATGCTCGCCCCCGTCGTCGAGGCGCTCCACGCCCTGCGCCCCGACCGCGACGACGTCCCCGTCGAAGACACCCGGCTCGCCGTCGCCGCGCTGCACCAGGCCCTCGCCACCGAGCCGCTGTACGGGCCGGCGTTCCGCCGCAGTGCCGGCCTCACCGGCGAGGCGGCCGCGGATGGTGACTCGCAGCTCCGCTGGTGGACGACGACCCTCACCCGCGCCCTCGGCCTCGACCCCGGGGCGGCGCGGTTCACCAGGTGACCGGTGAAGGCCTCCTCACTTTTCCGGCGCGGCAGGACGTTCGGGGCGCGGGCCCAGGCGGTCCCACAGGCGGTCGCAGAGGAGCTGAGCGGGATCTGCGTGGTGAGCGGGCTGTCTCCCGCGGCGTCGAGCGACATGACCACCGGGTTGTCCGGGTTGTCCGGCGTGTACGGCTCCCACCGGGGCGTGCCGTCGACCGTGGGGTTGCCGGTGCGGGCGAATCCGGTCCACCGCGCGACCAGCTGACCCGACAGGACCCGCTGGTCGGGGATCAGCTTGGTGCCCTCCGGCAGCAGCAGGAGCCACTCGGCGATGTGGTAGGCCCCGTTGGGGGCCGAGGGGTCCACGAAGAACTGCGGGAGCCCCGCAGGCACGCCGCCGCGGCACCGCAGCCGACTGCGCAACGCCGCCTGCTGGTCCTGGAGCCCGCAGTCACCCACGAGTCCGCCGAAGGCTTCGTGCGCCAGGAACCCGAAGATCCCGAGGCGGTAGTTGACCTCCACGCCGATGACGTTGCCCGCCGCCGTCAGGTGGCTCGCGTCCTGCGGTTTCCACAGCGGGAACCCGCCGCCGTGGATCTGCACCATCACCGCCAGCGGGCCGGGACCCCGCTTGGCGGGGACGCGGACGGTCGGGTTGAGGCAGTCTTCGTCAGCCGACCCCGGCCCGGTGCCGGCGGGTCGCGGACACTGGTTCCCTTCCGTGGTCGCGGGAAACGGCCCGGTCCACGGTGCGGGCCGCCGCGGTGGTTCCCGGCGCAGGTCGCCGGCCGGGGGCGCGGCGTATCGGATGCTCGGCCAGGAACCGACTTCCGTGCCCGCGACTCCGCAGGCCGGGCCGTCGTCGGTGGTCACGGTGGTGCCCGGTGAGCACACCGGGGCCGCCGATGCCGTGGGTGCCGGTATCGCCGACGGCAACACGAGCACGACGGCGGCCGTCAACGCGGCGGTGGTCTTCCGGTGGAAGATCATCCGTCCTCCTGATCCGGAAGGCTCCGATCGCCACGCTGGCCACCGCACCGAAGGGCACAACCTCCGTTCGCTGTCCCGGAACGGTCGATTTCCGGGCGGAAATGGTGTTTTCCGCGGCCCATGACGTCAGCTGCGTTCGCCGATCCGCAGCAGTTCCGGGGTGATGGTGAGCCGCCGATACCGGCGGCGTTGCCAGGCCGCGACGCGGCAGGGCGAAATCGCGCAGGAAGTCCGGTTCGAGGCGATTGACGCCTACCGTTCCGGGCGGCCGCCGTCGTCTTCGCTGTCGACGCCGGGTACGCCAGATACCGCCAGGAAGGCCCGCTGGTCCGCGAAATCTGGAGTAGGGCGCAGCCCGGCACCGGGTCCAGGCTGCGACATATCGCAGCCTGCCGAGCGAATCGCCTGCCCAGTGGCGAACGTTCCTGGAAGTCGAAATCTTCACGGCCGACGCCGCCGACAAGTCCTGAGGCTCACTTCGTCGCAGTACGGCGGCGGCTCGCCGAAGCCGGCAACCTCGCCTGCAGGACGTCATCGCCGCGCTGGCTCGTGGGGTCAGCGGAGGTTGACCGGGCCGGCGTCGATCGGGGTGCGGAACAGGTAGTACGGGTACTGCCGTTCGTCCTTGCCGCCGCGGTACTTGTCCTGGCGGTGAAGCTGGTTCGCGGTGACGTAGAGGTGGCCGTCCGCCACGGACATCGTGTCGGGCCACAGCAGCCGCGGGTCGTGGACGACGGTCTCCCAGCGGCCGTCCGGGTGGCGGCGGTGGATGGCGTTGTGCTCGCCGTCGGTGACGTAGAGGCGGCCCTGGTCGTCGGTTTCCAGGCCGTCGCCGGCGCCGCCCTTGTCGCCTTCGTCGATGAGTGTCGCGGCGACCGCGTCGTCGTCGAGCTCGCGGTTGATCAGGGCCTCGGTGGCGACGCTCCACCACCGGCGGGACGCCAGGCAGCAGTAGTACAGGCGGGCGCCGTCGGCGCCGATGGCGATGCCGTCGGCCCCCATCTTCACCGGGCTGGTGGTGCCGTCCTCGGAGCGTTCGACGAAGTCGCGTCCTTCCACGACCATGCGCAGGTCCGGTAGCAGTTCGGCCTTGGTGCTGGGGTGGTCGTGCAGCCGCCGCCAGGATTCGCCGGTGTTCAGGTCGACCACGATGATCCCGTTGGGCCCCTGGTCCGAGGAGTCCGTGATGAACGCGACCCCGCGGCCGAGGTCGAACCGGACGTCGTTGAGGTAGGTGGTCGGCAGGGCCACGTCTTCGGGGAACAGGATGGTGGCGGTGATTTCGTCGCGTTCGAGGTCGACGCAGACGAGCTTGGGACCGCCGTGGGCGGTGGGCCGGAACAACGGGCTGCCGGTGTCGAGGATCCACAGCCGGTCGCCCGCGTCGACGACGATGCTCTGCACCGACACCAGGGCGGCCGGGTCGGTGTCGCTCTCGGGATCGTTGAAGGCTTGGCCGGGGTAGGGAACGAGGTCGCCGTCGCGCAGTTCGGCGACGGTGAAGCGCACGTCGTCCCCCCACTTCGGGAAGTTGACGAACACCCGCCCCCGGCGCGACACGCTGACACCGGTCGGCATCGGCCCGGTGAATTCGTGGACGACTTCGAGTTCGCCCAGTGGCTGGTCGGTTCCGGGCATGGCGATCACACCGTTCCGATCGCAGTCGGGGCGATTCCGCCGAGGCTTTCCGGGCGGCACTCGAGCAGGGGCAGCGTCATCAGTCGTCCTCCGTCGTGGTGGCGTGGGTGGCGGCGTACCCGGCCGGCGCTGCGTCAATCCCTTCGCCACCGAAGGCGTACCGGCCACCAGGGCGGGTACGCGGGTGGCTTCCGGCCGAAGGAGGAGCAGTGAAGGCAGTGGTCTGGCACGGCATCGGGGACATCCGCATCGACGAGGTGCCCGACCCGAAGATCCTCGAACCCAGCGACGCGATCATCCGGATCACGCGGTCGGCGATCTGCGGCACCGACCTGCACCTGGTCCGCGGCACCATGCCCGGCATGCAGCCCGGCACCATCCTGGGCCACGAAGCCGTCGGGGTGGTCGAAGACTTCGGCCCGGCCGTGCGCGGCCTCTCCCGCGGGGACCGGGTGGTCGTGACCTCGACCATCGGCTGCGGCACGTGCTCCTACTGCCGGGCCGGGTACTTCGCCCAGTGCGACACCGCGAACCCGAACGGCCCTTCGGCGGGGACGTCGTTCTTCGGCGGACCGGAGACGACCGGCCCGGTCGACGGGCTGCAGGCCGAGTACGCGCGCATCCCCTTCGCGATGACGACGCTGGTGCGGATCCCCGATCCGGTGACCGACGACCAGGCGATCCTGGTGTCCGACATCTTCCCGACCGCGTGGTTCGGCGCCCGGCTGGCCGAAGTCGGCCAGGGTGACAACGTGCTGGTGCTGGGCGCCGGCGTGGTCGGGCAGTTCGCCATCGCCTCGGCCAAGCGGCAGGGCGCGGGCCGGGTGTTCGTCGTCGACGGGCTGGCGTCGCGGCTGGACAAGGCCCGGGGGCAGAACGCGGAGACCATCGACTTCACCCGCGAAGATCCGGTTGCGCTGGTCAAGGAGCTGACCGGTGGCATCGGGGTGGACCGGGTGATCGACGCGGTCGGGGTGGACGCCCAGCGGCCGTCGAGCGGGCCGGCGGCCGACGAGCTGGAGCAGCAGGCCGGGCAGTTCGAGCAGGAGCGGGCGCTGGCCGCGCCGGACGCGGCGCCGTCGGGGGAGCAGTGGGTGCCCGGCAACGCGCCGAGCTTGGCCGTGCGGTGGGCGGTCGAAGCGGTCGCGAAGGCGGGCAGCATCGGCGTGATCGGGGTGTACCCGCCCGGCTTCGACCGGTTCCCGCTGGGTGTGGCGATGAACCGCAACCTCACGATCAGGATGGGCAACTGCAACCACCGCCGGTACGTGCCCCGCCTGCTCGGCATGGTCGCGTCCGGGGCGGTCGATCCGCTGGCGTTCATCACCCAGCACGAGGCTCCGGCGAACGCGATCGAGGCCTACGAGGCGTTCGACCGCCGCGAGGAAGGGTGGCTCAAGACCGTCCTGGACGTGTCGGCGTGATCAGCGCGGCGGTTTCGTCCCGTCGCGAACGGGTACGCGGAACGATCCCACGGAGAGGGCGGCCCCATGGTGGCGAGTGAAGACACCGGTGCGGAAAGCACGATCGCGGTGCGGGTCGACGGCACCGAACACCGGCTGGCGGTGGACCCGCGGCGCACCCTGCTGGACCTGGTCCGCGAGCAGCTGGGCGAGCCGGTCGCGAAGAAGGGCTGCGACCACGGCCAGTGCGGCGCGTGCACGGTGCTGGTCGGCGGCCGCCGGGTGCTGGCCTGCCTGACCCTGGCGGTGACCTGCGACGGCGCCGACGTCACGACGGCCGCCGGGCTGGCCGCCGACGGCGGGCTGCACCCGATCCAGCAGGCGTTCCTCGACCACGACGCCTTCCAATGCGGGTACTGCACCCCGGGCCAGATCTGCTCCGCGGCCGGGTTGCTGGCCGAGTTCGCCGAGGGCGCCCCGAGCCACGTCACCTCGCCGGTCGGCGCCGCCCCGGAGTGGTCCGACGAGGAGATCGCCGAACGGATGAGCGGGAACCTCTGCCGCTGCGGGGCCTACGCCGGGATCGTCGCCGCCGTCCGGAACTCGCGATGAAGACCTTCACCTTCGCCAAGCCCGCCACGGTGGCCGAGGCCGTGCGGGCCGTGACCGCGGACCCGGGCGCGGTGTTCCTCGGCGGCGGCACGAACCTCGTCGACCACCTCAAGCTGGGCGTGGCCCGGCCGGACCGGGTCGTCGACGTCACCGGCGTCACGCCGGCGGAAATCCGCGAGGACGACGCCGGCGGCCTGTTCGTCGGGGCCGCGGTGCGCAACAGCGACCTCGCCGCGCACGCCACGGTCCGCGAACGGTACCCGGTGCTCGCCGAAGCGCTGCTGTCCGGTGCCTCGGCCCAGCTGCGGAACATGGCCACCACCGGGGGAAACCCGTTGCAGCGCACCCGCTGCCTGTACTTCCAGGACGTCACGACGCCGTGCAACAAGCGCGAACCCGGCTCGGGTTGTTCCGCGCTCGGCGGCGCCACGCGCCAGCACGCGATCCTCGGCGCGTCCGACGCCTGCGTGGCCACGCACCCGTCCGACCTGGCGGTCGCGCTGGCCGTCCTGGACGCCCGGGTGCACGTCACCGGGCCGGTCGGCGAGCGGGAAATCGCTTTCACCGAGCTGCACCGGCTGCCCGGCGACCACCCCGAACGGGACACCGTGCTGGAGCACGGCGAGCTGATCACCGGCTTCACCCTGCCCGCGGGGCCGTGGGCGCGGCGGTCGGCCTACCGCAAGGTCCGCGACCGGGCGTCGTATGCGTTCGCGCTGGTTTCGATCGCCGCCGGGGTGTCCGTTGTGGACGGAAAGATCGACGACGTCCGGGTGGCCTTCGGCGGGGTGGCGCACAAACCCTGGCGGGCCACCGAGGCGGAGGCCGTGCTGCGCGGCGCCCGGCCGGGCGAGGAGGTCTACCGCGCCGCCGCGGACGCCGAGCTGGCCGGGGCCCGCGCGCTCGACGGCGTCGACGGCGGCAACGCCTTCAAAATCCCGCTCGTCCGACGCACCCTGGCCGCGGTGCTGCGCGAGCTGACGACCGAGGAGCCGACCCGATGACCGAGCTGCTCGAACCCCGCGCCATGGGCACCGCCACCACCCGCCGCGACGGCCCGGCCAAGGTCACCGGAACCGCGCCGTACGCCTTCGAAGCGCCCGCCGACGGGCCGCTGTACGGCCACCCGGTGCAGGCGACCATCGGCCGCGGCCGCTGCGCCCGGATCGCCACCGTGCCCGCCGAGAGCCTCGACGGCGTGGTGCGGGTGATCACGCCGTTCACCGCCGAGCGGCTGGCGAGCACCGACGACGCCGAGCTGGCCGTGCTGCAGGACAACGAGATCCCCTTCCGCGGGCACGTCGTCGCGCTGGTGCTGGCCGAGACGCCGGAGACCGCCCGGTACGCCGCGGAGCTGGTGGAGGTCGAGTACGACGTCGAGCCGCACGACGTCGAGCTCAGCGCCGGCCGCAGCGACCTGTACGCGCCGGACTCGGTCAACCCCGACTTCCCGACCGACACCGCGCAGGGCGACGCCGACGCCGAACTCGGGCGGGCGGAGGTGACCACCGACGAGACGTACACGACGGCGATGCAGCACAACAACCCGCTGGAGCCGCACGCCACCACCGCGTTGTGGGACAACGGGATGCTGACCCTGTGGGACTCCACCCAGGGTGTCCACCCGGTGCGCTCGGCCATCGCGGACGTCTTCGGGCTGCCCGAGGAGAAAGTCCGGGTCCGCTGTCCGTACGTCGGCGGCGGGTTCGGCTCGAAGGGCACCCCGCACGCGAACGTCGTGCTCGCCGCCCTGGCCGCCCGCGCGGTGCCGGGGCGCCCGGTGAAGCTGGCACTGACCCGGCAGCAGATGTTCGCCCTCGCCGGCTACCGGACGCCGACGATCCAGCGCGTGCGGCTCGGCGCGGACCGCGACGGGCGGCTGCGCGCGTTGCGGGTCGACGTCGTCGAGCAGACGTCGCGGATCAAGGAGTTCGCCGAGCAGACCGGGGTGCCCGCGCGGATGATGTACGCGGTGCCGAACCGGGCCACCGGCCACCGGCTCGCCGCGCTGGACGTGCCGGTGCCGTCGTGGATGCGGGCGCCGGGGGAGTGTCCGGGGATGTTCGGCCCGGAGGTCGCGATGGACGAACTCGCCGTCGCTCTGGGCATGGACCCGATCGAGCTGCGGGTGCGCAACGAGCCCGAGCGGGATCCGGAGAACGGGCGGCCGTTCTCCAGCCGCAACCTGGTGGCGTGCCTGCGCACCGGGGCCGAGCGGTTCGGCTGGGCGGAGCGGGACCCGCGGCCCGGGATCCGCCGCGACGGCCGGTGGCTGACCGGCACCGGCGTCGCGGCGTCGGTGTACCCGGCGAAGCGCTCGCCCGGGTCCACGGCGTTGATCCGGTTCGAGGACGGCCGGTACGTGGCCGAGATCGGCGCCGCCGACCTGGGCACGGGAGCTTGGACGATCCTGCCGCAGATCGCCGCCGACGCCCTCGGGGTCCCGGCCTCGGACGTCGAGGTCCGCATCGGCGACACGGGCTACCCGAAGGCGACCGTCGCCGGCGGCTCCTCCGGCACGGCGTCCTGGGGGACGGCGGTGGTCGCGGCGGCGCAGGCGTTCCGCGACAAGTTCGGCACCGACCCGGCCGAGGGCGCCGAGGCGAGCGCGGACACGCCGGAGAACCCGGCCGAGGAGCAGTACTCGATGTACGCCTTCGGCGCCCAGTTCGCCGAGGTGCGCGTCGACGCCGACACCGGCGAGATCCGCGTTTCGCGGTTGTGGGGCACGTTCGCGGCCGGCCGGATCGTCAACCCGGTGACCGCCCGGTCCCAGTTCCTCGGCGGGATGACGATGGGCCTGTCCATGGCGTTGTTCGAAAGCAGCACGATGGACCCGCGCACCGGGCACGTGGTCAACCACGACCTGGCCGAGTACCACATCGCCACCAACGCCGACGTCGCCGACCTGCGCGCCGACTGGCTCGACGAGCACGACCCGCACGTCAACCCGATGGGCACCAAGGGCGTCGGCGAGATCGGCATCGTCGGCACCGCGGCGGCGGTCGCGAACGCGGTGTACCACGCGACCGGGGTCCGGGTCCGGAAGCTGCCGATCACCCTCGACGCGCTGCTGCCCGGGCTCCCGTGACTCCCCTCCCGCCGGGGGCCGCTGTGACCTGCGTCTCGGCCGGTTGCCCCTGACACCGGTGTCACCGGTGAGGATGGCGGCAACGCCCGGAACCACCGGGCGGTCATCCGGAAGGTGGCGGAAAAATGGGGCAGGCGTGGGGTTTCCGGGGTTTCGGCGGCCCGGAGGTGCAGGAGTTCTTCGCACGTCCCGATCCCGTCCCCGGTTCCGGTGAGGTGCTGATCCGGGTCGACGTCGCCGGCGTCAACCCGCTCGACCACCTCCTGCGCGCCGGGCTGGTCCCCGGCCTCGACGGCGGGCGTCCGTTCCCCCGCGTGCTGGGCATGGAAGCGGCCGGGACGGTGCTCGCGCTGGGGGAGGACGTCGACGGGCTCGAGGTGGGGGACGCGGTTTTCGGCTTCGCGCTCACCGGCGGCGGCACGTACGCCGAGACGACGGTGCTGTCCGCGGCGAACACCGCACGCGTTCCGGAGGGCCTGTCCCCGACGGTGGCGGCGACGCTGCCGGTGGCGGGAACGACCGCGGTGGACGCGCTGGACCAGCTCGGCCTCCCGGCCGGCGCCACGATCCTGGTCAACGGCGTGGGCGGCGGAGTCGGTCTCGCGGTGGCCGGGCTGGCCGCGGCGCGCGGGCTGAACGTGCTCGGCACCGGCAGTGCCGCCAAGCGCGCGCAGGCCGAGGCCGTCGGCGTGCAGTTCGTCGACTACACGGCGCAGGACGTCGTCGCAGCGGTCCGCGAGCCGGCGCCGGACGGCGTCGACGGAATCGTCGACCTGGTCGGCGGCCCCTCGCTGCGGACGGTCGCCGCGCTGGCTCGTGAGCCCCGCACCGTCATCGCGGTGGGGGACCAGTCGGTGGCCGAGCTGGGTGGCCGGTTCGTCGAGCGCCGCCTCGACCGCGAGAACCTGGCGCGCGCGGCCCGGCTGGCCCTGGAGGGGGTGCTCGCGCCGGTGATCTCCGCCGTTCACCCGCTGTCGGACGCCCCGGCCGCGCTGGCCACCGTCGAGAACGGGCATGCCGCGGGCAAGGTCGTCATCAAGGTGACCTGAGCCGGGGCGCCGGCGTTCCGGACGTTGTGCTCAAAGCTGGAGCGACTGGGTGCCGAGGACGGCGGCGAGGGCCAGGCGGTCGGCGTCCTCGCTGCCGGGCTCGGCGGTGTAGACGCTGATGCGCAGGTCGTCCAGGGCGACGAGCAGCGTGTCGCAATCGAGGGTGATCGAGCCGACCGCCGGGTGGTCGATGGTCTTGCGCCGGGACGGGTCGGCCGCGGGCGGCGGTGCCTCGGCGTCCCACAGCTCGGCGAACCGCGGGCTGCCGGCGGCCAGGTCGGCGAGCAGGCGGCGCAGCGTGCGGTCGGCGGGGTAGCGCGACGCGGTCAGGCGCAGGTCGGCCACCAGCCGGGCTTCGTGTTCGGCCTGTTCCCGCGGGGTGTGCACGACTCGCGAGGGCAGCCGGGCGACGTTGCGCCAGACGGCGTTGCGTTCCAGCCCGCGCCAGCCGGTCGTGTCGCCCATGAGCGCGTTGTAGGGCGCATTGGCCAGCACGAGCGTCCAGGTGGCGTCGTAGACGACCACCGGGGTGTGCGACAGCCGGTCGAGCAGCCGTTGCACGCTCGGGGCGACCCGCGACGGCACGACGTCCGGACCGGGCGCGACGTGCCCGGCCAGCCGGTAGAGCAGGTCCCGTTCGGCGTCGGCCAGGCGCAGCGCGCGGGCCAGCGACTCCACGACCTGGGTCGACGGCGCCGTCGCGCGTCCCTGTTCGAGGCGGGTGAGGTAGTCGGCCGAGATGCCGGCGAGCGCGGCCAGCTCTTCGCGGCGCAATCCGCTGGCGCGCCGCCGCCGGCCCGCCGGCACGCCGACCGCCTCGGGTGCGGCCCGGTCGCGCCAGCGCCGCAGCGTCCGGCCGAACTCCCACGCTTCCACGTGGTCCATTCTGGACGAGTGCGCCCGGGTTGTCCTGGCCCTGGGAGTCCTACGAAAACCCGACGACTGGCTGCGGCCGCTACGGGCTCGCAGGCTGGAGCCATGACCGAACCCGGAACCGTCCTCATCACCGGCCCGACGCGCAACCTGGGCCGCCACGCCGTGCTGGCCATGGCCGGCCGCCCGGACGGGCAGCGACCCGACCTGCTGCTCGTCGGCCGCGCCGGGCGCGACCTGACCGCGGTCGCCGGCGAGGCGCGTGCCCTCGGGGCGCACGTCCACGAGATCGGCTGCGACCTGGCGAGCCTGGCCGACGTCCGTGCCGCCGCGGCCACCGTCCGCGGCCTGCTCGCCGACGGCGCCGTCCGCCCGTTGCGCGCGCTGGTCGCCAACGCCGGCACCATGTCGGCCGACACCCGCCGGGCCTCGGCCGACGGCTACGAGCTGACCTTCGCCGTCAACCACCTCGCGCACGCGCAGCTCATCGGCGACCTGCTCACGTCGTTCACCGCCCCGGCGCGGGTGGTGCTCGTCGGCTCGAACACCTACCAGGCCAACTTCTGGCGCAAGCTGCTGCGCGTGCCCGAAGCGAAGTGGGCCGACCCCGCCGAGCTCGCCCGCCCGGCCGGCGGCGAGCAAGCCCCGGGCATGGCCGCCTCCGGCGTCGCCTACTCCAACGCCAAGCTCGCGATCCTGTATTACGCCCACGAACTGCAGCGCCAAGCCGGCCCGGGGATCACCGTGTCCGTGTTCGAGCCGGGCTGGATGCCCGGCACCGCGCTGGGCCGCGGCGCCCCCGCGGCGTTCCAGGCGATGAGCCGTGCCCTGGGCCGGATTCCGGGCGTCTCGACCCCGCAGCGTTCGGGGCCCCTGCTGGCCGCGATGGCCCTCGACGAGAAGTGGGCGCACCTGCGTGCCGGCGCGTTCGTGGTGAAGACCAAGCTGACGGAGGCCGAGCCGATCGCGCACGACCGCGCCCGCGAGCGCCGCTTGTGGGAGGCGACCGCCGAGCTGCTGGACCGCGCGGGCGCGTCGAGTACCCGGGACGGCGAGCTGTGACGGGATGAGTTCCCGCAACGCCAGGCGGCATGACCGCGCCTCGGATAGTCTCACGCGGTGCATCGCAGCCGGCTGTTCGGAATCTTCATCGACACGCCTGTGGCGGAAGCCGGTTCGGCGGCGGGTTTCTGGTCCGCCGCCTTGGGAGTTCCGGCACGTTCCGTGGCGGGCGAGGAACAGTTCACCTCGCTGGACGGTGCCGTGCCCGATCTGGTCGTCGACATCCAGGCGGTCGACGACGAGCCCCGCTACCACGTCGACATCGAGACGGATGACGTGGCGGCGGAGGTGGCCCGGCTGACGGCTCTGGGCGCGAAGCCGGTCTCGCGCTGGCTGGAGTGTCACACGCTGCGCGCGCCCGGCGGCCACCTGCTCTGCGTGGTGCCGGTGCACAGCGATCCGGAGACGTTTCGCAGGCTTGCTCGTACGTGGCCGTGATGGTCGCCAGTTGACCGCGGCCGGGGAACCCGGCATCGATGCACCGTCCACACAGTACAGTCCGCGGTAGCCGTGCAGGCGTCCGTGGCCGTCCGTAGCCTGGCCGAGCGGCACGCCGCCGAGGGGGTGGGCCGCGTGCGGGCCCAGCGGGTCGAGCACTCGCCGTGGGGAAGGAGCTGCTGTGGGGCCGCACCGCCCGGCCGTCGCCGCGGGCGGGCATCGCGGCCACCGCCGGTGACGTGACCCGGGTCGAATCCGGTGGAAACGCGATCGCGCGTGGCTTTTCGGAGCGCCGCTGAGCGGTGTACCGCCGAGGAAGGCGGCACACCCACGGTGTCATTCTGTGGGCTGGGGACGGGAATTCTGTTGCTGGGCTTCGCGGAGCTGGTCTTCGAGGGACACGATGCGGCACGCCGCGTCGATGGCGGTGCCGTGGTCGACCAGTTCGCGCACGCGGGCGGCGATCCGCAACTGGTGGCGGGAGTAACGGCGGTGGCCGCCGGCGGACCGTTGCGGGGTGAGCAGCCCGGCTTCGCCGAGGCTGCGCAGGAAGCCTTGGGTGGCGCCGAGCAAGTCGGCGGCCCGGCCCATCGTGTAGGCGGGGTAGTGCTCGTCGTCGAACTTGTCGGCCGCGCTGGGCGTGGCCGGGCCTTGTCGGTCAGGAATCATTCCACCTCCGCATCACAGAGAGCCCCGGGTGCCACTACGGCACCCGGGGCCCTCGGAGGTTGGGATTTCACCATTGCCGACCGGCGCGACCGCCGGCGTTCTGCACCCGCGTCCAGCCGGGAACCGGCTTCCGCGGTGATCGCTTACTCGTGACCGAGCACCACCTCCGAACTCGATGGGACTACGGCACCCGCGCGGCACTACCCGGCCGCTGCGGGCGATCCAATGATGTTCCCGTTCCCTTCTCTTCTGAGTTCTCTCGCTGCGAGGAGAAGACTACACACGCCCGCCGCCGAATGTCTACTCCGGTGAGCATAGATTTTCTGGCCGTGTCGGCAGGCGCGAGTGGGATTCCCGAAACCGGGGTACCCCCAGGTGGACGACAGAAAGGGTCTCGTGCATGACTACCGACTCCCGCGACCCCTTGCCTGACGCGCCCGCAGCCGACTGTGACGGCGATGTCGCCGACCTCCACCGCCGCGGGCTGGAGGCGACTCCGCACCAGCTGGCCGGCCTGCGACGCCAGGTCGGCGAGTGGGCCCGGCGTGCCGGCCTGGCCGTGGGGCGGGTGCCGGACCTCGTGCTGGCCGTGTACGAGGCGATGGCCAACGTCGTCGTCCACGCTTACGCCGGCCACGCCGGGCTGCTCGACCTGAGCGCCCGGCATCACGGCCATCGCCTCACCGTGACCGTCGCGGATCGCGGGCAGTGGGAGCCCGCCCGCGTCCGCGGGCTGTTGCACGGCCGGGGGCTGCCCCTGATCCGCACCCTCGCCGACGAGGTGTCCCTCATCTCCAGTCCGGACGGCACCACCGTCGAGATGACCTGGGACTGCCGCGCGGCGAACTGACCGGGAGCAGCCGCCTCACCGCGGAAGCCTTCTTCCCGGCGCGGTCCGGTCCGGGTGTGCGGTGGCCAGCCGGGTGAGGGTCGTCCGGCTGACCTTTCCCGTCGGGCCCAGGGGCAGGCGGGGCAGGACGAGGAGGCGTTCCGGGAGCTTGACCGGTTCGAGGTCGTGGCGGGTGCGCAGGTACCCGGCCAGTTCGGCCAGGCCGGGTGGTGGGTGCCCGGGGTGGGCCACGATGCAGGCGCACAGCCGTTCCCCCAGGTCCGGGTCCGGAACGCCCACACAGCCGACCTCGGCCACGGCGGGGTGGCCGGACAGGTACGTTTCGACTTCGGCCGGGCTGATCGTGCGGCCGCCGCGGAGGACGATCTGACCGCCGCGGCCGGTCACGTGGAGTACGCCGTCCTCGTCGAGGAAGCCGCGATCGCCGGTGCGGACCCAGCCGCCGGCGGTGCGGTACCGGGAGTTCAGCCCGGGGTCGGCCACGTAGGACATCGGCGTCATCGGGCCGCGGGCGCGGACCTCCCCGGACGTGCCGGCGGGGAGCGGCCGGCCGGCTTCGTCGGTGACGGTGATCGTGGCGACCGCCGGGTCGGGGCGGCCGTCGACGGCGTTGTGGCAGTTCACGCCGTCGGTCGAGCCGTAGACGAGGATCACCGGGGTGCGGAACCGGGTCCGGACCCGCTGTTCGACCGCCGGGGGCATCGGAGCACCGCTGGACACCAGCGCGCGCAGCCCCGGCGGGCGACCGGTGCGGTGCCGCCCGGCCAGGCGGCTCAGCATCGTGGGCACGCCGAACACGTGGGTCGGTTCGTGCTCGTCGATCGCGCGCAACGCAGCGTCGGGGTCGAACCGCCGCGACACGATGAGCGTCCCGCGACGGGCGACCGGCCGGCGGCCAGTGTCGCGACCACGGTGGCATCGACGTCGAAACCCGTGGTGCGCAGCCCCGACCGGCAGGCCGCTTCGGCGAGCGGCAGGCCGGCGTGGCCCAGCCCGACCACGACCAGATCGACCCCGGGCCTCACGCGCCGACCGAGAACGAACCGGTGCCCGGCGCGACGTGCGTGCCGAACCCCGGTCGCACCGAGTCACCCGGCGTCAGGCACAAGGGATCGCCGTAGGTGGTGACCACTTCGTCGGTTTCGTTGATCAGCACGTGCGCGGCGACCGGCAGCTTATGACAGCCCTCCGGAGCTTCCCACGTGTCGAGTTGCTGGAATTCCGTGGAAAACACGACGACCCGGCCGGTCGCCGTGGCGGACTCGGCGGAAGCCGTCGATCCCGCCGGAAACGACACGGTGCAGAGCACAATTGCGGCGGCCGAGGCCGGCAGTTTCCTCATCATTACCTCCACGAATTCACGAACGCCCCGACCGAATTTAGCAACGCCGCCGCGGCGCGTCAGGAGGTCTGCGAACACCGGCCCGAAACGGGTGGGGTGACGGCATCGAAAGATCCGGAGGCGACCACCCAGCGTCGTTTCGGCGCCCGGTTCCGGAATGGATCGTGTACCAAGCGTGCTCTCCGTGATGCGCACAGTAGTCGTAGGTCGAGACCTCGGGCGCGGTGGATGTCGCCGGTGTGACGTGCCGGTGGTGGCCGGACACGGCGCTGAGCCGGTGACCCGGCCCGGCACCCGTTAGGCTGAATGGAGTCGTCGGTACGCCGTCGTTTCGTCGGGAAGCTTGGGAGCATGGGACCGGAGTACTTGCGAGAGCTCGTCGGCACCTTGCCGGTCGTCGTGTGGGAAGCCGATGCCCGCGATGGGCGCTATTCCTTCGTCTCCGGCGGTTCGGCCGCGCTGCTGGGGTACCCGCCGTCGGCCTGGATGGCCGATCCGGCGTTCGCGCTGTCGGTGGTGCACCCCGAGGACCGCGACCGCTACGCGCGGGCCCGGCGGGAAGACCGCTACGACGTCACCTTCCGCGGGATCGCCGGGGACGGCCGCACGGTGTGGTTGCAGGAAGTCGGTGAACGGCAGCCCGGTGGCACGAAGATCCGCGGCGTGCTGCTCTCGGCGTCCGAACGGCGCTCGGAAGCCGGGCGGCAGCGGTTCCTGACCGGCTTCGAACGCGGGATGCAGGACCTGGACGACGCCGAAGGGGTCATGGAGTACGCGGCCCGCAGCCTGGGGGAGTACCTCGGCGCGGACCGGTGCGCCTACGCCGAAGCCGAGGACGACGAAGACCATTTCCTGATGAGCGGCGACCATTCGACCGGGCTGCCGCCGCTGCCCGGCCGGTTTGCGATGTCGGCCTTCGGCGACGGGTGCATGCGGGCGATGCGCGCCGGTCAGCCGTGGGTCGTGGCCGACAGCTTCCACGACGAGCGCCTCGCGCCGGCGGACCTGGACGCGTACCGGGTGACCGGCATCCGGGCGGTGATCTGCGTGCCGCTGAGGCGCGGCGGCCGGTTCGTCGCGGCGATGGCCGTGCACCAGGCCACCGTCCGGCACTGGACCGCCGCGGAGACCGAGCTCGTCGAGCTCATCGTCGCCCGGTGCTGGGAATCGATCCAGCGCACCCACGCCGGGCGCGCGCTGCGCGACAGCGAGCGGCGCCACCGGTTGCTGGTCGAGCGCGCCACCGACGTGATCTGGGTGCTCGACCGCGACCTGTGCTTCGCCGAAGTCAACCCGGCGGCCTGTGAACTGCTGGGGTATCCGCGCGACGAGCTGATCGGCACCCCGATCACCGGCCTGCTCGACGACGACGCCGCCGAGCGGTGGCGGCAGCTGATCGCCGAGCCGGGCCTGGTCCGGGAAAGCACCGAGGTGCACCACGTGCGCCGGGCCGACGGTGAACCGATCGCCCTGGAACTCGGCATCCAGGTGACGCCGTCCGGGGTGCAGGCGATCGGCCGCGACGTCACCGAACGGCGCCGGCGAGAGGCCGAGCGGGAGCTGCTGCTGCAGCGGGAGCGCGAGATCGCCGAGACGCTCCAGCACAGCCTGCTCCCGCGCGAGCTGCCCGCGCTGGCGCGGGTGGCGGCCTCGGCGCGATACCTGCCGGCGGCGGTGCACGCCCAGACCGGCGGGGACTGGTACGAACTCGTCGAGGTGGGGGAGAGCCGGATCGCGCTGTCGGTCGGGGACGTGGTGGGCAAGGGCCCGCGGGCCGCGGCGGTGATGGGGCAGCTGCGCAGCGTCCTGGCCGCGAGCCTGCTCGACGGGCACGGCCCCGCCGCCGCGCTGGACCGCCTCGACGCCTTCGCCGCCCGCACCGAATGCGCGGCCGGGACGACCTGCGCGTGCCTCACCCTGGACTGGCGGACCGGCGAGCTGCGCTGGGCCGTGGCCGGGCACCCGCCACCCGTCGTCGTCGAGGACGGCACGGCCCGGCTGCTGACCGGCGGCGACCGCGTGCTGGGCGGCCCGGACCGCACCCCCTACCGGGAGGAGACGGCCACGCTCCTTCCGGGTGCGTCCGTCGTCCTCTACACCGACGGCCTGGTCGAACGCCGCGAGGAGCCCATCGACGACGGCCTGCGCCGGCTGTGCGGCGCCGCGGCCCGGGCCGCGGCCTCGGGACCGGAACAGCTGGTCGCCTCGGTCACCGGCGAACTCCTCGACGGCGGCCAGGAAGACGACGTCGCCGTGCTGGCGATCAGGCTCCTCCCGGCCCCCCTGCGGCAGCGGGCCCCGGCGACGACCGCGGTGCTGGCGCGGCTGCGCGAGGACGTCGCGCGGTGGTCGGCGCTGGCCGGGTTGAGCGGAGAAACGCACCAGGACCTCGTGCTCGCCCTCGGCGAGGCGGTCGCCAACTCCGTCGAGCACGCGTCCGCCGGCGAGGTGCGGTACTCGGTGTCCCGGACCGCCGACGGTCGCGTCGAGGCCTCCGCGGGCGACGACGGCCGCTGGCGCCCGGAACCGGCCGACAACAGCCACCGCGGCCGTGGCCTGCTGATCATCGAGGCGGTGTCCGAGGAAACCGCCATCGAGCGCGACGGCGGCGGCACGACGGTGCGGTTCCGGATCGCCCCGGACCCGGCTTCGCCGCGGGCGGCGGAACCGGTGCCCGCGGCGGTCTCCGCTCCCGCCACGCTCTCGGTGTCCGAAGTGGACCCCGGCGTCCTCGTCCTCGGCCTGACCGGGGACCTCGACCTGGAGACCACCGGCCAGGTCCGCCCGGCGGTGCTCGCCCAGCTGGAAGCGACGACCGCCGGCCGGGTGGTCGTCGACCTCACCGCCCTGCGGTACCTGAGCAGCTGCGGCGTCGCGCTGCTGCTCGACGTCGCGGTCCTCGCGCGGCGGAAGAACTCGGCCGTCACCGTGCGGACCGCGGAACGCTCGGCGCCCGAGCGGATCGTCCGGCTGGCCGGTCTGGCGTCGGCGTTCACCGTGGACACCGTCACGCGCTGAGGCGCCGGTCGGTGCCTACCGCCACCAAGGGCGGTGGCGCTGGGTCGCCACCACGCCGGCCGGCTCGACGAGTTCGGCGAGCCGGGCGGAGATGTGCTTGAGGTGCTCGTGGACCCACAGTGCGCAGGCGAGGTCGCGCACCGAGGCGCCGGGCTGCCGGAGGAGGTCCGGGAAGGCGGGCGGCGCGAGCATGGGGACGTCACCGTGGTCGGTGCGGTCCAGGCGGGAGGCCAGGTGGTCGTACCAGGCGGCGAGCTGGCCCGCCTGCTCGCCGAGGAGCCGGCGGAACGGGTCCGGGTCGACGTGGGGGTTCGGCAGCCCGGCCAGTGAGTGCGCGGTGAGCCGCGAGCGGACGGTCCCCATGACCAGCCGCCACAGGTCGGGCTTGGGGACGTGCTTGGTGCCCTGCTCGCTGAGGAACCCGCGGAGCGCGTCGTCGAGGCGTGCGCCGGCCGCGGTCGCCGCCGCGGGGGAGGGCGGGTCGTGGCGGAGGCCGAGCGCCCAGTTCGCGGCCGACGCCAGGTACGCGCCGCCGGCGCGGAACGCGTCGGCGAGGTCGTCGGCGACCACGGCCCTGGCGCCGCGGGGCCAGAACAGCGCGCCTGCCACCAGGCACACCGCGCAGCCGATCGCGACGTCCTCGATCCGCACGACCCCGATCTGCCAGCCGGCCGGGGCGAGCAGGTTGAACAGCACCGAGACCGTCACGGTGAAGGCCGCCTGGCCGGCGGTGAAGGGCAGCGCGCCCGGCGCGTAGCCGGCGACCAGCACCGCGATCGGGAGGGCGATCCACAACGCGGGCGCGCTGGTGCCGATGACCAGCAGCAGCACCGCACCGACGACGACGCCGAGTGCGGTGCCGAGCAGCGCCCGCAGCGCGGTCGACCCGGTCGCCGCCGCGTTGCCGCGCAGCACGGACAACGTGCCCAGCACCACCCAGAACCGGTGTTCGACGCCGCTGGCCCCGGCGACGACGACCGCCGCGGTCAGGGCCACCGCGCCGCGGAGGCTGTTGACGAACCACACCGACCGCAGGCTCGTGTGCGGAGAAGCGACCCGGGCGAGCGAGGCCATGGAGAGCCGGCGCGCCGGTCGTCCGCCGGGCACCGCGGCGCGGGCTTCGGTCACCGCCTCGCGGACGGCGAAGGCGCCGGTGCGGGCGTGGAAGGAGAGGTGCACCGCTTCGACGTAGCCGGGATCACCGGATCCCAGCGCGCGCAACCGTTCCACGCTCGCCTGGATCCGGCGGTCCAGCTCGCCCGCGTCGAAGGAGCTGGGCTGACCCGCCACCAGCCGGGAAACCTCGCGCAGGCCGGCGCTGGTTCCGGCGAGGAGTTCCCGTTCGACCTCGGGTGCCCCGCTGAGGTCCGGGTACTCGCTCGTGGTGTCGGCGATGACCGAAGCGCACCATTCGAGCAGGCCGACCAGGGTGTCGAGGGCCTGGTCTTCGGCGGCCAGCCCGGTGGGGCGGTAGGGCGTCGCGGTGAACTCGTCGATCAGGCGGTGTTTGGCTTCGACGGCGGCTTCGTGCGCGGTGGCCACGTCCGCGCCGTCGCGCAGGGCCGCGTCCAGGTGGTCGGCCAGCGCGCCGGCCGCCCGCGACGCCGCGTCCCGCAGGGCCGTGGCCGGGGACCGGGGCGACAGCAGCAGGACGGCCGCGGTGCCGACCACCGAGGCCAGCCACCAGCCGCCGAGGCGGGCCGGCACCATGCTCATCGTGCCGGGGGAGGCGGCCGGGAGGACGTAGGCGAGCAGCGCGGCGACGCCCCCGGCGGCCGCGTTCGGGCCGGCGACCCCGCCGAAGAGCACCAGGAAGGTGACGACGAGCGTGACGACCGCCGCCAGTGGCAGCGACGCGCTGGCGGCGGTGCCGATGACGAGCAGGACGCTGCCCGTGACCGCGAGTCCGAAGTGGGCGCGCAGCTTGTCCCGCCGATCGCCGCCGAACGACGCCATGACCAACGTGGCGAACCCGCCGAAGGCGGCGTACGTCGCCACCTGCAGGTCGCCGAGCACCGCGATGCTGAACGCGAAGAGGACGGGGACCACCAGGGTGGCGCGGACGGCACGCAGCGCGGCGGTCGACGACCACTGCGGGATCCAGTCCCGGGGCGCGGCCCGGCGGGTCTTCAGAGCGGGGGAGTCGATCGCCACGCGCCGAGCATAGACGGCGCCGTCGGCGCGAACGCCCTGCTGGCGAGCCCGCGGCCGGGCACCGGTCCGTGCCGCGCTCAGCCCACGGGTGGACGCCCGCTTCAATCCGGAGCTTGAGGATTCCGGCGGCGAGGCGCCCTGGCGTTCCTGCGGTGACCGGAGGAGGGAACATGGCGGTGACGGCCGCGGGGCGGGGCGAGCGGAGCGCGGTGGCGGTGATCTCGGCCGTCGCCGCCGTCTCGTCGGCAGCACCACGGACGGCTCGGTGTGGCAGCTGGCCTTCGGCTACAACGGACTCACGCGGCTGGTCGGCGGCACGACCGGCATCGGCGGCGGCTACAGCGCCACGGTCGGCGCGGCCCTCGGCGGGGCCGCGGGTCCGCTGCGGCTGTTCGACGCGGAGGTCGGCGGGCAGATCGCCGGGCTGCTGCCGCTCGCCCTGGTGTCCTTGGTCGTCGCCGCGTGCCGCGCTCGCGGGGCCTCGCCGCGGGCGAAGGCGGGCTGGGCGCTGTGGGGTGGCTGGCTGGTCGCGGGGCCGCGGTCTTTTCCTTCACCGGCGGCATCTTCCACGCGTACTACACCGCCGAGCTGGCGGCGGCGATCGCGGCCCTCGCCGCCGCGGGGCTGGTCACGGCCGCCGGCCGGGCCCGGTTCGTCCTGCCGGCCGCGGTGGCGGGGACGGCCGTGCTCGCCTACGTCCTGCTCGACCGGACGCCGGACTGGCTGCCGTGGCTGCGGTACACCGTGCTCGCTGTCGTCGCGGCCTGCTGCGCGCGGCCCGCGTCGCGGCCGCGATCGGGCTGGCCGCCGTCGTGGCTGGGCCGGCGGCCTTCGTCGCCGGCACCGCGGTGCGGTCGGGAAGCGTCTTGGAGAGCGCCGACTCGGTCGCCGGGCCGCCGTCGCGCCGTTCGGCGGTTGTCTCGGCTTCGACCCCGCGCCGCCGGCCGCGGAGCTCCCGCGGTGGGTCGCGGCCGGGAAGCTGCGGTTCGTGCTGCTGCCGCAGGTGTTCGTCGGCATCGCCCGCTCCGGGGCGAGACGGAGCACCCCGGCGGCGGCGGCCGAGGCGGGCGAGCTGACCCGGCGGGTCGGCTGGGAGGCGAAGCACTGCCGCCCGGTCCCGCCGGCGCGGATCGGCCCCTTACGCGGCCACGGCCGGAGTGCTGTTCGGCTGCGGCGTCCGGCCGTGACCTCGACGGCCGCTGTTTCGCGCCCGGATCACCCAGCGGCCGGCGAAACCCGGGGCGTTTCGCCCAACGGATCGTGCAGCAGTTGCGAAAATCCGAGCTCGCCGGCGCCGATCAGGGTGGCGTCGTCCCCGAGAGCCGACACACTCAGGCGCACTTCTTCCTTCGCCACCGGCAGCACATTGCGTGCGACGCGACCACGTACCCGCGGCAATACGCCGGCGTACGCATCCCGCAACATTCCGCCGAAGACGACCACCGCCGGGTTGAAGAGGTTGATGAGATTGGCTACGCCGATACCCAGCCAATCCCCGACGTAATCGAGCGCGTCCCGGGCGGCGGCATCGCCCGCGGCGGCGTCGGCGGCCACCGCCCGCACGGCGTCCCGGCCGAAGACCTCCGGCGGCCGGCGGGCGGCGTCCAGCAGCGCCCGTTCACCGGCTTCCGCCTCCAGGCACCCGCTGGAGCCGCAGCCGCACGGTCGTCCGCCGTGCGGGTTGACGACCATGTGGCCCAGCTCGCAGCCGTACCCCGCGTCGCCGTCCAGCACCGTGCCGCCGACGATGATCCCGCCACCGACGCCGACGTCGCCGTGCAGGTAGACCAGGTTCCGCACCCCCATCCCGGCCCCGCGAAGGTGCTCCGCGAGTGCTCCGAGATGCGCCTCGTTCCCCACCGGCACCCGCAGCCCCAGCCCCAGCCGCCGGGCCAGCTCGGCGCCGAAAGCCTGGTCGACCCAGCCGAGGTCGGGGCCGAACCGGACGGTCCCGTCGCCGGGACGGATCATTCCGCAGTACGAGGCCCCGAGCCCCACGCACGTCGACGTCGACGGCGCCGCCTCGGTCAGCTCGCGGCCGAGCTCGGCGAGCGTCGTGACCACGTAGTCGAGATCGGCTCCGGACCGGCGCCGGGCCGCGACCCGGCGGTCCAGGATGACACCGCCGAGGCCGATCCGGGCGGCGACCAACCGGTCCACCGCGACGTCGAAGGCCAGTACGTGAAAACGCTGGGTCTCCGGCCACACGACGAGCGACGGGCGGCCCTGGTGCCGATTGTCCGTCTGCGCCACTTCCCGAACCAGGCCCGCCGCGCTCAGTTCCGCCGTCAACGCCTTGATCGTGCTGCGGTTGAGGTTCATCTGCCGCGCGAGTTCGGCCCGCGAAATCCCGCCGCTCAGGTGCACCAGGCGAAGAAACGCACCGCGATTGTGCCGACGCATCTCCTCCTGGTCCCAGCCGATTTTCGAGCCGTCCCAGTGCCTCAATTCCATGGCGTGTCCGATGCGTACCGGGCAGCGATGGTGCGGACGGCCTCGTCGACCACCTGCGCGGTGCGTTCGGCGCTCACTTCCCAGCCCGGCACCAGGAGGGTCGGCCAGAAGACGTAGTTGGAGATCATGCCCAGGAACTGGGTGGCGGCGAGGTCCACGTCCTCGATCCGCACCGTTCCCGCGTCGTGTTCGGCCTGCAGGTAGCTGCGTACGGACTCGAAGTAGGGCATCTTGCCGTGCGAGAACTGCGCGTGGGCAAGCTCGGGGAAGCGCGGCAGCTCGGCGATGACGATCCTGAACAGGTCGGTCATCCGGGGCCGGCCCAGCAGGCCGGCGTACCGGCGGCCGATGACGCCGAGCCCGTCGACGACGTTGCCCGCCGGCGGGGGCGTCTCCTCGTCGGCGGTCGACCACGACTCGGTGACGATGGCGTCGAACAGGGCCGCCTTGGTCGGGAACTGCTTGAACAAGGTGGCCCGCGAAACGCCCGAGCGCTCGGCGATCCGCGCCAGCGACGTCCGGTCGTAGCCCAGCTCGAGGAACAGGGCGGTCGCGGCCGTCACGATCAGCGTGCGCTTCTCCTGGGCGACGCGCTGGTGATAGGTCGTCACGGCCTTGCTCATGAACCGAGCATACGAGGTGAGTGGCTTGACTCGCCATCGGCGCCGACCTACTGTCGAAGACATGGTGAGTCGACCGGCTCACCACTGGCCCGTCCCGAAGGAACATCCATGCCCCGCTTCGACAACCAGACCGTGCTCGTGACCGGCGGCGCCGGTGGCCAGGGCTCGAGCCACGTGCGCGCCTTTCACGCGGGAGGGGCGAACGTGGTGATCGGCGGTATCGACGCGGAACGCGGCGCCGCTCTCGCCGGCGAGCTCGGGACCCGCGCTCGCTTCATCCGCCTCGACGTCACCGACGAGAGTTCGTGGTCGGCTGCTGTTTCGGACGCCGAAAGCGCTTTCGGTGCCTTGCACGTGCTGGTCAACAACGCGGGCGTGCAGAATCCGCCGGCGACGATCGAGAACACGGACCTGACCACGTGGTCGCGCATCCTCGATGTCAACCTCACGGGGACCTTCCTCAGCATCAAGGTCGCCGCCCCGGCTCTGCGCCGTGCCGGAGGGGGAGCCATCGTCAACATCGCCTCGACCATGGGCCTGGGCGGCACGGCGCACTACGCGCCGTATGTCGCCGGCAAGTGGGCCGTGCGAGGTCTCACCCGGACGGCGGCGCTCGAGCTCGGCCGTGACCACATCCGGGTGAATGCCATCCATCCCGGCGTGATCTCGACGCCGTTCATCCACGAACCGGCAGCCGGCGCGGTCGCGGCCATCGCCGACTTCTACTCACCCGAGCCGTTCGCCGTCCCCAGGCTCGGGGAGCCGGCCGACGTCACCCGCCTCCTGCTGTTCCTCGCCTCATCGGACGCGGCGTTCGTCACGGGGTCGGAGTACGTCATCGACGGCGGGCTCCTCCTCGGCCCCGCGCTCCAGGCCGAGACCGGACCGGCGGCCGCCTGATGCGCCTCGGCTTCCGTCGGCCGTGGGAGAACCGGCGCTCGGCTCACGATCGCGCCCGGTGGGCGAGCTCCGCGGCAGCCGGGGAGTGGCGACGACCTCGATCGACGTGGCCCGCCGGGCGGGGGAGACCTGGTGGGCGCCGACCCGCCCCTGTGCGCGCAGCACTTCCAGCTGCTTCTGTTCGTCCTCTCGCAGCGCGGCGACATCGCCGGACGGGCCGGCGTGACCGCCCGGACCTTCTTCCGCCACTTCGCCGACAAACGCGAGGTCCTCTTCGACGTGGCGGCCGAGCTGGAGGAGAAGGCGCTGGAGGCGGCGCCCGCCACGGCGTCGGCGCTGGATCTCGTCGCGGCCGCGCTGGCGGCGATGGCCGGCACCACCGGAGACGACCGTGAGCTCGCCCGGAAGCGGCACACGGTGATCATGGCCAACGCCGAGCTCCGGGAACGCGAACTGATCAAGCTCGCCCGGATGACGGCCGCGCTCACCGACGGGCTCCGGCGGCGGGGCATCGGCGCCGCCGAGGCCGACCTGGCCGCCGAAACCGGCTCCGCGGTGTACCGGGTCGCGTTCCGCCGCTGGGTCGACGCCGACGGCGACCTCGAGCTGCGCGACGCCGTCGGCCAGTCGTTCGCCCAGCTTCGAGGCCTGGCCGCAGCCGGCTGAGTCAGGCGGGCCGGACCCGTTCGGCCGCGTGCGGGTCGTCGGCGGGCAGCCAGCCGGCGCCGAGGTCCAGGGAGCCGACGTCCCGGGTGAGGGCCGCGATGGTCGCGTGGACCGGCGGGCGCGTCTCGTCGCGGCGGGACACCAGGGACCACGTCCACCACGGCGCCGGGTCGACCACCGGCCGCCGCCCGAGGTCCGGCGGTGCCGGGGTCGTCTGGCCCTTCGGGTTGTTGAGCACCGGGCGCCGCAGCCGGCGGGCGTGGTCGAACAGCGCCGGGCCCGTGGACCCCCCGTCCTCGGTGTGCACCACCTCGGCGCCCGTCGCGCGGGCGAACTCCTCGGCGTAGGCGTTCCACGACGCCCAGCTGGCCGTGTCGGCGTCGACGAGCACGACGACGTCCCGGGCCGCGACCTCGGCGGTCCCGGTCCCCACCGCGTAGAGCCGGTCCGCGCCGAGCAGCCGGGCTTCCAGACCGAGTTCGGCCAGGTCGGCGGCCCGTGCCCAGCAGATCGCCAGGTCGATGCTCCGGTCGGCCACCCGGCGCAGCTGGGCGTGCGAAGGCAGCACCCACGTGTCGACGTGCAGGTGTGCGACGCCCGCCACCCGGTCGGGCAGGTCGGCCGGGCGCCAGTTCACGTAACCCAGCCGCACGGGCTCACGCGCCGCGATCCCCGCGGCCGACCGGCGTAGCTCGTCCGCCTGCTCCAGCAGCGCCCGCACCTGGGGCAGCAGCGACTCCCCGCATTCGGTCAGCCGGACCGAACGGCGGTCCCGGTCGAAGAGGCGGACACCGAGGTCGCGCTCCAGTGCCTTGATCTGCTGGGACAGGGACGGCCCGGCGATGCGCAGCCGTTCGGCGGCCCGGCCGAAGTTCAGCTCTGTGGCGACGGCCACGAAGTACCGAAGCTGGCGTAGCTCCATAACGGCAGCTTAGTGCGGTGGGAGGTTGCGCCTCCCAAGTGAGAGCGAACCGGTCGTGGCGAAGCGCCCGGGTCCGGCACACGATCGGTTTCGTAACGCACATCCCCAGGAGGTCCACGGAAATGAGCACCCAAAAGGTCGCGGTCGTCACCGGCGCTTCGCAGGGCATCGGCGCGGCCCTGGTCGAGGCCTACCGCAAGCTCGGCTACGCAGTGGTCGCGAATTCGCGCACCATCACCCCGTCGGGCGACGCCGGGATCCTGGCCGTCGCCGGCGACATCGCCGATCCCGCCGTCGGCGCCCACGTGATCGACCAGGCCCTCGCCACGTTCGGCCGCGTCGACACGCTCATCAACAACGCGGGCGTCTTCGTTGCGAAGCCGTTCACCGACTACACCGCCGCCGACTTCGACCTGGTGACCGGGGTGAACCTGCGCGGCTTCTTCGAGGTCACCCAGCGGGCGATCGCCGCGATGCTCGAAGTCGGCGGCGGGCACATCGTCAACGTCACCACCAGCCTGGCCGACCACGCGAACAGTGCCGTGCCCTCGGCGCTGGCGTCGCTGACCAAGGGCGGCCTGAACTCGGTGACGAAGTCCCTGGCCGTCGAGTACGCAACGCGCAACGTTCGCGTGAACGCCGTGTCGCCGGGCATCATCCGCACCCCGATGCACCCGGCTTCGACGCACGAAGCCCTGGCCGCTCTGCACCCGGTCGGGCGGATCGGCGACCCGGGCGACATCGTCGACGCGGTCGTCTACCTGGAGGGCGCGCCGTTCGTCACCGGCGAGATCCTGCACGTCGACGGCGGCCAGAGCGCGGGGCACTGACGTCATGGACATCCTCACCGGAGTGCTGGACGCGTGGAAGGCGGCGGTCGACGCGCACGAGCCCGAGCGCGTCGCGGACGTCTTCACCGAAGACGCCATCTTCCAGGGCCTCCACCCGTACAGCGTGGGCCGCACCGGCGTGGCGGCGTACTACGCCTCCCAGCCACTGGGCATGACGGCGGACTACCGGATCGTGGAAACCCGCCGCTTGGCCGAAGACGTGATCCTCGGCTACGCCAGTGTCACCTTCGCCTTCACCGACCGGCCGGCGCTCTCGGTGCACCTGAGCGTCGTCGTCCGCCGCGCCGGCGACCGCTGGCTGATCGCCCACTACCAGGTCTCGCGGCTCTGAAAGGGAGTGGCCCGGCCGGCGTTCAGGCGCGGGCGAGCAGTTCTCCGTGCGGGATCATCAGCCAGCCGTCGGGGTGCGCCGCCCACTCCGGCCACGCCCGGGCGATGGCGTCGAGGTCGGCCTGCGTGGCCAGCCCGCGGTCGAGGGCCATCCGGCCGACGGAGGAGTGGATCCGCTCGGCCCACATGTCGCCCCACGTCGCGCGTTCGTCGGGGGTCGCGTAGCACCACACGGAAGCGGACGGCGTGACCTCGGTGAACCCCGCCTCGTGAGCCCACGCGAGCAGCCGCCGGCCGGCGTCGGGCTCGGCGTCGTTGCCGCGGGCCACGGCCCGGTACAGGTCCTGCCAGTGGTCGAGCCGCGGGTCCTCGGGCCACCACCGGAACGCGCCGTAGTCGGCGTCGCGCACCGCGACGACTCCGCCGGGGCGCGTCACCCGCCGCATCTCGCGGAGGGCGGCGACGGGGTCGGACAGGTGCTGGAGCACTTGGTGGGCGTGGACGACGTCGTAACTGTCGTCGGGATCGGAGAGCGAGTACGCGTCGTCGACGGCGAACTCGACGGACACCCCGCGCCGGGCGGCGTTCGCCCGGGCGGCGGGCAGCGGATCTTCGGTGATCTCGACCCCGCGTACCCGCCCGGGCGCGACGGCTTCGGCGAGGTCGACCGTGATGCTGCCCGGTCCGCAGCCGACGTCGAGCAGGTCCAGCCCGGGGCGGAGCAGCGGCAGGAGGTAGGCCGCCGAACTGGCCGCGGTGCGCGCGGCGTGGCTCGCCACGACGACCTCGGCGTGGCCGTGGGTGTAAACGTCCTTCCCTGCCATAGCCCACCCCTCATTCTCAAATTATGAGACGATGCGTCCGCATGGTGAACGGTACTCCTGGCCGCCCGGCCCGGGCAACGGAAGGGCCGGCAACCGGCCTGGGTCACGGACGCAGCAGGTGCCCGAGCATCCGCCGGCGGGCGGCGGCGTTGTCCCGCCGGGGGGCGAATAAGGCGTCGAGCAGGATCAGCACCTCGTCCCGGGCGGCCCTGGTGCGCATGATCCGCCGCCACAGCCACAGGTTCAGCGCGTAGCGGCGGGGCGAGGTGGTGGCCAGGCGGATGACGTTGGCGACGTTGCGCCGGACCCGGTCCGGAAGTGTGCGCAGGTCGGAACGCTGCTCGAGCAGGATTTCCGGCAGCACGTCCAGGCCGTGCTCGGTCATGAAGCCGAAGTCGGTCCGCCAGGCCGCCGCCCCGAGGTAGTCGACCATCCGGCACCAGCCACGCAGGAACGTCAGTTCGAGCGGCGAACAAGGAGCCGGGTCGATGTCGGCGATCTTGGTGACCACGACGTCGAGACAGGTCTTGTGCGCCTTCCACAGCGCGACCCGGAGCGGTTCGAGGTCCGTCGTGGCCGGGGTGCCGGTGACCATCGCGAAGTAGCGCCGCCACTGCTCGACGCTGGGCGCGAGCTCGTCCGGGACCGCGCCGCCCCGCACGTACCGGAACCGCGCCGCGCCGGGGGCGTCGGCGATTTCGAGCGGAGCGACCACACCGGCCTTCTCGGCGCCGAGCCACGGGACCACGCTCAGCGTGTAGTTGCCGTAGGCCCATGGCGCGTCCGGATCGATGGTTCCGTCGACGTGTGTGGTGGCTCCCAGCCGCCCGGTGCGGCACTGCCACTGCAGCTGGAAAGCCCAGGCCCACAGGGGATTGTGCCGGTTGTCGGCCCCGAACAGCCCGCCCGAGTTCGTGGCGTCGATCAGGCGCCGGTAGGCCGCCATCCGGTGCTCGAACCGGAACGGGTCGAACCGGTCGGTCAGCTCCGCCGCGGAGACCCAGACCGCGTACAGATCGAGGTCGGCGAGCTCCCGCGGGTGGATTGAGGTCACGCAGTGAATGTAGCGCGGTCAACCTTGCTTGTCGGGCGAGCATCCCACGCGACAATCGGCAAACTCCCGATGAAGCATCCGCAAATCCGGAAAGCCGTATAGGGGAATTAGAAGCCAAAAGCGTTTTTCGTCCTGTCACCAGTGGCGGAGGCGGTGGCCGGTGTCACCCCAGAACGAGGTGAGCCGGACACCGTCGTCGGTGAAGAAGAACATCGCTCCGACGACCGCCGCGCCGAGGCCCAATACTTCGGTGACCATCGGCAGCACGTACGGCAGTGCGTCCGGTTTGCCGAGTGCGGCAGAACTGAACACGCGCACCCGCAGACGGCTTCCGCACGAGCCGCAAGTCGCGGTGGCTTCGACGAGACCGGTGCCAGGTCGCGGAACCGGGATGTCGCTCAGCGAGTACCGGATGGTGGTCGTGGCCGTGACGAGCTACTCGCCGTGGACGCAGGCCGGATGCACCCGCGGGTACTCGCCGGTCTTGGTCACCGCTGCCTCACAACTCCCCGCTACGGGTGCTGCTTGCCGAGTATCCGGCTGGATGCGGGGACCGGTAACGCGGGGTTAGCGGTCCGACACGGGATTTCGTACACTCCCGGGGTGGACAAGGGGAGGGTCGTGGCCAACCGTTACCGGTTGGAGGAGGAGCTCGGCCGGGGTGGCATGGGCGTTGTCTGGCGGGCGGTCGATCTCGAACTCGGCCGGCAGGTAACGCTCAAGCGGGCCCTGAGCGAGGACGCCGGGCAGATCCGCCGCGAGGCGCGGATCGGCGCCGGGCTGCTGCACTCGAACGTCGTCACCGTGTTCGACACGGTCGGCGACGGCGACGCCCAATGGCTGGTCACGGAATACCTGGCCGCCCGGAGCCTCGAGGAGCTGGTGGACGACGGGGGCCCGCTGCCGGAGGACCGGGTCCGGCGGATCGGCGCGCAGCTCGCCGCGGCGCTCGCGGACATGCACGCCCGCGGCATCGTCCACCGCGACGTCAAGCCGGGCAACGTCCTGGTGACCGCGGACGATGTCGCCAAGCTGACCGACCTGGGCATCGCCCGCTGGACCGAGGTCACCCGCACCGGCGGCGCGCAGCTCACCGGCACGCTCGGGTACGTCGCGCCGGAGGTGGCCGACGGCGCCGAAGCCGGGCCCGCCTCGGACGTCTTCTCGCTGGGGGCCACCCTCTACGCCGCGATCGAAGGCCGCTCGCCGTGGGGATCGGGGGAGGACGGCCCGTTCGCGCAGATGCGCCGCGCCGCGGGCGGACGGTACGCGCCCGCCGAACGCGCCGGGCGGTTCGAGCCGGTGCTCGCCGCGCTCATGGCCCGGCATCCGGCCGATCGGCCTGGCGCCGCCGAAGCGGTCACGCTGCTCACCGCGGACGCGCCCGCGCCCCGGCGGCCCCGACGCCGCCTGCGCCGGCGGCTGCTCGCCGGGGCCGCAGTGGCGGTGGTGGCCGCGCTGGTGGCCGGGTTCGTCCTGGTCCGGTGGCTGGGGACGACCACCACCGGCGGCGCCTCGGCCGGAGCGAACACCCTCGGCGCCGATCCGGCCGCGACGGACCCGTGCGCGGCGATCGCGCTCAACTCGCTCACCGGGTTCGGCAAGCCGTTCGTGGACCCCGAGGTCCTGAACTTCAGCACCTGCATCGTCACGACCACGCTGGCCGACAAGACCGGGCAGGTGCAGACCCGGCTCGATCTGACCGGCCCGCTGCGGTACCCGCCCCGCCCGCCGGTGCCCGGCAAGATGGGCGAAATCGAGTATCCCGAGGCCCACGACGGCTCCTGCGAGCGCGCCATTTCGCTGGCCGACGCCAACCGGATCGTCGTCACCTCGCGCGCGGTGACGGACGCGAAGAACGCGCCGTTCTGCTCCTTCTCGGAGTCGGTGCTGTCCGGTGTGCTGGCCACGCTCGCCAACGGTCCGCTGCCGCGGCGTACCCAGCCGTTCCCGGACTGGTCACTGGCGCGCGTCGACGCCTGTGGCCTGCTCGACGAAGCGACGACGTCGGGGGTGCTGGGCCGGGTCAAGGAACCGGACCGCGGGTTCGGCGGCTGGAGCTGCAGCTGGGAACACGTTCCGCGCACGATCACCGTCGAGTACAGCCGGGAATGGCCGATCGAGGCGGACGAGGACGTGCCGGGCGACCGGATCCGCATCGGGAACCGCACGGCCGTCGTGGCGCCGGTACCGGGCGGGAACCCGGAGTGCGCCGTCAAGGTCGTGCACCGCCCCTATACCGCGCCCTTGGCGGTCCTGCCCGGCACTCCCCAGCAACGGGAGGAGGTCGCCGCAGTCTCCGTCGAGGACACCGCGGCGGCCGGTGGGGACGCGCTGTGCGCGACCGCGCGCTCGCTCGCGGAGGTCCTCGTCCGGCGGCTGCCGTGAACCGGGGACCGGTCCCCGGCACCCCCGGCTAGAAAGAGCGGGGGCCGGGAACCGGCCGCAGGAAGACGGGACGAGAAGTGTCGATACGGGTACTGGCCGGGGTGGCGCTCCTGGCGGTGGCCACCGCCGGTCCGACGGTCGAGGGGGCCGCCGGACCGGGACCGCGCACCCGGCGTGTCGGCCCGCACGGGACGGACCCCAGCGTCCAGGCGGCGGCCGACGCGGCCCGGCCGGGGGACACTGTCGCAATCGAGGCGGGTGGCCATGCAGGCGACCTGGCCACCCAAGGCGACGGGTCCCCCGGCCACCCCATCCGGTTCCGCGGCGCCGACCGGTTCGCCGTGCGGAACACCCTGCGGAACAACGTGTTCGGTGACGGGCCGGTCGGCGCCGACCACAACTTCGCCGGGAACCCGGGATTCGCCGACCCGGCTCACGGCGGCTACCACCTCGTCGGCGCCGGCGAACGGAGGCGGCCGTGACCACCGGACGTCTCGACCCGCACCGCCGGCGGAGCCTGCGTCACGGCGTCGACGGGGGCGTGCCGGGCACGTTGAGCGCACTCGCCGTCACCGGCGGCGTCGCGGTGCCGCCGGTGACGGGGACCCGGTTGACCTTCGGGCGCAACCGGCTGGAGGTCGACGTCTGCGTCGGCGAGGAGGACGTGCGGATCAGCCGGGTCCACGGGCTGCTCGTGCGAGAGAAGGACCGCTGGTGGCTCAGCAACACCGGCCGCTCGCCGATCCGGCTGTCCGACAACGTCCTGCTGCACCGCGACAGCGAACCGCTGCCGCTGGCCGACGGCTACACCGCGCTGTTCCTGCGCGGTTCCCGCGAGCACGTGCTGGAGCTGCTCGTGTCCGACGGCGAGGCCGGCGCCGCCACGCGCCGCCCGACGCACCCGACGGCCCCGCCGAAACGCTGGCGGCTGTCCCCGGAGGAGCACGTCGTGCTGGCAGTGCTCGGGCAGCGTTACCTCGGCTACGACCCCCACCCGCTGCCGCTGTCCCGTCAGCAGGCGGCCGCCGAGCTCGCCGAACGACGGCCTGGCGAGAACTGGACGGCCAAGCGCGTCGAACACCTCGTTTCCCGGGTTCGGCAGCGGCTTTCCGACGCCGGGGTGCACGGGCTGCGGCGGGAGGAGGTGGGGGAGCCGGTGGGGCTGACCCTGACCGTGAACCTGCTGCGGGAGCTGGTGCTGTCGACGACGCTGGTGCCGATGGACCTGGAATGGCTCGAGCTCCCCGACACCTCGCTCTTCCCCGGATGAGGTGTGGTCGCGGCCCGAAGAGGGGCTGCGGGTTTCGCCGTTGCTTGTCGCGGCCGTCGCGCATTCGATGCTCTGCCTGGCCGAGCGTGGCCGGCAGGTGCAGCTCACGGGCGTGGCTGTGTCGGTCATCGTCGTCGAGGTGGTCGGCTTCGTGTCCACGGTGATCGGGTTGGTGCTGCTGTACTTGCCGGCGAGCAACGCCTACGTCGAAGGGGTTCGCGCCCTCAGGTCCGGTCGTGGGCGCGGATGACCGGGTTCCTGGACTGGTCGTGCGTTAGGTCGGACAGGAACGTCGCGTTGTCCATGGTGGCGGCGAGGATCGCGAGGACGGCGGTCGCGAGCAGGTTGCCGACCGGGACGCCGGCCTGGGGCCGGCCGGCCCAGAAGCCGCGGCGCTCGGCGGAGCCGTCGAGGAAGAAGTCGTACCACTCGGCGGTGTGCCGATGAGGCTGGCGGCGACGACGCGGCCCCGCACCCGGCGTCAGCGTGTCGGCGATCCGGGACGCGACCGGCGCACCGGTGATCGCGCCGTCGCGCGAGGGCTGGCGGGCCCCGTGGCTTCGGAGCGGGCAGGATGTGGTGCGGGGGAGTCGTGCTCGTCGGACGCGCGATCCCCTTCCCGGCCCGAGGATTGGACGCGCAATGGGACGCTCGTCGGTGTTCACCTTCCAGTACATCGCCATTGACACGGAGGCTGGTGTCACGCCGGAGGAGTTCGAGACCTTCGTGCGTGATGAAGGCGTTCACCTGCCCTTGTACCCGGGGTGGCGGTGGACTCTGCTGCGCGGGTTGCGTGGGGACCGGACCGGGCAGTACCTGATGTTGTACGAGATCGAGAGCGCCGAGCAGCGCGACCGCTACGTCACCGCCCGGGGTGAGCAGACCGACCTGGCCCGGGCGTTCTGGGCGCGGCACCCGGAGGCGGAGGCGGTGCTGGCGCGGTGGCGGCGGCTGGGCACGTTCGCCGAGCTGCCGACGTTGTTCACCGACTACCGGCTGCTGGCCGACAATCCGCGCAGCACGGTCACGCCCGGCCCCCGCTACCGCGACCGCCCGGGGGAGGAGCCCGTCGCCCGGGTCGTCGGGATCCACAACCTGGCGTTGCGCGCCGGTGTGACCGAGGAGGTGTTCGACCGGTTCATCGCCGAGAACCACCACCGGATCGACGACTACCCGGACTGGCGGTTCCACGTGCTCAAGGGCGAGCGGGGCAACCGCCTCGACCAGTACGTGATGATGATGGAGATCGCGAGCCTGGACGCGCTGGACGTCTTCTACCCCGAGCCCGACATCGCCACCGGCGAGGCCGCGGAGTTCGCGGCTGCCCACCGCGACACCAAGCAGATGTACGAGGAGTGGAAGCAGCTGGCCTCGTTCTCGGGCTCACCGCAGATCTACACGGACTACCTCGCCGTCGCGGAGAACCCGGCGTAGCCCCGCACGACCCCGGCGTGTCAGTCGGACCAGTAGACAGCGCCCTCCCAGTGGAAGTTCTGGTGTGCGCAACCGACCCAGGTGACCAGGTAACCCTGGGCTTGCTTCTGCTGGGCCAGCTGGTTTCCGGCCGCGTTGCATTCGGCTTGGCTTGCGCCCGAGACGGACTGCTGGTGGTACCTCGTCGCCCCGTGGGCGGGGGCGGCGAGGGCGATGGCGGCTGTCACGACGGCCACCCCGGTGGCCAGCTTCTTCACCATGCGGGCAATGAAACACGCCGGGACCGGCATCGTGGTCGGTATTTTTGCCGGGAGCCCGGCTACCGCGTGCGGTCGCCGGTGATGCGGGCGGCCGCACGTGCCGCGGTCTCGACACGATCGTGGAACCCGGACCCCCCGTCGGGAAGGTTGCTGACCGTGGGGTGGTAGCCGGCGCGGCCGTCGATGAGCTCGCGGACGATGTCGGCGTGCCCGGCGTGCCGGCAGGTCTCGGTGATCATGTGCACGAGCATCCAGTGCAAGGTCACCTCGCGCATGCCTTCGGGGAAGTGGGGCACCTTGCCGGGTGAGTCGAGATCGAGCGCCGCGATGGTGGCGTCAGCGTGCTCCCACGACCGCTTGTACTGCGCGATGATGTCCTCGCGCGTCTCCTCGGGACGGGCGAGGAAGTCCTCTGATTGAGTGCGGTCGACCAGCCACTCGCCCGCGTGCGCGGGCCGGTCGAACACTTCGCCGAAGTAGCCGAACTCGTTGCCCGTCAGGTGTTTCACCAGCCCGAGCAGGTTGGTTCCGGTCGGGGTGAGCGGCCGGCGCGCATCGTACTCGGACAGGCCGTCGAGTTTCCACACCAGGACGTCGCGCACCTGCTGCAAGTACAGGTGCAGATAGGTTTTCGGATCCACGTGCCGACCCTAGGAAGCCGTTGCCCCCGCGGTCTTGGACACGCGTGCCGTCCCGATCGACGATGCGTGCCACGTGGTTGGATGGCCGGGTGGACTCGGTACGCGGCTCGGTTCGGCTGGACACCGAACGGTTCGGGGTCGACGCCTTCCGCGACGGCTGGGAAGCGCAGGTCGGCGACGGGTTCACGTTGCCCGCGTTCCACCACGAAGCCACCGCCGGAGCCGTCGTTCGTGGTCTCGCTTCCCGCGTCGGGGACTCGGTCATCACCGACTTCGAAACCGCCACGCGGGTACGGGTCGATTCCGCGCTTCCCGACCTCGGCGAACTGCGGCTCTACGTGGTGCACCGTGGCGCCTACGTCCTCAGGCGTGAACGCGACACGATAGCTGTCGACGCCGGCCGGTTCCTGCTGAGCCGCTCGACCGGGGTCACCGGCTACGACGTCGCCGCGGGCACCACCGCCCAGGTGATCGGGCTGCCCGCCGGGGCGCTGGGCTTGTTCGCCGACGGCACGCAGGCGACCGGCCCGGTCGCCGCCGCGGAAGTTCGTATGCTGCTGGCACACACGACTGCCGTCCACGCGACACTCGGCGACCTCAGCGAAGGCGGCGTCCACGCCGGCCGCAACGCCTTGGTGGAGCTGGTCCGCGGGGTGTTGCACGGGTATTTCGACGGCACCGAACCCGGCCTGGCCGGCCCGCTGGTCCAAGCGGCCCGCGACCTCGCCGATCAGCTGCTCACCGGCCCGGACCTGACACCGGCGCTGCTGGCGCGCCACCTCAAGGTTTCGCTGCGAACGTTGCACCGGGCGTTCGCGTCAACCGGCGAGCCCGTCGCGGCGTACATCCGCCGACGTCGCCTCGAGCAGGCGCGCCGCGCGCTCCTCTCGCCGTCCCCTCCCACGGTTTCGGAGCTCGCGGCACACTGGCAGTTCGCCGACAGCAGCCACTTCATCCGGATGTTCCGTCGCCACTACGGCCGGACGCCGGCCCAGTTCGCCCGCGATCACCATCACTGAGCGTTTTCAGCCCGGCTTTAATGCTGGCTTCAGGTTGCTCGGGGAGGATGAGCGGCAAAGCGTCGACGGAAAAGGGGCGGGCCGGCGTGCGGATCATGATCGCGGATGACGAGGCGGCCATCCGTGAGTCGCTGGAGCGGGTGCTCCAGGTCGAGGGTTACGACACCAGCACCGTCGCCAACGGTCTCGCCGTGCTCAGCGAGATCGAGGGGATCGGTGACGACGCGCCGGATCTGCTGATCCTCGACGTGATGATGCCCCGCCTCGGCGGGGTGGAGACCTGCCGGCGGTTGCGGGCGGCGGGCCGGGACCTGCCGGTGCTGATGCTGACCGCCCGGGATCAGGTCTCCGACCGGGTCGCGGGGCTGGACGCGGGCGCCGACGACTACCTGCCCAAGCCGTTCGCCACCGAGGAGCTGCTGGCCCGGGTGCGGGCCCTGCTGCGCCGCCGCGCGCCGGGCGACGACGAGTCGCAGATCCTGTCGTTCGCCGACGTCCGGGTCGATCCCGACCGGTTCGAGGCGTGGCGGGGCGGGCGGCCGCTCCGCCTGACCCGGACCGAGTTCTCCCTGCTGCAGGTCCTTGTGCGCAACGCGACCCGGGTGTTGACCCGCGACGCGCTGTTCGAGGCGATCTGGGGCTTCGACATGAGCACCACCGCCAACAACCTCCAGGTGTACGTGAGCTACCTGCGCCGCAAGATGGAAGCCGGGGGCGAGCCGCGATTGCTCTACACGCTGCGCGGCTTGGGGTACACGTTGCGGGAGACTCCTCCGTGAGCAGGCGGGGCTCGCGCCGGCTGACCCGGTGGTGGCGCCGGCGGTCCCTGCGGACCAGGATGACGGTGATCGCGGCGACGGCCATCGCGCTCAGCGTGTTCGTGGCCTTCCAGGTGGCCATCGAGCTACTGGACCGGGAGCTGCAGGACACCGCCGAGAACGAGCTGCGCGCCGACTCCCGCGTCCTGGCGGCGAACGCCGAGCGCGCCGGTCTGGCGCAGGTCCCGCTACCGCCGTACCCCGGATCCGGTGGGCTGGTGCGGGTCATCCTGCCCGACGGCTCGACCCGGACGCCGCCCGGCCAGCCCGCGCTGCCCGCCGTCAGCGAGCCCGCCGGGCGCGTGGCGCAGGGCGCGTCGGCCGACCTGGTGGAATCGACCGGCAGCGACGACGACGGCTACCTCGTCTACACGCTGCGGGCGGGCGACGGCGCGGTCCAGGCGGCCCGCGTCACCGATGGCAGCCGGAACAACCGGTTCGGGTGGGGCATGCTGCTGATCGGGCTGTTCTGCGTGGCCGGCGGCGCCCTGGTCGGGCGGACCGTGGCGCGGACCGGGCTGGCCCCGATCGACCGGCTGGCCGCCGCCGCGGCCCGGGTCGCGCACACCCGGGACCTCGACGCCGCCATCCCGGACGAGGGCGGCGGGGAGATCCGGCGGCTGATCCGGTCGATCAACGACATGCTCGCCGCGCTCCGGGACTCCCGGCGGGCCCAGCGGCTGCTCGCCGAGGACGCCGCCCACGAGCTCAAGACCCCGCTCACCAGCCTGCGCCTCAACGTCGAGCTGCTGATCCGGCTCGATCGGCGCGGCACCCTGGACAGCGCGCTGCCGCCGGAGAGCCGGACCCGGCTGCTCAACGACCTCGGCGCCCAGGTGGCCGAGTTGAGCACCCTGGCCGCCGAGCTGACCGACCTGGCGCGCGGTGACGTCAGCGACGAGAGCACCGAGGTGCTCGACCTCGCCGACGTGGTGGTGGCCGCCGCGACCCGGGCGCGGTCCCGGGTGCCCGACATCGAGGTCGCGCTCGACGTGACCTCCGTGTGGGTGAGCGGGCGTCCCGCCGGCCTCCAACGGGCGGTGCTCAACCTCGTCGACAACGCCGGCAAGTGGTCTCCCGCGGACCAGCCGGTCGGAGTCCGGCTCCGTGCCGAGGGCGCGTCGGCGGTGCTCGAGGTCGACGACGCCGGGCCGGGCATCGACGCCGCCGACGTGCCGCGGGTGTTCGACCGGTTCTACCGTGCCGACAGCGCCCGGGCGTTGCCGGGATCCGGCCTGGGGCTGTCGATCGTGCAGCGGGTCGTCGACGCCCACGGCGGCCGGGTCACCGTCGCCCGCTCCGCACGCGGCGGCGCACTGCTCCGGGTCGACCTTCCGGCCGCGGCCCCGCCCGCCCCGATCGCGCGGCTTGCCGGGGAGGACACCGCGGTGCGCTGACCCGCTCCGGCGGCGCGGCTCTCGGGCCCAGGAAGATCCGGGACGGGCCTGGAGCCCCGTCCCGGGTCTCGTCCGTGCCGGCGCGCTCACCGTTGCAGCGCAGGCTCCTCGTCGTCCGCGAGCCGCCGTTGACCGCCTGGCAGCTCCGCCGGCCGGGACAGCCGGCTCGGCCACCACAGCCGCCGTCCGATCAGCAGGGTGAGGGCGGGCACCAGGACCGACCGCACCAGCAGGGCGTCGAGCAGCACGCCGAAGGCGACCAGGAACCCGACCTCGACCAGCATCACCAGCGGGAGCGTGGTGAGGACCGCGAACGTGGCCGCCAGGACCAGCCCGGCCGAGGTGATGACGCCACCGGTGGCGGAGAGCGCTTTCAGCATGCCCTCCCTGGTGCCGAGACGCACGGTTTCCTCCCGGGCCCGGCTGGCCAGGAAGATGTTGTAGTCGACGCCGAGCGCCACCAGGAACAGGAACGCCAGCAGCGGTACCGAAGAGTCGATGCCCTTGAACCCGAGGATCGTGTCGAAGACGAACACGCTGCCGCCGAAGGCCGCCGCGAAGGAGACGATCACGGTCGCCATCAGGATCAGCGGGGCCACGATCGCGCGCAGCAGCAGCCCGAGGACGAACAGGACGACGATGAGCACCAACGGAATCACCAGCCTTTCGTCGCGGCTGGTGGTCACCTCGGTGTCGAGGTGCTCCGCGCTCGGCCCGCCGACGATCGCCTCCGCCCCGCTCACCGCGTGCACCGCGGTGCGCACCCGGTTGATCGTGTCGTACTCCTCGACGGTGTCCGGCGCGTCCGCCGGGAACACGGAAATGTCGGCCCAGCCACCCCTGGACTGACCCGGGACGGCCACGGCCACACCGGGAGTGCCCTTGACGATGTCGAGCACCCGCTCCTGGTACGCCGGCCGCGTGAACACCGTCATCGGCTGGCCGCCGAGTTCCGGGAAGTGCTGGCGGAGAACGGTGAAGCCGGTGACCGACTCGGGCGCGTCCGGGAACTGGTCCTGCTGACGCAGGGCGCCGGTGTTGCCCGCCAGCCCGATGGCGAGCACGCCGAGGACCCCGACCGAGCCGAGCGCCGCCACCCAGCGGCGGCGGCTGATGGCGGTGCCGAGCCGTCCCCACAACCCGGGCTTCGCCGCCACGGTCGTGCCGAACCGCGGGATGGCCGGCCAGAAGATCCGCCTGCCGAGCACCACGAGCAGCGCCGGGAACAGCGTCAGCATGGCCACCAGCGCGCACAGGATGCCGGCCGCACCGATCGGGCCCAGCCCGCTGGTGCTGTTCAGGTCCGCGAAAAGCAGGCAGAGCAGGCCGGCGACCACGGTGGCCGCGGACGCGACGATGGCCGGCGCCGCGCTGCGCAGCGCGTGGACCATCGCGACCCGGACGTTCTCGTGGTGGTGCAGTGCTTCCCGGTATCGGGCGATGAGCAACAGCGCGTAGTCCGTGCCGACGCCGAAGACCAGGATCGTCAGCAGCGCCGAGTTCTGGTCGTTGACCACGATGCCGAAGCCCTTGACGAGCAGGTAGACGGTCGCCATCGCGGTCAGCGCGGCCGCACCCACGGCCACCAGCGGGATGAACCACAACACCGGGCTGCGGTAGGTGATGACGAGCAGGAGCGCGACGACCAGGACGGTGATGAGCAGGACCTGCAGGTCGATGCCGTCGAAGACGGATTCCATGTCACCGTCGATCGCGGCGGGGCCGGTCACCTCGAGTTCCAGGCCGGCGGGGCGGTCCTTCGCGGCGTCACGCACCGGGCCGACGATGGCCTCCGGTGCGCCGTAGGTCGTGCTCACGTCGAGGGTGAACATCATGGCCTCGCCGTCGGCGGAAGGTCTCGTCGGCGGGCCCTCGTCCGCGCCCGCCACCTTCGGCGGGTACCGCTTGGCCAGGGTGTCGTAGTGGCGTTCGACGGTCGCGCGGTCGGCGTCGGTCAGGCCGCCGGCGCGGTGGTACACGAAGACGAACGTGTTGTCCTCCCCGCCGGGGAGACTGTCCGCCAGCACCGCGACCTTCGTGGACTCGGCGCCGGCCGGCAGGGTGACCGCGGCGCTGTCGGCGGTGACCGAACTCAGCTTTCCGCTCAGGGGCACCATGAACACGGCCAGCACCACCCACAAGCCGATCACCAGCCACGGCACCCACCGGCTTGCCCACCGACCGGGCGGCAGATCGCCGGACGACGCTGTGTTGACTGCCATCACTAGCCTCCTACGCGTTGTATCGCTTATCTGACGCCGACTTCCTACCGGGCGAATCTGAAACGACCGTTAAAACGGGCGTGATTTCGGGCCGAGTAGTACCGTCGTACCGCCGTCCTCCCGAAAATGCCGACCGCAGTACGACGAAACGGGACGGAATCGGGTCTAGCGTTCAGGCCATGACGAAACCTGATAGTCCACTGTGGAGGTTCGGGGCGGCCACCATGGCGCTGGCGACGGCGGTCGCTCTTGCCGCCTGCGGGTCGAAGGCCGATACCAGTGCGGCGCCCCCCGCGGCCGGCTCGCACACCGGGCACGCGGGCCAGCCGCCGGCTGCACCGCAGCCGCTGCGCGCCGGCGAGCGGTTCGTCGACCTGAAGATGGCCGAGGCCTACACGCCCGCGCCGCCGGAAGGCGGTGGAACGGACGAATACCGGTGCCAGGTGATCGATCCGGGCCTGACCAGGACGGCGTTCCTGACCGGGACCCAGGTCATGCCGGAGAACGTCGCTCTCGCGCACCACGCCATCGTGTACACGGTGCCGCCGGGCGGCGCTGCCGCGGTGCGCGAGCAGGACGCGAAGACCCCCGGCCCCGGCTGGCAGTGTTTCGGCGGGACCGGCGTGAAAGGCGCCGAAGTGGAAGAGGGGGAGGCGACGTGGGCGGACACCTGGGCGCCGGGCGCCACGGAGACGCTGTTCACCCAGGACGCCGGCTTCAAGCTGGAGCCGGGCAGCCTGGTCATCCTCCAGATGCACTACAACCTGCTCGCGACCGACGGCAAGCCGGGCGGGTCGGACCGCACGGCGTTGCGGCTGCGGCTGACCGACGGCACGCCGCAGACCAGGGAACTCGACACGTTGCCGCTCGACGCGCCGACCGACCTGCCCTGCCCCGCCGGCGAGTCGGGTCCGCTCTGTGACCGGGCGGCCTCGATTGCGGACGTGACGAAGCGGTTCGGGCCGGAGGTCGGCGGCACCGCGGACCAGCAGGTGGCGGAGTGCGGCCAGAGCGCGCCGAAGCCGGGCGACACCCAGACGTGCGACCACAGGGTGGAGGCGCCGGTGACGCTGTTCGCCGGCTTCGGCCACATGCACCTGCTCGGGCGGGCCATCAAGGTCGAACTCAACCCCGGCACACCGAACGCCAAGGTGGTGCTGGACGTGCCGCAGTTCGACTTCGACAACCAGCGGCTGGTGAAGCTCCCGTCGCCGGTGGACATCGATCCGGGGGACACGCTGCGGGTGACGTGCACGCACGACGCGGGGCTGCGCAAACGGCTGCCACAGCTGAGCAAGCTGCCGCCGCGCTACGTGGTGTGGGGCGACGGCACCAGCGACGAGATGTGCGCGGGCATCATGACGGTCTCGCCCCGCAAGTCCTGACGAAAAGGTGACTTCTCTTGTCCACCAAGGCTTCCCCCAGCGAAACAACGGATCGAACCGATGCACCACCACGGACACCGATCTGGACGCTCCTGCCGCTGCGTGTCTTCCTCGGCGGCACATTCCTCTACGCGGGCCTCTCCAAGATCTTCGACACCCGCTACCTGGACGACACCTCACCCCTCGGCGTCCACGCTCAGATGCTGCACGCCGCGACCCCCTCCCCGATCGGCCCGCTGGTGTCCTTCGCGGCCGAAAACTCGACCATCTTCGGCCTGGTCATCGCCTTCGGCGAAGTCGCTGTCGGGCTGGGGACGCTGCTCGGGCTGTTCACCCGCATCGCCGCGCTCGGCGGGTTTCTGCTGGCGCTGAGCTTCTTCCTCACCGTCAGCTGGACGACCAGCCCGTACTACTTCGGCGCCGACATCGTCTTCGCAGCCGCCTGGACGCCGCTGTTGATTGCCGGCGACGCAGGCTTGTTCTCCACGACGGCCCACCTGCGGGCCGCGATACGACGCCGCCGGCCGAACCGCACCCCGGACGACGAGCGACGCATTCTGTTCTGGGGCGGCCTGATCACCGCGGCGGCCGCTGCCCTCGGCGGCGGCGTCATCGCCCTCACCCGTCGCACCACCACCAATCCGGAACCAAGCCGGCCGGCGGACCCGGGAACGAACTCCGGGACGGTGATCGCCGCGGTCTCCGCCGTCGCCGTCGGTTCTTCGACGAGCTTCACCACGCCGGACGGTACCGCCGCGTACCTGGTGCGCCCCTCGGCCGACACCTTCCTGGCGTTCCTCGCCGCCTGCACCCACCAGGGCTGCCCCACCACGTCCGCCGGCTCCGGCTTTCGCTGCCCGTGCCACGGCTCCACCTTCGACGGCGACGGCCAGGTCACCGGCGGGCCGGCGGCAAAACCCCTGACCAAGGTGCCGGTGCGAGTCGTCGACGGGCAGGTCACCACCGCATGACCGGGCCGCGCTGAACCGGCCGGGTGAGTCTCAGGTCGTAGGCGAGGATGACGGCCTGGACCCGGTTCCGTGCGCCGATCTTGGCGAGGACCCGCCCGACGTGGGACTTCACCGTCGACTCCGAGAGCGTGAACCGTTGCGCGATCTCGCCGTTGGTGAGGCCGTGGCCGATGGCGACGAGGATCTCGCGCTCGCGGCCGGTCAGGGAGCCCAGCCGGGGATCCTCCCGCACGGGCCCGAAGAGGTCGTCGCCGAGCCGGTCGCCGAACGCGTCGAGCAGCCGCCGGGTCAGCGCCGGCGCGATCACCGCGTCCCCGGCGGCGACGGCCCGGATGCCGGCGAGCAGCTCCTCCGGGCGGGTGTCCTTCAGCAGGAACCCGCTCGCCCCGGCCCGCAGAGCGGCGAGCGCGTACCGGTCCACGTCGAACGTCGTCAACACCAGGATCCGCGAACGCCCACCGGTGGCGGCGATACGCCGGGTGGCCTCGATCCCGTCGGCGCCCGGCACGCGGATGCCCATCAGCACCACGTCGGGACGCAGCTCGGTGGTCGACCGAACGGCCTCGGCGCTGTTCTCGGCCTCGCCGACGATCTCGGTGTCGGGGGTGTTCTCCAGCAGCATGCGGAACCCGAAGCGCTGCAGCGGCTGGGTGTCCACCACGAGCACAGAGATCATGAGTGGCTGCCTTTCAGGGTCGCTGACCGTCTTCCTATCGAGCGAACCTGAAACGACTGTTAAAACGGCACTGAGGCCGGTAGACGTCGGCGCGGGTCCGTCATCGGGTGGGCTGCCGTCGCGCACGACGATGTGGCGACGCGCCATCCGGGCCGGCTACCGGCGGCCGGGCGAGGGGGCCACCCGCCTGACCACCGTCGGCGGCCCGGCGGTCCGGGCGCTCCACCCGGATGGTGCGAGCCCGTGCGGCATCGGGTTGTGGGCAGGCGGGCCACGATGGTGCGCGGTGCAGGGTCACCCGCGACGGGTGACGACTCGGGGCCGCCCGGACCGCAGGGTCGGCCGGGGAGGTGCGGTGATGGCGAAGCGGGCGGACGGGCAGCCGGCGGTCACCCGGCAGGTGTCCGCGGCGATATCTTCGGCGGCGGGTGTCCTGCTGCTCAACCCGCAGTCCGGCCACGGCAGTGCCATCGCGTCCCGGCTTGGTGAGCGCGCCCGGGCGCTCGGGATCCGGCCGATCGAGCTGCACTTCGACGACGACCTGCGCGAACTCGCGAAACAGGGCGGTGGCCGACGGCGCGGATGTGCTCGGAATGGCCGGCGGCGACGGCAGCCAGGCCGTGGTCGCCGACGTGGCCTGCCGACACGACCTGCCCTGCGTCTGCGTTTCCGCGGGAATGCGCAACGGTTCCCCATGGTCGTGGCTGCGGCACATCGGCTGCGGGGCTTACCGGTCTGGAGGGGCCGCGACGCGGTCGATCCGTCCTCGGTGGCGGAGACCGGTGCGGCAGATCCATGCGGGGAGCCGCCCGGGTTTCGGTGGCCGGGTCGACGAGAAGTTCCGCGCGGACGAGGAGGCCGGCCAGGGGCAGCTGGACCAGGCGATCGCGCGTTTCGTCGTCGCCGCCCGGCGGATCTGCGCATCGGCGGCTCATGGGTCCCACTGCGCGCGGCCGGACACTGAGCGTGCTCCTGCTTCGGGCAAGGGCTTGCCGTGCCCGCAACGCCGCCGGCTACGTCCAGTCCGGTGCCGGCCGGGGGAGCGGGCTGGCGCCCTCCGGCCGGAGGCCGTCGAAGATGATCGTGAGGTAGCGCAGCCACAGGTCCGAAGGGGCGCCGGGCAGGTTCTCGGCGACGTGAACCGGCGCGCAGATCAGCAGGAACACGTCGGTGCCCGTGACGTCGTGGCGGAGGGCGCCGCAGGCACGTGCCCGGTCGACCAGCGTGTTCACGTCCGCCTGCAGGCTGTTCCTGATTTCCGTGACCGTGGCGTCGTCGGCACTGGCCGAAAGGAGGAACGTCAGGTCGCGTTGCCGGCGGCGGTCTCCTGCCACCGTCAGGAACTCCAGCAGCGCCGCGCCGGCGTCCGGCGCCTTCGCCAGCCGCTCCGCGACCTCCCTCAGTTCCGCCAGGTGGTTCGCCACGACCGCGACGATCAGCTCCTCCTTCGTGGCGAAATGACTGAACACGGTCCCCTTGGCGAGCCCGGCGCGCCGGGCGATGTCCGAGACCGACGCCTCGATGCCGTGTTCGGCGAACTCCTCCTCGGCCGCAGCCAGGACGCGTTCACGGTTGCGCATCGCGTCGGAGCGCAGGCGACGGGTGGGAGACGGCATCGCAGCATCCTACCAACTTGACCCGCCGGTCATTTTGGATGTAGCGTCGCCGTTAACTTGACCGATCGGTCATCTTATGGAGGACACATGAAGCTGCACGGCGCGACCGCGCTCGTCACCGGCGCGAACCGCGGACTCGGCCACCACCTCGCGAAGGAACTGTTGCGGCGGGGCGCCAAGGTCTACGCCACCGCACGGCGGCCCGAGCTGGTCGACCTTCCGGGCGCCGAGGTGCTGCGCCTCGACATCACCGATCAGGCGAGCGTGGACGCGGCGGCGTCGGCCGCCACGGATGTGGACGTCCTGATCAACAACGCGGCCTTCACGGCCGGAGGCAACCTCACGACCGGCGATCTCGGTGCGATCAGGCAGGTGATGGACTCGAACTACTACGGCACCCTGGCCATGATCCGGGCGTTCGCCCCGATCCTCGCCCGCAACGGCGGCGGCGCCATCCTCAACGTCCTCTCGGCCGCGGCGTGGACGACGGTCGACGGCAACACGTCCTACGCCGCCGCGAAGTCCGCCCAGTGGGGGTTGACCAACGGCGTCCGCGTCGAGCTCGAGCCGCAGGGCACCCTGGTGGCCGCGCTCGTCCCCGGCCTGATCGCGACCGAGACGCTGCGCGACTACGTGCGGGCGGCCGGGCTCGAGCTTCCCGCGGAGGTCATGAGCGACCCGGCCGATGTCGCCCGATCGGCGCTCGACAGGCTCGAAGCCGGCGACATCGAAATCCTGGACCGCATCGGCGCCGAGGCGAAGGCGACCCTCGCCGGCGCACCGCGGACTTTCGATCTCGCCGCACTCGCCGGGTGACGCGGACCGGGCCGCACCCCTCAGGGTGAGCTGCGGGACGCCTCGGGTGTGCGCGTCAGGGAGCCGCGGGAACCGTCTGTCCACATAAGACAGAAAGTCGTTCGGCCGGTCCGCGAACCCGTGGCCCACTGCCCGGGCGGGTGATCCGGGTTGGGCCGTTCGTGCCCTTCGGAGGGGCGGCAGCGGGCCGCGTGAACGGTCCGTGAGTCGTGGTCAGCCAACGAGGTCTGACGCCGACCCGTCCGGGTTGTGCTGGGCCGGCGCTGTTCCCTTGCCTCCCACCGACCTGCCACGATCCGAAGAGGTCGTCTTCCGCCGATCCGGATCGACGAGGGCCTGGCCGGATGCCGAGACCGTTCCCGAACGCTCCGGAGGTTGCCATGAGCTTGCAGCGCGTGATCACCGACGACCGCGATCTGCAGATAGCCCCGCTGTTCGCCCAGCGGATCGACGAGGACGTCGTCCCGAAAGGGCGGCTCGCGGAGAACCCGATGCCCGCGGGTGTCGCGGCCGGTATCGTCCGGTCCCGGCTGCTGCTCGACGGCCGCGCGGCGCTCAACCTGGCCACGTTCTGCACCACTGTCGCCGAGCCGGAACTGGAGCAGATCTACGCCGAGACCGCCTCGATCAACCTGATGAACCGGGAGGAGTACCCGGCGAGTTCCCAGATCGAGCAGGAGTGCATCAACGCGCTCGCGGATCTTTGGCACGACGACGACGGCTCGTTCGTCGGCTGCTCCACCAGCGGGAGCTCCGAGGCGGCCATGCTCGCCGGCCTCGCGATGCTGCGCCGCTGGCGGGAACGCGGTGGCACCGGGCGGCCCAACATGGTGTTCGGCACCCACGTTCACGTCTGCTGGCCGAAGTTCTGCAACTTCTGGGACGTCGAAGCGCGGATGGTGCCGCTCGCGCCGGGCCGCACGACCCTGGACCCGGCGCTGACCGCGGACGCGGTCGACGAGAACACGATCGGCGTCGTCGCGGTCCTGGGCAGCACGCAGGACGGCCGCTACGACCCGGTCGCCGACATCGCGGCCGCCCTCGACGGCGTCGCCCGCGACAGCGGCGTCGATGTCCCGCTGCACGTCGACGCCGCGAGCGGTGGCTTCGTCGCGCCGTTCCTCGACGTCGACTTCGCCTGGGACTTCGCGCTGCCGCGCGTGGTGTCGATCAACGCGTCCGGCCACAAGTTCGGCCTGGTCTACCCGGGCTCGGGCTGGTGCCTGTGGCGCGACCCGGAGTACCTGCCGACGTCGCTGATCTTCGACTGCAACGTGCTCGGCGGCCACCACCCCACGTTCACGCTGAACTTCTCCCGCCCGGCGTCCGGCGTGATCGCCCAGTACTACCAGTTCCTGCGCAACGGGCTCGCCGGCTTCCAGCTGATCGCGCAGCGGTGCCAGGAGGTCGCACGGCAGGTCGCGGCCGGCATCGGGCGCATCGCGCCGTACGAGGTCATCGCCGACGGCGAGGACCTGCCGGTGGTGGCGTTCCGCCTGCGGGACCCGGAAAACGTGGGCTTCACCGTGTACCACCTGTCCGAGGCGCTCAAGGGCGACGGCTGGCACGTGCCCGCCTACAGCCTGCCGCCGGACCTGGAGCACGTGGACGTGATCCGCGTGGTGTGCCGGCAGGGGTTCACCCTCGACCTCGCGGAGAGGTTCCTCGAAAGCCTCCTCAAGCACACCGAACGGCTGGCCGGCCACCCGTTCCCCCTGCCCGAGGTGGCGAGCGCGCTGACGTTCCGGGATTGACCGTGGTCGCCGTCGCCGAACTCGAGGCCGACCCCTACCCGGTTTACGCCCGGCTGCGCCGGACCGAGCCGGTGAGCTGGGTGCCGGAGGTCCGGCAATGGCTGGTGACCGGCTGGGACGACGTCCACCGGGTCCTGACCGACGGGGAACGGTTCACCACCGAACAGCCGGGGTCACCGATGCTCGGCCTGTGCGGTGGAACGCCGCTGCTGATGCGGGAGGGCGAGTCGCACCGGGACGTGCGAGCGGCGGTGGAGCCCGGCTTCGAAGCCGAGCGGATCGGCGGCTTCGTCGACGCGGTCGCCCGGCCCGTCGCGTGCCGGGTCGCCGCCGAACTGCGCCCGGCCGGCCGGGCCGACGTCGCCGCGGACTACTTCGAACCGGTCGCGGCGATCGCCGTGTCCGCGCTGCTCGGGCTCGGCCGGGACACCGGCGCGGAAACGCTGCGCCGGTGGGGAAACCTGCTGACCGGGGTGGCCAACGACTTCGGCCGCGACCCGGCGGTGGCCGCGGCCGCGGCCGCGGACCTGGCCGCCGACAGCGCCCTGACCACGGTCGTCCGGCGGCTTCGCGCGGAGCCGGACGGGTCGGTGATCTCCGCGCTGCTGCACGCCCACCGGCCGCGCGGCGACTCGCGGCCGGACGCCGACGTGGGGCCGGTGGTCAAGCACCTCGCGCTGAGCGCGGTCGAACCCGGCTGGCTCGCGGGCTGGACGCTGGCGGCGCTGTGGTCGGCGCCCGCGCAGCTCGCCGCGGTCCGCGCCGACCGGGCGCTGCTCGGCGCGGCGGTGTCCGAGGCCCTGCGGTGGAGCGGCCCGGTCGGCGTGCTGGGCAGGCGCACGAGGTGCGCCACAAGGCTGGCGGGCCGCGAGCTTCCGGCGGACACCATGATCGCGGCGGCCATCGCCTCGGCCAACCGCGACGAGGCGGTGTTCACCGAGCCGGACCGGTTCGACCTCCGGCGCGAAGCCCGCGTCCACCTCGGGTTCGGCGCCGGACCGCACCATTGCCCGGCGTACCTGCTGGTCACCGCGCTGGCGCGCACCGCACTGGAGGTGCTTTTCGAGACCTTGCCGGGCGTGCGGCCCGCACCCGGCCACCGGGCGGCGCCCCACGGCTGGAAGCTGCGGCTGCCGGGACCGCTCGAGGCGGTGTGGGAGGTGAGGCCGGCCTCGGTGCCGTGAGCCGCGGCCGTCGCCAGGGCGACGCGGCGGCAACAGGCCATCGATACGCCTCGGAGTGGAGACGTGCTCCGGTCAAGGACGCTTTCGGCCGCAGCCGGAATGTGTTGTGTCGGAGGGCCTCGCCTCGATGGGTTCCGCTCCCGGTTGGCCGTGTGCCGGGTCGATGATGTCCGCTAGCTCGGAAACTCCCACGATATCCGGGTTGCGCGCACCGAACGAGCGTAGCCGGACGGAGTGGGCGCGCCGCAGTATCGGGCTGCCTTGGTCGGCGACCTTCCGACCGAACCACATCGCCTCGTCGGGGTCGTTGCCGGCGAGCAATAGAACTGCCGATATCAGGTCCCAGGTCGCGGCGTGAGTCCGCAGCTCAGGTGCAGCCGTGGCGATAGCCTTCAGGCGAGCGACGTCACCGGCTTCGATGGCGTCGAACGTTGCCTCCTCGGCGTCGACAGGATCCGAGACGATCGCGTAGGCCTGATGGACCGTCAAGAGGGTAGCCAGGCGAACTATGGCGCTGTGTTGCCTGGCCACGTCACTGTCGATGGTGGACAGCATGCGATGGAATTCGGGGTCCGTGATCGCTTCGCGGTGCTCGTGGAAGAACTCGGCTGACTCTCGCCACGAAGTCTTGGCGGTCCAAGCGCCGATCAATCCAGTCCGGGTGTGGATGGTTTGTTGCTTGTCGATGTAAATGTCATAGCCGTGCTCTTGAATTCCTTCCAGTACATGTCGAAGTATGTTCGGTGTCGGGTCGGTGGGATTCAGTGCCTGAAATGCGTTCAGGGTGGCGGCCCATTCGGATGATTCGAGGACGTCGCGACGTTCGTCCAGTGCGATTCGCAGTGAGGGCCAATCGGCCGTGGCTCCGACCGTGGCGAGTAGGTCGAGGTGGGCGTCGGGTAGTGCTGTGGTGACCCATGCCGGGAAATCATCGACATCATGGTTCCCAACTGCGTTTCGCACGATTTGCCGAGCGAGGCCGACCAGGGCGGGGGATACGTTTTCCGGCTGCGCGTCTGCTTCTTGGGCGGCAAGCCGAAGGTGTTTCCTGGCCTGGTCCGAGGCGCCGGCGGCCGCGGCCCACCGCGCCAGTTCCGTACGTAGTACGGCGCGAATGTGATCGTCAGGGGTCGACGTGAATGCCTCGGTCCACGTGGTGCGCGCCGCCTCGACGTCGGGGAGTTGCCGAAGGGAATCGATGAGACATGGCAGGCTGGCGGCGGGATCGACGAGAATTGTCTCCAGGAAAATTTTCACTGCCTCATTCAGGTGTCCCAGTGCTTGCTCGTGCCGCTCCGCGGCGGCTGATATCGAACCGGTATTGCTCAATGCGCTCGCGAGACCCAGCCGGTAGGCAGGGTTTGCGTCCGACACTTTGCGGAAGAGGGTCAGTGCCTCGTTGCTGGAAGTCAGTGCACCTTCATGTTGGTCCGTTCTCGACAGGAGAAGGCCGAGGTTGCTCAACGATGCGGCAAGGTCGGGCAGGTGATCTGCGTTGCCGGCGGTCAGATCGCGCCGGAGGTCGACGGCTTCCTGGATGGGTGCCAGTGCTTGCTCGAAGAGTCCCGATTCCGAAAATCTGGCACCGAGATTGTTCAATGATCGTGCGAGGTTCGTCAGCTGTTCCGCTTGATTCCCTTCGGCCAGCCTGCGATACAGGTCAACGACGGATTTGCTCGGTTCGACTGCCTGCTCGTGACGCCCCAGTTCGCACAGTGCCACAGCGACGTTGTGCAGGGCGCCGGCGAGGTCGGGCAAGTATGCGCCCGGAACGGCGTCCGTGAGCAGTTGGTAGCACGCGGCGGCGTCCTGGCTGTGCTCCAGCGCCGGCTCGAACCAGCCTGCCCGCAGCAACACGGTGGCCAGAAGGTCCGACGAGGCGGCGAAGTCCGCAAGTCTCCCAGCGGGATCGTGATTCGCCATGATGCGGCGTAAGGTGACGGCTTCCTGGCAGAGAGGTAGGGCCTGAGCGAAGCGCTCGAACCCCACAAGGATCTTGCCGAGGTCGTGTAGCGACGCGGCCAGGTGTGGTAGATAAGCGTCTGAAACGTTGGTGGCGAGATGCCTGTAGAGACCGACCGCCTCGGTGCCGGGTGGCCACGCCTGCTCGAAGTCCCGGGCCTCGATCAGGGCTCGGGTGTAGTTGTGCAGCGATGCTGCCAGTTCGGGGAGATATGCGGTGGGATCTTCGACTCCCAACGCGCGAAAAAGGTCAAGTGCTTCCTGGAAGTTCGCCAGTGATGACTCCGGGCGAGCCGCGATCGACAGTGCGGCGCCGAGATTGTTCAAGGCGCGCGCGAGGTCCGCGCGGAAACCTTGATTTCCTTCGGTCATCGCCCGGTATCGGGTGACGGCCTCCTGGAGGACGATCAGGCTGTCCTCGTGCGAGTTCGTTCTTGTCAGTACGGCGCCCAGGGTGGTGAGTGACATCGCGAGTTCGGTTTGCCACGCCGAGGATTCGGTGGCCAGCTCGCGGTAGATCGCGACTGTCTCCCGGCTCGCGGTCAAGGCCTCCTCGTAGTTGTTCACTCCGACGAGTGCGCTCGCGAGGTTGTTCAGGGACATCGCCAAGTCGGGTCGGTGAGCCGCGGATTTCAGCCGTTGATAGATGCCTACAGCTTCGAGGTTGGGTTGGAGTGCGAGTTCTGCGCGTTCCAGTTTTGTCAGCGTGCCACCGAAGTTGTACAGTGACTGCGCGTAGTCCGGCAGGTATCTGTCGGGATTGTTCGCCGCCAGTTCCCGGTAGAGTCCTACGGCCTCCGCGCAGTGTTCCAGTGCCGTATCATAGCGTCCCAACCTGAGCAGCATCGCACCGACATTGTTCAGGGATTCGGCGACTTCGGGGAGACGGCGGAAGTCGTCGCCGGCGATGCGTCGGCGAGACTCAAGGACTTCCGAACTGCATTCGAGGGCCTTGGCGTACTGTCCCGACCTCGACCACGCCCATGCCAGGGTCTGCAATGACGTGTTGAGCTCCCGCAGATGTGCGTGTGGATCATCAGCCATGAGGTCGCGTATCAGCTCGACAGCCTCGTGACAGTACCGGAGAGCCTCGTCGTGCCGCCCAAGCCTCGACGACGAGTTGCCCAGGTTGGACAGCGATGTCGCGAGGCGTGCGGAATGCCCCTGCGGGTCCCGCCCGGCGAGCTGGCGAAGGATATCGATGGCCGCACGGCTCGATTCCAGCGCCTCGTCGTGGTGGCCGAGGGTCAGCTGCACGGCACCGAGGTTGTTCAGTGAGGCGGCAAGAGGAGGAAGGTAGGTGGCTGGATGCTCGCCAGCGAGATCCGAGTACCGATCGGCGGACTCGAGAGCACAGCGCAGGGCCCGCGCGTAGTTGCCGGCTCCGAACGCCCGCTGAAAAACCTCTGCCAGCAACCGGCTCAGCACCTCGTCGGGTGCGGGCAGCGCCCGTGCCCGGGCGAGCCGACGTTCATCGACGATCAGGCCCAGGTCGCACAGCGACGACGTAGGGGGGATGGCTGCCGACAGCTCATCGAGTGGCACCGGGCTGTCCGGCCGGTCGGCGAGACGTTCCAGGGCGTTCTTCGCGGCGCCGGCCCGCTCCGCCGCGACCGTGAGCAGTGCCGGCCAACGACCGGTACTCGCCTCGACCATCGTGACGAGCAGTTCGGTGACGACGTCCGGTTCGTCCTGGCCGGCTCTGTCCATGACCAGCAGGGCGGTCTCCAGCTGGCTGTCCGAAGCTCGCGTCAGTACGCGATGCACGAGCGCGTCGTCGCGCCACAGCTCGCGGAGCAGGTGGTCGGCGACCGGGTCAGGGCGGACGGCGAGGCCTTCTCCGGAGGCCGGGCTGAGGCAGGTCTGCAGGGTGCGCCGGACCGTACGCCGTTCCGGGGGATCCTCGCGGAGGTCGCTGATCGCGGCAAGCACGTTGTCGACGTCCTGCTCCGGCGGCGAGACCAAGGAAACACACGCCGCGGCTCGGCGGAGGAGGGCACGCTCGGGGACGCTGTCGGTGCGGAACCGGTTGTAGACCGTGCACCAGTAGTTCTCTTCGTGCCGCAACACCTCGTCGTAGAGCTCCTCACTCGTGGTGGGCAGAGTGGTTTCGCCCGCCGCGGTCATCCAGCCCAACAGCACCAAGTCCAAGGTCGTCCAGCGGGTGTCCGGGGCCGGGACGGGCAAGTCGGGTCGTTCCTCGACCTCCGGCCGGAGCGCGGCGACCGTGCGTGCGTAGATGCCGCGCGGGTTCGGATGGTTGTCGGGTAGGCCGATGTCTTCTCGCCGGTACGCGTGCCGGTCGTCGTCGAGTGAGCCGATGATGTCCGTCAGCCATTGGCCGCTGGACGACCGTGCGGTGAACACGACGATCGCCGGGGGACCCGACCGCATGCGCAGTGCCTTCAGCACAGCGATCGCGTCCTTGACCCGGCCGTCGGCGTAATCGAGCACCACGAGCACGCGCCCCTTTTCCGACGCGAGCCGGCTGGGATCGGTGGCCTTCGGCAACACGCCGGCTGTCCACGCCTCGCCCCGAAGGCTCTGAGCCAGCTCCAGCGCCAGCCGGGTCTTGCCCGCACCGCCGATGCCGTGCACCACGGCTATGCCTGTCCGATCACCGTCGGCGACTTTCCGGCACCAGTCCAGCAGGACGATCAGCTCGTTCCGCGCGGCGAACGGCACAACCGCGTACTCCGCCCGGAGTAGCCGGACCGGGGTTTCCGCTGTGTCCGCGGCGCGATACGGCTGCCGTAGCGGACCATCGGCGAACTCCGCAGGTAGCTGCCGACTTTGCTCATATTCGCGTCTCCAGCGCGACAGATCGGTCAATTCGGGCGGGATTCGCTGCTTGCGGCCGTTGGCGTACCGCCGGCAAGCCAGCACGAACGTTGCGACGGTCGTCCACCGCGGCGACCTTCGTCCCGTCAACAGTTCACTTGTAGTCGCCTTGGGCAGGTCCGGCCCGCTGGCATGACTTGCCTCAAGCCGCAGTGCCTCGTACGAAGGGTCGCCGACTTTTGCGCGCAACTCCCGCAGCCGGGCTCGGAACTCCGGTATCGGATCAGCTGGACCGGTCACGTTGCCTACCGCGTCCGGTTTCCGGCACCGGACCGAACCGGACGACCGAACCGGCAAGCTCGACCGTGACAACACCCAGGCAACCGGTCAGGAGACGACCATGGCGAATCCATTGCCCACCTCTCTGAGTCGGGCCGGCGTGCTCGGAGCCGGTGCGTTCGCCGCGGCGAACGCACCCGTCCTGACGGCGGCGGTCTTCGGCGTGGGACTCACACTCGTGACCATTCTGGCACTCACTGGTGTCCTGGCCGGGCGCAAGGCGCGCCGCGATGCCGCCTACAAGGTGTTGACGCTGTTGCTGGCCTGCCCGACGGTGCCGCCCAAGGGCTCATCGGCGAAGCCCGGCATAGCCGGTTGCGGGTGTGCGTTCCCGAATTGAGTCCGCTTTCAGGTGGCTGATTTGCCCTTCGCTGCGACTTCGAGCGCCGGCCTCCACCGGCCGGGCCGGTGGTGTCCATCGAGACGGCCACACCTGATCGTTCTGCGTCAGGAAGGGGTGTGCCGCTTGATTCGGCCGTCTTGCATGACGAAGTCGACGTTTCCGGTGCAGTCGATGTCGTCGAAAGGATTGCCGGGCATGGCGATGAGGTCGGCGAGCGCGCCGGGGCGTACGGTGCCGCGGTCGGGGGTGGCGAGCAGTGGTGCGGCTTCGGAGGTGGCGGCGCGGAGCGCGCGCAGCGGGCTGATGCCCGTGGAAACCATTGCCGGGAATTCACGCCAGTTGTCCCGATGGGGCAGGACGCTGGCGTCGGAGCCGAACGCAATCCGGACCGGGGAGCGGGCGGGGTGGGTAGCGCACTCACGGAGCCGCTCCTCGTGAGCGCGGAAGGTGCTCCGGAGATGGCCGGGTTTGTCCGCCCAAAAGGAGTCGTCGTCGAGGTGTCGCAGGAATTCGACGGTGACGACCAGGGTGGGGACGAGCCAGATGCCTTTGTCCGCAAGCGTCGACAACGTAGCGGCGGTGGCGAGCGAAGCGTGTTCGACCGAGCGAACGCCGGCGTGGGCGGCTCGCCGGATGCCTTCGTCGTTGAACGCGTGGACGGCAGCGGGTTTGCCCAGGTCGCGAGCGGTGGCGACGAGGACGTCGACTTCGTCCTGGGAGTAGGTGATCAGCTCGGGATCGTCGTTTTCGGAGCCGAACCCGCCGGTGCCGGCGAACTTGATCCAGTCGGCACCCTGTCTCGCTTCGGTGCGGACGGTGCGGATGACCTCGCCGAGGCCGTCCGCGAGGGCGCCCAGTTCGATGCCGAAGCGTTCGGGCAGGCCGGCTGACTTGTCGCCGTGGCCCCCGCGGGCGGAAATGATGCGCGGCGCCACCACCATGCGCGGACCCTCGACGACCCCTTCCCGCTGTGCCTGCTTCAGGTCGGCGGTGATGGAGGGGGATGAGCACCCGAGGTCGCGCACCGTGGTGAAGCCGTTGTCGAGCAGGGTCCGCAACGCCGTCACCGCGGCCAGGGTCTGGGCGCTGATGGACGTGCCGGGTGCCAGGTCCGGCACGACGTGGACGTGGCAGTCGATGAATCCGGGAACCAGCGTGCGGTCGCCCAGATCGATCACCTCCGCTTCCTGGGGCCCGGCCGGAGCGACCTCCTCGATGTGGCCCCTTTTGACGAGCACCGCGGTTCGTCCGGCAGGACGGTCGGCGATCCCGTCCCAGAACCGGTCGGCGACCACGACCAGCGAGTCCGTTTCGGTGGGCATCTGATCCTTTCCGGGTGTTTCGACTACGCCTCAGCCGGCCACTGTTGCTACTTTTCGCGGGCCGTACACCCGAAGAGCGCAGTGGTGGATGATCAATCTCTGCCGCGCGTGGTTCCCTGCTTCTTTTCGGGTGAAAAACGAATCAGTTCTGTTCCAGTATATCAACTCCAAATCACTGTGAAACGTGGGTTTACGGCCACCGGCGAGGGGTACTGCAATTCACAGATCCGCGACGAAATTCCACGTAAGACCGAATGTTCCCGAACATGGGAGGGCGACGGTGGGCGACGCGACGACCGAGGACCGGCCGGTGATCCTGGGGGAGGGTGCCCTGGACCCGCGAACCGCGGCGCGGGTGGCCGCCCGCGAGTTCCGAGGTGAGGTGCGGTTGTCCGACGAGGCGGCGCAGCGGGTGAACCGCAGTGCCGAGCTGCGCCGGCAGCTGGTCGAGGCCGGGCAGCCCCTGTACGGGGTGACCACCGGTTTCGGTGACAGCGCCCGGCGGGTCGTGTCGTCGGACAAGGCGGTGGAGCTCCAGCTGGGCCTGGCCGAGTACCACCGGGCGGGGGTCGGTCCGCTGACGCCGCCCGAGGTGGTCCGGGCGGCGATGCTGATCCGGGCCAACTGCCTGGCCCGAGGTTCTTCGGGGGTGCGCCGCGGCCTGGTCGAGCTGATGCTTTCCTGCCTGGCCGCCGACCTGGTCCCGGTCGTGCCGCAGCGCGGTTCGGTCGGCGCGAGCGGTGACTTGACGCCGTTGTGCTACATCGCGAACGCCCTGCTGGGGCGGGGGGAGATCGTGGCCGGCGGTGAGCGCCGTCCGGCGTCCGAAGCCCTGCGGGAGCGCGGATTGACCCCGTGGGAGCCGGAGCCCAAGGAGGTCCTGGCGCTGATCAACGGCACGTCGTTCTCCGCAGCCTTCGCGGTCGTCACGCTGGAGCGCGCCACCCGCCTGGCCGACGCCGCCGAGGTGTGCACGGCGATGGCCTGCGAAGCCCTCGACGCCGACCGCAGCCACTACGACCCGGTGATCCACCAGCACAAGCCGCACCCCGGGCAGCGGGCGAGCGCCGCGACCCTGCTGTCGCTGCTGGACGGGTCCCGGCTGGCCGAGGACCACCCCGCGTCCCTGGGCGAGGAGGAGCAGGTCGACGACGACTACGAAGAACTGGACCAGCCGATCCAGGAGCCGTACTCGCTGCGGTGCGCCCCGCAGGTGGTCGGGGTGCTGCGTGACACCCTCGACTGGACCACCCGCTGGCTGGAGGTGGAGATCAACTCCGTGGACGACAACCCGCTGTTCGACCCGGACACGGGCAAGGCGTACAGCGGCGGCAACTTCTACGCCGGTCACGTCGGCCAGGCGATGGACTCGCTCAAGGTCGTGCTCGCGTCCGTCGGCGATCTGCTGGACCGGCAGGTGGCGCTGCTGGTGGACGAGAAGTACAACCGGGACCTGACCCCGAACCTCATCCCCCGCGTCGATGACGACGACCCGCACGCCGGGCTGCGCCACGGCTTCAAGGCCGCCCAGATCACCTGCTCCGCCCTGGCCGCCGAGGCGCTGAAGAACACGATGCCCGCCACGGTGTTCTCCCGCTCCACCGAGTGCCACAACCAGGACAAGGTCAGCATGGGCACCATCGCCGCCCGCGACGCGTACACCGTGGTGGAGCTGGTGGAGAACATCGCCGCGGTCCACTTGCTGGCGTCCTGCCAGGCGTTGGACCTCCGGGGCGCGGACCGGGCGGCGCCCGCCACGAAGGCGGTGCACGACGTCGTCCGCGAACACGTGCGGCCGGTCGAGGACGACCGTGGGATGGAAGGGGATTTCCGCGCTGTCGCGCAGTTGCTGCGCACCGGGGCCGTCCTGCGGGCCGGTGCGCGATGAATGCCGGCGGCACCGCCCTCGAGGCATCGACCACGCTGGTCGAAGGCACCGGCGTGACGATCGGAGTGGAGGAGGAGTTCCTCCTGGTGAGCCGGCGATCGCTCCTGCCCGCCGGCGAAGCCGCGGCCGTGCTGGCGGGGGTGCATCCCGCGGACCTGGCCGGCGAAAGCTGTGCGGCCCGCGAACTCTGGGACACCGAGGTCGAGACGAGCACCGGGATCTGCTCGGACCTCGCCCAGGTGCGGGACCAGCTCGCCCGCAACCGGGCCGCACTGCGGCGTTCGGCCCGGGCACAGGGCCTGGAGCTCGTTCCGGTCGGGCACCCGCCCTTCGGCACGGAGACCGCACCGCCCCGGCGCGACGGCCACTACGAGTGGATGAGCGACGCCTACGCGGGTGCCTTGGCCGACCAGGAGATCTGCGGCTGCCACGTCCACGTCGGGCTCGGAGACCGGGAGGCCGGCGTCGCCGTGCTCAACCACCTGGCACCGTGGTTGCCGACGTTGCTGGCGCTCACGGCCAACTCGCCCTTTCGCCGAGGCCGGGACACGGGGTTCCACAGCTGGCGGATGATGGTGCAGACCCGCCTGCCCGCCGCCGGTCTCCCGCCGTGGTTCGGCTCGGCCGCCGAGTACAACGCCGACCTCGACCGCCTTCGGGAGTGCGGGCTGCTGCCCTCCGATCACGGCGGCCTGCGCCTGGCCCGGCTGTCCGACCACCTGCCGACCATCGAGGTCCGCGTCGCGGACACCACGATCACCACCGACGAAGCGCTGCTCTACGCCGCCCTGGTCCGCGGCCTCGTGCGTACCGCGCTGGACGAGTTCGACGCCGGGCGGGAAGCCCGCCGCTGCACCGACACCGTGCTCGGCGACGCGTTGTGGTCGGCCGCCCGGCACGGGCTCGACGGTCCGGCTGTGGACCCGTGGACCGGCACGCGCGCCTCACCGCATTCGCTGGCGTTACGCCTCTGTCGGCACGTGGAGGACGCCTTGGCCGCGACCGGCGACCTCGGCGAGGTACGCACCCTGCTCCATGGGCTGCTCGCCCGCGGCAACGGGGCCATGCGACAGCGTCTCGCGGCCGCTCGGAGCGGCGTGCCGGGCGTGCTCGACATGCTCGTCGAGGACACGGAGCCCGAGACACCGTCACCGGCCGGACCGGTGACCCCGCGCGGGAGGCGGATGTGAACGATGCCCTGCTCGGCAAGCACCTGATCTACACCTACGACAGCGGGTGGCAGTACGAGCTGTACGTCAAGAACGCCACCACGATCGACTACCGCATCCACAGCGGGCCCGTCGGCGGGCGGTGGGTCAAGGACCAGCCCGTCCACTCCGCCCGCCTCCGCTCCGGTGCCGGCACCCTGTCCTGGACCGAACCCACCGGCACCTCGGTTGCCCTGGCCGTCGACCTGGCGCACCGCGAACTGCACGGCGTGATCTTCTTCCCCCGCTGGGTGTGGCAGGACCCCGCCCAGACCGTTTGCTTCCAGAACGACCACCTCGACCGGATGACCGCCCTCCGCGACGCCGGACCGGCCTATCCGATCGAGGTGGTCGACGAGACAGCGCGGATCACCTTCGTCGACCAGCGCGACCCCGACGACGACGGCGTCATCGACCGCGCACCCGGCGAGCTGCCCGACGGGTACGCCGACCGCACCCGGTGAACCGGCCGCCTCACGTGAGGTCCGCGCAGAGCCGGTCGACCAGGTCGGTGGTGACGTGCGGCATGACGGACAGGTGCGCGCGCCCGTCCGCCTCCAGCAGGTGCCACGCGTGCATGACCTGCTCGTCCGGCGGTCGAACAACACGACGTTGCCACCCGGGAAGCGCTTGTGCCGCTGATCGACACGCTGTCCGCCCCGTCGGGGAACGACCACGGCCACGATCGCCGGCCCGCCCCGGCTCCCGATCTCGCGCCCGGGCGCCGCGAGGTCCATCGCGCCGTCGTCGGCCACGTCCACCGCCACGTGGGGGACGCGCAGCAGCCTCGCGATCTTTGGCATCGAGTAGTGCGCCTCGCTCGACGCGAGCAGCACGCCCCCGGGTACCGCTCACGCGCCACGTAGACCGCGAACAGGTCGGCCTCCGTTTCCCCGTGCGCCAAATGGCGAACACCTCGTCGCCCCGGCCACCGGCCAATCCGGCGAAGAACGCCGTGACCGCCCGTTCGAACGGCTTGGTGTCGAGCCCGTACTCGCTCGCCTGCCGCGGACTGCCCGCGTTGTTCCTTCGGCCGAGGCCGCGAAGCGGCGCAGCAATTCGACGTCCGGTCGCTGGTCGCCGTCGCCGCGCCTGGGGATCCGCAGTTCTTCCGCTTCGGACATGGAGACCACCTCGAGGAGCGCAAGGAACGATGTCGTTGTGCCGCGCCATGTTCCATCATGCCCGGGGATCTGCATGCAGGCGCGGTAGCGGGAGCGGCCGGTCGGCACCGACATCGGACCATCGCGATCCGGCCGCCGGTCAGGGCTTTCCGCCGACCCCGGGGAGCACGCCCATCCTCAACCGGGCGGGGTGGACGAGGTCGCGCTCCGGGTGGATCCACCTGCGGCCGGCGGCCCAGGTCAGCGCGCCGGCGACGAACCCGTAGACCGCGACCAGGCCGTGGCCGTTTTCCTGAACGAACCACAGCGTCAGGCCGAGCGCGACGACTGCGGCCGCGGTCAGCCGTTCCTTGAGGGCACGGGTGCGCACCAGGAGCGGAGCGGCGAGGGTCGCGCCGAGGAAGTAGGTCGCGCCGGAGCTGCCCGCGAAGTTGCGGGGGTCGACCGGACCGGCCGCGAGCCCGAGCAGTGCATCGACGTGCTGCGGCAACAGGATGCCCGCCAGGAAGAGGACGAGGGTCAGCGAACGGCCCCAGAACCATTCGGCGAGGGCGGCGACGAGCGCGAGCGTCGCGATGTTCCACGCGGCTCCGGCCACGCCGCCGTTCTGCATGAACACCGAGGTGAGGACCCGCCACCACCCGGGCTTGGCGGGATCGCTGTCGAGGACGTCCATCGCGCCGGGCCGGCACAGCTGGAGCACCACTCCGGCGACGGCCGGCGCGGTCAGGGCGATCGCGAGCCAGGGCAGCCGGCGCCGGGGGATCGTGTCCCGGCCGACCAGGGCCAGGCCGGCCGCGGCGATCAGGACGAGCAGCAGTGCCGTGGTCAGGTTGAAGACGATCGCATCCATCGTAAGCCCCAGTTTTGAACGGTGTTCGAATCAGTCGACCGCAGCCTAGCGGCACCCGGGGCAGATTCAAACAGTGTTCGAATCGAGGTAGGCTTTCACGATGAAGCTCACCACGATCCGTATCGTCGAGGCGAGCATGGCGGTGTTCCAGGAGGTCGGGTACGCGGGACTGTCGATGCGCCGGGTGGCGGACCGGCTCGGGGTGCACGCGGGGAGCCTCTACTACCACGTCCGTGACAAGAACGCGCTGCTCTGCCTGATGGCCGACCGGGTCGCCCAGGAGGCTTACGACGACGGCACCGCGGCCCTGGAGGCGCTGCCGGAAGGAGCGGGCTGGCCGGATCGGATCGTCGCGCAGGCGGAGACGTTGCGCAGGGCACTCCTGCGCCATCCCGGCGGCGCGGTGCTGCTGACGGTCAGTCCACGCACGCTCAGTCCGGCCGCGCTGGGACTGATGGAACGGTTGTTGCGCACGCTGAGCAGCGCTGGGGTTCCCGGCTCCCTTCGAGGTGTCGCGGCGGATGCGGTGCTGAGCCACGTCACCGGTTTCGTCCTGCAGGAGCAGGCCGAACCGGTGACGCCGGACCTGCGGTCGGTGGACGTCTCGGATCTGGCCGAGCGGTTCCCGTTGACCTTCGCCGAAGCCGGGGCGGGCGACCAGGACGAGAAGTTCCACCAAGCTGTCCGGATCCTGTGTGCGGCGTTCCGGACGACAATCGCGGACTGAGCGCCGAGCTGGGCAACGGGAAAATTGTCCACAAAATGGTCACTTTCTGCGGCTGCGAGAAGCGCTTTGCAAGCGGTGACGGGGAAATGCCGATCTTGCCAAGAACTCGCGTGCCCTGATCAATTCACGTGAATCGTTTACCCTTCTGGCGGTCCCGGCCGTGGTGGAAGCTGCGTAGCGTCACGGGGCGGGATCCAGCGGCGGATCCGCGCGTGGGGTGAGCCTGGAAGGGGGACGCCCGGCCGGGGCGTTGCGGGGGATGGTGCGAGGACGAGGGTGGTGGCCGCCCGCGGTGACGGTTGCGGCCGGTGGTGCGGCGGCGGCCGCGCTGGGGAAGGTCGCTCCCGTCTCCGGCCCGGTGCGCGGTGCGTTCGGGCTGTCGGCCACCTGGCTGGGACTGGTCATTTCGATCATCACTTTCGTAGCCGCTCTGTTCGCGTTGCCCGTCGGGGAGTGGCTGCGGCGCCGGGCGGCGGGTGCCTGGGTGGCCGCCGGGCTGGCCGTGCTCGCGGTCGCCGGCGGCCTGATGGTCGCCGCGGCGCCGGCCGCCGGTGTGCTCGTCGGCCTGCGCGTCGCCGAAGGCGTGGGCTACCTGCTGGTGATGGTCGGCGGCCCGGTCGTGCTGATGTCCCAGGTGCCCGAGCGGCGCTTGGCGCCGGTGCTGGCGGTGTGGGGCGCCTGCATCCCGGCCGGGCTCGCGTTGAGCGCTTTCGCCGGCGGGGTGCTCGGCTCGGCCTGGGGGTGGCGTGGCTGGTTCCTGCTGCTGGCCGTGGTCTGCGCGGCGCTGGCGGCCGTCGCCGGAGTCACCTCGCGCGGTGACCGGACGCCGTCCTCGCCCGGCTCGCCGGGACACCGGGTGGCGGCCGGGCCGCTGCTGCTCGGGACCGGGTTCGCCTTGACCGCGCTCATCAGCGTCGCGGTGCTGTCGTTGTTGCCGCTCTACCTGGGGTCGGCGTTCGGCCTTCCGCCGGGCACGGCCGGCGCGCTCACCTCGGCCGTCGCCGTCGCGAGCGTGCCGGGCAGCCTGCTCGCCGGCGCCCTCCTGCGACGCGGCGTCTCCCCGCAGGCCCTCGGCACGGCCGCTCTGTCCTGCCCGGTGTTCGCAGGCCTCGCCTTCGGTGGGGCGTTGTCCCCGGCCGCCACCGTGGTGATGGCGGTCCTGCTGCTGTTCGCCGCGGGGATCGGGGTGGGAGCCGCGTACGGCGCCCTGCCGTCCGTGGTGGCGCGGCCGGACGCCCTGCCCGCCGCCAACGGCGCCCTCGTCCAGCTCGGGAGCGCCGGGACGCTGCTCGCGCCGCCCCTGTTCGCCGCCGTGACCGGCCTCGCGCGCTGGGAGCGCGTCGCTTTTCTGGTGCTGCCCGCCGCCGTGGCCGGGCTGGCCCTGCTCATCCGTGCCACCGCGCGAAGTTCCCGCGACGCCGGAGATCCCGTGCCCGCGGAAACCGAGGAGAAAGGGAACCGATGACCCTACCCAGCCTGAAGGAGTTGTTCACGGCTCCCGGTGAAGCCCGGGCGGACCTCATCCGGCGGACCCGCTGGCGGCCCGGCCCGCTGCCGGACCGGGGGTCGAGCTTCTTCATCCACCTCAGCGAGCTGTGCCCGGTCGCCTGCAAGCACTGCATGTACTCCTCCGACCTGGAGCGCAAGTCCGAAAAGGACTCCTTGAGCCCGGCGGAGCTGGAAGACGCGATCGCCTTCATCGACGAGACCGGCTCGGAGAAGCTCAACATCACCGGCGGCGGCGAGCCGTTCCTCAAGCTGCCCAGCATCCTGCGGCTCCTGGAAACCGTGCGGGTGCCACGCATCGAGCTGGTCACGGCCGGGTACTGGGCGAAGACGCAGGCCGCGGCCGACCGGATGCTCGACCGCCTCGTCGGGGCACTGGCGAAGAACCCGCGGAAGCCGGAGCTCATGCTGCGGCTGAGCCTCGACCGGTACCACCTGAACGCGCCGTACCCGGTGCTGATCGAGCACTACGGCAACGTTGCCCGCGCCTGGGACCGGGGCGGCCACGACATGCTGCTCGGCTTCCGCGGCATCCAGCCGGACCTCGGGTACGTCGATCGCCTGCTCGCCGAAGAGGTCGGCGGCGAACTGACCGAGATCGACGCGTGGAACCGGCGGCTGAGGATGCCCGGCGGCCGGTCGGCGCCGCTGACGTTCAACGTGTTCCGGCTCAGCGGCAAGGCCGGCGAACTCGTCGAAGGCGCCGAACTGAGCACGCACTCGAAGACGATCCGGGAGTACTACGGGCCGTTCGAGAAGCGCCAGGGGCAGCTGGTCCTGGCGACGGCGGTCAACGACGCGATCCGCGGCAGCTACACCGACACCGGCGGGCTGGCGATCACCATGAACAGCGACGGCAGCTTCTGGATCTTCTGCGGCACCGCCCCGGACCGGCGGCTCATGCTCGGCGAGACGGATTTCGCGGGCGCCATCGAACACTTCTTCGCCGACCCGGTCACGCGCCTGCTGGTCGACGACGGCGTGTGGGCGCTCGCGGACGTCGTGGCCGAGCTCGACCCGCTCTGCTGCACCGCCGCGGTGGCCAAGAACGACGTCGCCTCGCTGGTGGAAGACCTGCTGGCCGACCCGGCGGTCCGGCTCGCCGTGACACTCGTCGCGCTGCACCGGCTGCTGGGCGAGGACCGGCTGAGTGTCGACGGTCTTCCGGCCGGGCACGAGATCCTGTTGCCGGAGCCGGACCTCGTCCGGTCGTGCCGCGGCGCGATCGCGGGGGAGGGGGCGTGAGGGCCGAGGTCGTCGAGCTCCCCGACAGCGAGGGCCTGTACGCGGCGATCACCGTGGCGGACGTCCCGAAAGATCTGCTGCGCAAGCGGATCGGCCGGCTGGGCCGCGGACTGGCTCGCGCGGTCCGTGACGCGGGAAGGCCCGGCGAGCGCGTGCTCTGCGTCGTCGTGCTGCGGGGCGGGGCGCTGCTGTACCCGGCGTTCGCCGACGAATTCGGCGACGCCGCGTTCTGCATGCTGGGGCTGCGCCGCGTCGGCGGCGACGTGGTCACCGAGTACCGCACCGAGGTTCCGGGGGGTACCTACGACCGCGTCGTGTACCTCGACTGCGTGGCCGCGACCGGGCGCACGATCTTCGCGGCGCGCCGGGCGATCGCGCCGATCTGCCACGCCGCCGAAGAGGTCGTGGCCGTGGTCTGCGCGGCCACGACCGCGACGCGGGCGCTGCGCGCGGCGGAGCTGGCGGTGATCGGCTTCAGCCTCGACGAGGCGGAGACCAGCGGGGTCGTCGCGCCCGACTTCGGGCGGCTCGACGCGGGCGAAGTGTTCGCGGACGGCAGCACCGGTTCCGAGCCACCGGTGGACGTCGCGGCCCGGCGGCCGCATGGGTGAGACGCCGTCGCTGGTGCTCGGCGGCGTGACCTTGCCGGACGGCCGCCTGGCCGACGTGGCCGTCAGCGGCGACCGGATCAGCGCGGTCACCGAGCCGGCGGATCCGGCGGCCACGGGAACCGGGGCCCGGGTCGAGCTGCGCGGTCACCTGCTGCTCCCGGCCCCGGCCGAGCCGCACGCCCACCTCGACAAGGTGCTCACCGCGGACCTGATCGAAAACGCCACCGGCGACCTCGAAGGCGCCGTCGAAGCCTGGTACCGCTTCCGGGCCACGGCGCCGCACCGGGACATCGCGGACCGGGCGCTCCAGGCCTGCCTGAGGATGCTCGGGCACGGGTGCACCGCCGTGCGCACCCACCTGGACGTCGGCACCCGGACCGGCCTGCGGTTCCTCGACGCGGTGGTGGAAGCCCGGGAAGAGCTGCGCGGGCGGCTGAACCTCGAGATTGCCGCGTTCGTCGACGTGCCCTCCTCGGGGCCTGCGGGCGCGGAAAACCTGGCGGTGCTGGCCGAGGCGATGGCGCGCGGTGCCGACGTCGTCGGCGGGGCACCTTACCGGGATCCCGACCCGGTGGCGTGCCAGGAAGAGCTGCTCGCCGTCGCGGCGCGGCACGGTGTGCCGGTGGATCTGCACACCGACGAGACGCTCGACGAGTCCGTCTCGTGCCTCGGGGAGCTGGCCGCCCAGGTCACCCGATCGGCATTCCCGTACCGGGTGACCGCGAGCCACTGCGTCAGCCTCGGCGTGCAGACGCCCCGCCGGGTGCGGCGGATCGGCGCCGGGCTGGCGGCGGCGGGGATCGGCGTGGTCTGCTGCCCCGCGACGAACCTCTACCTGCAGGGCCGGGACCACCCGGTCGCGACGCCGCGCGGCCTGACCGCGCTGGCGCCGCTGGCGGCGGCCGGGGTGACCGTCGCGGGTGGCGGGGACAACATCCAGGACCCGTTCAACCCGCTGGGCCGCGGCGACCCGCTGGACACCGCCGTGCTGCTGGTGCTCGCGGGACACCTGCCGGTCGAAGCGGCGTACGCGGCAGTCAGCGAGAAGGCCCGCTGGGTCATGGGCTTGCCCGAAGTCCGGATAGCGCCGGGCTTCCCCGCCGAACTGCTGGCCGTCCCGGCGCGGGATGTGCGCGGTGCGGTCGCCGATCGCGACCCGCGGCGCATCGTCGTCCACCGCGGACGAATCGTGGCCGGGAACGTCGGCCGGGCCTGAACCGGTGGCCGGGTGTCACCCGGCGGCGATCCGGCGCAGCCACGCGGCCGTTGCGGCGGTCCTCGCCAGCACGAGCGGCGGCCGCCGATCCACGGCCGCCGGGAATCCGGGCCCGTCCGCGGTGGCTGCGTACCCGCCGGTCTCCTGGTGCAGCAGGACGCCGGCGGCGTGGTCCCAGACGTTCGTCCAGCCGAACACCGCCGCGTCGCGCCGTCCGAGCGCCAGTTCGAGGTACACCACGCCGACTCCGCTGCACGGCACCAGGCTCAGGCCGGCCCCGGCAAGCCGCGCTACCGCGGCATCGTCCTCGGCGGTCCGGTACGCCGGATCGGTGACCACGACCCGGCGCGGAACCCGATCACCGCCCGGCACCCGCAGCGTGCGGCCGCCGGCCACGGCGCCGGCGCCGGCACGGGCCATCGCGCTCAGGCCCAGCGCGGGTGCGCACAGCCACGCGCCGAGCACGCTTCCGCTCAGGGCCAGCGCCACCATGACGCAGAACCGCTCGTTCCCGCGCACGAAGTTCGCCGTCCCGTCCAGCGGGTCGGCAATCCACACGGGACGCTCACCGCGCAGCAGCTCCAGCTGCCCGCGGTCTGCGGCGACGCCCTCTTCCCCCACGAAGACCGACCCCGCGACCATGCCGCAGAGCTCTTCGGCCAGCCGCCGCTCCGCTGCCACATCCGCGGCCGTGACGAAATCACCGGCGGCCTTCTCCCAGACGTCAGCCGCCCGCAACCGCCGGAACCGGCTCAGCACCTCCTGCCGCGCGACCTCGGCGACGACCGCCGCGACCGCACCGAACCGAACCGGCACGCCCACCACGCCAGCCTAGTCCGGCGGAACCCGGAGCAGGGAGAGAGCGGGTTTGACCAGCTCATCCGCCGGCGGGCTGCCCGGATGCCCGGTCAGTCGGAAATGCCCGCGAGCGCGGATCGCCCGCCGGTGGTGGATGAGCCGGCCGCGCCGCCGAGGCCCGTCATGCGACTTGTCATTCCTGTACCTCACTGAGTGCTTTCGCGAACTCCTCCGCGGACGCCGGGGACTCCTCCTCCAGGATCCGGTCGATCAAGTCGGCCAGCGGGCGCGGCACCGAGGGTTCGCGTGCCCGGATCGGGACCGGGTTTTCGCGGAGCACGACCGCGACCGGGTCGGCACCCGGTGGGAAGTCACGGGGCGCCCGGCCCGTCACCATCCAATACAGCGTCGCCGCCGCGGCCCAGACGTCCACCCACGGCGGCGCGTACCGGTAGTTCAGCACCTGGGCGCGCGGGAGGAACTCCAGGCTGCCGCCCAGCTCGCCGGTGCGGGTGTGGCCGGAATGCCCCGCCAGGTCGAACGCCTTGGCCAGCCCGAAATCCGCGAGTCGCGCGGTGCTGCCGTCGAGCAGGACGTTCTGCGGCTTCACGTCCCGGTGCACGAGCCCGCGCGCGGTCGTCGTCGTGCGGTCGGCCAGACGGACCTCCGGCAGCTCCGCGCCGTGGGCGTATGCGAGCCCGGCGAGGATCCCGAGGGTGATCGGTACGGCTTCGCCGGCGGTCAGCTTGCCCAGGCGGTCGACGCTGCCACCGGGGCAGTACGTGCTCACCAGGAACGGCACCGGTTCGTCGCCGACATCTCGGAACTCCACGATGTTCGGATGCCGCAGCGCGCGGACGTTCGCGATCTCGCGCAGGAACAGCTCGGCTGTGTCCGGCCGGATGTCGTGCAGGACCTTGAGCGCGACCTGCTCGCCGGTCGTGGTGTCCCGCGCCAGGAAGACCGTCCCCTGAGCGCCGCGGCCCAGTTCGTATCCGAGTGCGTAGCCGGGGAACTCGGCCGGCGACACGGTGATCCGAAAGGTCGTCGAGCCGATGCGGACCTCGTCCCCGTCGGCCAGCTCGCAGCCTTCCACCTCGACACCGTTGACACGGGTTCCGTTGCGGCTGTCCAAATCCCGCACTCCGACGTGTGGAGGATCGATCGTGAACCGGCAGTGCACGCGCGACACCTCCAGGTCGCGCACGCGCAGCCCGCACTCCGCACCGCGACCGGCCACAACGGACCGGGTGTCCGTGAAGACGTGACTCCCGGTGTCATCGACAGTGATGCGGACTGCCCAGCGCATGTCAGTCGACGAGCGCGACGTAGAGCGGGGAACCCAGGAGCACGGTTTCGCCGTCCGCGGTCTTCCCGTGCAGCAGCCGTTTCGCGATGAATTCCATGTTCTGCGCGGGCCCGCGCAGGCCGGAGGTGGCTCGGCGAACATCCTGGCACGCCTCGGCATCGCCGTCGCCTTCGGTGACCGCGGCGGCTATCCCGGGGGCCTTGACGATCCCGTCGAGCAGGGAGGGCAGCAGCGACCGGCTCAGGGGCGGGTCGAGTTCGCCGCTGGGCGGAGCGCCGAAGACGTGGCGGCGAGAGCCGCCGAGCCCGAGCACCGTCCGTTCGCTGCGGCCGCCGAAGTACACGAGCGACAGCCCGTCCGCACCGACGAGTGGTCCCCAGCGCAGCGGCAGCAGGCCCCAGAAGAACTGGCCGGGCTCGTCGACCGAGCCCAGGTCGCCGAAGTCGGTCAGGTACCGGACGACTCGCTCGAGCCGTTCGGTCCGGTCCGCGCCGACGGCGGCCTCCACGCCGCGCTTGCCCTTGAGCACCTTGAGGTCGACGCTCACCTCCGCGGTGCGCTTGCGGGTCGCGCCGGGATCGATCTGCTGCAGCAGCATGTCGACCTTGCTGTCGCTGATGTAGACGAAGTACCGGAACGACATCCGCCTCCCCCTCGTGGCCTGCGGTGATTCTCCCACGACCGCACCGATCTTTCACCCGCCTGGCTCCTGCGCTGCGTCCACTCGGTCGGGTAATCGTTGATCCGTGGCGTGAGGACCGGGGAGGGAGGCCGCCATGCACCTGACGCCGTCCGCGATCGAAGGCGTCCGCGCGGAGGTGAAGAACTTGATGCGGGCGGGCGCTGTTCTGCATCCCGTCATGGACGAGGACGCGCAAACCCGCTTCGGCCGGGTGTGCGCCGCTCAGCTCGTCGACCTCGCCCTCCGCCGCCACCTGTGGTTTTCCTACGGCGGCGAGCACGTCGGCGCCCCCGGGCTCCGCGCGCACCGGCGTCCCGACCCGGCGGACACGGCGGATCCCGACGAACAACGTCTGCTGGACGTCGTGTTCGGTGGTGCGGATGTGGCACGGATCGCCAGGCCCCAGCCCTGGAAGCGCTGGCAGGACATGGCCACCTCGGTGCGCAGAGGTGTGAAGGCGGATGGCCTCGGCTGGCTGAAACGTGACCGGTACCGGGTGCAGCGGCGGATGAAGGACCTCCGGACGGCGATGTCCGTTCACGCCCGCCGCACGTCGCGGAAGTGGAGCGACGCGCCCACCCTGTACCGCGCGGGCTGCTCCTTCGCGGTCCTGTTCAACCTCGACACCGCCGTACCCCATTGGCCGATGCCGCCCGAAGAAGACCTCTTCGTGCCCTCGCTCCTCGCCGTGGCCTGCCACCGGGCTCACCTCGACGCGACCTGACGATGCCGGACGACGCCACCCTCGACCCCGCACCGACCACGACCGGGTGGCACGTCGGCGACCGGATCGCCGGCCAGTACGAGATCACCGCCATCCACCGCGGCGGCATGGGCGTGGTGCACCGCGCCCGCCACCTGGGCTGGGACACCGACGTGGCGATCAAGCGGCCGCGGCCCGAGCTGTTCCGCACCGCCGCCGACCGAGACCGCTTCGTCCGCGAAGCCCGGACGTGGATCGACCTGGGGCTGCACCCGCACGTGTGCAACTGCCACTACGTGCGCACCCTCGACGGTGTTCCCCACGTCGTCGCGGAGTACGTGCAGGGCGGCAGCCTCGCGGACCGGATTCGCGACCGCCGGTTGTACGCCGGTTCCGGGCGCGAGGTGCTCGCCCGGATCCTGGACTTCGCGATTCAGGCCGCGTGGGGGCTCGCGCACGCTCACGCGCTCGGTGTGGTGCACCGTGACGTGAAGCCGGCCAACATCCTCGTCGGCGCCGACGTCAAGGTGACCGACTTCGGGCTGGCGGGTGCGGCCGCCGGCCCGTACCGCGGAACCCGGCACTACGCTTCCCCGCAACAGGCGGCCGGCGAGCACACCGGCCCCGAGGGCGACGTCTGGAGCTTCGCCGTCAGCGTGCTCGAGATGCTGACCGGCGAGGTCACCTGGCTGGCGGGGCCGGCGGCGGGTGGGGCGCTGGACGGCGCCGCCGCGGCGGCGCCGCTGGAAGGTGTGCCCGGCGACCTCGCCGAACTGCTGGCCCGCTGCCTCGCGTGGGAGCCTGCGGACCGGCCCGGCAGCATGGCCGACATCGCTGCCGCATTGATCGCCCAGTACACGGTCGCATTCGGGCCGTACCCCCGTGATCCGCCGGCCTTTGCCCGTCCGCGCGCCGCCGAGCTGAACAACCGCGCGCTGTCACTGCTCGACCTCGGCCAGGACGAGGACGCCAAGCGGCTCCTGGACGAGGCCCTCGCCGCCGACCCACGGCACCTCGAAGCGTCGTTCAACTCCGGCGTGCTCCGCTGGCGCGCCGGTGAGCTCACCGACGACGCGCTGCTCGCCACCCTGGAGGCGGCCCGGGCGAACCTGGCCGAACCCGCGCGCGCCGACCACCTCCTCGAAATGGTCGGCGCGGAACGTGGCGCCGCGACACCCACCTTCGGCCGCCCAGTCGGGCCCCGCCGGACGGTGGCTCCCGTGTGCGTGACCCCGGACGGTGCTCACCTGCTGGCCGCCGACGCCGCGGGCGCGGTGCACGTCGTCGAGGCCGCGACCGGCCGGCGCGTTCGTCTTTTGCACGGTCACCGGGACGTGGTGGACGCGATCGCGGTCAGCTCCGACGGCCACCGCGCTCTCACCGTCAGCGAAAGCGGCAGGTCGGTGCTGTGGGACTTGCGCGACGGCCGTCCGCTGCGCCGGCGGGCCGGACGCGGTGACGTCTTCCACGTCGGCCTGGCCGCCGACGCCGGGCTCGTCCTCGCGACAAAGCTCCTCGGCGACCCCTGCGTCCTCCGGGCCCGGAAGCTCGGCCGTGGACCCGGCCACCGGCTCCACACGGGCGCGAGGGTGACGGCGCTCTGCGTGTCCCCCGACGGTGGGCGCGCGCTCGTGGGCGACGCGAGCGGACGGGTGCGGCTTTGGAATCCGGGCACCGGCGCCGTGCTGTGGTCCGTCATCGGGCACGCGCGCCCGGTCGACGCGATGGCCATGGACTCCACCGGGCGGCGCGCGGTCACCGTGGCCGCGGACTTCGAGGACTTCGCTGCGCGCGTCTGGGACCTGAGCACCGGCCGGCTGCTGAACACGCTCGGTGGCCACACCGGCCCGCTCACTTCGGTGCACGTGTCCCCGGACGGGCGGCAGGCGCTGACCGGGAGCGGGGACCACACCGCGCGGTGGTGGGACCTCGACACCGGGCGGTGCCTGCGCGTCCTGTCCGGGGCCACCCAGATCATCCGATCCGCCGCCTTCGCCGGCGAAGTCGCGGCGACCACCGAGCTGACCGGCACGGTGCGGATCTGGGAGCTGCCCGGTGGCCGGTGCCTCCGGACGATCACGGAGGGCACCGAGTTCGGCGACACGGCGTTGCTCACCCCGGACGGCCGGGCGCTGGTGCACGCCGGCCGCACCGCGGTCCGGCTGTGGCCGGTTCCGGTACCGGTGGCCGGCCCGCTGCAGATCTCCCGCTCCCGTACGGCCGTCGAGCTGCTGACGGCCAACGCACGCGTGGACGACCTCTTGGCCCGCGCGGCCCGAGCTCGCGAGCCCGGCGACGCCCTCGATCTGGTACGCCGAGCCCGCGGCGAGCCGGGCCACGAACGCTCGAGTGAAGTCATGGACGCCTGGCACCGCCTGTCCCCGGGTGCGGCGCAGGGCGAGCTGAAGAACGTGTGGCTGAGCCGGGTGCTCGACGGCGGGGGCAAAGCCTCGACGGCCGTGTGCGCAACCCCTGACGGCCACGTGCTCTCCGCAGGCCATGAGGAAGGCGCCGTGTGGGTGTGGGAACTTGCGTCCGGCCGACGCGTCGCCACGCTCACCGGCCACGGCACCCGGGTGCTGTCGGCCGCCGCCACCGATCAGTTCGCCGTGGCCGGAGCCGAGGACGGGACCACCCGGGTGTGGCGGCTCCCCACCGGTCGTCCGATGTGGACGCTGCGCGGGCACGACGGCCCGGTGCGCGCGGTGACCACCACACCCGGCGGCCGGTACGCCGTCACGGGCTCCGCGGATGGCACGGCCCGCGTCTGGGACCTGTGGGACCTGTCGTCCGGCCGCCCGGTGGCGGTGCTCACCGGTCACCCGGGCATGATCACCGGCGTCGCGACGGACGGGCGGTCCTGCTTCACCGCCGCCGCCGACGGTTCGGTGCGGCAGTGGGACCTGCGCGACGGCCGCTGGACCGGCGTCCCCGAGACCACCGCCGGGACCGGCCTCACGTCGCTGTGCCTCACACCGGACGGTCTCCTGCTGACCGTCTCCTTCCCGGCCGCGAAGGGCGTCCGGGTCCGCGACGCGGAGACCGGGCGGTTCGTCCGGGCACTCGACCCCGACGGCGCGCCGGGCAAGGAGTCCGTGTGCACGACACCGGACGGCCGGATCGCCGTGGTCACCGAGCTGGCCGCGACGGTGCGGCTGTGGGAGGTGGCCACCGGCCGGTCGCTCGGTCACCTCGAAGGACTCACCGGCGGAGTCGCCGACGTCTGCGTGACCCCGGACGGCAATCACATCGTCGTGGCCGGCCGGGACGGCAAGCTCAGGATCTGGGCTCTCGACCGCGAACTGGAGGCACCGGGATGATCGCCGTCCGGAAGGCGTTGTTGGTTCTGGCGGGTCTGGCCTTCTGGACCGGCGAAATCATGTCGTTGTTCGCGGCAACGCTCACGACCCTGGGCTGGGGAATCGGCTTGATCGTAGGCGCGCTGCTGGCGCTCCTGCTGATCACCGGGCGGGCGGCCACCGTCGCCGGGATCGTCGTGGGGGCGGTCGCGGTGGTGCTGGGCATCTTTCAGGGCCGCGGTATCTCGGTGTGGGTCCTCTCCGAGCGCTGGGTGGTCCTGCCGCTGGTGTTCGTTTTCATCCTGCAGATGCGGACGGCGTTCGGAGCCATCGAACGCGCCGAGGTCAAGTGGATCATCGGTCACCTCCACCAGTGACCGCGTCGGAAACTGATCACGCACCGCGAACCAGCACTGGACAGGGCACCGGCTCGGGTGTCGGCTGTGTCCGCGGATCGCCCGGTTGCAGGCCGCGCGCCCACACGAAAACGCAGTGAAAACCGTGCCGAGCACACCGGACATGAGCAACGATCACCGCGCCCGGCACCGGCAGAAGCACCTCGGCCGCGATTCTCGTCTTTCGTTGCCTTGGCCGAGCCGACATCGCAGGACCCTGTCACCCGATGGTGTGTATCGCCAATCCGTTCCTCGCTTCGGCCCGAACGCACTACGACAGACACTTCCGCCATGGAATGTGCAAGCCGCTCTCCTTGGAGTGATTTTTGTGAACAAGCTTCGTGTCGCCGGCGTCGGCATCACTGCGGCCGCCGCGCTGACCATGACCGCGTGTGGCAGCAGCGACACCGCTTCGTCGGGCAGCTCGAGCAGCTCGATGGCGCCCTCTTCCTCGATGTCCGCGCCGATGACCAGTGCGGGCGCAACCGGATCGCCGGATGGCGTGACCACGAACGCGGACGTGTTCGGCCCGGCCTGTTCGCAGCTGCCGCAGGGTTCGGCGCCCGGTTCGCTGGACTCGATGGGTCCGCAGCCGGTCGCCTCGGCCGCGTCGACGAACCCGTTGCTGACCAAGCTGGTGGCGGCGGTCAAGGCCACCAACCTGGTCGACACGCTCAACAGCCAGGAGGCCATCACGGTGTTCGCGCCGGCCGACCCGGCGTTCGCCGCGCTGGGTGACGCCAAGTTCGCCGAGCTGGCCGGCAAGCCCGCCGAGCTGGCGCCGATCCTGCAGTACCACGTGGTCGGCAAGCGTTACGACGCCAAGGGTCTCGCGAGCGCGGGTTCGGTCGACACGCTCAACACCGCCGGCGGCCCGGTGAAGATCGAGGGTTCCGGCGAGAACATGACGATCAACGGCGCGAAGATCCTGTGCGGCAACATCCCCACGAAGAACGCCACCGTCTTCGT
>NZ_PPHG01000099.1 GCF_002904295.1 Amycolatopsis sp. CA-128772
GGGCGGGGCGGGCTGAGTGACGGCCGGCCGGGGCGGCCGGGCGGGGCTGAGCCGTGGTGGGCTGAGTTGCGGCGGCCCGGGCTGGAGTCGGCGGGCCAAGGCGGGCGGGGCTGAGCCGCGGTTGGCTGAGCTGCGGCGGCCCAAGCCGGAGTTGGCCGGGCTGGGTGGGGCGGGGCTGAGCTGTGATTGGCTGAGTTGCGGCGGGCCGAGCTGGAGTCGGCCGGGCCGGGCCGGGCCGGGTGGGGCAGGGCTGAGCCGTGGGTCGGCTGAGCCGCGGCGGTCCGGGCTGGCGTCGGCCGTCGGGTCGGCGCAGCGTCGGGTCGGCGAGCCTCGTCTCGGCCGGGAAACCGGGTGGCGGGCACCGTTACCCTGGAATTGTGGCCGTCGTTGCGGAGTACCGCCGATTTACCGGCCCCCTGGCCCTTCGTGGGTGCCAGCGGGGTTCCGGTGCCACGTCCACGCGCGCTCCCTGAGCAGCGCCGCCGATTCCGCGCACCGCACTGACCTCGCCGGGCGTCCGGGCCAGGGGGAACCGTCCCCGTCCGCTCGCCCTGGAGGTCCCGTCGTGCCCGAACTGCTCACCCCCGCCCAGCTCGCCCACGCCCTCGCCGTCCGGGATCTTGCCGATCCCGCCGGTGGGGCGCATGCCGTCCAGCTCGTCGTCGAGGAGGCCGTTGCGGCCCTCGCCGGGCTGTGGTCCTGTTCCGTCCGGTGGTGCCGCGGCGATCGGGTCGTCACCGTGGCCGACAACTACGACCACCTCGGCTACCACCCCGGCGACGTCACCCGCGACGCCCGCTACACCCGGTACGTCGACGCCACCCACGTCCTGCGCAGCCACTCCAGCGCCATGATCCCCGCGGCCCTGCGACACCTCGCCCGAAGTCCCGCCGATGACGTCCTGCTCGTCTGCCCCGGCGTCGTCTACCGGCGGGACAGCATCGACCGGCTGCACAGCGGCACGCCGCACCAGCTCGACCTCTGGCGGATCACCCGCGGCCCCCTCACCCGGCCCGATCTCGAAGACATGGTCGCCGCGCTCGTGCCCGGCCGGCGGTGGCGGCTCGAACCGCGGCGGCATCCGTACACTGTGGACGGTGCGCAGGTCGACGTCGAGCACGACGGGCGCTGGGTCGAAGTCGCCGAATGCGGGCTCGCCCATCCCGCCGTCCTCGGAAGAGCCGGGGTCGGCAGCGCGTGGTCCGGGCTCGCGCTCGGGATGGGCCTCGACCGGATGCTGATGCTGCGCAAGGGCGTCCCCGACATCCGCCTGCTGCGCTCGGCCGAACCGGCTGTCGCCGCGCAGATGGCGGACCTCGCGCCCTACCGGCCGGTGTCGGCCCTGCCGCCCGTGCGGCGCGACCTCTCCATCGCCGTCGCCGCCGACGACCGGGCCGAAGACCTCGGGGACCGGGTCCGGGACGCCCTCGGCGACGAAGCCGACGTCGTCGAATCGGTCGAGATCCGGCAGGAGACGCCGTGCGCGGACCTGCCCGCGTCCGCGCTCGCCCGGCTCGGCGCCCGCCGCGACCAGCAGAACCTCCTCGTCCGCCTGGTGCTCCGCCCGCTGGACCGGACACTGTCCGACGCCGAGGCGAACGTCCTCAGAGACCGCGTGTACGCCGCGTTGCACCGCGGAGACGTCCACCTCTGGGCAAGCTCAGGCTTGCAGGCCCCGGATCGCGAGGGCGGCGAAGCGCCGGGAAGCCGCGACCCGCGCGGCCGGTGACGTGCCCTGCAGGCCGCTGTTGGCCATCAGGACCAGGATCACGTCGTCCAGTTCGACGTCGGCGCGCAGGTGGCCGGCCTCCCGGGCGCGGCGGGTCAGCTCCGCGATCGACTGCACCGCCCGTTCGCGGTCGGCCGCGAAGTCCAGCGCGTGCGGGAACTCCGCCGTGAACGCCGCGGTGAAGCCCCGGTCCCGCGCGTGCAGCTCGCACAACCGCGAGACGGTCGAGGTGAAACCGCGCCCCGGATCGGGGTCCGCGAGGCCCTCGTCGACGAGCGCGTAGCACGCGCGCATCTGGCCGGCGAACGCCTCGGTGGCCAGCGCCTCCTTCGTCGGGAAGTGGCGGTACAGGGTCGCCGGGCCGACGCCCGCGCGCCGGGCGATCCGCCGCATCGGCACCGTCAGGCCGTCGGCGGCGAACACCGCGCGCGCCGCCTCGAGGATGCGTTCGCGGTTGTCGCGGGCGTCGGAACGCAGGGAGTGAGGCAAAACCTCGGTCACTCCCTCACTTTAGCCAACCGGACGGGGGCGTCCGTTACCGTCCGTCGTCGACGATCGGAGGAAATCGTGAAGGCAGTGGCGGTGCAGGTGTTCGGCGGTCCCGGTGGGCTGGCGGTGGTGGACCGGCCGGTCCCGCGCCCGGCCGGCGGGCAGGTGCTGATCAGGACCGAGGCCATCGGCGTCGGCGGCGTCGACGTCCTGATCCGCAACGGCGCGCTCGCCGCGTACGGCTTCGAACCGGGGCACGTCCTGGGCGGCGAGATCGCCGGCACGGTCACCGGGACCGGCGACGGCGTCGACCCGTCCTGGCTCGGGAGGCGCGTCTGGGCGTTCACCGGCACGGGCGGTGGCTACGCCGAACAGGCCGTCGCCCCGGCGGCGACGCTCGTCCCGCTGCCGGAGAGCCTGTCGCCCGTCGATGCGGTGACGCTCGGCAGCTCCGGGATGGTGGCCCAGTTCGGCCTCCGGCACGCCCGGTTCGTGCCCGGCGAGTCCGTGCTGGTCCGCGGCGCGGCCGGCGGCATCGGGATCATGGCGGTCCAGCTCGCGGCCCGCGGCGGCGCGAAGACGATCGCGGTGACGACGTCCTCGCCGGATCGGGGCGAGCGCCTGCGGGAACTGGGCGCGACCGACGTGCTCGACCGCGCCGGCGGGGCAGCCGGCGGCTTCGACGTGATCCTCGACGTGGTGGCCGGTCCGGACCTCCCGGCGTTCTTCGGCCGGCTCAACCCCAACGGGCGCCTGGTGGCGGTCGGCGCGGTCGCCGGCCCCCCGCCCGCGGACTTCGGCCAGGCGCTGTTCACGGCGTTCCGCAAGTCGTGGTCGTTCGCGACCTTCAGCGCGGACACCGTCCCGACCCCCGACCGCACGGCGGCGACGGCCGGGCTCTTCACCGCCGGCCTGCGGTCGGTGGTGCACGAGGTGCTCCCGCTGGAGCAGGCCGCGCAGGCGCACCGCAAGCTCGACGCGGGCGAGGTGTTCGGCCGGATCGTGCTCACCACGCCGGCCGGCCCGTAGGGTGTCCGGCATGACTGATCGGCTCTACTTCCGGCAGCTGCTCGCCGGGCGGGACTTCGCCGTCGGGGATCCCGTTGCGACGCAGATGGTGAACTTCGCCTACCTCATCGGTGATCGGGAGACCGGGGACGCCGTCGTCGTCGATCCCGCCTACGCCGTGGGGGACCTGCTGGACGTGCTCGCGCAGGACGGGATGCGGCTCACCGGGGTGCTGGCCACCCACCACCACCCCGACCACGTCGGCGGCGAGATGCTCGGCTTCTCGCTGCCCGGCATCGCCGAGCTGCTCGCGGTCGAGCAGGTGCCGATCCACGTCAACGGCGCCGAGACCGAATGGGTCCGGCGGGTCACCGGGGTGTCCGGGACCGACCTGCGCGCCCACGACCACGACGACGTCCTCGAGGTCGGTGCCATCCCGATCCGGCTGCTGCACACGCCCGGGCACACGCCGGGCAGCCAGTGCTTCCTCGTCGAGGACAAGCTCGTCTCGGGTGACACGCTGTTCCTCGAAGGCTGCGGCCGCACCGATTTCCCGGGCGGGGACGCCGAGGAGATCTACCGCAGCCTGCAGGCGCTCGCCGGCCTGCCCGGGGATCCCGTCGTCTACCCCGGGCACCAGTACTCGGCCGAGCCGTCGGCCGCGCTGTCCGACGTCAAGCGCACCAACTTCGTCTACCGGCCGCGCTCGCTCGACGAATGGAAGGTCATGTTCGGCGGCTGAGCCAAGGCGTTCCACGGGCTGAAACAGGGGGAGTTCACGGAGTGGGCGCGGATTGACTTCACTTCCCGGGGACCGGAAGGTCGGGGCCACGCCATCGAAGAAATCCCCGTCCCCGGGAGAAATCCGTGTCGATTTCCACCACGGGCGTGCTCACGCGCGCCCGGCCGGCCGCCGCCCGGCCACGCCGCCGCCCGCGGCGCCTCGATCTCAAACGCTGGATCAGCCCGGTGGTGCTCCTCGCCGCCTGGCAGCTCGCCAGCGCGACCGGGGTGCTGCCGCCCGACAAGCTCAGTGCACCGTGGACGGTCGTGCAGGCGGGCATCGAAGCCGCCCGCAGCGGCGAACTCGGTGCCGCCTTCGCCGTGTCGCTGGGCCGGGTCGGCGCCGGGTTCGCGCTCGGCGCTGTCGCCGGGCTGCTGCTCGGCGTCGTCTCCGGGCTCTCCCGCTGGGGCGAAGCCCTGGTCGACCCGCCGGTGCAGATGCTGCGCACGCTGCCGTTCCTCGGCCTGATCCCGCTGTTCATCCTGTGGTTCGGGATCGGCGAGGAGACGAAGATCGTGCTGGTCGCGCTCGGCGTGGCCTTCCCGCTCTACCTCAACGTCCACTCGGGAATCCGCGGCGCCGATCCGGCGCTCGTGGAAGCCTCGCGGGCGCTCGGGTTCAGCCGCGCGGAACGGCTCTGGCACGTCGTGCTGCCCGGCGCGCTGCCGCAGACCCTCGTCGGGCTGCGGCAGTCGCTCGGCCTGGCCTGGCTCGCGCTGATCGTCGGCGAGACGGTCAACGCCGACGCCGGTGTCGGCTACCTCATCACCAACGCCCGCGAATTCCTGCGCACCGACGTCGTGGTCGTCGGGCTGGTCCTGTACGCCCTGCTCGGCCTGGTCACCGACGCGCTGGTCCGGCTGCTCGAACGGAAGGTGCTGCGGTGGCGAACCCGGTAGCCGAGGTCGCCGGCCTCACCAAGCGGTTCGGCGACCGGACCGTCCTCACCGCACTCGACCTGACCGTCGGGCGCGGCGAGTTCGTCGCCCTGCTCGGCCGCAGCGGCTCCGGCAAGTCGACGCTCCTGCGCGTCCTGGCCGGCCTCGACGCGGACGTCGAAGGCACCGCGAAGGTCACCGGAACCGTTTCGGTCGCCTTCCAGCAGCCGCGGCTGCTGCCGTGGCGGAAGGTCTGGCGCAACGTCGTCCTCGGCCTGCGCCAGGACGGCGTCACGAAGTCCCGCAACCGCGCGCTGGCCGGGAAAGCGCTCGCCGAGGTCCACCTGGCCGAGCACGCCGGCGACTGGCCGCTCACGCTGTCCGGCGGCGAGGCCCAGCGCGTGTCGCTGGCCCGCGCGCTGGTGCGCGAACCCGACCTGCTGCTGCTCGACGAGCCGTTCGGCGCGCTCGACGCGCTGACCCGGATCGCGATGCACGGCCTGGTGCTGGACCTCTGGCGGCGGCACCGGCCGGGCGTGCTGCTGGTGACCCACGACGTCGACGAAGCCCTGCGGCTGGCCGACCGGGTGCTGGTGCTCGACGGCGGCCGGATCGTCGCCGCCCACCGGCCACGCGAAGCCGACGACCACGACGACCTCCGCCGCCGCGTGCTGGCCGACTTGGGAGTGACCGAAGATGCAGTGGCGTAAGGGAATCCTGGCCGTCGCGGCCGCCATGGTGGTGTCCGCGTGCGGGACGGCGACCGGCGACGGGCCGGCCGCCGTGCCGGCCGCGGTGAGCGCGGCGGACCTGGCGAAGGTGACGCTCAAGGTGGGCGACCAGAAGGGCGGGGTCAAGTCCCTCCTCACCGCGGCGAACCTGCTGCAGGACGCGCCGTACAAGATCGAATGGGCGACGTTCACCTCGGGCCCGCCGCTGCTCGAGGCCGCGTCGGCCGGCGCGATCGACACCGGGCGCGTCGGCAACACCCCGCCGATCTTCGCGGCCGCCGCGAAGGCGAAGATCAAGGTGATCAGCGTGTCGCGCAGCAACGTCGAGCGCGAAGCCGTCCTCGTCCCGCCGGACTCGCCGCTGCAGGACGTCGCTTCGCTGAAGGGCAAGACGATCGGCGTCGCCAAGGGCACCTCGGCGCACGGGCAGCTGCTGAACACGCTGCACCGCAACGGCCTGTCCACCAGGGACGTCAAGCTGAGCTTCCTGCAGCCGTCCGAGGCCTACGCCGCGTTCACCCAGCACACCATCGACGCCTGGGCGATCTGGGACCCCTACACCGCGCAGGCGCAGATCGAAGCCCACGCGCGGGTGCTGGCCGACGGCCGGGGCGCGTCGAACGGCCTCGGCTTCCTGACCGCGAGCACGGCCGCCCTCGGCGATCCGGGCAAGAACTCCGCCCTGCGCGACTTCGCCGTCCGCGTGGTCAAGGCGCAGAAGTGGGCCGACACGCACCGCGAAGAGTGGGCGCGGGCGTGGGCCAGGGAGACCGGGCTGAAGCTCGAAGTCGCGCGGAAGGCCGTCGAGGCGGGCCGCGACCTGCCGATCGTGCTGGACGACGCCGTGGTGGCCGCCGAACAGCAGCTCGCGGACGCTTTCACCGACGAGAAGACTCTGCCCGGCAAGGTGGACTTCGCCGCCTTCGTCGACCGGCGGTTCGGTCCCGACCTGGACCAGGCGAGGAGCAACGGATGAGCATCAGGCTGCACTGGTTCCTGCCCACCAGCGGCGACGGCCGCACGATCGTGGAACGGTTCCACGCGAACAGGTCCGCCGGCCCGTCGGCGCAGCGTCAGCCGGACCTGGACTACCTCGCTCAGGTCGCCCGCGCCGCCGAGCGGCAGGGCTTCGAAGGCGTGCTGACCCCGACCGGCACCTGGTGCGAGGACGCGTGGCTCACCACGGCCGCGCTGATCCGCGAGACGACCCGGCTGAAGTTCCTGGTCGCGTTCCGGCCGGGGGTCATTTCGCCCACGCTGGCCGCGCAGATGGCCGGGACGTTCCAGCGCCTGTCCGGCGGCCGGGTGCTGCTCAACATCGTCACCGGCGGCGACGCGGTCGAGCAGCGGCGCTTCGGCGACTGGCACGACCACGACGCCCGGTACGCGCGCACCGACGAGTTCCTGACCATCGTGCGCGGCGTCTGGTCGGGCGAGCCGGTCACCTTCACCGGCGAGCACCTGCGGGTCGAAGGCGCGACGACGCTGGCCGCGCCGGACCCGGTGCCGCCGATCTACTTCGGCGGCTCGTCGCCGGCCGCGCTGCCGGTCGCGGCCCGGCACGCCGACGTCTACCTGACCTGGGGCGAGCCGCCCGCGCAGGTGGCGGAGAAGATCGGCAAGGTCAGGGAGCTGGCCGGCGACCGGCCGATCCGGTTCGGCGTCCGGCTGCACACGATCTCCCGCGACACCTCGGCCGAAGCCTGGGCGGAGGCGCAGAAGCTGCTGGACGCGCTGAGCCCGGAGCAGGTCGCCAAGGCCCAGGCGCAGCTGGCGGCGAGCGAGTCGGTGGGGCAGCAGCGGATGGTCGCCCTGCACGGCGGCCGCACCGACGGTGGCGTCCGCGGCCTGGAGATCCACCCGAACCTGTGGGCCGGCGTCGGCCTGGTCCGCGGCGGCGCGGGCACCGCGCTGGTCGGCCGCCACGAGGAGGTCGCCGACCTGATCGAGGAGTACCACAGCGTCGGCGTCAGCGAGTTCGTGCTGTCGGGCTACCCGCACCTGGAGGAGGCGTACTGGTTCGGCGACGGCGTCCGGCCGGAGCTGGCGCGGCGCGGGCTGCTGAAGGAGTCCTAGCCCCAGCGGGTCGAGGCGTAGACGACGATGTTGTCGCGGTACGAACGTTTCGCCGCGTCGAACCGGCCGCCACAGGTGATCAGCCGCAGGGCGCTGCCCGGCGCGGGCCCGTACACCGCGCCGGTCGGGAACGCGTCCTTCGGGTACCGCTGGACCGCGTCCACGACGAACCGCGTTTCCTGACCGTCGGAACGCGCGACGAACACCTCGTCGCCGTCGCGCAGGTCGCGCAGCCGGAAGAACGGCGCCGGCCCGGCGCGGGAGTCGACGTGCGCGGCGATCACCGCCGGACCCGGGTCGCCCGGGACCGGGCCGTCGGCGTACCAGCCGACGTCCTCGAACCGCGCCGGCGCGGCCAGCTGGTGATCCGCGCCCAGGCCGAGCGGGACGAGGGCGGCCGCGTCGACGCCGATGGCGGGGATGCGCAGCCGCACCGGGCGGACGTCGGCCGCGGCGGGCAGCGGCTGCGGCCCGGTCGCCGCCGGCGTCGGCGCGGACGGCGGC
>NZ_PPHG01000100.1 GCF_002904295.1 Amycolatopsis sp. CA-128772
TGGCCGGCCGCTACGACTTCAGCTTCCTCTACGTCGACGACGGCAGCCGCGACGGCTCCCTGGCCAAGCTCACCGAACTCGCCGGGCGCGACGCCCGCGTCACGGTGATCGAACTGTCCCGCAACTTCGGCCACCAGATGGCCGTCACCGCAGGGCTCGACCTGGGCGACGCCGACGCCGTCGTCATCATGGACAGCGACATGCAGGACCCGCCCCGCGTCGCGCTCGAGCTGCTCGAGAAGTGGGAAGAGGGCTACGACGTCGTCTACGCCCAGCGCCGGTCCCGCCAGGATTCCGCGTTCAAGAAGCTCACCGCCGGAGCCTTCTACTGGTCGCTCCGGAAAATGGCCGCCGTCGACATCCCCAAGAACACCGGCGACTTCCGCCTGATCGACCGCAAAGTCGTCGACGAGCTGCGCAAGTACCGCGAACGCGACCGCTTCCTGCGCGGCCTCGTCAGCTACGTCGGGTTCAAGCAGACCGCCGTGCTGTTCGACCGCGACAAGCGCCACGCCGGCGTCACCGGCTACCCGCTGACGAAGATGCTGCGCTTCGCCGCCGACGGCATCCTCGGCTTCTCCACCACGCCGCTGCGGATGATCACGCGGATGGGCTACCTCATCTCCCTGCTGAGCTTCCTCGGCGTCCTCTACGTCGTCGGCGTCAAACTCTTCGCCCCCGAAACCGCGGTGCCCGGCTGGGCCTTCATCACCATCGCCATGTTCTTCCTCGGCGGCATCCAGATCATCATGCTCGGCGTCCTCGGCAGCTACATCGGCCGCACCTACTCCCAGGTGCAGAACCGGCCGCTGTACACGGTGGCCTCGGTGCGCACCGGCCTCACCGAGCCCGCCGGAGACCGCAGGAGCGCCGCCCGATGAGGCTCGTCACGGCGACGCAGGTGCGCTTCGGGATCGTCGGGATCGGCAACACCCTGGTCGACGTCCTGGGCTACGCGCTCCTGGTGACGCTCGGCCTGCCGACGTTCGTCGCCAACCTCATCTCGACGACGGCCGGCATGCTGCTGTCGTTCGCGCTGAACCGGAACTTCACGTTCCGGGCGAAGGACGGCGACGTCCGCCGCCAGGCGCTGCTGTTCTTCGGCGTCACCGCGTTCGGGCTGTGGGTGGTCCAGTTCTCGGTGATCTGGCTGGTCGGACGCCTGTCTCCCGGGGCCGGCCTGCTGGTGCCCAAGGGCGCGGCGATCGTCGTCGGGCTGTTCTGGAACTACCTGCTGTACCACTACGTCGTGTTCCGGCACCGGCCGGTCAGCCCGGTGCCCGGTGCCACACCGGCCGACTGAGCGTGATCTCGTACGCTGGTCCGGGTGCGATCCCGTGAACTGCGCCTCGGCCTGGGCGTCTTCGCCCTGTCGCTGGGCGTGCTGCTGATCCGGTTCCTCGTACCCCGGCCGGTCGGGATGGCCGACAACGGCGACGGCTGGCGGCTGCTGTGCAAGCTCGGCGGCCGGCACCCCGAACTGAGGTCCGAGTATTACGTCCACTTCGCCTACGGGCCGGGCACGCCCTGCAGGAGCGACTACATCTCGAGCCAGGCGTGGCTCGACTGGCTCGCGAGCAAGCTCGGCGAGGCGCTCGGTTTGCCGGCCGAGCTCAACCTGCTGGTCCTCGGCGCGCTCACCTGCGTGCTGGTCGCGGTGGGCGTCGCGGCGACGGTCCTGGCACTGGACCTGAGCACGCGCAATCGCGTCATCGCCGCCGTCCTGCTGCTGCTCGTGATGGCCGACTCGGCGTTCTTCGGCTACTTCGCGTCGGTGCTGAGCGAGGGCGCGGGCTTCCTGGGGATGCTGCTGATCGCGGGCGGCCTGCTGCTGATGCACCGCACGGGCGCGTGGCGGTACTGGGGCGCCGCGCTGACCGTGGCGGGCGCGATGATCGGCCTCAACGCGAAGTCGCAGACGCTGCTGCTGATCCCGCTGTTCGTGCTGGCGCTGGCCCTCGTCCGGCCGCTGGGCAAGCGCGGCTGGGCGCGGTGGGCGCTGCCGCTGGGCGTGCTGGTGCTCGTGGGTGCGGGGACGACGCTGGTGCAGTCGAAGGGCGACCCGGCCAACGCCGAGTACCGCGAAGCGAACGTGTTCCACGTGGTGTTCGACAGCATCGTGGACGGCAAGCACGACACGGACGCCGACCTGGCCGCGCTGGGCCTGCCGCCGAGCGCGAAGCAGTTCATCGGGAAGAGCTGGTGGGAAGCCCACCCCTGGACCGACGCGGGCTACGGCACCTACTCCGACCGGATCAGCCGCCGGAACGTGGTCCGGTACTACGCCACCCACCCCGAGCGCACGCTGCAGATCCTCCAGCAGGGCGCGGTGGACACGCTGACGGCCCGCCCGGCACGGCTCGGCAGCTTCTCGGCGACGTCCGGGCTGCCGCCGATGGCGCAGGAGTTCCGGGTGCCGGTGTTCTCCGGGCTGTCCGCGCTGGTGGCGCCGCTGGGCCTGGTCGTACTGGTGCCGGTCTGGCTGCTGATCGGCTGGGCCGGGACCCGCGCGTTCCGCCGCCGCGCGCGCGAGTACGGGATCGTGGTGTTCTTCCTGCTGCTGTTCGCGGTGGGCCAGTTCGGGCTGTCGGCCTTGGGCGAGGGCGTGGAGGGCGTGAAGCACCAGTTGCTGACGCTGTTCCCGACGTGCCTGGCCTTCGTGTTCGGGGTGCTGAGCCTGCTGCCGCGCCGGCCGGTGCCGCCGGTCGAGGAACCCGAAGAGGAGCCGGTGACCGAGGTGTTCGACGCCTTCCGCGAGCCGGAACGGTCGGCGTTCCGGTGATGCCGGCACACCGGCTAACCGGGACTCGCGACAGGGCGGCCGGTCCCATCTCCTAGGATGCCGGGCACCGGGTTCGGGGGATTTTTTCACCTGATCGCGTGCCGCCCGGGCCGTTCCGCACCGAAACTCCGGGGAGTCCCGCAGTGCCGACCAAGCCGACCACCCGCCGCCGGGTGGCGTTCGTCTTCCCCATCTACAACGAGGAAGCGAACATCGACCTGCTGCACAAGACCGTCGACGAAGTCACCGCGCCCTTGGCCGGCCGCTACGACTTCAGCTTCCTCTACGTCGACGACGGCAGCCGCGACGGCTCCCTGGCCAAGCTCACCGAACTCGCCGGGCGCGACGCCCGCGTCACGGTGATCGAACTGTCCCGCAACTTCGGCCACCAGATGGCCGTCACCGCAGGGCTCGACCTGGGCGACGCCGACGCCGTCGTCATCATGGACAGCGACATGCAGGACCCGCCCCGCGTCGCGCTCGAGCTGCTCGAGAAGTGGGAAGAGGGCTACGACGTCGTCTACGCCCAGCGCCGGTCCCGCCAGGATTCCGCGTTCAAGAAGCTCACCGCCGGAGCCTTCTACTGGTCGCTCCGGAAAATGGCCGCCGTCGACATCCCCAAGAACACCGGCGACTTCCGCCTGATCGACCGCAAAGTCGTCGACGAGCTGCGCAAGTACCGCGAACGCGACCGCTTCCTGCGCGGCCTCGTCAGCTACGTCGGGTTCAAGCAGACCGCCGTGCTGTTCGACCGCGACAAGCGCCACGCCGGCGTCACCGGCTACCCGCTGACGAAGATGCTGCGCTTCGCCGCCGACGGCATCCTCGGCTTCTCCACCACGCCGCTGCGGATGATCACGCGGATGGGCTACCTCATCTCCCTGCTGAGCTTCCTCGGCGTCCTCTACGTCGTCGGCGTCAAACTCTTCGCCCCCGAAACCGCGGTGCCCGGCTGGGCCTTCATCACCATCGCCATGTTCTTCCTCGGCGGCATCCAGATCATCATGCTCGGCGTCCTCGGCAGCTACATCGGCCGCACCTACTCCCAGGTGCAGAACCGGCCGCTGTAC
>NZ_PPHG01000101.1 GCF_002904295.1 Amycolatopsis sp. CA-128772
GGCGGGGCCGGGGCCGGCGGTGGGTTCGCCGGGGCTCGCGGTGCCGCGGCCCGCTTTGCCGGGCCGTCCGGCTCGCGCCTCGCCTTTGCCGCCGGAAGCGGCTTCGCCGGGCTCGGCCTGGGGGTCCGCCGGGCCGGAGTTGGGTTTGGGTGTGAATCCATGTGCCGCCCACACCTCGTAGTCGCCCCAGCCGCCGAAGGACAACACGATGCCGCCGGTCTTCGCCGTGCGGCGGGTGGGGGAGCTTTTCATGTCGGCGGCCTCGAAATCGGTCGATCGGGGTGGAGAGCCACCTTCACCCACGGCCCCGGCGGGGTGTCAAGTCCCGTTGCCTCGATGTAGGGATTTCTTGGTCTCCGTGGGTAGTGCGTTGACCTCGGGGGCCAAGTACAGACAAAACGAAGGTGCTGGACTTGTTAAACCAACATTGGTCGTCTTAGGCTGGGCAGCCACATCGCTCACCGGTACAGCCGGAGGGTGACGGTAAGCAGCCGCTGTGGGGCGGAGGGTGATGGTGGTGCCCGGATCAGGTCCAGCCGGATCGGCGTGGCCGGTCGCGCTCGCCCTGCCCGCCGCCGCGGAGTTCGCCCCGGTCGCCGCGCCGGTGCTCACCGTTCCCTGGCTCGGCGAACGGGACGATCGTTCGCGCCGGACCGCCGAGGTGCGGCTGGTCGAGCGGGACGACGAGATCGCCGTGCTGCGGCGGGGGATCCGCGGGGTGCTGGCCGGCCGGTCCGGGCAGGTGACCGTGGTCGGCCCGCGCGGGGCGGGACGCAGCGCGCTGCTCGCCGCCGCCGTGCGGGAGGCGCGCGTCGCCGGCGTCATCACCGCCTTCGCTTCGTGCTCGCCGGGGGAGTCGGCCGTGCACCGCGGCGTCATCCACCGGCTCTTCGCCGACATCGCCGACGCCGACTGCCGGCTCGACGGCGGCCCGCGCTCCTGCGGCCGGGCCTCGGCCGAGCGGTCGATCCCGACCCTGTGCGGCGACTTCGTCGGGGTGGCGAGCCAGGGGCCGCTGCTGATCGCCGTCGACGACGTCCAGTGGGCCGATCCCGGTTCGAAGGCCTGGCTCGCGGCCATGGAGCACCGGCTGCAGCAGGCGCCGATGCTGCTCGTCCGGTCCGTGCTGGCCACCGGCGGGCAGGCGGCCCCGCCCGGCGGGGACACCGCCGAAGCCCGCCTGCTGACCGAGGACGGCCTGCGGCAGCTGGTCGCCGCCCGGTTCCCGGGCGTCGACCCCGATCCCCGGTTCACCGCCGGGCTGCACGAAGCCACCGGGGGCCGCCCGGCGCTCGTGGCCCCGGTGCTCGAGCGGCTCGCCGCCGCCGGGCAGGACCCGGTGGCCGCGCACCTGCCCGCCGTCACCGCGCACCTGGCCGACGTCCGCGCCGCCGAGCTCGCCGTGTCGATCGCGGCACTGCCGCCTGATGTGCTGAAACTGCTGCGCGCCATCGCGATCTGCCGCGGGCGGCTCGACTTCGACCTCGTGACCACCCTGGCCGGGCCGCTCGCCGGCCGGGTCGGCGACGCCTTGCGCCAGCTGGTCGGGTTCGGCCTGGTGCGCGAAGGAGCACCGACGCTGATCGCCGACGACGCCACCGCGGACGCCGCCCTCGGCACGCTGAGCGCGGCCGGCCGCGGCGACCTCGCGAACCGGTGCGTGGAACTGGCCTACCGCGCGGCGGTGCCGGACGAGAAGCTCGCCGAACTGCTCACCTCGGTGCGCCCGGTCGGCGCGTCCTGGGCCGTCGCGACGCTGCGCCGCGCCGCCGAGCGGCGTCGGTCACTCGGGGACGACCGCGGCGCGGCGCGGCTGCTGGGCCGGGCCCTGCGGGAACCGGTGAGCCCGGCGGAACGCCGGAAGCTGATGCTGGGGCTCGCCTTGGCCGAGGTCGCCGAGGCGCCGGACCTGAGCGACCAGCGGCTGCAACGCGTCCTGCTCGACACCGGGCCCGAAGTCTCCGGAGCGGTCCTGCTCGAAGCGGCCGACCACCTCCTCGCCCGCGGGGACACCCGCACCGCGCACCGCGTGATCGCCGTGGCTTGCCGCCGCCGCAGCGGGTTCGACGGCGGGACGTCCGCGCTCGCCGCGCTCGGGCGGCTGGCGCAGGAGGACTGCGCGGCCGGCCCGGTGGGCCCGGCACCCCTGTTCGACGCGCCCCCGCCGGCGCCCGGCGACAGCGATCCCGTGCGCGCGGTGACGACCGCGGTGGAACTGGCCCGCCGCGGCCGCCGGCCCGGCCGGGCGCGGGAACTCGCCCGGCGCGCCCTCGAGCCGCGGGCGAACCTGCCGCACACCCTGCGCCTGCAGGCCGCTTGGGTGCTGCTGTGCACCGACGACGTGTCCGAAGCCGTGCTCGGCCTCACCGACGTCCACCAGGACGCGGTCCGCACCGGCGCCCGCGCGGTCGCGGCCGGGGCGTTGCTGCTGCGGGCGCGCTGCGAACTGCGCCGCGGCCACCTCGGCCAGGCCGAAGCCGACCTCGAAGCCGCGGTGGCGCGGCTGCCCGAACGGGCCTGGCACCCGCGGTCGCGGCCCGGCCTGCTGGCCGTGCGCGCGGAAGCGGCGCTGGCCGCGATGCGGCTCGACGAGGCCGAACGCGCGGTGGCCCCGGCTCTCCCGGCCGGGGCGGACGACGGGGCGGCCGCCGGGTACCTGCTGCTGCAACGCGGCCGCGTGCACCTGGCGAAGGGTGACGCACACGCGGCGCTCGAAGCGTTCCGCGCGGCCGGCCGCGGTACCACCGGGCGGCGCGAAGGCAACCCGGTCGACTTCCCCTGGCGCACGGGGGCCGCCCTGGCCCTGGCCCGCGCCGAGGGCGACGGCGCCGTCGAGCTGGCCCGGGAAGCGCTGGCACGCGCGGAAACCTGGGCGGTGCCGGGCGCCCACGGGCTCGCGAGCCTGCGGCTGGCCGACGTCTTCGGCGACGCCGAACGCCGGGCGCACCTGGAACGCGCGGTCCTGCTGCTGGAGGGCACCGCCCGGCGGGTCGACTTCCTCACCGCCGTCACCGAACTCGCCGCCGCGCGGCTCGACGACGGGGACGTCACCGACGCGGCCGCGTTGCTGGGGCGAGTGGCGACGCTGCGGCCGCAGCTGCTGCCGGCGGGCCTGGCCGAGAAGATCCGCGACGTCTCCGGCCGGCTGGCCCGCCGCGGGCCGGACGCCGCCGCTCGACCCGCGCCCGGCGACCCGGCCGGCGCACTGTCCGAACAAGAGGCCCGGATCGCCGCGCTCGCCGCCGCCGGCCGGACGAACCCGGAGATCGCGCGGGCGCTGCAGCTGAGCAACCGCCTGGTCGAGCTGCGCCTGACCCGGATCTACCGCAAGCTGACCGTCACCGGCCGGGGACAGCTCGCCGAGCTGATGAGCCCCGGCTCGGCAGCGAGTTGATGGCCGGTGCTGCTGGAACGGGACACCGAACGGGCCGCCATCGCGACCGCGCTGAACGCGGCCGCCGGTGGCGACGGCTCGCTGCTGCTGATCAGCGGCCCGACCGGCATCGGGAAGTCCGCGCTGCTGCGGGACACCATGGCCGCGGCGCTCGGCGCGGGCGCCCGGGTGCTGCGCGCGGACGCCACCCGGCTCGAAGAGGACTTCGCCTTCGGCATCGCCCAGCAGCTGTGCCGCCCGGTGCTCGTCGCGGCCGGCGAAGCCGAGCGCGACCGGTGGTTCCAGGGCGCGTCCGAGCAGATCCTGCGCGCCTTGACCGAAGAACGCCTCATCACCGACGGCCACGAGCACTACCTGCCCACCGAAGCCGTCCTCTATGGACTGCACACGGTCGTGCACGCGATGTCCCACGACGACCTGGTCGTGGTGATCGTCGACGACCTGCAGTGGGCCGACCAGGGCTCGCTGCGGCTGCTGGGCTACCTCGCCAAGCGGCTGAGCGGGTCGCGGATCCTGCTGGCGCTGGCACTGGCCGACGAGTGCGAGGCGCCGAAGTACCCGCTGGTGCACGAGCTGGTGACGGCGGCCGCGCGGATCGTCGTGCCCGCCCCGCTTTCGACGGCCGCGGTCGGGTCGATGGCCGAGGTCGCGTTCGGCGAGCGCGCCGAGGAACCGTTCACCGCCATGCTCCACCAGGTTTCCGGCGGCAACCCCGCCGACGTCGCGACCGTGCTCACCGGGCTGGTCGCCGAAGGACTGCGGCCGGTCGCCGCGCACACCGCGGCCGCGGAGGCCGAGGCCGTGCGGCTGCTCGACCACCGCGTGCTGATGTCCCTGGGTTCGCAACCGCCCGCGGTGCTCGCGCTGGCCCGCGCGGTCGCGGTGCTCGGCGACCTGGCCGAGCCCGGGCTCGCCGCCGACCTCGTCGGGCTCGACGACGTCGAGTACTCCTCGGCGGTGCAGCACCTGGAACGGCTGGGCCTGGTCGCCCGCGAGGACGGGCGGATCGGCTTCGCCACCACGAGCGTGCGCGACGGCATCGAGTCCGCGATCCCGGTGGAACTGCGGGAGGACCTGTACCGGCGCGCGGCGCGGCTGCTCTACGAACACGGCCGCCCGGCCGAACGCGTGGCCGAGACGCTGATGAAGGTCGGCATCGCCGAGGACCCGTGGGAGGTGCGGATCCTCAGCTCCGCCGCGGCCACCGTGCTCGAACGCGGAGCCGGGGAGCTGGCGGCGCGCTACCTGCGCCGGGCCCTGCTGAACACCGCGCCCGACAGCGAAGAGCGCGGCCGCCTGCTCGTCGAACTCGCCGCCGCGGAACGGGGGTTCGACCTCATCGCCGCCGCCCGGCACCTGTCGCAGGCGCTGTCGCTGCTGCCGCCCGGGCCGCAGCAGGCGGAAGCGGCGCTGTGGATCCCGCCCGCGTTCGCCGCGGCGGCGCCGAACCTCGGCGTGGCGGTGCGCGCCGCCGTCGAACCCGTGCTGCGCGCGGGCGAACCGGCGGAGCTGGCGTTGCGGGCCGAGGCCCGCAGCTGGTACCCCGCGATCGGGCAGCCGGGCCGCGGGGAGGCCGCGCTGGCCCGGCTCGTCGAGCTCGAACACGCCGAACGCCTGGACACGCCGGCCGGCCGGGAACTCGCGGTGGTGCTGCTGCACACCGCGGTGCTCACCGGCACCGTGGCGGTCGACGACGTCGAGACCGTCCTCAAGCGACTGGTCAGCGAGGTGTCGCTCGACCCGCGCCACACCTACACGTCCTTGCCGTTGCTGGTGTCCGCCTCGGTCCTCGCCGACCACGCCGCCGTGCTCGAGCCCGCGCTGACCGCGGCCGCCCAGGCGGCCCAGGACCACTGGCCGGACACCGCGCCGCTGATCGCCGCCGAAACCGCGGAAGTCAAGCTGGCCCAGGGGGAACTGGCCAGGGCGCGGCGGCTCGCGCTCGGCGTCCTGGAGGGTTCCGACCACGAAGCCTGGCCGGACGCGCTCGCGCGGTCGGTCACCACCCTCGCGCAGATCGCGTTGGAGACACAGGACCCCGAACTCGGCCAGCGCCTGCTGAGCACGCCGATGGACGGGACCGACCACCGCGTGTTCGCTTCCCGTCGGCTGGCCCGCGGGATGATCGACCTGGTCCGGGGCGACCCCGCGACCGCGCTGGGCCGGTTCCTCGACTGCGGGCGGCGCCTGGAGCGCGAGGGCTGGGTCAACACCCCGCAGTACCCGTGGCGGATCTGGGCCGCGCTGGTGCACCAGCGGCTCGGCGACCTGGGCGCGGCCCAGGCGCACGCGGCCGAAGAGGACCAGTTCGCGCAGCGGTGGGGGACCCCGCTCAGCGTCGGGCGTTCCCTGCGGCTGCAAGGGATGCTGACCGGCGGCGCGGACGGCATCGCGCTGTTGCAGGAGGCCGCCGGCATCCTGCGCGAGTCGGAAAACGTCGTCGAGCGCGCCCGCACGGCCGTCGTGCTCGGCAACCGGCTGCTCGACGCCGGGCTGCCCGGCGCCGAAGACCTGCTGGCCGAAGGCCGGGAGCTGGTCAAGGCGATCGGTGCGTCCTGGTTGGACGGCAGCGGCGAAACCGAGCTGAACGGTCCCGTGCTGAGGTTTTCCGGCGACGGCTTGGGGAACCTGACCAAGACGGAGGCCGCGGTCGCCCGGCTCGTCGTGCGGGGCTGGACGAACCAGCGGATCGCCGATTCGCTCGGGGTCACCCGCCGTGCGGTCGAGAAGAACCTCACCGGTACCTACCGCAAGCTCGAAGTCAGCGGCCGGGCCGAGCTCATCGAGCACTTCGGCGCGCTCGACCAGGAGAGCTGACCGGCCCGTCCGCACCGCGCGCCACGGGGGTCCGCACCGCGGGGTTCGGTACGCGCCCGCCGTGCGCGGTGCGGAGGTACGGACCTGGCGTTTTCCCCGATTTCCCCAGGTGGGAACCGAAAGGGCACCGCCGTTGCCCGCCCGTACCCCGGTTCGGTACCGCACCGCACCGCAGGGCGGTCCGTACCTCCGTACCCCCACCGCCCCCGCACCACAGTGTTAAGAACGGGTGTCCGGATGGTGTTGCCCGTGCTAATCGAGCGTGCCTAACATGATCTGCATCACCCCGGAGAAACGGCTCGCACAGTGGCTCTCCCGAGACCGCGGCCGTCGGCCTTCTCGCCCCCGGGGCTTCAGCTTCCAGCCGGAGAAAGGAATGCCTTCATGAGTGCGGACGTTGCGGATCTGGCTGTGGATGTCGATGTCGTCGTGGACCGGGGTGCCCGGACCGTCACCCGCAAGCCCGCGTTGCGCGCCATCACCCCCGAGATGTGCATGGTGAACCTGGACCACCGGCTGCGGATCGTCTCCGCCAGCATGGAGTTCTTCCGCGTCTTCGAGTGCAGCTCGGACGCGGTCACCGGAACCAGCCTGTGCGACCTGCTGCACCCCAGCGTGCGGAGCAAGGTGGAAAGCCAGCTGCGGTTGCTGGTGCGCGGGGAGCGCAGCCGGTTCGTCGAGCGGATCCTGGTGATGCGGGACAACGGCACGACCCTGTCCGGCGAGTTCATCGGGTCCACCGTGCACGGCGTCGGTGACCGGCTCGACAGCCTGACCGTCGTGTTCCGGCCGGACAAGAACGAGCAGGGCCACCAGGTCGCCTGCACCAAGAAGAAGATCCTGTCCGAGATCGACGCCCGGATCCTCGAAGGCGTCGCCTCCGGGGTGTCCACGATCCAGCTGGCGGCCAACCTCTACATGAGCCGCGGCGGCGTCGAGTACCACGTGACGACGCTGCTGCGGAAGATGAAGGTGAAGAACCGGCCGGCGTTGATTTCGAAGGCCTACTCGATGGGCATCTTCGGGGTCGGGTCGTGGCCTCCGCGTGCGCTGCCGGACTTCGTGCGGTGAGGCCGGACGTGGCGGCGCCGGGTGCGACGGGGCTCCCGGCGAGCGAACTGAACCACCGGGCCCGGGCGATGCTGCGCGCGGTCGCGGCCGGCCGGGCGGAGATCGCCTGCAGCTGCGAACCCGACCTCTACATCGACGGGCTGGTGTGCTGCGACCAGTACACCGCCCACCTGCTCGCCCGCCACGGCCTGGTGGCCCCCACGCAGCGGGGCCGGGTGGGGCAGCGGGTCCGGGCCCGGTTGACCCCGGCGGGCGCCGCGGCGCTCGGGACGGTGGGTGAAGCGGCCTGATGACGCGAGCAGCCGGGCGGGCCGGGTGGTTCTCCGATCGACCGGGGAACCACCCGGTCCGCCTTGTCATGTCCGGCGGCGGGGCCGGGAATATGGCTTTGCGTTGGTTTGCGCGTACCCGGCGTGGTCACCGCAATGCCAGTCCTACCCGCAAAGACCGGCGACTTCCGAAGATAACGGTTGAACTCTCGGTGAAGTTGGGTCTTGCAAACGAAGACGAACACAGGCAATATCAACCAAAACAACGAGGACGCCGCCGGAGGTGTGCTGAAGTGTTCGTGACCCTGACGGCGAACCCGAGCGTCGACCGGACGATCGAGGTCGACCGCCTCATCCGGGGCGAGCTGCACCGGGCGACGGGTGCGCGTGTCCAGCCAGGAGGCAAGGGCATCAACGTCGCGCGGGCCCTGGTGCGCAACGGACTCAAGGCCCGGGCCGTCGTCCCGGCCGGCGGGGCCGACGGCGACCACCTGATCAGCCTGCTGCACGACTACAACATCGACGTGGTGCGGGTGCCGACCGCCGAACCCGTGCGCAGCAACATCAGCGTGGTCGAACCGGACGCGACCGTCACCAAGGTGAACGAGAGCGGACCGCACCTGTCCGGTGCGGAGCTGGAAACCCTGTGCGACACCCTGATGTCCAATGTGGGCGACGCGGAATGGGTCGTGGCGGCGGGCAGCCTGCCGCCCGGCGCCGGGGACGACTTCTACGCCGACCTGATCGCGCGCCTGGCGCCGACCGGCGCCAAGGTCGTCGTGGACACCAGCGGCCCGGCGTTCCGCACCTCGGTCAAGGCCGGCCCGGCGCTGGTCAAGCCGAACCTCGACGAGCTCGAGGAAGCGGTCGGCCGGCAGCTCGCCACCGTGCGGGACGTCGTCGACGCCGCACAGGAGCTCCGCGCCCTCGGCGCGGGCACGGTTCTCGCCAGTCTCGGCAGCAAAGGTGCCGTGCTGGTGGAGGAAGCGGGGATCTGGTGCGCCAACGCATCGGCCGAACCGCGCAGCTCGGTCGGTGCCGGCGACGCGATGCTCGCCGGTTTCCTGGCGGCAGGGGGGAGTGGCCCGCAGGCGCTGGCCACAGCCGTCGCCTGGGGAGCGGCCGCCGTGTCGCTGCCCGGGAGCACGATGCCGGGTCCCGAAGACGTGGGGGCACGTCGAGTGCGGGTGGACCCGCGTCCGGAGTGGAACGAGAAGGTGCGCGAGTAGCGCACTGGACCGGACCGCTCACCGCCATCGCCGGATGGCGATCCCTCCCCAACCCCTTTCCCAGATAAGGAAGCCAACGATGACTACCACTGCGGAGCGCGAAGAGGAAGCCACTCCGTCGAGGGCGGAACGCGCGCGGGTCAGCATCCAGCGGTTCGGCGGGTACCTCGCCGGCATGGTCATGCCGAACATCGGCGCGTTCATCGCCTGGGGTCTGATCACCGCGCTGTTCATCCCGAGCGGCTGGACGCCCAACGCGCACATCGCCGAGCTCGTCGACCCGATGATCAACCTGCTGCTGCCGGTGCTGATCGGCTACACCGGCGGCCGGATGGTCCACGGCCAGCGCGGCGCCGTCGTCGGTGCGGTGGCCACGGTCGGCATCGCCGTCGGCGCGTCGATCCCGATGTTCCTCGGCGCGATGATCGTGGGCCCGCTGGGCGGCTTCCTGATCAAGCTGTGGGACGAGAAGGTCGGCAACCGGGCCGCGCCCGGCTTCAAGATGCTGGTCGACAACTTCAGCGCCGGCATCATCGGCGGCGCGCTGGCGGTGCTGGGCCTGCTGGGCATCGGCCCGGTCGTGCAGGGCATCACCAAGGCACTCGGCCAGGGCGTGCAGGGCCTGATCGACGCCCACCTGCTGCCGCTGGTCTCGATCATCGTCGAACCGGCCAAGGTGCTCTTCCTCAACAACGCGATCAACCACGGCGTGCTCAGCCCCCTGGGGGTGGCCGACGCGCTGAAGGACGGCAAGGCGATCGAGTTCCTGATCGAGCCGAACCCTGGCCCGGGCCTCGGCATCCTGCTGGCGCTGACCTTCTTCGGCGCCCGCAGCGCGCGGGCCACCGCGCCCGGCGCGATCATCATCCAGTTCCTGGGCGGGATCCACGAGATCTACTTCCCGTACATCCTGGCGACCCCGCGGCTGATCCTGGCCGCGATCGCCGGCGGCGCGGCGGGTGTCGCGACGTTCAGCATCTTCGACGCGGGCCTGACCGCCACGCCGTCGCCGGGCAGCATCATCGCGGTCCTCGCGGTGACGCCGAAGGGCGGCTACCTGGGTGTGATCGCCGGGGTGCTGATCGCGGCGGTCGTGTCGTTCGTCGTCGCGGCGGTGCTGCTGAAGTTCGGGCGCGACGCCCGCAAGGAAGAACGTGCCGCGGCGATCGCCGCCGGTGGCTCGGTGGCGTGACGATCACCGTCGATCGAAGGAAGGAACCACGAGGATGAGCAGCATCGAAGGCAAGGAAGTCAAGAAGGTCATCATCGCCTGCGACGCCGGCATGGGCAGCAGCGTGATGGTCGCCTCCCAGCTGGCCAAGCGGCTGAAGCCGTACTCGGTCAAGGTCGAGCACACCCCGGTCAACGAGATCCCGGGCGACGCGCAGGTCGTGCTCTGCCAGTCCACCCTGGTCAGCCGGGCGCGCAAGGCCAACGGCACCGCGGTGATCCTGGGCTTCCAGAGCTTCCTCGGCGACCCGGTCTTCGACCGCGTCGAGCAGGCGATCCGGGACGGCGGTTCCCTTGCCGACTGACGCGACCATCCTCGGACCGGAGTCCGTGCTCATCGGCTGCACCGCCCCCGACCAGGCGGACGCGATCACCCAGGTCGGGCGGAAGCTCCTCGAACTGGGGGCGGTGGAGCCGGGGTACCTCGACGCCATGCACGAACGCGAAAAGTCGGTGTCGACCTACCTCGGCGAGGGCGTGGCGATCCCGCACGGCACCGACGCTTCGCGCAAGTTCGTCAAGCGCACCGCGCTGGCGATCCTCCAGTTCCCCGCCGGGGTCGACTGGGACGGCAACGACGTCCGGCTCTGCGTCGGCATCGCGGCCAAGGGTTCGGAGCAGGTCGGGATCCTGTCCTCGCTGGCCCGGATCCTGATGGATTCCGAGCAGGTCAAGCAGCTGCGCGAGGCACCGGACGCCGCAACGATCCTGCGACTGTTGAACGAAGTGGACGAGGAGTTTTCCCGATGAAGGTGGCACGTTTCTACGCGCCGGGTGATCTGCGGGTCGAAGACGCGGACGAGCCGAACCCCGGCCCGGACGAGCTGAAGATCCGCGTGCACAACACGTCGACGTGCGGTACCGACCTGAAGATCTTCCGGCACGGGCACCACCACATCGACCCGCCGCGCGTGATCGGCCACGAGATCGCCGGCGAGGTCGTCGAAACCGGCGCGAACACCGCGGGCTGGGCGGCCGGTGACCGCGTCCAGGTCATCGCGGCCATCCCGTGCGGCGAGTGCAAGCAGTGCCGCAAGGGGCTGCAGCAGGTGTGCCCGAACCAGCTGTCGATGGGCTACCACTTCGACGGCGGGTTCGCCGAGTACATGATCGTGCCGAAGCAGGTCCTCAAGGTCGACGGCGTCAACCGCATCCCCGACGGCGTCAGCTACGCCGAGGCCTCGGTCGCCGAGCCGCTCGCATGTGTCCTCAATGGACAGAACTTCGCGCAGGTCGGCGAGGGTGACGTCGTCGTGGTCGTCGGCGCCGGCCCGATCGGCTGCCTGCACGTGCGGCTGGCCCGGGCCAAGGGCGCGGCCGCGGTCTACCTGGTCGAGCTCAACCGCAACCGGCTGGACCTCGCGGCCGAGCTCGTCAAGCCGGACGCCGCCATCTGCGGCAGCGAGGTCGACGTGGTCGAGAAGGTCCTCGAGCTCACCGGCGGCGACGGCGCCGACGTGGTCATCACGGCCGCGGCGGCGGGCAAGGCCCAGGAGGACGCGCTGAAGATGACCGCGCGCCGTGGCCGGATCAGCTTCTTCGGCGGGCTGCCGAAGGACAACCCGATCATCGCGTGCGACTCGAACCTGGTGCACTACCGGGAGCTGACCATCTACGGCGCCAACGGGTCCAGCCCGGACCACAACCGCCAGGCGCTCGAGCTGATCTCCTCGGGCAAGGTGCCGGTCGACGACCTGATCACCCACCACCTGCCGCTCTCGGACGTGCTGAAGGCGATCGACATCGTCAGCAGCGGCGAAGCGATCAAGGTGACGATCGAGCCGGGCACCGCGTCCGCGTGAGCGGGGCGCGCAGACCTGAGGAGGCGACCAACGGTGGTTGACGAACTGCGCGGCAACCCGGCGAGCCCGGGCGCGGCCGCCGGCCCGGTGGTGCGGCTGACGCCGCCCCCGGTGCTGCCGGAGCACTGGGACGCGCCGTCGGCGCCCGAGGAGGAGCTGGCGGCGGCGACCGAAGCGCTCGACGCGGCGGTGGCGGACCTGGAGAAGCGGGCGGCTTCGGTTTCCGGCGAGTCGAAGTCCATCATGGACACCCAGATCATGATGGCGCAGGACCCGTCCCTGCGGACCGGCATCTCGGACGGGGTGGCGAACGGCCGCCCGGCCGCGTGGGCGATCCGGGACGCGTTCGCCAAGCACGTGGCCGCGCTCGAAGCCATCGGCGGGTACCTCGGCGAGCGCGCGGCGGACCTGATCGACATCCGCGACCGCGCGATCGCCGCCGCGCTCGGGCTGGCCCAGCCGGGTATCCCGGCGGTCGACGGCGCGTTCGTCCTGGTCGGCCAGGACATCGCGCCGGCCGACACGGTGCTGCTCGACCCGGCGAAGGTGCTCGGCATCGTCACCGAGAAGGGCGGCCCGACCAGTCACACGGCGATCGTCGCCCGGGCGCTGGGCATCCCGGCGGTGGTCGGCTGCGCCGGTGCCGCCGGCCTGGCGGACGGGCTGCGGATCGCCGTCGACGGCACCCGCGGCACGGTGGCCGTCGACCCGGACGACGAGTACGTCCGGCGGATCGAAGCGGAAGCGGCGTCGCTGAAGGAAAAGCTCGCCGCCCACCGCGGTCCCGGCGCGACCGCCGACGGCCACCCGGTCAAGCTCCTGCTCAACGTCGGCAGCGCCGGCGGGGCGGCGAAGGACGCCGCGGCCGACGCCGAAGGGGTCGGGCTGTTCCGCACCGAGTTCCTGTTCCTGGACCGCACGGAAGCCCCGACGGTCGAGGAACAGCGGGCGGCCTACGGCGAAGTGCTGCGCGGGTTCTCCGGCCGGCAGGTCGTCATCCGCACGCTCGACGCCGGTGCGGACAAGTACATCCCGTTCGCCAACACCGAGGACGAGCCCAACCCGGCGCTGGGCGTGCGCGGCTACCGCGTCGGCGTCCGCAACCCCGGTCTGCTCACCGCGCAGCTGAAGGCGATCAGCCTGGCGGCGACCGACCACGACGCCGACGTGCGCGTGATGGCGCCGATGATCGCCACCCCGGCGGAAGCGGCGGCGTTCCGGGACCTGGCGCGGGAGCACGGGATCGGCAAGGTCGGCGTGATGATCGAGGTGCCGGCCGCGGCCATCCGGGCGCGGGACATCCTGGCGGAGGTCGACTTCGTCAGCATCGGCACCAACGACCTCTCGCAGTACACCTACGCCGCCGACCGCATGCTCGGCGAGCTGGGGGAGCTGCTGGACCCGTGGCAGCCGGCGCTGCTGGCGCTGGTCGCCAACGTCGCCTCGGCGGCGAAGGAGGCGGGCAAACCCGCCGGCATCTGCGGCGAAGCCGCGAGCGACCCGGGCCTGGCCCCGGTGTTCGCGGGGCTGGGCATCACCAGCCTGTCGATGTCGGTGTCCGCGGTGCCGGCGGTGCGGGCCGCGCTGAAGGACCTCACGTTGGAGCAGTGCGAAATCCTGGCCGCGGAAGTGCTGACGGCACCGGACGTGCCCTCGGCGCGCAAGGTCGTCGAAGAGTTCTCGGCCCGGTCGGCCGGCTAGCGTTCACGAAATGGGGAATCCCTGATGTCCAGTAGGAAAGTGGTGATCGGCTCGCCGGTCGGGCTGCACGCACGCCCGGCGAAGCTGCTCGTCGAACTGGCCGGCCGGCTGCCGGTCCCGGTGAAGCTCGGCCGCGACGAAAACCACCTGGTCGACGCGGCGAGCATCCTCGCCCTGATGGCCCTCGGCGTCCGCGGCGGCGAAGAGGTGCTGGTCACGGCGGAGGGTGAAGGGGCCGAGGACGCGGTGACGCAGGTCGCCGAGCTCCTGGCCCGCGACCTCGATGCGGCGGAGCAGCCGGCGAGCTGACCGCCGCCCCCCGGCTTCCGGCGGGCCGTCCGCTCACCGTACGGGCGGCTCGCCGGAACCCCACGAAACGAACCGCCCACCGGCTGACCGGTGGGCGGTTCTTCCGTGCGCGGGTCAGCGCACGCCGTAGAACTCCCGCACCCGGGCCGCGACGAAGTCCTGGTCCGCTTCGGACAGTCCCGTGTGGGTCGGCAGGCACAGGCCGGCCGCCGCGAACTTAGCCGCGTTCAGCCGCGGCCACGACGGATCCAGGTACATCGGCTGGCGGCTCATCGGCGGGAAGAACACCCGCGTCTCGATGCCCGCCGCGGCCAGGTGGGCCTTCAGCTCGTCGCGGTCCCCGGCCAGCACGTCGTACATCCACAGCACGTCGCGGCCCGGCATGCGGGTGATGCCCGGGACGTCCAGGCGCTCGTCGTAGCGCTTCTCGACCTGGGCGCGCAGTTCGAGGATTTCGTCGAGCCGCTCGACCTGGGCGAGCGCCACGGCGGCCTGCAGGTTGGTCATCCGGAAGTTGTAGGCCAGGTTCTTGTGCACGAAGTCGTGGGCCTTGCCGGTCGCGAAGCCGCGCAGGTGGGCCATCTGGGCGGCCAGGCGCGGGTCGTCGGTCAGGCAGATCCCGCCCTCGCCGGCCGTCACGATCTTGTTGGCGTACAGCGAGAAGCACGCGATGTCGCCGACCGGGCAGACCCCGTGCGCCTCCGCCGAGTCCTCGACGACCCGCAGGTTGTACTCGAACGCCAGCTCCATGACGGCGTCCATGTCGCAGCGGCGCCCGTGCACGTGGACCGGCATGATCGCCTTCGTCCGCGGCGTGATCGCCGCCTCGGCCAGTGCCGGGTCGATCGTCAGGTCGTCGCGGCAGTCCACGAACACCGGGGTCGCGCCGGTGTAGGTCACCGCCCACGCCGAAGCGACGAACGTGCACTCGGGCACGAGCACCTCGTCCCCGGGCCCGATGCCGAGGGCGCGCAGCGCGAGCGTCAGCGCCGCCGTGCCCGACGAGCACGCGACGCCGTGCGCGACACCGTTCCAGCCGGCGAACGCCGCCTCGAACCGCGCGACGAACGGTCCCTGGGCGGAGATCCAGCCCGTGCCGACCGCTTCGGTCACGTAGTCGCTCTCCCGGCCGGTCAGGTACGGCTGGGACACGGGGTAGGCAAAGGCCATCGGGTTCCTCGCTCGCGTCGGGGATGGGAGGAAAGCGCCAGGATGGCGCCCGCCACGACTGGAAAACACCAGTCATCACGGCCGAAGTCCGGAATTCTCCAATGATTTCCCGAGTCGCCACGGCGTCCAATGGAGCCCGATCAGCGGCAGTCTCGGGAAGCCGTGGGCGCAGCCGGCCGGTGGACGTGGGAGAACCATGACGAAACGAGCATTGATCACGGGCATCACGGGACAGGACGGTTCCTACCTGGCGGAGTACCTGCTGCGGCTGGGCTACCAGGTGTGGGGCCTGGTGCGCGGCCAGGCCAACCCGGGCAAGCTGCGCGTCAGCAAGCTGGCCACGGAACTGAGCTTCGTGCACGGCGACCTGCTGGACCAGGCGAGCCTGGTCGCGGCGGTGGACCTGGTGCAGCCGGACGAGGTCTACAACCTGGGCGCGATCTCCTTCGTCCCGATGTCGTGGCAGCAGGCGGAACTCACCTCCGACGTCAACGGCATGGGTGCGCTGCGGGTGCTCGAGGCGATCCGGATGGTGTGCGGGCTGGACAAGTCGCGGCCCACCACCGGCGGCGGGATCCGGTTCTACCAGGCGTCCTCGTCGGAGATGTTCGGCAAGGCCGCGGAGACGCCGCAGAACGAGCGGACGTTCCTGCACCCCCGCAGCCCCTACGGCGTGGCGAAGGCCTACGGCCACCACATCACCCGCAACTACCGCGAGTCCTACGGCATGTTCGGCGTCTCGGGCATCCTGTTCAACCACGAGTCACCGCGCCGCGGGATGGAGTTCGTCACCCGCAAGATCTCCAGCGCGGTCGCGCGGATCAAGCTCGGCGTGCAGGACGAGCTGCGTCTCGGCAACCTCGACGCGGTCCGCGACTGGGGGTTCGCCGGCGACTACGTCCGGGCGATGCACCTGATGCTGCAGCAGGACGAGCCGGTCGACTACGTCATCGGCACCGGCCGGATGCACACCGTCCGGGAGGCCGCCGAAATCGCGTTCGCGTCCGTCGGGCTCGACTGGCGCGACCACGTCGTCATCGACCCGGGCCTGGTGCGCCCGGCCGAAGTGGAGGTGCTGTGCGCCGACGCCACCCGCGCCCGCACCGACCTGGGCTGGAAGCCGACCGTCACCTTCGAGGAACTGATGCGGATGATGGTCGAGTCCGACCTGACCCGGACCAGCCGTGAGCTGGACCTGGGCGAAGCGCTGACCGCTGCCGTCTGGTAGCCGCTTTTCTCTCCCGCGAGGGAACCAAAGACAGTTCGCGCCCCGGGCGGCCACTCCGCCGGGCGCCGGGTTGCCGGAGCAGCAGCCGTCACCGGGGCGCACCGCTCGCCGTCGTGCCGGGATGGGTTGCTGATTCATGGACAACGAACAGAAGCTGCGGAGCTACCTCAAGCGGGCCAGCGCGGATCTCGTGCGCACCCAGCAGAGGCTCGCGGAGCTGGAGAACCGCGCCGCCGAGCCGATCGCGATCGTCGGGCTCGGCTGCCGCTACCCCGGCGGCGTCGCCGGGCCCGAGGACTTCTGGGAGCTGCTGCGCTCGGGGCGCGACGGCGTCACCGGACTGCCCGCCGACCGCGGCTGGGACCTCGGCGCGCTCGCCGCGGACGGCGGCGAGGCGGCGATGTCCGGCGGCTTCCTGCTCGACGCGGCCGACTTCGACGCGGGCTTCTTCGGCATCTCGCCGCGGGAAGCGGCCGAAATGGACCCGCAGCAGCGGATCCTGCTGGAGACCGCGTGGGAGGCCATCGAACGCGCCGGCATCGTGCCCGCCACGCTCAAGGGCACCCGGACTGGCGTCTTCGTCGGCGCGATGGCGCAGGAGTACCTGACCGGCGCGGCGGGCCCGTCCGAAGGGTTCCTGCTGACCGGCAACACGAACAGCGTGCTGTCCGGCCGGCTGGCCTACGTCCTCGGGCTCCTCGGCCCGGCGGTCACCGTGGACACCGCGTGCTCGTCGTCGCTGGTCGCCCTCCACCTGGCCGCGCAGTCGCTGCGCTCCGGCGAGTCGGAACTGGCCCTGGCCGGCGGCGTCACGGTGATGTCCGCACCGACGACGTTCGTCGAGTTCAGCCGCCAGGGCGGGCTGTCCCCGGACGGCCGCTGCCGCTCATTCGCCGACTCCGCCGCCGGCACCGGCTGGGCCGAGGGCGCGGGCGTGCTGGTGCTGGAGCGGCTGTCCGACGCGCAGCGCCACGGGCACCCGGTGCTCGCCGTGGTCCGTGGCAGCGCGGTCAACTCCGACGGCGCCACCAACGGCCTCACCGCGCCGAACGGGCCGTCGCAGCAGCGCGTGATCCGGGAGGCGCTGAAGACGTCCGGGCTCGCGCCCGCGCAGGTCGACGTCGTCGAAGCGCACGGCACCGGAACGACGCTGGGTGACCCGGTCGAGGCGCAGGCGCTGCTGGCGACCTACGGCCAGGACCGCGACCGCGCGCTGCTGCTCGGCTCGGTGAAGTCGAACTTCGGGCACACCCAGGCCGCCGCCGGGGTCGCCGGGGTGATCAAGGTCGTGCTGGCGATGCGCCACGGCGTCGTGCCGCCGACGCTGCACGTCGACGCGCCGTCGTCCCACGTGGACTGGACGGCCGGGCGGGTCGAGCTGGCGACCGCGGCGACGCCGTGGCCGGAGACCGGCGAACCGCGCCGCGCCGGGGTTTCGTCGTTCGGCCTGAGCGGGACGAACGCGCACGTGCTCGTCGAGCAGGCCCCCGCCGCCGAGGAGCCGGTCCGCGAAGCCGGCGCACGGCCGGTGCCGATCCTGGTTTCGGGCCGGTCCGAGGACGCCGTGCGCGCACAGGCCGCACGGCTGGCCGACGTGCTCGAGCGGGGCACCCCGCTCGCCGACGCCGCGGTTTCCCTGGCCACCGCCCGCACCGCGTTCGACGTCCGGTCCACTGTGGTCGGTGACGACCCGGCGGCCGTCGCCGTCGCCCTGCGCGACCTGACCACCTTCGGCTCGCCGCGGGCCAAGGGCAAGACGGCGTTCCTGTTCACCGGCCAGGGTTCCCAGCACCTGGGGATGGGCCGGGCCCTGCACCGGGCCCACCCGGTGTTCGCGGCCGCGTTCGACGAGGTGCTCGACCGGCTCGGACCGGGCCTGCGGGAGGTCGTCTGGGGCGAAGACGCCGAGCGGCTCGCGGACACCGCCCAGGCCCAGCCGGCGATCTTCGCCGTCGAGGTCGCGCTCTTCCGCCTGCTCGGCTCGTGGGGTGTCCGGCCGGCCGTGCTCGCCGGGCATTCGGCGGGCGAAATCGCCGCCGCGCACTGCGCCGGGGTGCTTTCGCTCGACGACGCCTGCGCGCTCGTTTCGGCCCGCGCCCGCCTGATGGGTGCCCTGCCCGCCGGCGGGGCCATGATCGCCGTGCGCGCGTCCGAAGCGGACGTCCGGGCGGCTCTCCTCGACGGTGCAGACATCGCGGCCGTCAACGGACCGGCGTCCGTGGTGGTGTCCGGGGTGGAGGCCGCCGTCCTCGAGGTGGCCGGGCGGTTCGGGCGCACGACCCGGCTGCGTGCGTCCCACGCGTTCCACTCACCGCTGATGGAGCCGATGCTCCCGGCGTTCCGCCGGATCGTCGCGGGGCTCACCTTCGCCGAGCCGTCGGTGCCGCTGGTCACCGCGGGCGAGGTCACGGATCCGGAGTTCTGGGTGCGGCACGTCCGCGACACCGTCCGCTTCGGCGACGCCCTCGCCCGGCTCGGCGAATCCGGCGTGACCCGGTTCGTCGAGGTCGGACCGGAAGCCGCGCTGACGCCACTGGTCGACCTCCCCGGGGCGCTCGCCGTCCCCCTGCTGCGCAAGGACCGCGACGAGCTCACGTCGGTGGCCGAGGCACTGGGCCGGCTGCACGCCGACGGTGCCACCGTGGACTGGACCGCGTTCTTCGCCGGCACCGGCACCCGCACCGACCTGCCCACCTACGCCTTCCAGCGGCAGCGGTTCTGGCCCCGCGACACCGGCCGCGCCCGCGGCGACCTGCGCTCGGCCGGGCTGCGCAGCGTGGACCACCCGCTGCTGGGCACGGCGGTCGAGGTCGCCGACGCCAACGGCCTGCTGCTGACCGGCCGCCTGGACGCCGGCACGCACCCGTGGCTGGCCGACCACCGCGTCGGCGGGGCGGTCGTCGTGCCCGGTACCGCGCTGCTCGAACTGGCCGTGCGCGCCGGGGCCGAGACCGGCTGCCCGGACGTCGAAGACCTGACGCTGACCCGTCCGCTGGTGCTCGGCACGGCGGGGGAGCGGGTCGTCGTGCAGGTCTGGGTCGGCGCGCCCGACGAGCGGGGCCGCCGCCCGGTGGCCGTCCACTCGCGACCCGACGGCGAAGTCAGCTGGACCTCGCACGCGGTCGGCCGGCTGGCCGAGCGGATCGACCGCCCGGCGGAGCTCCCGGCGGCCTGGCCGCCCGCGGACGCCACCGCCGTCGACCTCACCGGCTTCTACGGCGAACGCGAATACGGCCCGGCGTTCCAGGGCCTGCGCGCGGCCTGGCAGCGCGGCGACGACGTCTTCGCCGAGGTCTCGCTGCCCGACGACGTCGAGGCCGAGGCGTTCGACCTGCACCCCGCGCTGTTCGACGCGGCCCTGCACGCCGCCGCCCTCTTCGGGGGGCCGGGCGGGGTGCCGTTCTCGTGGCAGGACGTCGCCGTGCGCGCGGTCGGCGCGACCGCGGTGCGCGTCACGCTGCGCAAGACCGGCGAGGACACCCTGGCCCTGACGCTGGCCACCCCCGAAGGCGCCCTCGTCGCGACGGCCGGATCGCTCACCGTGCGCCCGATCGTCAGCGAAGCCCCCGTCACCGGCGGAGCCGTCTACCGGGTCGACTGGACCGAGCCGGTCACCGGCGTCACCGATCCCGACGCCGACGTCGTCACGCTGGCCGTTCCGGACGGGCCGCCGCCGCAAGCCGCCCGCGCGCTCGCCGGTGAGGCGCTGGCGCTGGTGCAGGCGCGCCTCGGCGAGGACGCGCGCCGGCTGGCGCTGGTGGTGCCGGCCGGGTTGCCCGCCGCCGCCGTGCGGGGCCTGGTCCTGGCCGCGCAGCAGGAACACCCGGGCCGGTTCGTGCTGGTCGAGTCGGCCGCGCCGGTGGCCGAGGACGTCCTGGCGGCGGCCCTGTCGACCGGTGAGCCCCGGGTCCTGGTCCGCGACGGGCGGGCCCTGGTGCCGCGGCTGGTGCGCACCACGACCGGTGACGCACCGGCGTGGAACCCGGACGGGACCGTCCTCATCACCGGGGGCACCGGCGAGCTGGGCCGGGCGCTCGCCGCGCACCTCGTGCGCGAACACGGCGTCCGGCACCTGCTGCTGGCCGGCCGGCGCGGGGCCGCGCCGGACGGCCTGGTCACCGAGCTGGCCGGGCTCGGCGCGGACGTCACGGTCGCCGCGTGCGACGCGAGCGACCGCGACGCCCTCGCCGCGTTGCTGGCCGGAATCCCGGCCGCGCACCCGCTCAGCGCCGTCGTGCACGCCGCCGGTGTCCTCGACGACGGGCTCGTCGCCACCCTCGACGCCGACCGGCTGGCGAAGGTGCTGGCGCCGAAGGCCGACGCGGCCTGGCACCTGCACGAGCTGACCCGCGACCGCGAGCTCGACGCGTTCGTGCTGTTCTCCTCGCTGGCGGGCACACTCGGCGCGGCCGGGCAGGCCAACTACGCCGCGGCCAACGCCTTCCTCGACGCCCTGGCCCAGGAACGCCGGGACGCGGGGCTGCCCGCGGTGTCGCTGGCCTGGGGCCCGTGGGACGGCGGCGGCATGGCCGGCGGCGCCGGCGGCCGGTTCGCCCGGCTGGGCATCCCGGCGCTGACCGAGGCCGAGGGCCTCGCCCTGTTCGACGCGGCGCTGACGACCGGCGAGCCGGCCGTCGCGCCGGTCCGGTTCGACCTGCCGGTGCTCGCCGCGCAGCCGGAACCGCCGGCCGTGCTGCGCGCGCTGGC
>NZ_PPHG01000102.1 GCF_002904295.1 Amycolatopsis sp. CA-128772
GTCCTGCTCGCCGGACACCCGGAGCACTACTCCATCCACGCCGGCGGCGGCCGGGTCAACATCATCGAGACCCTCGGCGACCACGTTTGTTCGTTCTACATGCGCGAATGGGACGAGGCGACGGCGCCAACGCCGCCGGCCGGCTCCGACGCGACGTACGGCCGCCGCTCCCGCATGGCGCTCGAGGACGGCACTGTCGTCGGCAGCATCACCAACTCGTTCACCGATGTGGAGGGCGGGTTCACCGCCAGCCTCTCGGTGACCCTCCCGGCCTCGTGCGGCCCGAC
>NZ_PPHG01000103.1 GCF_002904295.1 Amycolatopsis sp. CA-128772
CCCGGCTCCCGGCGGCATCAAAGCACCGTTCCCGCCCTCCGGCGCGGCGGATTGTCCCCCATCACAGCCGCCCGCTCGGCCAGGACAGCACCCACCCTCCCAAGGGGGAACCACCACCGAATTGAGCATATCGGCGCCATCCGACCCGGAGCCGGAAAACGGCCGGCAACAGCACCACTTGTCCACATCACGACCGGGCTGTGGACAACAGCAGCACCCAGGCCGAGCGCC
>NZ_PPHG01000104.1 GCF_002904295.1 Amycolatopsis sp. CA-128772
CCAGGAGCCACACCAGCCGATCCCCGACAAACTCCACGCGCCAGCCCCCCAGCCCCGGCCGCGCACCGCCTCCCTCTCCCCCTTTCGGGGACCGGGGGCCGGGGCCCATTCGCCCTCTTCCCGCGCGGCGCGATCACTACCCCGAGCGCCCCGGCAGTCCCAAGCCGGCTGGCACCCCCACCGCGCCAGGCCACCACCTCCTTCACGTGGCCACCCGCGGATGTCCACCGCACCTCTCCTTCGGCCGCCCATCCCCGCCGCGGCGGCCGCAGCCCACTTCCAACGGCCA
>NZ_PPHG01000105.1 GCF_002904295.1 Amycolatopsis sp. CA-128772
GTGGTGGGCGGGATGCGGTAGGCGGGTGGGGTTGGTGAGGCGTGGTGGTGGTGACCGATTTTCGGGTCGAGCGCCGGCGCCTGCACTAAGGCGCCCCCGGCGCCGTCTGCCGGCGCCTGCGCGGTCCCCGGGCTGTGCCGACACAGCAAAGCGGCCGCCGATCGTAAGATCGGCGGCCGCTGTCGTGTGCGGACGGTCGTTAGGGCTGGCCGTACTGCGTGAGGTTGTCCAGCTCGCGGCGGATGGCGGCGGCAGGCACGACTTCGGCCGTGTCGCCCTTCGCGGTCGTGAGCGGCCTGGTGTCGCGCGCGAGTAGCGCGCGCAGGAAAGCGGCGACGGCGGCGGGTTCGTCGGTCGGGATCATGTCGGCGGCGGCTAACTCGCGGTCGATGTCGGCGAGAATGTCGGCGAAGGTACGCACGGTGGCGGCTCCTGGTTCGAGGTGGGGCGGGGGCACCCGGTCTCGGGTGCCCCCGCGTGTGGCGGGTGGTCAGGCGACGGCGGCGAGTTCGCGCGACGGCGCGAACGTGACCAGCGACGGCATGTCCCGGTCCCGGCACATCTCGCACCGGCGGTCACCGGTCTGTGCGCGCTGCTCGGCGGGGGTGCGTTCGAGGTTGCACGCCACGCACAACCCGCCCGGCGCGACCGGGAGCAAGGCAAGCCGGTCGTAATCCTCGTCGGACAGGGCGTAGCCGGTCAGGTCGGTTGCGGCGTCGCTGCTGTCGTCCAGGTCGGCGTGACGCTGCCGCTCCTGCTCGTAGAGGTCCACCGCGCGCTCGTCCTTGCGGACGAAACCGGCGGTCGGGATCGCCTGCTGAATCTGCCGCCACTGCTCGTCATACTGGGCTTCCACCTCCCCGATGACGTAGCGGCCTTCCGCCTTCTTCTCGATCGGCTCGCGCCCGGCCTTTGCCCTGCTCGTGGCCTTGGTCTTCGGCTTTGCCTCGGCGGCGGGCGTGGTCACCGGCGCGGTGCCATCGGCCGCTGCGGGAGGCGTGGCCGGTTCTTCGGTGACGGTGTGCTCCCCGGGCACGGGGCGTTGCGCGGACTCGGCTTCTCGGCGGCAGGCATCGGAGCAGTACCGCATCTCAGGGAGTCCGGCGAGATTGCCGTCACAGTTGCCGCACCGGTGGATGTCACCGGAGGTGGTTTCGGTGGTCTGCTGGCGGGCGGCGGTGCGGGCGCGGGCGTGGGCGGCGCGGGCCTTGCTGGCGTAGACGCACGTCAGGACGAGCGTGCGCAGGTCATCGGAGAGGCTGGGCCAGAGAGTGTGAGCGGTCTGGATGGCTTCGACGATGGCGGGGTGGGTGGCGCTGGGGTTCTTGAGCAGCGTGGCGCACGTGGTGAACGCGTGCTGCTGGCTGCCGCCGGTAGCGGCGTTGAGCCACCGCAACCCGTTGAGCGCGTCGGCGATACGCGGCGGGGTCTCGCGCAGCATCACCGTCACGTCGTTGACCTCGGTCACGGCGACGGCCCGGCGGGTCTCGCTGCTGTAGACGCACAGGTTGATCAGCTCGCGTTCGGTCTCGCCGTAGCTGTCCCACTCGGTGTGAGCGGTGCGCACGGCGGCGAGGATGTCACCGTTGATCGCGGCGTCGGTGTTGAGCAGGGTGGCGCACGCGGCGAGGATCGCGGGCGGGTTCTCGCCGCTGTCGGTGAAGGCGGCCCGTAGCTCGGTGAGGGCGGTCCGGACGCGCGGCGGCTGTGCCTGCAACGCCTGCACGGCGCGGGTGATGCTGGGGAGGTGCTTACGGTGAATGGTCGCAACCATAGTAATTGTCCTTGCTTGTTGAATGAGTTCGGTTTTCGGGTTTGCCGTCCCGATCACCTTGCAATGTCAATATTACCGCCCGACTGTCCTCTATTCCACTTGAAATAGGGTTTTCATGTGACTATTTCGGGCAATTCTGCGGGACTAGTTGGTGTCCCTTGTTTGATTTGCTGTCCGGCTCGCCTTCGGGTGGTCACGCGCGTGCTGACGGCGGTTGCAGGGCGCCGTGGTGCTGCTGGTCGGTGAAGTAGGGGTGACCACGTGCTGAGTGGGTGGTGGGTGGCCCCGAAGCGACCGGGGCAGGCCCCCGGCCTGCCCTTAATGCCTGACCTAGGGAGTAGGGGCCCCGAATGCAAGGGTGGGGCCTCGAAATATTTTTGGCCACGCTTTTCGGTCAAAAATATTTTGGGGTGCCCTTGTATTTGGGGGGACGACTGATACAATTTCGGGGCCACCCACCACCCGCGGACGCAACCGATCCATCTCACAGGTGCGTCCCTGCCGGTGCTCTGGAGCAGGCGGCTGACCAGCGGAAACGGTTTCCCCTGTGGCCGGCCACGGGTGTGGTGGCCTGCGGGTATGCTCGTCGTAGCGTTCCGCGGGCTTGCTTGTCCCTGAGTCGGAGCGTCAGCGGGCCGCCGCGAGTTTTGCCGCTCGCCACTTCGGTGGCGTGGTCCTCCGGGGCTGCTGCGGCGGTACCGCGCCTTTTCCTCGCTCGCCGGCTGTCGTCGTGAACACGGTCGACGCTGTCGGTCGCCTTGTCGGCGGTGCGAGCGCTGCCCCGCCGGTGTGCCGCGGTGACGCCGGTGCCGCGGGTAGCTTGGTGGATAGAACCGCAGCCCTCCCCGTGCGGGAGGTGCGTCATGGTTGAACGTCACACAACAGGTTCCAAGCGGAAGCGTCGGTCGTCGGCGACGCTGGAGCGGCTGGAGGCGGCGCGGCGTCGCCGCGTCGAGCAGTTGGAGCGCGAGCGCGAGAACGAGCGACGTGTTGATGCGGCGCTGGGCCCGTTCGCGGAGGCGGTGACGGCGATCGATGCGGTGGAGCGCCGGCGTGCGGACCGCATCGGCGCGCTGGGTGCGCAGCTGGAGCGGAAGCTGGCCGAGCTGGACCGTCAGCGCGCGGCGAAGGTCGCGGAGTTCGAGCGGTCGGCCGAGCAGGTCCGCGCGGATGCGGAGATGGAGATCGGCGAGTGGCGCGCGGTGATGGCGACGTCGGTCGCGGAGATCCGCGCGGCGGATGTGGGTGCAGCGGAGACAGCGGCGTTGCTGGGGATCTCGGCGAAGGCAGTGACCGCGTTGTCGCGTAGTGCTGCAGCCGCGTCGGACGTCGACGGCCAGAAGAGCGACGCGGACTCCACCCGAGCGGAAGCAGTGGACGCGGCAACTTCGGATGATGAGCGGGCTGTCGAGGCGCCCGTGGACGAGCAGGTCGAGCCATCCGAACGAGATTCAGGGGTGGGTGTTCTGGCGGACTGATTCGGCTGGGTACGCCGGGCACGAGAGGAGGGGCGCCGGCACCGTCTGGTGCCAGCGCCCCTCGTGTGGTGTCGGTAGGTCAGCGCGTCGCGGTCGGCTGGTCGGCCTGCTGCTGGGCGAGACGCCGGGCTCGGGGGGCCAAGGTGGCGCGCTTGCGGCGCTGGTAGTAGACGATCGTCGCGGCGATGCCGCAGCAGAACGCGATCCCGAACGCCCACTGGCTGGCAGTGCCGCCTTCCTCGGCGCCGGGGAAGTGCCCGATGAACAGGTAGCCAGGCAAGGTGACGGCGCCGAGGATGGCGCCGTGGCGGTAGCGGTGGGCGAGGTTCGGTTTGATGCGGTTGCGGCTGAGGTAGGCGACGCCGCACCCGATGAGCGCACCGAACAGGACGGCGCCGGGCAGGGCGAGCAGGCCGGCGGGGTCGGTGAAGGGCGTGACGAGGAGTCCGATGTAGCCGAAGGGCTGGATGCCGAGATAGAAGCCGGTACCTCCGGCGAGGACGAGCCCGGGGATCGTGACGCCGTAACGATTGCTCATGTTCCGAGCGTAGGGCGATTCTCCTACCCTAAAGGGTGATTTCCGGGCGAGGGCGCGGAGTAGCCGCTCGGGCGCGACGCGGCTGTTCGTTGGCGCATCGGATCGGGTGGACGTCGTGTTGTGGGCGGTGGGCATGGTGACCTTCGGGGTGCGGTGGTGTGGAATGGGAAAGGCCGGGGCCAGCCGTCAGGCTGGCCCCGGCCTTTGGGGTGGTGCCCGGCCGGAGGGGAAGTCCGGCCGGACACCGGCTCTCATCAGAACGGCGGCTCGTCGCTGAATCCGCCGCCGGCGGTCGCGCCGACCAGGTCGCGCTCGGCGTCGGCGCTCCACGGGTCCTCGGCCGGCGTGGCGCCGGTGCTGGTGACCAGGTTGGGGTTCACCTTGGCCTGGGTGGTCTTGGTGCTCTTGGTGACCTCGGCGGTGGCGTAGCGCAGCGACGGGCCGATTTCGTCGACGTTGAGTTCCAGGACGGTGCGCTTCTCGTCGTCCTTGGTGGTGTAGCTGCGCTGCTGCAGCCGGCCCTGGACCATGACGCGGTGGCCCTTGCGGAGGCTGTTGACGATGTTCTCGCCGAGCGGGCCCCAGGCGTTGCAGCGCAGGAACAGCGCGTCGCCGTCTTCCCATTCGCCGGTGGCGCGGTTGAGCTTGCGCGGGGTGGAGGCGACGGTGAAGTTGGTGACGAAGGAGCCGCTGTCGAAGAAGCGGCTGCTGGGGTCGTCGGTCAGGTTGCCGATGATGGTGATGGTGGTGTCGCCGGCCATGGTGGTCTCCCTGGTGCTCGTTGGGGTGTGGAACGCGGCGCAGCCTGAGCGCGCGGCGGCCGGGGGTCGCCGTCAGGCGACGTCCCCGGCCCGGCTCATCCGCCCGCGCGTGAACCAGCCGACAGCTCGACCGGGATCGCAGCTCGGCAGGGTGAGGGGGCTGGTTCACCCGGGCGGATCGGGCCGGGCTTCGGGGACGCACTGCCCCCGGCCGGGGTGTGCTTACCTTCGGGCGATCCACGACCCGGCGAGTCGGGCGAGGCCACCGCCCGGTGACACCGCCTGACCGTCGCACCACCACCCACGACGACCCCGAGCGCCTGGGCGGATCGTCGGCCTTCGGCCGATGCCCTCGCGCCGGGGCGGGTGAGCCGCGTGGCGCGAACAGCGAGCAGGGGCGGGCGTCATGCCTGTTCGGCCGCGGGTTCGCTGAGCAGCGTGTGGCGAGCGTTGGCGCTGGCGTTCAGGATGACGCCGTGGATCTTCGACGGCGCGATTGCGTGGCGGAGCATGGTCGTGAGCAGTACCGCCAGGGGCTGGCCGGAGTCGGCGTGCTCGAGCGCGATCTGCGCGCCGACTCCGTCGCCACGCAGGTAGGCGTGTATGCCGATGACGGTGGCGAGCCGGCCCGCGATGGGGTCGTCGCTGTGGCGCCACAGGTGCAGAATGAGGTTCTCGGCGGCGTGGCGCGTGGTGTTGTCGGGTAGGGCGAGCAGGGCGTCGCGGAATGCGGGCATGGCGAAGGTCGCGGCGAGATCGATGATGTCGGCATCGTCGGTGGGCAGGGTGCCTTGGCTGGCCGCGCGGATGGCGGTGTCGGCGCGGTCGAGCCGCGCGGCCGCGGCGGCCGGGCGGTGCTGGTCGGTGGTGGCGTCGGCGAGGGTGGTGCTGATCGGTTCCCGCAGGCGTTCGCGCACGTGCTCGGGGGCGGGGCTGAGGCGGGCTACCAGATCGCGACGGTCGGCGGCGATGATACGTCCTTCGGCCACGGCGGCGGCTGCGAACACGGTGCCGGCGGGGTCGGGCAGGACTCCGGTGCGTTCGGGGGTGCGGTAGGAGCGCCACCGGGCGTCGGCGGCGATGTCGGGCACGTGGACGACGTCTATGTCGGTGAAGCCGTGGCCGGTCAGGAGGGCGGCGATCGTGTCGGCGGTGTCGCGCTGTGGCAGTTTGGTGTCGTTTCCGGGGTTGGTGAGGGGGCGAATCATGGCGGCGACGACACCGTGGACGGGTTGGTCGCCGACCTGGCGCGCGAACGCGTCGACGGCCCGCTTGGGGTTGGTGACGACGTCGGAGAGGTCGGCGCGGATCATCGGTCCGACCATGCAGGTGCTGTCGGTGTGGTGGAGGGTGGACAGGAGGACCAGGGAGCGGCGCGGAACGAATCCGAAGAGGGCGGGCAGCCCGGCGAGCACGTCGCTGGTGCCGTCGATGGTGATCGTCATCGCAGGAAGGGCCTTTCGGAAGAGGGACACGGCGGGGGTGGCTGAGCTGTCGGGTCACTGGCCGAGTTCGGCGTGCAGCGTGTTTGCGGCGGTGTGGGCGATCCACAGCGGTGACGGCCGTTGGACGTCTCGTCCGGAGGCGGGGATGAATCCGTTGACCGCGACGCTCCAGAACTGCGGCCAGGGTTCGGCGTCGGTGCGTTCGCTGCGGTAGATGACGCGCACGTCCTGCCCGTCGGCACGTCGGGCGTGCGCGGTGATCCGGATCGCGACGCGCATCCGGTTGCGGCGTTGCACAGGCTCGTCGTAGAGCAGCGAGATCGGTGTCGCGGGCAGCGCGCGGCACAGCTCGACGAGGACACCGCGCGCGAGGTTCCAGGCGCCGTAGTCGAGGAGGCTGCCGCGGTGGGGGATGTTGCAGGCGACCGACTCGGGCAGCAGGTAGGAGCAGCTCCAGTCGTAGGCAGTGAGCCACAACCGGTCTTCAGACATGGTCGGCCACCGCCGTGTTCGCCTCGGCGAGCGCGCGGGTCACGCACTTGTCGGTGAAGCGGCGCCGCTCGTTCTGCACCTTCTCGGGCCAGGTGTGCGCGTCGGGTTCGAGGATGTTCCAGGCGGCGGTGAGCGCGGCGTCGGTGCAGCGCCCGTCAGGATCGAGGTGGGGGTAGACGGCTTCGACGACCCGGCGGGCCTCCGCGACCCCGGAGGGGAAGCAGGTGTTCCAGACTGCGGTGATGAACGCGGTCTTGTGCCGCCGGGTGCGGGCGAGGCCGTCGAGCCAGGTTCGGGGTTCCGGCGCGAGCCGGCGGCCGCCGAGTTCGGTTCCGATCAACCGGCACGCCCGGGCGTAGGCGGGTTTGGTGTAGTCGTACGGTGCGCTCTGGGCGGTGATCGCGGTCATGGCGTGCCTCCAGGTCGAGTGCGGGTGAAGCCGACCTTCCGGAGCACGCCCGTGGTCCTCGGGCGCCTGTCAGCTCGCGTGGCGTGGCGCGGGAGTCGCGCCCGAGGGCTCGGGTGTGCTGGGCTGGCGGCGGTCGTCCGCACCGGCCGGAGTGCCTGATCGCGGCTACGGTCGGTCGGCGGCCGGCGGGGAGGTGAGGCCGACTTCTCCTTCCAGCGCCTGCTGGGTCCGGCGCACGAAGTCGAGCAGTTCGGCCGGGGCGCCCTCGACGGTGACCACGGTGTCGTTGCGGTCATCGGTCAGGACGAGGGCGAAGTCGCCGTCGGCGAGCAGTTGGTCGCCGGCCTCGTCGCCTGGGCGTGCCAGCGTGACGTCGCATCCTGCGGGGATTCCGGCGTAGTCACTACTCATCGTGGGTCTCCTCGGATTCGGTAGCGTCGACGGGCGCTGTGGGCGAACCCGTGAGCGTCCGGTGCTGGGTGCGGATGGTCCGGAGCGTCTGCGGATCGGGTGCGGGGTAGGTGTTTTCGATGATGTAACGGATCACGGTGTCGACGTGGATCGAATCGTCGGTCGCCAGGACGGCCAGCGCGGTGCGCGTGGTGTCATCGAGGCGTTTGGTGTCGGTGTCGTGTTCGTGCCAGAGCCAGGTCTGGAAGAGGTATCGGCCGTCGGCGTCGGGGTGGAGGCGCTCGATGGCGGGACCGCGTGTCGGATCGGTGTCGTCATGGAGTGCGTCGTCGTCGGTGACGATCAGGTCGTCGCCGTCCCAGCGGAAGCGCAGATGGTCGGAGGTGGCTTCGACGGTGATGGCGATCCACTCGGTGACGAGACGACGAAACCGCGGTGTCACGGTGTAGTGGCGGCGGCCGTCTGCACCGTCGGCCGCGAACGTCGGCTCGCCCAGTTGCGCAGGGAAGTAAGGCTGGTCGTCACCGCATACCAGTCTTTCGTCGACGCGGAGAACGTCGGCGGGGAGGGCGTGCGGCTGGGTGTTGTCGGGCATCGGGTCACCTGCCTGTGTCTGAAGTGGACGAGGCGGAGTTCGGTTCGCGGGTCTCAGGTGCAGTCCAGGCCGCATCGGCGGCACAGCAGCGCGACACCGTCGGACGCCCTGCGGTTGTCAGGGTTGGGCTGTGGGGTGCCGGTGGCGTCGAACCAGAGTCCGGTGGAGGTCTGGTCGTCGCAGTCCTCCGGGCGCCCGATCGGCCAGGGGCGGTTCGGCACTTCGATGACGGTGCGGCCCGGGTGGACGTACTCCCGGGCCGTCGCGTCGCGTCCGTGCCAGCGAACCGGTTCGTCGCGGCGGCGCAGGACCCCTAGCCCGTCGTCAGCTGTAGTGTCCGCGAGCCGGCGAGAAGAAGCGGGCCCGGCGGCGCGGCCGAGAACGTCGGGCAGAGAAGGTGCGGACATCGGGATCTCCTCTCAGCGGGTGCAGAACGCGTGGTGGATGGCGCGGACGAGCGCGAACCGAGAACGGCGCCACCGGCAAGAAACCCCGGCGGGGTAGCGCAGTTCCGGCGGTGCGGGAGCCTCGCCGGGTGACCGTGCTGGTGGAGTTGTGCTGTCGTAGCGCGCATTCCACGGTGTGCGGTGGGTGCAGCGTTGGCCGTTGTCCCAGCGGATCGTGATCGACCAGTCCGGTTCGGTCAGGTCGCCGTCGCGGAACCGGATGGTGACGGTCTCGACGAGGTACCGGCGATGCCAGTACCCGTCCCAGTAGGTGCCGCCGACTTGGCGCGGGCCGATCGCGTCGAAGACCTCGCGCATTCGCTCGCGGTGACGCCACAGGCGGGTTTGCGCCGCGTCGAAGGCGCGTAGCTCGTGCGGCGGCGGTGCCCAGAGGCAGTCGCAGGGCTGCGGGTACCACGGTTCGGGCTCGTCGCCATCCGACGGCTCGATGGGTTCGTCGCGGTCGCTGACCAGGAATTCGCCGTTGCCGCCGCAGTTGCGGCAGCTGGCGAGTGCCCACAGCCTGCGCAGGTGGGTTTGGCGGTATCCCTCGGGAACGTGGATCGTCGGCTCCGTCATGTGCACCTCCGTGAACGGTCGGTCACCGGCGGACGGGGCCCGCCGGTGGTGAACGGGGCCTCGCGAGCACGGCGCGGCCCGGGCCGACCACCGCTGGACGGTGGTTCGGCGCTCTGGCAAGGTCCGGGCCGCGCCGTGCTTTTCTGGTGACCGGGTGCGCCGCGCGGCGTCCCGGCGAGGTCGGCAGCTGGCTACTTCTCTTGCGGCACGTCCAGGATCGGCACGAAGTGGGCGCAGACCACCGGTTGCCGTTGTCGGGCCTCGGAAATCACGATGCCGATGGCGTCGCGCAGGCAGGTGCGGACGGCGTGGTGGCTGGGACGGCGCGTCGGGTGGTGATGGACGACGACCGGGTCGAGTTGCCGCTGGCGTTCGCGGTGCTCGCCGGCCTGGTCGCGTTCTTCGACGCTGGACAGCGTGGCGGTGAACCCGATGTCGGCCTGGAGGGCGATGTTCAGGCGCGCCCAGGGGAGCCAGCGGTGGTCGGTCGACCGGCCGAGGTTCCAGTACGCGGTCGCGGTGTGGCCTTCGCGGCGGATGACGGGGTCGGGATGTGGCTCGATCATCGTGTCGATGACGGGATCGGCCGGTGCAGCAGGTTCGGTGTCGTGTGGGCGGACGTCGGTTTTGTGGATGGTGAAACCTGAGCCGGGGCGTTCGCCGGCGATGGCTACGCACATGCCCTGGTCTTGTACGACCGTGCCCGGCTGTTGCACCCCGTCCCAGGTGAAGTCGATGCGGTCGCCTTCGGTGTAGCGGTGCTGGAGCATGGGCAGCCAGCCCGCGGGGATCAGGTGGGCGGGGATGAGAGCCTTTTCCAGGTCGGTGCTGTCCGGTTGTCGCTGCCAGAGCCAGACCAGCTCCGGTGTGCCGGGGGTGACGGCGGGATCTGATGACGCGGTTTCGGGCATGGCGGGTCTCCTTCTCAGCGGATGGCGAGCTGCAGTCGGGGTGCCGGGCGGTCGGTGAGGATGCGGGGGTTTTCTTGGCCGGCGGCGATGCCGTCGCGGATGGTGGTGGTCAGTTCGCGGGCGTCGAAGTCGGCGACGCCGAGGTGGTTGCGAGCGGCGACTGTGAGGTGGTGGGTGATCGCGGCGGCGCTGATCCAGCCGTTGCCGTGCAGTTCGCCGAGTGCTGCGGCGGCGGCGTAGACGGTGATGTGGCGGTGGCCTTCGGTGGCGGTGGCGACGTTGCGGCACTCTGCGGTGACGGCGGCATGGACGTAGGCGCTGACCCGGCGGCTGGTCGCCGGCAGCGGCGGTGGCGGCGGATGGGCGGTTGGCGGGGGTGCAGGTGGTGGGGTGAGGGCGCAGACGAGCCAGCCGGGCAGGACCGCGACCGGAATGTCCCAGGTGATGGCGTAGGGCACCGGCACGCCGTGGACGACGGCGAGGGAGCCCGGGGCGGCGACGAGCGCGCCGGGTCCGCGGGTGTCGAGGTGCCAGCCGAGCCCGCGGCCGCGGGCGCCGACGGTGCTGCGCAGCCGCGATCCGGACGGCCGGGCGAAGTACCGGTGTTCGCCGCCGCGGGGGGTCGCGACGGTGAAGGTGTCCACCGGGTCGGGTTCGCCGGCCTGCTGGGCGAGCAGGGTGAGGACGTCGCGGCCGTGGGTGATGCCGCGGCGGGCCCAGTGGATGGGGATGAGTCCGTGGGCGGCGTCGAGGTCGAGCACGAGCAGACCTGCCGGGCCGCAGGCGATGCCGATGTTGTGCAGCGGGTGGCGGAGCCACCAGCGGCGGATGCGGTCGGGATCGCAGGTGGCTCGCTGCTGCCAGTCGGGAATGGCGGGCCGCTTGCTGCGAGGGGCGAGCGGGAACACCGGCCATCCGCGCCCGGCGGCGTCCAACGCGGCTGCCAGCAGTCCGGTGGTGGCGGGGACGAGCGCCGGCGTCGGCGCAGTCGTGGTGGTCATGGCACCAGCTCGGCCGAGACGGGGGCCGGGACGGGGTCGATGACCATGGCGGCGGCGTTGTCGGTGCCGCCGTGGTACCGGGCGGCGAGGGTCAGCCGGTTCGCACACGCAGCTGGGTCGCTGAAGGTGCGGCACGCGCGGATGAGGGAGGCGTGGGGGACGGGTTTGTGGACGCCGTCGGTGGTGAGGAGCAATCGGCGACGGGGCCCGGTCGTGGTGATGTGGCCGATGGTGCTCTCGTCGGCGGTGGCTACGGAGCTGGTGACGACGTTGTCCCGCCGGGCGGCCAGCTGCTCGAGGTCCTGCGGCCGGTCTCGGTAGTGCTCGGCGAGGCTGTCGCGTAGGTGTTGTCCTTCGGTGTGGTCGCCGGTGAGCTGGGTGAGGACGCCCGCGTCGGGGTCGTATTCGTAGGCGCGGCAGTCCCCGGCCCACGCGATGTCCCACCCGCCACCGTGCTCGCGCGGGCGTGGGGCGGCGACGACCATGACGGTGTCGCCGTCGTGGACGGCGGCGAGGGTGCCGGCGGCGGCGAGCAGCCCGGCGACCGCGCCGCGGTCGGCGGCGACGTAGGCGGCGGTGGCGGCCGCGCTGCCCGCGGCGTGCGCAGCGAGCTGGGAATCGCCGATGCCGTCGGCGACGGCCCAGCCGTGGCGGGTGCCGACGAGGGAGACGTGGGTGCCGGCGGCGTCGGCCTGGTGTGTGCGGCCACCGATGCGCAGTGCCGTTCCGGGCAGGTAGGTGGGGTGGTCGGCGGCGTAGCGGCGGTGGTGGCGGGCCAGGGCGCGGGCGTCGCGGTGGGATTCGGCGATCTCGGCCCAGCCGCACCGGCAGGTGGCGTGTGTCCAGCACGGGCCGGGCGGCAGCTGGGCATACGGCCAGACGGGGTGGTGCCCGGCGGCGTAGGTGCTGGTGCGGTGGATGGTGTCGAAGACCGGAGGAAGGTGCGGATGCATCGGAGGAACTCCGTTCGCCCGCGGGCTGGCGGCGAGCCCGGCGGGAGGCAAGGACGACGGGACGGGGCAGGAAGCCGGGGCGGGCCCGGCTGTAGTGCGCGGGCCCGCCCCTGGCGAGGAACCGGGTGCGGCGACGATCCGAGCGGCTAGATCGCGGCGCCGATCAGCTCCGCCTCGGCCTCGGTGTCCTGCTCGACCGGCTCCGAACCGGTGCCGCCATCGGCGGAGTCGGTCGCCGTGCCGTTCTGGTCGTTCGCGTCCGGGTCGTCGACGTCGTCGACCTCGGCGGTGGGGTCCTCGATCTCGGCGTCGTTCGGGACCTCGGCACCGTCGGCCTCGTCACCCTCGGCGCTCGTGCCGCGGTCGCTGGTGGGGTCGGTGGCGAGGTCGCCGAGCTGCGCGGCGATGACCTCCTGCTCGGTTTCCGGGTCGATCACCTTCCGCTCGACGTCGGAGGCCGGGTAGCCCCAGCCGATGATCGCGGCCATGTACGCCTTGGCCGAGCCCCACGGGGTGCGCCAGGTGTTGCGGGAGAGGTCCGCCTCGATCGCGCAGAGGGTGAGGAACAGGTCGTAGAGGGTGGCTTTCCCCGCGGTGGGGGCCTTGGCGACCTTGGCGGTCAGGTCGGCCAGCGTGGCGCCTTCCCGCAGGCCGAATAGCGTCATGGCCAGCGGGTGGTTGCGCTCGAACGCGCGCCGCAGCTCGTAGCCGCCGTGCGCCTTCTGCAACGCGAGGAACAGCTGCGCGCCCTGTGGCGCGGTCTTGCGCTGCACCAGCCCGGCCAGCCATTCCCGCCGCGGTGCTGCGGAGGCGTCCCAGTCCTTGTTGTTCTTGATCACCCACTTGCGGATGATTCGCGCCTTCTGGCGCTCGAGTTCGGCGGCGGCGTGGGCGGCGCGCGCGGCCGTGACCTCATCGGCCTGCTCGGCCGCGTCCTCGTCGTCGGACGATTCGTCGTCGTCGGATGTGCCGGGGCTGGTGGGCACGGGGGTGAAGTCCGCGCGGCCGGCCAGGGCGTAGCTGAGGGCGTGACCGTGGGCGAGGAAGTCGGCGCAGCCGTAGACGGCCACCGGGATCTGATTGCCCTGCTCGTCGTGGTGGTCGGTTTCGATCCAGGCGCCGTGTCCCGGGCAGGACGCGTGGTCCTCGACGGTCAGCTCCGTGTGGGGCTCATCCTCGGGGGTGGGGCGCAGCCGGTCCAGCGAGCGCGCGTCCCCGTCGTGCCCGGGCAGGCTCTCGTCGAAGATCGCGACGCCCGCGGCGGTCAGTTCCTCGGTGAGGTCCTCGGTCAGGGCCGCGAGCCGCTGCTTGTCCGCGCGTTCGGCGCGCTTGCGCTCGGCGAGCTGGGCGAAGTTGTTCGGCGCCGTCCGCGCGGTGAGGATGAGTTCCTTGGCCGTGTCGGTGTCGCCGGCTTCGTCGAATTCGGCGATGACCGCGGCCTGCAGCAGATCCAGGTCGTAGCGTTCGCTGGCCTTGAGCGCCAGCTCGCTCTGCCCGGCCTGCAGGACGTTCTCGACGTAGGACTTGCCCTTCCTGCCCAGCGCCAGCTTCCGGGCGATCCCGGCGGGCTTGAGGTTGAACGCGGCGAGCTGCTCCAGAGCCCGCGCGGTGTCCGCCAGCGTCAGGGACCTGCGGAAGGCGGGGTCGTTCTCGATGAACTGGTTGACGATCCGCTCGATGGTGGCCTTGCGCTCGTCGGCCGGCGGCGGGGTCTTCATCCACACCGGCACCGTGCAGCCGGCTTCGCGGGCGTTGAGGACGCGGCGCTGCCCTTCGGTGACCACGATGGCGCCGGTGTCGTAGTCGCGGTAGCCGTTGACCGCGGTCTTGACGCCGTGGATCTTGAAGTTCGCCGTGGTGTCCTCGTCGGCTTCGGCGTTGTCGGTGCGGACGTTCTCGGCGAGCAGCACCTTGTCCGGGTCGGCCCGGACGATGGTGTCGATCTCGGCGTCCCACTGCGCGTGCAGCGCCGCGCTTTCGGTGTCGGACAGTTCGTCGAGCGGGGTGTCCTCGACGCCGGTCGAGGCCGTGTCGCCGTCGGGAGCAGTGTCGATGGTGGCGGTACCGCCCGGGTCGTTGGTGGGGAGGTCGGTGTCCGGTGTGGCCGTCGGGTTGTCGGTGTCGCGCTGGGTCAGCAGATCCATCGTGCTGGTCACGAAGGCGCTCCTTCACACGGGCCGGCCGGTCACCGGAACGAATCCGGTGACCGGCCACGAACCCCGCACCACCGTCTTCTCCATCACCGCGTCGTGGTGGAGAAGAGGCGGAGTGCGGGCGTCCCGGTCGGGACGCACTCGCCCAAGCGGGGCCGCCCGCGTCGGCGGCAAGCCCGCCCCGACCGCACGACCGAAAGCAGAGATCGTCACCGGGCGGGCTTCCGCCGACGCCAGGCTCCGCTAGAGTGCGTCGGCCCGACCGGAACACTCGCACCCGCTTTCTCCACTGCAGCAACACTTTCCTCATCTTCTGCCTAGCCCCATTGCACCGGCTTGCCGCCAACGGGCTCTTGCCCCACAACTCACCTCCCGTTGCAGCTCACCTGGGAGCCGGATTTCGCAGCAGGCCCAGCATTCCGCTGCGGTGGGAGAGCGTCAGCCAGATATCGGCGATGTCCGGGTTGCGCACGGCTGTCCAGGTCGGCACGTGTCCAGGCCAGCCGCAGGCACCGCGCAGCGGTCCGGGGAGTAATCCGGCCCTGCCGGATCGCGTCGTTCAGCTCGCCCACGGCGTTGGTGGGAAGGCCGGCGACGGCTTTCGTGTAGTCGATCTCGGCGGTGGGTTCCGGTGCGGCACCCCACCGGTAGCGCGCGCGGTCCCGGGCTTGGGCGACGCGCTCCCGCAGCGACTCCAGGGACGGCAGCGACGGATCGGGCTCGGCGACGGTGACCTCCCGCAGGAACAGGTCGACGCGGTCGAGCAACCACAGCGGGATCCGGGCAAGGTAGCGCGCACGCTGCGCCGCGGTGCAGCGGCACTCTTCGATCCGGACGCAGCCGGAGGCGCAGTCGCGGGCGGTGAACACCATGCGGGCCCCGGCCGGGCGCGTTTCGGCACCTGCCGCGGCGGTGATGCCGATCGTGCCGTTCTCCAGCGCCGGACGCAGCACCTCGACGATGCGGGCGGAGAACTCGGGCAGATCCTCGACGGTCAGGACACCGCGATGGGCCAGCGTCAGCAGTCCCGGCCGGCTCAGGGACCCGGCTACTGCGGCGATGGTGTCGTCTGGGTGCAGGGCAGCGGCAGGTGGCCGGGTGGGCGCTTCGTTGCCGGGCCAGGGGTGCTCGGCCAGGACGTGCCACATGCTGACCTTGAGTGCCTCGGTGTCGGTGAGGTCGGCCATCAGCGCCCGGATCAACCGTGGCAGCAGGAGGACCGGGGTGCCGGGGGCCGCGACGTGCAGGGTGTGGTGACCGCCGGCGGCGGCGACTGCGGCGGCCCGGACCGCCGTGGGCGACAGCCGGGCCCAGGCTTCAGGCGTCCACGGTGCGGTAGGCGATGCTCCGTCGCGCGACTCGGGCCGCTGGGTCTGGTTGGGTCCGCTTCGCAGCCAGCTGACCAGGTCATTCACCCAGGCGAGGGGAACGATGGTGAGGCCGGGGACGGCGCGGGCTTCGGCAGCGTTGGCGGCGGGCACGACCAAGTGGGTGAACCCGGCCGCGGCGGCCGCGATAGCCCGAGTCCGCACGTCGGGGACCGGCCGGGCGGTGCCGTCGAGACCGAGTTCGCCGATCAGTGCCGTCGCGGTCAGCCGCCGCGCTGGCACGGCTTCGGTGACCACCAGCGCCGCGGCCGCGGCGGCGAGATCGACGTCGGAACGCGGGTGCGCGGCGGAGGCGGTCAGGTGCACAACACCCTCGGGCCACGCCAGGCCGCTGTTGCGGATGGCCGCGCGCACCCGGTCGCGGGTCTCGCGCGAGACCGCCGGGCAGAGGCCGTGCACGCACAGCGTGGCGTCACCGACGCCGAGATCGGCGCGGATGTCGACGATCCGGGCCTGGGAGTCGTCGAGGGTGACCACACGGGTAAGAGCGTCCATGGCATCGTCCTTCCAGAGAGAAGAAAAGGACTCCGGCGCCAGGTAGGGCGCCGGAGTCGGGGTGTGTGCGGCGGCTGCAGCGCCGAAGGTCAGCGGCAGCTGCCGGGCGCGGTGTGGCCGGCGGCGGCGCGTTCACCGACGAGCGCGGCCAAGGCGAGCGCGTTCTCGACGGTGGCGTCGATGCTGAACCGCACCCGCCGCTGACGGTCACGCCAGAACGGCTGCAGCACCTGCGCCGTCGCAAACAGCGGCTGACCGTAGGCACCGACCGACACGGTGTTCGCTCCGGCCGCCGGGGTGGTGCCGAATCCCGCCCCGACCGCGGCGAGAACGCTGGAGAGGACGGCGGCGTCGCTCGCGCGCCGGTGCGCCAGGTCCCGGGCCGCCGCGATCAGCTCGACCACGTCCGGGATCAGCCGCCGGGCCAGGTCCTTGCCGACCGCGGCGGCGGGCCGGGCCCGCGCCACGGTCACCGACGGCCGGACCATTCCGGTGGGCTGATGGGGACTGAGCTCGGAGTCCAGCCAGGCTTCCGGCACCAGGCGGGTCCGTTCGGCGCGGTAGGGGACGGTCACGCTGATCCACCCGCCGTCGGGGCCGATGAGCGCGGCGTCCTCACCGACACGGCGGGACGTGACGGCGCGCCACGGCTCGCCGAGAACCTCCGCGACCGCACGCAGATACGACATCAAGTCATCCGACATCTCCTGGGGTTCCTTCCGATCGCAGGGTGTGCCGATCCGGTTGCCGGTGCCGTGGTCGCGGCGGACCTGGCGTCCCGGATGGGCACGTCGTGGAGTCGGTGACACCGCGGACCGGCGTCACGGCGGGTTTGCACCTGGGCCGCACTGCCGAGCAGCGAGCGGCCGCCGTGGCCCCGGTCGGCGCTACCGTGGGTCGCCGGACGCGCCCGACCGATCGCCGGCTGCTGTGGTTGGCTGGGTGCCGGTGCGGCGAGCGGCGCGTGCGGCCTCGACACCGGCCTGCCAGCGGCTCCACCGGCGCCCGGCTTGGCGGGCCTTGAAGTGCGCGATGTTGTTTGCCGGGATCCCGACCGGCGTCGGCCCGAGCACGGCCAGCAGGTCGGACTCTTCTTGGGAGTGCCAGCCGGCGGCGGTGATGGATTGTTCGTCGGGAAAGACGTCGGCGACTCGATCCACGGTCGGGTCCAATGTGGAGTCTTGGGTTCCGCCGTAGGAGTAGACCCACCAGAAGTTCCGTGGCGGGTTCGGCTCGACCAAATCTCGGAACGCCGCGACTTCCTTGGTGTAGGCATAGAAGCGGGTGCGTTGGCGGGCGCGCATTATCTCCAGCCAAGCCGTGAGGTAGGCGCGGGAGTAGAAGTCGCCGCTGTCGTGGATTCGCACCCATGCGTCGATGAACCGCTTGTGCGACAATTCATCCAGCATGGTGTGCTGCCAGCCGGGTAGGTCGTCCATGGTCCAGCGCAAGTTCTCCTGGTGGCGTGCTTTCACCTGGGGGAAGAGGTAGGTGCCGTTGCGGGCGTAGCAGGCTTGCGCACAGATTCCGGCCGAGGGGCAGGCATTGTAGTTTCGGCCATCGGGAAGCTTGCCCGCGAAGGCGGGTAGGGACCAGTTCCAGATCCCGAGCCGTTTCAGTTCGCGGTTCTGTCGCAGCAGCGTCATTGTGTCCACCGTCCTCATGCCACTCGATGCATGGGGAGGCCACACCAAGATCCGGTTCCTTCCACTGTACACGCGCTATGCGACGGCCATGAGACTCCGGCAGCAGACGGCGTGGACTGTCCTATCCAGATTCACCAGCCGGTTATCAGGTCAGTTCGGCGGGTTCGCGACGACGGGATGCCCACGCCGATGATGTCCACGCCGGCGGCATCTCGGCCAGGCAGTCGCGCGGCGTGGCCGGCGGCGGTGCGCCAGCTCGGCGGACTCGGCGCGGTGCCGGTCGAGCGCGGCCAGGACGTGCCCGTGTCCAGCCAGCGCCCACGCCGGGATCTTGGTGATCGCGGCGAGGTGCCGCAGGTTCTGTTCCAGGATGGCGACGTAGCCGGACAGGTCGGTGGAGTCGAACGTGCCGAACCGCGTTTCCGGGCTGTCGGAGTGCAGCAGCCGGTCTGGGCCGATCGGTGGCTCTTCGTCGTGGTCGAGCTCCAGCCCGGCGGCCCAGCGCTGGCGGTGCGCGCCGTGCTCGCCGGTCGTCATGAGCAGGAAGGTCTGGTAGTTGAGCCGGTCCTGAATGTCGAGGACTGGCGCGACCACGCCGGGGCTGTCGGCGTCGAGGTCGTCTTCGTCGAGGAACCGGACGACGGGGCAGACGCCCAGGCCGTGTTCGGCGTGGTCGAGGTAGGCCGGGCCGTCGCCGGGGTCGTTCTCGGCGAGGGTGTAGACGGCCTGGTCGTCGAAGAGCCGGTAGACCTAGCGCGGCCCGTGCGGGGTCCAGGACGTTTTCCGCTGGAGGGCGTAGACCGGCCACGGATCGGCGTCGTCGGCGTAGACGGCGGTCATGTTGCGCGGGGATACGTCCCGGATGACCGGGGTCGTGTCGCCGGGCAGGACGGTGGTGTAGGACCAGCCGTATTTCAGCGTCGCCCGGTGCACTGCCTGGCGGCGCGTCAGGCGTTCTGGTTCCAGTGCGACCAGCCTAAGGGCTCGTCCGCCTGGTCGTCGCCGAGCGCGCGGTAGCCGTCCACGAACAGGTTCTGCGCCCCGGAGCTGCATGAGCAGGCGGCACCAGTTCGTCCGCGACCGGTCGAGTAGTCAGCGGTACGCCCGCCACGCGGAGCGGGGCGCGAACGGCAGATCGTGGTCACCCTAAACGTAGCGGTGAATCCGGCTGTTGCGGGCTTGCTCGGGCCAGACGGCTTCGCTGCGGCGTGCGATGTCTGACGCCTGTGATGGGGGGAGGGACACTCGCTCAACCCCCTCCATCAGCGGTTTTGGTTAAGCTGTGATGACCATGTTGATCGTCCAGAGGGGGACGGATGGCTATTGCGGAAACGCTCGTGACAAAGGCCATGAGCGAGAACTTGTTGCAGAAGACGGTTTACGTACTGGTCGGTCTTTGCTCGACACTGTGGATGGGCTTTGCGCTATGCGCGCAAGTCACTGCGCCGGTCACTATCGCCGAACGCGTCGGCATCTACTTGGGTTTTGACCGGGCCGCTGCGACGCTTGCGCCGGTGGCCAGCTGGTTCAGTGAGCCGAGTCATCTGCCGCTCCTCATTGGCGCGGCTGCGGTGGCTGGCGTGCTGTTCAATCTTGGTGGCGCGCGGACGGTGCCGATCCACGCGAACGCCCCGGCAATAGCGTGGATCTTCTTTCTGCCAGCTGTGCAGGGAGCTGGATTGTTGACCGCGGCTAGCGTCTGCCTCGGGCTAAGGGATGTCTCGTAACCCCGGCATCGGGGCGGGTGAGTCGTTGTGGTAATTGATCATGTCGTGGTGCAGGTGATCACAGCGTCGCGGCCGGAGTGGATTGCCCCGTTCACCGGGCTGGAACCCGGTCAGTTCCGCAAGCTGGTGCGGCTGGTCGTCAAGCGGGGCGGAGACGAGATCGCGGACGGCCGCCCGGGCCGGCAGTGGGCGTTGCCGCTGGCCGACCGGGTGCTGCTGGTGGCGACCTATTGGCGGACGAACCTGACGATGCGCCAGATTGGGCCGTTGTTCGGGGTGTCGCATTCCGCCGCGCACCGGGTGATCGACACGATCGGTCCGCTGCTGGCGCTGGCGCCGGTCCGTAAACGCCGGGTGGATGCGGTCGCGATCGTGGACGGCACCTTGGTCCCCACGCGGGATCACCGGCTGGCGACCCCGTCGAAGAACTACCGCTATTCGGCAAATGTGCAGGTCGCGATCGACGCCGAGACCCGGCTGGTGATCGCCACCGGCGACCCGCGACCGGGCAGCCGCAACGACTGCACCGTGTACCGCGACTCGGGTATCGCGGAGGCACTCGCCGGTCGGCCGGTCATGGCCGATGGTGGTTATCAAGGTAATCCCGAGGTGGTCATGCCGTATCGCAAACCCCGTGACGGCAGTGAATTGCCGGACTGGAAGGAAGACCTCAACGCGACCCACCGCAAGGTCCGGGCTCGCGTCGAGCATGTGCTGGCCCGGATGAAGAACTTCAAGATCCTCCGCGACTACCGTCGCGCGGCGAGCACGCTCGCCGACACGGTCTCCGGCATCGCGAACCTGCACAACATCCTCCTCACCGACTGACCGCAACACCAGCCCCACCAAACCACAACACGAGTTACGGGACATCCCTTAG
>NZ_PPHG01000106.1 GCF_002904295.1 Amycolatopsis sp. CA-128772
CGTCGGGACCGCGACCCCCGGCACCATCGAGCTCAGCACCCCATCCGGGCCGACCTCCAGGAACACTCCGACGCCCGCAGCCGACAACGTCGCAAGGCCGTCGGCGAACCGGACCGTCTCCCGCACGTGCCGCACCCAGTACTCCGCCGTGAACGGCACAGCGAGAGCACCGCTCACATTCGAGAGCACCGGTATCTCCGCCGGGTGATACGTCAACGACTCCGCCACCGCGCGGAACCCGGCCAGCATCGGGTCCATCAAAGACGAATGGAACGCGTGACTCACCGACAGCCGCTTGGTCTTCGGGAACCGAGCCGCGAAAGCCAGCACCGCGGCCTCTTCGCCGGAGACCACCACCGAGTCAGGCGCGTTCACCGCCGCAAGCGAAACACCCTCAGGAAGCTCCAAAGCAGACTCGGGCGCGGCGATCGCCACCATCGCCCCACCGGCCGGCAACGCCTGCATCAGGGACGCCCGCGCCGCCACCAGCCGGCAAGCGTCCACAAGAGACAAAACACCGGCGACATGCGCCGCCGAAATCTCTCCGATCGAATGCCCGGCAACGTAATCCGGGCGCACACCCCACGACGAAACCAGCCGGAACAACGCCACCTCGACCGCGAACAACGCCGGCTGCGTGTACCCGGTCGAGTCCAACGACTCCCCGGAGAACACCACCTCCCGCAGCGGACGATCCAGCAGCCGGTCGAACTCGGCGCACACCGCGTCGAACGCCGTCGCATACACCGGGAACCGGTCGTACAACCCCCGGCCCATCCCGGCCCGCTGCGCGCCCTGCCCGGTGAACAGCACGGCGAGCGACCCCGCCACCGGCTCCCCGCAAACCACGGAAGGATCCGACGCCCCGTCGGCCAGCGCGGTCAGGCCGCGGACCAGGTCGTTGTCGTCCCCGGCGAGCACCACCGCACGCCGCGACAGGGCCGCGCGGGTGTTCGCCGCCGAGAAAGCGATGTCCGGCAACGTCCCGCGGCCGGCCGTGAGCAACCGCCCGGCCTGCTCGCGCAACCCGGATTCCGTCTGTCCGGATAGGACAACCGGAACCAGGCCCGTCGGCGCCGTGTCGTGGACCACGACGTCGTCGGGCGCCTGTTCGAGGATCGTGTGGGCGTTGGTGCCGGAAATCCCGAACGACGACACGCCCGCGCGCCGCGGGCGGTCGGACGGCCACTTGCGCGACTCCGTGAGCAGCTCCACCGCACCCGCCGTCCAGTCCACGTGGGACGATGGCGCGTCGACGTGGAGCGTCTGCGGCAGAACGCCGTTCCGCATGGCCATCACCATTTTGATGATCCCGGCGACGCCGGCGGCGGCCTGGGTGTGGCCCACATTGGACTTCACCGACCCCAGCCAGAGCGGCTCGTCGCGCCCTTGTCCATAGGTGGCAAGAAGAGCCTGCGCCTCGATCGGGTCACCCAGCGAGGTTCCGGTGCCGTGCGCTTCCACCGCGTCCACTTCGGACGGATTCAAGCCCGCGTCGGCCAGCGCCGCGCGGATCACCCGTTGCTGCGAAGGGCCGTTCGGAGCCGTCAGGCCGTTCGACGCGCCGTCCGAGTTGACCGCCGAACCGCGCACCACGGCCAGGACCTCGTGCCCGAGCCGGCGCGCGTCCGACAGCCGCTCCACCAGCAGGAGACCCGCACCTTCGCCCCAGCCCGTGCCGTCCGCGGCGTCGGCGAACGCCTTGCACCGGCCGTCCGGCGCGAGGCCGCCCTGCCGGTCGAACTCCACGAACGCGCCGGGTGTCGCCATCACCGTGACACCACCGGCGACGGCGAGATCGCACTCGCCGGCCCGCAGCGCCTGCCGCGCCCAATGCAGGGCGACCAGCGACGACGAACACGCCGTGTCGACCGTGACCGCCGGGCCTTCCAGCCCGAACGCGTACGCGATCCGGCCGGACACGACGGCGGCCGCGTTGCCCGTGCCGACGTACCCGGCGACGTCGTCGCCCGCGCCGGTGAGCAGCGCCGGGTAGTCCTGGCCGTTGGTGCCGGCGAAGACGCCGATCCGTTCGCCGCGGACCGAGCGCGGATCGAGGCCCGCGCGCTCGAACAGCTCCCACGCCGTCTCGAGGAGGATCCGCTGCTGCGGGTCCATGGCCAGCGCTTCGCGCGGCGAGATGCCGAAGAGGCCGGCGTCGAAGTCCGCGGCGCCGGCGAGGAATCCGCCCGGCCGGATGGCGGCGTGATCCGGCCAGCCACGGTCGGCGGGCGGCGCGGACAGCGCGTCGGCGCCGCCCGCGACGAGCTCCCACAGGTCCTCCGGCGACCCGACCCCGCCGGGGAACCGGCAGGCCATCGCGACGATCGCGATCGGCTCGTCGTCCCCCGCGGCCGCCACCTGCGCCGAAACGAGAGCGGTGCTCTGACCCGAGAGCAGGGTGTGGAGATGCCGGGCCAGGGCGGCCGGGTCGGGGTGGTCGTAGGTCAGGGTGGCGGGGAGGTCCAGACCGGTGGCGGCGCGGAGGCGGTTGCGCAGTTCGACCGCCGAGAGCGAGGTGAACCCGAGGTCGCTGAACGCGCGGCCGCGGTCGACCGCGGCGGCCGACGGGTGCCCCAGCACCGCGGCGACGTGCTCGCGGACCAGGTTCAGCACACCGGCCGCGGTGAATTCGACGGCGGCCGGCCCGGCGGGCGCGACCAGCTCGGCGAGCAGCGGGCTCGGCCGGGCCGCGGTGAACGCGGGGCCGAAGACCGTCCAGTCGACGTCGGCGATCGCGACGGTGGTGTCCCCCGCGACCAGGGCGTCTTCCAGGGCGGTGAGCGCGAGGTCCGGGTCGAGCGGGCGCAGGCCGGCGGCGCCGAGCCGGGCGGTGACGCCGGCGTCGGCCATCCCGCCGCCGGCCCACGGCCCCCAGGCGACGGAGCAGGCGGGCTGCCCGGCGGCGCGGCGCGTCTCGGCGAGGGCGTCGAGGCGCGCGTTGGCGGCGGCGTACCCGGCTTGGCCGGCGGCGCCGAGGGTGCCGGCGAGGCCGGAGAAGAGGACGAAGGCGTCGAGATCGTGGGTCAGCTCGCTGAGGTGGAGCGCGCCGGCGACCTTGGCGGCTTCGACCTGCGCGAGCCGTTCGGGGGTGAGGGAGCCGAGGACTCCGTCGTCGAGCACGCCGGCGGCGTGGACGACAACGCGGAGGTCGGTGTGGCGCTGGAGGAGGGCGGCGACGGCGGCGCGATCGGTGACGTCGCAGGCTTCGACGACGGTTTCGGTACCGGCCGCGGTGAGCGCGGCGGCCAGTTCGGCGGCGCCGGGGGCGGCGAGGCCGCGACGGGAGGCGAGGACGAGCCGCTCGGCCCCGTTCGCGGCGGCCCAACGGGCGACGCGGGTGCCGAGGGCGCCGGTGCCGCCGGTGATGAGGACGGTGCCACGGGGGCGCCAGGTCGCCGGGGCGCCGGGGATGGGGGCGCTGGAGTCAGCCGGTCGCCGGCTCGCCGCTGTGCCGGGGGCGAGCACCCCGGCACCCCCGGCGGTCGGGTCGCTGCCGACCGCCCCTGCGGCGGAGTCAAGACCGCCGCCAGAGCGCTGGTCCGCCGTGGCGGGGGCGCCTGAGCCGGTGGTCGCTGAGCCGGCTGGGGCGGGCACGAGCCTCCGGCCGAATGCTCCCGAGGCGCGGATTGCCACCTGGTCCTCTTCGCCGCGCAGCACCGCCAACAGGCGTCCGGCCACCCGCTCGTCCACAATGGACGGCAAATCCACCGAACCACCCCAGCGGTCCGGGATCTCCAACGCCGCACTGCGGCCGAAGCCCCAGATTGCCGCCTGCTCCGGAGCCCTCAGGGGGTCCGATCGGCCGATCGTCACCGCGCCGCTCGTCAAGGACCACAACGGTGCCTTGATTCCCGCGTCGCCGAGGGACTGGGCCACCGCCAGCGTTGTTGCCGCGTCGCCGGCCAATGACAGTACGGCCGTCCAGTTCCGGGCCGCCTCCGGGCGCAGGCGTTCGGCCAGCTCGGCGCGGGGGGCCGGGGACAACCGCACCACGCCCGTGAGCAACGTGCTCAGCCGGGCCGCCGTTTCGTCCTCCGGGGGCGCGATCAGGAGCCACTCCCCCGGCTCGCCGGCCTCCGGGCTGACGGGCGTCCACTCCGTCCGGTATCGCCACCCGGGACGGTGGCTGCTCCGCGGAGCAGACTGGTCCCGGAGCCAGTAGTGCTGCCGCTGGAACGGGTACGTGGGCAGCTCCGCCCGGCCCGATCCGGGCAGGAACGCCGTCCAGTCGACGTCGACGCCGTGGACGTGCAACGTCGCCAGCGCCGTCAGCAGCGACTGCTCCTCCTCGCGATCGCGGCGCAACGTCGGGACCGCGACCCCCGGCACCATCGAGCTCAGCACCCCATCCGGGCCGACCTCCAGGAACACTCCGACGCCCGCAGCCGACAACGTCGCAAGGCCGTCGGCGAACCGGACCGTCTCCCGCACGTGCCGCACCCAGTACTCCGCCGTGAACGGCACAGCGAGAGCACCGCTCACATTCGAGAGCACCGGTATCTCCGCCGGGTGATACGTCAACGACTCCGCCACCGCGCGGAACCCGGCCAGCATCGGGTCCATCAAAGACGAATGGAACGCGTGACTCACCGACAGCCGCTTGGTCTTCGGGAACCGAGCCGCGAAAGCCAGCACCGCGGCCTCTTCGCCGGAGACCACCACCGAGTCAGGCGCGTTCACCGCCGCAAGCGAAACACCCTCAGGAAGCTCCAAAGCAGACTCGGGCGCGGCGATCGCCACCATCGCCCCACCGGCCGGCAACGCCTGCATCAGGGACGCCCGCGCCGCCACCAGCCGGCAAGCGTCCACAAGAGACAAAACACCGGCGACATGCGCCGCCGAAATCTCTCCGATCGAATGCCCGGCAACGTAATCCGGGCGCACACCCCACGACGAAACCAGCCGGAACAACGCCACCTCGACCGCGAACAACGCCGGCTGCG
>NZ_PPHG01000107.1 GCF_002904295.1 Amycolatopsis sp. CA-128772
GTTGCCGCCGGTGGCGTAGATCCGTCGGCCGAGTGGGGTGCGTTCCAGGACGTACCACAGGAGGGTGGCGACGGCGATCATGATCCAGAACGGGTAGGCCAGGCCGAGGAACTGGCCGGTGGCGATCCGGGAGAAGCCGGGGGGCAGGCCGACGATCTGCTCACTGCCCGACAGCCAGGCGATCACGGCGGTCAGCAGTGAGGACACGCCCAAGGTGGCGATGAAGGACGGGATCCTCGCCCGGGTGATCAACAGCCAGGACAGCACTCCGACCCCGGCTCCCGCCACCAATGACAACAGCACTGCCACCGCCACGGGCAGGTGCCCGAGCAGCAGCCAGGCGACCACGATCGCGCCCAGTCCGACCTCGGTCCCGATCGCCAGATCCACCACGCCGGCGGCGATCGGCACCACCAAACCCACCGCGACCAGACAGGTGATCGCCTGGTCCGACAGCAACGACCGCCAGGTGCCGGCGGTCAGGAAGGAGTCGGGTACCCACAGCGAGAACACCACGACCATGACCGCCAGCAGGTACAACGCAGCCACGTTGCGGAAAGCCAACGCCCCCCGCAACCGCACGCGCCCACGTCCACCCGCCACTTCCGGCGGGATGCCGTCTGCGACTCGGGCGGTGGTGATGCGAGCGGCGAGATCGGCGCGGCGGATGCGCCGCCGGCTCCGTGCCGCAGGAGTGCTGCCGCGCAGAAGCCGGACGATGGCCTCGCGGTGCGTCCCGGCCGGGTGGCGCCAGGCGGCGAGGCCGACGGCGAGCAGGAGGGCTGCGCCGTTGAACAGGTCGGGGGTCCAGATCGGCAGGCCCGCCAATTGGAGGCCCTTCACGCCGACGGCGAGGACGTAGGCGGCCACGACGGTGCCCCAGACGTTGAACCGCCCTCCTCGGAACTGGGTGGAGCCGAGGAACACCGCGGCGATGACCGGGAGCAGGAAGCCCGGTCCGATGGTCGGGTCTCCGGCCGACAGCTGAGCGGTTTCCAGCAGCCCCGCTCCCGCCGCGACCACACCGCCGGTTACCAGCGCGCCCAGGATGATCCGCGACGTCCGGATGCCGGCCAGCGCCGCCGCCTCACTGGATCCGCCCATCGCGTCGACGTTGCCGCCGGTGGCGTAGATCCGTCGGCCGAGTGGGGTGCGTTCCAGGACGTACCACAGGAGGGTGGCGACGGCGATCATGATCCAGAACGGGTAGGCCAGGCCGAGGAACTGGCCGGTGGCGATCCGGGAGAAGCCGGGGGGCAGGCCGACGATCTGCTCACTGCCCGACAGCCAGGCGATCACGGCGGTCAGCAGTGAGGACACGCCCAAGGTGGCGATGAAGGACGGGATCCTCGCCCGGGTGATCAACAGCCAGGACAGCACTCCGACCCCGGCTCCCGCCACCAATGACAACAGCACTGCCACCGCCACGGGCAGGTGCCCGAGCAGCAGCCAGGCGACCACGATCGCGCCCAGTCCGACCTCGGTCCCGATCGCCAGATCCACCACGCCGGCGGCGATCGGCACCACCAAACCCACCGCGACCAGACAGGTGATCGCCTGGTCCGACAGCAACGACCGCCAGGTGCCGGCGGTCAGGAAGGAGTCGGGTACCCACAGCGAGAACACCACGACCATGACCGCCAGCAGGTACAACGCAGCCACGTTGCG
>NZ_PPHG01000108.1 GCF_002904295.1 Amycolatopsis sp. CA-128772
GGCGGCTGCTGCGGTGCCGGCCGGGGGCGCCGGGGCTGCGAGGCCCAATGGGTGCAGGGCCGCGTCCAGCAAGGCCGGGTGCAAACCGAACGTTGCCGCGTCCGGTTGGAACTCCTCGGGCAGGCTCACCTCGGCGAAGGTCTCCTCGCCGCGGCGCCAGACCGCCTGCAGGCCGCGGAATGCCGGGCCGTACGTGAAGCCGAGGGCGGCCAGCTGGTCGTACAGGCCGTCGAACGGGAGCTGCTCCGCTCCGGGCGGGGGCCACTCGGTCCGCTCCGGGGTCTGGCCGGCTCCGGGCGCGATGAGGCCGCCCGCGTGGCGGGTCCAGGTGTCCTGGCCGGGGGGTGCGTCGTCGTCCGGGCGGGCGTGGAGGGTGAGCTCCCGGCGGCCCGCGCCGTCCGGTGGGCCGACGAAGACCTGGATCGCCACGCCGCCGCGGGCCGGCAGGACCAGTGGTGCTTCGAGCGTCAGCTCCTCGACCACGTCGCAGCCCACCTGGTCGGCCGCCCGGAGGGCCAGCTCCAGCAACGCCGTCCCCGGCACCAGCACCGCCCCGCCCAGCGCGTGCCCGGCCAGCCACGGCTGCGTCTCCAGCGACAGCCGTCCCGTGAAGACGACGCCGTCGTGACCCGCCAACGTGACCGCCGCGCCCAGCAGCGGGTGATCCAGCGCGCCCAGGCCCAGCGAACCCGCGTCGCCGTGGACGGCACCGCCGCGCGGCCAGAAACGCTCCCGCTGGAACGCGTATGCCGGCAGATCGATCCGGCGGCCGCCCGGGAAGAACGACGTCCAATCGACCTTCACGCCGCGGGTGTGAACAGTGCTCAACGCTGTGAGCAGTGCTCTCTCTTCGGAGCGGTCGTGCCGCAACGCCGGGACCGCCGTGCCGCCGACCATCGCGCTGAGCACCCCGTCGGGCCCCAGCTCCAGGAAGACGCCGGCGCCCGCGGCTTTCAGGGTGGCCACCCCGTCGGCGAACCGGACCGCTTCCCGCACGTGCCGCACCCAGTACTCCGCCGTGAACGTCGATGCGAGAGCACCGCTCACATTCGAGAGCACCGGTATCTGAGCCGGGTGATAGGTCAGTGTCTCGGCGACCGCGCGGAACTCTTCGAGCATCGGATCCATCAGCGGCGAATGGAACGCGTGACTCACCGCGAGGCGCTTGGTCTTCGGGAACCGGGCCGCGATGGCCAGGACCGCCGCCTCGTCGCCGGAGATCACGACCGACTCCGGGCCGTTCACCGCCGCGATCGAAACGCCCTCGGTCAGCTCGACGGCCGACTCCGGAGCGGCGATCGACACCATCGCCCCGCCCGCGGGCAGCGCCTGCATCAGCGACGCCCGGGCGGCCACTAGCCGACAAGCGTCCGAAAGGGACAGCACCCCGGCCACGTGCGCCGCCGAGATCTCCCCGATCGAATGCCCCGCCACGAAGTCCGGGCGGACACCGAACGACTCCACCAACCGGAACAACGCCACCTCGACCGCGAACAACGCCGGCTGCGTGAACTCCGTCCGGTCCAGCAGCGACGCGTCCTCGAACGCATCCCGAAGGGAGGGGTCGAAGTGCGCGCAAACCTCGTCGAAAGCCGCGGCATACGCGGGAAAACGCCGATAGAGCTCGAACCCCATCCCGACCCGCTGCGCGCCTTGGCCGGTGAACAGCACCGCCAGCAACGCATCCGGGTCCGCCGTACCGGTGACGCCGTCCCCCTCGGCGAGCCGCGTCAGGCCCTCCCGCAGCGAGTCGCGGTCGGTACCGAGCACCACCGCACGCCGGGCAAGACCGGCGCGAGTGACGGCCAACGAGTACCCGCCGTCGACCGGATCGGGATCCGCGTCCAGCAACCGCCGGGCCTGCGCGCGCAACGCGGCATCGCTCGTCCCGGAGACCACCCACGGCAGCAGCGCGCCGCCGGCACGGGAAACCGGCTCCGGCGCAACGACAGCAGGCGCCTCCTCGACGATCACGTGCACGTTCGTGCCACTCACCCCGAAGGCCGACACCCCGGCCCGCCGCGGCGAATCCCGCACGGGCCACGGCCGTGCCGAAGTCAGCAGCTCCACCGCACCCGCGGACCAGTCCACTTCGGACGAAGGCGCGTCGACGTGCAGGGTGCGCGGCAGCAGCTCGTGCCGCAACGCCAGCACCATCTTGAGGACACCCGCGATCCCGGACGCCGACTGCGTGTGCCCGATGTTCGACTTCAGCGCCCCGAGCCACAACGGCCGGTCCGCGGGCCGGTCCTGGCCGTACGTCGCCAGCAGGGCCTGCGCCTCGATCGGGTCGCCCAGTGCGGTGCCGGTGCCGTGCGCCTCGACCGCGTCGACGTCCGAAGTGGACAGTCCGGCGTTCGCCAGCGCCGCACGGATGACCCGTTGCTGCGAAGGACCGTTCGGCGCGGTCAGGCCGTTCGACGCGCCGTCGGAGTTCACCGCGGAGCCGCGGATCACGCCGAGGATCTCGTGCCCGTTGCGCCGGGCGTCCGACAGGCGCTCCAGCAGCACCATGCCGGCGCCTTCGCCCCAGCCGGTGCCGTCGGCGGCGTCGGCGAAGGACTTGCAGCGGCCGTCCGACGCCAGCCCGCGCTGGCGGCTGAACTCGGCGAACGCCAGCGGGCTCACCATCACCGTGACCCCGCCGGCCAGCGCGAGGCCGCATTCGTCCTCCCGCAGCGCCTGGCACGCCCAGTGCAGCGCCACCAGCGACGACGAACAGGCCGTGTCCACCGTGATCGACGGGCCTTCCAGCCCGAACGTGTACGACAGCCGCCCCGACATCACGCTCGGCGCCTCGCCGGTCAGCAGGTAGCCCTCGGAACCCGCGGCGGCCCGCAGGGTGCTGCTGTAGCCGGACGCGTTCGCGCCGATGAACACGCCGGTCCGGCTGCCCCGCAACGAAAGCGGGTCGAGCCGGCCCCGCTCCAGCAGCTCCCAGGACGTCTCCAGCAGCAGGCGCTGCTGCGGGTCCATCGCAAGCGCCTCACGCGGCGAAATGCCGAAGAGCCCGGGGTCGAACGAAGCAGCGTCGTGGACGAAGCCGCCTTCGACCGCGCGGGCGCCTTCAGCGCCGTACATGCGCTCGACGTCCCAGCCGCGGTCCTCGGGGAACGCCGACATCGCGTCGGTGCCGCCCGCGACGAGGTCCCACAGGTCCTCGGGCGAGGCGACCCCGCCCGGGTACCGGCAGGCCAGGGAGATGATGGCGATCGGCTCCTGCTCGGCCGCCTCCGCCGCCTGCAGCCGCTGCCTGGTCTGGTGCAGGTCGGCCGTCACGCGCTTGAGGTACTCGAGGAGCTTGTCCTGCTCTGACATCGCCAACCTCATCCGTTCGTCCAGTCAGGGCGTCACTGCGCCGGCGGCGGGGAAATCCCGAGTTCGTGGTCGATGAACGCGAACACCTCGGCCGCCGAAGCGCCGGCCAGCTGCGCCTGCGGAGGCGGCGCCCCCTCCGCGCTCCAGCGGTTCAGCAGGGACTTCAGCCGCATTTCGACGCGGAGCCGGACGTTCTCGTCCGGCTCCGCGAGGTCCGTCAGCGACGCCTCCAGCCGGTCGAGCGCACCGAACGCCGACTCGGCGGGCGTGCCGCCGGGAGCGAGGCCGGCCGCGAGGAACCGGGCCAGCGCCACCGGGGTCGGGTGGTCGAAGACGGCGGTGGCCGCCAGCCGCAGGCCGGTGACCTCGCGCAGCCGGTTGCGCACCTCGACCGCGGTCACCGAGTCGAACCCGAGGTCGCGGAACGGCCGCGTGCTGCCGATCGCCTCGGTCCCGCGGTGGCCGAGCACGGCGGCGGCCTCGGTGCGGACCAGGTCCAGCACGGCCCGGTCGCGTTCGGCCGCCGGCAGCCCGGCCAGCCGATCGCGCCACCCCGCCGCGGCGCCTTCGTCGTGCCGCTCCTGCTCGGCTTCCAGCTGGTCCAGCACGTGCCGGACGGCCGGCAGGTCCTCGATCAGCGGACGCCGCCGCGACGCCGTGAAGGCGGGCACGAACCGGGCCCAGTCGACGTCGGCCACGGCGAGGAAGGTCTCGTCGCGGTCGAGCGCGCCCTGCAGCGCGGCCACGGCCCGCTCCGGCGCCATCGGCCGCAGGCCACGGCGGCGCAGCTGTTCCTCGCCCCCGTCGGACGCCATGCCACCGCCGGCCCACAGCCCCCACGCCACCGACGTCGCCTTCGCGCCGCGGGCGCGGCGCTGTTCGGCGAGCGCGTCCAGGTAGGCGTTCGCGGCGGCGTACGCGCCCTGGCCCGCGCTGCCCCAGACACCGGAGTTTGAGGAGAACAGCACGAACGCTTCGAGGTCGTCGCCGAGCAGCGCGTCCAGGTGCGCGGCGCCCGCGACCTTGGCCGCGAGGACGTCTTCGAACTCGTCCAGGCCGGTCTCGGCCAGGGCGCTCGACTGCGGCAGCCCGGCCGCGTGCACGACGGCCGCCGGCGGGTGACCCAGGCTGTCCAGCAGCGCTTCGACGGCCTTGCGTTCGGCGACGTCACACGCGGCGATGGTCACCGCGCAGCCGTACCCGCGCAGCTCTTCGGCGAGTTCGGCGGCGCCCGGGGCGGCTTCACCGCGGCGGCTGGTGAGCACGAGGTGGTCGGCGCCGGAGCGGCCCAGCCAGCGGGCGACGTGCGCGCCGAGCGCGCCGGTGCCGCCGGTGACGAGCACGGTCCCCCGCGGCCGCCACGGCTCGCCGGCCGGCGCCGGGCGGGCCGGGCGCAGCCGGCGGGCCAGGATCCCGTGGGAGCGGATCGCGAGCTGGTCTTCGCCGCCGGGCTCGGCCAGCACGCCGGCCAGCCGGTCGGCGGCCCGCTCGTCGAGCGTGGCGGGCAGGTCGACCAGCCCGCCCCAGAGACCGGGGTACTCCAGGCCGATCACGCGGCCGAGGCCCCACAGCTGGGCGGGCACGCCCGACGCCGGCGCGTCGCCGGGCCCGGCCGCCACGGCGCCGCGGGTGAGCAGCCACAAGGGAGCGTCGATCCCGGCGGCGGCCATGGCCGGCGCCAGCGCGGCCGTCGCGGCGACCCCGGCGGCGATCAGCGGATGCCCGGGCAGCGGCGTTTCGTCCAGGCCCAGCAGGGAAACCACGCCGGCGTACTCCCCCGGCGGCAGTTCGTCCGGCGAGGCGGTGACGACGTCGGCGCCGCGCGCGGCGAGCGCGTCCGCGACCGATCCACTGTGGCCATTCGGCAGCAGGACCAGCCAGCGGCCGGACAGCAGCGGCAGCGCGGGCTCGGCGGCCGGCACCCAGCCGACCTTCAAACACCAGGAGTCCACTGCAGATCGTTGGGTGCGCCACCGGGCCAGGGCGGGCAGCACCTCGTCGAGCGCGTCCCGGCCGACCCCGAGGACACCGGCGAGGTCTTCGGTTTCCTCGAGCGCCGTCCAAAGCCCGTCGTCGGCCGGGGCCGCGGGGGCCGGGTCCAGCCAGTACCGCTGGTGGTCGAAGGCGTACGTCGGCAGGGGGACCAGCTGGGCGCCTTCGCCGAACGCGGGCGTCCAGTCGACGTCGACACCGTGCACCCACGCCTCGGCGAACGACGTGTACAGCCGGTCGAGGCCGCCCTCGCCGCGACGCAGCGTGCCGGTGACGACGGCTTCGTCCACAGTGTCCTCGACGCTCATCGTGAGCACCGGGTGCGGGCTGCACTCGACGAAGGTGTCGTAGCCGTCCGCAGCCAGGCGCCGCGTGGCCGCTTCGAACAGCACCGGGTTGCGCAGGTTGGTGTACCAGTAAGCGCCGTCGAGTCCGGCGGTGTCGATCGGTTCGGCGGTCACCGTGGAGTAGAACGCGATACCGGACGACCGCGGGGAAGCCGGCGCGAGCAGTTCGCGCAGCTCCGCCTTGATCTGGACCACCTGGACCGAGTGGGAGGCGTAGTCGACCGGGATCCGCTTGGCGCGCACGCCGTCGGCCGCGCACTCCGCCAGCAGCGCGTCGAGCGCGTCCGGGGCTCCGGAGACGACGACGGTGGACGGGCCGTTGACCGCGGCGATCCCCGCGCGGCCACCGAGGCGCTCCAGGCGTCGCTCGACATCGGACGGCGGCGCGGTGACGGACACCATCCCGCCGTGGCCCGCCAGGGCCCGGATCGCCCTGCTGCGCAACGCGACCACGCGGGCGGCGTCCTCGAGGGACAGTGCGCCGGCGACCGCCGCCGCGGCGATCTCGCCCTGCGAGTGGCCGATCACGGCGTCCGGGGAAACTCCGTGGGCGCGCCAGACCTCGGCCAGCGACACCATCATGGCGAACAACGCGGGCTGGACGACGTCGACGCGCTGCAGCAGTTCTTCGTCGCCGAGGGCATCGGACAGCGACCACTCGACGTACGGCGCCAGCGCGCGTTCGCAGTCCCGCATGCGGGCCGCGAACACCGGCGACGTGTCGATCAGGTCCAAAGCCATCCCCACCCACTGCGAGCCCTGCCCGGGAAAGACGAAGGCGACCTTGCCCCCGTGGCGGGCGCTGCCCCGCACCAGGCCGGGAGCGGCCCGGCCGTGGGCGAGCGCGCCCAGCGGGTCGTGGCCGGGGTGCGCACCGCCGGTCACGAGCACCGCCCGTTGCTCGAACGTAGCCCGGGAGTTCGCGAGGGAGTACCCCACATCTGCGGCCCGGACCCCCTGTGCGGCCCCTACGCGCGCCTGCAGCCGCCGGGCCTGCGCGGCCAGCGAGGCGGGCGTCTTCGCGGACAGGACCCAGGGCACCGGGCCGGTCGCGACGGGCCCGGACGGCTCCGTCGCGACCGGCTCCGGTGCGGCTTCGAGGACGGCGTGGGCGTTGGTGCCGCTCATGCCGAACGACGACACGGCGGCCCGGCGCGGGCGGCCGGTCTCGGGCCAGGGGCGGTTTTCGGTCAGCAGGGCGACGTTCCCGGTCGTCCAGTCCACATGGGACGACGGGGTGCCCGCGTGCAGCGTGCCCGGGAGCACGCCGTGGCGCAGGGACATGACCATCTTGATGACGCCGGCGACGCCCGAAGCGGCCTGGCTGTGCCCGATGTTGGACTTCACCGAGCCGAGCAGGAGCGGGTTCACCCGGTCGCGGCCGTAGGTGGCCAGCAGGGCCTGCGCCTCGATCGGGTCGCCGAGGGTGGTGCCGGTGCCGTGGGCCTCGACCGCGTCGACGTCGTCGAAGGTCAGCCGCGCGTTGGCCACCGCCTGCCGGATGACCTGCTGCTGGGCCGGGCCGTTGGGCGCGGTCAGGCCGTTGGACGCGCCGTCGGAGTTGACCGCCGAGCCGCGGATCACGGCCAGCACCTCGTGGCCGAGGCGCCGGGCGTCGGCGAGCCGTTCGACCAGCAGGACGCCGACGCCCTCGGCCATGCCCATGCCGTCGGCGTCGTCGGAGAACGCCTTGCAGCGGCCGTCGGCGGCGAGCGCGCGCTGGCGGCTGAAGGCGACGAAGGACGCCGGTGTCGACATCAGCGCCACCCCGCCGGCCAGCGCCATCGTGCACTCGCCGGTGCGCAGCGACTGGCAGGCCAGGTGCAGCGCGACCAGGGACGACGAGCACGCCGTGTCGACGGTGACGGCCGGGCCGGTGAGCCCGAAGGTGTAGGAAATGCGGCCCGAAACGACGCTGGCCGCGCCGCCGGTGAGCAGGTGCCCGGCCGAGCTGCCGGGCTGGGCCAGCCCGATGCCGTAGTCGGCGTAGTTCGTGCCGACGAACACGCCGGTGGCGCTCCCCCGCAGGCTCTCCGGATCGACGCCGGCGCGTTCCACCGCCTCCCACGACGCCTCCAGGAGCAGCCGCTGCTGCGGGTCCATGGTCAGCGCCTCGCGCGGCGAGATGCCGAAGAAGCCCGGGTCGAAGTCGCCCGCGTCGTGCAGGAAGCCGCCGTGGCGGGTGTAACTGGTACCGTCGTGGTCCGGGTCGGGGTCGAACAGCGCGCCGACGTCCCAGCCGCGGTCGGCCGGGAAGCCGGTGATCGCGTCGCCGCCGGTGGTGATCAGCTCCCAGAGGTCCTCCGGGCTGCTGATCCCGCCCGGGTAGCGGCAGCTCATCGCGACGATGGCGATCGGCTCGTCGTCGGCGACCGCGACGACGGTCTCGGTGCCGCCGGTCGTGGCGCCGAGCAGGAACTCGGTGATGCGCTCGGCCGTCGGGTGGTCGAAGGCGAGGGTGGCGGGCAGGCTCCGGCCGGTTTCGGCGGCGAGGCGGTTGCGCAGCTCGACGGCGGTGAGCGAGTCTAAGCCGAGTTCGCGCAGGGCCACGTCCGGGGCGACGGCGTCCGGGCCGTCGTGGCCGAGCACCGCGGCCGCGGTGGCGCGGACCAGGTCGAGCACGGCCCGGCGGCGGTCGGCCGGAGCCAGCCCGGCCAGCAGACCGGTCTTGCCCTGGGCCTTTTCCACCGTCAGGGCGCGGCGGACCTCGGGCAGCTCGTCGAGCAGCGGGCGCGGCCGCAGGGCGGTGAAGACGGGCGCGAACCGGGCCCAGTCGACGTCGGCCACGGCGAGGAACGTCTCGTCGTCGGCGAGGACCTGGCGCAGGCCCGCGAAGGCGAGGTCGGGGTCGAGGAACGGCAGGCCCTGGCGCAGCAGGCGGCTCGCGTCGAAGTCCTGGTTCGCCTTGGCGGGGTTGGCGGCGTTCCAGACGCCCCAGGCGAGCGAGGTGGCCCGCAGGCCGCGGGCGCGCCGCCGCTGCGCGAGGGCGTCGAGGTGGGCGTTCGCGGCGGCGTAGGCCGCGTGTTCGCCGCTGCCCCAGACGCCGGCGATGGAGGAGAACAGGACGAAGGCGTCCAGGTCCTGGTCGAAGACGGCGTCGAGGTTTTCCGCGCCGAGCACCTTGGCGCGCGCGACGGCCGCGAACCCGGCGACGTCGGTGGCGTCGATGGCGGCGAGTTCGATGAGCGCGGCGGCGTGGACGACGGCCCGGAAGTCGTGGGCGCGGGCGAGGGCTTCGACGGCGGCGCGATCGGTGACGTCGCAGGTGGCGAAGGTGATACCCGGTTCGTCGGGGATCTGGCCGCCGTGCCGGCTGGCGAGGACGACGTGCCCGGCGCCGGCCGTGCGCAGCCAGCGGGCGATCCGCGGGCCGAGAGCGCCCGTCCCGCCGGTGACGAGGACGGTGCCGCGCGGGGACCACGAGCCGGGTGCGGTTCGCGGCGGCGTGGCGTGGACCAGGCGGCGGACGAGCACGCCGGAGGGGCGGACGGCGAACTGGTCCTCGTCGCCGGGGGTGGCCAGGATGGCGGTGAGGCGTTCCACGGCCCGGGCGTCGGGGGCGGGCGGCAGGTCGATCAACCCGCCCCAGCGGTCCGGGTGTTCCAGGCCGATCACGCGGCCGAGGCCCCAGATCTGCGCCTGCGCGGGCGAGGGCGAGGCCGTGTCGACCGCGCCCGACGTCAGCAGCCAGAGGGGCGCGTCGATGCCCGCGTCGCCGAGGGCCTGGGCGAGCACCAGCGTCGCCGCCACCCCGGACGGCAGCTCGGGGAACTCCGGGTGCGGCCGCTCGTCGAAGCCCAGCAACGACACCACGCCCGTCACCGGCCCGGCTTCGCGCAGGCGGGCGGCCAGGCTTTCGCGATCGCCGGTCACCGGCACGAGTTCGGCGCCGAGTGCGTCCGCTATGGACGTGTCTTGCCCGGGCGCGGCCACGGCGAGCCAGCGCCCGGACAGGGTGCCCACCGGCTCCGGCGCCGGGCGCCAGCGAATGTCGTAGCGCCAGGAGTCCACAGTGGACTTTTCCTGGGCCGTCCGGCGCCAGTCGCTCAGGGCGGGCAGCAGCTCGCTCAGCGGAACTTCGGGGTCGACGCCGATGGTCGCGGCGAGGTCGCCGCGGTCGACCGCCGCCCAGAAACCGGCGTCCGCCGGATCGGTGACCGCGGCACCGCCGGGCTTCAGCCAGTAGTGCCGCTGCTGGAACGCGTAAGTGGGCAGGTCGACCCGCGCGGCGCCGGCGAAGTACGGCGTCCAGTCGACCTTGACGCCGTGGACGTGCGCTTCGGCCACCGACAGCGCGAAGCGGTCCAGGCCACCGTCGTCGCGGCGCAGGGAACCGAGCGCGACGACGTCGTCCCCGAGCGCCATGGTCAGCACCGGGTGCGGCGACACCTCCACGAACGTCCGGAACCCCTCGCCCTTCAGCCGCTCGACGGCGGTGTCCAGCCGCACGGTGCTGCGCAGGTTCGTGTACCAGTACTCCGCGTCCAGCTCCGGGCCGTCGAGCCATTCGCCGGTGACGGTCGAAAGGAAGCCGGTACCGGCCGGGCGCGGGGTGATCGGGGCCAGGACGTCCAGTAGTTCGCCGCGCAGCCGCTCCACCTGCGCGGAGTGGGACGCGTAGTCCACCGGGATCCGCCGGGTGCGCACCTCGCCGCAGGCGGCCGTGAACTCGTCGAGCGCGTCCGGGTCGCCGGAGACGACGGTCGACGCCGGGCCGTTCACGGCGGCGATGCCGATCCGGTCGCCCCACGGCGCGGCGAGCGACCTGGTCCGCTCCAGGGGCGCGGCCACGGAGACCATCCCGCCCGCGCCCGCCAAGGCGAGGATGGCCTTGCTGCGCAACGCGACCACCCGGGCCCCGTCCTCGAGGGACAGCGCCCCGGACACCACCGCGGCCGCGATTTCGCCCTGGGAGTGGCCGATCACCGCGTCCGGGCGCACGCCGTGGGTGGCCCACAGCGAAGCCAGGGAGACCATCATCGCGAAGAGCGCGGGCTGGACGACGTCGACGCGATCCAGTTCGGGCTCGTCGAGCAGCGAGAAGCCGGTGTGGGGCTCGAGCGCCCGCGCGCACTCGGCGAACCGGGCCGCGAACACCTCCGACGTGGCCAGGAGCCCGGCGGCCATCCCGGTCCACTGGGCACCCTGGCCGGGGAAGACCATGGCCACCTTGCCGCTCCTGGCGACCGCCGAAACGACGTGCGGCGCGGGGGTTCCCTCGGCCACCGCGCGGACCCCGGCCAGGAGCCGCTCCCGGTCGGCACCGACCACGACGGCCCGGTGCGTGAACGCCGAACGGGTCGTCGCCAGCGAAAAGGCGACGTCGGCCGGCGAACCGTCCACCAGGGACAGCCGGGCGGCCTGCTCGCGCAGGGCCTCGGCGGACTTGGCCGACAGCACCCACGGCACCACGCCGGACCCGGCGGCCGGGGCGGCCGGCGGAGCCGAGAACTCCTCCAGGACGAGGTGGGCGTTGGTGCCCGAGATGCCGAACGACGACACCGCGCCCCGCCGCGGGCGGTCGGCGGTCCAGTCCCGGCCTTCCTGCAGCAGCTCGACCGCACCGGCCGTCCAGTCGATCTTCGCCGACGGTGTCCCCGCGTGCAGGGTCGGCGGCATCCGGCGGTTCCGCAGCGCCATCACCAGCTTGATGACGCCGCTGACGCCGGCCGCGGCCTGCGTGTGCCCGATGTTCGACTTGACCGAACCGAGCCACAGCGGCGTTTCACGGTCCTGGCCGTAGGTCGCCAGCAGCGCCTGCGCCTCGATCGGGTCACCCAGGGCCGTGCCGGTGCCGTGCGCCTCGACCAGGTCCACGTCCACAGTGGACAACCGGGCGTCGGCGAGCGCGTCCCGGATGACCCGCTGCTGTGCCGGGCCGTTCGGCGCCGAGAGGCCGCTGCTCGCGCCGTCGGAGTTGACCGCCGAGCCGCGGACGACGGCGAGCACCGGGTGGCCGAGGCGCTGCGCGTCGGCCAGCCGCTCGACCAGCAGCATCCCGGCGCCCTCGCCCCAGCCGGTGCCGTCGGCGCCCTCGGCGAACGCCTTGCACCGGCCGTTGCCGGACAACCCGCCCTGGCGGCTCATCTCGGTGAACATGTCCGGGTTGACCATCACCGCCGCGCCGCCGGCCAGCGCGAGGTCGGACTCCCCGCGCCGCAGCGACTGGACCGCCAGGTGCAACGCGACCAGGGACGACGAACAGGCCGTGTCCACAGTGACCGACGGGCCTTCCAGGCCGAGGGTGTAGGAGATCCGGCCGGACAGGACGCTGGTGGCGGTGCCGGTCATCAGGTGCCCGGCGACCGCCTCGGCCTCCTCCCCCGCGCCGGTGCCGTACCCCTGGGAGGCCGCGCCGACGAACACCGCCGTGCGGCTGCCGCGCAGGGTGTCCGGCACGATCCCGGCGCGTTCGAGGGTCTCCCACGACGTCTCGAGCAGCAGCCGCTGCTGCGGGTCCATGGCCAGCGCTTCGCGCGGCGAGATGCCGAAGAAGCCCGCGTCGAACCGGCCCGCTTCGTGCACGAAACCGCCTTCGGCGACGAAGCCGGCGTCGTGCGCGTCGGGCCAGCCGCGGCCGGCCGGGAACCCGGACATCCCGTCGCCGCCGGAGTCGACCAGCCGCCACAGGTCTTCGGGCGAGCGGACCCCGCCGGGGAACCGGCAGGCCATCCCGACGATCGCGACCGGGGCGGCGGCCGCGTCTTCGACCTCCTGGACGCGCTTGCGGGCGCGCCGGAGGTCCGCGGTCACCTTCTTCAGGTACTCCCGGAGCTTCGCGTCGTTGTCCATCAGGCCCCATCCCGTCGCGTGCCGTCCATTCAGGACAGTCCGAGTTCGTTGTCGATCAGGTCGAAGATTTCGTCGTCGGTCGCGGAGTCGAGTTCGGCGTCGCCGTCCTCGCCGGCCGCGGACCGGCGGCGCGCGAGCAGCGTCTCCAGCCGCGCGGTGACTCTCCTGGAGACGCTGTCCCCGGCGCCTTCCAGCAGCCGTTCCAGCCGGTCCAGTTCCGCCAGCACCGCCGCGTCCGCGTCGACGGCGGCCGGGGCGAGCCCGGCCCGCAGGTGCGCGGCCAGGTCGGCGGGCGACGGGTGGTCGAAGATCAGCGTGGCCGGCAGCCGCAGCCCGCTCTCGGCGGTGAGCCGGTTGCGCAGCTCGACCGCGGTGAGCGAGTCGAAGCCCAGGTCCAGGAAGCCGCGGCTGCCCTCGACGTCGGCGGCCGAGCCGTGGCCCAGCACCGTGGCGACGTGCCCGCGCACGACGTCGAGGAGGAATTCGCCGCGCTCGGCCACGGGCACGGCCGCGAGGCGCTCGGCCAGGGCCGGCCCTGACGGCTCGTCCGCCGCCACCGAAGCGGACCGGCGGGCCGGGGCCCGCACCAGCGACGCGAACAGCGGCGGCAGCCCCGGTTGCGCGTCCAGCGCGGCCGGGTCGAGCTGCAGCGGCAGCAGCGCCGGTTCGGGCCGGGCCGCCGCGAGGTCGAACAGGTCGAGGCCGCGGTCGGCGGTGAACGGGACGAAGGCGGACCGCGTCAGCTTCGCGAGATCGGCTTCGCGGAGCATCCCGTCGGTGGCCCAGGGGCCCCAGCCCAGCGACCCGGCCGGGAGCCCGCGGGCGGCGCGGTACTGCGCGAGGGCGTCGAGGAACGCGTTGGCCGCCGCGTAGTTGCCCTGGCCGGGACTGCCCAGCGTGGCCGCCGCCGAGGAGAACAGCACGAACGCCGAAAGGCCGCGGTCACGGGTGAGCTCGTGCAGGTTGAGGGCCGCGTCGACCTTGGGCCGCAGCACCGCGTTCAGCCGCTCGGGGGTCAGCGACGCCACCACGCCGTCGTCGAGGACCCCGGCCGCGTGCACCACGCCGGTGAGCGCCGGGATCGTGGCGAGCACGGCGGCCAGCTCGCGGCGGTCGGCGGCGTCGCCGGCCACGATCCGGACGTCCGCGCCCAGCTCCCGCAGCTCCCCGGCCAAGTCGGCCGCGCCGGGGGCGGCCGGCCCGCGCCGGCTCAGCAGCACCAGGTCGCGGACGCCGTGCCCGGTGACCAGCCGCCGGGCGACCAGGCCGCCCAGCGCGCCGGTGCCGCCGGTGATCAGCACCGTGCCGTCGCCGAAGGACGGCGGCATGGTGAGCACGACCTTGCCGACGTGCTTGGCCTGGCTGACGAACCGGAACGCCTCCGGCGCGCGCCGGACGTCCCAGGTCCGCACCGGCAACGGCGTCAGCGCGCCCGCCTCGAACAGCGCGAGGACCTCGGTGAACAGCTCCCGGATGCGGTCCGGGCCCGCTTCGACCAGGTCGAACGCCTGGTACCGGACGCCCGGGTGGGCGGCGGCGACGGCGTCCGCGTCCCGCACGTCGGCCTTGCCCATCTCGAGGAAGCGGCCGCCGCGCGGCATCAGCGCGAAGGAGGCGTCGACGAACTCGTGGGTCAGGGCGTTGAGCACGACGTCGACCCCCCGGCCGCCGCCGGCCTCGCGGAACAGCTCGGCGAACCCGGTCGTACGCGAGGACGCGAGGTGGGCGTCGTCGAGCCCGGAGGCGCGCAGGACGTCCCACTTGCCGGGGCTGGCGGTGGCGTAGACCTCGGCGCCGAGGTGGCGGGCGAGCTGGATGGCGGCCATCCCGACGCCGCCGGCGCCCGCGTGCACAAGCACGGACTCCCCGGCCCGCAGCCCGGCCAGGTCCACGAGCCCGTAGTAGGCGGTGAGGAAGACGATGGGGACCGACGCGGCTTCGCTGAACGACCAGCCGCCGGGGATCTTGGCGAGCATCCGCTGGTCCGCGACCGAACGCGGGCCGAAGGCGCCGGGGAAGAACCCCATCACCTTGTCGCCGGGGGCCAGCCCGGTGACGCCTTCGCCGCATTCCAGGACGACGCCGGCGCCTTCGATGCCCATGATCGGCTCGCCCGGGTACATGCCGAGTCCGATGAGGACGTCGCGGAAGTTCAGCCCGGCGGCGCGGATGGCCACCCGGACCGTGCCCGGTTCCAGAGTCTCCGGCAGCGGGTTCGGGACGAGCGCGAGGTTCTGCAGGGTGCCGCGGCCGGTGCTGTCGAGCCGCCAGTTGCCTTCGGCGGGCGGCCGGAGCAGGGCGCCGGAGCCGGCCCGCACCAGCCGCGCGGCCAGCGCCCGGCCGTCGCGCAGCGCGAGCTGGGGTTCGCCGGAGGCGACCGCGCCGAGCAGGGCCGCCGAGCGCGGGTCCTCGTCGTCGAGGTCGACCAGGACGAGCCGGCCGGGATTCTCGAACTGCGCCGACCGCAGGAGTCCCCACACCGGCGCGGCGGTGAGGTCGGGGACGCGGTCGCCGTCGGTGGCCCCGACCGCGCCGCGGGTCACCAGCACGAGCCGGGCGGTGGCGAACCGGTCGTCGGCCAGCCACTCCCGCACGAGTTCGAGGGCGAAGGCGGCGCGTTCGCGGGGCTGCGCCGAGTGCCGGATCGCGGAGAACACGTACTGCGGTTCCTCGCCGCTTTCCGCGGTGCGGCGGCCCAGGTCCGCGAGGTCCACACAGGACTCGACGGTGCCGGACGAGCCGAGCCCGGCCACCAGGCCGAGCGGGTCCGGGCCGATCACCGCGTACCGGCCACCCGGGGCTTCCGGCACCGGAACCGGCGTCCATTCGACCTGGAACAGCGCGTCTCCGCCGTCCGGGCCACGCAGCTGGCCGGCCGACACCGGGCGCAGGACGAGCGCAGCCACCGACGCGACCGGCACGCCGGCGGTGTCGGCGACGTCGACGGCGACCGCGTCCCCGGCGCCCGGCCGCAGCCGGACCCGCAGGGCGGTGGCGCCGGTGGCGTGCAGGGTGACGCCGGTCCACGCGAACGGCAGCCGTGGGCCGGTTTCGCCGTCGCGAAGGCCGAGGGCGTGCAGGGCGGCGTCCAACAAGGCCGGGTGCAGCCCGAACGCGCCCGCCTGCTCGCCGGGCAGGGCGACTTCGGCGTAGACGTCCTCGCCGAGGCGCCAGGCCGCACGCAGGCCGCGGAAAGCCGGGCCGTAGCCGAAGCCGGACGCCGCGAGGTTGTCGTAGAAGCTCGTGATGTCAACGGGTTCCGCTCCGGCGGGCGGCCAATCGGCCAGCCCCGCCGGCTCGGTCGCCGACGTCGGTGCCAGAACACCCGCGGCGTGCGCGGTCCAGTCGTCCTGACCCTCGGGTCGCGAGTGGATGGTCAGCTCGCGACGGCCGTCGGGGTCCGGTCCGCCGACCGACACCTGGATCGCGACGGCGTCCCGCTCGCGCAGCACGAGCGGGGCCGCCAGGGTCAGCTCCTCGACCACCGGGCACCCGGCCTGGTCACCCGCGCGGATCGCCAGCTCGACGAAGGCCGTGCCGGGCAGCAGGACGGTGCCGAGCACAGCGTGGTCCGCGAGCCACGGCTGCGCGGACAGCGACAACCGTCCGGTGAGGACGGTGCCGTCCCCGCCGGCGAGCGGCAGGCTCGCGGCCAGCAGCGGGTGGGCGGCGTCGGTGAGCCCGGCCGCGCCGACGTCCCCCGCGGCGGCCGGCGCCTCAGGCCAGTAGCGACGGTGCTGGAAGGCGTACGTCGGCAGCGGAACCCGGCGGACGCCGGTGAACGCAGCCGCGAGATCGACCGGGACGCCACGGACCCACAGCCCGGCGAGCGCGGCGGCGAACGTGCGCTCCTCGGGCCGGTCGCGGCGCAGCAGGGGCACCGCGACGACGTCCTCGCCGAGGCAGTCGGCGGCCATCGCGCTGAGCACCGCGTCCGGCCCGGCTTCGAAGAACGTCCGGACACCCAGCCCGGCCAGCGTGGCGACGGCGTCGGCGAACCGCACCGACGCCCGCACCTGGCGCACCCAGTAGTCCGGTGTGGACAGTTCGGGGCCGGCGAGCGCACCGGTCACCGTGGACACCACGACCCGTTCGGCCGGGCGGTAGGTCAGCCGGCGCGCGACCGCGGCGAATCCGTCGAGCATCGCGTCCATCCGGGGCGAGTGGAACGCGTGGCTCACCTTGAGCCGCTTGGTCCGCACGCCCGCTTCCGCGAACCCGGCGGCCAGCGCCAGCACGACGTCCTCGTCGCCGGAGACGACGACCGAGCCGGGCCCGTTGACCGCCGCGATGTCCGCCCGGCCGCCGGTCTTGGCCACCTCCGCGGCCACGGCTTCCTCGCCGGCGCGCAGCGAAACCATCGCGCCGCCGTCGGGCAGGGCCTCCATCAGGCGGCCGCGGGCGGCGACGAGCTCGGCGGCGTCGGCCAGTGACAGGACGCCGGCGACGTGCGCGGCGACCAGTTCGCCGATCGAGTGGCCCGCGAGGTGGTCCGGCCGCACGCCCCGGCTCTCGGCCAGCCGGAACAGGGCCAGCTCCACGGCGAACAGCGCCGGCTGGGTGTAGGCGGTCCGGTCCAGCAGCGCGGCCTGCCCGGTACCCGGATCCGCGAAGACGAGGTCCCGGATCGGGTGCTCCAGGTGCGGGTCGAGGTGCGCGCACGCCTCGTCGAACGCGTCGGCGTAGACGTCGAACCGCGCGTAGAGCTCGCGGCCCATCCCGGCGCGCTGGGCGCCCTGCCCGGTGAACAGCACGGCCAGCGGGCCGGTCGCCGGCTCGCCGGAGACCACCTCGGCGGCGGGCGTGCCGCCGGCGAGCGCGGTCAGGCCCGCCCGGAAGTCCCCGGCCGTGGTCCCGAGCACGACGGCCCGGTGGTCCAGCGCGGCCCGGCCGGTGGCCAGCGAGAAGCCGACGTCGGCCGGGTGCGCGTCCACTTCGGACAGCCGGGCGGCCTGGGCCCGCAGCGCGGCCACCGACCGGCCGGACACCGGCCACGGCACCAGCCCGGTGCCCCCGGCCGGGGCCGCGACCGGAACGGGCGAGGCTTGTTCGATGATGGTGTGGGCGTTGGTGCCGGAGATGCCGAAGGAGGAGATCCCGGCCCGGCGGGGCCGGTCCGCGGTCCACTCGCGCCCTTCGGTCAGCAGCTCGACCGAGCCGGCCGACCAGTCCACGTGGGACGTCGGCGCGTCGACGTGCAGCGACGGCGGAAGCAGCTCGTGCCGCATGGCCATGACCATCTTGATGATCCCGGCGACCCCGGCGGCGGCCTGCGTGTGGCCGATGTTGGACTTCACCGAGCCGAGCCACAGCGGCGTCTCGCGGTCCTGGCCGTAGGTGGCCAGCACGGCCTGCGCCTCGATCGGATCACCCAGGGTCGTCCCGGTGCCGTGCGCTTCGACAACGTCCACATCAGAGGGGGCCAGGCCGGCGTTCGCCAGGGCCGCCCGGATGACACGCTGCTGCGACGGGCCGTTCGGCGCGGTCAGGCCGTTCGACGCGCCGTCGGAGTTCACCGCCGAACCGCGGACCAGCGCCAGCACCTCGTGGCCGTTGCGCCGGGCGTCCGAAAGCCGTTCCAGCAGGAGCAGCCCGGCGCCTTCGGCCCAGCCGGTGCCGTCGGCGGCCTCGGCGAACGGCTTGCAACGGCCGTCGGGAGCCAGCCCGCGCTGCCGGCTGAACTCGACGAACGCACCCGGGGTCGACATGACGGTGACGCCGCCGGCGACGGCCATCGCGGACTCGCCCTGCCGCAGCGACTGGCAGGCCAGGTGCAGCGCCACCAGCGACGACGAGCACGCGGTGTCGACCGCGACCGACGGGCCTTCCAGGCCGAAGGTGTAGGAGACGCGCCCGGCGATGACGCTCGTGGTGTTGCCGGTCAGCAGGTGGCCTTCGACGCCGGAGGCCGCGCCGAGCAGGGTGACGTAGTCCTGGCCGTTGGTGCCGGCGAACACCCCGGTCCTGGTGCCGCGCAGGGCGTGCGGGTCGATCCCCGCCCGCTCGAACAGCTCCCACGACGTCTCCAGCAGCAGCCGCTGCTGCGGATCCATGGCGAGGGCTTCCCGCGGCGAGATGCCGAAGAACCCGGCGTCGAACTCGCCGACACCTTCGAGGAAGCCGCCTTCGCGGGCGTAGCTGCGGCCGCTCTTGCCCGGGTCCGGGTCGTACAGCGCGCCGACGTCCCAGCCGCGGTCGGCGGGGAACGCGGAGATGCCGTCGCCGCCCGTGCTGACCAGGCGCCAGAGGTCCTCCGGGGAGCGCACCCCGCCCGGGTAGCGGCAGCTCATCGCGACGATGGCGATCGGGTCGTCGCCGGTGGCGGCCACCGCGGCCGCGTGGCCCGCCGGGTCCGGTGCGTCGGCGCCGAAGACCTCGCCGAGCAGGCGTTCGGTCAGGTCCGCGGGCGTCGGGTGGTCGAACACGAGCGTCGAGGGCAGGGCGAGGCCGGTGTCGGCGGCCAGCCCGTTGCGCAGCTCGACCGCGGTGAGCGAGTCGAAGCCGAGGTCCTTGAACGGCCGGGCCGGCTCGATCGCCTCGGCGCCGTCGTGGCCGAGGACGGCCGCGGCGCGGGCCCGCACGAGGTCCAGCAGCACGCGACGGCGTTCGGGCGCGGGCAGCGCGGCGAGCCGGGTGGTGAGCTCGGCCGAGCCGCGGGTGGGGTCTGCACCGGCGTCGAACTCGGGCAGCTCGGCCATCAGCGGCCGCGATCGGGCGGCGGCGTACGAGGGCGCGAACCGGGCCCAGTCGACGTCCGCGACGACGACCGTGGTCTCGCCGAGCTCGACGGCCTGCAGGAGCGCCCGCATCCCGAGGTCCGGGTCCAGCGGGCGGAGGCCACGACGGCGGAGGAGCTCCTCGCCCTCTTCGGAGGCGCCCATCCCGGCGCCCGCCCACGGGCCCCAGGCGATCGACGTCGCGGCGAGCCCGTGGGCGCGGCGGCGTTCGGCGAGCGCGTCGAGGTGCGCGTTGGCGGCCGCATACGCACCCTGGTGCCCGCTGCCCCAGACGCCGGCGACCGAGGAGAAGAGCACGAACGCTTCGAGGTCGTCGCCGAGCAGCTCGTCGAGGTGGGTCGCACCGTCCACTTTGGCGCCGACCACCTCCGCGAAGTCCGCCGTGGACGATTCGGTGATCGGGGTGAACCGGCCGTAGCCGGCGGCGTGGAAGACCGCGCCGATCGAACGTCCATTGAGGACTTCCGCGAGGGCCGCGCGGTCGGTCACGTCGCAGGCCACGATCTCAAGCTGGGCGCCGAGTTCACGCAGTTGCGTCGCGAGACTCGCCGCGCCCGGGGTGTCCGGGCCGCGCCGGCTGAGCAGCAGGAGGTCACGGACGCCGCGGGCGGCCAGGGTCCGGGCCAGCGCGCTGCCCAGCGCGCCGGTGCCGCCGGTGATCAGGACGGTGCCGTCGGGCCGCCAGGTGCCGGGTTCGACGCCGGCCGGGGCGCGGACCAGCCGGGGCACGAACGCGCCGGACGCCCGCAGCGCGACCTGGTCTTCGCCGGGGCCCGCGGCGAGGAGGGCCGCGAGCCGGTCGTGGCCGCGGTCGTCGAGGGTGGCCGGGAGGTCGAGGAGCCCGATCTCGCGGCCGGTGAGCTCGAGGGCGGCGACCCGGCCGAGGCCCCAGATCTGCGTGCGCGCCGGGTCAGGGGCGGTGTCGGAGCGGCCGGTGCGCACGGCTTCCGTGGTGACGCACCAGAGCGGGCCGGGCCGGTCGGCCTGCAGCACGGCGAGGGCTTCGGCCAGGTTCGCCGGGAAGGCGAGCGCGCCGGCGATGTCTTGTGCGTCAGCCATTCCGTCGACGGGCACGGTGCGCACCTCGGCACCGCGCGCGGCCAGGCTTTCCGCGATCCCCGCGGGTCCGGTGCCGATGAGCAGCCAGGTGCCGGACAGCCGCGCGGCGGGGACCGGGTGCGGCCGCCAGGTGACGCGGTACCGCCACGAATCCAGGGTGCTCGCTTCGCGGTGGCGGGTGCGCCAGGCCCGCAGCGCGGGCTGGATGGCGTCGGCGAGGTCTTCGTCGACGGCGAGGTCGCGGGCCAGGTCGCCGCGCTCGACGGCGGCCCAGAACCCGGAGTCGGCGGTGTCGGCGGCCGGCTGGGGGCGGGCGGGTTCCAGCCAGTACCGCTGGTGCTCGAAGGGGTACGTCGGCAGGGCGACGGCCCGGCCGGCCGAACCCGCGTACAGGCTCTCCCAATCGAGGGCGACGCCGTTGACGTGCAACCGGGCGAGCGCGGTGAACAGGGTGCGTTCCTCGTCGCGATCGCGGCGCAGGGCGGGGATCGCCGTGCCGGGGACCATCGAGCTGAGGACGCCGTCCGGGCCCAGCTCCAGGAACACGCCGACACCGGCGGCTTTCAGGGTCTCGACCCCGTCGGCGAACCGGACCGTCTCACGCACGTGGCGGACCCAGTAGCCGGCGGTGAACGGCTCGGCGAGAGCACCGCTCACATTCGAAAGCACGGGAATCTGCGCCGGGTGGTAGGTCAATGTCTCCGCAACCGCGCGGAACTCCTCGAGCATCGGGTCCATCAACGGCGAGTGGAACGCGTGGCCGACCTTCAGCCGCTTGGTCTTCGGGAACTTCGCCGCGATGGCGAGCACCGCGGCCTCGTCGCCCGAGATGACCACTGACTCCGGCCCGTTCACCGCCGCGAGGGAAACGCCCTCGGTCAGCGTGATGGCCGACGCCGGCGCGGCGATCGACACCATCGCCCCACCCGGCGGCAGCGCCTGCATCATCGACGCCCGCGCCGACACCAGCCGGCAAGCGTCCTCAAGGGACAACACCCCGGCCACGTGCGCCGCCGAGATCTCCCCGATCGAATGCCCGACCACGAAATCCGGACGGACACCGAAGGACCCGGCGAGGCGGAACAGCGCCACCTCGACCGCGAACAACGCGGGCTGGGTGAACTCGGTCCGGTCCAGCGCCTCGGCGTCGTCGAACGCGGCACGCAGCTCCGGGCCGAAATGCGCGCACACCGCGTCGAACGCTTCGGCGTACACCGGGAACCGGTCGTACAGCCCCCGGCCCATGCCGGCCCGTTGTGCCCCCTGGCCGGTGAACAGCACCGCCAGAAGCGCGTCCCGGTCGGCCGTGCCGGTGACCACGGCGGCGTCGGTACCGCCGCCGGCGAGGACGCCCAGGGCCCGGTCGAGCTCGTCGCCGCTCGCCACGATGACCGCGCGGTGGTCGTGCGTGGCCCGCGTGAAGGCCAGGGAGTACGCGAGGTCCTGCGGCGCCAGGCCCGTGCCCCGGAGCCGGCCGGCCTGGGCCCGCAACGCCGTGGCGCTCCGGGCCGACAGCGGGACGAGCGGCGGCGTCGCGTCCGGCCCCGCCGGGATCTCGACCGCGGGCTCGGCCTGTTCCAGGACCACGTGGGCGTTGGTGCCGCTCACCCCGAACGCCGAGACGGCGGCGCGGCGCGGGCCGTCGGAAACCCAGGCGCGTTCCTCGGTGAGCAGCTCGACGGCACCGGCCGACCAGTCCACCTGGGACGACGGCGTGTCGACGTGCAGCGTCCGCGGGAGCACGCCGTGCCGCATGGCGAGGACCATCTTGATCACGCCCGCCACGCCGGAGGCCGACTGGGTGTGCCCGATGTTGGACTTCAGCGACCCGAGCCACAGGGGCCGGTCGCGGTCCTGGCCGTAGGTGGCCAGCAGCGCCTGCGCCTCGATCGGGTCGCCGAGCCGGGTTCCGGTGCCGTGCGCCTCCACGGCATCGACGTCCGAAGCGGACAGACCGGCGTTGGCCAGCGCGGCCCGGATGACACGCTGCTGGGAGGGACCGTTGGGGGCGCTCAGGCCGTTGGAAGCGCCATCCTGGTTGACCGCCGAACCCTTGACGACGGCCAGGACTTCGTGGCCGTGGCGCCGGGCGTCCGACAGGCGTTCCAGCAGGACCAGGCCGACCCCCTCACCCCAGCCGGTGCCGTCGGCGGCGTCGGCGAAGGACTTGCACCGGCCGTCTTCGGCGAGCCCGCGCTGGCGGCTGAACTCGACGAACGCCGCCGGGTGCGCCATCACGGTGACGCCGCCGGCCAGGGCCATCGAGCACTCGCCCTGGCGCAGCGCCTGGCAGGCCAGGTGCAACGCCACCAGCGACGACGAACACGCCGTGTCCACGGTGACGGCCGGGCCCTCCAGGCCGAACGTGTAGGAGAGGCGGCCGGAGACGACGGCCGGGGCGCTGCCGGTGAGCAGGTAGCCCTCGGAGCCGCCGGACTCGTCGCGCGCGCCGACGCCGTAACCGGAGGAGGTCGCGCCGACGAACACGCCGGTTCCGCTGCCGCGCAACGAATCCGGGTCGATGCCCGCTCGTTCGAACACCTCCCACGACGTCTCCAGCAGGACGCGCTGCTGCGGGTCCATGGCGAGCGCCTCGCGCGGCGAGATGCCGAAGAAGCCCGCGTCGAACTCCGCCGCCGTGGTCATGAACCCGCCCTCGCGGGTGTAGCTGGTGCCGAGGCGGGCGGGGTCCGGGTCGTACAGCGCGGCCAGGTCCCAGCCGCGGTCGGCGGGGAACGGGCCGACGCCGTCGGCGCCGTCGGCCAGCAGGCGCCACAGGTCCTCGGGCGTCCGGACGTCCCCGGGGTAGCGGCAGCCCATGGCCACGATGGCGATCGGCTCGTCGGCCGCGGCCGCGGTGCGCTCGTGCGTGGGCGCGGCCGCGGTTGCGGTCACCTCACGCAGGAGGTGCTCGGCCAGCGCGCGGGGGTGCGGGTGGTCGAAGACGACGGTGGACGGGAGCCGGACGCCGGTGGCGGTGGTGAGCCGATTGCGGAGCTCGACGGCGGTCAGGGAGTCGAAGCCGAGTTCGCGAAAGGCCCGGTCCGCCGGGACTTCCGCGGCGGAGTCGTGCCCCAGGACGGCGGCGGCCTGCGCGCGGACGACGTCGAGGACGTGGTGGGCGGCTTCGCGGGGGCCGAGCCCGCGGACGGCTTCGGCGAGCCCGGTGCCGACCTCGGCGACGACCTCCCCGGCGGTCACTTCGGGCAGGTCTTCGATCAGCGGCCGGCGCCGGGCGGCGGTGAACCCGGCGGCGAACCGGGGCCAGTCCATGTCGGCGACGGCCACGAACGTCTCGTCGGCGTCGAGCGCGTGCTGCAGGGCGGCGATGGCCCGATCCGGGTCCATTTCCCGCAGGCCACGGCGGCGCAGGTGGTCCTTCGCCGCGGCGCTGCCGGCCATGCCGTCGCCGGCCCAAGACCCCCAGGCGACGGCCGTGGCCTTCTGGCCGGCGGCACGGCGGCGGGCGGCGAGCGCGTCGAGGTGGGCGTTCGCGGCGGCGTAGGCGCCCTGCCCGGCGCTGCCCCAGACACCGGCGTTGGAGGAGAAGAGGACGAAGGCGTCGAGGTCGTCGCCGAGGAGTTCGTCGAGGTGATCGGCACCGGCGGCCTTGGCGGCGAGGATCTCGGCGAAGCCGGCGGCACTGGTGTCGGCGATGGTCTGCGCCTGCGGCAGGCCGGCGGTGTGCACGACGGCCCGCACCTCGCCGAGTTCTTCGACGAGCGCGGCCACGGCGTCGCGGTCGGCGAGGTCGCAGGCCGCGAAGGTGACGCGGATGCCGAGCTCCGCGGCGAGGTCGGCGGCCCCGGGGGCATCGGCACCGCGGCGGCTGACGAGGACGAGGTGGTCGGCGCCGCTGCGGGCGAGCCACCGGGCGACGTGCCGGCCGAGCGCACCGGTACCCCCGGTGACGAGCACGGTGCCCCGCGGCCGCCAGTGCTGTGCGGGGTCGACGGCCGGCGCATGCGCAAGCCGGCGCGCGAAGAGACCGGAGGCCCGAAGGGCGACTTGGTCTTCGTGGTCAAGCCCCCCGAGGACGGCGACCAGCCGGCGCGCGGCGCGGCGGTCGAGGGTGGCGGGGAGGTCGAGGAGGCCGCCCCAGCGTTCCGGGTGTTCGAGGCCGGCCACCCGGCCGAGCGCCCAGACCTGCGCAGGCTCCGCGGCGGGCGGCGGGTCGCCGGGAAGGGCGGCGACGGCGTGCCGGGTGAGCAGCCAGAGGGGGGCGGTGCTGCCGGCGAGGGCCTGGATGAGGTGCAGGGTGCCGGGGGCATCCGGCAGGAGGGAGACGACGCCGGCGACGGGAGGGAGGTCGGTTTCGGCTCCTGTGCCTACCCCCGCCGCGGCCAGCCGGTGCGCCATCTCCGCAACGGCGGCCACGCCACTCTCACCCGCCCACTCGACCACCACCGGCTCCGCGCCCGCCGCCGCGAGGCAGGCGGTCACCTCCGTGGCGTCCGCGCCCGGCGGGATGACCACCACCCACCGCCCGGCCAGCGTCGCCGCTTCCGGCTCGGCCAGCGGCTCCCACTCGATCCGGTAACGCCAGCCGTCCACCGTGGACTTCTCCTGCCGGAGCCGCCGCCAGCGGGCGAGGGCCGGCAGGAGCTCGGCGAACGACGTCTCGGCACCGACGCCGAGCAGCTCGGCCAGCGTTCCGACGTCCTCACCGTCCACAGCGGACCAGAAGCCGGCGTCCGCCGGGTCGCCGGCGACGGGCCGGTCCGGTGCGTCGAGCCAGTAGCGCTTGCGCTGGAAGGCGTACGTCGGCAGGTCGACGATCCGGCCGTCCGGGAAGGCGGGCGTCCAATCCACCGCCACGCCGCGGACGTGCGCCTCGGCCAGCGAGGTGTGGAACCGGGCCAGTCCGCCGTCGTCGCGGCGCACCGAGCCCAGCGCGACGACGTCGTCCCCGAGCGCCATGGTCAGCACCGGGTGCGGCGACGCCTCGATGAAGGTCCCGAAGCCCTCGCTCTTCAGCCGCTCGACCGCCACATCCAGCCGGACGGTGTTGCGCAGGTTCGAAAACCAGTACCCGGCGTCCAGCGCGCCGGCCCATTCGCCGGTCACCGTGGACAGGAAGGCGATCTCCGGCGTCCTGGGCGTGATCGGGGCCAGCACCTCGAGGATTTCCTCGCGCAGCTGCTCCACCTGCGCCGAGTGCGACGCATAGTCCACCGGTACCCGCTTGGCGCGAACACCGTCGGCCTCACAGGAGCCGATCAGCTCGTCGAGAGCCGCCGGAGAGCCGGAAACCACCACCGCCGAAGGCCCGTTCACCGCGGCGATCGACAACCGGTCCGTCAGCCGGGCTTCGACCTCGGGCAGGGGCGCGGCCACCGACACCATGCCACCACGCCCGGCGAGCGCCGAAATCGCCTTGCTGCGCAGGGCGACCACCCGGGCACCGTCCTGAAGGGACAGCGCACCCGACACCACCGCGGCCGCGATCTCGCCCTGGGAGTGGCCGACGACGGCATCCGGCACCACCCCGTACGAGCGCCACAACTCGGCCAGCGACACCATCACCGCGAACAAAGCGGGCTGAACGACATCCACCCGGGCGAGCTCACCAGCGAGCACGTCCCGCAGCGACCAGTCCACAAAAGGCGACAAAGCGTCCGCGCACTCGTCCAGACGCGCCGCGAACACCGGCGACGACGAGGCCAGCTCCAGCGCCATCCCCGCCCACTGCGAGCCCTGCCCCGGGAACACCAGCGCCACCCGGCCGCAGGCCGCGGCCTCCGCGGTCACCACCGAAGCACTCGGCTGACCGGCGGCCAGGGCGGCGAGGCCGCCTTCCTCCATGACCACCGCGCGGTGGCTCAGCAGCGCCCGCGACTTCACCAGCGAGAACCCGACGTCGGCCGGGTCGCCGTCGTGCGGGAGCAGCGCCGCCGCCTGCCCCCGCAACGCTTCCGCGGAGTCCGCCGACAGCACCCACGGCACCGGTCCCGACGCAGCTCGCGGCGGTACCGGCGCTTCGGCCGGCGCCTGCTCCAGGACAACGTGCGCGTTCGTCCCGCTGACCCCGAACGACGAGACGCCGATCCGGCGCGCCCGCCCGGTCTCCGGCCACGGCGTCGCCTCGGTGAGCAGCCGGACCTCCCCGGCCCGCCAGTCCACTTGGGACGACGGCGTGTCGATGTGCAGCGACTGCGGCAGCACGCCCCGGCGCATGGCCTGGACCGACTTGATGATCCCGGCCACGCCCGCGGCCGCCTGGGTGTGGCCGAGGTTGGACTTGACCGAGCCGAGCCACAACGGCGCCGGACGGTCGCGGCCGTAGGTCGCCAGCAGCGCCTGTGCCTCGATCGGGTCGCCGAGCCGGGTTCCGGTGCCGTGCGCCTCCACCGCGTCGATGTCCGAAGCGGACAGACCGGAGTTCGCCAGCGCGGCCCGGATCACCCGCTGCTGGGCCGGCCCGTTCGGCGCGGTCAGGCCGCTGCTCGCGCCGTCCTGGTTGACCGCGGACCCGCGGACGACGGCGAGCACCGGGTGCCCGTGGCGGCGCGCGTCGGAAAGGCGTTCGACGAGCAGCATGCCGGCGCCCTCGCCCCAGCCCGTGCCGTCGGCGGCGTCGGCGAAGGGCTTGCAGCGGCCGTCGGCGGCCAAGCCGCGCTGACGGCTGAACGCGGTGAACGTGCCCGGGGTGGCCATCACCGTGACCCCGCCGGCCAGGGCCAGGGAGCAGTCGCCGAGCCGGACGGCCTGGCAGGCCAGGTGCAACGCCACCAGCGACGACGAACAGGCCGTGTCGATCGTGACCGCCGGGCCTTCCAGCCCGAGCGTGTAGGCGACCCGGCCGGAGGCGACACTGCTCGCGCTGCCGTTGCCGAGGAACGCCTCGAACTCCGCGTACACGTCGGGGGCGAGCAGCAGCCGGGCCGCGTAGTCGGAGTACATCACCCCGGCGTAGACGCCGACCTTGTCGCCGCGCACGGACGTCGGATCGATCCCGGCCCGCTCCAGCACCTCCCACGACACCTCCAGCAGCAGCCGCTGCTGCGGGTCCATGGCGAGCGCCTCCCGCGGGGAGATGCCGAAGAACCCGGCGTCGAAGTCGGCCGCGTCGTGCAGGAACGCGCCTTCGCGCGTGTAGCTGGTGCCCGCGCTGCCGGGGTCGGCGTCGTAGAGGCGGGCCAGGTCCCAGCCCCGGTCGGCGGGGAACGCCCCGACCGCGTCCTCGCCCGCCGCCAGCAGGTCCCACAGCTGTTCCGGGCTGCGGACACCGCCGGGGAACCGGCAGCTCATGCCCACGATGGCGACCGGCTCCTGCGCGCGGTCCTCGTTCTCCTTCAGCCGCCGCCGGGCTTCGCGGAGGTCGGCCGTGGCCCGCTTGAGGTAGTCCAGGAGCTTCTGTTCGTTCGACATTCAGGACATCCCCAGTTCGTCGTCGAGGAGGTCGAAGATCTCCTCGGCGGTGGCGTCGGCCAGTTCCGTGCCGGGCTCGTCCCGGCGGTCGTCGGTCGCGGTCCACCGGGCCAGCAGGCCGCGCAGGCGTTCGGTGACGAGGGCGCGTTCGCCGGCGCCGGGTTCGGTCGCGGCGAGCACCGCGGCCAGCCGGTCCAGCTCGGCGTGGACGGGCAGGACGGCCTTCGCGCCGGCCGCGGGCAGCTCGGCGCCCAGGTGCTTGGTGAGCGCGTCCGGGTTCGGGTAGTCGAAGATCAGCGTGGCGGGCAGCCGCAAGCCGGTCGCCGCGGTGAGCCGGTTGCGCAGCTCCAGTGCGGTGAGCGAGTCGAACCCGAGGTCGAGGAACCCGCGTCCGGCCTCGACGGCGTGGCCCGATGCGTAGCCGAGCACGGCCGCCACCTGGGCACGCACGACCTCGTCGACGACGCGTAGCTGCTCGGCTTCCGGCAGGCCGGCGAGCCGTTCGGCCAGCCCGGGACCGGCCGGGACGCCGTCGCGCACGGCCCGCCGCGCCGGCGTCCGGACGAGGCCGCGCAGCAGCGCCGGGACTTCGGCGCGGGCCCGCCAGGCGGCGAGGTCGAGGGCGACCGGCATCAGCAGCGGCTCGCCGGTGCCCAGCGCGAGGTCGAACAGCCGCAACGCGCGATCCGTCGGCAGCGCGCGGACACCGGACCGGCCGAGGCGCGACACGTCGTCGTCGCCGAGGTGCGCGGTCAGGCCGCTGCGCGCCTCCCACAGCCCCCACGCGAGCGAGGTGGCGGGCAGCCCCCGGCCGTGGCGGTGCTGGGCGAGCGCGTCGAGGTAGGCGTTGGCCGCGGAGTAGCCCGCCTGGCCCGCGCCGCCCATCGTCGTGGCGAAGGAGGAAAACAGCACGAACGCGTCGAGGTCCAGGTGCTCGGTCAGCTCGTGCAGGTGCCGCGCGGCGACCGCCTTGGGCCGGAGCACGGTGTCGAGCCGCTCCGGGGTCAGGGCTTCGACGACGCCGTCGTCGAGCGCGCCCGCGGCGTGGATCACCGCCGTCAGCGGGTGCTCGGCGGGGATCGTCGCCAGGGCGGCTTCGAGGGCCGCTCGGTCGGCGACGTCGCAGGCGAGCGCCGTCACCGACGCAGGCAGCTCGCCGAGGCCGGGTGCGCTGCGGCTGAGCAGCAGCAGGTGCCGGACACCGTGGGTGGTGACCAGGTGCCGGGTGAGCAGCCCGCCGAGCACGCCGCTCGCGCCCGTGACCAGGACGGTCCCGTCCGGGTTCCAGGTGTGCGCCCGCTGCGGCGGGGCCGCCCGCGTCAGGCGGGGGACGTGGAGTTCGCCGCCGCGCACCGCCAGCTGCGGTTCGCCGGACGCGGCGGCCGTCCCCGCCCAGGTGGCGAGGTCTCCGGGCGTGTCGACGTCGAGGAGGACGAACCGGTCCGGGTGCTCCGACTGCGCCGAGCGCACGAGCCCCCAGACCGTCGCCGCGGCCGGGTCGGCGGGGTTGTCCCCCACCGCCGACTCGGTGACCAGGACCAGCCGCCGGTCGTGGTCTCCGGCCAGGAAGTCCTGCAGTGTCCGCAGAACCTCGGCCGTCACGTCACCGCGGCATCCGGTGTAGACCACCGGGCCCGGTTCGCCCAGCGGAACGGCCGGGGCGGCGGGCTCGGCGTCGAACCGTTGCCAGGTGAGGGTGAACAGCGCGTCGGCGCTCTGGTCCGCGGCCGCCGCCAGCTGCCCGGCCGAAATCGGCCGCATGACGAGGGATTCGGCTTCGGCGACCGGAGCGCCGGTCTCGTCGGCGACGGCGACCGAGACGCCGTCCGCGCCGAGAGCCCCGAGCCGGACGCGCAGGGTGGTCGCGCCGGTCGCGTACAGCCGGACGCCGGTCCACGCGAACGGCAGCCGGGCGCCGGCCTGGGCGCTGGTCAGGCCGATCGGGTGCAGGGCCGCGTCGAGCAACGCCGGGTGCAGCCCGTAGCGAGCCGCGTCCGCGCGCTGCTCGGCGGGCAGCGCGACCTCGGCGTAGAGGTCGTCGCCGTGGCGCCAGGCGGCACGCAGGCCCTGGAACGCCGGGCCGTAGCGGTAGCCGTGGCCGGCGAGGGTGTCGTAATGGCCGTCGACCGGCAGCGGTTCCGCGCCCGGGGGCGGCCAGGCGGTGAGGGCCGTGCCCGGCTCGGCTCCGGTGGTCAGGAAGCCTTCGGCGTGCTGGGTCCAGCCGACGTCGTCGGAGAGTCGCGAATGGACGGTCAGGGCGCGGCGGCCGTGTCCGTCGGCGGCTTCGACCCGGACCTGGAGGGCGACACCGCCGCGGGCGGGGATGACCAGCGGCGCCTGCAGCGTGAGTTCTTCGACGGTCTCGCAGCCGACCTGGTCGCCCGCCTGCACGGCCAGTTCGACGAACGCGGTGCCCGGCAGCAGCACGGTGTCGCCGACGGCGTGGCCGGCCAGCCACGGGTGGGTGCGCCGGGAGAGCCGCCCGGTGAGCAGGGTGACGCCGGTGCCCGCGACGGTGACGGCCGCGCCGAGCAGCGGGTGCCCGGCGTCGGTGAGGCCGAGCCCGCCGGCGTCGCCCGCGGTGGCGGCGGTCCACTGTGGCCAGTACCGCTCCTGCTGGAAGGGGTAGGTCGGGACGTCGGTGAGCCGGGCGCCGGGGAAGGCCGGTGTCCAGTCGACCTGCACGCCGCGCACGTGGGCCTCGGCCAGGGCGGTGTGGAAGCGCGTGAGGCCGCCGTCGTCGCGGCGGAGCGAGCCCAGCGCGACGACGTCGTCGCCGAGCGCCATAGTGAGCACCGGATGCGGAGACGCCTCGACGAACGTGCCGAACCCGTCGCCCTTCAGCCGTTCGACCGCGACGTCGAGCCGCACGGTGCTGCGCAGGTTCCGGTACCAGTACCCGGCGTCGAGGACCGGGCCGTCGAGCCACTCGCCGGTCACCGTGGAGAAGAACGCCGTCTCCCCCGCCTGCGGCGTGATCGGGGCCAGTACTTCGAGGAGCTCGTCGCGCAGCTGCTCGACCTGCACCGAATGGGAGGCGTAGTCGACCGGCACCCGCTTGGCGCGGATTCGGTCGGCTTCGAACGCCGCGACCAGGCCGTCGAGGGCGCCGGGCTCGCCGGACACCACCACCGCGGCCGGGCCGTTGACCGCGGCGATCGACAGCCCTTCGGTGAGCCGCCCCTCGACGACATCGAGCGGCGCGGCCACCGACACCATCCCGCCGCGACCGGCGAGGGCGAGAATCGCCCGGCTGCGCAGGGTCACCACCCGGGCACCGTCCTCGAGGGAGAGCGCGCCCGAGACCACCGCGGCCGCGATCTCGCCTTGGGAGTGCCCGACCACCGCGTCCGGCACCACGCCGAACGAGCGCCACAGCGCGGCCAGCGAAACCATGACCGCGAACAACGCCGGCTGAACCACATCGACCCGGTTCAGCGCCTCCGCATCGGCCAGGACGTCCCGCAGCCGCCAGTCCGCAAAGGACTCGACGGCGGCGGCGCATTCGTCGAGCCGGGCCGCGAACACCGGCGACGACGCCGCCAGGTCGAGGGCCATGCCCGTCCACTGCGAACCCTGGCCCGGGAAGACCAGCGCCACCTTGCCCGGGGTCCCGGCGACGCCGGTGACCACCTCGGCCGCGGGCCTGCCTTCGGCGACGGCGGCCAGCGCGTCGGCGCCGAAGACCACCGCGCGGTGCGGGAACCGCGACCGGGCCGTCGCCAGCGAGAACCCGATGTCCGCCGGGTGGCCGTCGACCCCGGCGAGGGCGGCGGCCTGGTCGCGCAGGGCGGCTTCGGTCCGGCCGGCCAGCACCCAGGGCACGGGCCCGGAGACCGGCTCGCGCTCCTCGGCCACCGGGTGGGGCGCCTGCTCGAGGATCGTGTGCGCGTTGGTGCCCGAGATGCCGAACGACGACACACCCGCCCGCCGGGGGCGGTCGGCGGGCCACTCGCGGGATTCGGTGAGCAGCGCCACCGCCCCGGCTTCCCAGTCCACGTGGGACGACGGCGCGTCGACGTGCAAGGTCTGCGGCAGGACGCCGTGCCGCATCGCCATGACCACCTTGATCACGCCCGCGACACCGGCGGCGGCCTGGGTGTGCCCCAGGTTCGACTTGATCGACCCCAGCCACAGCGGTTCCTGCCGCTCCTGGCCGTAGGTCGCGAGCAACGCCTGGGCCTCGATGGGGTCGCCCAGCGTCGTTCCGGTGCCGTGCGCCTCCACGGTGTCCACATCGGACGCGGACAGCCCGGCGTCCGCGAGGGCGGCCCGGATCACGCGTTGCTGCGAAGGGCCGTTCGGGGCGGTCAGGCCGTTCGACGCGCCGTCGGAGTTCACGGCGGATCCCCGCACCACGGCGAGGACGCGGCGGCCCTCGCGCAGCGCGTCGGACAGCGGCTGCACCAGCAGCATGCCCGCGCCTTCGGAGAACCCGGCGCCGTCGGCCGCCTCGGCGAACGCCTTGCAGCGGCCGTCGGCGGCGAGGCCGCGCTGGAGGCTGAAGTCGACGAACATGCCGGGGGTGGCCATCACGGTCGCGCCCCCGGCCAGCGCCATCGAGCACTCGCCGCGCCGCAGGGCCTGCACCGCCAGGTGCAACGCCACCAGCGACGACGAGCACGCCGTGTCCACCGTCATCGACGGTCCTTCGAGACCGAACACATAGGACAGCCGGCCGGAGACGACGCTGGCGGCGTTGCCCACTCCAGCGTGCCCTTCCAGGGCCTCGGCCGAGCGTTCCAGCAGGGCCGGGTAGTCCTGGCCGTTCGTGCCGGCGAACACCCCGATCCGCCTGCCCCGCACCGAAAGCGGGTCGAGCCCGGCGCGTTCGAAGGCTTCCCAGGACGTCTGCAGCAGGAGCCGCTGCTGCGGGTCCATGGCCAGGGCCTCCCGCGGCGAAATCCCGAAAAAGGCCGGGTCGAAGCGTGTGGTGTCGGCGAGGAAGCCGCCCTCGCGGGCGTAGCTTTTGCCGGCCACCCCGGGTTCGGGGTCGTAGATCTCTTCGAGGTCCCAGCCGCGGTCGCCGGGGAACGGCGTGACGGCGTCGCCGCCCTCGGCGACCAGCCGCCAGAGGTCCTCGGGCGAGCGGACCCCGCCGGGGAACCGGCAGCCGATGCCGACGATGGCGATCGGCTCGTCGGCGCCGGTGGTGGCCACGGGCTGCTCGGCCGCCCCGCCGCCGATGCCGAGCAGTTCGCCGAGGAACCCGGCGAGCACGGTGACCGTCGGGTGGTCGAACACGAGGGTGGCGGGCAGCCGCAGGCCGGTCGCGGTGGCCAGCCGGGTGCGCAGCTCGACCGCCGTCAGCGAGTCGAAGCCGAGTTCGGAGAAGGCGCGTCCGACGTCGACCGCGGCCGGGGCGGCGTGGCCGAGGACGGCGGCGGCCTGCGCGCGAACCAGGTCCGTGAGCACGCGATTCGCTTCTGCCGCGCTCAGGCCGGCGAGCCGGGCGGCCAATCCGGACGGCTGGGGCGCGGTCTCCTCGACGGCCTCCGGGATTTCGGCCAGCAACGGCCGGGCACGGGCCGCGGTGAAGGCCGGGGCGAAGCGCGTCCAGTCGACGTCGGCGACGAGCACGGTGGTGTCCTCGTGGTCGAGCGCCCGGCCGAGCGCGGTGAGGGCCAGCCCGGGATCCAGCGGCGGGACGCCCTCGGCGGTCAGGCGGGCGCGGTCGACGCCTTCGTCGGCGTCCCAGACACCCCACGCGATCGAGGTGGCGGCCTCGCCCCGGGCCCGGCGACGCTCGGCGAGCGCGTCGAGGTGGGCGTTGGCCGCCGCGTAGGCGCCGTGCGCGCCGCTGCCGACGACCGCGGCGATGGAGGAGAACAGGACGAAGGCGTCGAGCCCGTCCGGGAGCAGGGCGTCGAGGTGGTCGGCGGCGTCCGCCATCACCCGGCAGGCCCGCTCCAGGTGGTCCGGACCGGTTTCGGCGAGGGGCGCCAGGTCCGTGACGGCGGCGGTGTGGAACACCGACCGCACCGGGCTGTGGGCTTCCAGGACCGCGGCCAGCTGGTCGCGGTCGGCGACGTCGCAAGGTGCTTCGATCACGCCGTGTTCGCTCAGGCCTTCGCCGCCGGGGAAGGCCGCCGCGGCGAGCACGATCTTGGTGGCGCCCCGGGTGATCAGCCAGCGCGCGAGCCGGACGGCCGCGTGGCCGTCGGCGTCGGTGACGAGCACCGTGCCCTCGGGCCGCCAGCGGCGAACCGGCTCCCGCTGTCCGGCGTGCACCAGCCGCCGGGCGAAGACGCCGGACGCACGCAGGGCGACTTGGTCTTCGCCGGTGGCGCCGGCCAGCACGGCGGCGAGCCGGGCGCCGGCCACCTCGTCGAGACGTCCGGGCAGGTCGAGAAGGCCACCCCAGCGGGTGGGGTGCTCGAGCCCGGCGATCCGGCCGAGCCCCCAGACCCGGGCCTGCCCCGGATCGGGTGCGCGATCGTCGGGGCCGGTGGCCACGGCGCTTTCGGTGAGGAGCCAGAGCGGGGCGTCGAGGCGGGTCAGTTCCAGGGCCGTCGCGGCGTCCGGCCGGACGGCCACGACACCGGCCAGGTCCCGGTCGTCCTCGGCGATTTCGGCGCCGTGGGCCGCCAGGACGTCCCGGACGTCGTCGTCCCCGATGACTCGCCAGCGGCCGGACAGCCGGGCGGCCGGGACGGTGACGGGACGCCACGCGATCCGGTAACGCCAAGCGTCCGTTGTGGACTCTTCGTCGCGGCGGCTGCGCCAGTTCGCCAGCGCGGGCAGCACGGCGTCGAGCGGGGCGTCCTCGGCGAGGTCGAGGGCGCCCGCGAACGCCGGGACGTCCTGGCCGGCCACGACGTCCCAGAAGGACTGGTCGGCGTGGACGGGTCCGGTTTCCGGGACGTCGAGCCAGTACCGCTCGCGCTGGAAGGCGTAGGTGGGGAGGTCGGCCGGGGCGGCGCCGGCGAAGGCCGGGGTCCAGTCGACCCGGACGCCGTTGACGTGCGCTTCGGCGAGGGCGGTGTGGAAGCGGGTGAGGCCGCCGTCGTCCCGGCGCACCGAGCCCAGCGCGACGACGTCGTCGCCGAGCGCCATGGTCAGCACCGGGTGCGGCGACGCTTCGACGAACGTCCCGAACCCGTCGCTCTTGAGCCGCTCGACGGCGGTGTCCAGGCGGACCGTGCCGCGCAGGTTGGTGTACCAGTACTCCGCATCCAGCTCGGCTCCGTCGATCCACTCGCCGGTCACCGTGGAGACGAAAGCGGTTTCCCCTCGGCGGGGGGTGATCGGCGCCAGCACTTCGAGCAGTTCGGCGCGCAGCTGCTCGACCTGCGGCGAGTGCGACGCGTAGTCGACCGGGACCCGCTTGACGCGGATACCGTCCGCACGGCAGGCCGCCATGAATTCGTCCAGGGCCGCCGGTGCGCCGGAGACCACCACGGCGGCGGGGCCGTTGACGGCGGCGAGGGAGAGGCCGCCGGTGAGCCGCTGCTCGACGGTTTCGCGGGAGGCGGCCACCGAGAGCATCCCGCCGGCACCGGCCAAAGCCAGGATGGCCCTGCTGCGCAGGGCCACGACTCGAGCGCCGTCTTCCAGCGAAAGGGCGCCCGAAACCACGGCGGCGGCGATCTCGCCCTGGGAGTGGCCGACGACCGCGTCCGGGACCACCCCGTACGAACGCCACAGCTCGGCGAGAGACACCATGACGGCGAACAACGCCGGTTGGACCACGTCGACCCGGCTCAGCGCCTCCGGATCGGCCAGGACGTCACGCAGGCACCAGTCCACAAAGGAGCCGAGGGCGGCGCCGCATTCGTCCAGGCGAGCCGCGAACACCGGCGACGACTCCGCGAGCTCCAAGGCCATCCCCGTCCACTGCGCCCCCTGCCCCGGGAACACCAGCGCCACCTTGCCCGGCGCCCCCGCTTCTCCGGTGACGACGTTCGCCGCGGGAACGCCCTCCGCGAGGGCGGTGAGACCGCCGCGGAGGTCCTCGCCGACCACGACCGCGCGGTGCCGGAACAACGACCGCGCCGACACGAGGGCCGCGCCGACCGACGCCGCCGGGAGGCCGGCTCGCCCGAGCAGCGCGGCGGCCTGCGCTCGCAGGGCGTCGGCAGTCCGGCCGGAAAGGACCCACGGAACAGGACCATCCGCGGGCGGCTCGGTCACGGTCCCGGGGACGTGCTCCAGAACCGCGTGCGCATTGGTGCCGCTGACCCCGAACGACGACACGCCGGCCCGCCGCGGCCGGTCGCCTTCCGGCCACTCGCGGGCCTCGGTCAGGAGTTCCACCGCACCCGCCGACCAGTCCACGTGGGACGAAGGTGCGTCGACGTGCAGCGTGCGCGGCAGCACGCCGTGGCGCATCGCCAGCACCATCTTGATCACGCCGCCGACGCCGGCCGCCGCCTGGGTGTGGCCGATGTTCGACTTCAGCGAGCCCAGCCACAGCGGCGTTTCACGCTTCTGGCCGTACGTTTCCAGCAGCGCCTGGGCCTCGATCGGGTCGCCGAGGGTCGTGCCCGTGCCGTGCGCCTCCACGGCGTCCACTTCGGACGCTTCGAGGCCGGCGTTGGCCAGGGCCTGGCGGATCACCCGCTGCTGGGCGGGGCCGTTGGGCGCGGTGAGCCCGTTCGACGCGCCGTCTTGGTTGACGGCCGTGCCGCGCACGACCGCCAGCACCGGGTGGCCGTTGCGGCGGGCGTCGGACAGCCGTTCCACCAGCAGGAGCCCGGCGCCCTCGCCCCAGCCGGTGCCGTCGGCCGCGTCGGCGAACGACTTGCACCGGCCGTCGGCGGCGAGGCCGCGCTGGCGGCTGAAGTCGATGAACACACCCGGTGTCGAAAGGACGGTCACGCCACCCGCCAGCGCGAGGTCGCACTCCCCCTGCCGCAGCGACTGGCACGCCAGGTGCAGCGCCACCAGCGACGACGAACACGCCGTGTCCACCGTGATCGCCGGCCCTTCGAGGCCGAACGCGTACGCGATCCGGCCGGAGGCGACGCTGCCCGCGCTGCCGTTGCCGAGGTAGCCCTCGTACCCTTCCAGTCCACTTCGGACGTTCTGCAGCCGGGTCGCGTAGTCTTGGTACATCACGCCGGCGAACACGCCGGTCCGGCTGCCGCGCACGGTGTCCGGCACGATCCCGGCGCGCTCGAACGCCTCCCACGCCACTTCCAGCAGCAGCCGTTGCTGCGGGTCGGTCGCGGTCGCCTCGCGCGGCGACATGCCGAAGAACCCGGCGTCGAAATCCGCGGCGTCGTAGAGGAACCCGCCTTCGCGGACGTACGACGTGCCGCTGTGGGCGGGGTCGTCGTCGAAGAGGCCGTGACCCGGCCAGCCGCGGTCGGCCGGAAACGCCGAAACGGCGTCCCCGCCCTCGGCGACCAGCCGCCAGAGGTCGTCCGGGGAAGCGATCCCGCCCGGGTAGCGGCAGCTCATCGCGACGATCGCGATGGCGTCGCCGTCGCCGGCCGTGCGCGTGACGGCGGTCCGCTCGGTCCGGCCGGCGAGGTGGTCGGCGAGGACGGCCGGCGTGGGGTGGTCGAACACCAGGGTCGCGGGCAGCCGCAGGCCGGTGGCCGCGGCGAGCCGGTTGCGCAGGTCCACCGCGGTGAGCGAGTCGAAGCCGAGGTCCTTGAAGGCGCGGCCGGGGTCGATCGCGTGCGCCGACGTGTGCCCGAGCACGGCCGCGACGTGCGTCCGGACCAGGTCGAGCAGCGCCTCTTCGGACAGTTCGCCGAGGTGGCCGCCGGCCGCCGCGGTGCGTCGCGCGGAAGGCGGGAAGAGCCCGCGGAACAGCGGCGAGACGGTGCCGTCGGCGGCCTGGCGGCGCAACGCGGCGGCGTCGAGCGCGATCGGGACGAGCGCGGCCGGCCCCGCGGTGACGGCCCGGTCGAACAGCGCGAGGCCCTGCGCGGACGCCAGCGGACGCACGCCGGAGCGGCCGAGGCGGTCCCGCGCGCGGTCGTCGAGGTGCCCGGTCATCCCGCTGGCCTCGGCCCACAGGCCCCAGGCGAGGGACACGGCGGGCCGCCCGGCCGCGCGCCGCCGCTGGGCGAGCGCGTCGAGGTAGGCGTTGGCGGCGGCGTAGTTGCCCTGGCCGCTGCCGCCGGTCGTCCCGGCGGCGGCGGAGAACAGCACGAACGCGGCGAGGTCGGTGGTCAGCTCGTCGAGGTGGCGGGCGGCGTCGGCCTTGGGGCGCAGGACCGCGTCCAGCCGCTCCGGGGTGAGGGCCTCGACGACGCCGTCGTCGAGGACACCGGCCGCGTGCACGACGGCGGTGATCCGGTGCGCGGCCAGGATCTCGGTGAGCCGGTCGCGGTCCGCGGCGTCACCGGCGACGAAGACGGCCTCGGTTTCCCCGAGGTCCGCGGCGAGTTCGGCGGCGCCGGGCGCGTCCGCGCCGCGGCGGCTGAGCAGTACCAGCCGCCGGACGCCGTGCTGCCGCGCGAGGTGCCGGGCGACGAGCCCGCCGAGCACCCCCGACGCCCCGGTCACCAGGACGGCACCGTCGCCCCAGTCCGGTGTCTCCCCGGAGGCCGTGACGCGGGCGAGGCGGGGCACGAAGAACCGTCCATTGCGGACGGCCGCCTGCGGCTCGGGCGGAACCACCGGGTGGTCCGGGTCGTCGGTGTCCAGCAGCGCGAACCGCCCGGGGTGTTCCGACTGGGCCGACCGCACCAGGCCCCACGCGGCGGCGAGGTCCGGGTCCGGCGCCTCGCCGTCGTGCACGGCGACTGCTCCGCTGGTGACGAAGACGAGCACCTCGGGCCGCTCGGCGGCGAGCCAGCCCTGGACGCGGTCGAGTACGAAGTGGACCGGCGATCCCGTGACCGGTTCGAAGACGACTTCGGTTTCGGTTGCCTCGAGGGGGATTTCGGTCCAGTCGACCCGGTACAGGTCGTCGGCTCGGTCCAGGCCGCCGGCGGGCAAGGGCCGCAGCACCAGGGACTCGGCCGTCGCGACCGGAGCACCCGACGGATCCGCCACTTCGACCTTGACCTCGTCCGCGCCCCGGCGGGTCAGCCGGACACGCAAGGCGGACGCGCCGGTCGCGTGCAGCGTCACTCCCGCCCAGGCGAACGGCAGCCGGGCCGGGCCGTCCTGTTCGGACACGGCCAGCGCGTGCAGAGCCGAGTCCAGCAGCGCCGGGTGCAGGCCGAACCGGGGCGCGTCGGCGACCTCCGGCAGCTCGACCTCGGCGAAGACCTCGTCGCCGCGGCGCCACGCCGAACGCAGGCCCTGGAAGGCGGGTCCGTAGCCGTGACCGGCCGCCGCGCGGAGGCCGTCGTAGAACCCGTCCAGGTCGATCCCGGCCGCGCCTTCGGGCGGCCAGGAGTCCAAGGTGAACCCGGTATCCGGGCTACCGGGGGCCAGGACGCCGGTGGCGTGCCGGGTCCAGGGGTCGTCCTCGTCGCGTCGCGAATGGACTTCGACGGCGCGCCGGCCGGTCTCGTCGGCCGCGCCCACCCGGACCTGCAGCGCACGGGCGTCACCGGCGAGGAGGGTGAGCGGCGTTTCGAGGGTGAGCTCCTCGATGGTGCCGCAGCCGGCGCGGTCGCCCGCCTGGACGGCGAGTTCGACGAACGCGGTGCCGGGCAGCAGGATCGTGTCGTGCACGGCGTGGTCGGCGAGCCACGGCTGCGCCTGCGGCGAGACGCGGCCGGTGAGGACCAGGCCGTCCCCGGCGGCCAGCGCGACGGCCGCCCCGAGCAGCGGGTGCCCGGTGGCGCTGAGCCCGAGCGTGCCCGCGTCACCCGGGTCCGCGACGACCGCGGGCCAGAACCGTTCCCGCTGGAAGGCGTAGGTGGGCAGGTCGGTCGTGCGGGCCCCGGGGAACGCCGGGGTCCAGTCGACGGCCACCCCGCGGACGTGCGCTTCGGCCAGGGCGGTGTGGAACCGGGTCAGGCCGCCGTCGTCCCGCCGCAACGAGCCCAGCGAGAGGACGTCGTCGCCGATCGCCATGGTCAGCACCGGGTGCGGCGACGCCTCGATGAAGGTGCCGAAGCCCTCGCGCTTCAGCCGCTCGACCGCGGTGTCCAGGCGGACGGTGCTGCGCAGGTTGGTGTACCAGTACTCGGCGTCCACCCGCTCGTTCCACTCGCCGGTGACCGTCGAGATGAAGGCCGTGTGTCCCGGCTGCGGGTCGACCGGTGCCAGCACGTCGAGCAGTTCGTCGTGGAGCTGCTCGACCTGGGCCGAGTGGGAGGCGTAGTCCACCGGCACCCGCTTCGCGCGGATCCCGTCGGTTTCGCAGGATTTGCTCAGCTCGTCGAGGGCCTCCGGCGCACCGGACACCACCACGGCGGCCGGGCCGTTCACCGCCGCGATCGACAGCCCGTCCATCAGCCGGGCTTCGACGGTCTCGCGTGGAGCGGCGACCGAGACCATGCCCCCGTGTCCGGCCAGCGCCAGGATCGCCTTGCTGCGCAACGCCACCACTCGGGCACCGTCCTCGAGCGACAGTGCACCCGAGACCACCGCGGCGGCGATCTCCCCCTGGGAGTGGCCGACGACCGCGTCCGGAACCACACCGTACGAGCGCCACAACGCCGCCAGCGACACCATCACGGCGAACAACGCCGGCTGAACCACGTCGACCCGGCTCAGCGCCTCCGCGTCGGCCAGCGTGTCACGGAGGTTCCAGTCCACAAAGGACTCCAACGCCGCGCCGCACTCCTCGAAGCGGGCCGCGAACACCGGCGAGGACGCCGCGAGTTCGAGAGCCATCCCGGCCCACTGCGCACCCTGCCCCGGGAAGACCAGCGCCACCTTGCCCGGCGCACCGGCTTCCCCGGTGATGACGTTCGCGGCCGGAGCGCCCTCGGCGAGCGCCGCGAGGCCACCGGCGAGATCGCCGACCACGACCGCGCGGTGCGGGAACGCCGTTCGGGTGGTGACCAGCGAAAACCCGATGTCGGCGGCGGGTCCTTCCACCCCGGCCAGGGCGGCGGCCTGCGCCTGGAGGGCGTCCGGGGTCCGCGCGGAGAGCACCCACGGGACCGGGCCGGCCGCCACGGTTGCGGGTTCTTCGGCCGCCGGCGCGGCTTCGAGGATCGCGTGGGCGTTGGTGCCGCTCATGCCGAACGCGGACACGCCCGCGCGGCGGGGCTCGCCGGTCTCCGGCCACGGCCGGGCCTCGGTGAGCAGCCGGACCCCGCCGGACGCCCAGTCGACGTGCGACGTCGGGGCGTCGACGTGCAGGGTCCGCGGGAGCACGCCGTGCCGCATCGCCATGACCATCTTGATCACCCCGGCGACACCGGCGGCGCCCTGGGTGTGCCCGACGTTCGACTTCAGCGACCCGAGGAAGAGCGGGTCGTCGCCGGTGCGGGCCCGGCCGTAGGTCGCGAGCAGGGCCTGGGCTTCGATCGGGTCGCCGAGCGTGGTGCCGGTGCCGTGCGCCTCGACCGCGTCGACCTGCTTCGCGGACAACCGCGCGTTGGCGAGGGCCTCGGTGATCACGCGTTCCTGGGCGGGGCCGTTGGGTGCGGTCAGGCCGTTGGAGGCGCCGTCGGAGTTGATCGCCGAGCCGCGGACCACGGCGAGCACGGGGTGGCCGTGGCGCTGGGCGTCGGACAGGCGTTCCAGCACCAGCACGCCGGCGCCCTCGCCCCAGCCGGTGCCGTCGGCGGCGTCGGCGAAGGACTTGCAGCGGCCGTCGGGGGCCAGGCCGCGCTGGCGGCTGAACGCGACGAACGCCGCCGGGGTGGACAGCACGGTCACGCCGCCGGCGAGGGCGAGCGAGCACTCGCGGCGGCGGAGCGCGTGGCATGCCCAGTGCAGCGCGACCAGCGAAGACGAGCAGGCGGTGTCGACCGTGACGGCGGAGCCGCCGAGGCCGAGGAAGTAGGCCAGCCGGCCCGAGACGACGGCGGTCGCGGTGCCGGTGAGCAGGTGTCCTTCGAGGTTGTCGCCGGCGCCGCGCATGAGGTTCGCGTAGTCCTGGCCGGTGTTGCCGACGAAGACGCCGGTGGGCGAGCCGGCCAGCGAAGCCGGGTCGATGCGCGCGCGTTCGATGGCTTCCCAGGTCGTCTCCAGCAGCAGCCGCTGCTGGGCGTCCATGGCGAGGGCCTCGCGCGGGGAGATGCCGAAGAATCCGGCGTCGAAGTCGGCGACGTCGTGCAGGAAGCCGCCGGACGCGGTGTGGGAGGTGCCGGGCCGGTCCGGGTCGGGGTCGCGGAGCGCGGCGAGGTCCCAGCCGCGGTTTTCGGGGAATCCGGTGACGGCGTCGGTGCCCGCGGCGACCAGGTCCCAGAGCTGTTCGGGGCTGCGGACACCACCGGGCAGCCGGCAGCCCATGCCGACGATGGCGATCGGTTCCTGCTCGGCGTCCTCGACCGCCTGCAGCCGCCGCCGGGTCTGGTGCAGATTGGTCGTGACCCACCTGAGGTGCTCGCGCAGCGTCTCCTCGTCGGCCATGTCAGTGCCACCAGCCTTTTCTCCAGCGAAGTGCGGACACCCGGCACATCCGCGCGCCGAAGTGGCATCAAAGTGAGGCTATGGGACCGGTTTTGGGCCTACAACCCCTAAAGATTGCCCCTAACAGGGGCCCCTACGCAGGGAAATCCCACTCCGGCAGACTGGTTCCGAATTGTGGGTCACATTTTCCCGAGGTCATTGTTGATGAACGCGAGAAGCGCGTCGTCGTCGGCGAAATCGAGCTCGCCGGAATTCGTTTCCGGTTCGGCGTACCGGCTCAGCAGGGCCTGGAGCCGGACGGTGAGCTCGGTGCGCGTCAGCCGGTCGGGTTCGCCGCCGTCGAGCGCGGCTTCGAGGCGGTCGAGCTCGGCGAGGACGCTGGGGGCGCGGTCGCCCAGCTGGGCCTGCAGGTGCTCGGCGAGGGCGGCCGGGGTGGGGTGGTTGAAGACGAGGGTGGGCGGCAGGGTGAGCCCGGTCGCGGCGGCCAGGCGTGTCCGCAGCTCGACGGCGGTGAGCGAGTCGAAGCCGAGATCGGTGAAGGCCCGGCCGGCCTCGACCGCGGCGGCGGAGGCGTGCCCGAGCACGTGCGCGGCCTCGGTCCGGACGAGGCTGACGAGCTCGGCCCGCAGCTCGGCGGGCGCGAATCCGGCGAACCGGCTGGTCCCGGGGTCCGCGGGCGGCTCGGGGAGTTCGGCCTCGGGCAGTTCGTCGAACAACCGGCTCGCGCGGGTGGCGGTGAAGGCAGGGGCGAACTTCGCCCAGTCGACATCGGCGACGACGACATCACCGCTCCCCACGGCGGCCGCCAGCGCGGCCAGCGCCCGGCCGGGCGCCATGGGCGCAAGCCCACGACGGCGGAGGTGGTCCTGTTCGGCCTTGCCGGCGGCCATGCCGGCGCCGTCCCAGGGCCCCCAGGCAACGGAGGTGGCGGCGCGGCCACGGGCACGCCGTTGCGCGGCAAGGGCATCGAGCTGAGCGTTCGCGGCAGCGTAGGCGGTCTGGCCACCGCTGCCCCAGACGCCGGAGATGGAAGAGAAGAGGACGAATGCCTCGAGCTCGTCACCGAGGAGGGCGTCGAGGTTGCGGGCGCCGTCGACCTTGGCTTCGAGGATCCGGCGGAAGTCTTGGTCGGTGAGGTCGGCGAAGGCGGTGGCTTGACCGGCACCGGCGGCGTGGACGACGGCGGTGATCTTCGGGAGTCGTTGGAGGGTTCGGGCGAGGTCGTCGCGGTTGGTGACGTCGCAGGCGACGACGGTGGCGGGGAGTTCGCGGGCGAGGGCGGCGGCGTTGGGGGCTCCGGGCCCGCTGCGGCTGAGGAGGACGAGGTGTTCGGCGCCGGCTTTCGCAGCCCATCGCGCGACGGCGGCGCCGAGGGCGCCGGTGCCGCCGGTGATGAGGACGGTGCCGGCGGGGGTCCAGGAGGGAGAGGACGAGAGCGGCGCGCGAACGACGCGGCGGGCGAAGACGCCGGTGGGACGGAGGGCGAGTTGGTCCTCGCCGGCGGGGAGGGGGTCGGGGGGTTGCTTGCTGTTCTCGGTCGCTGAGGTTGGGGCGGACTGGCGCTCGCCGGCGGTGAGGGGTGCGGCCGCTTGCTGCTGCTCGCCGCCCGCGGTCGCGGAGGTTTGGGCGGACTGGCGCTCACCGGCCGTGAGCGGGCCGGCAGCTTGCTGCTCGCCGGCCGCGGTCGCGGAGGTTTGGGCGGACTGCCGCTCGCCGGCCGTGAGCGGGCCGGCAGCTTGCTGCTCGCCGCCCGCGGTCGCGGAGGTTTGGGCGGACTGGCGCTCGCCGGCCGTGAAGCTGGTGGCTGCGGGAGCTTGCGGCTGCTCGCCAGCCGCGCCGGTGGCGAGTTCCGCAGCCCCGGCGTGCCGGTTTCCGCTGGCCGCCACAATCCCCCACACCCGGGCGACCTGCTGCTCGTCCGGGACCTCCGGCACGTCCACCAGCCCACCCCAGCGGTCCGGGGTCTCCAGCGCCAAAGCGCGTCCGAAGCCCCACGCCCCCGCCAGCTCCGCGTCTCCGGGGCCGTCGTCGCCCGGTACCGTCACCGCGCCGAGCGTCACGCACCACAGCCGGGCCCGCACCTCTGTCCTCGCCAGGGCGATCGCGTTCTCCAGGGCGTTGTCTCCCGGCGCCGAAACCAGCACCACTCCGTCCCACGGTTCACCCGGCAGCTCGCCCGGCCCGACCACGAGAACCCCCGGCCGCACCAACGCTTCCGCCCACCGGCGGGCCGCGCCGGGAGCCGCCACGATCGCGTACCGGCCGGCCGGGGCCACCGGGACCGGCTCCGGCGCCGGGACCCACGTCACCCGGTAGCGCCACGACTCCGTGGCCGCCGCGTCCGTGCGGTCCCGTCGCCACGACGCCAGCGCCGGGAGCACCTTCGCCACGTCCGACTCCGGCACGCCCGTGTCCGCCGACAACCCCGCCGCGTCCGCCCGGTCGACCGCCGCCCAGAACCGGGCGTCCACCTCGCCGCCCGCCGGGCGCGGGGCCGGCGCCGGCCAGAAGCGCTCGCGCTGGAACGCGTACGTGGGCAAGGGAATCCGGTGTCCGGGCAGGGTGGTCCAGTCCACCGGGACGCCCGCGGTGTGCAGGGTCGCCAAAGCGGTGAAGAACGTCCGTTCTTCGTCGCGGTCGCGGCGCATCGTCGGGACCGCGACCCCCGGCACCATCGAGCTCAGCACCCCATCCGGGCCGACCTCCAGGAACACTCCGACGCCCGCAGCCGACAACGTCGCAAGGCCGTCGGCGAACCGGACCGTCTCCCGCACGTGCCGCACCCAGTACTCCGCCGTGAACGGCACAGCGAGAGCACCGCTCACATTCGAGAGCACCGGTATCTCCGCCGGGTGATACGTCAACGACTCCGCCACCGCGCGGAACCCGGCCAGCATCGGGTCCATCAAAGACGAATGGAACGCGTGACTCACCGACAGCCGCTTGGTCTTCGGGAACCGAGCCGCGAAAGCCAGCACCGCGGCCTCTTCGCCGGAGACCACCACCGAGTCAGGCGCGTTCACCGCCGCAAGCGAAACACCCTCAGGAAGCTCCAAAGCAGACTCGGGCGCGGCGATCGCCACCATCGCCCCACCGGCCGGCAACGCCTGCATCAGGGACGCCCGCGCCGCCACCAGCCGGCAAGCGTCCACAAGAGACAAAACACCGGCGACATGCGCCGCCGAAATCTCTCCGATCGAATGCCCGGCAACGTAATCCGGGCGCACACCCCACGACGAAACCAGCCGGAACAACGCCACCTCGACCGCGAACAACGCCGGCTGCG
>NZ_PPHG01000109.1 GCF_002904295.1 Amycolatopsis sp. CA-128772
GAAAGCGGAAGAGGCTAAACCTCGCACATGTCAAGCTGTCAGGCGTTGTGTGCGTGGTGTTGTGGGACCCACCTTGAAGAGACTGACATTTCTTCGGGTTGTTTGTGCTGGTTAGTGGAACCGCTTGGGATGGCGGGCCGGAGTGGGTGAGAGCCCCGTACGCGAAAACCAGTTTCAAGGACCTTGGTGGTGTTCCCGAGTAGCAGCGAGCTCGTGGAATTTGCTGTGAATCTGCCGGGACCACCCGGTAAGCCTAAATACTTCCTGAAGACCGATAGCGGACGAGTACCGTGAGGGAAAGATGAAAAGTACCCCGGGAGGGGAGTGAAAGAGTACCTGAAACCGTGTGCCTACAAGCCGTCAGAGCCTACTTGTTGGGTGATGGCGTGCCTTTTGAAGAATGAGCCTGCGAGTTAGTGCTGCGTGGCGAGGTTAACCCGTGTGGGGTAGCCGTAGCGAAAGCGAGTCTGAATAGGGCGCCTATAGTCGCGTGGTCTAGACCCGAAGCGGAGTGATCTACCCATGGCCAGGGTGAAGCGACGGTAAGACGTCGTGGAGGCCCGAACCCACTTAGGTTGAAAACTGAGGGGATGAGCTGTGGGTAGGGGTGAAAGGCCAATCAAACTCCGTGATAGCTGGTTCTCCCCGAAATGCATTTAGGTGCAGCGTCGTATGTTTCTCCACGGGGGTAGAGCTACTGGATGGTCTAGGGGCCTTACCGGGTTACCGAAATCAACCAAACTCCGAATACCGTGGTGTTAGAGTACGGCAGTGAGACGGCGGGGGATAAGCTTCGTCGTCGAGAGGGAAACAGCCCAGAACACCAGCTAAGGCCCCTAAGTGTGTGCTCAGTGGGAAAGGATGTGGGATTGCCCAGACAACCAGGAGGTTGGCTTAGAAGCAGCCACCCTTGAAAGAGTGCGTAATAGCTCACTGGTCAAGTGGTCCTGCGCCGACAATGTAGCGGGGCTTAAGCACACCGCCGAAGCTGTGTCATTGACACATGTGATCCATGCGAGCCCTTGAGGTTTGTGTGTAGTCGTGTTGATGGGTAGGGGAGCGTCCTGCACCCAGGGAAGCCGTGGCGGAAGCTAGCGGTGGAGGGTGTGGGAGTGAGAATGCAGGCATGAGTAGCGAATGCAGAGTGAGAAACTCTGCCGCCGGATGACCAAGGGTTCCTGGGCCAGGCTAATCCGCCCAGGGTAAGTCGGGACCTAAGGCGAGGCCGACAGGCGTAGTCGATGGACAACGGGTTGATATTCCCGTACCCGAGCATGTGCGCCCATGACGAGGCGTTTGATACTAACCACCCAAAGCCATCGCTTGAAGCCTTCGGGTGGATGGTGGTGTGTGGAGCGTGGGACCTGATTTCGTAGTAGTCAAGCGATGGGGTGACGCAGGAAGGTAGCTCCGCCAGGCGATGGTTGTCCTGGTGTAAGCGTGTAGGCCGAGTGGTAGGCAAATCCGTCACTCGTGAAGGCTGAGACGTGATGCGTAGCCGTTTGAGGCGAAGTAGAGTGATCCTATGCTGCCGAGAAAAGCCTCTAGTGAGTGCATGCACGGCCCGTACCCCAAACCAACACAGGTGGTCAGGTAGAGAATACCAAGGCGATCGGGTGAACTGTGGTTAAGGAACTCGGCAAAATGCCCCCGTAACTTCGGGAGAAGGGGGGCCAAACATCCTGAAGCCCTTCGCGGGCTAGGGGTGGGTGGCCGCAGAGACCAGCGGAAAGCGACTGTTTACTAAAAACACAGGTCCATGCGAAGTCGCAAGACGATGTATATGGACTGACGCCTGCCCGGTGCTGGAACGTTAAGAGGACCGGTTAGCCAGCAATGGCGAAGCTGAGAATTTAAGCGCCAGTAAACGGCGGTGGTAACTATAACCATCCTAAGGTAGCGAAATTCCTTGTCGGGTAAGTTCCGACCTGCACGAATGGCGTAACGACTTTCCGGCTGTCTCAACCACAGGCCCGGCGAAATTGCACTACGAGTAAAGATGCTCGTTACGCGCGGCAGGACGGAAAGACCCCGGGACCTTTACTATAGTTTGGTATTGGTTTTCGGTTCGGCTTGTGTAGGATAGGTGGGAGACTGTGAAGTGGTCACGCTAGTGGCTGTGGAGTCGTTGTTGAAATACCACTCTGGTCGAATTGGGAATCTGAACCTCGGGCCATGATCTGGTTCAGGGACAGTGCCTGATGGGTAGTTTAACTGGGGCGGTTGCCTCCTAAAGAGTAACGGAGGCGCCCAAAGGTTCCCTCAGCCTGGTTGGCAATCAGGTGTTGAGTGCAAGTGCACAAGGGAGCTTGACTGTGAGACAGACATGTCGAGCAGGGACGAAAGTCGGGACTAGTGATCCGGCACCTCCTGGTGGAAGGGGTGTCGCTCAACGGATAAAAGGTACCCCGGGGATAACAGGCTGATCTTGCCCAAGAGTCCATATCGACGGCATGGTTTGGCACCTCGATGTCGGCTCGTCGCATCCTGGGGCCGGAGTAGGTCCCAAGGGTTGGGCTGTTCGCCCATTAAAGCGGCACGCGAGCTGGGTTTAGAACGTCGTGAGACAGTTCGGTCCCTATCCGCCGCGCGCGTAGGATACTTGAGGAAGGCTGTCCCTAGTACGAGAGGACCGGGACGGACGAACCTCTGGTGTGCCAGTTGTTCTGCCAAGGGCATGGCTGGTTGGCCACGTTCGGAAGGGATAACCGCTGAAGGCATCTAAGCGGGAAGCCTGTTCCAAGATGAGGTATCCCACCCTTTGTGGGTTAAGGCCCCCAACAGACCATTGGGTTGATAGGCCAGAAATGGAAGCACAGTAATGTGTTGTCGAGTTGACTGGTACTAATAGGCCGAGGACTTGTCTACGAAGATGTTGCGCATCCACTCTACGGTTCTGAAACACCACGCCGGTGAACGGTGTGTGTTGTTTCGGAGTGTTTCGGTGGTTTTAGCGTCAGGGAAACGCCCGGTCCCATTCCGAACCCGGAAGCTAAGCCTGACAGCGCCGATGGTACTGCAACCGAAGGGTTGTGGGAGAGTAGGACACCGCCGAACT
>NZ_PPHG01000110.1 GCF_002904295.1 Amycolatopsis sp. CA-128772
TTGGTGCCGGGGGTGAGGACCTTGTCGATGACGAACACGGTGGCGTTCTTGGTGGGGATGTTGCCGCACAGGATCTTGGCGCCGTTGACGGTCATGTTCTCGCCGGAGCCTTCGATCTTCAGCGGGCCCCCGGCGGTGTTGAGCGACTCCAGCGTGCCAGCGGCGGCGAGACCCTTGGCGTCGTAGCGCTTACCCACGACGTGGTACTGCAAGATCGGCGCCAGCTGATCGGGCTTGCCCGCCAGCTCGGCGAACTTCGCGTCACCCAACGCCGCGAACGCCGGGTCCGCCGGCGCGAACACCGTGATGGCCTGCTGACTGTTGAGCGTGTCAACCAGGTTGGTGGCCTTCACCGCCGCCACCAGCTTGGTCAGCAGCGGGTTCGTCGACGCGGCCGAAGCGACCGGCTGCGGCCCCATCGAATCCAGCGAGCCGGGCGCGGAACCCTGCGGCAGCTGCGAACACGCCGGACCGAACACATCAGCGTTCGTGGTCACACCGTCGGAAGCGGCCATGCTGGAGGACGGCGCGGACATCGACGACGAAGGCGCCGGCGCCGGGGCGCTGCTGGAACTGCCCGAGGACGCGGTGTCGTTGCTGCCGCACGCGGCCAGCGCGAGGGCGGCGGCCGCAGTCATGCCGATCCCGGCAATACGAAGCTTGTTCACAAAATCACTCCAAAAGACGAAGAAAAGCGGCTGTTCCCTCAAGGGGACCTTGCTATCTGCCGGTTATTCGGGGCCCGGCCGGAGCCGGTTTGGTCGTCCGGAAATTTTCTCAGGCGGCGGTGAAGGTGACGTTGTGCCAGCCGGTGGCGCCGTCGGGGACGGTGCCGGCGCGCTGGTCGGTCTGGGTGTAGCCGGTTTTGTCGGTGGCCCGGCAGAACACCTGGTGCACCCCGGCCGGGATGTCGATCTCGGTCCACCACATCCGCCAGGTGTTCAGGTTGACTTCCCGGGACAGCGTCGTTTCCTGCCACGGTCCTTGGTCGACGCGGACCTCGACCTTGTCGATGCCCGTGTGCTGGGCCCACGCGACACCGGCGACCCGCACTTTTCCGACCTTGACGTTGGCGAAACCGCGGTGCGAATCGATCCGTGATTCCGTTTTGATCGGAGCTTCCTGGCTCCAGCCGCGTTTCAGCCAGTACGCCCGGCGCGCGGCCCAGGTGGTGACTTCGATGTCCACGACCCATTTGGTCGCCGACACGTAGCCGTACAGGCCCGGCGTGACAAGCCGCGCCGGAAATCCGTGTTCCAGCGGAAGTGGTTCACCGTTCATCCCGATGGCCAGCATCGCCCCGCGGCCGCGGTCCTGGGCTGCCACGACCGGGGTGCCGGAGGTCCAGCCGTCGATGCTGGTGCAGAACAGCTGCTCGGCGCCCGGCTTCACGCCGGCTTCGGCGAGCAGGTCGGCCAGGTCGACGCCGATGAAGTTCGACGTCGACACGTAGTCGCCGCCGACCTCGTTGGACACGCATGTCATGGTGACGGTGCGCTCGACCAGCGGCCGGTTGCGGATATCGTCATAGCGGTAGCGGATTTCGCGGTCGACCATGCCGTGCAGCCGCAGCGTCCAGTCCTCGGCCCGCAGCTGCGGGACCGACAACGCGGTGTCCACCCGGTAGAAGTTCGCGTTCGGGGTCAGGAACGACGGGGTGCCGAGCTTGGCGAAATCGGCGTCGGCGGGGATGGCCGGCGCGGTCCGCGCCGGCACGAGCTTGCCGATCGCCGCCCGCGACGCCGTGGCATCGCGGGTTGAGCTGATAAGCTGCCCACTCAGGCCCATCGCGCCGGCTCCGACGACGACACCCGCACTGCCGACGAGAAAGGATCGCCGGGACGTGCCACTCTTCTCCGTTGCTCCGGGTTCTCGCCGTACCCGCGGGGCCATCCAGTGCAGGAGGAGGAAGACGGCGACTCCGACGAGCAGGCTGGCGGCCGGCGCGAGCAAGGCCACGGTCGTCAGGTCCGGGCGCTGGGACACCGCGAGGGCGCCGATCAGTCCTAACAGGACGATGATCACCGTCCCGGGCACCGCCGAGCGGCGCGACAACACACCGGCGAGCGCGGCGGCCAGCACCATCACCACGGCCATGCCGCCGAGCAGCACGAGCTTGTCGTAGGTGCCGAACGCACGGACGGCGAAGTCCTTCAGCTCCACCGGCGTCAGGTCGATGGCGCCGTTGCCGACGGCCAGGTACGGCGAGGCGTTGATGCCGATGAAGCCGGCGACGAGGTGGCCGGCCGCCAGTGCGGCGGCCAGCGCGAGAATCCCGGTGAACGCGGCCGCGAAGAACCGAAGCCGCGCACGCTCCGGGACCGTTGGGGCATCGAGTTCGGTAGCGGTCATACCTGGGTTTCGAGTCCGCGCCTTTCCCGGATTGGCGAGTGACCGTTCCGCAATGCCTTGGACCCGAACGGGTGAGACTTATCTTGGGAGACGCCCGTCACACAAGGAAGCCGATCGCCACTACGTCCGGGATCCCCGGGGCGTCCGCCTCTGAGCCAGGGCGCTTCGGTCGAGGTCGGTGGGCGTCAAGCCGCGATCGACCTGCAGATCCTGGTCGACTACGGCGTTTCCGCTTCGCCCTGTCACCTTCCGTGCGCCACGACGTGATCGCAGCCGTGGAGAAGATTACCGGCCCGGGTCATCGAGGTCATCATCAATGTCTCCGACTGCTCGCGGCGACGGGGACCCGCCCACCTGGAGCCGGTACGCCGCCGCCGCGATCGCCGTGGTCGCCGGGGCGTTCGCGCTGCGGTGGCTGCTCGCACAGCTGAGCCGCAGGCTCAAGACGCACATTTGGCGCTCCGAAGAAGATCCGCCCGCGGCTGCATCGACCTGGCGGCGAGCACCGCGATCGCGCCGTTCGTCGACGAGGTCCAGGCATACGACCGCGTTCACAACGCCCACACCACCCACGACGACCCGGCCATCCCTCTGGTGATCAGGGCCGGACAGGATGGCGACCTCACCGCGATCCGCCGGCGGCTCGACACCACCGGCCTTCCCCGCCTGCGTCACGCCCCGGCATCCACGCGCTGCCGGTCACCGTCGGATTCCGGTTCTCCACCATGTCCGTAGCCAGCCCGCTGAAGCGCCGTGACCCCGCAGCCATACCGCGTCCACTGTGGACCATAACAGCGTCGGCTAACCCTCTCGGGTGACTATTTTCGCTTGTGCCTTCCCCTACCAATCCGCACGTACCGGTGGGCCCGAACTTGTTCTGACACGCCGCCGATAGCGGCGCGTGACTCGGCATCCGTCGGTAAGGACAGGTGGCATGACCGCCCGCGCAGTAACACTCCACACCCGTGCCGGTGCGGCCCCGGGCCCGGCGCCGGCCTCGGAGACCACACCGGAACAGCTCGTCGCCCGCACCGCACTCGGTGACGAAGCGGCGTTCGCCGAGCTCTACGACCAGCTGGCCGGACCGATCTTCGGGACGGTGTTCCAGGTGCTGCGCTCCCGAGCGCACGCGGAGGAAGTCACGCAGGAAGTCCTGCTCGAGATCTGGCGCAAAGCGGCGTCGTACGAACCCGGCCGCGGGCGGGTGCCGACGTGGGCGCTGACCATCGCGCACCGGCGCGCCGTCGACCGGGTCCGTGCCGAGCAGTCGGCGACGAATCGCGCCGAACGGGCCGAGCGGCTCGACCTGCGCCGCCCCTACGATGACGCCGCCGAGACGACGCTGGACAACCTCGAGCGCGCCCGGGTCCGCGCGGCCCTGTCCGTCCTGACCGAGCTCCAGCGGGAGTCGATCCTGCTCGCCTATTGTCAGGGCTACACCTGCCGTGAAGTCGCCGAACGCCTCGACGTCGCGATCGGCACCGTCAAGACACGAATGCGGGACGGGCTGATCCGTCTGCGCGACGCTCTGGGAGTGACCCGATGACCACCGCCGACGCCCACACCCTCACCGGTGCGTACGCCCTCGACGCGGTCACCGACCTCGAACGCGCCGCCTTCACCCGCCACCTGGCCGAATGCCCGGTCTGCGCCGTCGAGGTCGCCGGCTTTCAGGAAACCGCAGCCTTGCTGGGCGGCGCGGCGACCCTGGCTCCGGACGAGAGAGCGCGCCGGCGTGTGCTCGCCATGGTCGCCCAGACCCGGCAGCTGCCGCCTCTGGTGACCGCCGAGCCGGTCGGGCGGAAGCAGCGCGCGCCGTGGCGCCGGCGCGCACTAGTCGGTGTCGCGTCGGTCGCTGCCGCAGCCGCGGCCCTGATCGGGGGGATCAGCATCGGGCTGGACCACCCGGGGTCCGCGCCGGTGCCGGGGGCCGAGGGGAATGCGGTGACCGCTGCGCCTGATGCGATCACCGTGCGCACCGCCGCGACCGGTGGCGGCGCCATCACCGCCACGATCTCCCCGCGCCTCGGGAGGGTCCTCGTCGCCGCCCACGCGTTGCCCTCGCTGGATGCCGGTCACGCCTACGAGGTGTGGCTGACCGGGCCCCACGGACCTCGCTCGGCCGGGCTGGTCGGATCCGGCGGCACCGTCGAGGCCACCGTCCCCCAGGACACCGACGGCATCGCCGTGACCGTCGAACCCGCCACCGGTTCCCTGCAGCCGACGACGCCGCCGATCGCCGCCCTCGCGGTCGGCTGACCCACCGCGAAAGGCCCGGTCACGACGGTGACCGGGCCTTTCGCATGCGTGCGTCACCCACAGGCGTGGACCGGAGGGCGGAGACCTGTCCGCCAGCCCCGGCCGTTCCGAATCCTTGGTGATCCACTCGACATCCGGATCGCGTTCGATGTCCCGCTCGAGATGAAGGAGAACACCGTGAGCACATTCCGCCGTCGCCTGCTGGCGACCGCCGCGCTGCCCGCCGCGGCACTCGGCTTCCTGCTCGCCGCGCCCGGCGCGGCGTCCGCGTCCACCGCGTCCGTCCCGGTGGTCGCCAGCTCATACGACGGGGACCACTGGAACCACCACCAGCACCACCGTCACCATGGTCTGGGGCTGCACCTCGGCCTCGTGCTGGGCCTGCAGATCAGCGGCCACGGCGGCTGGTACGACAATGGCGACTGGGACGACGGTCTGTTCTTGGGCGACTGACCGCCACGGCAAGGAGCGGGGCACCGGAATCTCCGGTGCCCCGCTCGTGTGCTTCCCGCTGACCGTCAGACGGTGTGCGGGGTGTGCGCGACGGTGTCCCAGCCGGTAGCGATCACCGCGGCGTCGCCGCCGTTGCCGGCCCATCCGGAGGTTCCGCCGGTGGTGGTGCTGTGGTTCCACGCGTCACCGGTCGAGCCGGTGGCGCCGGTGCTGCCGGAATCGCCCGAAGTGACCGTGGTGCTCGCGTGGTCACCCTGGTGGTTCCAGCCGCCGTGGTGGCGGCCCTGCTGCTCGTGCCCACGGGTCGAGGTGACGGCGGTGTTGCCGCCGGTCGAGCCCGAGTCACCCGAGTTGCCGGTGCTGCCGGTCACCGCGATGTTGTGGCTGTTCGCGTTGCCGGCATCGCCGGAGTCACCACCGTTGCCACCCCGGGCGGAGCCGAAGACCCAGCCCAGAACGCCGGTCGTGCCGTGACGGTTCCAGCCGTGTCCGCCGGTGTTCGTGGCGGAGTTGCTGCCAGTGCCGACGACGGTGGCGTCGCCGCCGTGGCCTGCGGCACCGGAGTCGCCGCCAGTGGTGGTGCTCCAGTTACCCGCGTCACCGGTCGAGCCGGTGGCGCCGGTGCTGCCGGAACCACCCGAGGTCACCGTGGTGGCCGACTCCGTGCCGCCGTTGTCCCAGCCACCGTGGCTGCAGCCGCAGCCGTGGTGCCCGCGGCCGTTGCCCTGGCCACCGATGGTCCACACGATGGCGTTGTTGCCGCCGGTGGAGCCCGAATTCCCCGAGTTGCCGGAGTTTCCGGTCACCGCGGAGTTGTGGCTGGTCGCGTTGCCGGCGTCGCCGGAGTCGCCACCGTTGCCGCCCTCGGCGGTGCCGGTCACGACACCCAGGACACCGGTGTCGCCGCCCTGGCCGTGCCGGTTCCAGCCCCAGCCGTGGCCACCGTTGTTCGTGGCGGAGTTCTCCCCGGACGCAACCGTGGTGGCGTCACCGCCGGTGCCCGCGTTGCCGGAGTTCCCGCCGGTGGTGGTGCTGGTGGTGCTCGCGTCACCGGTTGAGCCGGTGGCGCCGGTGTTCCCGGAGTCACCCGAGGACACCGTGGTGTCGCAGCGCGCCAGCACGCACAGGCCGTAGGCGCTGTTGCCACCCGTGGAGCCCGAGTTCCCGGAGTTGCCCGAGCTGCCCGACACCGCCGAGTTGGAGCTGGTGGCGTTCCCGGCGTCGCCGGAGTCGCCACCGTTGCCGCCCTTCGCGGTCCCGGTCACCGAACCCAGCACCCCGAGGATCCCGCCACGCGAGGAATGCGACCCGGCCTTGTTCTCGCCGGACGCATGCGTGGTCGCGGAACCGCCGTTGCCGGCGTTCCCGGAGTTGCCACCGGTGGTAGTGCTGGAGTTCGAGGCGCTCCCGGTCGAGCCGGTCGCGCCCGTGTTGCCGGAGTTGCCCGAGGACACCGAGGTGCTGCACCGGGCCAGGACACAAACGCCGTAGACGCTGTTGTGCCCGGTCGACCCCGAGTTGCCCGAGTTGCCGGAGTTCCCGCTGACCGCGTCATTGCTGCTGCTCGCGTTCCCGCCGGAACCGGAGTCGCCGCCGTTGCCGCCGGAGGCGGTCCCGGAGGCGACCGAGTGCAGCGTGGTCCCGAGTCCGCCCAGCGGGCCCTGGTTCCCGGTGTCCGCACTGGCCACCGCTGATCCCAGCAGGACGAACCCGCCGGAGATGAACGCGGCGGTCAGGCCGCGGCGCACGTACTTGTGCATGACTTCCCTTTCCCGACTCTCTGTCCAATGTGGATTCTGAGGGTGGAAAGGGTGTGTCAGCTCGGATGGTCGTTGCCGTAGTACTCGAGCCAGTGCAACGACCACACCCCGGCGGGCGGGGCCCGCCACGTGCGATCCGAACCCGGCATGGCGGAACCGGCGGCGGTCACGGCGTACTCGCCGCCGTGCTGACCCGACGATCCGGCCGACATCGCCCCGGTACCGGCGACCTCCGGCGACGCCGGCCACGACGGCGCACCACCGCCATCCGAACGGGACGATTCACCGGCCGAGGTCGTCGCGAACCGCGTGGCCGGCGCGTCGACGTGACGTACCACGTGACACACCGGACCTGACACGTCCTCCGACCGCACCGTCACCTCATCGCTGCGCATGCGCGCAGCGGGAGACGACTCCGGAGCCTGCGAGGAGGAACTCGCCGAGCCGTGCCCGGCCGTGTCGTCACGAGGACCAGGCACCGGTCGAGGGACCACCGCGGCGACCACGGAATCGGCCCCCACGGCGCGGGTGACCGGTTCGGTCACCGGAGCCAGCGCGTCCACCACCGGCCGGGTCACCGGCCCGGTGACCGGCGCCAGCGCCGAGAGCACCGGCTCGGCCGCCTTCGCGACCGGCCGCACCACCGGGGCCAGCACCGGCTCGACCGGCTCGAGAACCGGCCGCACCACCGGAGCCGCCGCGGCGGACACCGAGTGCACGACCTCGGTCTCCGGACGCAGTGCGCGGTCGACCGGCCCGGCCACCTGTCCGGTGACGCGGCCGAGAGATCCGGCCAGTCCGGGCCGGTCAGGCTCGGCAGGTTGGGTGTGCTCGGCGGCGTCGGCCCGCCCGGCCAGCAGAAACGCCAGCACCGTGAAACCGACGACAGCACCCGCCACGACAAACAGCCGCGCGAACGCGGCCCCGTAGGCGGGTGCCGAAGAGCCAGACTGGGAAGTATTCATCCATCTCACCCCCTTTCGAGCATGAACTTCACCCGTCAGTGGGATTTCGTGGCCTGCCGCCACCGCGGATTGGTCGCGAAGGAATTTAATTTTGTCGCCCTGAAACGGTTTCTACTCGCCAGTAGGGGGTAACACTTACGGCTTCGCGCTTGGATTCAAACGCCAAATCCCCTGCTCCGCGGCAAAGCCACGCGTCCCGGGACCGGAGGTGACACCGACGGTGAGCCGGGAGAACGAAGTTCCGGCGCTCGCCTGTCGTGGACACCCCAGCCCGGCAGCGAGCAACAGGACAGGCCACCCGTTCTGGTGACCGGCACCCATCCGCCGGCGCGGCGGCCCCGAACCTTTCGGTTCAGGAAAACCGAGCCCGCGGGCCGCAGGCACCGATCGCGGCCCGCGGGATACGCCCGGAGTCGTGCGCGCGCAGGACACGGGCAGGATGGGAGATCGCTCGTGTTCGGCAAACGCTATGCCGCGTCGATGATCAACCGCAGCGCGGAGAATGACCAGGACCGCCGCCGCTTCCTCAAGGCGGCCGGGATGACCGGCCTCGGGGTCGTCGGCGCCGGCGCCCTCGGCGGCCTCACCGCCGGGACCGCGTCCGCCGCCACCGCCCGGCCTGCCGCCGCCGAAGCCGCCCAAGGGGTCAGCGACGGAGCCGTGCTCAACTTCGCCCTCAACCTCGAATACCTCGAAGCCGAGTTCTACCTGCACGCCGTCACCGGCCGCGGCCTCGCCGACGCCATGACCACCGGCACCGGCACCCGCGGCGGCGTGACCGGCGGCCGCGCGGTCCGCTTCGAAACCAAGGCCGCCCGCCAGTACGCCCAGGAAATCGCGGCCGACGAGAAGGCCCACGTCCAGTTCCTGCGCTCGGCGCTCGGCTCGGCCGCCGTCAGCCGCCCGGCGATCGACCTGCAGTCCAGCTTCACCGCCGCCGCCCAAGCCGCCGGCCTGGTCAAGCCGGGCCGCAGCTTCGACGCCTTCGCCTGCGAGGAAAACTTCCTGCTCGCCGCCTTCCTGTTCGAAGACGTCGGCGTCACCGCCTACAAGGGTGCCGCCCCGCTGATCACCAACAAGACCTACCTCGAAGCCGCGGCCGGCATCCTCGCCGTCGAGGCCTACCACGCCGGCAACATCCGCAGCGCCCTCTACCAGCGCGGCGACGGCAAGGCCACGGTCAAGCTGTCCAACGCCCGCGACAGCCTCGACGGCCCCGCCGACGACGACCAGGGCGTCATCGACGGCCACGGCAACGCCAACATCGTCCCCACCGACGCCAACGGCATCGCCTACAGCCGCTCCCCCGGCCAGGTCCTCAACATCGTCTACCTGACCA
>NZ_PPHG01000112.1 GCF_002904295.1 Amycolatopsis sp. CA-128772
CCCCCTAGGGACGTTTGTTTCTGGTGTGGTGTTTGAGAACTGTAGAGTGGATGCGAGCATCTTTGTGGTCAAGTTGTTAAGGGCACATGGTGGATGTCTTGGCTTCAGGAGCCGATGAAGGACGTAGGAGGCTGCGATAAGCCTCGGGGAGCTGTCAACCGAGCTGTGATCCGAGGATTTCCGAATGGGGAAACCCAGCACCAGTGATGTGGTGTTACCCGCACCTGAATATATAGGGTGTGTGGAGGGAACGCGGGGAAGTGAAACATCTCAGTACCCGCAGGAAGAGAAAACAACCGTGATTCCGTGAGTAGTGGCGAGCGAAAGCGGAAGAGGCTAAACCGTTTGCATGTCAAGCTGTCAGGCGTTGTGCAGGCGGTGTTGTGGGACCCAGCGTCGAGGATCTGACAGTCCTCGGAATGATCACGCGTGTTAGTGGAACGCCTTGGGATGGGTGGCCGGAGTGGGTGAGAGCCCCGTACGCGAAAACACGTTGTTGGTTGTTTGTTTGGTGTTCCCGAGTAGCAGCGAGCTCGTGGAATTTGCTGTGAATCTGCCGGGACCACCCGGTAAGCCTAAATACTTCCTGAAGACCGATAGCGGACGAGTACCGTGAGGGAAAGATGAAAAGTACCCCGGGAGGGGAGTGAAAGAGTACCTGAAACCGTGTGCCTACAAGCCGTCAGAGCCTACTTGTTGGGTGATGGCGTGCCTTTTGAAGAATGAGCCTGCGAGTTAGTGCTGCGTGGCGAGGTTAACCCGTGTGGGGTAGCCGTAGCGAAAGCGAGTCTGAATAGGGCGCCTATAGTCGCGTGGTCTAGACCCGAAGCGGAGTGATCTACCCATGGCCAGGGTGAAGCGACGGTAAGACGTCGTGGAGGCCCGAACCCACTTAGGTTGAAAACTGAGGGGATGAGCTGTGGGTAGGGGTGAAAGGCCAATCAAACTCCGTGATAGCTGGTTCTCCCCGAAATGCATTTAGGTGCAGCGTCGTATGTTTCTCCACGGGGGTAGAGCTACTGGATGGTCTAGGGGCCTTACCGGGTTACCGAAATCAACCAAACTCCGAATACCGTGGTGTTAGAGTACGGCAGTGAGACGGCGGGGGATAAGCTTCGTCGTCGAGAGGGAAACAGCCCAGAACACCAGCTAAGGCCCCTAAGTGTGTGCTCAGTGGGAAAGGATGTGGGATTGCCCAGACAACCAGGAGGTTGGCTTAGAAGCAGCCACCCTTGAAAGAGTGCGTAATAGCTCACTGGTCAAGTGGTCCTGCGCCGACAATGTAGCGGGGCTTAAGCACACCGCCGAAGCTGTGTCATTGACACATGTGATCCATGCGAGCCCTTGAGGTTTGTGTGTAGTCGTGTTGATGGGTAGGGGAGCGTCCTGCACCCAGGGAAGCCGTGGCGGAAGCTAGCGGTGGAGGGTGTGGGAGTGAGAATGCAGGCATGAGTAGCGAATGCAGAGTGAGAAACTCTGCCGCCGGATGACCAAGGGTTCCTGGGCCAGGCTAATCCGCCCAGGGTAAGTCGGGACCTAAGGCGAGGCCGACAGGCGTAGTCGATGGACAACGGGTTGATATTCCCGTACCCGAGCATGTGCGCCCATGACGAGGCGTTTGATACTAACCACCCAAAGCCATCGCTTGAAGCCTTCGGGTGGATGGTGGTGTGTGGAGCGTGGGACCTGATTTCGTAGTAGTCAAGCGATGGGGTGACGCAGGAAGGTAGCTCCGCCAGGCGATGGTTGTCCTGGTGTAAGCGTGTAGGCCGAGTGGTAGGCAAATCCGTCACTCGTGAAGGCTGAGACGTGATGCGTAGCCGTTTGAGGCGAAGTAGAGTGATCCTATGCTGCCGAGAAAAGCCTCTAGTGAGTGCATGCACGGCCCGTACCCCAAACCAACACAGGTGGTCAGGTAGAGAATACCAAGGCGATCGGGTGAACTGTGGTTAAGGAACTCGGCAAAATGCCCCCGTAACTTCGGGAGAAGGGGGGCCAAACATCCTGAAGCCCTTCGCGGGCTAGGGGTGGGTGGCCGCAGAGACCAGCGGAAAGCGACTGTTTACTAAAAACACAGGTCCATGCGAAGTCGCAAGACGATGTATATGGACTGACGCCTGCCCGGTGCTGGAACGTTAAGAGGACCGGTTAGCCAGCAATGGCGAAGCTGAGAATTTAAGCGCCAGTAAACGGCGGTGGTAACTATAACCATCCTAAGGTAGCGAAATTCCTTGTCGGGTAAGTTCCGACCTGCACGAATGGCGTAACGACTTTCCGGCTGTCTCAACCACAGGCCCGGCGAAATTGCACTACGAGTAAAGATGCTCGTTACGCGCGGCAGGACGGAAAGACCCCGGGACCTTTACTATAGTTTGGTATTGGTTTTCGGTTCGGCTTGTGTAGGATAGGTGGGAGACTGTGAAGTGGTCACGCTAGTGGCTGTGGAGTCGTTGTTGAAATACCACTCTGGTCGAATTGGGAATCTGAACCTCGGGCCATGATCTGGTTCAGGGACAGTGCCTGATGGGTAGTTTAACTGGGGCGGTTGCCTCCTAAAGAGTAACGGAGGCGCCCAAAGGTTCCCTCAGCCTGGTTGGCAATCAGGTGTTGAGTGCAAGTGCACAAGGGAGCTTGACTGTGAGACAGACATGTCGAGCAGGGACGAAAGTCGGGACTAGTGATCCGGCACCTCCTGGTGGAAGGGGTGTCGCTCAACGGATAAAAGGTACCCCGGGGATAACAGGCTGATCTTGCCCAAGAGTCCATATCGACGGCATGGTTTGGCACCTCGATGTCGGCTCGTCGCATCCTGGGGCCGGAGTAGGTCCCAAGGGTTGGGCTGTTCGCCCATTAAAGCGGCACGCGAGCTGGGTTTAGAACGTCGTGAGACAGTTCGGTCCCTATCCGCCGCGCGCGTAGGATACTTGAGGAAGGCTGTCCCTAGTACGAGAGGACCGGGACGGACGAACCTCTGGTGTGCCAGTTGTTCTGCCAAGGGCATGGCTGGTTGGCCACGTTCGGAAGGGATAACCGCTGAAGGCATCTAAGCGGGAAGCCTGTTCCAAGATGAGGTATCCCACCCTTTGTGGGTTAAGGCCCCCAACAGACCATTGGGTTGATAGGCCAGAAATGGAAGCACAGTAATGTGTTGTCGAGTTGACTGGTACTAATAGGCCGAGGACTTGTCTACGAAGATGTTGCGCATCCACTCTACGGTTCTGAAACACCACGCCGGTGAACGGTGTGTGTTGTTTCGGAGTGTTTCGGTGGTTTTAGCGTCAGGGAAACGCCCGGTCCCATTCCGAACCCGGAAGCTAAGCCTGACAGCGCCGATGGTACTGCAACCGAAGGGTTGTGGGAGAGTAGGACACCGCCGAACT
>NZ_PPHG01000113.1 GCF_002904295.1 Amycolatopsis sp. CA-128772
GTCCGGTGGAACCGTTCGATCTTGCCATTGGTCTGCGGCCGGTAAGGCCGGGTCCGTTTCGGGCTGATGCCCAGCTCGGCGCACGTGTCCCGCCAAGCATGGGAGCGGTAGGCCGAGCCGTTGTCCGATAACACGCGCTCGACGGTGACGCCCAGGTCGGCGAACCAGGACACCGCCCGGCGCAGGACCGCCGTGGCGGTGGCGGCGGTTTCGTCGGCGTGGATCTCGGCGTAGGCGACGCGGGAGTGGTCGTCGATGACGGTGTGCACGAACGCGGTCCCGGTGCGGGGCTTGTAGTCCGCGCCGCGGGGCAGCCCCAGAGTGGCTCGCTTGTTGACCTCGCCCTATTGCCGGCCGACGTAGCGGTGCCCGCCGCCGTCGGGGATGTTGCCGAACTTGGTGACATCGACGTGCAGCAGCGACCCGGGGTGGTCGTGTTCGTAGCGGCGCAGCGGTTCGCCGGTGACCCGGTCGATACGGGACAGGCGGTTGATCCGGCAGCGCACCAGGACCACGTGCACGGTGGATGCGGGCAGGCCGAGCCGGCCGGCGATCTGGACCGGGCCCAGCCGCTGCCGCCACCGCAGCTTCACGATCGCCCGGACCACCGGCCCGGGTGTGCGGGCCGGGCTGTGGTGGGGCCGGCTGCTGCGATCAGCCATCCCGGCTGCGCCCTCGTCGCGGTAGCGCTTGGCCCACTTCGCCGCGGTCTTTGCGGCGACCATGAATATCTTCGCTACTTCGGCGCAGGTCCAGCCTTATTCGACGATCAGGCGTGCCAGTCGTAGCCGGGTGCGTGGGGTCAGGGTGGCGTTAGGGTGGGACACGAAGGCCTCCGGTGGGTGAAGCGGTTCCTCGACAGCTCCACTTCACAGCCGGAGGCCTTCACCTATCAGCACGACAGGCCGACACCGGGTCACCTCAACTCGGGACAACGTCCCTGGACATCACAACTAGGTCATCAACGAGAGCCAAAGGCGATCACATCGTCGACCGGTCGGTTCGCGCGGGCGCGAAGGGATCGAGCTGGCCAACGGACGCCGTTCGGTCTGGTCGCCGGCGTGCACGTTGGCTGTACCGCCTGCGCCTCGACGTCGACGACCGGTTGCAGGCGGGCATGGCGCACGTCAGCGACCACATGGTCCATGACGAAACCCAAGCCCGGTTCGGCGGCATCGGTGATTCCGGCGGCGACAGCCGCTCCGGCGCCACGGTGAGCCTCGAAAATTGCACAGGTATCCGTTGATCACGACCCGGCGCATCCAGAGCGGGCCGATGCTCTAGGCTCAGCCGTCTCTCGACGTGACCTGGATGAGCAAGCGCTCATTCGCCACAATTGATGAATCTACGGCCGCGCGGCTGATCGACGCCGCCATCAGCGACGACGTCGGCAAGGGAAAAGTCCGGGTCGCGGGAGTGGCGTGGGCGCTGCACACCGGCGTCGCGAAGGTGGAGGTCCGCGTCGACCAAGGCCCCTGGCAAGAGGCCATGCTCTCCCACGAGGTCAACCTCGACACCTGGCGGATGTGGTGGGCCGAGGTCGACCTGCTCGCCGGGGTGCACCAGGTATTCTGCCGCGCCACCGACAAGTCCGGCTACACCTAGACCGACATGCGGGCGGGCACCGTCCCCGACGGTGCGACCGGCTGGCACAACGTCACCTTCACCGCCGCTTGAAATTTTCTTCCCGATCGGCCAATCCGTGTCCCCAAGGGTTCCGAATCACCGGCAACAAAACGGGAACCGCTGAGATCTCGTTCCCACCGCGCCATCCGATGGAGTGAATTTCATGACCAAGCTTCGTATCGCTGGCATCGGCCTCACCGCGGCCGCAGCCCTCACCCTGACCGCGTGCGGCAGCAGCAACAGCGGCTCTTCGGCCTCCAGCAGCGCCCCCGCCCCCTCCACCTCGGTGCCCGCCCCGAGCACCGCCGGATCGACGGGCTCGCCGGACGGTGTGACGACCAACGCCGATGTGTTCGGTCCGGCGTGTTCGCAGCTGCCGCAGGGTTCCGCGCCCGGCTCGCTGGATTCGATGGGGCCGCAGCCGGTCGCTTCGGCCGCGTCGACGAACCCGCTGCTGACCAAGCTGGTGGCGGCGGTGAAGGCCACCAACCTGGTTGACACGCTCAACAGTCAGCAGGCCATCACGGTGTTCGCGCCGGCGGACCCGGCGTTCGCGGCGTTGGGTGACGCGAAGTTCGCCGAGCTGGCGGGCAAGCCCGATCAGCTGGCGCCGATCTTGCAGTACCACGTCGTGGGTAAGCGCTACGACGCCAAGGGTCTCGCCGCCGCTGGCACGCTGGAGTCGCTCAACACCGCCGGGGGCCCGCTGAAGATCGAAGGCTCCGGCGAGAACATGACCGTCAACGGCGCCAAGATCCTGTGCGGCAACATCCCCACCAAGAACGCCACCGTGTTCGTCATCGACAAGGTCCTCACCCCCGGCACCAA
>NZ_PPHG01000114.1 GCF_002904295.1 Amycolatopsis sp. CA-128772
TACCCGCCCGGGACTCCGCCGGCCCGGCACCGGTTCCTCGTCCGCAACCGGCTCATCGCCGCTTCTCTCGGGGATCTTCGGCAGTGCGTCGCGGTGCAGCGGGAGTTTTCGCAGCTCAAAGACCTTGGGCGGCAAAACTACCGAGTGCAACACGTGTTGCGCAAGGCGACCTGCCGTCTGGATCTTCAGCGCAGCGGACGAGAGGTGGAGACGGCGGCGGCGACGGTCAGCCCGCCGGGAACGTAAGACAGGGCCCCTGCCTGGTCGCGCCGGCAGGGGCCCTGTTGATCTTCAGTGTGGTGTCTAGCCTGCGAGGCGTCGAACGAAAGACCGCGTCGGCTTCCGCTCAGCCAGGAGGCTTTCGTGCCAGTCGTCGTGCTTCGCGTGGTCGACGACCCAGGCTCCGCAGATCTCGCAGGCGGCCCCGGCGGGAACGGGCCCGGCGATCTGCCGCGCCGCAGTTGCGGCGTGATTCGGCGCCGTCTTGCTGTCGATCGGGGTGATCATGCCTGCGATCGTGACCCACCGGGGCTTCCAGTCTGCCTCGATGTCGTCGTCGTCCACTTCGCAGGCCTGGAGGAACTGCTCGACGAACTTCCACGTGGGAAGCTTGGTTCCGCTCAGGTTCCGGGTGATCGACGCGGGCGACCACGGGATCGTGCGCGTGAGTTCGCGGTAGGAGGGGTCGCCCGCGAGGCGACGGACCCACCGCAGATCGGTCGCGAAGCTGATGAGCTCGTCCATGATGGACTCGTGCAAGGCGGGCTGCTTGGTAAACATGATGTCGCTCCTCGGTGAAGAGGCGGGACCGGGGGGCGCCCGGAGGGCGCCACCCCGATCACCGTTTGGTTCAGCTCAGGACCGGGTGCTGCGGGCCGTCGTCGATCGACGGACCGCCGCCCTTGTCGCCGCCGATGATCCGGCGGACGACTTCGGCGGCCAGGAGACCGGCGGTGAAACCGGCGGCCAGGGTGACCTCCAGGCCGAAGCCGAAGGACAACCCTTCCCAGATGAACGCGAGGACGAACATCAAAACCAGCGAAGCAGAAAGAAATCTGGTGAGCATGAGAACCTCCCTCCTGCTCGTTTCTCGGTGGTCCAGGTGGCGGTCGGTTCGCCAGATGGGTGAAGAAGCCCCCATGATCCTTTCGGGGGCGAGATCAAGTGCCCTGCAAGGCGGGAGATCTCAAGGGCATCATTCCAGCACGATGGGGTCGCCGTCAAATACTCCGCGTCGACCTGTAACGCCCTCGGTGCAGTCGAGACGGAACCGTGGCCGTCCGCGCGGGTGGTGTCATAGGTAATCGATTTCAGTTGCAAACGCAAATGGTTGGAGAGTAACTCACGGCTGTCTGCAAAGTTGACAGAAGAGCGACAATTGATCTTGCTTAAGCGCAAAGCTTAGAGGAACCTAAGCGCGGCCTGAGTGTGGCCTGTTGAAGCGTGTCGAAGTGAGCGATCATGCTCGAGGTAATGCATCATTTGTATGCGAAGACGTAGAGGAGACATGGCGAAGGCCCCCCGATTGCAGTCGGAGGGCCTTCTTAATCCCGATGCCGCCACCTGGACCAACAGAGAGACGAGCTCGGGAGACTATGAGGTTGAAGCGCGCAGCTTGGCGGGACTGCGGGCAGCGCGCGTGAGCGCATGCTTAACACTACTCGCGCGGAGGCTTAGATCAAGGGATCCGGCGGGCTGAGGAAGGCTCAGGAGATCCTAGGGGCAGCGGACAGGCTTCTGAACAGCGAAAATGCTGCAGGCTCGCGCCCTGACGGAGAGAGGGGCTGGGCGCGACTGGGAGCGTCGCCCGATGCCGTCGTGCATGTGGTGCGTATTGAGCCAGCCAGTGCGCCATTGGCGTGCCGGCGGGACGGTGCCGCGTCGTGAGCGTGGCGTGTCCGGATGGCCTCTAGCTGCGCAAACGCCTCCTGGTGGCCCGCCGAGCAGCATGCCTGGCGGCGTGTCCGTCGAGGCGGTTTCTGTTCGCCGAGTCGTTGGCCTGAGCGGGCGGTGCAGGTAATCTGCTGGCCTGAGTGACAGCAGGAGAGGAGAGGGGTGCACCGTGTCCAGCAGTAGGAGCGCCAGGTGGCGGCACTTGTGTGCGATTGTCAGCATGTCGAACCCTCCTCTGCCATCGATCTGGTTATCAAGTCAGTCAGCTAGGTCTCCACTTGGTGCTTCTTCCCTTGCCTGTCTGCCGGTGAGCTTTCTTTGCCTGTCTGCCCGTTGAGGTTGTCCCCTAGGTCCGGGCTCGCTCCATGACTATATGGCGGCAGGGCGAGCCGGGGACAAGTTCTCGGCAACACGGGAAACAAGATGGAACAGATTGGAACGTGATGCAACGCAGTGGAACGACTTGCGGTGGACTAACACCGCCTTGTCGGATAGCGTCTGCGTCACTTCGACGGTCGAGTTGACTGAAGTTACTCCTGCGTGTGCATAGTTTTGGCCGGGCTTCAATAGTGGCGCGATTGTCGACGCTTAGTTGGCCTTCGCGATTGGTTCTGAAGTTGGTCATTCAGGTCAATTAGAGTAGATAAGCTCGTTGCCTGAAGGCAATCGTGACGTGCGGGACGATCGCCCTCGCGGTTCGACCCGCAAGGGCGATCGTGCCTGCGATCAGCCTCGTTTGTTGAGGTTGGCGATGAGCTCCCGGTTGGCGGTCCGCGCAGCCTCGAGTTCTTGATCGCGTTCCTCGGCCTGGTCTCGCAGGGTGACGACCTGTTGCTCCAACTGCGTGATCCGATGTTGGAGCTGGTCGATGTCCGCGGGATCTCCGAGTCCGGATTCGCGCCAAGCCTGCTCCCCGAGGACCTCGGAGAGCTTGCGTTCCAGCTGTCTGACGTGGGCAGCCTGCCGAGACAGTCGTTCCTGGGCGTTGGCGAGGTCGGCCTGCAATGATGCCCGACTGACCATCGGCCCGCCGCGCCCGGCGGGCGGGTCTGTTTGGGCGGTGTGTATCAGTGCCAGCAGATCCGGATGCCGGTAAGGGAAGGTCCGGTCAACGCCGGCGGCGCGCGCGATCGCCGACACGCTGATCTCGCCGCCGCCGGTGCTGGCCGCGTTGATCGCCTTGATCACGCGTTGCCGACGGCGAGCCGAGTCCGCGCGCCGCCCCTCGATCATCGGGTTGGTCATGCTGTCCTTTCTTGGCGGACGTCGGGCAGCGGCTGGCGGATGCGCGGGATCCCGAGGCCGACGACCCGGTTGCGGGTCTTGCGGACGACGGCAACGGACTCCTCGATCTGGGCTCGTTCCTCGGCGGTGAGGTCATCGAGGTCGGCCTTGACTCGGCTGATCAGCCGACGGACCCGCTTGATCTCCTCGTCCGAGGGCATCGCTTCGGCCTTGGCCCACTCGTCCGCGTCGACGGTGGCCAGCAGCCGCTCGCGGTTGCGGAGCAGGTCGCCGAGGTAGGTCTGCATGTCAGGCAGGTAGGACACGTCGGTGCTGAAGTGACCGCAGCCGACGCAGCGGAACCGGATCGGGCAGTCGTGTCCGCCGGCGGCGACGTTGCTGGGCTCGCTGCAGGCGCCGTAGGGGACGGCGACCTCGCCGACCGCGCGGCGGGCGTGTTCGGAGTCGAGCAGGGCTTTCGCCTCACGCCAGATGCGGTTGCCGTGCCGGTCGAACTGCATGGTCGTGACCCGCTCGACGGCCTCCCGCCGGCGTTCCTCGCCGACGCGGTAATACGACTGCGTCGTTTCGAGCACCCGGTGATCCATCAACTCGCGCAGGACGTCGACGGCGACTCCGGCGTCAGCGTGCCGTTGCGCGTAGGTGTGCCGGTAGGCGTAGAGAATGATCCGCTTCTTGTCGAAGGGCAGCATCTTCGTCACCACCTTGCCGTCGATCTCGACCGCGGCCGGGACCTCGACCTCGGGGAACGCGGTGACCCACTCGCGGTGGCGGCCCGAGACCCAGCTGTCGGTGATGCACTTCGTGCCGTGGGGGTTCCTCGTCGGAGCGGGCAGAAGTTTGAGCTTGCCGGCTGGTTCGTCAGGAAAGCGGTCGCGGACGCGTTGCTGCTGCTTCTCGATGACCGCCGCGGTGGCTCCGGGGATCGGCAGCCGCCGGTCCTTCCGGTTGGCCTTGATGTTGTCGTAGATCAGGACCGGTTTCCCGTCGCCGTCGCGTTCGAGGCATTCCAGCTTGAGCTGGCAGATCTCGTCCGGGCGGCGGCCGGTGTCGATCAGCAGCTCGACCGCGATGCGGATCTCCGGGCAGCTCGCGGTTTCCAGCCGCTGCAGGTGCGAACACAGGTGCCGCATGACCTCGACGGGAAGGTCTTTGCCGGCTTCGGAGTCCTCGGGCTCGTCGGGAATGTCCTCGGCGGTGATGGTGAAGTCGTCGGGCAGGCCGTGTAGCGGGCGTCCGGGCCTGGTCAGGCTCAATGCGCGCATCTCGCCGATCATCTTGCGGAGGTTCCGGATGGCGTTGAGCCGCTGGTAGGCGCTGATGTCGTCCTCGGCCTGCAGGTGGGCCAGCCGGTTGAGGAAGTTGGTGATGTCCACCCGTGCCAGCGCGGCGGGAATCTCACCGCGGTCCTCCCGCTGCAGGCGCAGGCTGTCAGACAGCAAAGCGAGGCAGTTGATCCTGTTCTGGCAGGTGTTCGCTGCGCCTCCGCCGCGTCGGCGTGGCAGATCTTCGTGCGCCCAGGCTTTCGCGGCTTCCCGCAGCCAGGGCTGGGAGATGCCGGTGAAGCGTAGGGTGCCCCGGGCGCCGAACACGGTCGCATCCCAGACGTCCTTGTGCCGTTCGGTCTCGGGGTTCAGGCGCAGCCGTCGGCTCGCGACCACGAACGCGTTGCCCAGTGCGCGGGAACCGGGCGAGAGGTCAGCAGGATCGACCTCGTCCACCGAGCTGAGTTCCTTGCTGCGGATGTGGTCGCAGAGCGGCCGGAACTCGCTGTGCTCGGACTTCACTCCCTCCGCCGTGCGTTGCTGCAGGCCGTAGAGGACCTCGGCGACGACGCGGGGCGGCAGCCCGCGCAGGCTGACCTCGCATCCGATCGCCGCGGCCGGCTGGGTGCGGCGCCAGTGCTGCTCGTCGATCTCGGCCAGGTCCTTGCGGCGTCGGAAGGTGCGCCAGCGCAATGAGTGGGTGTGGCAGTAGTTGCCCTTGCCGACCCGGTCGCGGGTGCAGGCAACGACGTCGCACGGCCCGAACGAAGGCAGCCCGACCACGTCCGGGTGAACGACGAACTGCTCCAGCGGCAGGTCGAGCACGTAAACCCGCTGGTAGCGGTGAGTGCTGCAGAGCGCGTAACCGCGGGTCGACCAGGGGCGCTGGCACTCGGGAACTGCGCAGAGCTCGATCGTGTTGTGCCGGGTTCGGACGCGAGCGACCGCGGTGAACCGCTCGAGCGGTGGACGGCCGTGCTGCTTCCAACGGATGTTGCAGGCTGAGCAGAAGCCGTCGACCCGGCTCGACCGCTGATCACAGCCGAGCACCGCGCACTCGTTCCAGCCCAGCAGCGGATGTGCCTGCGGGAACGTCACCGTCTGCCGGTCGCTAGACCAGCTCAGCAGGTCCAGGAACTCCGTGGTGGTGGCCGCCCAGAGGCCGGCGGTGATGTCGTCCGGCTGGTCCGCGCCCGGCGCGGCAAGGGCCAGGGTCGCCGTCATCGGACGCCCTCGATCAGTGTCCGCGGGGTGGGGACGCGCTCGACTGCGGCGCGTAGCCGGTCCTTCGACGGATGTAAGTAGATCTGGGACGAGGATGGGCTGACGTGGCCTAACAGCTTCTGGATTTCGTCCAGCGCCGCGCCGGAGTCCGCGAGATTACTGGCGAACGCGTGGCGGCACTTGTGCGGCGTGATACTGCGTGTGATTCCGGCTCGAGCGCAGAGGATCTCGAACAGCTCATTGAGCGCATCCGGCGTCACCGGACTGCCCAACGGCTGCTGGAACAGGTTGACCAGCAGAAAGTCACTCTCTGCCGCGGCTGGGCAGTCCTGCCGTTCGAGCAGATACTGATCGATCGATCGCACGACCAGGAAATCCACCGGCACCCAGCGCGTGTAACGGGACTTCGCCCAGGCGCCGTTGCTGTTCTCCCGCCGCACGATATGTAGGTGAGCGCCCTGGACCTCACAGCCCAGGGACCTGCTGTCCGGGAGCAGGTGCAGGTCACTGCGCCGCAGTCCGGTGACCTCGCCCCGGCGCAGACCTGCCCTGGCCAGCAGCAGCACGATCAGCCGGTCGCGAGCCGAGCGACACGCTATAAACAGTGCGACGACCTCCTCGTCGCTGGCCCGGTCCACCGCAGTCTCCGGCTCGTGAAGCTGATGCCGGGCGCGCAGCCGGTGAGCCAGCCGGGCGTCCTCGCCCCGTGCGACCTCGGGCAGGTCCCGGTCATCGGCCAGCTCGTAGAGCACGCCGAGCACCCACTGCGGGGCCTCTCCCTGAGCGACGGCGAATGTCAGGAACCCTCGCGTCGCCACCAGCACCCTGTTGATCCGCTTCGGCCCACGCACCGGCGTCGCTCCCGGCCCACACACGACATCCTGGTCCTCGGCCGGGGTGTATTTCAGCCAGGTCATGAACAGGCCCATCTCGGTGGCCGCGGTCGTCCAGTCCCGGCCGGTGCGTAGGCACCACCGCAGGAACAACACCACGCCGCCGGCGTAGGACTTCACCGTCGACTCGGCTCGATCTCGGCCGAACCGCAGCTCGCGCAGATACCGATCGGCCGCCGGCACCACGTCCAGCTCACTGTCCAGCACCGTCCAGTACCGACCGCCCGACGGCAACTGCACCTTGAATGTTCGCACGTTGTATCTCTGCTCCTTCTTGATCAACAACAAGAAGCCACAGAGCTACACCCCCAGAGAACCATCGCAGCACCCACCCAGATACAGGCCAGTGCAACGACACACCACACCTTCTATACCCCGAGAGAACGCCGCTCTCACCACCGCCACCCTCGTGGTCGAGGCCGGCCAGCGCAGCGGCGCTCGCCACACCGCGCGCCTGGCCGGCAAGCTCGGCCGGCCCGTCCTCGCCCTGCCGGGCCCCGTGTCATCGACAACATCCGCTGGGTGTCACCAGCTGATCCAGGACGGCACCGCCCGCCTGGTCACCTCCGTCGACGACGTCATCGCCGTCATCAATGAAGGCGACGACGTCGACACCGAACCGGAGACGGCCGTCCCTGCAGATGAGGCCAGCCGACACTAGCGCACGCTCCGGCGGCGGCCCGCACCTCGCGCTCACCCGGTGACCTCCGGCAGCGTCATGGCCGCCGGCGGGCGCGCGCTCAAGCCGGTGACGGCTCACACCCCCGTGGGCCGCCACCGCCTCCCCCGGCCCACGCCTGGGAAGGCCGATAACAGGAGCGCCGACACGTGACCCAGTACCTGACCCCCGGTGAACTGATCGGATCCCTGCCCGACACCCGCGCCGACACCCTCCACGTCATCGCGCTGCCCCGAACCCCCGCCAGCGCATCTGCGGGGCGGCTGACCTCGCCGCCCGGCGTGAGCTTCCCCGCCACCCGGGTTCGCGGCATGACCACCCGAGAGCTGGCCGACCACGTCCGCAACGCCCTGCCGACCAACCGCAGCTGCGACCTGGTCGTCGTCGTGATTAGCGACGAACGTCCCCGGAACTGGCCGCCGTTGCAGGCCGCGATCGCCGCGCTCGAGACTGACCTGCGCCCCGCCGGACACACGATCCTCGGCCGCTACTGGGCCCCGCACACCCGCCCCGGCGCCCCCTGGCGCGACTACCGCCGCCCCACCCACCTCGGCACCGTCATCGCCCCACGCACCGACATCGACTTCGCCGCACCCATCCAGCTCGGCGGTGACGCCCCGACACCGACCTGGGGCCTGCCCTTCACCGACGCCGGCGAGACCCTGCCAGCCAACCTCGGCCGGTTCGCCCACCGGATCGTGCCGCTGCTGGTGCGGCGCGGGAACGAGGCCAACCGGATCGTCGCACACGCCACCGCCCAGGCCGGCCGCGGCGAACTCATCGACGACGCCGCCTTCGCCGTCACGACCGCGTTGGCCGACAACGCCGTCTACGGGCCGATGCTCCTGCCGCCGAACGAGCACGACCCGCAGCGGGTCGAGCAGCTGTGGATGGCCCTCTACCGCGGCAGCCGAGACCCTGCGGCCCGTGCCCGGCTGGCCACCCTGATCGCGGCCAGCGCCCTCCGCCGCGGCGACCGCCACCTCACCGCCTGCGCCCTCGCCCACGCCCACGGAGCCCCGGGCGCCGCCACCGTCGGACTGCTGTTCCAGCAGCACGCCGCCGCCGAGGTCATCGAGCAACAGCTGGACCAGACCGCCGGCCAGGTCGGCGCCATGCCCTGGGTCAGCGCGAAGCGCTGGTAGCCCCACGTCCCCAGCAAACCAGTTCGGGCGCAGCGTCCCGGGCGTCCTCACGCGCTCCGGGACCCTGCGGCCCGCCTGTCACGGAGGCCACCTCGTGCATCACGTGATTCAATGGTCCGGAGGCATCGGTTCCTGGGCCGCCACCGAACTTGTCCGCCGCGACCACCCCCGAGACCCGATCACGCTGCTCTTCGCCGACGTCCTGATCGAGGACAGCGACCTCTACCGCTTCAACGCCGACGCCTCACACCGGCTCGGGATTCCGATCACCCGGGTCTGCGACGGCCGGACACCGTTCGAGCTGTTCACCCAGCGCAGCTATCTCGGCAATTCCCGAATCGCGCCGTGCTCGCAGGTGCTGAAGCAAAAACCGTGCCGGCGGTGGCTGACCGAGCACACCGACCCAGCCGACACCGTCCTCTACGTCGGGCTCGAACCCGGCGAGCAGCGCCGAGCACCGGCGGTCACGGCCGGGTGGCGACCGTGGCGCGTCGAATACCCGCTCATGCAGCAACCCGACCTCACCAAGGACGACCTGCTGGCCTGGTGCCGCAACGCCGGGCTGGAGCCACCGCGGCTGTATCGCTTCGGGTTCAGCCACAACAATTGTGGGGGCCTCTGTGTGCGCGCGGGCCAGGCCCACTGGCGGCGCACCCGGGACGTCTTTCCCGATCGATTCGCCTGGTACGCCCAGCTCGAACAGGACTTCCGCGCCAAACACGGGAACGTGGCAATCCTCAAGCACCGCCGCCACGGCCAGACCCACCCGCTGCCGCTGCGCGACCTGCACACCGGACCCGCGGTCGCATCGGCCCTCACCGAGCTGGACATCGAACACGTCCTGCGCCTGCTCGGACTCGGCGAACGACCCGAAGACCGTCGACGCCGTCTCCAGGTGAGATCCCCTGCGAAGGCGGGAGATCGGGCCGGGTGACGTCTCGGCCTGTCCCTCGATCCCCCGGCGGATCGGCGGTTCCGAAGTGCCGGGCGTTCGGCCGTCGCGGTGTGACCGGACCGAGGAAACCAGGCCCGCGCCGGCGGTGCACAGCCACCAGTCCACAACACCGGCTCACTCCGCGGTTCCGGGCCGTGTGCACCGCCGGCGCTCGGCCTGGTGAGCCGTGGCCGTCCACCCGCGAGCCCGCCGCCCCCGAGCAGCGGGCAAGCACCGTCCACGAAGAGAGGACCCTGACCGTGTCGAAGGAAACCAGCACGTGGCTCAACACCAACGTCCTCATCGGATTCACCGACAAACGCGGCCACGCCTGGCACTACCGCGCCGACGACCAAGGCACCGAGCCGAATCACTACCCCGGCCCGATCCCCCTCACCGAGGTCAAACGGCGCCTGTTCGGCTGGAGCGCCGAGCCAGCCCGGGTGTTTGTCGAAGACCGGTTCGGGCTCCGCCTCGCCGAGCATCACCTCGGGGTCACCACCTCCGACACCGGCGACCTTCTCGCCATCCACACCGACGAATACGGCATCCACCAGTACGGCACCTGGCTGCTGGACAACGTCGCCGCCCTGCTCGACGACGGCCTCACCATCGGCTCCGCCGGCCTGCTGCGCGAACGCAAGCAAGCCTGGGTCAGCGTCGAAGTCCCCGACAACATCACCACCCCCGAAGGTGTGGAGTTCCGGCCCAACCTGCTCGCCTGCTCCAGCCACGACGCCAGCCTCAAGACCCGCTACAAGCGCGTCGTCACCAACGTCGTCTGCGACAACACGATGAACATCGGCCTGCGCGAAGACGGCCACGAAGTCGCCGTCGTCCACAAGCGCAACAGCAACCTGCAACTCCTCAACGCCCGCGAAGCCCTGCAGATCGTGCACACCGTCGCCGGCGACTTCGTCGCCGAAGTCAAGAAACTGTGTCAGACCACCGTCACCGACCGAGCCTGGAAAGCATTCCTCGACGCCCACACGCCAATCCCCGAGCAGCCGGGCCGGGGCCGCACCAACGCCGTCAACAAGCGCTCGGCGCTGACCCGGCTGTGGACCAGCGACAGCCGGGTCAGCCCGTGGAAGAACACCGGGTGGGGTGTGATGCAGGCCGTCAACACCCACCTCACCCATGAAGCGGTCATTCGCGGCGCCACCCGGGCCGAACGGAACATGACCCGGGTGATGACCGGTGAACTGGGCAAGCACGACCGCACCGCCGCCGCGACCCTGCACAAGGTCCTCGCCGCCGTCTGAGCGCGCTCCGGTCCCCGCCCTCGCTCGCTGTTCCAGCTCACGAAAGGGCTCCTGCCACGAGCACCAGCACCATCCCGCCGCTGACCTGCGGCACCGACGGCTGCACGAACCCCGGCCACGGAATCTCATTGCCGTCTCGCGCCCGAGCATCTACCCCTGCCACGACTGCATCGCCTGCCTGGACGCGCTCGCCCCTCGCTGGATCCGCGGGTTCACCAACGAGCGCGCCTACTCCGACCGCAACATCGAACTCGGGCACCTGAACGCGACAGAGCTGCGGGAACAGGGCGCACCGACGCTGGCCGCGATCGATGCGGCGCGGGAGGCGTTCACGATGCTGGCCGACCTCGTCGGCCCGGCGCTGGCCCGCGACACGGTCACCGCGATCGTCAACGCCGGCGACCACGTCATCGACTGCTCCGTCACCAACTGGTGGGCCGCTTACCGCTACCCCGAGCACCACCCGCGCACCGCACCGACCCGCGCGGCTTACCGGTTCGATCACCTCTAGCAGGTGCGTGTCGACGGCCGCGCCGTCGGGACCGTCCGTCACGTCACCGCCGGCGTGCTCGACCGCTACGAACCCCGCACCCTCACCGGATCCGTGCTACTTCCCGACCTTCCCGACGACGAACAGCCCCGCTACGACTCCGTCCACGCCGCCACCGACGCTCTCATCGCATGGACCGCCGATCGCGAGCCCGCACCCGATGCCGTGGCTCCCGGCCACGCGTGACCTCGCGGTGTCGTGCGGCCTCGATCACGCGACCAGGTCCCGCGACACCGGTCAAGGCCACACCTCGACACATCGACGTCCGGCCGCAGGCATGGGGCCTTGACCGGCGCCACGGCGGGACCTGGGTGACCGCGGTCGTCCGCACATCACCCCGCGCGAGGCCACCTGAATGAACCGGCAATCCCCGAGCGGCACGCCTTCCCCGGGCGAGCCGGCCCCGGTTCGGGGCTGGCCGGGCCAGCGCACGCGCCGCGCTGCCCGGTCAGCCCCCTCGCCTCGCCACCTGCCATCGGAGATCCGAGCATGTCCCAGCCAGCCACACTGACCGCTACCGAACGGGAAGTCCTCGACGACGTCGCTCGCGGCCTGAGCAACATCCAGATCGCGCTCAAGCAGTTCCGGTCACACGAGACCATCCGTACCCACGTAAAGAACATCCTCGCCAAGCTGAAGGCCCGCAACCGCGCGCACGCCGTCGCCATCGCCTACGACACCGGCATCCTCCGGTGCCCGCTACCGCACCTGCCGACGACGCAGGAGATACCGCGGCTGGTGTCGCCGCCGGGCCACGCAAGGTGCGAACCCGGGCAGCCGGGTCCGGCGGCGTCCACACCTGCTCGTCACGGCGTGCGCCACAGGCGAGGGTCGCGATGACCGAGCCAGGACTGTTCTCACTCGAAAACCAGCGCGGGAGCTGCCCGCTCGACGTGGTGTCCTGGGGTGCCGGCGTCGAAAGCTCCGCCTACCTCACGGCCACGACCAGTATCGGCGCCCGGTCAGCGCCCGCGGCATCACGCCCGTCATCGCCCGCCGCGGCGTCGAACACGGCTCCCGCCTGGGCACAGTCCGATAGCCGGTCGAACGCACCTTCGCCTGACTCAAAAGTTTCCGACGACTGCGCGTCCGCACCGAGCGGCGAGCTGACGTGCATCAAGCCGTTCTGAGCCTGGCTTGCTCGATCATCTGCCTGCGCAAACTCATTCCGAGCTGATCACTTAGTCCTCGCGTCCCCGGAGTGAGCTAAGCGCGGGAAGCGCCGCACCCGTCGCCTGCGCGTTTTCACGTGACTCGTCGGCAGGTAGGTCACCGTTGTACGCAACAATGAACCAGGTAACGAGGACTGACAAAGGGAAAAACGTCAAGAATACATTCGTCAGAATATTTGTCCGCACAGCGATCCGCACGAGCTGACGATTATAGGGACTATTAGACCTTGTCCATGCCAGCGCAAACGCGGCGAGACCTAAGGGATGTCCCGTAACTCGTGTTGTGGTTTGGTGGGGCTGGTGTTGCGGTCAGTCGGTGAGGAGGATGTTGTGCAGGTTCGCGATGCCGGAGACCGTGTCGGCGAGCGTGCTCGCCGCGCGACGGTAGTCGCGGAGGATCTTGAAGTTCTTCATCCGGGCCAGCACATGCTCGACGCGAGCCCGGACCTTGCGGTGGGTCGCGTTGAGGTCTTCCTTCCAGTCCGGCAATTCACTGCCGTCACGGGGTTTGCGATACGGCATGACCACCTCGGGATTACCTTGATAACCACCATCGGCCATGACCGGCCGACCGGCGAGTGCCTCCGCGATACCCGAGTCGCGGTACACGGTGCAGTCGTTGCGGCTGCCCGGTCGCGGGTCGCCGGTGGCGATCACCAGCCGGGTCTCGGCGTCGATCGCGACCTGCACATTTGCCGAATAGCGGTAGTTCTTCGACGGGGTCGCCAGCCGGTGATCCCGCGTGGGGACCAAGGTGCCGTCCACGATCGCGACCGCATCCACCCGGCGTTTACGGACCGGCGCCAGCGCCAGCAGCGGACCGATCGTGTCGATCACCCGGTGCGCGGCGGAATGCGACACCCCGAACAACGGCCCAATCTGGCGCATCGTCAGGTTCGTCCGCCAATAGGTCGCCACCAGCAGCACCCGGTCGGCCAGCGGCAACGCCCACTGCCGGCCCGGGCGGCCGTCCGCGATCTCGTCTCCGCCCCGCTTGACGACCAGCCGCACCAGCTTGCGGAACTGACCGGGTTCCAGCCCGGTGAACGGGGCAATCCACTCCGGCCGCGACGCTGTGATCACCTGCACCACGACATGATCAATTACCACAACGACTCACCCGCCCCGATGCCGGGGTTACGAGACATCCCTTAGC
>NZ_PPHG01000115.1 GCF_002904295.1 Amycolatopsis sp. CA-128772
TACCTCGAAGCCGAGTTCTACCTGCACGCCGTCACCGGCCGCGGCCTCGCCGACGCCATGACCACCGGCACCGGCACCCGCGGCGGCGTGACCGGCGGCCGCGCGGTCCGCTTCGAAACCAAGGCCGCCCGCCAGTACGCCCAGGAAATCGCGGCCGACGAGAAGGCCCACGTCCAGTTCCTGCGCTCGGCGCTCGGCTCGGCCGCCGTCAGCCGCCCGGCGATCGACCTGCAGTCCAGCTTCACCGCCGCCGCCCAAGCCGCCGGCCTGGTCAAGCCGGGCCGCAGCTTCGACGCCTTCGCCTGCGAGGAAAACTTCCTGCTCGCCGCCTTCCTGTTCGAAGACGTCGGCGTCACCGCCTACAAGGGTGCCGCCCCGCTGATCACCAACAAGACCTACCTCGAAGCCGCGGCCGGCATCCTCGCCGTCGAGGCCTACCACGCCGGCAACATCCGCAGCGCCCTCTACCAGCGCGGCGACGGCAAGGCCACGGTCAAGCTGTCCAACGCCCGCGACAGCCTCGACGGCCCCGCCGACGACGACCAGGGCGTCATCGACGGCCACGGCAACGCCAACATCGTCCCCACCGACGCCAACGGCATCGCCTACAGCCGCTCCCCCGGCCAGGTCCTCAACATCGTCTACCTGACCAACAAAGCCGCCACCTCCGGCGGCTTCTTCCCCAAGGGCGTCAACGGCGAAGTCAACACCAGCGCCGCCCACTGACCCCACCGCGAACCGGGGCCGGGTCCCGTCGGGGGACCCGGCCCCGCCCCGCCGACGACCGGGAAGGACGGCCCGATGTTCGGACTCAGCGCAGAACACCTGCTTGTGCTGCTCGTGGCCGCGTTGTTCATCATCGGCCCCGAGCGGCTGCCCGGCGCCATCGCGACCGCCCGCAAAGCCATCACCCGCGCCAAGGACGCGCTCAGCGCGACGCAGCAGCAGATCACCGGCGAAGTCGGCCCCGAGTTCGAGCAGCTGCGCAAACCCCTGCAAGAACTCAACCGGCTACGCGGTATCGACCCACGCGTGACGTTGACCCGTTTCGTGCTCGACCCGCCACCGCCCACCGGCCCCCCGCCTGCCCGGCCACCGGAGCCGCCGCGAGCCGGCCACACCAATGTCGACATGGAAGCCACCTGAACCCCGTCGAAAGCAACTACCGGTAACCGCCGGCCGCCTGACGAACTCCACGAACCGGGGCGCCGCCCAGCCGGACCAGCCGTTCCCGGTCCGTTCCCGTCGGCGTCGCCGCGGTGATCGGCGCGTCACCACCGCCCTCCGGTCATCGGCGCGGGTGGCGCGGCGGCGCGCAGACGGGCGAAGAACCGGCCGTGGCCGTGGTAGGTTTCGCGCACGTCGAGCCCGGCAGCCGCGACGAGACCGGCCAGTGCGGTCAGGCCGAGGGTCGCCCACGGGAACCACTCACCGATCTGGCTGCCGTGGCGGTCGCGAAGGCGGGCGTTGCCGCGCCACTGCTCGGATCCGCTCGTGGCCGTTTCCACGATCACCTCGCCTCCCGGCCGCAACAGGACGTGCGCGCGGCGCAGCAACCGGGCGGGGTCGCCCCCGATCCCGATGTTGCCGTCGGCGAGCAGCACCGTGCGCCAGCGGCCCTCGCCGGGCAGGTCGTCGAACACGTCGCCCCGCACCGCCGGCGCGCCCCGGGCACGGCAGTGGCGGAGGGCGACGGCGGAGGTGTCCGCGCCCAGCGCTGGTACTCCGCGGCGAGCCAGTGCGGCGACCAGCCGGCCGGGTCCGCAGCCAAGATCGAGGGTGCGGCCCCGGCAACGGTCGAGCATCCACCGATCGTCCCCGGCCGCGGGCCGGCGCCAGCGTGCGGTGTGCAGCGGCAGCACCCGCCGGTCATCCAGTTGCAGATCCGTGGCCTGCCCGGTCAGGGCCGGGGCGAAGTCCTCGCCGGGGTGCCGGCGTGGCTGGCGCAGTCCGGGTGCGCTCACCGGATGAGCTCCACGGCGGCGGCGAACCTCGAACCGGGTACCGTCGAGGCCACGGCGCGCGCGACCGGCATCGTGTCCACATCGGCCAGCCCGGGAGCCGCGGCTATTCGCAGCCCGTGCTCGGCCAGTGCAAGCCGTGTCCGGGCGCCGGTGTCCGGCCGCGAGGTGGGCACGGCCGCGATCGCGGCCGCATGCCGGGGGTCGCGCAGTCCCAGCAGCCACCAGCCGCCGTCCTCGGCGAGGCCGAGAACAGCGTCGGTGCCGGGCTCCAGCAGACGGTCACGACACCCTTGGAGCAGGTGCGCGCTGACTTGCGGAGTGTCCATGCCGATCTGCAGCACCGGGTAGCCCGGATACAGCTGCGCGGTGTCGGCGTGCGCGGCGGCGATCCGGTCCCCGAGCGAGGATCCCCGTTGACCGATCACGGGAATATGGTGGAAGGGGCGGCCGAGTTCGGAGGCGGACTCGCCGGCGTCGACGTCCCCTGCGAGCGCAACCACCGGCCGTGCCCCCGGCATCGCCGCCGCGGCGTCGAGGGTGTCCAGCAGCGCGGCGGCCGCGACGCGGGCGGCTTGGCGTGGGGTCGCCGGTGGGCACAGCCGGGTCTTGACCCGGCCGGGCTGCGGTGCCTTGGCCAGGACGAGCACGATGACCGGGGTCATCCGCGGACCGCCACGGCCGCCATGTCGAGCGCGGCCCGGACGGTCCCCCGCACCGAACCCGACACCTTCGACCGGCCGCCGGCGCGCGCCCGGTAGGCGACGTCGAGTTCGCTGATCCGCCACCCGGCCCGGGTGGCCCGCAGCAGCAGTTCGAGCGGATAGCCGAACCCGCGGTCACGCACGCCCAACGCGAGCAGTGCATCGCGCCGCGCGACCCGGATGGCCGCGATGTCGTGCACCGGCGTGTCACGGCGACGCAGCAGCGCTGCCACCATCGCGTTGGCCGCGCGCGCGTGCCAGGGCTGCACACCGCGGCCCACCGGCCGCCGGCGTCCCACGGCGAGGTCCGCCGTGCCCGCGGCGACACAACGCAGCAGCACCGGCAGCACGGCCGGATCCAGCGACCCGTCGGCGTCGAGGACCGCCACGTACTCGTGTTCGGCGTGGTCGAGCCCGGCGTGCACTGCCGCTCCGTAACCGCGCCGCGGTTCGACTACCACCCGGGCCCCATGGGTCCGAGCCACCGTGGCCGTCGCGTCGGTCGAGCCGTTGTCCACCACCAGCGGGTGACACCCCGGTGGCAGCGCCGCCAGCACACCCGGCAACGTGACCGCTTCGTTCAAGCACGGCAAGATGACATCCAGCTCCGCCTCCATATCCGGAATTCGGAGCTCCCTCCCGAGCGGACGGGGTGAATCACCTGAAAAAAATTCGCAGGTTTCACCGGTTGTTCAGCGGGAAATCGTGGCGTATTTCGTGCTCGGCAGCTACCAGGGACCGCATCGCGCAGGTGAGAAGCCGGTGCACCTGCCGCGGGGTCCATGCGCGGTCGGCGGCGATTCGGCCACGGTGCGGCCGACGAGGGTTCGCGCAGCGCGCGCCGCTGCCGAGGGGAGAGGTGCGCCAAGGTGTCGGCGAGCAGGGCACCGGCGACCGCGTCGTCCAGGCGCTTGGTATCAGTGGCCAGGCTCAACGCCGACCGCACCTTCCGGGCCAGGGATGCGGGAGGCTCGAGTCCCGTCGCCGGCAGCCGCGTGTCGGTGCCGGTGGCCGGGTCGACGGCGACAGCGTCGGACTGGCGAACGGTGGGGATGCCTACGTCACCGGAACCACCGACGGCACCGTCGAGATCATTCCCGCCGGGAACCGGTAGGCGTGCCTGAAGCGAACCGCGACACGCCAGCACGGCCGGAAACCGCGGCCGGTCAACCGGGTTACGGGTTTCCCCCGGCCTGTGGCGGCTGCCGGCACGGCATCGGCCCGGCGCCCCACTCGCCCCACGGGCGTGGCGCGGCCCGCTGCTCGGCCGTGGCTGACCGCCGTCTTCGAGGCGGTCCTGCTGGCCGGGCCCCCGATCCTGATCATCACCGAGTCGCTGTCGTATTCCGCCTACAACCCTCAGTTCAGCAAGCCTTTCCGGCTGACGTCGGGTGGCTGCGGCTGCCCGCGTACACCTGGCGGTCAGCCCGTCGCGGTTGTACCGGCTGACCCAAGGGCTGCACGTCGGCCTCGGCCTGGTGCTGATCCCGTGGTGCCGGCGAAACGGTGGTCGGTCGTGCCCAGACTGTTCAGTTGGCCGCCGGACCGGTCGGTGGAGCAGGTTCTGGAACTGACCGATGTTTTCGTCCTGGTCGACTGAACTGGCGCGGCAGCAAGAGAGAACGGCCCTGCATCGCGTTTCGGCTCACCCTGTCGGAGGGTCAAGTTCGGCCGAGGCGGCGTGCGGGGGCCTCGATCGGCGGCGCTGCCAGTAGTCCGAAGCCCGCGGGATGTTCGGCGACGAGTTGGGCTGCTCTGGTCCGGGCCCCGCTTGACTGCGCACCGGGGGAAACCCCACCGGGTGTCGCTGGGGTCAGCGGTGGTGTTTGGTCAGGCCGAACTGGATTGCGTTCAGATAGCCCGATCCGAAGCCGGCCTCGCAATAGGCGAGGTAGAACTCCCACATGCGGCGGAAGGTGTCGTCGAAACCCGCTGTGGCGAGCTGGGGCCAGTTGTCCAGGAAGCGGGTGCGCCAGTGGTGGAGGGTTCGGGCGTAGTCGGGGCCGAGGACCCTGCGCTCGGTGACGGCAAGTGTTGTGTGGCGTTGAACCGCGTCCTGGATCGCGGGCACGGAGAGCAGTTGACCGCCGGGGAAGATGTACTTGTGGATCCAGGTGTAGGCGCGGCGCGTGGCCAGCAGCCGGTCGTGGGGCATGGTGATCGCCTGCAGCCCGATCCGGCCGCCCGGCTTGAGGACGCGATCCAGGGTCTTGAAATAATCCGGCCAGTAGTCGGCGCCGACAGCTTCGATCATCTCCACGGACACGACGGCGTCGTAGCTGCCGTTGGCTTCGCGGTAGTCCCGCAGCAGCACCCGTACGCGGCCGGAGAGTCCGGCTCGTGCGATGCGCTGTTCGGCGAGATGCTTCTGCTCGGCGGAGATGGTGAGCGTGGTGACCTGCGCGCCTCGCCGGGCGGCGCGAATCGCCAACGCGCCCCACCCGGTGCCGATCTCGAGCAGGTGACTGCCGGAACGGACGCCGGCGAGGTCGAGCACACCGTCGATCTTGCGCAGCTGGGCGGCGTGCAGATCGTCGCTGCCGGGGGCGAACCAGGCTGACGAGTAGGTCATCGACTCGTCGAGGAAGGCGGCGAACAGGTCGTTGGACAGGTCGTAGTGGCGGTGGATGTTCGCTCGCGCCCCCTCGACGGTGTTGCGCTCGTGCGCGGGTTGCCGCGCATCCACCCACCGGCGGAACACCTGCAATGGCCGGGGCACCAGTTCCGCCATGCGGGCCGCGAACGGAGTCAGCAAGGCAGCGGGGTCGTTGCTGGTCCAGTCGCCGGCCATGTAGGCCTCACCGAAGCCGATCTTGGCGTCAGCGCCGAGCCGCCGGAAGAACGTGGCCGGGCGCACGATGCGCATGACGGGCGAGCCAAGACCGCCGGCTCCGAGCCGCTCCCCGCCGGGCAGGACCACTCGCACCGGCAACGTTCGCACGGCGTGGCGAAACACCAGCCGTGCCGCGGAGGCACGGGCGGTGGAGCACCGCGGCGCGTCCAAGGCCGAACACCGGTCCGGATCGCCGCCGGGCGTGGTGGAAACGCCGGTACCCGACCGGTGGGTAGGCGAAGCGGACATTCTGATTCCTTCCTGAAGCGCATGGGAGCGCGGGGACAATGGGCAGTCGACGCGCAGTCACAAGGTGACGCGGTGGCGGCGGATCAACCCGCTGAGCCGATGGGTGGCAGGGATCGTCAAGGCTTGGTCCAGCGGCGTCTGCGAGGTGGCGGCGCCGCACAGCGCAGGTGCGCTCATCGCCTGCCTACCAGTCCACGCCGAGCGCCGCGGCGGCTCGTACTCCCGAGGCGCAGCCGTCCTCGTGGAAGCCCCAACCGTGATAGGCGCCGGCGAACGCGGTCGGTCCGGCATTCAACCGCGGCAGGTGACGCTGCGCGGCTACCGACTCGGGGGTGTAGACCGGGTGTTCGTACCGCATCCGGGCGAGCACCGACGGCGACGCGATCCGGTCGGTGGCGTTGAGCGTGACCAGGTAGTCCTCGGGTTCGGCCAGCCCCATGAGCCGGTTCATGTGGTAGCTGACCAGCACCGGGGCACCATCGGAACGGCAGTGCGGCTTGAGGTAGTTCCATGACGCGCGGGCACGCGGCGAGCGGGGCAGCAGGGACGCATCGGTGTGCAACCACGTCTCGTTGCGCGAGTAGCGGAATGCGCCCAGCACCTCACGCTCGTCGGAGGTCGGATCGGCCAGCATCGCGAGCGCCTGGTCGGGATGGGTGGCGATGACGACCTTGTCGACCCGGTGGAGCTCGTCGCCGTCGTCGCGGACCTCCACCTCATGCGCGGTGCGCGTGACCGCGCGGACCGGTGTGGACAGGTGAACTGCGGTCAGCTGCTTGGCCGCACGGTTCACGTACGCGCGTGAGCCGCCCTCTACCGTCTTCCACAGTGGTGAGCCGGTGAGCGACAGCAAGCCGTGGTTGTGGAGGAACTCGAACAGGTACCGGGCCGGGTACCGCAGGCTGATGGCCTGGTCGGCCGACCACACTGCCGACACCATCGGCACGACGAAGTGATCCACGAAGAACCGGGTGTAGCCGCCGATGGCCAGGAACGCGCCGAGCGTGACGTCAGCGGCGGCCGGGACCTCGAGCATCCGCTGGGCGTGCCGATGGAACCGGGTGACCTCGGCGAGCATCCGCAGGTACGGTGCGCGCATGACATTGGCCGGCTGGGCGAACAGCCCGCCGAACCCTTTGGCGCCCGCGTACTCCAGACCGCAGCCCTCACAGCGCACGCTCGTCGACATCTCCGTACCGCGGGTGCGCACGCCCAGTTCGGCGAAGAGCCGCAGCAGGTTCGGGTAGGTGCGTTCGTTGTGGACGATGAAGCCGCTGTCGATCGCGACCGTTCCACCATCGCCGGGCACGACGTCGTGGGTGTGGGCGTGCCCGCCGAGCCGGGGCTCGGCCTCGAACAGCAGCACGTCGTAACGGCGTTGCAACAAGTAGGCGGCGGTGAGGCCCGCGACTCCGGCACCGATCACGGCGACGCGCGGGGAGGTGGTCGTCATCGGGTTTCTCTGATCGGACACGTTCACCATTCGGCGCCCACCATCCCGCAGGCAGTCCATGTGACCGGCATCACTTACCGAGGCCGAACCCGGGCGGCGCCCACCGCCCAAGCCCACTCTCCGTACGTCGGCGAGGCGTCGGGCGTGCTTCCGGAGAGTGCTCGAAGGTTGCCTGGCTCAGGTTGTTGCGGTGAGGTGCGCGTAGACCACGATGTTGTCCAGGTAGCTGCGCGCGGTCCGGTCGAATTCACCGCCGCAGGTGACCAGCCGCAGCCCGGCGTATTCCACCGCGCCGTAAACGTCGTTCGCCGGGAACCGGGTCTTCGGGTACTGCCGCTTGGCGTCGACGGCGAACGTCGCCGTCTTGCCGTCGTCCCGCAGGACGTCGATCCGGTCGCCCGGGCCCAGCTTCGAAAGCCGGTAGAACACCGCCGGGCCGCGGTAGGAGTCGATGTGCCCGAGGATGACCGACGCACCGGCTTCACCAGGCGTCGGTCCCTTGTCGTACCACCCGGCCTTGCTGAAGTCCTTCGGGGACTCGACCGTCCGATCGGCATTGAGCCCCAGGGACAGCAATGAGCTGCTCACCCCGATGCTCGGTACCCGGAGGGACACGGGCGCGGACCGGGACAGCGGGACCGGCGACCGGGAAACCGGCGGGACGGTGGTCGTCGGGTCCGAGGTCGTCACCGCGGTCGTCGGCCCCGGAATGCTGCCGACCGAAGCAACGGGATCCGGACCGGACGTGCGCGTGACGCCGGCCCAAATCAGGCCGCCGCCGGCCAGGGTCAGCACCACGGTGAGCGCGAGGAGGTGCCGGCGGGCGTTGCGGTGACGCCCACCGGCTCCGGCTTTCACGGGGTCCGCGTCAGGCATCGGTTCCTTCGCCGGTGTCGGCGCGGCGATGGCGGCCCACCGCGATCGCGGTCGCCGCCGCGCCGGCGACCAGCACGGCGCCGGTCGCGGTGAGGGTGACGCCGGTCGTGCCGTTGCTCGACCCGCCCGCTCCCATGTCCGGCGCACCGGCCGGGACGGTGGGAGTGGCGACCAGGAACGGGGCGACGGCGGCCAGGACGGTGGCCTTGTCCTTCGGGGTCTCGGTGTTGCCCATGAAGACCCCGCCCTTGGCGGGCAGGCCGAGCAGGTTCCCGACAACCGCCGCGTGCCGTGCTTCGACACCGAAGATCCCCGCCGCGGCTTGCAGGATGGTCTTGTCTCTGATGAATCCGGCCGCGCCGAGGTAGGCGCCGACCCCGACGTTCTCGAAAGTGTGGCTCGTGGTCAGAAAGCTCATGCGGTTGTCGAACGCGCCGCCGAACTTCACCATCGGCGCCTCGACCGGGGTACCGCCCAGCTTCTTGATCGTCGCGGTGAGGGTCGTGACGTGTGACTCCTCGTCGGTCTGGATCTTCTTGAGGTAGTCCGCTTCGGCCCCCGAAAGAGAGACGGCTTTGTTGCCCTGCACGTAGAAAGCCGACTCGAGGTACTCCAGCGTCAACGCGTAGTTGAGGACGTCGAGGTCACTCCGGAAATCGCCGCTCTGGGCCAGCGCCCAACGGTGGTTGAGCGCACCGAGCGCCAGCTGAGGCGACACCTCGGTCGCTTGCCCGTGGATGAGATCACGCCTGTTCATGGACTTTTCCTTACGAGGTCGGGAAGTCAGGAGAGGAACGGCTTGACGATGGCGAGGACTTCGTCCTTCGTCCGCTGCTTCTCGATGGGCGCGGGGAACGGCGCCCCGCCCATCAGCGAGGCCAGCACAGCCGCGTGCCGCGACTCCACACCGGCGATGGACGCGCCCGCCTTCAGCACGTCGGCGCTTTTGATCAGCCCGACCTGACCGTGGTAGGCCGTCACCCCGACTTCTTCGAACGTCGACGCCGACCTGAGGAAGCCCGCCTTGTCGGCGAACGTCTTGGGCGGGTACTTGATCGCCGGCTTGGCGACCGGAGTGCCGCCGAGCTGTTTGATCAAGGCCGTGACCGCCGTGACGTGCGCGCTCTCGTGGTCGGCGATCTCCGTGATCAGCTCGAGCTCGCGCCCGCTGACGAGGCTCTTCGTCAGCCCCATGGCGTAGAAATCCGACTCCAGGTACTCGAGCGTCAACGCGTAGTTGAGGATCTCGAGATCTCCCGCGTCACCCGCCGCCGGTGCGGCGATCGCCGAGGCCGCCACCGACCCGAGCCCGCCGGCGACCAGTGTCGCACCGACCCCGACCAGACCCGCCATCCGCAGGAAGGCCCTGCGGTCGCTCTCCTTCGCGATACCCAGCACCGGCTCGCCACCGAAGACCCTGTCATTCCTGGACGATCGCATTCGACCTCACGCTCTCTGCGCTCTGCACGCGGCCGGGCCGGGCAGGCTCGTTGGTGAAGATCCAGCCGGATCACCCGGGAAACCGGTGTCCGCCGACGAACACAATTCGGAGGCACGTCCGATCGGGTTCGAGCGGCGACGATGTCCAACGGCCCCCGCCTTCGGCGGCTCGGCTCGGCCACTGCCGCGACCTGCGGTGACGTCGACGAAAGGGAAGAACTCGGGATATGACCGCGCCCGGAAATCACTCCGGTGGCCTAACGGCCGCGGTTCTGCCGGACCAAGCTCGGCACAGCAGTGCCACGAACGTTCTGTGAAGAGGCAGCCCAGCCCCCATTGCTGAAATGCGTTCACGTTTTCGTCGTCGGACTGCCGAGGCTGGAACGGAGCCATGGAAGAACTACTCGAGCGGGTGGCCGCCGGGGACCGGTCTGCCTTCGAGCTGTTGTACCGCGAGTTCTTCGGCCTCGTCTTCCACACCGTGTTCGCGGTCGTGCAAGACCACGCGCAGTCCGAAGAAGTCGCTCAAGAGACCTTTCTCGAACTCTGGGCGACGGCTGCGCGGTTCAACGGGACACAGGGCACCGGAGCGCGCTGGGTCACGATGATCGCGCGCCGGAGAGCTGTCGACCGGGTACGGGCGGCGCAAGCGGCACGGGAGCGCGACACGTTGATCGCGCGTCAGGCGTTGATCCCGACTGAGCCCGATCCCAGCGAACTCGTGCTGAGCGGAGTCGAGGTCCGGCAGATCCGGGACGCACTGGCACAACTGACGCCGGAACAACGCGCTTTACTGACGCAGGCCTACGTCGATGGCGTGCACTACAGAGAAATCGCCGCGACCCTGGGTATCCCGGTCAACACCGTGAAATCGAGGGTACGAGTGGCCGCGACCAAACTCCGGGGCCTGCTCCAGCGCTGAACGTCGTCAACCCAGGATGCCCGCGACGTTCGCGCGCTCCGCCCCGAGGCTGACGTACACCCCGGCCCACGCCCGGTCCGCGTCGGACGGCGCGGCGCGGTCGCAGTATGCCTTGCGTCCGTTGGCGGTGTAGTACCGAAGCAGCGGCAGGGTCTCGTCCGTCCGGACCTGTGCCGGATCGAGGTAGCGGGCGCCCGGCCCGGCCGGCTGGTGCTTCATGCAGCTGACCGGCCGGTTGCCCTCGTTGTCGAAGACCGGCCCGGGATCGGGCGGGGCCGAGCACCCGGCGACGAGCAGGCAGCAGACGATGAGAACGGAGAGCACGCGCATCGTCATCCGTTTCCGGTCGCGGCGCGAACGGCCAGGCCGAGCCCGACCACCAGCACCAAGGTCGCGGTGAGTACCGGCATCCAGCCGGACAGCCTGGCCGCTCGGGCACGCAGCCGGTCCATGCGGCGCATCGTTTCCAGCCGGTCGCGCAGCCGGACCAGGAGCAGTCCGACGGCGGTTAGTGTCGCGGCCATGCCGAATCCGTAGCCGAGAACCAGCAGGACGCCGAACCAGGTGCGGCCGAGCGCGACCGCGCCCAGCAGGACGACGAGCGCAGACGGGCTGGGGACCAGGCCACCGGCGACACCCATCCCGATCAACCCGCCACGCCCGAAACCGCGTCCATGCCCGTGGCCGTGCCTGTGTCCATGCCCATGCCCATGCCCGTGCCCGTGACCGCGCACATGAGCGTCGGCGACGGCTCCGGCGGTGACCAGTGCCGGAGCCTCATGGACGTGCTTCGCGCGGTTGAGCACCGCGGACACCAGCAGCCAGCCGCCAATGCCGGTCACCAGCAGCCCACTCACCACCCCGAGCCAGCTGAGCACGCTCTCCCCCGCCAGGGCACTCGATCCGCTGATGAGCAGCCCCAGCACCAGCACCCCGGCAGTGTGGGTCACCGTCACCGTGGCACCGACGACCAGAGCGTCGCGCGTCGAACCGCGCTTACCCGCGAGATAGGCGGCGATCAGCGTCTTGCCGTGCCCGGGCAGCGCGGCATGGGAAGCGCCCAGGACCAGCGACAGCAGCACGGCGAGCACCCCGACCGCCGGCGTCAGGTCGTCGGCGCCGACCAGGTCGGTGAACGTCCGGGTGACCGTGCCGACCACCGCGTCCAGGGGGCCGAGGTGCGGAGCGACGTCGGCGGTGGCGCCGCCGCCGATGCCGGGCTCGACGCGCAGAGTGGCTTCGCGGACGTCGAGCGGGTTGGCCAGCAGGTCGTCGGGGTAGGCGCGCAGTTGGTTGCTGACACTGCGGGCCGGCAACCCGTCGGCCGGGAGGCGGACACCGTCGCCGACCGCGGTCATCTCGCGCCAGCCGATCCGGTCGGTGCGGAAGTCGTCGCGGATAGCCAGGGACGCGGCCCGGTCCAGCCGGGCGGGAGCCGACATCGTGCAGGTGAGCCTGCTCGTCGGAAGCCCCGCCTGGCCCGGCGGGAACTCGAGGGTGCTGGAGCGCAGCGTCAGCGGCACGAGCCGGCCATCGATCGTGACGGGAGTGGCCGACATCAAGGCCGCGCAGTCGCCGGCGGCCCGGGCGCCGGCCTCCGCGGCGCTGACCACGCCGTCGTGGTCGGTGTCGATGACCGGCTTGTCCTGGACCGTCGGGATCTCCGCACTGTCTACGACGGACAGGAGTTCCAGCCCGCCAGGGCGCAGCGTCAGGCCGTCGTAGTGGTTCACCGTGAAGTTCCCGAGTGGATGCGCTTCCGCGGCGCCCGGGGTGGCGAGCATGGCGATCGCCAGCAGCCCGAACAGGATGGCCACGAGCCGTTTCATCGCGCCGCCTTGAGCTGATCGAGCATGCGGCGCGCGTCAGGGGCGCCGAGCGGGGAAAAGTACGGATTGACCTCGATCGCCTCCGAGAGAGCCGCGACGGCGTCGGCTTTGCGGCCCAGAGCCGCGAGAGTCATGCCGCGGTGGTAGGCGAAGGCCGCGTTGCGTCCGCCAAGGGATGCGGCGCGGTCGAGGTAGGACAGCGCTTCGGCGTCACGCCCGTTGAGGTGCAGCGCCCAGCCGAGCGCGTCGGCGACGAGCACGTTCTGCCGACGTCCCCATTCGGCCTGTGCATGAACGAGCGCTCCGACCTCGTCGCCGCGGCTCGCGGCGACCCCGGAGGCGGTCAGATCGTCGGTGACGCCGGCCGCGGCGAAGAGCCGCTGCTGGCTGTCGAGCACCGCGAACTGCTGCTCGGCCTCGGGCCTGCGGCCGGCCGCGACCAGCAGGTCGGTGTATTCCTGCAGGTACTGCGGCAGCGGTACCCGGGCGACGACGGCCTGATAGCCGGCACGAGCTTCGTCGAGCTGTCCCCGCGCGGCGGCGACTTTGGCTTTGCCCTCCAGCAGCGAGACGTTCTGCGCGTCGACGGCCAGGCCTTGGTTGTACTCGGCCGCGGCGTCGTCGAGCTTGCCGGAGTTGAAAGCGAGCTCGCCGAGGTAGTAGCGGCAGAACGCGATGTCGCTGGGGCTGGTGGCGTCGGCGACCGCGCGGTGCAGGGCTGCCCGGGCGTCGTCGATCCGGCCGTGCAGCTCGAGGTCGTAGGAGGCGCGGGTGAAGGATGAGACAGCGGGCTTGTGGTCGAGCATCCGCTGGATCGTGTCGGTGGCCGCGTCGGCCTCGCCGAGCTGGGTCAGTGCATCGGCGAGGACGCCGTATGCCTCGGCCGTGCCGGGCACGGTCGCTGTCGCACGTTCGCCCCAGGTCTTCGCGGCGGCGAAGTCGTGCCGGGCGTTCGCCAGTGCACCCATGCCGATCAGGGCCGCGCCATTTCCGTCGGGCTGCTGCTGCAAGGACTTCTCCAGCGCGCCCTGGGCCTTGGGGTAGTAGGCGGGATCGGCGGTGATCCGGGCCTGTTCGACGTAGGCGGTGCCGAGCTGGGCCCAGGTGAGCGGGTCCTGCGGCGTCCGGCGGAGCTTGTCCTGGGCGACGACGATGCTGTGGGTGAGCGTGTCCTGCGCGACGGGAGCCGGGGCCGGGCCCGCGGAGGGCTCGGACTGCCCGGCCGACACGCTGGCGACGAGCACCACCGCGCCGGCGGCCAGGACCACGACGGCGAAAATCCGGCGTGACCGGGTGGAGCGTTCGGGCATTCGAGGACCTCACGGCCGGATGCCGGTGGCGGGTGCGGGCACCTGCCACCGGCATCAATGGACTTATTCGACCGCGGTCCCGGGCCGGCGGCGCAGCAGCCACACACCGGAACCCAGCAGGACCGCGGCGGCCAGGCCGCCGAGAGCGGGCTTGACCGGGAACGGTGTGCCGGTGGCGGGACCGGCGGCCGCACCTCCGGATGTGGCACCTCCGCCGACGGCCCCGCCCCCGCCGCCTGCGTTCACCGCGGAGTTGTGCGGCAGCGCGACGTACGGGAAGGCGTTGCCGAACGGCACGTCGTTGGCGTTCACCTTGTCCCCGGCCGCGAGTGCCGGGACGATGACGCCGGTCTGGGCAGCGCCTTCGAGCGCCTGGACCTCGATGTCGACGACGTCGTCGGTGAGCCGGCGTCCGTTCGGGAAGCCTTGGAGGTCACCGGCGAGGACGCCGAGCCGGTTCGGGTTCGCCGCGACCGGTACCGCGGTGTTGAGCCGCAGCATTTCCGAGGGGGTGAACTTCCTGGCATTGACGTCGGCGTTGTTCAGTTGCGAGTTGAGGTCCGCCTTGATCGGGCCACCGGCCTTGGTGGTGATGCCGGTCAGGAAGATCTCGGCCAGGTCGTTGCGCGGTGTCGCCGGCGCCGGGAGCCCGTAGATGGCCTGGATCAGCTTGGGCACCTCGGGCGAGGTCACGCGGTCGACCAGTTCCGGGACGTTGTGGTCCTGGTCCGGCGTGAGCCCGTTGAACCGGTCCTTGAGCCCGGCTGGTACCACGACCTCGTTGACCAGCGGGTTCCCCAGCCGGGAGACCTGGACGTACGGACCGGCCTGGGTGTCGCGGCCCGGGGTCTTGATGCTCAGCGACTGCCGTTCGGTGTCACTCCACACGCCGATCACCGGGTTGCGGGTCGCGTTGCCGTTCAACGTCAGCGCGGACTTCGGCACCTGCAGCGCGATGGTGTTGACGTTGTAGCCGCGCAGCGTGTCCTGCCCGACTTCCGAAAGGTTGCCGCCGTAGAGCAGGTCGAAGACCCGCAGGTCGAGAAAGAAGGAGTCGTCGGCCTGGCCGGCGAAGCTCTTGCCGCCACCGGGCAGGTTCGTCACGGCCTGGTCGCGCAACGCGCCGTAGTTGGGCATCGACGCAGGCCCCGTGTTCGACGGCGCGGTCTTGCCCGAGCGAACCAGGTTCTTCGACCGGCCGTACTTGTCGATGACGTCGAGGGTGTAGCTCTGGCGGAACAGCAGGTTCGGGTCGTCGAGCGAGGTGACCGGGCCGTTGTCGTAGAGGAAGGTCGACTTCCCGCGGCGGTCGTCGGTCTTGAACGTCCACCGGTAAGTCAGGTCGGGTTTGGCGTCCCCGTCGCTGTCGATGTTGATGTCGTAGTGGGCGTCGGTGGCCCAGGGGTAGAAGTTCGGGCCGCCGTTGGGTTCCTCGAACGGGTACCAGTTGGCGACCAGTGTGACGGTGTCCGGCTTGTCCGGACTGACGAAGGCATAGACGTCGGTGTTGTCGACCGGCGGGTCGCCGGCGATGAGCGGCGCCTCGCGGTGGCTCGACGCGGCGGCGAGATCGGATCCCAGGCCGATCAGCGCGCTCGTGAGCACCACGCTCCCCACCGCGAGCAGGGAGAGGCCCACACGCCGGGTCCGACGGGACGGGAGCAGTACTGACATGCAGCAGACCTTTCGCAGACGGCACCGTCACCGGCGCCGTTCCGGGTCGCTCCCGCCCGATGCGGGAACAGCCGCCGAGCCCATTTCCGGGCAAGCACCTACTCATTCGGAGACGTCTGTGATCCGGTTCACTGCCGGACGGGTGAATCTGCGGACGTTGCTTCCAGCCTGTTCATCTGTCTAGTGTCACCGGTATCCCTGCTCCACCGTGTCCGACTTCGAGGTGGCGATGAGCACAATTCCTAACACCATCCCCGGGCGCCGGAGCTGTTCCCGCCGCGATCGAGCGTCCATCGCGGGCATGGCCGCGGTCATCCTGACGCTCAACCTGCTCGGCTGGGGAGTTCTCGGACTGGTCGTCGTGCCGCACCACTACGCTTTGGGCACGAGTGGGGTGTTCGGCGTGGGTTTGGGCGTCACCGCCTTCACCCTCGGCATGCGCCACGCTTTCGACGCCGACCACATCGCTGCGATCGACAACGCCACCCGCAAACTCATCAGCGAGGGAAAGCAGCCTCTGTCGGTCGGGTTCTGGTTCTCCCTCGGCCATTCGACCGTCGTCTTCCTGTTGTGCCTGTTGCTTTCGCTCGGGATTCACGCGCTTGCCGGCCAGGTGACCGACGGTGGATCCGGCCTGCACCGGACGACGAGCCTGATCGGCATTTCGGTGTCCGGCGGCTTTCTGTACCTGGTCGGGATTTTGAACCTCGTGGTCCTGGCCGGCATCGTCCGCGTCTTCCACCGCATGGGCCGCGAGGATTTCGACGAAGCCGAACTGGAACGCCGGCTGCACAACCGGGGATTGCTGAACCGGGTCCTCGGCGGCGTCACCAAGGCGGTTCGCAAGCCGTGGCACATCTATCCCGTCGGTGTCCTCTTCGGCCTCGGCTTCGACACCGCGACAGAGATCAGCCTGCTGGTGCTCGCCGCCGGTGCCGCCGCGTTCACCCTTCCCTGGTACGCCATCCTGGTTCTGCCGGTCCTGTTCGCCGCCGGGATGACCCTGTTCGACGCGATCGATGGATGCTTCATGAACTTCGCCTATGCCTGGGCGTTCGCGAAACCCGTGCGCAGGATCTTCTACAACATCGTCATCACCGCCATGTCGGCCGCGGTCGCCCTGATCGTTGGCACGATAGAGTTACTGTCTCTGCTTGTCGACAAGCTGGGCATCGGCACCGGACCGCTGGCCGCCATCGCCCACGTCGACCTCGACCAGGTCGGCTTTCTCATCGTCGGGCTTTTCACGGTTACCTGGTTGATCGCCTCCGCCATCTGGCGCTTCGGGCACATCGAAGCGAAGTGGGGCGTAAGCAGCACGACGACGATGTCGCCGCCGGCTCTGGGCGGCGGCCCCGGGAAAGACAATCCAGCGGAGTCGACGGCCCTGAATGCCACAAACCGGTCATCGCCGTAACCGTGGAGTGAACCAGCTACGGCGATGACCGGCCGATGGCCGCATACCCGCATGGGAACGTGGCGCGACCCGGATCGAGGTGCACTGCGCGGAACGGAAGATCTGTCCACGGTGGCCTCGATCGGAGATCACCGTGGACAGATGTCGGGACTTACTTATTGGTGCCGGGGGTGAGGACCTTGTCGATGACGAACACGGTGGCGTTCTTGGTGGGGATGTTGCCGCACAGGATCTTGGCGCCGTTGACGGTCATGTTCTCGCCGGAGCCTTCGATCTTCAGCGGGCCCCCGGCGGTGTTGAGCGACTCCAGCGTGCCAGCGGCGGCGAGACCCTTGGCGTCGTAGCGCTTACCCACGACGTGGTACTGCAAGATCGGCGCCAGCTGATCGGGCTTGCCCGCCAGCTCGGCGAACTTCGCGTCACCCAACGCCGCGAACGCCGGGTCCGCCGGCGCGAACACCGTGATGGCCTGCTGACTGTTGAGCGTGTCAACCAGGTTGGTGGCCTTCACCGCCGCCACCAGCTTGGTCAGCAGCGGGTTCGTCGACGCGGCCGAAGCGACCGGCTGCGGCCCCATCGAATCCAGCGAGCCGGGCGCGGAACCCTGCGGCAGCTGCGAACACGCCGGACCGAACACATC
>NZ_PPHG01000116.1 GCF_002904295.1 Amycolatopsis sp. CA-128772
TACCTCGAAGCCGAGTTCTACCTGCACGCCGTCACCGGCCGCGGCCTCGCCGACGCCATGACCACCGGCACCGGCACCCGCGGCGGCGTGACCGGCGGCCGCGCGGTCCGCTTCGAAACCAAGGCCGCCCGCCAGTACGCCCAGGAAATCGCGGCCGACGAGAAGGCCCACGTCCAGTTCCTGCGCTCGGCGCTCGGCTCGGCCGCCGTCAGCCGCCCGGCGATCGACCTGCAGTCCAGCTTCACCGCCGCCGCCCAAGCCGCCGGCCTGGTCAAGCCGGGCCGCAGCTTCGACGCCTTCGCCTGCGAGGAAAACTTCCTGCTCGCCGCCTTCCTGTTCGAAGACGTCGGCGTCACCGCCTACAAGGGTGCCGCCCCGCTGATCACCAACAAGACCTACCTCGAAGCCGCGGCCGGCATCCTCGCCGTCGAGGCCTACCACGCCGGCAACATCCGCAGCGCCCTCTACCAGCGCGGCGACGGCAAGGCCACGGTCAAGCTGTCCAACGCCCGCGACAGCCTCGACGGCCCCGCCGACGACGACCAGGGCGTCATCGACGGCCACGGCAACGCCAACATCGTCCCCACCGACGCCAACGGCATCGCCTACAGCCGCTCCCCCGGCCAGGTCCTCAACATCGTCTACCTGACCAGCAAGGCCGCCACCTCCGGCGGTTTCTTCCCCAAGGGCGTCAACGGCGAGGTCAACACCAGCGCAGCCAACTGACCGGGCGCGGGGCCGGATCGCCGTCGGGGCGGTCCGGCCCCGCTCCCACCCGGCCTTGATCCGAGGACACGCAGAAGGCCGAGGACGCCATCGCGATCGTGCACGAGCACAGCAGCAGCGGAATCGGTCCGGAGGTTGAGCAGCTGCACAAGCCGCTCGCGGAACTGGGCCCGGAAGTCAGGGCTACTATTGTCATGTTCTCGTCGGCGTCTGCTGCCCTTGAACTCCGGCTGCTCGCCGAGGGCCGGTCGCCGCCACGACCCTGGAGTGATCCGGCGGTGGCGACGACCGGCGGACGCCGCCGCTTTCGGCGTCCCCGGCGGCGGATGTCCTGCTCCGCCACCAGATTGCGATCGCTGTCCCGGCTTGAGCAGCGAAGAACGGCCACCTCGGGCTCCAGGAGGTTCGCGGAGCCCGAGGTGGCCGTCCGGGGACGACCGCCCGTCGGCGGCCGAGTCGGTGTTACTTGTTGGTGCCCGGCGTCAGCACCTTGTCGATCACGAAGACGGTGGCGTTCTTCGTGGGGATGTTGCCGCACAGGATCTTCGCGCCGTTGATCGTCATGTTCTCGCCGGAACCCTCGATCTTCACCGGGCCGCCGGCGGTGTTGAGCGTGTCGACCGAACCCGCGCTCGCGAGACCCTTGGCGTCGTAACGCTTGCCGACCACGTGGTACTGCAGGATCGGCGCCAGCTCGGCGGGCTTGCCGGCCAGCTCGGCGAACTTGGCGTCACCCAGCGCGGCGAACGCCGGGTCGGCCGGCGCGAACACCGTGATGGCCTCCTGGCTGTTGAGCGTGTCGACCAGGTTGGTGGCCTTGACCGCCGCCACCAGCTTGGTCAGCA
>NZ_PPHG01000118.1 GCF_002904295.1 Amycolatopsis sp. CA-128772
CCGGAGGCCTTCGTGTCCCACCCTAACGCCACCCTGACCCCACGCACCCGGCTGCGGCTGGCGCGTCTGATCGTCGAGCAGGGCTGGACCTGTACCGCAGCGGCGAAGATGTTCATGGTCGCCGCCAGGACCGCTCGCAAATGGGCCGAGCGCTACCGCGCCGAAGGCGCAGCTGGGATGGCGGATCGCAGCTCACGCCCGCATCGCAGCCCTGCCCGCACACCCGAGCACCTGGTCCGCGCGATCGTGCGGTTGCGGTGGCGCATGCGGCTCGGGCCGGTGCAGATCGGCGGCCGGCTCGGCCTGCCCGCCTCGACGGTGCACGCGGTGCTGGTGCGCTGCCGGATCAACCGCCTGTCCCGCATCGACCGGGTCACCGGCGAACCGCTGCGCCGCTACGAGCACGACCACCCCGGTTCGCTGCTGCATGTCGATGTCACCAAGTTCGGCAACATCCCCAATGGCGGCGGGCACCGGTTCGTGGGCCGGGCCCAAGGCGACCGCAACCGGGCCGCGACCCCGGGCAAGCCCCGCAACGCCTACCGCAACCCCAAGATCGGGGTCGCGTTCGTGCACACGGTGATCGACGACCATTCCCGTGTCGCCTACGCCGAGATCCACGCCGATGAGACCGCTGCCACCGCCACCGCGGTGCTCCAGCGCGCGGTTACCAAGCCGCCGGTCACCCGGCTAACCAACCTCCCTGAACATCACAGCTAGCTGCGCCGCCTGGATCAGCTCCGGATCCGGTGCGGCGATAAACGATCCGGTCGAGAACTTCCCGTATCCGCCTTGGAAGAACAGCAACGGCAAGGTCGAGCGGGCGACGCCGAGCTCTTGCACCCGGCCGAGGACGATGTAGTGGTCACCCGCCTCGCGCACCTCCTCGAACGTGCACTCGATCCAGGACACTGCGCCGTCGAGGACAGGTGAGCCGAGGGGTCCTGGCCGCCAGCGCACGCCCTCGAACTTGGCCGCGCCGGCGGTCGCCATCTGGCGACACAGCGGTTCCTGGTCGGATGCCAGGACGTTGATGCAGAACGCAGCGGCGTCCCTGAACCGTGCGAAGCTCCTCGAGTTCCTTGCGGGAATAAAGGCGATAAGAGGTGGATGCAGGGAGACCGAGGTGAACGTTCCGACGACCATGCCTTCCGGGATGCCGTCCTCGGACATCGCGGTGACGACGGCTACCCCGGTCGGGTAGTGACCGAGCGTCTCGCGGAACAGTGCGGGGTCAATCGTCGCCTGGCCGACGTCGATCATCGTCAACTCCTGCCGGGTCCGAATGCGTCGTCGAGGTCGAAACATGTCTCAGAGAGATTAGTGACATGTTACGAGAGCCGGCACGCTCTGTGTCAAGCGTCGCTTCATCGCGGCGGCAGGATACTGACCTCGCTACTCATCACCGTGGGCCACCTGATGACGGCCCGGAGCACCCGCTGGTGAACGTCGTCGATATAACGCTGGGCGTGCTCGGCGGCCTTATCCACATCCCCCTCGTCGAGGATGTGGCGCACCCAGTGGCCGGCCGGGCCCGTCGCGGCGCTCGTGCGCCCCGAGGTCAGCAGCAGAGCCCGGATGCGGCTCATGTCGCCCATGAGCCGCTGAAAGAAGTTGATCAAGTACGTGTTGCCGGTGGCCTCGGCCAGGAGCTCGAAGGTCCTGTTGACCACGTCGATGTCGAGGAGGGGCGAGGGCGATCCGCCCTGTTCCCGAGTGAGCACGTCCAATTCGTCGAACGCCTTCCGCGCCGCGTCGAGCTGCGCTTCGCTCGCCTGGCGCAGGCCGAGCCGGATAATCTCGGGTCCCACTATTTCCCAGACGACAAACAGGTCGTCAATGGACTTCGGCGTCAACGGCGTAACCTGGTAGCCCTTGCGGGGCAGGGTGCGGATCAAGCCTTCGTGATCGAGGCGGGTCAGGGCGTCGCGCAGGGGTGCAGTACTGAAGCCCAGGTCGGCCGCCAACTGCTTCTCCGTGAGCCGCTGCCCAGGCGCCAGACGGCAGGCGATGATGTCACCCCTCAGCCGTCGGTAGGCCGCCTCGTTCAGCGAGACGCGAGAGTCGGACACGTCAGTCACCGGGTCACCCCATCGAGTCGTTGCCTCGCAGTGGAAGCCCACTGGGCAGCCAGACTATCGGTGAGCGAGCCCGGAATCGTGTCTTGACACGCGTCATTCGACGAGTCTAAACATGACACAAACAAGCAGTGACATTTCACAAAGCAGGATGGAGACCGGCAGCGTGGCTGACACCGAGGACAAGGCAGCGATCATCGAACTGCTCAATCTGTACGGGTTCGCCCTGGACGCGCACGCCTGGGACCTGTTCGACCTCGTCTTCTCCGAGGACGTGATCGCCGAGTTCGGTCCGGCCGGCAACGCCTGGGAAGGCCTGGATAACTTCAAGCGGTCCTTCGCGGAGTTCCACGAGACGTTGGACAGCCACCAGCACACGATGATGGGGCAGCTGGTCCACGTCGACGGCGATCGCGCCAACGCCTTCAGCTACGGGAACTGGCTGCTCATCCGGGAGGCAGCCGAGGACGGCCCCACGTGGACGGGCACCGGCTGGTACGACGACGAGCTCGTCCGCACCGAGGCCGGCTGGCGCATCCGGCACCGCGTCTGCCGGCTGATGTCCTGGACCGGCAACCCGTTCGTGCCCGAGCCGAACGCCGAGCACCGGCCCGACATGAAGCTCAACGTCCTGCGTGAGCACGCCGAGGCCGGCCGGGTCGCCTACCTCAACGCCATCAAGGCGACCCGGTGACGGCGACCACCGGCGAAGTTCCGTATCCCCTGAAGGACCGACCCGACACGGAGACCACGATGCTCGTCACCGACGACAGGCCTACCACGCTCGCTACAGTCCTGGAGAAGGTGCACGAGCTCGGTCCGACCCTGCGCGCCGCCGCGCTGGAAGCGGAACGTGCCGGCCGCCACTCCGACACGATGATCGCCGCTCTCGACGCCACCGGCGCCTTCGACATCGCCAGTCCGGCGGAGTTCGGCGGCGCCGAACTGCCGGTCCGGGACCAGCTCGATGTTGTCACCGAGGTGTCGTCGTGGGATGGCTCGGCCGGGTGGACGGTGTGGGTGGCGGCCTCGACGAACTGGATCCCGGCCGGCTCGGGCGCCAAGGTCATCGAGGAGGTCTACGGCCCCGCGTGGGTCGGCCCCCGCGTAGCCGGATCGAGCCACTTCCCGGCCACCAGAGGACGCGCGAAGCGGGTCGACGACGGCTGGATCATCTCCGGCGGCCCCTGGACGTTCGGCAGCGACGCGCTGTGGGCGCCGTACACGAACCTGGGCTGCATGGCAGACGACGGCGACGACCGCTACCTCGTCGGAGTCCAGGTTCCCCGCGACGAGCTCCGGTTCCTCGACGACTGGCAGGTCGCCGGCATGCGCGCCACGGGCAGCGTCTCCCTCACCCTCTCAGCCGACGAGCTGTTCGTCCCTGCTCACCGCGTCGCCGACTTCCGCGACGTCGTGGCCGGCACCCTGGACAACGGCCTGGCCGGCTCGCTGTGGAAGGCCCCCTCGCTCGGGTGGGCGTTCAGCCTCATGGCCGGAATGTCGGTCGGAATCGCCCAAGGCGCGCTGGGCCGCTTCCTCGAGCGCTCCGCCGGGCGGCCAATCCGCGGCACGACCTACAAGAACCAGCTCGAGGCGCCACTGACGCACCTCATGCTCACCGAGGTCCACAGCAAGATCCGGTCGGCGACGCTGATGGCGCAGGCCAACGCGGCCGAGACCGACCGTCTGGGCGAGCTCGCCGCCGCCGGTACGCCCGCATCGCCGGAGTACCTGCAGCACTTCAGCGCGCGGGTGCTCGCCGAGACCGCCTACGCCGCCAAGTGGTGCGCCGAGGCGATCGAGCTGCTTCAGCGCAACTCCGGCTCCACTGCGATCATGGACTTCGAGCACATCCAGCGGGCCTGGCGCGACGCGCGCGTCATCACCCTCCACGGCGCGCTGAACCTCGAAGCGCTCTCGGAGAACTACGGGCGCCTCATGGCCGGCATCCAGCCCCACGACTTCGCCGGGATCACCACCCTCAACCGGTCCGCTGCGGGCAAGGCCGGCTGATCAGCGGTGTCGCTCGCCAGAGACTTCGGCACGGTGCGCGCAGTCCCGGTGGATGCCCTCGCCGCCGAGCCGCGCTTGGGCTCGACGGTGCTGCCGCGCCGAACGGCCGGTACGACGCTGGTCGCGGTGGCCGCGGCGCCGCTGAATCCGCTGGACGTGCAGATCGCGTCCGGCTCGTTCCACTCGGTCCGTCACGAAACCCCCTACGAGTGCGTGGGCGGCGTGCTGGGATCTGACCCGCACGAGCCCGGCTCCTGGGTGTACGCCGAGCGCCACGCCGCACCGGCCACGCCGGGGGCGTTTGCCGATCGGGTGCTCGTCGCCGACGTGAACGTGCTGCTGGCCGCTCGCGGCATCGACCCGGTGCCGGCCGCCGCAGTCGGCAACTCAGGCACCGTGGCCTACCTGCCGCTGACGGAGATCGCCGGCCCGCGTCGCGGCGAGACGGTACTGGTGCTGGGCGCCACCGGCGCCGTGGGTCAGCTCGCGGTGCAGATCGCCCGACGAATTGGGTGCGGAGCGGGTGATCGGCGTCGGCCGGGACCACGCAGCGCTGCAACGCGTGCTCGTGCTCGGCGCCGGACGGCGCCGTCGCCCTGCACCCCGCAGGAAAGCCGAGACGACCTCGCCCCGGCTACCTCCCGCGGCGGGACCGGTGGACGTCGTCCTCGCGACCAGTGGCCCCGGGTCCTGCTGTCGCACAACAACTCCGGCCATACGCACTGGAACCTCCTACCCGAGTCCGAGGCCGGTGTCCCGCCGGGAAAGGTGCGCACCCTGGACGAGGTCTACACCTGGGACCAGACCCTCAGCCAAGGTCTGGTCATCAACGTCGACCACCCCGCCCCTCGGCACGATCCGGCTGCCGGGACCGCCGCTGCGGATGGCGAGCCTCGACGGCACCGAGGTTCCGCGGACCCACACCGCTCCGCCTGCGCCGGGCGAGCACGACAAGGAGATCCGCGCGTGGCCGGACGCCGGGTGAAACCGTCAGCCGGTCAGGACCTGCTGGATCGCGGGACCGACGGTCGCCACGATCTGTTCGGTGTCGGCAGCGACGATCACGGGCACCCCGATGATCCGCCTGCTGGTGACGATGCCGACCAGCATCGCCGCGGCCAGGCCGGCGCGCAGCATCGCATCGCCACCGCCACCGGCGCCGTGCAGCAACCGGGACTGGATAAACTCGCGCAGCTGCACGCACGCGTTCTCGTTGCCGACCGCGCCCCCGCAGCATCGCCATCAGGGGCTCCGACTCCTCAGCGCTGCCCTCCCACGCACGCAGATACGCGCGCACCACGCGTTCGCCGAGGTGCTCGTCCGGCCCCTCGAAAGCAGTCTCGAACCGCTCCAGCGCCGACACGGGGACGGCCATGACGGCGGCGAAGAGGTCGTCCTTCGAGCGGAAGAACTGCATCACCTGGGAGGCGTCCACCCCGGCGTCGGCGGCGATCCGGCGGATCGTGGTCCCGGCGAAGCCGTCACGGGCGAACCGCGCTCTCGCCGCGTCGAGCACCGCCTGCCTTGTGCTGCCGGGTCCGGGCTTGCGGCCGCGACGG
>NZ_PPHG01000119.1 GCF_002904295.1 Amycolatopsis sp. CA-128772
GCGTACTTCCTCGACCTCTGCGACGAGCTCGGGCTCTACGTCCTGGACGAGCTGACCGGCTGGCAGCACCACTACGACGAAGGCGTCGGCGCACCACTGGTCGAGGCGCTGGTGGAGCGCGACGTCAACCACCCGTCGATCCTGTTCTGGGACAACGGGAACGAGGGTGGCTGGAACACCGCGCTGGACGACGACTTTGCGCAGTACGACCCGCAGCGGCGGGCCGTGCTGCACCCCTGGACGACGTTCAGCGGCGTCGACACGAGCCACTACCAGACCTACAGCAGCACCGCGAGCAAGGCCGCCGGCCCCGCGATCTTCATGCCGACCGAGTTCCTGCACGGCCTCTACGACGGCGGCGCCGGGGCCGGCTTGAACGACTACTGGAAGCTGATGGGCGGGTCGCAGCGTTCGGCGGGCGGGTTCATCTGGGCGCTCGTCGACGAAAGCGTCGTGCGCGACGACCGCGGCGGGGCCCTCGACACCAACGGCAGCCGCGCTCCCGACGGCATCCTCGGACCGTTCCGCGAGAAGGAAGGCAGCTTCTTCACGATCAAGGACATCTGGTCGCCGGTCCAGCTGGCCAGTCCGGCTTATTACGACTCGGTTTTCCCGGCGTCGTTCGACAAGACGGTGAAGCTCGTCAACCGGTACGACTTCACGAACCTGCGTACGTGCCGGTTCACCTGGCAACTGCTGGCGTTCCCTCTGCCCGGCGCGGGGCCCGGCCATCAGGTTCTGTCCCAGGGCCAGGCGGCCGCGCCAGATGTCGCGCCGGGAGCCACCGGCGCGGTGACGCTCGGCCTGCCCGCCGACTGGACCGGCGCCGACGCGCTGCGGCTGAGCGTGACCGACCCGGCCGGCCGGGACGTCAGCAGCTGGACGTGGCGGGTCCGCAAGGCGCCGGACTTCGCGGCGCGCCTGGTCAAGCCCGCGACCACCGGCAGTGTCACCGCGACCGAGACCACCACTGACGTCACGCTCGTCGCCGGTGCCACCCGGGTCACCATCGGCAAATCCAGCGGACGGCTGACCGGCGTGCGCCGCGGCAGCACGCCGGTGTCGCTGGCCAACGGCCCCGCCCCGGCCGGGGGAGCGGCCACGCTCACCGCGTTCAGCCACTTTCGCGACGGCACGGGTTGGGTCGTGCAGGCGGACTACAGCGGCGATCTGACGTCCGTGCGCTGGCGGCTGGACGCCAACGGCTGGCTGCGGCTGGAGTACCGCTACCGCGCCACCGGCGACCACGACCACCTCGGCGTGAACTTCGACTACCCCGAGACGAACGTCCGCGGCCTGACCTGGCTCGGGGACGGGCCGTACCGCGTCTACAAGAACCGGCTGCGCGGCGTGCAGCCTCACGTCTGGAGCAAGCCCTACAACGACACCGCGACCGGGGCGAGCGGGTTCGCCTACCCGGAGTTCAAGGGCTACCACGCGCGGACCTGCTGGGCGGTGCTGGACACGACCGAAGGCGCGGTCACGGTGGTCGCCGCGGAAGAGGGCCTGTTCCTGCGGCTGTTCACCCCGGCCACCGGACCGGATCCGCAGAACGCCGTAGCCACCTACCCGGCGGGCGGTATCTCGCTGCTGGACGGCATCGCGCCGATCGGCAACAAGTTCCACGGCGTCGCGTCGCTGGGCCCGGAGAGCCGGCCGAACGCGGCCACCGGCGACTACTATCGGACGGTGCACTTCCGCTTCGACGCGTGAGTGAGGATCGCCGAGAATTCGGCGGGGCGTGATCGGAGTCGCCCGTCACTCAGGTGCGGAGATGGCTTGTCCCGGGAGTCGAGGGTCGACAAGGACTTTGGCAAGTCCATGGGGATTGGCGAGTTCAGCGAAGGCCGCGGGTACGCCGGCGAGCCCGACGCGTCCGGTCAACAGCGGTGATGCGTCAAGGTGGCCTTCGGCCAAGGCGTGGAGGGTGTCGCGGAACTCGAGGGGTGTGTAGCCGACGGCGAAGCGGAGGTCGATTTCCTTATTGATCGCCATGGCGGGGCGCCATTGGTCAGTGCCCATGCAGACACCGACAACCACGACCTTGGAGTGCAGTGGCGTGTCGGCGAGCACCCGTTCCAGCATTCCCGGCGCGCCGACGCATTCGAACACGACCGGGGCCTTGGGTGCGGTCAGGCCGGCTTTGTCGAGCAGGCGCCACGTGTTCCACCAGGGGATCGGTAGCCGGCTGAGCCCCTCGACCGCGTCCATGGCGGCCGTGATCGGGCCCTGCATGGTGGTGAAGTGCCGCCGGTCGCCGTGTTCGAACGGAGAGACTTCTCGGGGATCGACGACCAGGTCCGCGCCGCACTTGACCGCGAGCTGACGGCGCAGCGGGGACAGGTCGCTGGCGATGATTTTCCGCACGCCACGGGCCTGGAGAACGCTGATCACCGCGAGGCCGACCGGGCCGCAGCCGAGGACCACAGCGACGTCGCCGCGCCGCAGCCGACCCCGGTTGACCGCGTGCCAGGCGACCGCCATGGGTTCGGTCAGCGCGGCGAGGTCGGGAGCGAGCCCGTTGGGGACGGCCAGGGTGAGTGCCTCCTGCACCACGACGCGCTCGGCATATCCGCCTGGTGCCTTGGCCGACAGGCCCACGGCGTGAACTTCCGCGCCGTGGCGGACAAGCGGAAGTGCCACCACCGGCGTCCCGGCGGGGAGCTTGCCGCGGGTGCCTGGTCCGCGCTCGGCGACCACGCCGTAGATCTCGTGGCCGAGCACAACCGGATCGTCCGCGCGCATGTAGTCGGGATAGCCGATCTCGACCAGGACGTCGGCGAGGTCGTCGGCGTGGAGGCGGGAGTGCAGATCGGAGCCGCAGATGCCGCAGCGCTGGACTTCCAGGACCAGTTGTCCCCGGCCGGGAGCCGGGTCGGGTACGTCGGTGACGGCCAGCTCGTGGTGGTGGCAGACGACCGCCTTCATCGTGCGGCTTCGGCGGTGTGCGACCCGGTGCCCGCGGTAGAGAGGCGGTATGCGGTCGAGGTGCGTCGCGTGGCCAGGTGGCGGAAGCGCCAAGTCCAGTCCGGCCACAGGGTGGCGTTGCGGCCGGTGGCGTCGAAGTAGAAGCTGCGGCAGCCGCCGAGCTGCCAGACGGTGGTGGACATCTTCCGGTCGAGTTCGCGGTTGTAGGCGTCGTGGGCCCGCCGGTCGACTTCGATGGTGGTGGCGCCCGTCCGATCCATCGCTGCGAGCTGATTGCGGATGTGGTTGGCTTGCGCCTCGATCATGTAGACCATCGAGCTGTGCCCGAGACCGGTGTTGGGGCCGAGCATCAGGAACAGGTTCGGAAAGCCCGGGACGGACGTGCCGAGGTAGGCCCGCGGCGAGCCCGCCCAGTGCTCGGCGAGCGTGCTGCCGCCGCGGCCGCGCAGCCGCGCGGCGACAGGGATGTCGGTGACGTGGTAACCGGTGCCGAAGATGATGGCGTCGACCTCCCGCTCGACGCCGTCGCGGTCGACGACGGAGTGCGGTCGCACCTCGGCCAGTGCCGAGCTGACCAGCTCGACGTGGGGCTTCTGCAGTGCCGGGTACCAACGGTTGGACGGCACCAGCCGCTTGCAGCCGAGCGTGTAGTCGGGGGTGAGCCGGTTGCGCAGCTCGGGGTCCTGGACCTGCTTGGCCAAGTGGGCTTTGGCGACCGTCGCCAGCCGGTCCATGAGCGCGGGCCTTTTGACGAAGCCCAGGACGAGGGCTTCCTTGGCGGTGTAGACGCCGGCCCGGACCGCCTTCTGCGCCGGCGGCAGTCGCCGGTAGAGCGCCCGTTCGCGGTCGCTGATGGCGCGTTTCGGGTGGGGCACGATCCACGGAGCGGTGCGCTGCAGCACGAACAACCGACGTACGCGGTCGGCGATCTCGGGAACGTACTGGATCGCGGAGGCGCCGCTGCCGATGGAGGCGACCACCTTGCCGGTCAGGTCGAAGGAGTGGTCCCACCGGGCCGAGTGCATCAACTGCCCTTCGAACGCGTCGATGCCGGGAACGTCGGGGAACACGGGCTCGGTCAGTGGGCCCACCGCCGAGACCAGTACTTGGGCGTCGTACTCCCCGTCGCTGGTGTTGATCCGCCACCGCCGGGTGTCCTCGTTCCACGCCGCGTCGTGCATTTCCACGCCGAACCGCAAATGATCGTCCAACTTGAACTTCGCCGCGCAGGACTTGAGGTAGGCGTGGATTTCGGCCTGCGCGGAGTAGGTGCTCGTCCACCCGGGGTTGGGGGCGAAGGAGAACGAATAGAGGTGGGACGGTACGTCGCAGGTGCAACCGGGATAGGTGTTGGACTTCCAGACGCCACCCACGTCGTCGTTGCGCTCGAGGATCAGCAGGTCGTGGATCCCCGACCGCTTGAGCTGACGAGCCAGTCCGATCCCGGCGAACCCGCTGCCGATGATGATCACTCTTGCGCTTCCGCCCACTGCGTGGCCTCCCCGATCCGGCGCGTCGCTTCAAAGTACGCACTCGGTACTTTTGAAGCAAGCCGGGTCATCGGGGGCCGGTGAGGACCGCCTCGTGGATGGTGACGATCGGAGCGAGGAGGGAGCCGAGTTCAGGAGGCTGTCCCGGGGGTGTGGCCCGGATGACGCGGGTCGCGAGTTCGTCGGCGGCCCCGATCGCCCCGATGAGCTCCAGGTCCGACGGGCGGTGGACCGCCGGGTCTTCCTCGGCGGCGTTCTCGGCGAGCCGGGCGAGGTTCCGCGCGTGCCGTTCCAGGACCTGATCGCGTTGGTCGAGGAGAAGGGGTCCGGCGGCGCGCAGTTCGACCATGAAGCTGACCGCGTACGCCGGCGCGTTCTCGAATCCGTCGAGGTATGCCTGCACCCCGGCTCGAAGCCGTTCTCGCCAGGCTGCGCCGCCCACCTCGGCGACCCGGTCGTGGATGAGGTCGAGGAGTTGCCGGCTGGCTTGGAGGTGGGCTCGGGCGAAGGCGTCCTGCTTGTCGGTGAACCACGCGTAGAAAGCGGACCGTGACACCCGGGCCCTGCCGATCACGTGCTGCACGGAAGTCGGCGGGTAACCGCGCGCGGCCACCTCTTCGGTCACCGCCTGCAAGATCCGGCCCTGCTGTGACGCGGCGACCTCGGACCCGGACAGGGCGGCGCGTCCCCGGGGCAGGTCGAGTCGGTTGGGCATCAGGGTCAACGTGGCCGGCAGGTCCTCGCTGCTTCCCGGGTCGCTCACGGGTGCAGGATAACGGACCCCTTCGGCGCCGATGCTTCCCTTGGTTGCGCCGCCGTGCAAAAGTACAAACATGGTTTCCAAAAAAGGGCCTACTGCCTCGACGGACGGGAAGCGCTCTTTCGCGGGTCAGTCGTTGCTCGGCAAAGTCGTCGGCGCCGTACTCGCGCCCGTTCTACTGGGAGGCGTCTCCGGGCTGCTGCTCGGCGCATCGGCCCCGGTTTACTGGGTAGTGCAGGTCCTCGTGGCCATCGGCGGTTTCTTCGGTGGCTTCGAGCACCACGGCTGGCGACCGGGGTTGATCCGCGGAATCACCGGCGGGGTGCTCTACGGGGCGGCGCTCCTCGCCGTCCGCGCCCTGACCGGCTGGACGGACGCGATCGACCTGGGCGACGTTCCCGGTCTTCTCGTCGTCGTCACGGCTCTCGCCGGCGCCGTGGCAGGTGGGCTCGGAGGTGGGGTGCGCGCCCGGCGCTGAAGGGCGACAGGACTTCAAAGGGGACGCGGTCGGCACGGAACAGCAGGCGCGCTGTCGTCCTGACGGCCTCCGGTCCCCGATTGGCGGCGGCACGCTCGTTGACGGATCTTGACGTGGGCAGCATCGGAGCCTAGCGTATGAAACGAGCGTTACAGATAGATTAGAGCAACGGGGTCCCTCCTGATGCCGGCGGAGGTAAGCGCGTCGTGGCACGCCCTCAGTCCGAGACGCGGGACCGTTTTGCGGCCATGCGGTCGGTTCGACGGAGCTCTCTGCTTTCCCCGCCACCCCATACGACCACCACTCACGGCAGGACTTCTCCATGGCATCACCTCATTCCCCGGCCGCGTCCGCCCGCCCCGGGGGCGCCGGCCTGCTGGCCGGCCGCACGGTGTCGCGCATCGGCTACGGTGCGATGCAGCTCGCCCGCCTGCGCGCGGACCGCGACGCGGGCGTGGCCATCCTCCGCCGCGCAGTCGACCTCGGCGTGGACCACATCGACACCGCGAACTTCTACGGTGACGGCTTCGTCAACAGGCTGATCCGGGAAGCGGTACGGCCCGCGGACGGCGTCACCGTCGTGAGCAAGGTCGGAGCCACGGCCAACCCCGGCGGTCCGCGGCCTCTGCGGCTCGCCCAGCGTCCCGAGGAACTGCGGGCGGAGGTGGAGGCCAACCTGGCCGGCCTCGGCGTCGAACAGCTCGCGGTGGTCAACCTGCGTCGCGCCGACGCCGGTCCGGGCCTGCGCCCCGAGGGCGACCAGGTGGTCGATCTCGACGACCAGCTCGCCGTGATGACCACGCTGCGCGACGAGGGCAAGATCGGCGCCATCGGACTCAGCAGCGTCAGCCTGGAAGTGCTGCGCCGCGCCCTGCCCGTCGGTCCGGTCTGCGTGCAGAACGCCTACAGCCTGGTGGCTCGCGACGACGACGAGGTGCTGGAACTCTGCCTCGCCGAAGGCATCGCCTGGGTGCCGTACTTCCCGTTGGGCGGCGCCGTCCCCGGCCTGCCGAAGGTCACCGACGAGCCCGCCGTGATCGCCGCCGCGGAGGTCGCGGGCTGCACCCCCGCACAGATCGGCCTGGCCTGGATCCTGCGGCATGCCCCGCACACCCTCCTCATCCCCGGTACCGCGGACGCCGGGCACCTGCAGGCGAACGTCGACGCCGGAGCGGTGGAACTGGACGACAAAACCCTCGCGAGCCTGGACGCCATTTCAAGCTCCGGTGACTCCGGACCGGACAGGGCATGACCGGCGCGCTGGTGCTGGGCGGCGGCGGCGTTGCCGGAGTGGCCTGGACGACCGGCCTGTTGACGGGGCTGGCCGAAGCGGGTCAGGACGTCAGCGGGGCCGAGCTGATCGTCGGGACCTCGGCAGGCGCGACGGTCGCGGCGCAGGTGGGGAGCGGGTTGAGCTTGGCCGACCTCTACCTCCGGCAGGTCGAACCCGAGTTGCAGGCCGCCGAGATCGTGGTCGAGGTGGACCGGGCGACCCTCGCTTCGGCGATGGCCGCCGCTGTGCGGAATGCCTCGTCGGCGCTGGAGGTCCGGCGCGCCGTGGGGCGGCTCGCGCTGGAGGCCGGCACGGTATCGGAAGCCGAGCGGCGCGCGGTGATCGAATCGCGCCTGCCCTGCCACGAGTGGCCGGCACGGGCGGTGAAGATCGTCGCGGTCGACGCCGAGAGCGGTGAGCCGCGCGTGTTCGACGGTGAGTCCGGCGTGAGCCTGGTCGACGCCGTCGCGGCGAGTTGCGCTGTGCCCGGCGTGTGGCCCCCCGTGACGATCGGAGGGCGCCGGTACGTCGACGGCGGCGTGCGTTCCCACACGAACGCCGACTGCGCCGCCGGAGCGTCACGTGTCCTGGTGGTCGCGCCGACGGGACCGCCATCACCGATGCCGAGCGAGAAGCCGTTGACGGAAGTCATCGAGGAACTGCGAGCCGGTGGGTCCGAGGTCGCCGTGGTCGAGCCGGACGATGCGGTGCGCCTGGCGATCGGCGGGAACGCACTGGACCCGGCCACGCGCGGACCGGCCGCCGAAGCCGGACGCGCCCAGGGCCGCCGTCTGCAGATCGAGTGGAAGAAGGCCTGAGCTGGAAGCGTGTGGGTGACGGCTGCCGGCGCCGACCGCGCCCCGGTCCTGAGCGGAGGGCGGGCCGGCCCCCTCCTTCAGAAAATCGCGAGAGGGTTGACCGGCACTCCGCTCGCGCCGTGGACGGGCATCGCTCCCAGCGCGAAAAGGAAGTCGTGACGGCTCAGTTCGCTGCAGGCGTCGGCCAACGCGGATACGTCCGCGTTGTCGACCAGGGGCAGACCCAGCCGGGCGAGGCCGATCCCGTGCAGCACCGGCGGTGCCCCGGCGCCCGGCGGGAGGTCGCCGATGTCACTGGCCAGCACGCTGATCTCACGCTCGGCCATCCACCGGACCGCGTCCAGCGTCATCGCCGGCAACGGTTCGGCCAGGTCCCGGTGGACGACCCAGCCGCCGCGCACCACCAGGGCGTCGCCGGACTGGACGCGAACACCGGCCCGCTGCGCGGCAGCGTCGAGATCCGCGGCGGTCACCTCGTGGCCCGGCGTGAGCCGGCCACCCGGCGCCAGGTCGAGGAACACTCCGGCGGTGGTGATCCCGGCGGCGAACGGTGTCGTCGATGCGTGCTGCAAGGTGCCCCGGCCCGCCGCGTCGTCGACCGCGACACCGGGGTAGACCCGGCCGTCCACCGGGAAGTGCGCCAGTGCGTCGACGTGCGTCAGTGCGACGTGGTGGGTGTTCACGACGAGGACGTCGGACAGCGCCCTCGCCGGCGACCCGGTGAAGTAGAGCAACTGCTGTACCGGCGCCGGCATCGGGGTGAGCCCGTGCGGCACCGGGCCACCTCCGGCGAGGGGCACCGCGGCGACGGGGTGGGCGAGCGACACCGCGCGCCCGATGCGGACCGACGCCGCGCCCCGGGCCCGTGACCGGTCGGTGATGAAGTTCAGCGTTCCGCGTTCGTCGCGCTCGCCCCAGCGGCCCCAATTGCTCGGCATGTCCGTCGGCTGATCGTTCACGAGGCACGTGCCGGCGCGAGGCGCGGGAACAGCCGTTCGGCGTTGCCGCGGTTGAGAGCGTGACGCTGCCCGTCGGTCAGCTCGAACGCGTCGAGCCGTTCGGTGAACTGGCGGGACTGGTCCGGACGGAATTCGTAAGGCCAGTCCGAGCCGAAGGTGAGGTGCGCGGGGTCGGCGAAGGCCAGCAGCGAAGGGAGCGCGTACGGGCTCCCGGTCAGCGCTGTGTCGTAGTAGAAGGTCTTCAACTGGGCCACTGTGTCGGCCTCGTCGGTCTCCCGTGAAATCATGCTGGCGATCCGGGTGGCGGCGTAGGGGACGTAGCCCCCGCCGTGGGAGAGCAGGACCCGCAGCCGGGGATAGCGGTGCGGACAGTCGTGCTTGACGAGGTTCACCGCCGCGCGGGTGCTGTCGGCCAGGAAGTCGACCACACCCGAGGTGACCCCCTCGACCCCCGGCCCCGGCAGGGCGGCGGGGTGGACGAAGAGCACCGTTTCCCGCTCGTCGAGCAGCTGCATCAGCGGATCCCAGCGCGGCGAGCCGACGTAGGTGCCATCGACGTTGCCGAACAGGATGACGCCGTCGGCGCCCAGGTCGTCCAGCGCGTACCGGGCCTCCTCCAGGGAGGCGTCGAGGTCGGGCAGCGCCAGCGTCGCGAAGAAGCCGAAGTGTCCGGGATCCTCGCGCACCAGCTCTCCGCAGAACTCGTTGACCGTGCGCGCCAGCCGGCGTACTCGTGCGGGATCGTCGCCCGGCCCCCAGCGGACGCTGGGGTTGGGCACCGAAAGGATCGCGGTGCCGATGCCGATCGCGTCCATGGCCGCCAGCGCGGTTTCCGCGTTCCAGTCGATCAGCGGCCCCTGGTAGTCGGGGTTCTCCTTGAGCCAGGCCAGATATGCGGGAGGCACCACGTGGGTGTGGGTGTCGATGCGCCCTCGCACCCGCTCCGGTACCGGCGGCGTGTTGGTCGCCGCGTGCTCGACAACGGCCATGACGATCTCCTTCGGTGGTAACGCGTCCAGAACCGCGCGGTCAGGGCGCCGCGCGGGATTGCTGTTCGTCAGCCAGCCGGATCAGCGCGTCGGCGAGCTGCGCCATCGTTCCCGAGTGCGCCGTCGAGCCGGCCTGCGCGGCCAGGAAGGCGCCCTCGAACGTGGCCCCGGCGATGTCGACCAGCCGGTCCGCGATCTCGACGGCCGCCGGCCCCCCGGGCTCCGCGAAGCAGAGGGCCAGTGCGTCGCGCAACCCTTCGCGCTGTTGCTGCCTCAGCCGGGCGACGGCGGCGTTCGCCTCACCGGTGGGTGCGCTGAGGAGCAGGATGGTTTGCAGGCGCAGGAACCCGGGTGACTGTTCGATGATCCGGGCCGCGCGCTGCAGCACCCAGGTCACCCGCTCTCGCGGAGACCCGTCTCGAGGCACGTCGTCGAGGGACGTCTCCGCCGCGAAGCGGGCCGCTCCCCGCTCCATCACCGCCTTGAGGACGCCTTCCTTCGAGCCGAAGTGCCAGTAGATGGAACTGGCCGGCAGTCCGGAGGCACTGGCCAGCGCGGAGATGCTGGTGCCGTCGTAGCCGCGGGCGGCCATCAGTTCGCTGGCCGCATCGAGGATGTCCTCTCGGGAGCGGTCGCCCTGCTGCTGGCGCCGGTTCTTGGGAGGTGGTGAACTCATTGCCGCAGCTTACGGAGAGGACCGGCGCCCACCACCCGAGCGCCGTTCACGACGCTCCATCCGCGGAGGTGACCGACCGGATCCGCAGTAACCGCAGGATCGCGGTCCTGCGCGTGGCAGGCTTGCGGCGCCAGGCGGCGAGGCCGACGGCGAGCAGGAGGGCTGCGCCGTTGAAGAGGTCGGGGGTCCAGATGGGCAGGCCGGCCAGCTGGAGGCCTTTGACGCCGACGGCGAGGACGTAGGCGGCGACGACGGTGCCCCAGATGTTGAACCGGCCGCCGCGGAACTGGGTGGAGCCGAGGAACACCGCGGCGATCACTGGCAGCAGGAAACCTGGTCCGATGGTCGGGTCTCCGGCCGACAGCTGAGCCGTCTCCAGCAGCCCCGCCCCCGCCGCGACCACACCGGAGGTGATCAGGGCGTAGAGCAGGATGCGTGAGGTGCGCACGCCGGTGAGGGCGGCGGCGTGCGGGTTGCCGCCGGTGGCGTAGATCCGTCGGCCGAGTGGGGTGCGTTCCAGGACGTACCACAGGAGGGTGGCGACGGCGATCATGATCCAGAACGGGTAGGCCAGGCCGAGGAACTGGCCGGTGGCGATCCGGGAGAAGCCGGGGGGCAGGCCGACGATCTGCTCACTGCCCGACAGCCAGGCGATCACGGCGGTCAGCAGTGAGGACACGCCCAAGGTGGCGATGAAGGACGGGATCCTCGCCCGGGTGATCAACAGCCAGGACAGCACTCCGACCCCGGCTCCCGCCACCAATGACAACAGCACTGCCACCGCCACGGGCAGGTGCCCGAGCAGCAGCCAGGCGACCACGATCGCGCCCAGTCCGACCTCGGTCCCGATCGCCAGATCCACCACGCCGGCGGCGATCGGCACCACCAAACCCACCGCGACCAGACAGGTGATCGCCTGGTCCGACAGCAACGACCGCCAGGTGCCGGCGGTCAGGAAGGAGTCGGGTACCCACAGCGAGAACACCACGACCATGACCGCCAGCAGGTACAACGCAGCCACGTTGCG
>NZ_PPHG01000120.1:0-3105 GCF_002904295.1 Amycolatopsis sp. CA-128772
CCGAGGCCGGTGTCCCGCCGGGAAAGGTGCGCACCCTGGACGAGGTCTACACCTGGGACCAGACCCTCAGCCAAGGTCTGGTCATCAACGTCGACCACCCCGCCCCTCGGCACGATCCGGCTGCCGGGACCGCCGCTGCGGATGGCGAGCCTCGACGGCACCGAGGTTCCGCGGACCCACACCGCTCCGCCTGCGCCGGGCGAGCACGACAAGGAGATCCGCGCGTGGCCGGACGCCGGGTGAAACCGTCAGCCGGTCAGGACCTGCTGGATCGCGGGACCGACGGTCGCCACGATCTGTTCGGTGTCGGCAGCGACGATCACGGGCACCCCGATGATCCGCCTGCTGGTGACGATGCCGACCAGCATCGCCGCGGCCAGGCCGGCGCGCAGCATCGCATCGCCACCGCCACCGGCGCCGTGCAGCAACCGGGACTGGATAAACTCGCGCAGCTGCACGCACGCGTTCTCGTTGCCGACCGCGCCCCCGCAGCATCGCCATCAGGGGCTCCGACTCCTCAGCGCTGCCCTCCCACGCACGCAGATACGCGCGCACCACGCGTTCGCCGAGGTGCTCGTCCGGCCCCTCGAAAGCAGTCTCGAACCGCTCCAGCGCCGACACGGGGACGGCCATGACGGCGGCGAAGAGGTCGTCCTTCGAGCGGAAGAACTGCATCACCTGGGAGGCGTCCACCCCGGCGTCGGCGGCGATCCGGCGGATCGTGGTCCCGGCGAAGCCGTCACGGGCGAACCGCGCTCTCGCCGCGTCGAGCACCGCCTGCCTTGTGCTGCCGGGTCCGGGCTTGCGGCCGCGACGGGCCCTCGTCGCCGGCGCCTCCTCCTGGGCGGTCATCCGGACGAGTGTAACGGCCACAGCTTTTTCTCCACAAGCGTTGAGTTTTTGGCGAGTCGGCCGTACGGTCGAAACAGGCAAGACCGCGGCACCAGGACGTGCCCGAGCGAAATGAGCCCGTCGTGAGCAATGACCAGAAGGTGTTCGTGCCGTCCCAGCCGCTGCCGCCCGCCCGGACCGGGGTGCTGACGCCGTTCGAGCCGGGCACCCGGATTCTCGAGGCCGGCTTCCGCCTCGCCCCGCCGTTCCGCCCCCTGCCGGTCGACGTCGTCTTCGAGAAGGACGTCGCAGTGCAGCTGCGCGACGGTGTGACCATCCACGTCGACGTATTCCGCCCGGTCGGCACGGAGCCCGTGCCGGTGATCGTGGCGTGGAGCCCCTACGGCAAGGGACAAGGATCTTCGGCGAGCGTCATGGGCGTCTTCGGCATGGTCGGCCTCGACAACGGGATCGTGTCGGGGCTGGAGAAGTTCGAAGGCCCGGACCCGGCGTACTGGTGCGCCCGGGGCTACGCGGTTTGCAATCCCGACATCCGCGGCGTCGTCGACTCCGAGGGCGACAGCGTCCTGTGGGACCGCCAGGAGGGCCGGGACTGCTTCGACCTCATCGAGTGGCTTGCCCAGCAGGAATGGTGCACCGGCAAAGTCGGCATGAGCGGCACGTCCTACCTCGCGGTCTCCCAATGGTTCACCGCCGCCGAACAGCCGCCGCACCTGGCGGCGATCAACCCGTGGGAAGGCGTCAGCGACGTCTACCGCGACCTGGTGATGCGCGGCGGAATGCCCGACACCGGATTCGTCCGCCAGCTGCAGGAGGGCAGTTTCTTCGGCAAGAACCGGAGGGAGGACGTCCTCACCGAGGCCGAGCTCCACCCGCTCGCCGACGGCCTCTGGGAGCACAAGGTCCCCGACTTCGACCGGATCACCGTGCCCGCCTACGTCGTGGCCAGCTACTCCAACACCCTGCACACCGCCGGCACCTTCCGGGCGTGGCGGCGGATGGCCAGCCCCGAGAAGTGGCTACGCATCCACAACACCCAGGAATGGCCCGACTACTACGACGAGGCCAACGTCGAGGACCTGCGCCGTTTCTTCGACCACTACCTCAAGGACCTCGACAACGACTGGGAACGCACACCCCGGGTCCGCTACTCCGTCCTCGACCTACAGGGCGGTGACCGGGTCAACCTCCCCGCGGACACCTTCCCCCCGGCCGACGTCACCGCGACCAGGTACTACCTCGACGGCCGAACCCGCACGATGACGACCACCGTACCCACCGGCGAGGCCGCCGTCTCCTACCCGGTCGCCGCGAACCCGGCCGCGGTGTCCTTCCTCGCGCGCTTCGACGAGGACACGGTGCTCGTCGGCTACCCGAAGGCGCACCTGTGGGTCGAGGCCCGCGACGCCGACGACATGGACCTGTTCGTCCTGGTGCAGAAGCTCGACGCCCACGGCACACCCCTGCAGGCCTTCACCGTCCCCAACCGCACCGCGGTGGTTCACGACCTCACCGACCACGGCGCGTCGATTCTGCGCTACAAGGGATCGGACGGACGGCTGCGCGTCTCGGCCCGGCACCTGGACGAGAAACTGTCCACCGACGAGGTGCCGGCCCACACCTTCGACCGGGTCGAGCTTCTCTCCCCCGGCGAGATCGTCGACGTCGAGATCGACCTGCTCCCGATCGGGCTGTCCTTCCGCGCCGGCGAGCAGCTGCGCTTCGTCGTCAGCTCCCGCAACCTCCTGGGCACCCTCATGCCCGGCATCCAGGAGTACGCCGGCGCCAACCGCGGAGAACACGTCATCCACACCGGCGGCGACCACGCCTCCTACCTGCAACTCCCCGTCCAGACCCGCTGACCACGAAGGAACCACCATGAGCACCGACACGGCAACCATCGACAGCGGCGCGCGGGTCCGGCTGGCGGGCGAACAGGACGACAGTGCCATCGCGCGGTTCGAGGTCCGTGCCGCACAGCGTGCCCTCGCGCTGCTCAAGGCCAAGCTCGGCCGCGAGCGCCTCCTCGACCTCCTCGCCGACGAGATCGCCGCGGGCGATGCCTACCTGCGCGACCACGTCGCGCGCTCAGCCGGCGAGGAGCTGACCGGCACGACGACGCTGCACGCGCACGGCATCACCGCGGCGCAGTTCACGAGCTGGCTGTCACAGGCGTTCGGGCGGGAGGACGTCCTGCTCGCCGGACACCCGGAGCACTACTCCATCCACGCCGGCGGCGGCCGGGTCAACATC
>NZ_PPHG01000120.1:3155-7087 GCF_002904295.1 Amycolatopsis sp. CA-128772
CGATGTGGAGGGCGGGTTCACCGCCAGCCTCTCGGTGACCCTCCCGGCCTCGTGCGGCCCGACGGTGATCGAACACCACCTGAAGCACTTCGCGGTGGAGTTCCACAACTGGATCCTCCGAGCCGCGTCGGAACGCTCCGACGGCTGAACTCAGGCCTCCGGGACCGTCCCGGTGAATCCGCCGGAGGGCATCAACGCACACTTTCGACACCGTTCCGGGCCCAGGCCGCACATTCGGCGGCGAACGCTAGCTGACGCAGGTGCAGCGCGTGGCTGTGGCCGGTACCGCGGGTCACGCTCACGAACGGCGCGGAGGTGAACATCGCCGCGAACGCTCCGACGTTCTCCGGGTTGCCGGCCCACAGCGCGCCCAACTCCGCCAGTGCGCAGTGGACCGGGACGCGCACGTCCGGCGGCAGGGAGCCCAGCGCTTCGGCCGCGCCACCCGACGGGATCACCGCACGCAGCCCGGTCGTCGAAACGCCGATGAGGGGGAAGTCCGGCCGGCTCGCCGCGATCAACAAGGCGATCATCCCACCGATCGAATGACCGACCAGGAACACCTCCCGGCTACCCGCGTCCGCCGTCACGGCGGTGATGGCTGCACTCAGTAGTTCGGCGTGCCGTTCGAAAGTGTTGGCCGCCGGGTCGAGTGGGGTGCTGCCGCCGTAACCGGGCCGGTCGAAAGCCACCACACGGTGCCCGATGGTGGTGGCAACGTCCAAAAAGGACCCGTGACGCGAGCCTGCGACGTCACCGTAGCGCGCGGTGTAGGTGCCACCGTATAAGGCGATGATCAAGGGCCGATCGGTCGGCTGTTCGGGCCCGGCGGTCACTGCCGTGAGCGTGGTGCCACCGACATCGTGAGTGAAAAGGTCACGTTGCTGGGCCAGCATTGGACTCCTGCCAAGAAAAGGGAATCAACGGTAAGATTTACGAAGCGAGCCGGCCTGCGGCAGCGTCCTTCAGCGCCGGGCGCGCATCACTCCTCCGAGCGCACCGGCCACGGCGCCGGCGAGAGCCGTGATGACGACAAGGAGATCGGGAACGCCGCCCAGGTCGATCGTGTCGGTCCAGCCGGTCAGGGCGCGGACGGCGAGGAGCGCCACTCCGTAGAGCAGGCCGCCGGCGACACCCCGGATCAGCCCCGGTCGCCAGCCGTGGTGCTCGAAGCCCCCGAAGAACCCACCGATAGCCGCGGCGACCTGCACTACCCAGTAAGCCGGGGCCGATGCGCCGAGCAGGAGCCCGGAGACGCCTCCCAGCACGAGGGGCGCGAGCACGGTGCCCATCACTTTGCCGAGCATCGACTGGCCCGCGAACGTGCCCTTCCCGGTCGTCGAGCCTCTTTTGAGAACCATGCATGTACTTTTGCACGGCGGCACAACCAAGGGAAGCATCGGCGCCGAAGGGTTCCGTTATCCTGCGCCCGTGAGCAACCCGGGAAGCAGCGAGGACCTGCCGGCCACGTTGACCCTGATGCCCAACCGGCTCGAGCTGCCCCGGGGACGGGCCGCCCTGTCGGGGTCTGAGGTCGCCGCGTCGCAGCGGGGCCGGATCTTGCAGGCGGTGACCGAAGAGGTGGCCGCGCGCGGTTACGCGGCGACTTCCGTCCAGCACGTCATCGGCCGGGCCCGGGTGTCACGGTCCGCTTTCTACGCCTCGTTCACCGACAAGCAGGACGCCTTCGCCCAAGCCCACCTCCAAGCCAGCCGGCAACTCCTCGACCTCATCCACGACCGAGTCGCTGAGGTGGCCGGCGCAGCCTGGCGAGAACGGCTTCGCGCGGGGGTGCGTGCCTACCTCGACGGTTTCGTGAACGCGCCAGCGTACGCGGTCAGCTTCATGGTCGAACTGCGTGCCGCCGGCCCCTCCTCCTCGACCAACGCGATCAAGTCCTCGAACAGCATGCGCGGAACTTCGCCCGGCTCGCCGAGAATGCCGCCGCCGAAGACCCGGCGGTCCACCGCCCGTCGGACCTGGAGCTCATCGGGGCGATCGGGGCCGCCGACGAACTCGCGACCCGGGTCATTCGGGCCACTCCTGCCGGCCAGCCACCCGAACTCGAACCCCTCCTCACTCCGATCGTCACCATCCACGAGGCGGTGCTCACCGGGCCTTGATGTCCCGGCTTGCTTCATCCCCTCGACTCTCGGGACAAGCCATCTCCGCACCCGGGTGACAGGCGACTCCGATCACGGGATGACCACAGCACTCCCTCACGCGTCGAAACGGAAGTACACCGTGCGGTGGTAGTCGCCGGTGGCGGCGTTCGGGCGGCTCTCCGGGCCCAGCGCCGCAACGCCGTGGAACTTGTTGCCGACCGGGGCGATGCCGTCGAGCAACGAGACGTTGCCGGCCGGGTAGGTGACCACGGCGTTCTGCGGATCCGGGCCCACCGCCGGGGTGAACAGCCGCAGGAACAGGCCCTCCTCCGCGGCGACCACCGTGACCGCGCCCTCGGTCGTGTCCAGCATCGCCCAGCAGGTCCGCGCGTGGTAACCCTTGAACTCCGGGTAGGCGAACCCGCTCGCCCCGGTCGCGGTGTTGTTGTACGGCTTGCTCCAGACGTCGGGCTGCACACCGCGCAGCCGGTTCTTGTAGACCCGGTACGGCCCGTCGCCGAGCCACGTCAGGCCCCGGACGTTCGCCTCGGGATAGTCGAAGTTCACGCCGAGGTGGTCGTGGTCGCCGGTGGCGTGGTAGCGATACACCAGCCGCAGCCAGCCGTTCGCGTCCAGGCGCCAGCGCACCGACGTCAGGCCGCCGCTGTAGTCGCACTGCACGACCCAGCCCGTGCCGTCGCGGAAGTGGCTGAACCCGGTGAGCGTCGCCGCCCCGCCGGCCGGGGCCGGGCCGTTGGCCAGCGACACCGGTGTACTGCCGCGGCGCACGCCGGTCAGCCGTCCGTCGGCCTTGCCGATGGTGATCCGGGTGGCGCCGGCGACGAGCACGACGTCGGTGGCGGTCTCGGTCGCGGTGACGCTGCCCGTGGTCGCCGGCTTGATCAGGCGCGCGGCGAAGTCCGGTGCCTTGCGGATGCGCCACGTCCAGCTGGTGATCTCCCGGCCGGTCGGGTCGATGACGCTCAGCCGCAACGCGTCCGCGCCGGTCCAGCCGACGGGCAGGCCGAGCGTCACCGCGCCGGTGGCGCCCGGTGCGACGTCCGGCGCGGTCGCCTGGCCTTGGGCGAGGACCTGGTGACCGGGGCCCGCACCGGGCGCGGGGAACGCGAGCAGCTGCCAGGTGAACCGGCACGTCCGCAGGTTCGTGAAGTCGTACCGGTTGACCAGTTTCACGGTCTTGTCGAACGACGCCGGGAAAACCGATTCGTAGTAGGCCGGGCTGGCCAGTTGGACCGGCGACCAGATGTCCTTGATCGTGAAGAAGCTGCCCTCCTTCTCCCGGTACGGGCCGAGGATCCCGTCGGGCGCGCGGCTGCCGTTGGTGTCGAGAGCCCCGCCACGGTCGTCGCGCGCGACGCTTTCGTCGACGAGCGCCCAGATGAACCCGCCCGCCGAACGCTGCGACCCGCCCATCAGCTTCCAGTAGTCGTTCAAGCCGGCCCCGGCGCCGCCGTCGTAGAGGCCGTGCAGGAACTCGGTCGGCATGAAGATCGCGGGGCCGGCGGCCTTGCTCGCGGTGCTGCTGTAGGTCTGGTAGTGGCTCGTGTCGACGCCGCTGAACGTCGTCCAGGGGTGCAGCACGGCCCGCCGCTGCGGGTCGTACTGCGCAAAGTCGTCGTCCAGCGCGGTGTTCCAGCCACCCTCGTTCCCGTTGTCCCAGAACAGGATCGACGGGTGGTTGACGTCGCGCTCCACCAGCGCCTCGACCAGTGGTGCGCCGACGCCTTCGTCGTAGTGGTGCTGCCAGCCGGTCAGCTCGTCCAGGACGTAGAGCCCGAGCTCGTCGCAGAGGTCGAGGAAGTACGC
>NZ_PPHG01000121.1:0-20650 GCF_002904295.1 Amycolatopsis sp. CA-128772
GTTGCCGCCGGTGGCGTAGATCCGTCGGCCGAGTGGGGTGCGTTCCAGGACGTACCACAGGAGGGTGGCGACGGCGATCATGATCCAGAACGGGTAGGCCAGGCCGAGGAACTGGCCGGTGGCGATCCGGGAGAAGCCGGGGGGCAGGCCGACGATCTGCTCACTGCCCGACAGCCAGGCGATCACGGCGGTCAGCAGTGAGGACACGCCCAAGGTGGCGATGAAGGACGGGATCCTCGCCCGGGTGATCAACAGCCAGGACAGCACTCCGACCCCGGCTCCCGCCACCAATGACAACAGCACTGCCACCGCCACGGGCAGGTGCCCGAGCAGCAGCCAGGCGACCACGATCGCGCCCAGTCCGACCTCGGTCCCGATCGCCAGATCCACCACGCCGGCGGCGATCGGCACCACCAAACCCACCGCGACCAGACAGGTGATCGCCTGGTCCGACAGCAACGACCGCCAGGTGCCGGCGGTCAGGAAGGAGTCGGGTACCCACAGCGAGAACACCACGACCATGACCGCCAGCAGGTACAACGCAGCCACGTTGCGAAAAGCCACCGCCCCCCGCCAACGTCGACCCACCAGGACCGGCAGCGTTTCACCCGGGGCTTTCCCGGGCGCCGCGACGTTCATGGCGCTGTTCTCCTCGCTGCGTTCGCTCGTTGCACTGTCAGGTCCTGCGCACTGGCGGGATCGCACACCGACGGCTGCTTCACTTCCGGACACCGCACGGTCAGGCACCGCGCTCACCTCCGCGTTCCTCGCCGGCGGCTGCCCGCAGGTCCAGCTCGTCCCGCACGAGGCGAGCCTCCGTCAGTTCGGCCCGCGGAACCTCGCTGACCACCCGGCCCTCCATGAGGACCAGCACCCGGTCGCACAAGGTCACCAGCTCCTTGGTGTCGGACGAGCACAGCAGCACTGCGGCCCCCTCACCGCGGGCCGCGAGGATCAGCTCGTAGATGGCCGCCTTCGCGCCGACGTCGACGCCCTGGGTGGGCTCGTCGAGCAGCAGCACCCGGGGACGGACCCGCAGCCACTTGGCCAGCACGACCTTCTGCTGGTTACCGCCGGAGAACAGCTGCAACCGCCGCTCGGGGTCGGCCGGGCGCAGCCCGACGGTGTCGATCCAGGCACGGGCCTCGGCCCGCTCGGCCCGGGCGTCGAGGCGGCCGAACGCCCGCCGCAGCGGTCGCATCGCCGGTAGCGTCAGGTTTTCCCGGACGCTCATCCCCAGCACCGCGCCACCCCGTCGGCGGTCGGCCGGTACGTAGGCCATCCCGGCCTCGATCGCCGCCATCGTGTCGTCAGCGGCCAGTTCCTCCCCGGCGACGTCGACCCGGCCCCCGTACCGGTGCGCGGCACCGAACAGCATGGGCCCGAGCTGCTCCCTGCCCGATCCGAGGATGCCGCCGATCCCCACGATCTCCCCGGCTCGCAGGGTCAACGAGAAGTCCTGGATCTCCTCACCGCTGATCCCGGCGACCTCCAGCACCGGTGGTCCCGGAGCGGCCTGCCGGCTCACTGACGGGTCGGCCACGGCCCGGCCGGCGATCAGGGCGACGACGGCGTCGTGGTCCAGCCGGTCGGTGGGCTCCTCCGCCACCACCTGTCCGTTCCGCAGGACGACCACGCGGTCCGCCAGCTGGAGCACCTCGTCCAGGCGGTGGGAGATGAAAACCACTCCCGCGCCGGAGGCCGCGACCCGCCTGACGGCTTCGAAGAGCAGTTGCACCTCGTCCCCGTGCAGCGCCGTCGTCGGCTCGTCCAGGACCAGCACGTTGTCCGGGCGGGTCCAGCCGTCCATCGCCCGGGCGATAGCGACGATCGCCCGCTGCGCCGGGGACAGCCGGCCGACGGGAAGGGTCACGTCGAATCCGGGGCCGAACCGGGCAATCAGCTCTTGGGCGTGCCGACGCTCGGCCGTCCCGTGCACCGGGGCCAGGCCTCGGCCGGGGGTCGTGCGGCGCAGCCCCAGGTTCTCGACGGTGGTCAGGATGTCGGCCAGTCCGAGGTCCTGGTGGATGAAGTGCAGCTCCTCCCTCGCCGGGAGCCCGGACACCAGCCGGCCTCCGGCGTCGCGGACCTTCACGACCGATCCGGGATCGGCGGAGTGGACCCCGGCGAGGATCTTCACCAGCGTCGACTTCCCGGATCCGTTGTGGCCGAGGACGGCCACGATCTCGCCGGAGCGGACCTCCAGGGACACGTCGTCGAGCGCCTTCAGCCCGGGGAACGTTTTCGACATGCCGCTCACGCGCAGCAGCGGTACGGATGCGGTGGCCATCGGCTCACCTCGCCGGGTGCCACAGCGTGGCGAACCGCTGCTGGTAGTCCGGGTAGGCGGACCAGCCCCGCGAGGGGTCGAAGGTGATGTCCCGCTGTCCGAGCAGCTGGATCGGCACCTCGCCGGCCTGCTCGGACGCCGTCGGCTGATCACCTTCGACCAGACGCGCCGCGGCGTCGACAGCGGTCCACACGGCGATCGGGAAGTCGACGGCCAGCCCGGCCGTCATGCCGCCGTCCTTGATGTCCTGCAGGCCTCCGGGCTGGGGTGCGTAGCCGAGGGTCGTGACCGACAGACCGGCCGCCTTCATCGCGGTCGGCAGACCAGCGGCCACCTCGGCGCTCGCGAACACCGCCACGTCGGTTTTGGGGTGGGACTGCAGGTCGGTGACGACCGTGCGGGCGGAGGTGGTACCCAACGTGGCGACGTTGATCTGTACCGCCCGGACCGCGCATCCCGCGCAGTTCTTCCGCATCTCCTCTTCGAAAGCTTGTTGCTGCTTGGTGGAGAAGTCGATCGCGGGCACGCCGTAGAACACGACGTCGGCCTGGCCGCCCTTGTTCGCGATAACCCAGTCGGCCATCAATTTGCCGGCCGTCTGCGTCGTCTGCAGACCGATGTAGTTGAAGGTGACGCCGTACGGTGCGGTATCCCGCGCGACCGAGATCGTGACGACCTTGATGCCGGCGGCGGACAGTTCCTTGAGCGCACCGCCGAACGCGTTCGGGTCGATGCCGGAGATGATCACGACGGCCGGCTTGAGGGTGAGGACGCTGGAGACCGCGGCCTGCATGGACTGTGCGGTGGTGCCGGCGCTCACCGCGGTCAGCGTGCCTCCGACCTCCTTGATCGCGGGGGCCAGCAGCTTGGCCGTGAATCCGCAGGCGGCGGTCCCGCACTGCAGGAAGGCGAACGTCGTCCCGGCCGGCAGCGGCCTGCTGAGTGGCTGCGTCACCGGGAACGCACCCGAGTGACCGGTGTAGGGCGCGACAGCCGCCTGCGCCGCCGCCGTGTTCGCTCCCTGTGCCGATGCCCCGGACGAGGTCGAGCTCGACCCGCAGGCGGCGACGGAGACAGCCATCACCACCACCGCCGCGCACGCCGCTGCCACCCGGGGCGCGGTGCTGCGGGTCCAGCGCCCACCGGCACTCTTGGGTGGCGGCGGAAACGGCATGGTCTGCCCCGCCGGCCCGGATGTCCCGGACCGTGCGGGCGCGGCGCTGCCGCGCCTCAGATGACCGATCTTCGCGAGCAGCACTCGACTCTCCTGTCGTCAGTGACACGTTGTCGTTTTTCCTGCCAACGATGCGGGCCTGGGCCCTTCGCTCCTCGAACCGCCGGCGACTGGTGGCTTGCCGAGTGGTGCCGACGCGCGGCCGGTGCGGCAGGGTCGGCCTGGTGGTCTGCTTCTGTGGCGGTCGTTACATACAGCGGTAGAGCGAAGCTAAGGGAGAGGTCAGGCCCTGTCAAGGGCTCTTGCTGCCGCCGATCGGCCTTGACACAAGTGGACCACGGGGTTCAGCATTCGTGAATCGAATGCACAGAGGTGAACGTTGGACCTTGGTGGACAGCGGGAACGGCGTTGCCCGACTCCCGCACCTCGGGCGCTCTCCCTACGTGGTCCTCGCAGACATGCCCTCATCGGAGGAGACGAGAAGATGACTGAGCACATCGCGGTGCGGCACTTCATCTGTGGTGAACGAGTCGGTTCCGCCCGGACCTCGAACAGCGTCGACCCGGCGACCGGTGAGGTCATCGGTACCTACGCCGACGCGGACAAGGCGGACGGGCAAGCGGCGATCGACGCCGCCCGCAGCGCCTTCCTCGACAGTGATTGGCGGCTGGACGCGATGCGACGGGCCACGGCGCTGAGTCACCTGGCCGACGCCTACGCCGAACGGATGGACGCCGTAGTGGCCACGCTCTGCCGGGAGAACGGCAAGCTGCCGGGCGAGGCGGCGTTCGAGGCGCACTTCATCGTCCGGGCCCTGCGCTTCGCCTCGGGGCTCGCGCTGCACACCTTCGGCCGGGTCAGTGACACCCAGCCGGGCCGGCAGGCCATGACGATCCGCCAGCCGGTCGGCGTCGCGGGACTGATCGCCCCGTGGAACTCGCCGGCGTACCTGTCGATTCGGGCCCTGGCCCCGGCACTCGCGGCCGGCTGCACCACCGTGCTCAAACTGCCCGGCCAGGCCGCCCAGTCCGGCCACCTGGCGGCGGAAATCTTCGCCGGCGTGCCGGAACTGCCGGCCGGTGTGGTCAACGTCGTCATCGAGTCCGGCTCCGAGGTCGCCGAACTGCTGGTGGAGTCGCCCCAGGTGCCGGTGATCAGCTACACCGGCAGCACCGCGACCGGCCGGATCATCGCCAGGAACGCGGCGGAGAACTTCAAGCGGGTGGGGCTGGAGCTGGGCGGCAAAACACCCCACCTGGTCTTCTCGGATGCCGATCTCGACCTGGTCCTGCCCACCGTCGTGGCCTCGTCGACCGTGTTCGCCGGGCAGTTCTGCATGACCGGGAGCCGGGTTCTCGTGCAGCGCGAAATCGCCGAGGAGTTCACCCAGCAGCTGGCCGAGCGGCTCGAGGCGGTCAAGCCCGGCCCGGCGTCGGATCCGGCCAGCCAGATCGGGCCGATGATCGACACCGCGTCGGTCGCGCGCGTCGACGCCGCCGTCGAAGAAGCCATCGCGGCGGGCGCGAAGCCGATCGTCCGCGGCGGCCCGAGCACCGACCCGGCCCTGGCGGGCGGCGCCTTCTACCACCCGACGCTGCTGTCGGTGGAGGACGCCTCGCTGCCGATCGTGCAGGAGGAAACCTTCGGGCCGGTGCAGACCGTCCAGGTCTTCGACACCGAGGAGGAGGCGGTGGCCCTGGCGAACGGCACCAAGTACGGGCTGTCCGCGTCCGTCTACAGCCGCGACGTCGACCGGCCGGCGCGCCTGGCCCGGCAGCTCGACGCGGGCCTGATCTCGGTCAACTCCTGGGCCAATCTGACCATCGAGTTCGAAGAGGGCGGCTACAAGGCCAGCGGACTCGGCCGGCTCGGCGGCACGGCCAGCATGGAGGACTTCCTCGAGTACAAGCAGATCGTGCAGGACTACGTGCCGGTTCAGCACTGACCCACCGGGCGGCACGCCGCGCAAAGCCCGCAACAGCGGGCACCCGTAACACCGGAAAAAGGAGCAATCCCATGAGCAGCCCGTCCACCCACGCCGGCCGTGTCGCTGTCGTCACCGGCGCGGCAGGCGGGTTCGGTACCGCCATCTCCGTCGAGCTCGCCCGCCGGGGCGCCGACGTCATCGCGGTCGACCTGAACCCCGCGGACAAGACGGTCGCGGCCGTGCAGGAGGCCGGCCGGAAGGCGCTTGCGCTGCAGGCGGACCTCACCGACCCGCAGCAGGTCGAAGCGATCACCGCCGACGTGCTCGGGTTCGCCGGGCACGTCGACATCCTCGTCAACAACGCCGGCGCCTTCCCCTTCCGGGACATCTGGGAGCTGGACTTCGCCGAGTGGAAGCGCATCCAGGGCATCAACCTGGACTCCCAGTTCCTCATGGCGAAAGCGGTGATGGGCTCGATGCGCGACAATTCCTGGGGGCGGATCGTCAACGTCGCTTCGAACTCGCTCGGCCTCGCGGTGCCCGACATGGTCCCCTACATGGCCGCCAAGGGTGGGGTGATCGGCTTCACCCGGGCCCTGGCCACCGACCTGGCTCCGCACGGCATCACCGTCAACGCCGTCTGTCCCACGGCGTCGAGCACCCCGGGCGGCCAGGCTTTCATCGGTGACGAGGTGCTGGAGATGGTCGCCGGCATGCAGGCGATCAAGCGGGTCGGGACGGCCGCCGACATCGTGGGCACTGTCTGCTTCCTCTCCAGCGACGATTCGGCCTTCGTGACGGGGCAGACCATCGTCGCCGACGGCGGCCTGATGCGGGTCTGAGTGGTCCTCGACATTCCTCGGCAAGGAGCCGCCATGAACGACACCACCGAGATCACCCAGGTGATCCTCAAAGAGCGCCAAGGGCGCGACCGCGGCTGGTTCGACCAGGAAGGCTCCTGCTTCCACCCGCACTCGCGGGTCCGCATCACCTGGTTCGACGGATCCGGGGCAGAGTTCGTCGAGCTGTCCCGGGAGAGCTTTGCGGAGGGTCTCCGGCCGAGCCACCGGCTGTCCCCGCCCGTGGTGCACTCGGCGGGCGACCGGGCGATGGCGGAGGTACCGGCCGAGATCTCGATCGTCCAGAGCTTCGGTGGCGTCGACGCCTACGTCATCTCCTGCACCAGGCTGCTGTACCGGCTGGAACGCATCGAAGGTAGTTGGAAGATCTCCAGCCTTGATTGCGTCTACGACCGCGACACCCTTGTCCCCGTCGTGTTCGGAACGTCGCCGAAGATCGACACCGAGATCCTCGCCCGATTCCGCAGGCCGTTCATGTACCTCGCCTACCACCTGCACGAGATCGGCAAGTCACTTCGCGACGATCTCTACGGAAGCGATCGCCCGGAGCAGGTGGACGAGCTCTACGAGGTCGCCTTCGGCTGGCTGCACCAGGCGCCCGCCACCCGGTGAGACAGCCGGCCCCGCACGCGAAACCACCTGACAACGGCCAAGGAAGAAGGACATGAAGGCTGCCGTACTGCACAAGCTGGATTCCGCGCCCGCCTACGACGACTTCCCGCCGCCGACGGGCGGTGGCGGGAACTCGGTGCTGCGCGTCGCCGCCGCCGGAGTGCACCATTTCGTGCTCCTGCGCGCGTCCGGTCGGTTCTACGGCGAAGTGCCCCCCGTTCCGCACGTGGTGGGAACCGACGGGGTCGGCTTCACCGACGATGGGGAACGGGTTTTCTTCGACGAGACCGTGGGACCCTACGGCGCCTGGGCTGAACAGACCCTCGTACCCACCGACCGGCTGATGCCGGTGGCGCCCGGCATCGACGACCTCGCCGCCGCCGCCCTGGGCAACACCGGGCTGGTGGCCTGGACCGCCCTGACCTGGCGCGCGCGGCTTCAGCCGGGTGAGACGGTGCTGGTCCTGGGCGCCACCGGAGCGCTGGGCCGCATCGCCCACCAGGCAGCCCGGGCTCTTGGCGCCGGTGCGGTGGTGGCCGCCGACCTGCCAGGCCCGGCTTTGGATCGGCTCGCTGCTGAGCCCGGCCTGTCCGCCGTCTCCCTCGTCGACGATCCCGACGACTTCGCGCGAACGGTGCTCGACCGCGTCGGTCCCCTCGACGTGATCATCGATCCGCTGTGGGGCCTGCCCGCACTGGGTGCGATCAAGGCGGCACGGCACGGTGCCCGGTTGATCCAGATGGGGCAGGTCGCCGGTCCCTCACTCGATCTCCCGGCCGCCGAGCTGCGGGCCCGAGCGCTGGACCTGCGCAGCTACGCGCTCTTCCACTGCCCGTTCGAGGACCGCCGGGCCGCCTACCTGGAGCTCACCCGGAGTGTCGCGGCCGGCAAGGTGCAAGTCGACGTCGAGGCCGTGCCGCTACGAGAGGTCAAAGCCGCCTGGGAGCGGCAGACCGCCGGAGCGCGCCGGAAGCTCGTGCTCGTCCCCGGACAGCGCAGCTGACCGTGCACCCGTTCGGGCCGGCACCCGGCGCACCGGCCGCGGTTGCGCGGTCGCCCAGCCGCGGCTGCCCGCCCGTCCCACCGCCGTCGGCGTCCTGCTGACCGGTCAGCAGGACGCCTTCTCGCAGAGCTCTGGCTGGTCAATGACCGTGCAACTTCCGCCGGTGAATAGAGTGAGGACGTGACCGCCCCCCAGCTGCCGCCCGACCCGAGTGACGAGCCTGGAACGTCGCCCGCTCGACAGGGTATCCAATCCGTCGAACTCGCCATGACGGTGCTGCAGGCGCTGGAGCAGGGCCTCGGCCCCATGACCCTCAGCCAGATCGCCGTCGCGAGCCGGATGCAGCCGAGCAAGGCGCACCGCTATCTGGTGAGCCTGGGGCGCGCCGGGCTCGTGGCCCAGTCGTCCCGGTCGGGACGCTACGACCTGGGCCCCGCCCTGCGGCGGCTGGGCATCGAGGCGCTGCGCCGGATGGACGAGGTTTCCTTGGTCTCCGAGCACCTGCCGGCCCTGCGCGACCGGACCGGCCACGCGGTCAACCTCGCCGTCTGGGGTGACAACGGACCGGTTGTCGTCCGCTGGGAGTACGGGTCGTACGCACTCCCCATCACCGTCCGGGTCGGCGCCACGATGTCGTTGCTGACGTCGTCCATCGGCCGGGTGTACCTGGCCCACCTGCCGAAGACGCTCACCGGGCCCCTGCTTCGCGGCCAGCTCCGGATGCCCGGCGCTCCAAGCCGGGACGAGGTCGACGGGTTCACCGCTGACGTCCTGCGCACCGGCGTCGCGGTCACCTCCGGCGGGGTCGTTCCCGGCGTGGTCTCGGTCGCCGCACCGGTGTTCTCCGCGGCGGATTCGCTGCCGCTGGTGGTGGCCGTCGCACTGCCCGCGCCGCAGGCCACCGATGCCGAGCTCGCTTCCGTGACGGCTGGATTGCTGGACTCGGCACGGGCGATGTCGCAGGAGCTCGGGCACTCGTAGTCACGAGCGGTGCTCCCGCCGCCGACGGCCTCGGTCAGCTGGACGCGGCTCGCTCGACGTCGACGCCATGGTCGGCATTCGTCCGCCCGTGCCATCCGTGACCGGCCAGGACGTCGGCGAGCTCGTCGAGCACGGCCGGCAGGTCGGTGACCGAGCGCGCGGTGCCGAAGACGTAACCGTCGGGGCGCTGCACGAAAGCCTGCGCGTCGTTGGCCTGGAACCACTGGTCGTACTCCGCGTCGAGGTCGAGGTAGTAACCGGGGCCGGGGCCCCGGGACACGTGCGCGATGTCCACGTCCAGCCGGGCGATGAGGTCTCGCTGCTTCTGGTCGAACAACTCGGGCGGAACGGCGTGGCGGGCGACGATGCGCCACCCGGACCCGAACTCGTCGAACCGGTCGACCCTGCGGTCGAGCGCCACCCGGGCCTGGGGGGAAAGCCGGCCGACGGCGCTCCCGAGCTCGTTCTCCGAACCTCTGGCCACGATGCCGGGTCCCAGCCGGGGAAAGCTCGGCGGGGTGGGTACGTTCCCGGCGCGCAGCATCTCGTCACGCTGCCGTGCGGCCTCGGGATCGCGCATGAGCACGAGCTCGCCGAAGGCCATCGAAATCTCGGTCAGCCGGCGCACGTGCGGCGCCCGCTCCGACTCGTAGGTGTCGAGCAGGGTCTGGTCCGCGTCGCCGCGGAAGACCGCGTCGAGCTTCCACGACAGGTTCAACGCGTCGCGGATCCCGGAGCACATGCCCTGGCCCATGAACGGCGGCATGGTGTGGGCGGCGTCGCCGGCGAGCAGCACCCGACCCTGCCGCCAGGGAGTCGTCAGGGCACTTTCGAAGGTGTAGACGCCTCGCCGTTCGATCCGGCCGACGTCGGGAGTGATGTCCCAGCGCTTCAGCAGCTCCCAGCAGCGCTGCTCGTCCATCAGCTCCGCGCGGCTTTCGCCCTCGTTCAGCGCGAACTCGAACCGCGAGTGGCGCGGCCCCGACCAGCGGCCGGCCAGCAGCGGCCGGTTGATGTCGAGCACCTGGTACACCTCGGGCAACTGGGGCAGGTGAACGTCCGGGTCGGTGTGCTCGATGTCGATGACGAGCTGGTCGAGGGCCGGGAATCCGAGGTCCGTCCGCTCGCTGCCGATGCGGGAGCGCACCCAGCTGCGCGCTCCGTCGGCGCCGATGACGTAACTGGCGCGGACAGTACCCGGCTCGGCGCCCGGCCGTGGCTCGGCTTCGGGACCGTGGCTGGGGACGACGGTGAGAGTGACCGCGTCGCCGTCCTGCACGAGCCCGGTCGCCACGGTCCCCATGCGAACCTCGACGCCGAGCGCGCGGACCTGGGCGTCGAAGATCGCCTCGATCTCCGGCTGGTAGGAGAGGTAGCTCTCCTTCCAGCCGGCGCCCCCCTTGCCCAGCATGACGGTCGCCAGGACGTCCATGTCCGCCGAGGTCAGGCTCCACTCCACCATCGGACGAGCCACCAGCTCGACGTCTTCCGCGACGCCCAGTTTCTGGAAGGTGCGCATCGTCTCGCTGTCGAGATGGCCCGCTCGGGACAGCGAGTAGCGCTCGGGCCAGCGCTCGAGTACGACCACGTCCAGACCGCGCTGGGCGAGCAACCCGGCGGCGATCATGCCGACCGGCCCGTAGCCGACGATGGCGACGTCGCAGTCGGTGGGCCGAGCCGGCGTCCGCTCGGGGGCCTTGCTGGAAGGGGTCACGTCGTCTCCTGGTGGCTGCGGCTCGATGGCTGGAGCGTCGGTTCGCGGCTCGTCTCGAGAACGGCCTCGCGACGTCGGGTCCCAGGACCACGGCGCAGCTGGCGCTACGCGATCGTCCGGTTCCGTAAGGAGCGTTCCAGTTACATCGGTCACGGTAAGTGGACGTGTGCTGCTGCGTCAAGCCGTCCGCGTAGTGCGGAAACGCGGCCGCCGGGCTTGACCCCGCGGCAGCTACGCCCGGAGGCTCGACCAAGAAGATGCGTTCACTTATATGCAGTCAATTCACTTGAGTGGTACGTTGCTGCGAAGACGACCCCCCGTTGTTGAGGAGTTGGCATGGGTGTCCACCGCGTGATCAGCCTCGTCCGGGAGGTGCCGAACCTCCCGTTGACCTGCGCCTTCTACACAGAGTTCGGCCTACGGGAAACCTCACCCGGCACCTTCGCCACCGAGGTGGGCGGTGAGCAGCTGTTCCTGCGCAGCGGCGACGTGCCGCGGATCGCCGAGTTGAACATCGCCGCGGACGCGGACGCCGACCTCGACGCGATCGCGCAGCGGTTCGAGGAACTCGGCATCGCCTCGGTCCGCTCCGATGCCGGACTGGAGGCGACGGAGCCGGTGAGCGGCGTCCTGGTCCGCGTTTCAGTGGCCGATCGCCTGCCGCGGGATCCGGCGCCGACCGTGCCGACGTCGGTGGACCGGACCGACCTCGTCCAGCGGGAGCCGGTCCGGCCGCTGCGGCTCGGTCATGTGGTCATCGGCTGCACCGACGTGGAGGAGGCAAAGCGCTTCTTCATCGACGGCATCGGCATGCGGCTCAGCGACTACGTCATCGGCGGGCCGTTCATGCGCTTCGAAACCGACCATCACAACGTCGTCCTCCTGCCGGCTCCGATGACGCTGCTGCACCACACGGCGTGGAAGGTGCGCGGTGTCGACGAGATCGGCTACGGCGGTTCGCGGATGATCGAGAACCACCCCGAGCGGCATGCCTGGGGGCTCGGCCGGCACGCCGCGTCGGCGAACTACTTCTGGTACCTCAAAGACCCCGCAGGGTCCTTCTCCGAGTACTACTACTCGGAGATGGACGGTCTGGCGGACTCGCCGTACTTCTGGGACCCCGACCCCGGCAGCGAGGAGCTGCCCGTCGCCGCATGGGCGTCGCCGGCCCTCCACGACCGGCCGCTGGTTCCGGAGGCCATGCGAGCACCGATCCTGACCGCGGACCAGTGAACGCGCCGGCGAGCCGGCCGGCGGAAAGCTACGACGTCCTGATCGTCGGCTACGGCCCGGCCGGCATGGTGCTCAGCGCGCTGCTGGGCAGTCGGGGACACCGGGTCGGTGTCATCGAAAGGTACGCCGGGCTCTACAACCTGCCCAGAGCCGCGACGTTCGACGACGACGCCATGAGGTTGCTGCAGAAGCTCGGCATCGCCGAACGAGTCGCCGTCGGCACTCGTGTCCAACGCAGTTACAACTGGTGCAACGCCGAGGGGGAAACCCTGATCGGCAACGAATTCTCCGACTTCGGCCGCTCGGGCTGGCCGGAGTTCAACATGATGTTCCAGCCGGTCCTGGAACGCGAACTCGACGACCTGTGCCGGCGCACCCCCGGCGTCGAAATCGTCCGGGGCCGGGTGGCCACGGACTTCCGGCAGACCGGCGACGCGGTGGAGGTCGTCGCCCGGCCGGCCGACGAACTGGGAAGAGCCGCAACCGGGTCGGAGGACCGTGCCCAGGGATACACCGCCCGGTTCGCCGTCGGGTGCGACGGCGGAAACAGCTCGCTCAGGTCGAGCCTCGGCATCGAAATCGACGACTACGGCTTCCAAGAGCCGTGGCTGGTCTGCGACTTCCGCCTCACCCGCGAGGTCGACCTGCCGATGGCGCTGCAGTACGGCGATCCTGAGCAACCGACCTCCATCATCTCCATCGGACCGCACCACCACCGGTTCTCCTTCATGCTCGACGAAGCCGTCTCCTCGGCCGAGGCCGTCGACCCCGCGCAGGTGTGGCAGCGGGTCAAGCGCTGGATCACCCCGGAGGACGCCGAACTCATCCGCGTCGCGCCGTACACCTTCCGCTCGACGGTCGCCCGGGAGTGGAAGCAGGGCCGGTTCCTGCTGGCCGGCGACGCCGCCCACCAGATGCCACCGTTCCTGGGCCAGGGCATGTGCTCCGGCCTCCGAGATGCGCACAACCTCGCCTGGAAACTCGATCTCGTGCTGCGGGGAGCCGACGAGAAGCTGCTCGACACCTACGCCGCCGAACGTTCGCCGCACGTGCGGGCCATCACCGAAAAGGCGGTCGAACTCGGCCGGATCCAGACCATCCGCGACAAGCGGGCGGCCAGACTGCGCGACGAAGAACTGCTCCGGCGCAAGCGCGCGGCCCAACTCCCCGAGGGTTTCCGTTTCCCCGGCTACGACGCGGGTTTCCTCGCGGCGGCCGCCCCGGGCGACAGCGCCCGCGGCAAGTTGTTCCCGCAGGCGTGGGTCGCGCACCCACCGGGCCGCAGGCAGCGCTTCGACGACGTGTCCGGCAGCGGATGGCTGCTCCTCGCCCGAGACGCAGCTGTGATCGCGGACCGCAACGACGACCTGGACGCTTGGCGCACGGTGGGCGGCGCGGTACTCGTCCTCGGCGCGTCGGCGGACAGCGAGTTCGAAGCCGGGACGGCGATCGACGACGTCGACGACGCGTACCGGCGATGGTTCGACGAGCACGCCTGCGTGGCGGTCGTGGTCCGGCCCGACTGGTACGTCTACGGCTCCGCCGCGTCCGCCGACTCGCTCGGCACCCTCCTGCGCGCGTGCGTCTCGGACCTGTGCCCGCAGCGCCCCGTACCCAGCACGCTCCAGGCGTAGAGCGACCTGTCCGCTGCTGCCGTCCTGTCCCAAGCCGGCCAACCGGCAAACCTGTCATCTTCCCATCGAACGAGCGGAGCAAGAGCTATGCGGATCGCCAACGTCGCCGGGCGCGCTGTCCTGGCACACGGTAAGGAGCCCGTCGACGTCTTCAAAGCGAGCGGGGGCCGATTCGGTCCCAGTCCCGCCGCGGTCTTCGAGCGGTGGGCCGAGTTCCGGGCCTGGGCCGATACCGAGTACGGGGCGGTCCAGGCCGTGCCCGATGCGGATTGGCTGACCGGTGAGCAGGTCGGAGCGCCCAGCCCGCATCCGCGGCAGGTGTTCGCCATCGGGCTGAACTATGCGGAGCACGCGCGAGAGTCCGGCTACGACCTGCCGACCACGCCGGTGGTCTTCACCAAGTTCCCCGCGTGCATCGTGGGGCCGCAGCACGAGTTGACCCTGCCACGAGGCAACGTCGACTGGGAGGTCGAGCTGGTCGCCGTGATCGGCGCGAACGCCTACCGGATCGAGGAGGAACAGGCGTGGGCGGTTGTCGCCGGTCTCACCGTCGGGCAGGACCTGTCCGAGCGCGTCCTCCAGCACTCCGGTCCAGCTCCCCAGTTCAGCCTGGCCAAGTCGTTCCCCGGCTTCGGGCCCACTGGTCCAGTCCTGGTCACCCCCGACGAATTCGCCGACCCCGACGACCTGGAGATCGGCACCCGGCTGGGCGACGAGGTCCTGCAGCTGCACCGAACCTCCGGCATGGTTTTCGGGATACCGGCCCTGGTCGCCTGGCTTTCCCACATCACCCCGCTCTTCCCCGGCGATCTCGTCTTCACCGGCACGCCGTCCGGTATCGGGATGAGCAGGACGCCGCCGCGTTTCCTGCAGCCCGGTGACGAACTCGTCAGCCACGTCGAGGGCATCGGCCGGATCAGGCAGCAGGTGGTCGGTACCTACACCGTCCCCGACCCGCCCCGCAAGACCGCAGCAGCCCTCGCCGGGGAGGGATGAGGTCCCGGGCGTCCGGCCGCCGACGGCGGCGCATGGACCGAGCCCGCACTTCTCCGTGAGCTTCGATCCGGACAGCGGGCTGCCTCGTTCACCGAGTTCGGCTGTGTTGCGCGACCTCGGCGAGGGCCGCCTGGTGGACAGGGACCGCCACGGCATCACGATGCAGGTCCTCCCGAGCCTTTCGACGCAACAGCTTCGCCGACGTCGCGGTCGACCTGGTGCGGGCGGTGAACGACACCTTCGCCGCCGCCGTTGGTTGGCATCCGACCCGGTTCGCGGCCTTCGCCGCAGTGCCGACGTCCGTGCCCGTGGAACTCGAACGGTGCGTCGGCGAGCTGGGTCGCGTCGGCACCATGATCATGCGGCGACCTGGCGACGAGTTCCCTTCCACACCTCGGTTCGACCCCGTCCTGCGGACGGCTGCCGCGCTGCGGGTCTCGGCCTCCCTGCACCCCCGGGGTGCCACCGCCGTCGACGAGCGTCTCCAATCACGAAGGACTCGACCCGTTGGTCAGCTGCAGGCGATCCTGAGGCATTGGGGCGAGATGGTGCCGTTCTACCCCGGCCGCTTCGACGAGGCGCTGCCGCGGCGCGTCACGGAGCTGGAGCGGATGATCGGTGACTACGTGCGGCAGGGCGTGTACATCACGCCCAGCGGGATGGACGGCCAGACACAGTTGCGGTACTGCGCGGGAGGTCCCCGGTACCGAGCGGATCGTGTAATCGGTCGACTGCCCGTGCATCGGCAACGAGCGCGGGCTGTCCTTTCTCTGCGGATCGCCCGAAAGCCGACTACGAGCCGAGAGTGACAGCGAGCAGCCGGTTTTCTCTTCAGGCGAGCGTGGACGTCCCGTGCTGGGGCGGCGAGCTGGCGCCGAAGCCTTGGACGGCCGCCGTTCGCCCGTAAGTGTCGCTGGCCGACTCATGAGGCTGCTGGCGCCGTGCGGGCTGGCCGGCGTCGCTGGGCAGCGACATCGGGTACAGATTGGTGCGGTCGGTCAATTGTCTCCGCACCAACGGCGGAGACAATTGACCGACGCGCGGGCTGGAATCCTATGAAGGTGAAGCTGCGGAAAAGCTGTCTCAGGCTACCCTTGATTTTCCTGTGGCTCAGGGAGCAGCGGGTACGGATGGATCTTTCGGGTGGCTGCGACCTGGCCGTCGGTCTTGGTCTGAACGGCTACGGCCGTCTGGGGAGCTTGGCCGGTGGTGACCCAGGTGTTGAGCAGATCGGCGAAACTGTCACTGGCCAGTTGTGGCCCGCTGCCTCCGACGCAGTGGTATTCACCGGGGACCATGAAAAGCCTGGCAAAACTCTGTGTCGCCGCCGCTCCGCCGGCCTTGGCTTCGATGGCCTTGTAGAACTGCACGGTGGCGTCCGGCGGCATGGCCTCGTCAGCCCAGCCGCTCCACATGATCAGCTTGCCGCCGGCGTTGCGGAACGCCTGGAGGTCCGGATTGGCGTCGTACTGTGACGCCAGGGCCGTGAGGCGGGCGGGATCGGTGTCGAAGTTGAAGCTGGTCTCCTGGAATGCCGGACCGGGATCGTGAGGAAAACCCAGGTAACGGTCGAACTGAAGACCGATACCGCCTTCGAGCGAGGGGGCGCCGGCTTCATTGATCCGAGAAGTCCATTTCAGTTCGGAGCCGGGTTCGTTGCTCGCGTACGAGGTGATCGCTTGGCCGCGCGAGTTGCGAACCGGCCCGTAGAACAGCCGTGCGACTCTCACCTGGGCGGCGCTGAGGCAGTCGGCGCCGTTGGGGTTCGCCGGTGGGCACTGCGTGATCGCCGGGTCGAAATGACAGGTTTCGGGATCGGTGATGGTGCCGTTGACGGCACCGCACGTCTGCAGCGCAGCCTCGTGAAGGATGGGGAGTTTGGCGTTCGTAAGGATTGCGTGACCGTTGGCGTCCCGGTTGACGACATCCGTGTAGATGCCGTCGTACCCGATCACCGACGACCAGTCGGGGAACGCCGGCCCGGAAATGATGCCGTTGAAGTCGGTGGGGTACCGCGCGGCCTCGACGAGCCCTTGACGCCCGCCTTCCGAGCAGCCGCTGAAGTACGACTCGCGCGGTTCCGTTCCGTAGAAAGCATGGACGATCGCCTTCGCTGCCACTGTGGTTACGTGGGTCGCACGGTAGGCGAAATCGATGTCAGCTTGGGGGTTGTTGTAGGCGAATCCTCCGTTCAGCCCGGGATCGACGTGGCCCAGGCTGTTCGCTACGGTGGCGTAGCCTTTCCCCAAGAATGGCGCGCACTCGTTGAGGTAGTAGGCGCCGCCCAGGCCGTGACTACCGTTCGCTTCCAGCATGTGGTTCCAGCCGGAAACGGGAAGCTGGACGATGAAAGTGTCCGACGGTGTCACGTATCCGTCGACGGTGCACTGGGTCACCGCCTCGCTTCCCGTGCCGCTGGTGGTGAGCTTCGCTGACGTGATGAATGTCGTGGCGCCCTGGAGGGACTCGAAATTGTCCCCGCCATTGGCGGCCAACGCCGCGCACTGTGATTCTGCGCTGGCTGCCCCTTCCGGTGCCTGCGCGGCATGGGGGCCGATCACGGCGTCCGCGGGCATTGATGCGGCGGCCAAGACCATGACCAGCATCGTGGTGGCCGCGATGCTGACGACGGTGAAGGTTCTCGACCGGCTGTCGGGAAGCGAGAGGACATGGCCAATACGAGCTCGCACGTTCTTCCCTTCGAACGACGATGGTGAGTTTGTCCGGTTGCACTGCAATAGCTTCGTGGATGATTCTTCTTCATCCTGCTTGTGACCGCGATGTCCGTATTGCTCGATATCGGCGCAACGGTCCGATCCTATGAAAGGTCTGTATTCACTATCATGCACTTACTTCACCAATAATGAAGATGCGGCCTGGCGGTGTCAAGCGCGACCGGCTAAGCCCGGTGGCGCCTGGCCATTCCGAATCGGAGTTGCAAGGGCTTGGCGAGCAGGAGTCGGACGGCGGGCTGTGCGCTGCCGGGACTCGCTTGTGCTGCCTGTCGCCACGCAGGAGCTCGGGTGTACCTCGTCGCCGCGCCGGTGTGACTGCAAGTCGGGTGCTGACTGGGCCGCATATGGTCTTCTCGGACGGGTGCCCCGGACTGCGGCGGCCTTCGTTGTCGACGCCGCGTCCCACTTGCTTGGAGGTGCTGGGACTGTCGCCGCACCTCCAAGCCGCTTGTCGGGTGACGACGGCAGCGAACAGGCCGTGGGCGATACCGACCTGACCGCCGACGCCGACGGCCACATCAAGTGGCCCGCGCCCGAGGCCCCTCGGCTTTGCCGCGAAGCGGAAAAGGGGTGGGTCAAGCTTGGTCGAGACGTGGGTAGAGCACTTCTTCGACGAGCAACAGGATCGCCGCGGCGACGGGGATGGCGACCAGCGCCCCGATGATGCCAAGCAGCGCGCCGCCGAGCAGGACGGCGACGACGGTGACCAATGCCGGAACCTTGAGCACGTTCCCGATGATCTTCGGGACGAGCAGGTAGTCCTCGACGAGCCGGTAGACGACGAAGAATCCGACCGTCGCGAGGCACACCGGAAATGAGACGGTCAGCGCGACGAGGCTCACCAGGACGCCGCCGATCACGGAACCGATCACCGGGATGAGGTCGAGCACCGCGACCGCGATGGCCAGCAGCGCCGCGTAGGGCACGCCGAAGATCAGCAGCCAGACCAGGGTGAGGACGCCGGCGATGACGGAGACGGCCAGATTGCCCAGGACGTAACCGCCGACCTTGGCGAAGATGTTGTCGCCGATGAGGATCGCCCGTGGTCGACGGGAGTGCGGGACGAGCCGGTAGATCGTGGCGCGGATGCGGGGGAGGTCGGCGACGAAGTAGATGGTCAGGACAACCACGATCAGCATGTCGGTCACGACGTTGAACACCGCTTTGCCGGCGCCCAGGACACCGCTGGTGAGGCCGCCGCCGGAGCTGAACGCCGATTCGATCGCCTGCTGCAGGTGGAAGCGTTCGTTGAGGCGGCCGAGGAAGGTGTTGTGGTCCTGAGCTTCGCGGAGGTACTCCGGGGCCCGCTGGACCAGCGCGGTGGCTTGTTCGACGATGACGGGGATCGCGGCGGCGAGGAATCCGCCGACGGCGCCGAAGGCGACGACGAACACGGTGGTGACGGCGAGCCGGCGCGGGAAACGGTGGGTCACCAGCCACGAGACGGCCGGTTCCGCGCCGATGGCGAGGAACAGGGCGAGTCCGACCAGGACGAGGATCTGCTCGGCGCCGGCGAGGAGCTGGATCAGCCCGTAGGTGACGGCGACCCCGGCGGCGGCGGTCATGCCGATGAAGAACGGCGATCGGCGGTCGAGCCGTTTGCCGATTCCGCCCAGCGGCCGTTCAGGAGTGCTGATCTGCGCGGCTTCGGCTTCGGCCTCGGCGACCGAGCTTTCTTCTTCGACGCTGTGGGGCTGGCCCACCAGCGAGTGGTGTCCTTCGGCGGCGGGATCGGATGATGAGGTCATGGGCACCGCGCTGTCTCGCACCGAAGGGCGCGTGGAGGAAGGCCGGCGCGACCCGTGGTCACGGATCCGCGCGCGAGTGATCGGCTGTGGGTTCAACCGCGGGCAGGGTAGCCATCCTCGCTGAGTTTGAACCGGCCGATGTCTGCCGGTTTCCGCTTCCGGTTGCGGCCGGCGGATCCGGAAGTGGCGGGGCGTGGACGCTGAACCCGCTCATCACGCCGTGGACACGACATACGCGCCCGGGTTGCCCGGGGTGAACGCCTTCACAGGCACCGTGCTCGCCCAGAATCTCGAGATCGGTTGAGGATCACCGGAGCGGGACGAAGGGTGCTCAACTTCCCTTCGGCGGGGCCGTGGAGTCGCGAATCGTGAGGCTCACGTCCAGGGTGACCGGATGGGCCGGCCGGACCTGCTGCTCGATCGCCGCCACCAGCATCGCGACCGCGGTGGCTCCCTTGCGGCCGATGTCCTGGATCACGGTGGTGAGCTTCGGGGTGACGTACTTGCTGAATTCCAAGTCGTCGAAGCCGACGACGGAGACGTCGCGGGGCACGGAGAAGCCCGTCGTGATCAGGCCCTCCATGATGCCGACCGCCAGGATGTCGGCGGTGGCGAACACCGCCGTCACGCTCGGATGCCGCCGGGGCAAGGATTTTCCGCAACCGAGACCTTCGTGGTGCGTGGTGTTGACGACCTCGACCATGCCGGGAGCCCAGGGCACCCCGGCGTCGTCGAACGCCGCGCGGAACCCGTCGAAGCGTTCGCGGACCACGCCCGCGAGGCAGAACTCCGGGCCCGCGAACACGATGTCCCGATGGCCCAGTGAGAGGAGGTGCTCGGCGGCGAGGCGGGCGCCCACGAAGTCGTCCGACCGCGGTCCGGCGGTGAGCCGGTTGCGGGAATAGCTGTCGATCGCCGCCATCGGGACCGGGCCGGCCGTGGCCTTGGTCCGCTTGTCGATCTGCTCGTCGACGAACCCCAGCAGGATCGCGCCGTCAAGGCTCCACGAGTGCAGGGCCTCGGTGACCTCCGCCAGCCGGGCGATGCCGCGCAGCAGCAGGTGGTAGCCGGACTTCCGCAGTTCACGCTCGGCGTGCCCGGCGATCGCCATGTGGTGCGGGCTGATCATCAGGCTGTCCTCGTCGGTCGCCGGCACCAGCAGGCCGATCAGCTTCGACGAGCTGCTGGCGAGGCTGTGCGCCGACGCGCTCGGCACGTAACCCAGCTCCGTGGCGATCCGGCACCGGCATTGACCGCGTGGTCGTCGACCTGACCCAAGTCGCGTACCTGGCGCTGGAGGCGCTGGCACCGCTGATCAACCTGGCCCGCGAATGCCAGGCCGCCGGTCTGCGGCTCCGGGTCCGCGCGTCCCCGACGGTACGGACGAAGCTCCGGACGACCGGCTTGGCAGAACTGCTGCCGCTGCAGGACTGACCACCTACGCGGGGCTGTGACGAAGGCGGCTTCGACCCAACGTGCGGCGGGGCCGGGAGTGCCGAGCTCGACGCCTGGACAACAGTCACCTGCACCAAGGAGGAGCCGAGGCACCATGGTCAACGAGGCCGACCGGTGGGCCTGGCCGCGACTCAGACGTCAGAGCGTGCCGACGATTCCGAAGCGGCTCGGAGGATCCAGTTGTGGAACTCCACCGCGAAGTGCTCCAGGTGGTGCTCGACCACAGTCGGGCCGCACGAGGCCGGGAGGGTCACCGAGAGGCTGGCGGTGAACCCGCCCTCCACATCG
>NZ_PPHG01000121.1:20930-44685 GCF_002904295.1 Amycolatopsis sp. CA-128772
GATGTTGACCCGGCCGCCGCCGGCGTGGATGGAGTAGTGCTCCGGGTGTCCGGCGAGCAGGACCTCCTCCCGCTCGAAGGCCCGCGAAAGCCAGCCCGTGAACTGGCCGGCGGTGATGCCGTGGGCGTGCAGTGTCGTCGTGCCGGTCGTCTCCTCGCCGGCGGTTCGACGACGTGGTCGGCGACGGCTTCCACGTCGTCACACTCGATCCGGACGCTGTGGGTGACCTGCCGGTGGACGTCGGCCTCTGCGTGATCGCCGAGGGAGGCGTGACGGACGTCGACGGCGTCTACCCATCGTGGTTTTCCGAGCACGGCTGCACGACCGCGGTGGTGCGCCCCGACGGCTACGTCTTCGGCACCGCCCGCGATGCCACCGAGCTGACCCGGGTCCTGGCCGAGCTCGGCGAGCGCCTCGACCGACCCCGACGCACAAGGAGCATGCCGTCATGAACGAGAGCAACCCCGTCCTGCAGGTCGTGATCGCGAGCACCCGCCCCGGCCGGGTGGGCCCGGCCTTCGCCGAGTGGTTCGTCAAGGTGGCCGAGGGCCACGGCGGTTTCGTGGTGGAGACGGTGGACCTCGACGAGCGGAACCTGCCGTTCCTCGACGAGCCCCAGCACCCGAAGCTGCGGGAGTACCAGCACCAGCACACGAAGGACTGGAGCGCGGCCGTCGATCGCGCCGACGCGTTCGTGTTCGTGACGCCCGAGTACAACTACGGCTACAACGCCGTGCTGAAGAACGCGATCGACTTCCTGCACCAGGAATGGGCCGACAAGGCGGTCGGCTTCCTCGGTTACGGGGGGATCGGTGCGGGCACGCGCGCGATCCAGCAGCTGAAGCAAGTGGTCACGACCCTGCGGATGGTGCCGATCTTCGAGGCGGTCAACGTCCCGTTCGCGGCCGGAAAGCTCACGACCGAGGGCGAAGTGGCCGCCGATCCGCAGATGGACGCGGCCGCAGTCGTCATGCTCGACGAACTGCTGCGCGTCACGAAGCTGCTGCGCTGACGGCCGCGGAGGGTGGTTGGCCGCCCGGGGCCGGGTCGGGGATGCTGTGGGGATGGACGACACGCCGGGGCCGGGCCTGCGTGCGGACGCGCGCCGCAACCAGGAACGCATCCTCGATGCCGCCCGCGTGGTCATCGCCGAGCAGGGGCCGGACTTCGGCGTGCCCGACGTAGCGGCCCGGGCCGGTGTCGGGCTGCGCACGGTCTACCGGCGCTTCGCCCGGCGTGAGGACTTGATCGGTGCCGTTTTCGAGCGGTACGTCACCGACGAGGTGCAACCCATCGTCGAGGCGGCGGTGGACCGGCAGGATCCGTGGCAGGCGTTGGCCGCCGGCCTGGAGGCCACGGTGGTCACCGTGGCGGCCAACTCCGCGCTGCTGACGGCGGCGCGGGACACCGCTCTGGTCACCCGGGCCACGGCCGAGGGCTTCGTCAAGCCGCTGAGCCGGGCGCTGGAACGCGCGCAGGCGGCCGGTGTCGCGCGCCCGGACCTCGACGCGAGCGACTTCCCGTCGCTGATCGCCATGGTCGTGGCCACGATGCTCGCCGTTCCCGATCTGGAGACCGAACAGCCGGCGCGGTGGCGCCGGTACCTGGTGCTGCTCCTGGCAGGCTGCCGCGCAAGCGAGAGCGGTGATCCGTTGCCGTGACTGTGGTGTGGACCACAATATAAGTGACATGAGCGTGTCACTTGGTCGTAAGGTGGGCGGAGTCAGCAAGACCCTCGCTCCCGGGAGTTGCCCATGTCGGCAGACATCGCGGATCCGCCTCGACTGCCCTTCGACCGCCCGGCGGTGCTCGACATCGGCTCGCTCTGGGCGGAGCTGCGAGCCCGGCACCCGATCACCCCGGTCGTGACCCCGGCCGGGGATCCCGCCTGGCTCGTCACCGGCTACGCCGAAGCGAAGACGCTGTTCAACGATCCGCGCCTCGGCCGCTCCCACCGCGAACCGGAGACGGCGGCCCGGATCTCCAACTCCGGGTTCAACGGCGGCCCGGTCGGCGAGTTCGACGCCGAGCCGGCCTTCAACGCCCGGCTGCGCCGGGTACTGGTGCCCTCCTTCTCCGCGCGCCGGATGCGGCGGCTGGAGGACGGGATGCAGAAGCTGGCCGACTCCCTGCTGGACGACCTGATCGCCGCCGGCGGCGACGGCCAGGTCGTCGACCTGCACGAACACCTGTCCCTGCCGCTGCCGATCTTCGTCATCTGCCAGCTGCTGGGCGTTCCCTACAGCGAACGCGACTACTTCAAGGACCTGTCCGAGCGATCCGCGACCATGACCGGCGACGACCCGTTCACGGCGATCGTCGAGCTGCTCGACTACGCCGGCGAGCTCGCCGAGGTCAAGCGCCAGGACCCGGGCTTGGACGTGATCACCGATCTGGTGCAGGCGCAACGCGATGATCCCGAGTTCACCACCGCCGAGCTGACCCAGGTGGTGGCCGGCGTCCTGTTCGCCGGGCACGAGACCACGGTCAACCGGATCAGCATCGGCGCCCTGCTGCTGCTCGAAAACCCCGAGGCGCGCCGCCGGCTCGTCGAGGACCCGGCTGCCCGCCCGCAGATCGTGGAAGAGATCCTGCGCCTGGCGGCACCGGAGAACTTTGGCTTGGCACGTTACGCCCGGGAAGAGATCACGGTCGGCGAGGTCACCATCGCCGCCGGGGACGCGGTCATCATCTCCACGCTGGCTGGCAACCGCGATGCGTCGGCGTTCCCGGAGCCCGAGGCCTTCGACCCGGCGCGGCCCGCCGCCGCGGCCCACTTGAGCTTCGGGTACGGGGCGCACTACTGCATCGGCGCGAGCCTGGCCCGCACCGAACTGCGGGTTGCGCTGACGTCCCTGTTCACCCGGCTGCCCAATCTTCGGCTCGCGGTCGACGCCGGTGAGCTGCGGCTGCACACCGAGCGGCTCACCGGCGGTCTGCACGAGCTTCCCGTGACCTGGTAGCCCGCCGTCTCCCCAGGAGTGCTGATGTCTGTCACCCACGAGCTGTACACGGGCCGGTTCTGGGCCGACCCGTACCCCGCATACACCGAGTTGCGCCGAGCCGCGCCGGTGCACCGCATCGAGCAGGCCGGCACCACGGTGTGGCTGCTGAGCCGCTATGCCGACGTCCGGGCGGCACTGGCCGACCCGCGCCTGTCCAAGGACGCGCGCTACACGCTGCCGCCCGGGCAACGGGCGGCGGCCGCGCGTTCGTCGGTGGAGATGATGGTGCTGATGGATCCGCCGGACCACACCAGGTTGCGCAGGCTGGTCTCGCGCGTGTTCACCGCCCGCCGCATGGAAGCGTTGCGCCCCCGCGTCCGGCAACTCAGCCACCAGCTCGTCGAGGCGCTCCCGCCGGCCGGGCGCGTGGACATCCTGCGCGAATACGCGTTCTTGCTGCCGGTGTTCGTGATCTGCGAACTGCTCGGGGTGCCGGCCGCGGATCGCGACGACTTCGCGGCGTGGTCCAACGTCGTCGTCGACGACTCCACACCCGCGGCGGCGAGGGAAGGCATGGGGAAACTGCAGGCCTATCTGTCGGAGCTGATCGAAGCGAAACGAAAGCAGCCCGACGACGGCTTGATCAGCGCGTTGATCAGCGACTCCGACGACGACAAGCTCACGCACCCGGAACTCGTCGCGATGTCGGTGATGCTGCTGATCGCCGGGCACGAGACGACGATCAACCTGATCGGCAACGGCCTCCTCGCGTTGTTGAGGCATCCGGACCAGCTCGCCGTGCTCCGTGAAAACCCCGATTTGATGCCGGTCGCGGTCGAGGAGTTCCTGCGGTGGGATTCCCCGGTTCACTCGCTGAGCACCTTCTACACCACCGAAGACGTCGAATACTCGGGCGTGACGATCCCGGGCGGCTCCGTCGTGCGGCTGTCCCTCGCGGCCGCCAACCGCGACCCCGAGCGGTTCCCCGACGCCGAGCAGCTGCGGTTCGACCGCGCCGAACCCGGGCACGTGGCCTTCTCCCACGGGCCGCACTACTGCCTCGGTGCCCAGCTCGCGCGCGTGGAGGGCCAAGAGGCGATCCGGACGCTGATCGCCGCCCGCCCGGGCATGGCGCTGGCTGTGCCTCCTGAAGAGCTGAGTTACCGGCGCAGCCACGTCGTGCGCGGTCTGAAGGAACTGCCGGTCACTTTACACGCTTGAGTCACGCCGACGGCGGCCCACGGGCAGAAGCGGCTGTGGTTTCGAGAGGACGCTACGCGCATGGCTCGGGGGCATTCGCCGAGGTCAACCCGCCGCAGCGGATCTGGCGCGACTCCGAGGTCGCGTCGCGGCACGCGGGCATCCTGCCGATGGTGTGCTACGAGATCTACGGCAAAGCGCTGGTCGGTTCCGAAGAGCGGATCACGCCGATGATCCAGCGGCGTGCCGGCCGGTGTCCGCGTCGTCCACAGTGGACGACGCGGGCGGACCGGCAGGGGAGCGGCGGTGAACAGGAACTCCCACCGCCCGGTTCCCGGCACACCGCGGCGGGCCCCTCGACCTCGGCGCCGTCGATCAAGGGCATGCCCAGCCGGGCGAGCGCGACGGCGTGCAGCGGCAGCACCGTGCCCCGGAGGACGGCGTCGAGGTCGTACCCCGCTCATCGTCGGAGCCCCATCGGCCCCAGTTCGTCAGCACGCCGGCGTCGGTCACAGTGACTCGCCATTCTGTGGCGCGGTTTCGGGTACGAGGCATCGTGCGGCTCGGCGGTGCCACGTCGACAACGGCGGTCAGCGCGCCTGCAGGGGCAGTTGCAGGTACGACGCGTGATCGCCGCCGGAGTGGATGACGTGCTGCCCGCTGTTGGCCGGGGTGTACTCGTGGAGCCGGGGCATCATCGGCCCCAGCAGGGAGCGGCCGCTGATGACGAAGCGAAGCTGTTCGCCGGGGTGGAACGCCAGACCGATCGGCAACAGGTCGATTTCGATCTCGGCGATCTCGCCGGCAGCGAGCTTCTCGACCCGGTCGAACGTGTGCGCCGGCACCTCGTCGGTCAAGAGTGCCTCGTCCAGGTGGCGCATGGACACGCGCAGACGACCGTCCGATCCCTTGTAGCGCAGGATCGAGGCGCCGCGTTCGGTGAGGTCCTGAGCCATCGCGCTCTGGTTGGGCACGGTGAACTGCTGCAGCGGAGTGCCGTAGGCGTCGAGTTTCTGGACCAGGACGAACAGGTCCATGTCGTCGGCGCCGCGGGCTTCGACCCACAGATGCGCCTTCGGGTAGCCGACCAGCACGGTCTCCTGGTCGAAGCGCGTGACGAAGGAGACCACGTCCGGGTTCGCCCCGACGTCGTAGGCCGCAACGCCCACCTCGGTCGGTGCGGTGGTGGTCAGCGTGCGCGAACGGCCATCGAGGTAGAACTTCGTCGCGGTGACGCCGGCCGGCGGGAACGCGTCGGCGGCGACGTCGACCTGGTCACCGCCTTCGAGATCGAGGACCGAGTAGCGCACGCGCGGCGTCTGCTCCCACCCGTTGTCCTGGTCCTTGAGGTAGTGGTCGAAGAACCGGCGCAGGTCCTCACGGTTGGCTTCGTCGTAGTAGTCAGGCCATTCCTGGGTGTTGTGGATGCGCAGCCACCTGTCCTGCGACGCCATCCGGCGCCAGGCGCGGAACGTTCCCGCCGTGTGCAGGGTGTTGGAGTAGCTGGCCACGACGTAGGCCGGCACGGTGATCCGGTCGAAGCGCGGGATCTTGTTCTCCCACAGCTCGCTCATCAGCGGGTAGCGGTCGGCTTCGGCGATGATGTCTTCCTTGCGGCTGTTGCCCCAGAAGCTGTAGTCCCGCAGCTGCCGGGCGAAACCGTGGTCCGGCATGCCGCCGCGCAGCACCAGGTCGCGGTAGACGTCGCTGACGCCCTCCCAGGGGTTGATCGCGGCGAGGTGCGGGGGCTGTTCGGCGGCGGTGAACCATTGCGAGACCGCGAGGTAGGAGGTGCCGCTCATCGCGACCTTGCCCGTGCACCAGTCCTGCGTGGCCAGCCATTCGATCAAGTCGTGGCAGTCGCGGCCTTCCTGCCGGTCCCACAGGACGCTGTCGCCCTCGGAGTTGGCCACGCCGCGGATGTCGGGGTTGCAGATCGCGTAGCCGTGGGCGCACCAGTAGGCGGGGTCGGGGCCTTCGAACTTTTCCAGGCCGGAAACGATGCCGTTGTCCAGCCCGACCAGGTTGAACACTCCCATGACACTGTCGGAAGTTCCCTGGCCCTTGCCGTAGGGGCTCCAGGCCACGATGACGGGCACCTTGTCCGTTCCTGCCGGGCGCAGTACGTCGACGTGGATCGTCACGCCGTCTCGCAGGGTGACCGCGACGTCCTTCTCGAAAACGACGTCGACCGGCAAGGGCAGGAAAGGTGACGTGATCTGGAAGCCGGCCTCCAATGTGCGGATGCCGGGGTCGAAATCGCTCAGGATGCCGTACCTGTCACCGGCTTCGAGGGGGCGGGACGGCATGTAGATCTTCTGGTCGTCGGCCATGGTGAGCTCCTTTGGTTCCTGCGTCCGAGGACCGCTCCGTCCAGCGTGCGGGGAGGCCGAGACGTCACTGACTGTCGTGAACGTACCTCCGTTCGCCATACATATCAACACCCGTTGAGATCACACGAACGCGTGGTCTTCCTGGGTGTGGCGCCTACCCGCAGCCGGATTCGGGCGACTTCCGCCGCGCTCGGATCGCCTGGAGGCCGCCGATCTTTCCCGCTTCGCTGCGCAGACAAAAAGGTGGCCGAACCTGACCACGCGGCAACGGCGGGGCCGAACTCTTCCCTTCGGTCCGTGTGGGTACCGGCTTTCAGGCGGGCCAGTCCTGTGTGGTCAGCGGTGTACCGTCGAATCCGGCGACCGGCTGCAGGGCCGGGTCGCTTCCGTCGCGCAGTCCGGTGGAGGCGTCGGGGTGGTCGTCGAACCAGCCGGTGGCGGGGTAGCGGTACATCCAGTCGACGGCCAGCTTGCGGCGCGCGATCAGCCAGACGCCGTCGCGCTGCTCGAACCGGTCGAGGTAACGGGCCCAAAGTTTGACGTAGTCACCGTTCCAGTGGTGCCTCTCCGATGCCTGGTGGTCGGCCTGCAGGTAGGTTTCGACGTGGGCGACGTCCGGTCCGTCGAAGTCGATCAGGCTGTTGCCGAGGAAATGCATCGTCCGGACGAAGCGGGGCATCTCGGCGGACAGGAACTCCACGAAGCCGTCGACGGATCCGGCGTGCAGGCTCTCGGGGAACTGCACCCACGCGTCCGCGTGAAAAGCGCCGCGGACGAGGTTCATGTCCACTCGGTCGAGGCCGCGGCAGTACCGCAGCAGGACGTCGTGGATTTCTGCCCGGGCGCTCAGCTCTTCGATCTTCATTGATCTCTTCCTCACGAAGCTGGTGATCGTCTGTGTGAAAGGGTGTGCCGGCGGGCCGTCACCTGGTGGCAGGTCGCCCGGTCTTCGTCGCGGCCCGAGCCGCTGGGAACCGGTGGTTGTTGCCGACCACCGAGTTGCGCAGCACGCCGAGCCGTTCCACCTCGACCTCGACGGTGTCTCCGGCCTGCAACAGCCGGGGCGGGGTGCGGGCGTAGCCGACACCGGATGGTGTCCCGGTCGCCAGGAGGTCACCGGGCCGCAGGCTCAAGCTGTGCGAGACCTGCGACAGTGTCTCCCCGACGGTGTAGATCATCTGGTCGGTGCGGGCGTCCTGCACGATTTCGCCGTTGACCCTGGTTCGCAGCCGCAAGCCTCGGCGCAGATCGCCGACTTCGGCCGCGGGGATCAGCGGCCCGATCGGCCCGGAACGGTCGGCGTTCTTGCCCAGCGTCCATTGAGAGGTGCGCTTCTGTGCGGTGCGGGCCGTCAGATCGTTGAACACGGAGTAGCCGACGACCGACGCCAGCGCGTGCTCGGGCGAGGCGTCGATGAGGGGCGCTCCGATCCACGCGACGACTTCGCCCTCCCAATCCAGTCCCGGCTCGTTGGCCGGCACGGGAACTTCCGCTCCGTCGACGGTCAAGGACTGGGTCCACCGGGCGAACAGCGTCGGGTACGGCGGCAGGGCCTGATCGTGGTAGCTGCCTTCCGCGACGTGGTCGCGGTAGTTCAGCCCGATGCACAGCACCCGCGCATCGGGCAGCACCGGCGGTACCAGCTGCAGCTCGGTGGTCGGCACCGTCGGACCGGTGAACGGCCGGGACAGCTGCTCGGCCGGGTCGACCCAGAAGTCCCTCAGCGAGGCGATGACGGTGACGGTTTCGCCTTCATCGGCCAAGGCGGCGACTTCCACAGTGGAGGCACCGGGCTGGCGTCGGACGCCGACGATTCTCATCTGTTCACCTTTCTGGGTGTGGTCCTCGACCACGAGGTGCCCCGGCCAGAGCACGCGCGTCGCTGCCGGCGGCGTGGGTGCCCGGATCTCGGCCTGGGGCTGCTGAGCTGACCGCCGGTCGGATGACCAGCATGCTGGCGGGAAGGTGGGTTCGGTTGACCACGCGGCGCACGGTGCCGGCGGTGAAGCGCACGGAGTCGTAGGGCCGCAGCGTCGCTTCGGTCTCTTCCGTGATCATCACCAGCTCGCCGGCCAGCAGGACGTACACGGTCTCCGCCGGCTGAGGGGCCATCGCCGCCTCACCGCCGGGCAGGTAGTGCGAGAGCGTCACCGTCACGGCGGACCCGGAGCTGTCGTCACCGCCTTGGAGACGGACGGGGCCGACGCCGCGGTGTCCCGGCGGGTCGAACGGCTCGGCGTCGGCGAGCCGGGTCACCTGCATGCCCATGATCGATCACTCTCCTGCGGTCGGGGCTGGGTGAAGCGCCTGACGCAGGCGCGCAAGCATGTGCGGGACGTCGGTGTGGCTACCGGCGGCGAAGGTGTAGAAGTCGGGACGGGCCAGGACTGCCTGGCACCCGTGTGCGGCGAACCAGCGTTGGTAGAACCCGTCGACATCGTGGAGGTGTCCGCGGCCCGACAGGTCAGCGACGACGCCGCCGATCTGCTGGAACCAGGCCAGGTCGCCGGCGTTGCACAGCTCGGCGGGATCCCCGCCGAGGCTGATCAGCTGCCAGCCGCCGCCGACAACGTCGTCGAACAGGCCGATGCGGCCGTCGACGTGGACCCGTCCCTGTGGTGCCAGCCGCCCGTCGACGCCGGCACTGTCGATCGTCAGCGACGGCCGGCCCAGGCGCGGGTGGGGTGGTTCGCGGGTGACTGCCTCGGGATCGGCTGCGAATTTCTTCATCTCCGCGTCGCGGGCGGCGGCCCGCTCGAGGTCGAGTTCGCAGATGACCCGGCCCGCGGCCACGGCTTCGTCGATGAGTTCCCGGACGTGCCCGGCGCGTTCGGGACCGTAGGTCTCCAGCACCGCCGGTCCGGCGAGCCCGCGGTGCACCAGGTCCAGGCGCCAGGCCAAGGCGAGCGCGTCGCGCAGACCCGAGCACATGCCCTGCCCCAGGAAAGGCGGCATGACGTGCGCGGCGTCGCCGGCCAGGAAGACGTTTCCCATCCGCCACGGGTGCGCCCACCTGCCCCGGAAGGTGTAGACGGCGTGTCGTTCGAGCCGGGCTGTCTCGGGGGTGACACCCCAGGAGGCCATCAGCCGCCAGGCGGTGGCTTCCAGGCCCAGTTCCTCGATGGTCATGTCCGCGCGGCGCATGAACTCGAACCGCCGCCGGCCCGGGCCGCTGTTGACCGCGGTCGCCGGCTGCGCCGGGTCGCAGTACTGGGTGACGAAGGCCGTCCAGTTCTCCTCGGCCAGCGGCTGGTAGTCCACCACCAGCCAGTCGGCGGTGAACCCCGAGTCCTCCATGCCGATTCCCAGCCGGCGGCGCACGGCACTGTTGGCTCCGTCCGCGCCGACCAGCCAGCGCGACCCGACCGGCGCGACTTCGGCCGGGGTGTCGGTGCGGTGCAGGTGCACCGACACCCCGTCGTGGTGCTGGTCAACGGTCTGGAAGGACCATCCACGGTGGACGCTCACCCCGGGGGTCGCGACGGCCAGGTCCTCCAAGGCGGCTTCGAGGTCCGGCTGGTGAAAGCCGTTGGTGTTGGCCCAGCCCGACTCGGCCGCCCGGTTCCAGTCGATGGCTTGCAGCAGCTCACCCTGGCCGTTGCGGAACTCGTAGCCGCCGCGGTCACCTCGTGACGGTTCGAACAGCTCGGCGTGCTCGGCCATGAGTCCGGCGGCCTGCAGGATGCGGATCGCCTCGTGATCGATCGTGCAGGCCCGGGGCAGGGGATAGCGTCGCGGCCGGCGCTCGACCACGGCGACCCGGAGACCGGCCCGCCCCAAAAGGACCGCGGTGAGCAGGCCGACGGGACCGCCGCCGACGACCAGGCAGTCGACCGCCCGCGGCGGGGCCGCGGCCGGGTCCCGTTCCGGAGTCATCGTCACGTGCCCAGGTCTCCCGTGCTCGGAACAGGCTGCTCGTCCCCCGGGCCCGACAGCGCGTCAGCCGCCGAGAACACCCGCTCGCACGTCCGCTGCATCACAGCCGTTCGCCCTTCTACCGTCTCTTCGGCACCCGGCGCGGCCGCCGGGCGGCGCGCCGCTCAAACAACCCGTATGTTTCGGGTAGTTTTCGATCCTGGCTTTGACACCGGCGTGCTGTCAAGAGCTAAAATATGCGTATGTTTTCCCGTCCCCCTGGTCTCGCGCAGAACCTGGCTTCCGAGATCGAGCAGCTGATCGGCAGCCGCGGCCTGCGCCCCGGCGACCGGGTCGCCACCATGGAGGAGTTGCGGGAGCAGACCGGGTACGGCCGTGCCACGATCGGCGAGACCTGTCGCTTGCTGGCCGAGCGCGGCATCGTCGACGTCCGCCCGGGACGCGGCGGGGGGCTGTTCGTGGCCAAGACCAGTCCCGTGGTGCGGCTCCGTCAAACGCTCCTGACCGTGCCGCAGGGCGCGACCACCGTGGCCCACGCGATCGCCGTCCGCGATTCGCTCGAGGAGCTCGTGGCCCTCGAAGCCGCGGCGAACCGGACCGATCGGGACCTGCGGGACCTTGACGACTGCCTGGACACGATGCGCGGCTCCGGTGGTGATCTCGAGGCGTTCCTGCAGGCGAACTGGGCCCTGCACGAACGCATCGCCGAGATCACCTCGAACGATCTCGCGCGGGCCTTGTACGTCGCGCTGATCCGCGCGATCACCGAGCTGTCCAGCCGGGCCGACCCGCAGACGTCGTCGACCTCCACCGGCTACCTCGCCGAGCGGATGGCCGTGCACGAAGAACTGGTCGAGGCGATCAGGCTCGGTGACGCGGATCGCGTCCGCGCTGCCGTGGCGGCGCACCGGGGCGACGCCGACTCCGGCGTGCTGGACGGCTGCTCAGGCCGGCTGCCCGCTGCAGCGAAGTGACGATGTCCCGCCGCGGATCGCTCTGACCGAACCTGGCGTCGCCGACGAGTGGTTTCGGGACAGTCGCCGGTCAAGCTTCCTTGTTCCGGGTACCACCGGGAACCACGACGCACTTCTCGTGCGGTGAGCGTGCTTGTGCCGACCACGCTGCCGGCAGCTGGTCGAGGGGGACGGTGCGGACCGCAACGCGCAGCTCGCCGCGGAGGAGTGCGGTCCACAGCCAGTTCAGTGCTGCTCGCTTCGCGGCGAGCGGCGTGTGGAGGCCGGCGAAGCCGGACAGCGTCAGCTGCTTCCCGCGCAGCAACCCGGCCGGCACCTGGGCGATGGGGCCGGCCGCGTTGCCGATGTTGACCACCCGCGCCCGGGGCGCGCACACCTGCAGCGCTGCCTCGAGCGGACGTCCGTAGACGCCGTCCAGCACGACATCGACCGGGCCGGCCGCCGCGAGTAGCCGGCCCGCCAGCTCGTCGGCGGGCTCGTCGGCGCGCAGTTCGACGACAGCGTCCGCGCCCAGGCCGAGCAGGCGCTGCAGCGCCGTCCGGTCGCGGGCGAGGCCGACCACGCGGCGCGCGCCGCTCAGGCGCGCGATCTGGACCGCGAGCTGCCCGACGGCCCCGGTCGCTCCCAGCACCAGCACCGCGTCCCCGGAGCGCAGGCCGGCGTTTTCGATCAGGGGCAGAAAAGCCGCTGTGCCGGAGTTGCCGACGGCGGCGCCCAGGACGGGATCGAGCTTCTCGGGAAGGGGAAGCAGGTTCTCGTCGTCGACGAGGACATGCGTGGCGAAGGTGCCGGGGCGGGCCGGTGAGGCATGGCACTCGGCGTACACGCGGGTGCCGGTGGGGTAGCGACCGGATTCGTGCACGATGCCGACACACTCGCTGCCGGGGACGTAGGGGGCGTCGTGCCGGGCGGAGTGGAACGTTCCCGACGCGATGGCCAGGTCCAGCGGGTTCAGCGGTGCCGCGACCACGGCCACCACGGTGGTGCCGGGCGCGCTGGGGGGCAGCGTGATCGAGCCCGGTCTCGGTTCGCTGCCGGGAGCGTCGACGATCACCGCCGGCACCCGGTCGCGCTGATCGACCGATCCGGACCGTGAAGTCCCACTCGCCGTCATGCCGCACCTCGCGCGTTCACAGCGGTGCCGGTTGTTGCCACGAAGAGGTCCTTTCCCGGGCGGACGGCCGCGCATCCGAACTTGACAGACGGTCGCCGTCGCATAAGAGTAGCGAAAGACGCGAAAGATACGGGTGTTTTATAGCCCGGTTTCGACCCCGAGGGAAGTGCCATGGTGCGTGAGGGAACCTTCGCCGGCCCCGTTGCCGGTCTGCGGTTCGACACCCCGACCTGCGCGGGCGTCACCGACCGGGCCGGGAGATTCCAGTTCCGCGACGGCGAAATCGTCACCTTCTCGGTCGGGCAGGTCGTGGTCGGCGTGGCGCGCGGCGCGACCCGGCTCACCCTCGCCGACATCGTCGCGCGAGTCGACGGCGCCATCGCCAAGATCGCCGATCCGGGCTTGACCAACATCGCCCGCTTCCTGCTGACCCTCGACGAGGACGGTGATTCCGACACCGGCATCACCCTGACGCCGCAGGTCCACGAGCTGGTGGGCGACCGAGCCATCGACTTCCGCTACCGCCCGATGTCCCTGCCCGGCGCGCCGGCCGATCCTGTTCAGGCCTTCACCGATGACCCGGCCGTCATTCAGCTGCTACAAGAACTGAACTACGCGAAGGTGTTCAGCGGTGCCACGCCGCGCACCCTGACCTCCGCGGCGGCGGCACGCAACGAGGTTCGTCGCACCATTCTCGGCATCCGCCGGTTCCGCGATGTCAAGATCCCGTTGCGCAACGGCTCGTTCGTCTACGCCGACGTCTTCCGCCCCGACGGCGACGACCCGGTTCCGGTCGTCATGAACTGCGGCGTCTACGGCCGCGCGTTCGTCCACCACTCGATCTGCGACGCGGATGACGCCGAACGGCACGAGGTGATGGAGGACCGGTACTTCCGGGGCAACCCCGACGGCTACGAGTACGAAAACCACGAAAGCATCAACACTGCGACGTGGATCCCGCGCGGCTACGCCCTGGTCCGCGTCGACAGCCCCGGTGCGGGCAAAAGCCCCGGCACACTGGGCATCTGGGGGATCGAGGAAGCCGAGGCCTACTACGACGCGATCGAATGGGTCGGCACCCAGCCGTGGTCGAACGGGAACGTCGGCTTGTGGGGCATGTCTTACTACGCCGTCAGCCAGCACGCCGTGGCAAGCCTGCGGCCCCCGCACCTGAAGGCGATGATCGCGATCGGTACCGACACCGACCTTTACGAGGAAGTCGCCTACACCGGCGGCATCCTCAACGAAGAGTTCTTCCCCGGCTGGTTCGCCAACGGCATCGTTCCCGCGATCTGCGGTGAGGTCGAAGCAAAAGACTTCCTGGCGACCGCCCGGGCGAACCCGTTCAAGGACTCCGACCCGGCGGCGATCTTCGGGCCTCGCTCCGAAGTGCTGATGAGCCCCGACCTCGACGCCCTCACCGTACCTTTGTGGACGGTCGCCGCGACGGCGCACCCCGGCAACTTCCACCAGCTCGGCAGCAGCGAAACCTACCTCAACACGCCCACGTCGAACAAGAAGATCGACTTCTGGGAGGACTGGTTCGTCAAGTCCTACTCGGCCAGGGCGGTCGAGGATCACGTCGCGTTCTTCGACCACTGGCTCAAAGGCGTCGATAACGGGATCATGGACACCCCGCCGGTGCGCTTGGAGATCCGCACCGGACGCGGCGGCTCGTACCTGCAAGAAGAGAACGAGTGGCCGATCGCGCGCACTGAGTACGTCAGGTGGTATCTGGACGCTTTGCCGACGGAGCAGGAGTACGACGGCTGCGACCACGTCGGGGCGCTGACCCGGACCGTTCCGCGGGCACAGCAGTCGGTCACCTATTCGGCCGAGGTCGAGCCGTCGGCGGTGTTCTCACCGGCGACGGACACGGCCGAATTCCGCCGGCCACCAACGACGGCGGTCAAGCAGACCGGGGCGACGTTCGCGCCATGCTCACCAGGCGCCACGTTCGTCAGCGCACCATTCGAGGACGACACCGTCCTCGCCGGGTACAGCAAAGCCGTGCTCTGGGTCGCCTCCACCAGCGAGGACATGGACATCTTCGTCGCACTGCGGGTGCTCGACGAGCACGACCGCGAGGTCGACTTCTGCGGTCCGGCTCTCATCCCCGGGATCTCCACCCTGTTCTACCCAATGGCCAAGGGCTGGCTCAAGGCCTCCCACCGCAAGCTCGACGCGCAGCGCTCGACCGAGTTCCGGCCGAAGCACACCCACCTGCGCGCCGACTACGCACCGCTGCGGGACGGCGAAGTCGTCCCGGTCGAGGTCGAGATCATCCCGAACACCGGCCTGATCCGCAAAGGACAACGCCTGCGGGTCGACATCCAGCCCTACACCGGCGTCGGGCACGGGATGCGCCACGCCTACGACCCGACATACCACGACGGGGCCCGGAACACGATCCACACCGGTCCCGAGTACCCGAGCTACGTGCAGGTGCCGGTCGTGCCGCCCAGCCGGTGAGCGCCGTACCAGGACGCAGCACCAGCAGTAAGCAGGAGGAACGAACAAAATGACCATGAACGGCACCGTGGCCGTCGACCGGCCCCGGGCGCAGGAGATCCTCGCGCACGTCGAAGAGTTGCAGCCCTGGTTGCGCAAGCACCAGGCCGAGGCCGAACAGCAGCGGCGCATTCCACAAGAGACCGTCGAGCGCCTCGACCGAGCCGGCGTGTTCAGCCTGACCACCCCGACGCGTTTCGGCGGGGCCGGCTTCACGACCCGGGAAACCCACGACATCATCCGCGCGCTGGCCTCGGGGTGCGGGGCCACCGCCTGGGTGGTCTGGGCCGCCGCCGGCGGCAACCTGTGGAGCTGCGCCTTCCCCGACGAGGTCATCGCGCCGGTGTACGAGACGCCGTGGGTCGGCAACCGCACCTTCGCCCTCGGCGGCACGAGCCGGCGGATGTCCGGGACCGCGCGGCAGGTCGAGGGTGGCTGGATGATCAAGGGCACCTGGCCCTTCGCCACCGGCAGCGTCCACGCCTCCCACGGCTACCTCGCGGTCTTCTACGACGACACCGACGACGCCAAGGTCGGCATGGCGCTCGTCCCCAAGGACCAGCTCGTCGAACGCGACGACTGGGAGGCGATGGGCCTGGCCGGCACCGGCAGCCAGACCGTCGCGACCGACGGTGAACTATTCGTGCCCGACGAACGTTTCAGCACCCCGGAACGGCTCAGCACCCGGATCACGGAACTCACCAGACAGGGGCTCGGCCCGGCCCGAGGCGGCCTGGTCCGCTCGCTGATCATCGGCGCGGGCCTGGCCCTCGGGATGGCCGATCAGGCGATGGAGGCGTTCCTGGCCACCATCGGCCGGCGCAGCCTCCCCTACTCGCCCTACGCCCACCAGATCGAGGCCCCGGTCGCGCACCACACCGTCGGCCGCGCCCACACCGAGATCCGCGCGGCGGGCCGGGTCGCCGACGCCGCCGTCGCCGAGCTGGACCGCTGTCAGGCCGAGGCCACCGACCCCACCGAGAACGAGGCACTGCAGCTGCACACCGACGCCGCCTACGTCTGGGACACCTGCAGCCGTGCCGTCGAAACGCTGTTCCGCGCCTCCGGCGCCTCGGCGATCATCAAACGCAACCCGCTGCAGCTGATCACCCGCAACTGCCTGGCCGGCAGCATGCACGCGGCCAACCACCTCGACACCTGGCTGGAAAACGCCGGCCGGATGCTGTGCGGAACCGACTCCGGGCCGCTCTCGACCAGCGTGCTCGAGCGACGCACGAGCTGACCAGCGATCACGACGAGGAGGGCAGCTTGTCCGAACCCATCGACCCGCAGCACTTCCGGCACGTGCTGGGACACTTACCCACCGGTGTCGCCGCGGTGACCTCCTGCTCGGAAACGGGGGAGCCGGTGGGAATGACGGTCGGGTCCTTCCTGTCCGTCTCCCTGTCGCCGCCCCTGGTGGCGTTCCTGCCTGGTAAGCAGTCCGGCACGGCGGCGAAAATCCTCCGCCACGGCCGCTTCTGCGTCAACGTGCTGGGAGCGCACCAGGAGCCGGCCTCCCGTGCCTTCGCCACCGCCGGTGACCGCAAGTTCGACGGTCTCGACTGGACACCGTCGCCCAGCGGCCTGCCCCGGCTGGAGGACGCCGTGGCGTGGATCGAATGCACCGTGGAGGCCGTTCACGACGCCGGCGACCACGACATCGTCATCGGCCGGGTGACCGGCCTGGACGCGACAGGACCGTCGTTGCCGCTGGTGTTCTTCCAGGGCGGTTACGGGCGGTTCGCTCCGCTTTCGCTCGCGGCCGCGGGCGAGCCCGACCTCGTCGAGCACCTGCGGCTGGTCGACGTGGCCCGTCCGGTCATGGAGCAGGTGGCCGAACGCAACGGAGTGGAATGCCTCGCCTCGGCCACCGTCGGCGACGAGATCGTCCTGCTCGCGACCGCCGGCACCCCCGCCGGCGGCCGCACCTACAGCCGGGTCGGTCAGCGACTGCCGCACATTCCTCCGCTGGGAACGGCGCTGGTCGCCTGGTCCGAGCCGGCCACCCAGGCATGGATCGCACGAGCAGGCGCCTCGCTCTCCTCCGGCCGGAGTGGAGACCCACAGCACCTGGTCGATCGGGTCCGCGAGCGTGGCTGGTCGGTCGCGACCTGGAGCGACAGCCTGCGCAAGCTCGAAACCAGCGTCGATGAAACGACTTTGAAAGGACTTACGCCGCACGGACGCCGGGCGGTGCGGCACCTGATCGAGCAACTCGGCAGCGAACACGAACCCGACGATCTGCACGACCCGAGCCGGCACTACCACATCCGCAGCGTGTCGGTTCCCGTATTCGATGCGCGCCGGCAGGTCGTCATGCAGCTGACCGTCGATGGTCTGCCGCCTGGTGCCGGACAGGCCGACGTCCACCGGTACGTCACGCAGCTGCAGGACGCGGCGGAGCGGGTGTCCGGTGCCCTGCCCGGTGCCGGGCGAGCCGCACCCGTCCCGGCGGGAAGGAACCGCTGATGAGCCTCACCGCCACGACCCGCTCAGCCGGCGCCGGCGCCGCGGGCCCGCTCACCGATCTGCTCGTCGTGGACTTGAGCCGCGCGGTCGCCGGGCCGCACGCCGCGATGATGCTCGGCGATCTCGGCGCCCGCGTCATCAAGGTGGAAGCGCCGGGCGCCGGTGACGACGCCCGCAGCTGGGGACCGCCGTTCGTGACACCGGCGGGGCGCGAACGGGAGTCCACGTACTTCCTTTCCGCCAACCGGAACAAGGAATCGATCTGCCTCGACCTCAAGGCCCCCGCCGATCTCGCGGTCCTGGAAGAACTGGTGTGCCGCGCGGACGTCCTGGTGGAGAACTTCCGCGCCGGCGTGATGCAGCGGCTGGGACTCGGTGCCGAGCGGCTGCACGAGCTCAACTCGGAGCTGGTGCTGCTGTCGATCACCGGTTTCGGGCACGACGGCCCCGAGGGCGGCCGGCCCGGTTACGATCAGATCGCCCAGGGCGAGGGCGGTTTGATGGCGGTCACCGGCTCCGGGCCCGAGGACCCGCAGAAAGTCGGCACCCCCATCTGCGACCTGCTCGCCGGTATGAACGGTGCCTACGGCGTCCTCGCCGCGCTGCACGAACGTGCCCGCACCGGCAGAGGGCAAGTCGTGCGCACGTCGTTGCTCGCGGCCGCGGTCGGCGCGCACGCCTTCCAGGGCACGCGCTGGACGGTCGCGGGCGAGGTGGGGCGCGCCGCCGGCAACCACCACGCGGCGATCGCCCCCTACGGCCTGTTCCGCTGCGCCGACGGCGCGGTGCAGATCGCGGTCGGCACCGAAACCCAATGGCGCCGGTTCGCCACCAGCTTCGGTATCGACCCGGAACTGCCCGGCCTGGCCACCAACCACGACCGGGTCACCCGGCGCGAGGAGGTGATCGCGATCGTCGAGAAGGCATTCTCGACGTGGCGATCCACCGACCTGCTCACCCGCTTGAACGCCGTCGGCATTCCCGCCGGCAAGGTTCGCGGCATGGACGAGGTTTACGAGTGGGAGCAGACCCGCAGCCAGGGCCTGCTCGTCGACGTCGACCACGACAGCCTGGGCACGATCACCTTGCCGGGGCCGCCATTGCGCTTCTTCGAGCCGTCGGGATCCGAGCGAACCCGTACTGCCCACCGCCCGCCACCGCGTCTCGACCAGCACGGAAAAGCTGTTCGCACGTGGATCACCGAGGACTGCTGATGCCGGAGAACTTCCGCGACTACGTCATGGCCGCCGATGCCGGGAAAATCGCCGGCATCGACAGCCTCGATGCCTACCAGTGGGTGGACCGGCACCTGCAGCAGGACACCTTCCGCGGCGCGATCGAGGCTTGGACCGGGTTGTTCGCCGCCACGTCGTTTCGTGGCATCACCACCGACGGCACGCTGCGGGACGGGCTGTACCCACGACGGTCCGAGGCGGCACCGACCGCGGCCATGGTCGCCGCAGCACAGCGACTGCTGGGCACACTCGACGACCAGCAGCGGCAGACTGTCCGTCACCCGCTCGACAGTCGCGTCTGGCGGGCGTGGATGAACCCGGAACTGTACGTCAACCGCTTCGGTCTCCGCCTCGACGAGGTCGCTCCGGATGTGCGTGACGCGGTACTCGGGCTGCTGCGCGCCAGTCTCAGCGAGCCGGGGTTCGAGAAGGTACGCGGATGCATGCGGACCAACGACTTCCTCGGCCGGCTGGTCGGCGGCCCTCGCGTCATGAACGAGTTCAGCTACAACGTCAACCTCTTCGGCGAACCGAGCGAAACCGCCCCGTGGGGATGGTCGCTCTACGGGCACCACGTCTGCGTCAACGTCATGGTGATCGGCACGCAGATGGTCGCCAGCCCGGTGTTCCTCGGCGCCGAACCGAACTTCATCGACGAAGGCCCCCACGCCGGGACCAGGCTGTTCGGTGTTCCGGACCGGTTGGCCCTCAACCTGTTGCACGGCCTGCCCGATTCGATCCGCGACGCGGTGGTGCTCTACCCGGACAAGCGCGACCCCGCGATCCCGGCCGGCCGGGAGGTCTTCGGCGACGAACTCCACCTGGGCGGGATGTTCCAGGACAACCGGGTCATCCCGTACGAGGGGGTCTGCGCCGTCAGCTTCCCACCGCACAGCCGCGATCTGCTCTGCCGGCTCGCCGGCACGTTCATCGAGCACCTGCCTCCCGGCCCGTACCACGCGCGTCTCAACGACATCCGCGCCCACCTCGACGACACCTGGCTGTGCTGGATCGGCGGGTCCGGGCCCGACAGCCCGTTCTACTTCCGCATCCAGAGCCCGGTGGTGCTCATCGAGTACGAACACCACGCCGGGATCATGCTCACCAACGAGCACCCGGCCAAGTTCCACACCCACACCATCACGCGCACCCCGAACGGCAATGACTACGGCGCCGCGCTCGTCGCGCGGGAAACCGGGCAGCAGCTCACCCTCACCGACGAGATCTGACACGCGTCGCGGCCGGTCCGAGACGCCGGCCTCCGCCCAGCGGCAGCACACGACGGTGCGGCGGTCGTGCCCGACCGAGCTCGTCGCCGCGGTCGGGCAGCCGGCGACGGGATCGGCGCCTCACCAGCGTCGACCGTCCGACCGTGACCATTGACAACGCTCAGCTCCCAGGACCGAAACACGGGGTGCCAACCAGATGACCACCGAACAGCCACTCCGCGGCGCCGCGCTCGGCAGCGAAAAAGACACCCGACGAGGCTGGTCGACGGCCGTGGCGGCCTTGATCGGCCTCACCTGCGGCCCCAGCGTGCTGACGGTGACCACTTTCGGGGCGTTCATCACGCCGCTCGACCGGGAGTTCGGCTGGGGCGTGCCCGCCATCACCCTGGGCGCCTCGATCCTCAGCGTCACCATCATGGTCATCTCGCCGGTGCAGGGTTTGCTCATCGACCGGTTCGGCGGCCGCCGCCTCGTCCTGTGCAGCGCCCCGGTGTTCGCGGTGTCGTTGATGGCGATGTACTTCCTGCCCGACAACCTCACGACGTTCTACCTGGCGTGGGCCATCATCCCGCTGTGCGGCCTGGGGCTGTGGCCGGTCTCCTACCTCCGGGTCACCGCAGGCTGGTTCGAGCGTCGGCTCGGACTGGCACTCGGGATCGCCAACTCCGGCATCGGCGTCGGCACGGTGCTCATACCGATCCTGACTACGGCCCTCATCGCCACCCTCGGCTGGCGGGCGACATTTCTCGCTCTGGGAGTGGTCGCTCTGGCCGCATTCCCGGTTGCCTTCTTCTTCCTAGCGGAACCGAGCCCGCGCGCGACGGGGGTCCAGGCCACCGGCGACTCCCTGAAGGCCGCCGCCAGGAAGCGGCCCTTCTGGGTGATTTTGGCCGCGTTCTTCCTGCTGGGGACGATCGGTTCCGCGGTCCTCGTCCACCAGATCCGGTTGCTGCTCGACGCCGGTATCGCGCCCGGCGTCGCCAACCTCATGCCGGCCGCGCTGGGCGTAGCGCTCATCGTCGCCCGGCTTGTCACCGGATGGCTGCTGGACCGCGTCAGGGTGTCGGTGATCATGGTTGTCGACCTCGCCGGCGGTGTCGTCTCCTCGCTGCTGTTCGCCTCCGGACCGAACGTGGCAACGGCGATCATCGCCGCGGCGCTGGCGGGTTTGCTGATCGGCGCCGAGTTCGACGTACTCAGCTACCTGGTTCCCCGGTACTTCGGGCGCCGGGCTTTCGGCAAGATCTACGGCATCGCCTTCGCGGTGTTCCAGCTGGCCGCGGCAGCCGCGGCGTACGTGGTGAGCGTGAGCAGGGCGAGCTTCGGCTCCTACACACCGGCGATGCTGGTCCTGGCGGTGTTGTGCCTGGCATGTGCAGGTCTGTTTTTGTCTTTGGGTCCTTACCGATACGACGTCGCCACATGAGACGAGCGACGGCTTGTCGTCCGGACTAGTGACCATATAGCCGGCGCATCGACGTCTCGAACTCGGATTGCTGATCTTCGCCCAGTAAGAGGAAACCGACGCCCGGCGTGACCCGGAACAAGGCGGAGCCGTGCGCCGGCAGGGACCGGGAGAGGGAACCGTCGGCGACGCCCACGTCCTTGCGCTGCCACAGGTCACGTTCGGCGATCAACCCCAGTTGGTTTGCAGCGGGCAATAGCAGTCCACGTCACCGTCGATCCGCCGGCCGTTCGCGTACCGCTTCCAATCGGCGGCGTGCGCGAGCGAGAGCTTGTTGGCCAGCCCGAGATAGATGCTTCGCCCGGTGTGGGTCAGTCCGGCGGACCAATGGCTGACGTCGGCGACGTCGCTGGGACCCGCGCCGTCCATCTTCAGGTAGTCGACGCCCCAGGAGGCCGGCTGGCTCGCCCAGGAGTTCACGAAGGCCTGGGCGGCAGCAGGGTTCTTGGCGCAGTCGGTTCAGGTTGAGCTCCTCGGAGTACGTCCGCACCCTGCGGTTGGACGGGGTGCGCGCCGATCTGCTCGCCCGTGACCCCGACTGCACGGTGAGACTCCTTCGCGAACGCTCAGGACTCAAAGCTGGCTTCCCGCATCGGGCTGTCGGTGCTCGCCGACAGCTCCGACGCGGCTCGGAGGATCCAGTTGTGGAATTCCACCGCGAAGTGCTCCAGGTGGTGCTCGACCACCGTCGGGTCGCACGAGGCGGGGAGAGTAACCGAGAGGTCTGCGGTGAAGCCGCCCTCGACGTCGGTGAACGAGTTGGTGATGCCGCCGACGATGGTGCCGTCTTCGAGCACCATGCGCGAGCGACGGCCGGCCGCCGCTGTCGGCGCTGCCGGGGTCGCAGCCTCATCCCACTCGCTCATGAAAAACGAGCAGATGTGGTCGCCGAGAGTCTCGACGATGTTGACGCGGCCGCCGCCGGCGTGGATGGAGTAGTGCTCCGGGTGTCCGGCGAGCAGGACGTCCTCGCGCCCGAACGCCCGCGAGAGCCAGTCCGTGAACTGGTCCGCGGTGATGCCGTGCGCGTGCAGTGTTGTGGTGCCGGTCGTCTCGTCGCCGGCCGAGCGCTCGATCTGGTCGCGCAGGTAGGCCTCGCCCGCTGCGATCTCGTCGGCGAGGAGTTCGAGGAGGCGCTCGCGGCCGAGCTTGGCCTTGAGCAGCGCGAGGGCATGCTGTGCGGCGCGGACCTCGAACCGCTCGATGGCGCTGTCATCCGCTTCGCCGGCCAGGCGGACCCACGTCACCGTCGTGCTGCTGATGGTCGCTGTGTCGGTGCTCATGGTGGTCCCTTCGTCGGTCAAGATGTCTGGACGGTGAGCTGCAGGTAGGCACGGTGGGGCGAGGCGGAGGCCGGCCGCGAGGGTCCGGGTGCCCGGCTCGAACGGCGTCAGCACCCCGGTCCGGGCGGACGGCAGCGGCGGGGACGGCACGAACACCCTGTGGTCGTCGCTCATGGCTGGCTCCTCTCGCTCTGGTGACCGTACGGCCGACCGGGCGAGAACTCAACGCTTGTGGAGAAAAATGCAACGGCCGTTACACTCGCCGGATGACCGCCCAGGAGGAGGCGCCGGCGACGGGGGTCCGTCGCGGCCGCAAGCCCGGACCCGGCAGCACAAGGCAGGCGGTGCTCGACGCGGCGAGAGCGCGGTTCGCCCGTGACGGCTTCGCCGGGACCACGATCCGCCGGATCGCCGCCGACGCCGGGGTGGACGCCTCCCAGGTGATGCAGTTCTTCCGCTCGAAGGACGACCTCTTCGCCGCCGTCATGGCCGTCCCCGTGTCGGCGCTGGAGCGGTTCGAGACTGCTTTCGAGGGGCCGGACGAGCACCTCGGCGAACGCGTGGTGCGCGCGTATCTGCGTGCGTGGGAGGGCAGCGCTGAGGAGTCGGAGCCCCTGATGGCGATGCTGCGGGGGCGCGGTCGGCAACGAGAACGCGTGCGTGCAGCTGCGCGAGTTTATCCAGTCCCGGTTGCTGCACGGCGCCGGTGGCGGTGGCGATGCGATGCTGCGCGCCGGCCTGGCCGCGGCGATGCTGGTCGGCATCGTCACCAGCAGGCGGATCATCGGGGTGCCCGTGATCGTCGCTGCCGACACCGAACAGATCGTGGCGACCGTCGGTCCCGCGATCCAGCAGGTCCTGACCGGCTGACGGTTTCACCCGGCGTCCGGCCACGCGCGGATCTCCTTGTCGTGCTCGCCCGGCGCAGGCGGAGCGGTGTGGGTCCGCGGAACCTCGGTGCCGTCGAGGCTCGCCATCCGCAGCGGCGGTCCCGGCAGCCGGATCGTGCCGAGGGGCGGGGTGGTCGACGTTGATGACCAGACCTTGGCTGAGGGTCTGGTCCCAGGTGTAGACCTCGTCCAGGGTGCGCACCTTTCCCGGCGGGACACCGGCCTCGG